>CAVYEA010000019.1:0-82795 GCA_963767385.1 uncultured Actinomycetes bacterium | reverse complement strand
GCCACTGGTCGTCGAGCGGCACGGCGCCCGCTGGACCGCCCGCGCCGCGGCGCAGTAGCCCCGCCCGCCGGCTGGCCTGCGTTGCGGGCGGCACGGCGGGTAGGAACCAGGCATGCACGCCAGGCGGGCCACGCTGTGAAAGGGGACCGGGTCGAGATCGTCATCGACGCCGGCGGGACGTCGCGGACCTACGAAGTGACCGCCACCCGGAACGGGCGGCGCGTGGAGGTCGTCACCGGCCGCGGCATCGTGCAGGTCATGGAGGTCACCCGCGGTGGCACGGCCGTGCGCACCGCCCGGTTCATGGCCAGCCGGGTCATCGCCGTCGTGGAGCACCCGGCCCGCGGCACCGGGCCCGATGCGGCCAGCCGGGAGAGCGGGGGTCCCGCCCGCGCCGGCCGGGGGCCCGGCCGGCCAGCATGCTCGACGACGCCGTAGACCGGACGGCCTCCCAGTTCGGCACCTAGCGGCGGTTGCCCCGGGGCTGCCCCCGGGGCCGGGCCGTTCTGTTACGTTCGGGGCGCCGGTGATCTTCGCATGCCAGGGAGGACGCCATGCCCACGCGGCCGCTGACCGTGCTGTTCATGCCGGAGAGCGCCTACGGCCCGACCAACAACTGCATCGGGATCGGGGACGTGCTGCGCCGCCGCGGGCACCGGGTGGTCTTCGCCGCCGAGGCGTCCTGGGCGGGCCGGCTGGCCCCGCTCGGCTTCGAGGAAGACCTGGTCGACCTGTCCGCCCCGGCCGCGGGCGGCCAGCCGGGCCAGGACGCCGGGCAGTTCTGGAAGGACTTCATCGCCCAGACCGCGCCCGAGTTCCGCAAGCCCACGATCGAGCAGCTGGACACCTGGATCAGGCCCGTCTGGGCCGAACTGATCAGTGGCGCCCGGTACTGCCACGAACAGCTCGCCGGGATCATCGGCCGGGCCCGCCCCGACGTGATCGTCGAGGACAACGTGGTCAGCTTCCCGGCCCTGCTGACCGGCGGGGCGCCGTTCGTCCGCATCGTGTCCTGCAACCCGCTGGAGATCGGCGACCCGGCCCTGCCGCCCGCGTTCTCCGGCTACCCGGCCGCCGACCGGTCCCGGTGGCCGGAGTTCCGCGCCGAGTACGACCGGGTGCACCGGCCGATGTGGGCGGAGTTCAACGACTGGGTCAGGGAGCAGGGCGCCCCGCCCCTGCCGGACCTGGAGTTCATTCACCGCGGCGACGTGAACCTGTACGTCTACCCGGAGGTCGCCGACTACCGGCGCGGCCTGCCGCTCGGCCCGGCCTGGCACCGGCTGGACTCCTCGGTGCGGCAGACCGATGAGGCGTTCACCCTGCCGGAGCGGCTGGCCGGCCGGGACGGCGCGCTGGTCTACTTCTCGCTGGGCTCGCTGGGCTCCGCGGACACCGGGCTGATGCGCCGGGTCATCGACTGCCTGGCGGCCACCCCGCACCGGTACATCGTGTCGATGGGCCCGCGGCACGCCGAGCTGGAGCTGGCGCCGAACATGCACGGCGCGGAGTTCCTGCCGCAGGCCTCGGTGCTCCCGCTGGCCGACCTGGTGATCACCCACGGCGGCAACAACACCACCACCGAGTCCCTGCACTTCGGCAAGCCGATGATCATCCTGCCGCTGTTCTGGGACCAGCACGACAACGCCCAGCGCATGGATGAGCTGGGCCTGGGCGTGCGGCTGGCCCCCTACCGGTTCACCGATGCCGAGATGCACGGCGCACTGGCCCGGCTGCTCGGCGACGGGGCGCTGCGCGCCCGGCTGGCCGCCGCGGCCACCCAGATCCAGGCCCGGCGCGGGCTGCACGCCGCGGCCGATGCGATCGAGCGCGCGGCCGGCTGACCGCCCCGCTCAGGGCGCGGGCGCCAGGATGCCCCGCTGCACGGACGACCGCACAAGCTCGCGGGCGAACGCGCCGAGGGCCGGGGAGCCGTCCTCGATCAGCGCCACCTTGACCAGCACCTGGTCGGCGGTGACGCTGTGCTCGGCCCAGGTGCCGCCGCCCTGGGCGTAGTTGGCCAGCATCGGCTGCAGCCGGTCCAGGGCCCGGGCGAACCTCGCCTCCGGGGTGCGCCGCTCCTCGAACTCGTCCCACAGCGCGCGCACCTCGCCCGCCTGCCCGCCCGGCAGCAGCGCGAAGATCCGGTCCGCGGCGGCCCGCTCGGCCGCCTCCTGCCGGGCCTGGGCCTGGGCGCCCGCATAGGCGAACAGGTCGCCTGCGTCGATCTCCACCAGGTCGTGCACCAGCAGCATCGCGGTCACCCGGCCGAGATCAGCACCTGCCGGCGCATATTCCTGCAGAACGCAGCTCATCAGGGCCAGATGCCAGGAGTGCTCCGCGGAGTTCTCCCGGCGGCTGCCATCGATGATCCGGCTCTGCCGCAGTACCGCCTTGAGCCGGTCGGCTTCGCGCAGGAAGGCCAGCTGAGCATCCAGGGGTTCCATGAGCCCATTGGATCAGCCGCGCCGCCGCGGCCGGGGCACCGGGATCGCCTGCCCGGCAGCGGATCACGGCACGCCGCGCCGGCTCGCCGGCCCCCAGTGCAAGAACGCGCCCTTGACGTGCCATGATGTCTGTGGGGGACCCAATGATGATACGGGGGTACCGGCTCATCAGCTCGCCCTGGGCAGGCTCCGGCCTGCCCAGGGCGGGCACCCACGGTGCTGGTCCGGGGGGCGGCCCCCGGAACCCCCGCGCAATCGCTGGCTCGGAGGGGACACGCCTGCGGCGCACCCCGCCTCGCCAGCGATTGGGCGGTAAGGCGAGTCACTCGTTATCTTGAAATGATCGTGTCTAGCGGCTTAGGGTCTGATCATGATGGACGCCGACCGGCGGGCCGAGCCGGCGGGCAGCCCGGTGCGGCATGAGTCCCGGGCCGGTAACCATCAGCACCATCTGGTCTGCCGTCAATGCGGCTCCGTCACCGAGGTGCACTGCACGGTCGGTCACGGCCTGCGCCTGGCGCCCACCGCGGGCGCCTGGTCCCTGGCGGGTGAAGCCGAGGTCACGTTCCGGGGGCTGTGCGCCGGATGCCGGGAGCGGGGCCAGGACCGCCGCTTCCCGCGCACGCCGCCCGTCATCCAGCCGCCGGGCCAGGTCGCCGATGACTGAGCCCACCAGGTGAACGGCGGCTCACCCGAGCTGCCCCAGCGCGGCGCCCCTGGTTCCCATCCCCCCCGGGCCAGGGGCGCCGTCCCGTTCCGCGGCGGCTGTGACCGCGGGCGCGGCCTGCCCGGCCCGCAGTGCCGCTGTGCTGGCAGGCACTGTCGGCCGGCCCGCGGGCACGCTACGATCACCGCCTGATGGACAGGATCCGGGTGGCGCTGGCCGAGGACAACGTGCTGCTCCGGGAGGGTGTCTCCCGGCTGGTCGCCGCGAACGACGACTTTGAGCTGGTCGGCACCGCCTCCGACCTGCCGCAGCTGCTGGCGCTCGTCGGCGCGCAGCGCCCGGATGTGGTGATCACGGACATCCGGATGCCCCCCACCGGTACCAGCGAGGGCATCCAGGCGGCCACCTGGCTGCGCGAGAACCATCCCCAGGTGGGCGTGGTGGTGCTGAGCCAGTACACCGCCCCGGGTTATGCCATGGCCCTGCTCGAACATGGCTCGGCCGGCCGCGCCTACCTGCTGAAGGAGCGGGTGGCCAGCGTCGACGAGCTGGCCCGGGCGATCCGCGCGGTGGCGGCCGGAGGCTCGGTGATCGACCCGATGGTGGTGGATGAGCTGGTACGGTCCCGGGCGCAGCACCGGCACTCCAGCGTGGCCCAGCTGACCCCGCGGGAAGCCGAGATCCTGGCCGAGATGGCCCAGGGCAAGAGCAACGCGGCCATCGCGGCCACGCTGACGGTGTCCGAGCGTGCGGTGGAGAAGCACACCAACTCGATCTTCGCCAAGCTCGGCCTCAGCGAGGAGAAGGACCTGAACCGCCGGGTCAAGGCGGTCCTGGTCTACCTGAGCGAGGCGGACGGCAACTGACGCCGCCCGGGGAGGCTGGCCCCACCGGTGCCCAGGTGGCAGCACCCTCGGCCGGCCGGGCTCAGCGTGCCAAGCTGGAGTCATGACCACCCCGCACGCAGTGGTCGTGGTAGACGACCAGGCACCGTTCCGGCTGGCTGCCCGGGCGGTGCTCCGCCGCCTCGACAGCTTCGAGCTGGCCGGGGAGGCGTCGAGCGGGCCGGAGGCGATCGACCTGGTCGATGCCCTCCACCCGGCGCTGGTGCTGATGGACATCAACATGCCGGAGATGAACGGCATCGAGGCGACCCGCCGCATCCTGGCCGCGCACCCGGATGTCGTGGTGTTCCTCTGCTCCACCTACGAACTGGCCGACCTGCCCCCCGGCGCCCTGGGCAGCGGCGCGGCCGGGTACCTCAACAAGGAGCATTTCGGCGTGGAGACGCTGCGGCGGCTGTGGGCGGCGCGGGAATCGGGAACCTTCGCCAGCACCTGACCCGCGGCCCGGCGGCCCCGCCTCAGAGGATAGGGACCGAGCCGCTGATCGTGGATCCCCGGCCGGGCTGAGACGCCCAGCGGACCGTGCCGCCGATCGCGCCGAGCCGGTCGGACATGTTGACGAAGCCATGGCCGGATCGCGCCCGGGCCGCGTCGAATCCGGGGCCGTTATCGCTGACGGAGAACAGCAGCCCGCCCGACTCCTCCCACAGGCGCAGCCGCACGGTCGCCTCCGGCGCGTGCTTCGCGGCGTTCTGCAGCGCCTCCAGGCAGCAGAAGTAGACGGCCGTCTCCACGCCCTGCGAGTACCGGCCGATACCGTCGGCGGACACCGTGACCGGGATAGGGGCCCGGCCCGCCGCGGCACGCAGTGCCTCGGCGAGCCCGTTGTCCGCCAGCAGCGGCGGGTAGATCCCGTGCGCCAGCTCGCGCAGTTCCTGGATGGTCACCTGGACGTCCTCGGCCATCTGGCCCAGCATCTCGATCCCGGCGGCCGGATCCTCGGCGATGATGTCGCGTGGCCAGCCGCAGGTTCACCGCCAGGGCCACCAGGTGCTGCTGGGCCCCGTCGTGCAGGTCGCGCTCCACCCGGCGGCGCTCCGCGTCGCCGCTGGCCACGATGCGGGCCCGGGATTCACGGAGCTCGTCCGCCTGCCGCCGGAGCTCGTCCAGGGTGGTCTGCAGTGCCGCGTCGAGACGGACGTTGTAGAACGCCAGGCCAGCCTGGCGGGCCAGCTCGGTGAGCACCCGCTCGTCCTCCTCGGTGAAGGCGTCCGCGTCGCCGGGACGCTCCACCACGAGCAGCCCGAGCAGTTCGCCGGCGTGGCTGATCGGCGCGACCCGCAGCTGGGCATGTTCCCGGCCGGCCAGCAGCGCGGGGAGCCAGATCGAGGCCCAGGCGCTGCCGGACACCCCGGCCCGGGTGACCACGGGGCGCTCCCGCTCCCCGATGATCAGCGACCGGCGCCCGGCATCCGGCACCGAGACGGCCCGCTCCAGCACCTCCCCGCTCCCGGTGTACACCTCGGCGCTGGTCAGGGCCATCGTCTTGCGCAGCGACTCGGCCAGCTGCAGCAGCAGCTCGTCCATGGCCACCGCCCGCGTCAGCCGGCTGCCGAACGTGCGGAGCACCTCGTCGGGCGCTTCCCGGGCCCCGTAGACGAACCGGGTGGCCGAGGCCATCAGCCGGTCCCGGGCCGGCAGGTAGCCGATCGCGGCCACCGCGGCGGCGAGCATGGACAGGCCGAGCATCTCCCGGTCCGCGTGGCCGCCGGGCTGCTGGCCGAGCCCGAGCACGATGACCAGGTAGATACCGGAGACCACCGACGCGTGAACCCGGCCAGCGAGAGCAGGTGCACCAGCAGCCGGCCGGCCTGCGGGCCGAGCTGGGGACGGTCGCGGCGACCAGCCCGAGCCGGCACCGCCACCGTGGCCCCGGCGGCCACGGCGGCGACCGCGCCGGGCCAGCCGACGAGCAGGTGCAGCACCCGCTCACCAGGGCAGCGTCCGCCGCCAGCACCAGGCCGGCGCCGAGCCACTGCATCCGCTCCCGGTCCCGGCCGCCGAGCCGCAGGTAACGCAGCCGCGCGGCGGGCAGCGGCGCCGGCCGACCGCCACGGGCCAGATCACCGCGGCCGCGGCCGCCGGGACGTGACGTCCGGTGCGCGGCCAGGGCGACCCCGGCGGCCAGCGCGGCCAGGTAGACCACGGCCGCGGCCACCCGCCGGGCCTGCGCCGCGGAGCCGCCCGTCGGGCAGCGGCCAGCACGAAGATGGACCGTGGCGGCGATCACCAGCGCCCCGGCGATGGTGGCCACGGCCCGGGACAGCTCATGCTGGCCGGGCGGCGCCGTGCTGGCCAGCCGGGCCGCGGTGAGGGCTACCGCCCCGGCTAGTGCGCCCGCCCGCCACGTGCCACTGCCCGGCCAGGCCCGGGTCCGCGGCTGGCGATGGCGGCGGCCACCGCCCAGGCCAGCGGTGACCGCGAAGGCGGCGGCTTGCACGGCCGGCAGGCCGCCGGGCGCGGCGATGCGCAGCCCGGTGATCACGATGATCACCGTCGGCGGCCAGCAGGGCCGCGGCGGCGGCGAGCCGCCAGGGCGGTTTCGGATGGCGCGGCAGCCCGGTCACCGCGCCCGGCGCACGGTGTCCTGCATGGTGCCGCTCATGCGCCAGCCTCGGCCGGCGCGGCGGCCGGCCCCGCCTGCTGGTGCCCGGGGAAGCGCATGCTCAGCCGGGCCTCGATGACGACCGGGCCACGGCTGTCCGGTTCATGCCCGGGTTCCTCGATCCGGCCGTCGCGCATCCGGACGACCCGGCTGGCCGCGTCGGCCACGCTGGCGTCGTGGGTGACGAGCAGGATGGTCTGGCCGCCGGCGTGCAGCCGGCGGAGCAGCTCGATGACCTCCTGGCCGCCGTCGGAGTCGAGCGCGCCGGTGGGCTCGTCGGCGAGCAGCAGCGTCGGCTCGTTGGCCAGGGCCCGGGCGATGGCCAGGCGCTGGCGCTGCCCGCCGGACAGCACGCCCGGGCAGCGGCGCTGGCCTTGTCGCCGATGCCGAGCAGGTCGAGCAGGTCGCGGGCCCGGGTCTCGGCCGGCTTGCGGCGTGCGCCCGGCGATGACCGCCGGCAGCGCCACGTTCTCGAGCACGCTCATGCCCTCGAGCAGGTTGAAGAACTGGAAGACGATGCCGATGTGCCGGCGGCGCATGCGGGCCAGGTCGTCCTCGCCTGCGCCCGGTCACCGCCTCGCCGGCCACGATGATCTCGCCCTCGTCGGGCGTGTCGAGGCCGGCCACCAGGTTGAGCAGCGTGGACTTCCCGCAGCCCGACGGGCCCATCAGGGCCACGAACTCGCCGCCGTCGACGTCGAGGTCGACGCCGCGCAGCGCCCGCACCGGCGCGTTCTCGGCCTCGAAGGTCTTGCGCACGCCCGCGCATGACCAGGCGCCGGATCGCTGCGTCGTTCGCCTCATCGGTCGTACGTCCGCGGTCGGTCGTGCAGTGGCCTGCCGCGAGCGGCCTGGCGCCGCGCGCCCGCGCTGCCAGCCGGTTGACGATCTTGCACGCGACACGGGCGTGTCCCGGCCCTTGACCAGCTGCGGCGGCAGCGGCATCGGCGTCGAGCGGCGTCGCGCAGCGCCTGCAGCGTGGCCTCGGACAGCACGGTCTCGCCCGCGTCGGCGCACTGCTGGAGCCGCTGGGAGAGGTTCACCGTGTCGCCGACCAGCGTGTACTCGAGCCGCTCCTCCGAGCCGAGCAGCGCGGCGGCGGCCTCGCCGGTGGACAGCCCGAGCCCGAGGCCGAAGGCGGGCAGGCCCTCGCGCCGCCCAGCGCGCGTTGACCTCGCGCCTGCGCGGCGTGCATCGCGCGAGCGGCCGCCACCGCCCGCTCGGCGTGGTCGGGCTGCGGGACCGGCGCGCCGAACACCGCCATCACCGCGTCGCCGACGAACTGCATGACCGTGCCGCCCTCGCCGAGGATGGCCCTGTTCATCGCGGCGCGGTGCACGTTGAGCTGCCCGGCCAGCTGGCTCGGGTCGGCGTGCTCGGCGATGGTCGAGTACGACGCGGATGTCGCTCATCAGCACGGTCACCATCGACCCCCTCGGTCTCGCCGATCGGCCGGCCGCTCGCGCGCGCAGCTTCTCGGCCACGCCGCCGGGCAGCAGCCGGGACAGCGTCTCGCCCTGCTCCTCGCGGTCGACGATGGCCTCGTGCAGCAGCCGCAGCCGGCGCAGCGCGCCCTGCGTTCCCGGCCGACACGCCCTGCGGCCAGCTTCACGAACAGCGCCTCGACCTCGGCGTCCACCGCCTCGGGCGGTGCGTCCTGCGGCCGCGGCGATGGCCTTGATGGGCTTGCCCTCGGCGACCATGCCGAGCAGCTCCTCCTCGGCCGGCGTCAGGCCGCCCGGGGCGGTGACCGGCCGCACCAGCGCCTCGACGATGGCGGGGTCGAGCACCGTCCCGCCGGTGGCCACCGCCCGGATCGCTCCGACCAGCTGGTTGCCCTCGGCGACGTGGTCCTTCAGCAGGTAGCCGTAGCCCGGCAGCGCCCTCGGCCAGCAGCGAGATGGCGTACTCGGGGTCGTCGTACTGGGAGAGCACCACGACGCCGGTGCCGGGATGGCGCTTGCGCACCTCCTTGGCGGCGTCGATGCCCTCGCGCTGGAACGACGGCGGCATGCGGATGTCGGTGACCAGCACCTGCGGGCTGGTCGTCGGCAGCGCCGTCGACCACCTCGTCGTAGTCCCCGGCCACGCCGACCACGCTGCAGGTCGCGGTGCCGCTCGATGAGCGCCCGCACGCCCTCGCGCACGATCAGGTTGTCGTCGGCGAGGAAGACGGTGATCGGGGCGGCCTCACTGTGATTCACCTAACAAGTTTTCGCATATCACGCTGCTGCCCGCCAGTGGGCAGGCATGCCGCCGCCCGGTGGTGCTGGCACACCCGGGGACGGGCTGGCCAGCGCCCCATCACTCGCTGCGCAGGATCTGGGCGGGCCGCGCCCGGGCGGCGGACTCGCCGGGGATGGCCGCGATGGCCACGGCGACCGCCAGTGCGGCGGGTACCAGCGCGGCCAGGGTGACCAGCGGGACGACCACGGCGGGCAGGATGCCCAGCTGCGCGGCGAAGAGCCGCCAGGCCACCCGCCCGCCGAGGATCCCGGCCGGGATGCCGAGGCACAGGGCAGCGCCGGTCAGGGCGCTGGCCTGCCAGCTCACCGCGCCGCGCACCTGGCGCCGGGTGAATCCCAGCGAGCGGAGCACCGCGAAGTCACGGCGGCGCCGCCGGACCGAGGTCAGCAGCAGGTGGGTGATGGTGAGCAGGGCCAGCAGGCTCAGCGCCGTGCCGAGCAGCAGCGGGAGGTTCTGGACCCGCCCGAAGTTGACCACATCGGTGGGCGTGGCCGGGCCCTGGGTGACGCACGACCCGAGCCGCGCCTCCCGGGCAGAGAGCCGGTCGAGCCCGGCCGGCCCAGCCACGGCGGAGGGCCGGAACCGGAGGAGCAGCGTATCCAGTGGCGGGGCTGGTACCCCCGGGGGCAGCAGGCGGCGCAGGCCGCCCACGGTGAGCGCGGCGCCCTTGCCGAGGCTGAGGGCATCATCCAGGGTGGGGAAGACGGCTGTGCCGACGATCTTCAGCGATTGCGCCCGGAAACCAGCCAGGGCCACCTGGACGGTCTCGCCGATGCGGGCGCCCATGGCCGCCAGCGTGCGCTCGCCGAGGGTGATCTCCCCGCGGCCGCGGGGCAGGTGCCCCGGCACCGGCACCGGGAGCAGTGAGCCGTGGTGCCCGGGGAGCAGCGCGACGGCTTCGGCCCGGACGCCCTGGATGTCAACCGGGACATCGGA
The DNA here is from genome assembly GCA_963767385.1 of uncultured Actinomycetes bacterium. Classification (GTDB taxonomy): domain Bacteria; phylum Actinomycetota; class Actinomycetes; order Streptosporangiales; family Streptosporangiaceae; genus RYN-230. The sequence goes on along the minus strand of CAVYEA010000019.1, from coordinate 72,988 downwards.
GTACCCGGTGGCCCAGGCGGTCACCGCCGGGTCGCGGGTGATGCTGCGGACCGCCGGGCTGATCCCGCCGTGCTGCGTACTGCTCACGTAAGCGTCCCAGGTCACGCCGTACAGCGACGGCGTGGCGAGCAGATGGCCGAGGCTGGCCGAGAAGACCAGCGCCGCGGTCAGCGCAGCCACGCCGACTACGGCGCTGGCGATCGTGCTGCGCACCGGCAGTGCGGTACGGCCCGCTCCGGGCTGCAGGGCCAGCCGCAGCCCGATCACCGCCGTCACCGGGCGGATGCTCGCGGTCGCGGCCACGGCGAGTCGCGGCGGCCGCGGCCGGGGCGCTGACTGGCCGGCTCGCGCCTGGTCGTCCCGGCCACGGCGCGGGCCCGCGCCCGTCCCGCGTCCGCCGCCCGCCAGGCCGGCCATGCGGCCCCCGCCATGACCGCGAGCACCGTGCCGGCCAGGCCCAGGACGAGCACGTGCCCGTCGGCATGGATCCCGGGATAGGGCTCGGCCACGCCGGCCAGGCCGACCGGCAGCAGCGGGGAGGCCAGGACCGCCAGCAGGACGCCGTCGGCGCTGCCGGCCGCGCCGATCACGGCCGCGCGGCCCAGGCCGGCGCCGAACAGCGCCCGGCGGCTCATGCCCAGGGCCAGCAGGGTGCCGTACTCCGCGGCGTCCATGAAGCTGAGCCGGGCCAGCAACTGGCCGAGGACGAGCAGGCCAATGACCGCCAGCAGGCCGCTGACCAGCCACAGCGCCACGGCCTGCAGATGAATCGAGCGCTCGGTGTTCAGTGCCTGGGCGGTCAGCGGGTAGCTCTCCACCAGCTTGCCGCCCGCCAGCCGGCTGGCTTCCCGCTGCACCGCGGCCAGGTCCGCCGCCCCGTGGCGCAGGCGGAGGGCCACGCCGCCCTCGATGTACAGGCCGAGTGGTGCGCGCGGTAGAAGGCCGGCGTCGCCCAGACAAAATCGGTACTGGTGCCGGTCTGCGGCGGGAACTCAGCGGGCGCCGCGTTGACGCCGACGATCCGGAAACTGAACGGGCGGAGCTGGTGGCCGGTGGTCAGCAGGTTGGCCCGCAGGACGTCACCCACGCCCAGATGCTCCGCGGCAGCCAGGGTGAACGAGATATTCACCTCGCCGGGCCGTGCCGGGTCGGCCAGCCGCCCGGCCAGCAGCTTGCGGTGCCAGAACCGGCTGGGTACCGCGTCTGTCTCGGGCGCGATGATGCAGCGCGTCGGCCGGCTTCACCGAGGTGTAGCTGGCCAGGATGGCGGACTGGGCGGCCTGGGGCAGCCGGGCCGCTTCGGCCAGCGGGAACTGGCCGAAGGTGCGGGACCGGCCCGGGAACGAATAAAGGATCAGGTCGGGTGCGTCGCTCCAGGCAAGCAGGCTCGGGTATGCCGAGTCGGTCCGGCGGGCACCGGCCGCCGCCGTCTCGACCGCCCCGGCGAACACCCCGGCGATCAGGGCCAGGATCAGCCAGGTACGCCACCGCCGTCGGAACTCGGCCCCCAGGACGAGCCATCCAGCGGCCACGGCTTCCCCTTCGCTGACCGGGCGGCACCGGCTCCCAGGCGGCCGGCCAGCACCATCACGGTAGGCGTCCGCCCGCTCGCGCCCAGCCCGGTTCTTTCGCTTGCCCTCCATTGCGCCACGCCTGCACGCCAGCCGGAAGGGGGCAGGTACCACCGCGGATGGTGGTGCCTGCCGCCCACCGCACCCTGGGAGCACCCGGCGGCAGGTGCGGGGGAGCACGCTGGAGTACCTGGCCCGGGCGTGCCACGCTCGGCTCATGGGACAGGATTCGGTGCACGGCCTGCCGGTACCGGGCGGGTGACCCGGCCATGCACGTGACGCTGCGCCTCGCAGCGCATCAGCTGAGAGCTCGCTGGCCGGGCTGGCTGCTGCTGGTCCTGCTCATCGCGGTGGCAGGTGGTGCGGTCCTCACCGCAGTCGCGGGGGCGCGGCGCACCGCCACCGCCTACCCGCGCTATCTGCGCGCCTCGCACGCCTCCGACCTGCTGGTCGCTGCGGCCGGCACCGGCCTCGGCGGCTATTACGCCGCGCTGGCCCGGCAGCCGGGTGTCGCCCGGGTGGCGACGGTGGCTGGGCTGGAGCTGCCGCCCGTCAGCCGGGGCGGCCGGCTGGACCAGGCGGCCTCCGTCATGGCGCCGGTGGATCAGCGGCTCGGCCGCACTCTCGACGTGCCGAAACTGCTGGCCGGGCGGCTGCCCGATCCGGCGCGGGCCGGGGAGGTCGCGGTTGACCAGATCGCCGCGGCCAGCCTGCACCTGCGGATCGGCGCCACGCTGAACCTGGCCGCCGTGCCGAATGGGCCGTCTGGATCGGCGGGCGGCGCGGGACCGCCGGGACCGGGCGCGCCGGCTGGCCGAGCGGGTGGTCGGCGTCTTCGTCACCCGGTCCTCGGTGCTCCCGGTCACCGAGCAGGACAAGGTCCCGCTCATCCTGGCGAGCACCGCGCTGTGGCACCGGCTGGGCCGCGGCTACCTGGCGTTCGACGGCGCCTTCGTGAAGCTGCGGCCCGGGGCCACGGCCGCGACCGTCAGCCGTGAAGCGCAGGCCCTGGCCCGCCGACTTCCCGGGGACCGGCGGGCAGATCTATATCGCCGATGAGGGCGCGCAGGCGGCCACCATTGAGCGGGCCATCCACCCCGAGGTAGTCGCACTAGCCGTCTTCGCCCTGGTCCTGGCGTGTACCGCGCTGCTGATCGTGGGCCAGGCCACCGCCCGGCAGCTGCTGCTTGCCGGGTCGGACAACCCAGTGCTGGCGGCCCTCGGCCTGACCCGGCGCCAGCTCACCGGGGCCGGGCTGGCGGAGGCCGCGATGGCCGGAATGGCCGGGGCGGTCCTGGCCATCGCGCTGGCGGTGGCCGCCTCGCCGCTGATGCCGATCGGTGCGGCCCGGCTGGCGGAGCCGGATCCGGGGGTCAGTGCCGACTGGCTCGCGCTGGCCCTCGGCGCGGTGGCGATCATGCTCGTGGTCGTGGCCCGGGCGGCGCGGCCGGCCTGGCGGCTGGCCCGTCCGGGTGCGCCGGGGGCCGCCGTCTCGGCGGGGAGCGGGCCGGTGCGCGGCTCCCGGGCGGCTGGGTGGCTGGGCGGGCTGGGCGCCCCGGTCACCATGACGGCCGGGGTGCAGCTCGCGGTAGAGCAGGGCCGTGGCCGGACCGCCGTCCCGGTGCGGGGCGCCCTGCTCGGCACCGCCCTGTCCGTGCTGGTGGTGACGGCGGCGATCACCTTCGGGGCGAACCTGCTGCAACTCGTCCAGACTCCCCGGCTGTACGGGCAGGCCTGGGACGCGGCGATCGATCTGCAGTTCGGGTCGGTGACCCAGGCGCAGGCCCGGCACCTGCTCGGCGACAACCCCGGCGTCGCCGGCTGGACGTTCGGCAACCACGGGATCGTCGGGATCGGCGGCCAGCTGATCCCGGCGATCGGCCTGGCGCCCGGCCACGGTGCCCAGGTGGCTCCCACCCTGGTGGCCGGGCGGCAGCCGCGCACCAGCCGGGAGATCGTGCTGGGGGCATCCACGCTGCGCAGCCTCGGGCTGCGCGTCGGCCAGCCGGTGCGGGTGACCATCGGCGGGCACCCTCGTCTGGACCGGGTCGTCGGCCAGGCCGTGTTCCCGGACTTCGGCCAGGGCAGCTTCACGCCGACCGACCTCGGCCGGGGTGCTGAGACCATGGCGGCGGCATTGCCTCAGGCGGTACCGCCCGGATCCCGGCCAGGCTTCGAGTTCCTGCTGATCAAGTTCCGGCCCGGCGCGGGGCAGTCCGCCGCGGTCGCGAGGTTCCGCCGCTCGGCGGCCCCGTTCTGCGCCCAGGTCCAGCAGTCAACTTGCGTGCTGTTGACCCAGCGGCCGAACGGGGTGACCGACTATGCGGTCATCGACACGCACCCCGGAGCTGCTGGCCGGGCTGCTAGCCCTCCTCGGCCTGGGAGTACTCGGCCAGGTGGCCGTGGTGTCGGGGCGGCGCTGGCGGCATGACTTCGCCGTGCTGAAGGCGCTCGGCCTGCTCGGCCGGCAGGTCAGCGAGATCACCACCTGGCAGATGACCACCCTGGCCGGGCTGGCGCTGCTGATCGGGCTGCCGCTGGGCGTGGCGGCCGGGCGATGGAGCTGGCACCTGTTCGGCACCGGGCTCGGCATCCCGGCCACGGCCAGCGTGCCGGTGCCGCAGGTGCTGCTGCTGGTACCCGCGGTCTTGCTGCTCGCCAACGTGGTGGCCTGGTGGCCCGGGCGGCGTGCCGCCCAGGTCAGCCCGGCCGAGCTGCTGCGTACGGAATGAAGCGGGGGCGAAAGCCATGAACGTGCTGGAGGCACGGGGAATCTGCAAGTCGTTCGGCCGGCATCAGGTGCTGGCCGGGGTGGACCTGGCGGTCGCGGCCGGCGAAATGGTCGCGGTGGTCGGCGAGAACGGGAGCGGGAAGTCAACCCTGCTCCGCATCCTGGCGGGTGACCTCCGGCCGGACGCGGGCAGCGTGCTGGCCGAAGGCCGGGCGGGCTACTGCCCGCAGGCCACGGTGCTGGATGACGCGCTGACCGTGGATCAGCACATCCGCTCCTTCCAGGCCGCGTACCGGACCCGGGCCACGGAGCGGGCCGAGGCCCTGATCGCCCGGCTGGGCTATGCCGGGTTCCGGCACCAGCCGCCGGCACCCTGTCCGGGGGGACCAGGCAGAAGCTCAGCCTGACCCTGGCCCTGCTGCACGAGCCCGCGGTGCTCCTGCTCGACGAGCCCTACCAGGGCTTCGACTGGGAGACGTACCTGGCGTTCTGGGATCTGGCCGGGGAGCTGCGCGCGGCGGGTACCGCCACCCTGGTCATCACCCACCTGGTGTTCGAGCAGGAGCGGTTCGACCGGGTCTGGCACCTGGCCGGGGGCCGGATCGAGGACCGGGAGGGCAGCCATGCGCCAGCAGCTTGAGGTGGCCATCCGGCACAGCCTGGCCGCGCAGGCCCGTAACCGGCTCGCCTGGGTGCTGCTCGTCGCGTTCGTCCCCGGCTGGTACCTGCTGATCGGCTCGATGATCGGGCACACCGGGGCGCCATTCGTGCTCCGCGCGACCGGGACCGTCCTGGTGGTAGACGGCCACGAGCTCACCCTGATCACCGCCGGGCTCAGCGCCATCACGCTGATCACCGGCTTCGTGGTGTTCGCCGCCACCCGCCGCGCGCTGCCGTTCGACCGGCGCCTCGTGCTGTCCGGGTACCGGCCGGGCGCGCTCATCGCGGCCAAGACCACCGCGGCGCTCGCCGTCGCGGCGGCCGTCGGCGCCTATGCCGCCATCGTGCTGCTCGCGTTCTGGCAGCCATCCGCGCTGTGGGCCGTCGCGGTGGCGTTCATCCTGGCCACGGCGAGCTATGCCGCCCTCGGCCTGCTCATCGGGGTGCTGGTCCGCGGCGACCTGGAAGGCTTCTTCCTGATCATCATGACCGCCATGCTGGACACCTTCCTGGAAAACCCGGTGGACAACCCGCTGGCCAACAAGCCGATCCTGGAGTTCTTCCCGTCCTACGGCCCGACCCAGTTCGCGGCCGCGGGCGCCTTCCACCACCAGGCGCTGGCCGGGATGGCTGCGGTATCGCTGGCCTGGACGGCCGGCTTCGCCCTGCTCGGCCTGGCCGTGCTCCGGCTGCGGATGCCGCACCGGACTCCGTGGAGCCACGGCACCAGGCCCGTGCCGGGGGTGGCGGCGCGCTAGCGGCGTCACGCGCAGCGCCGATCCCCGTCGGTCATTCCGTGCGCAGGACCGTCGCTGGCGTGATCCGGGCGGCGGCCCGGCCCGGGCCGATCGCGATGATAATGGCCAGCAGCCAGGTGACCGGAATGGCCAGCAGCACCAGCGGGATGGGGATGACCGCAGTGCCGGAGATCGCCCAGCGAACTGGCGAACAACGCCCAGGACCAGGCGGCCGGCCAGCAGGCCGAGCGGCAGCCCGGCCAGCAGGGCCGCCGCGGCCAGCGCGGTCGCTTCCCAGCAGACCACCCCGAGCAACTGCGCCCGGAGCAGGCCGAGGGCCTTCAGGATGGCCAGTTCCCGGTGCCGCCGCCGGACACTGGTGACCAGCACCTGGGCCAGCGTCCCCACCGCGAGCAGGGCCAGCACGGTGCCGAGGGCCAGCGGGGTGTCCCGTACCGCGGTGTAGTCGCGGATGTCGGGGGGCTGCTGGTCGCTGACCAGCAGGCAGAGCCCCGGCTGGCAGCCCGCCCGGGTGACGGCGGCCGCCAGGCGGGCCGCGGCCGCGGCCAGGCTGGTGCCCGGGCGGTAGCGGATGAGGAGGAAGTTGTAACAGGTGCTTTTCCCGGCGCACAGTGGCGGGTCCGGGACCGAGAGCACCGGCGCGGTGACGGCCGCGCCGGTGCCGAGGTCCGTCGGGGCGGCGGTGGCCTGGCTGAACAGGGGGAACGTGGCCACCCCGGTGATGCGCAGCCATCTGATGGCTCCGTTGACGTTGACCGGGACCACCTGCCCGACGTGCCAGCCCGCAGTGCGCAGTGTCCGTTCGCCGAGCACCACCTGACCGGGGCCCTGCGGTGGATGGCCGGCCAGCATGGTGAGGAAATCACGGCCGTCCAGTGCGTCCACGCCGACCGCCGGGACTACCTGGCCGCGGAGGCCCAGCTGCCCGTAATCACCCGCGGCGTAGCCGCGCACCCCGGGCTGGGTCAGCAGCCTGGCTGACCCGTGCCGCAGGCACGCCAGCGAACTGCAGGTCAAGTTCCTGGGTCCAGTTCTGCCCGTACCGGTGCGGACTGCTAATCAGGGCGATCAGGCTGGTGCCGAAGACCAGCGCGGCCAGCACCGCGGCCAGGGCCACCGTGGCGGCGGCCAGCGCGCTGCGCACCGGGACGGCGCTGCGGCCCCGCCCGGGCTCGAACGCCATCCGGGCGCCGAGGGCACCGGTCACCGAGCCCGGCCAGGCTCAGCGCGGCGGCCAGTCGCGAACTGCCGGCCTGGCCAGGCCGGCCCGGCCACCCCGCGCGGGCCGTCCGGGCGCCCGGCGACGCGCCAGGCCACCGGGAACACCAGGGCCAGCGGTGCCAGCGCCGTGATGACGAGTCCAGCGCCGAGTGCCGCGAAGCTCACCTGCGACGCCGGGGCTGGGGTCGGCCAGCCGCGCCGCGCCGACCGGCATCAGCGGCGAGGCCGCGACGGCGATGCCCGCCGCGACCAGCGCGCCGCCGCAGGTCACCGCGGCCGCCCGGGCCAGGGACAGGCCAAGTAGCCTGGCCCGGGTCATGCCGAGGGCGCGCAGCGTGGGGAATTCCACCGCATCCAGGATGAGCTGGCGGCCGATCAGCGGGCACAGCACCGCCAGCGTGAGCAGGCCGGCCAGCGCGGCGAACACAGCCAGGGCGACCGCCGCCGGGCGGATGGCCCGCTGCGCCGCCGCCTGCTGCGGGCCCAGGTTCACGAAGCTGAGCCCGCCAGCGGACGGGTAGCGCCGGGCCAGTGCGCCGGCCGCGGCACGGAAGGAAGCGAGGCTCGCGCCCGGCCGCAGCCGCACGTTGGCGGCGTCCCCCGGGCCGAACCGGCGGCCCGCACCGCTGCGCCAGAATCCGGGGCTGAGCAGCACCCGTGGCGCGCCAGCCAGGCCGGGTGCCGGGACCACTTGGTCATCGAAGGCGGCCACCGCGGATACCCGGAAGGTCAGCGGGACCGGGCGGCCCGGCGCGGAGCGGGCCTGCTGCGGCGGGCATACCTTCGCCGTGCTCGGCACGCCGATCAGGTGCAGCGTGCTGCCCGGTCGCAGCCGCTGCCCCGTGGCCAGCTGCGGATCGATCACGACATCCGCCGGGTCGGCGGCAGGCGGCCGCTGACCGGCCAGGATCCGCACCCGGTCAGTGGTCACCCCAAGCGTCCCGTCCGGGCTGGCGACCGCTTCCAGCTGCCCGGCTGGCGCGGCGCCGCGGCCCGGGACGGCCAGCTCATAGATGACCTCGGCGGACATCGACGCGACCTGCGGCAGCCGGGCCATCGCCGCATAGAAGCCGCCCAGGCCCACGCAGCCCGGGATGACCTGGACGTTGGCGGCGTCACTCCAGCGCAGCAATCGCGGGTAGGCGGTGTCGGTGCGGCGTGCCCCAGCCGCCGCGGTCAGCGCTACGCTGCCGACCAGGCCGAGCAGCAAGGAGGGCCAGCCCGAGCCCTGTCCGCCAGCGCTGCCTGAGCCACCCGCGGAAAATGAGCCCGACGGCAGTCATGGCCTACTCGGCGCGGAGCGCGACGGCGGGCCTGACCCGGGCCGCGGCGTGGCCGGGCCAGGCGGCGATGACCGCGGCCAGCGCCACGGTCACCGGGGTGGCGGCCAGTACCAGCGGGACGGGCACGGTAGCGGCCGGCGAGACACCCGCCGCGCGGGCGAAGACGGCCCACGCCCACCGTCCGGCCAGGATGCCGAGCGGCACCCCGAACAGCAGCGCTGTCGCGGCCAGCGCGGCCGCCTGCCACTCCACCACGCTGAGTACCTGCCGCCGGGCCAGGCCGAGCGCCTTCAGCATGGCCAGGTCACGCCGCCGCCTGCGGACCCCGGTGACGAGCACGTGGACCAGCGTGCCGGCGGCGAGCAGGGCCAGCACGGCGCCGAGCAACAGCGGGGTGTCCCGCGCCCCGGCATAGTTCCGGATGTCATTCGGGCGCTGGTCACTGACCACCAGGCAGGACCCAGGGGGACAGTGGTGGGCGAGCAGGGCGCGGCTCAGCCGCGCCGCCGCGGCCGGGCGGTCAGTGCCCGGGCGGTACCGCATCAGCGCGAAGTTGTAGCACGTGAGGCGGCCCGTGCAGCCGCTCGTCAGATTCTGCTGGGACAGCACCGCGGCCGTCACCACGGCACCGTTGCCCAGGTCGGTCGCCTCGAAGCTGCCCCGGCCGAACGAGGCGAACACGGCCGTGCCGGTAATCCGCATCGGCCGGCTGATCCCGTTGGCCAGCACCGTGATCCGCTGCCCGGCAGAGACGTGCAGCGCGCGGAGGGTCTGTGCGCCGAGCGCTATCTCGCCGGAGCCGGCTGGCGGATGGCCATCCAGCATCGTGATGAAGCCCCGGCCATGCACCGGGTCGACGCCGATGGCCGGCACGATGTGGCCGGCGATAGTGACCTGCCCGTAGTCGCCCTCCGCGTAGCTGGCCAGGCCCTTCTGCCGGGCCAGGATCTGGCCCAGCAGGGACCCGTGCACCCCGCCGAACTGCAGGTCGAGCTGCTGCTGCCAGTCCTGCCCGTACAGCCGCGGAGTCTCCACCAGGTGGATCAGGCTGGTGCCGAACACGAAGGCCGCGATCACCGCCGCCACCGCCACGGTGGTGCCGGCCAGCGCGCTGCGGACCGGCACCGCCGTCCGGCCGCGCCCCGGCTCGAACGCCATCCGTACCCCCAGGCTCCCGGTCACCGGGCCGGACCGGCCCAGCGCGGCGCCGAGCCGCGAGGCACGAGCGGGCCCGGCCGGCTCGGCGACACCGAACGGTGCTGCCGCGGCGGCCGCGTTCCGCCAGGCTGCCGGAGCCAGCAGGAGGAGCGGCAGCGCGATGATGGCCGCACAGCCAGTGCCCAGGACGACGAGGTTGACGTCCAGCCCGGGATGCGGCTCAGCGAGCCGGGCCGGGCCGATCGGCATCAGCGGCGAGGCCGCCACGGCGATCGCCGCCGCGGCCAGCCCTCCGGCCCCGGTGATGACGGCCAGCTGGGCCAGGGACAGCACGGTCAGCCCACGCGGGGTCATGCCCAGCGTGCGCAGGATGGGGAACTCGGCTGAGTCGAGGCTGAGCTGGCGGCTGAGCAACTGACCGATGACGACCAGCGCGATGAGCCCGGCCAGCGCGGCGAACAGGGCCAGTGCGACCGCCTGCGGGCGGATCGCCCGCTCGGTCGTGGCGACCTCGTCGGCCAGGTTGACCGCGGTCGGGGCTTGCGTGGCCGGATACCGCCTGGCCAGCATGGACGCGCCGCGCAGCAGCGCGGGCATGCTCGCGCCGGGGCGCAGTCGCACCGCGGCCTGTGCGCCGTAGCTGGCCGACAGAGCCAGCCGGGTGCCCGCGAACAGCGGGCTGACCAGCGCCATCGGCTCGGCGTTGACCTTGGTGGCCGGCACGATCTGGTTGTCGAACACGACGATGGCGCTGACCCGGAACGACATCTCGCGGGCGCGGGAAAGTTCGGGGTTGCTCTGCCCTGGGACCACGAAGATGCGCAGCATGCCGCCGGGGTGCAGGTGCTCACGGGCGGCCAGCTGCTGGTCGATCATGACGGCACGCGGGTCGTCCCGGCTGAAGCGGCGGCCGGACAGTATCCGGACCCGGTCCCCGGTCACCCCGAAGGAATCGTCCGGGCTGGAAAAGGTCTCCACCACGGTTCCGGACGGGCCGTGCCGCGCGGGCAGCACCGCATCGTACAGGCTGGCCTCGGACAGGGAGGCCACCTGCGGCAGGCGGCGGAGCCCGGCGAAGTACGCGGCCGGGGTGTACTGGCTGGAGATGAGCAGGACCTGGCCGGCGTTGGCCGCGCGCAGCAAGCGGGGGTAGGCGGTGTCGGTGCGCTGCGCGCCAGCCACGGCGGTCAGCACCACGCCGCCGATCACGCCGAGCAGCAGCGCGAGCCCGAGCACCGGCTGCCAGCGGTGGCGCAGGCCGGCGCGCAGGGTCAGCCAGAGAGCTTCCATCACTCGCCCCGCAGCACGGTGGCGGCGGGCACCCGGGCCGCGGTCCAGCCAGGCCCGGCCGCCAGGAGGTTGGCCAGCAGGAGAGTCGCCGGGATGGCCAGCAGGACCAGCTGGCACCGGCACGTCGGCCTGGCTGGCCACCCCGGCCGAGCGGGCGAAGACCAGCCAGGCCCAGCGCCCGGCCAGCACGCCGAGCGGCACCCCGGCCAGCAGTGCCGCGGTGGCCAGCGTGGTCGCCTGCCAGCAGACCACGCGGAGCAGCTGGGACCGGACCAGGCCCAGGGTCTTCAGCAGGGCCAGGTCACGGTAGCGGCGGCGCACGCCGGCGAGCAGGGCGTGGCTGAGCGTGCCCACCGCGAGCACGCCGAGGATCGCGCCCAGCACCAGCGGGGTGTCACGGACCCCCGTGTAGTCCCGGATGTCGCTGGGCCGCTGGTCGGTAGTCACCAGGCACAGGCCCCTCGGGCATCCGGCCCGGGTGACCGCGGTCTCCAGGCGGCTGGCCGCGGCGGGCAGGTCGGTGCCCGGCTGGTACCGCAGCAGGAAGAAGTTGTAGCAGGTCACGTCGCCGGTGCAGTCCGGCGGGTTCGGCTGGGACAGCACCGAGGCGGAGACCGCGGCGCCGGTCCCCAGGTCGGTGGAGCTGCCGCCGCCGACGCTGAACGCGGCGAAGACCGCCGAACCCACGATCCGCATCACGGACTGTCCTGCCGTTCGCGGTGACGGTGACCCGCTGCCCGACGTGCAGGCCCAGGGTGTTCAGGGTGCGGGGGCCGAGGGCGATCTGCCGGGGTCCGGCCGGGGCCCGGCCCGTGAGCAGGGTGAGGAACCCGCTGCCGTGCATCTGGTCGATCCCGATCGCGGGCACCGCCGTGCCGCTGCGGCCCGGGGCAGCCACGCTGACCTGCCCGTAGTTGCCGCCCGCGTACTGGCTCAAGCCGCTGATCCCGGCCAGGACCCGGGTGCCCATGCTGGCCGGCACCGACCCGACCTGCAGATCCAGCTGCTGGGCCCAGTTCTGCCCGTACAAGTGCGGCGAGCCGACCAGGCCGAGGAAGCTCGCGCCGAAGACCACCGCTCCCACGACCGCCGCTACCGCCACCATCGTCCCGGCCAGCGCGCTGCGCACCGGCACCGCGGTGCGCCCGTGACCGGGCTCCAGGGCCATCCGCACGCCCAGGCTGCCCGGCACGGAGCCAACCCGGCCAAGCGCCGGGGCCAGCCGCGAGGCCCGCGCCGGCCCGGCCGGCTCGGCCAGCCCGAGCGCGCCCGCGGACCGGGCGGCGGCTCGCACCGCTCCGGGAGCCAGCACCAGAAGCGGCGCGATGGCGATGATCAGGAATCCGGCGCCGAGAATCGGCAGGTTGACGTCGATGCCCGGGCTGGGCTCGGCGAACCGGGCCGGCCCGATGGGCATCAGCGGGGACGCCGCGATGGCCACCCCGACGGCGACGACAGCGCCGGCCGTGGTCATGATCGCCACCCTGGCCAGGGACAGCACCACGAGACGGGACCGGCTCATGCCGAGGGCACGCAGGACCGGGAATTCCGCCGAGTCGAGGATGAGCTGGCGGTTCAGCAGCTGGCCGCCGACGGCCAGTGCGATCAGGCCGCCCAGCGTGGCGAAGATCGCCAGGGCCGCCGCTTCCGGCCGGATGTCCCGCTGGGCCGCCGCGTACTCGGTGGCCAGGTGGACGACCTGGACCGCGCCCACCCGGTACCGTGCGGCCAGGGCGGTGGCCTGGCTGGTGAACGTGGCGGCCGAGGCGCCGGGCCGGAGCACCACATAGCTGCCACCGCCGGCCGGATTGAAGGACTGGGCCAGGCGGGTGCGGGCGAACGCCGGGCTCAGCAGCACTCGTGGCTCGCCCAGCTCGCGGGTGGCGGGCACGATCTCGTCGTCGGTCACCACGATGGCCGACACCCGGAAGGCCAGCCGGACCGCGTGCCGGATATCGGCGTTCCCGTGCAACTGCGGGTACCCGATCAGGGACAGGATGCCTCCGGGCCGCACGTGGGCCCGGTCAGCGAGCGCCTGGCTGATCATGACCGCGTGCTGGTCGGCCGGGTTGAAGATGCGCCCGGCCAGCACCTTGACCCGGTTCATGGACACGCCCTCGCCGCCGGCGGGGCTCGCCTCGGCCACCATGTTCGAGAACGGTGAGGCACCCGGGCCGGGCAGGGACATCTGGAGGAACGCGACCGAGTCCGCCGAAGCCACCTGGGGAAGGCCGGCGATGGCCCGGAAGTAGCCGTGGAACCCGGACAGCGCGGGGCTGACCAGAGGTCGGCCGCGTGGCTGCGGCTCAGGAAGCGCGGGTAGGCGGTGTCCGTGCGCCAGGCGCCCGCCGCCGCGGTGAGCGCGATGCCGCTGATCACGCCGAGCAACATGGCCAGCGCGAGCCACCCTCGCCACTGTCGGCGCAGCTCGGCCCGCAGGCGCAGCCAGACGGCTCCCATGACAGACATTCAGGGCCTCACCGCTTCTCATGGTCAAGGATGCAGGCATCCCCGCCCGTGGTGATGCTGACCCGCAGGCGGGTGTGCTGCCGCGGTGCCCTGGCCGCCCGGGACGGCCGGGTTCTTCGTGCTAGGCGCACCGGAAGAGGCCAGGCACCACCCTGGCCTGCGGCTGAGCCGGGGATGACGATCAGATCATGCGATACGAAAGCAGCATCACCTCACTGTCCTGGATCCCGTCGGAGGCAGTCACCGGCGCCCAGCCGGCTGGCCTTCGATTCGGGATTCACCCACTACGACGAGCCGCCGCCGGGAGTACTCGATGACATCGAGGAGCTTCGCGCCGCGGACCGGTTCCGGTTCGCCAACGTGCTCCGGGCCTGGATCGAGGTCGGCGATGACGGGGCGGTCACCGGCGGCCGGTTACGGCGGCGGGGGCCTGATCGGCTCGACCATGGTCCGGCTGGCCGGGCTGCGCTACCGGTTCCAGGCCGTCAAGCTGACGGACATCCAGTCGCCGCCCGAGCACGGGCCGGGCTGGGTCCGCTTCACCCAGACCGTCGGCGGCCGGACCGGGCTGCCGGCGCCCCGGCCGGTCAAGCACCCTCCCTACGTGCAGTGGCAGGCGCCGCTGGTGTGGACCACGCTGACGCTCACCCTGCACGCCGACGGCACCGCCGAGCCGGCGATGACCGGGGCCAGCACGTTCCCCCGGCACTGGGTGTACGGCGCGGACGGCCGCCTCACGCACAAGTCCGGCCTGACCGACTACGCCAACTGGTTCGCCACCTCGTTCGGCAAGCACAGCCCGTGGGGCGACGAGGACTCCCCGGCGCTGGTCACCGCGGTCGAGACGGCGCTGGAACGCGCCCTGTCGGTGCAGCTCATGCACGGCGCGGCCAAGCCGGTGATCACCCGGCGCGCGGCCGGTGACGTGCTGGTCCGTCAGGGGGAGCCGGGTACCTCGGTGTTCCTGGTGCTGGACGGCGTGATCCGGGTGGAGCGGGACGGCGAGCAGCTCGCTGAGTACGGCCCGGGGGCGATGCTCGGCGAGCGCGCCCACCTCGAGGGGGATCCGGACGTCCACGCTGGTGGCCGTGACCGGCTGCCGGGTGGCGTCGGCCGAGGCCAGCCAGTTCGACCATGACGCACTGGTGGAGCTGTCCGGGGGCACCGGCGCGAAGACGCCGGCCGGGGCTGACGTGCGCGTTCACCTCTGCGGCGTGCGCGGCTCGACACCCGCGCCAGGAGCGGAGTTCCTCCGCTACGGGGGGCATACCTCATGCGTGGCGCTCTGCCACGACGACAGCCCGGCGCCCGCGCTCATCCTGGACGCGGGCACCGGGCTGCGCCAGGTCACCGGGCTGCTGGCCGGCCGCCCGTTGACGGCACCATCCTGCTCACCCACCTGCACTGGGACCATGTGCACGGGCTGCCGTTCTTCCGGGGCGGGGACCGGGACGACGCCCGGGTCACCCTGCTGCTCCCCGACCAGGAGACGGACGCCGGGGACGGCGCGACGCGAGGAGGTGCTGGCCCGGGGCATGTCCCCGCCGCACTTCCCGATCGGGCCAGCGGGCCTGCGCGGGGACTGGGTGTTCGGCGTGGCCCGGCCGGGCCAGCTGCAAGGCCGAGGGCTTCACCGTGGAGGCCCGGGAGATCCCGCACAAGGGCGGCCGGACGTTCGGCTACCGGGTCAGCGACGGGCACTCGGTGCTCGCCTACCTGCCCGATCACTGCCCTACGGTCCTCGGTCCGGGACCCGAGGGGCTGGGCGAGTACCACCAGGCCGCCCTGGACCTGGCCGACGGCGCCGACCTGCTCATCCACGACGGCTTCCTGCTGGCCTCCGAGGTGGCCGCGGAGGCGTCGTTCGGCCACGCCGCGGCCGGGTACGCGGTCGGCCTGGGCCAGCGGGCCGGGGCCCGCCGGATCGCGCTGGCCCACCACAAGCCGGACCGCACCGACGACGAACTGGACCGGCTGGCCGCCGCGTTCGCCGCCGCCGGCCGCCGTGCTGAGCGTCATGGTGGCCGCCGAGGGCGGGATACTCGAGCTATGAGCGTGAGCGGATCCGCCGCCGACGCCATCATCGTGGGCTCCGGCCCGAACGGCCTGTCCGCGGCGATCACGCTGGCCCGGGCCGGGCTCGACGTGCACGTCTGATCGAAGGCGCCGATACTCCGGGCGGTGGCTGCCGCACCGGGGAGCTCACCCTGCCCGGGTTCCGGCACGACCTCTGCTCGGCGGTACATCCGCTGGCGGCATCCTCGCCGTTCTTCCTGAGCATCGACCTGGCGGCGCACGGTGTCACGCTGTGCACGCCGAAAGTGGCGTTCGCCCACCCGCTGGACGGCGGGCGGGCCGCCGCGGTGACCGGCATCGGTGGAGGAGACCGCTGGCAGCCTCGGCCGCGGACGCCGGAGCGTACCGGCGGCTGCTCGGGCCGCTGGTCCGTGACGTGGAGCTGACCCTCCCGGAAATCCTCGCGCCGATCCGGTCCGTGCCCCGGCACCCGCTGGCCATGGCCCGGTTCGGCCTGGACGGCCTGCAGCCAGCCAGCCTGCTGGCCCGGCGGTTCCGTACCGAGGAGGCCCGAGCGCTGTTCGCCGGGGTGGCCGCGCACTCGATGCTGCCGCTCAGCGCCCCGGTGACCAGCGCCTTCGGGCTGGTGCTGATGATGCTCGGCGCACGCCGTGGGCTGGCCGGTGGTGGAGGGGGGCAGCGCCCGGCTGGTCGATGCGCTGCTCGCCGAGCTCGGCCTCGCTGGGTGGCCAGGTGGAGACCGGCCGCTGGGTCAGCTCCCTCGATGAGCTGCCGCCGGCCCGGGCGACCGCTGCTCGACGTCACGCCGCGCCAGCTGCTGGCCCTGGCCGGGACCGGCTGTCCGGCGGCCAGCGCGCGGCGCTCGCGCCGGTTCCGCTACGGGCCCGGGGTGTGCAAGGTGGACTGGGCGCTGAGCGGGCCGGTGCCCTGGCAGGCCGCGGCCTGCCAGGAGGCGGGTACGGTGCACCTCGGCGGCACCCTGGCCGAAGTCGCCCGCAGCGAGGCGGAGGTGACCGCGGGCCGGCGCCGGACCGGCCGTACTGCATCGTCGCGCAGCCCGGGCGTGGCCGACCCGACCCGGGCGCCAGCCGGGCAGCACACCCTGTGGGCCTACTGCCACGTGCCGCCGGGCTGCGCGGTGGACTGCCCCAGCCTGATCGAGGCGCAGATCGAGCGCTTCGCGCCGGGCTTCCGTGACCTGATCCTGGCCAGGTCGGTGCGGACCGCGGCCGACATGGAGCGGCACAACCCGAACTACGTGGGCGGCGACATCAACGGCGGAGCGGGCACGCTCCTGCAGACCGTGCGGCGGCCCACCCCGCGGTGGAACCCGTACCGCACCGCCATCGCCGGGGCGTACCTGTGCTCCAGCTCCACGCCCGCCCGGCGGCGGCGTGCACGGCATGTGCGGCGTCGGCGCGGCCCGCGCCGTCCTCGCCGACCTGCACCTCCCCGCCGCCGGTTAGCCGGGTGCCCGCCCGGCGTGCATGATCAGTTGACTGAACTATCCGGACGGTATTGTCTGCGGCATGGTGGCGGCCCCTTTACGAGGCAGGCACGTTCCCCGCCCATCAGCCGTCGCCGCCTGTTACGCGGCCTTCGCCGCCTTCGCGCTGATGACCGCCGCCTTTAGTGGCCAGCCGGTCCAGCGCTCGTGGGGCGGATGGGCGGCAGGGGGCTACGCGGCCGCGGCCATCGTCGCTGGTGCATCACGCAGCCGGACATACAGGGCCGCACTACTAGCCGGGGCGCTGGGAGCGATTGCCGCACCGCTCGGATGGCAGGTGACTGGCGGCAGCGGCATGTCTAAGGACGGCGAGGGCGCACTCCATGTGATCACCCGCGCCGGGACCCTGCTGATCCGGCACGGAACCCCGTACCTCCCCGGCGCCAAACTCAACGGCCCCGAGTCGTACAACCCCTATGAGCCATTTCTCGCCGTGTTCGGCCTGCCGCATGCGCTTGGCCTCACCGGCTGGGCGGGCAACCCTCGCCTGTGGCTGGGCCTCACCGGCGCGATCGTCATGTGGGCGGCGTTCCGCCTGGCCATCCCGTCCCGGTCGCTTGAGTACACCGCCTTCGTGTTCGTGAGCCCGCTATTTGCACTGCCGCTCGATCTCGGCGGGACGGACCTGCCTGTCATCGCATTGCTCTGCCTGACCCTCGCGCTTGCTTCCCGCGCGTGGCCCGGCCGGGCCGGAGTGGCACTCGGGGTGGCGTGCGCCGTGAAGGCCACAGCCTGGCCCGCCGTACCCGTCATGGCGGCTCTCTTCACTCACCGCGACGGCTGGCCTGCGGGCCGCCGGTTTACCGTGACCGCGCTCGCCACCGCGCTCAGTGCCATGGCGGTGACGGCCCCGGCCGCCCTGGCCGACCCGCTCACGCTGGTGCGCAATACAGTCCTGTTCCCGCTCGGCCTGACACGGCGCAAGACCACCGCGGCCAGCCCCCTGCCGGGCCACATCCTTGCTGCCACCGGTTCCGCTGGGCGCTGGGCTGCGCTCACTCTCCTGGCCGCCCTCGTCTTCGCGGCGGCTGCCTGGCTCGCGCTCCGGCCGCCCGCTGGACTCCAGGAAGCCGCGTGGCGTCTCGCGCTCTTCTACGCGGCGGCTTTCAGCCTGGCCCCAGCCGGCCGCTGGGGATACTTCGCGTACCCACTCATCCTGCTCGGCTGGAGCTTCATCACGCGCGATCACAGTCTGGCCCCGGACGCGCCGGCCGTCCCGCTGCCCGCTGAGCGAGCCCCGCCGCCGGGTAGCCGATCATAAGAAAAGGTCCAGGGCGCCCGGGCCGGCCTGGCGCGGGTCAGCCCGGCGGCTCGCGGAGCCGGGTGAGGTGGCTGCGCAGCACCTCTTCCATCTGGTCGTAGAAGCCCACGATCAGCCGCAGCTCGTCATCGCTGTACCGGGCGGCCATCTGCTGCCAGTCACGCATCATGGGCCGGAAAACGGCCGCGATGTCCCGCAGCGCGGTCTCCAGCACCAGCTGGATCACCACCCGGCGGCGGTCCCGCGGATCCCGCTCCCGGCGCACGTAGCCGGCTTCCTCCAGCCGGTCCACCACGCCGGTGATGGACGCGGTGGTCAGGCCGGTGGCCCGGGCCAGTTCCCCGGCCGTCATCTGGCCGCTGAAGCTGAGGATGTTCAGGCAGTTCAGGTCGGTCGCGTTGATGCCGATCTGGTCGGCGGCGGCCTGCCCCATGAGCTGCATCAGCGCCCCGGTCTTGCGGATGGCGGCCCCGAAGGCGGCGGCCAGCTGGGCACGCTCTGGTTCCCCGGTGCCGAACGGCTCCGCCCACGGCAGGTTCCATGCGCGGATGGCCGCGCCATCCTCATCCTCAGGCATACTTCAACTCCCCTATTATCTAGGCAGCCTAGACAATAGGCGGCCTAGATGCTAACTTCGAGCCTGTAATCCCCGGGGCCGGACCTCCTGTCGAGTCGGAGACCGATCATGTCATCAGATGCTCAGATCCTGGCACCACCGGGCGCCCCCAGCGAGCCCGCCGACCCGCGCCGCTGGCTCACCCTGGTGATCCTGCTCCTGGCCGGGTTCATGAACCTGCTCGATGTATCCATCGTCAACATCGCCATCCCGTCCATCCAGCGCGACCTGCACGCCAGCTACGCGGACGTGCAGTGGGCCCTGGCCGGGTACACGCTCGCCTATGCGCTGGTCCTGATCACCGGCGGCCGGCTGGGCGACATGTTCGGCCGGAAACGGCTGTTCCTCATCGGCGTGGCCGGCTTCACGGTCATGTCCGCGCTGTGCGGCGCGGCCACCAGCCCGGGCATGCTGATCGGCTGCCGGGTCGCCCAGGGCGCCTTCGGCGCGATCATGGTGCCCCAGGTGCTCGCCGTCATCCAGGTCACCTTCCCGCCGCACGAGCGGATCAAGGCGCTGGCCGGCTTCGGCGTCACCGCTGGGCTCGGCACGGTGAGCGGGCCGCTGCTCGGCGGGCTGCTCATCGCGCACAACCTGGCCGGCCTTGGCTGGCGGCCCATTTTCCTGATCAACGTCCCGGTCGGGCTCATTGCCCTCGCCGCGTCCGCGGTCCTGGTGCGCGAGTCAAAGGCGGCCCGTCCGCCCCGGCTCGACCCGGGGGGCGTGGCGCTGATCTCGGCGGCGCTGCTGCTCCTGCTCTACCCGCTGGTGGAGGGACGCCAGCTCGGCTGGCCGGCCTGGACCTTGGTGTCCATGGCCTGCTCGCTTCCGCTGTTCGCGGTATTCGCCTGGTATGAGCGGGTCAAGGCGCGCCGGGACGGCTCGCCGCTGGTGCCGCCCGCCCTGTTCCGCGACCGCGGGTTCAGCGCCGGGATGGCGGTGGCGCTCACCTGCTTCCTCGGCGTCGCCTCGTTCGGCCTGGTGCTCACCCTGTTCCTGCAGCTCGGCCTGGGCTTCAGCGCGCTGCACGCGGGACTCACGTTCCTGCCGTTCTCGGCCGGGATACTGCTGTCCTCGGGCGCGGCCGCCCGGCTCGCGCCGCGGTTCGGCCGCGGCGTCACCATGGCCGGGGCGCTGGTCATCGCGGCCGGGATGGCCGGCCTGATCGCGATCGTGCACCACTACGGGGTGGCCGTGACCACCTGGGAGCTGGTGCCGGGCCTGGTCGCCGCCGGGCTGGGGCTGGGCGCGGTGATCGCGCCGCTGGCCGACATCGTGCTGGCCGGGGTGCCCAGCCGGGAGGCCGGCTCGGCGTCCGGCGTGTTCAACACCGGCCTCCAGCTCGGCAACTCGATCGGGATCGCGGTGATCGGGGTGATCTTCTTCGGCGTGCTGGGGGCCCAGTCGGGCCCGGCGGCCAGCGCGGCCGCCCCGCAACTGCGGGCCGGCCTGGTGTCCGCCGGGGTGCCCGCCCGGGACACGGGACAGGTCCTCACCCAGTTCCGCGGCTGCCTGCACGACCGGCTGGTCGCCGCCGATCCCACGGTGACCCCGGCGTCCTGCCGGGCCGGTGCCGCCCAGGCGCTGCCCGCCGCGGCGCACGCGGTGCTGGCCCGGGCCGGGGGCGGCGCGGTCCGGAGCGACTTCGTTGCCTCGCTGGTACGCACCCTGTGGTTCCAGGTGGGCGTGTTCGGCCTCGGCTTCCTGCTGATGCTGCTGCTGCCCGCGGGCGCGGGACGGCGGCCGGCCGCCGCGGACGGCCCGGTGGCGGTCCCGCGGCAGGCCCGCGCCGCCGCGGAAGGAGTGACGTCATGACCGCCGCTGACTGGACCGACGGGCATGACGGCGGTGGGCCACTGCGGCTCGCGATCCTCGGGGCCACCGGCGGGATCGGCGGGCAACTGCTCGCCTGGGCCGTGGACGCGGGGCACCCGGTGCAGGTGCTGGCGCGCACCACGGGGGCCGTGCCACGCCGCCCGGGGATCACCGTCACCGTGGGAGACGCCACCGACCCGGCGGCGGTGGCGGACGCGGTGGCCGGCGCGGACGCCGTGCTGTCCGCGCTCGGCCCGCGGGGCGAGAAGGCGCCGCACCTGCTGGAGGCCGCGGCGGCGAACGTGACGGCGGCCATGGCCAAGACCGGGGCGCGGCGGCTGATCATGGTCTCCGCGGCCGGGGCCTTCATCCGCGAGGACCCGGAGGCGGGCACCCTGGTGAAGATGATCCTTCCGGCCATCTTCGCCAGGCCGTTTGCCGATGTCCGCGCGATGGAGCAGGTGATCCGGGACACCGGCCTGGACTGGACGCTGGTCCGGCCCACCCGCCTGGTCAACGACCCGGGCACCGGCCAGTACCGGGTGCGCGACCGTTACCCGGCGCCCGGGCTCACCAAGATCGCCCGCGCCGACGTGGCCCGCTTCATCGCCGGCGCGCTGCAGGCGGGCAGTTACCTCCGCCAGGCCCCCGCCATCTGCTGGTAGCCCGCGAGTCCTCCATTCGTGATCATGAGCTGGGTGTCGTTGCAACGACACCCAGCTCATGATCACCAACCCGGGGTGAGGTGGGAGTGGCCTGTGGGGCCCGCGGGGTTCCGGGCTGGGCGGCAGGCGGGCTGGGGCGGGACAGGTGGGGCTAGGCGAGGCGGGCGGGACGGGCGGGACGGGCGGGGCTGGGCGGGATGGGGTTCAGCCCGCGGCGTCGGAGATCGCGGCGTCGACCTCGGACTGGCGGGCGGCCAGTTCAGCGGCGTACCTGGCGGCAGCAGCCTTCTCCCGGTCGATCCGGTCCGCGATGTCCTCGTCGTCGCGCATCAGCGCCTCGAGGTCGCTGCTGGCCGCGTCGAGGACCCCGAGGTCCGCGTAGGCGTGCCGGACCTTCGGGCCCCACAGCCCGATGTCCTTCACGCAGGGCACGATCCGGCTGAACAGCAGCGTGCGGAAGGCCTGCTGCACGGGGGAGTGCTCGGTGAACTCCAGGCACTCGGCCACGTCGTAGCCCATCCGGTCCCACACCTCCTGGGCGCGGAACCGGTTGCGCATCAGGTAGCAGCCCTCGACGACGAACTCCTCGCGGTCGGCCCGCTCGCCCTCGGTCAGCCCGGCGTAGTAGTCGCGCAGCGCCAGCCGGCCGAACGCGACGTGCCGGGCCTCGTCCTGCATGACGTAGGCGAGCAGTTGCCTGACCAGCGGGTTCTGTGCGATGTCCCGGTGCACCCCGAAGGCGGCCAGGGCCAGTCCCTCGATCAGCACCTGCATGCCCAGGTAGGGCAGGTCCCACCGGCTGTCGCTCAGCGCGTCGGCCAGCAGCCGGGCCAGGTCCGGGTTGACCGGGTAGTACAGCCCGATCTTCTCCCGCATGAACCGGGAATACAGCTCGACGTGCCGGGCCTCGTCCATGGTCTGGGTGGCGGCGTAGAACTTGGAGTCCATGTCCGGCACGGACTCCACGATCCGGGCCGCGACCGTGAGTGCGCCCTGCTCGCCGTGCAGGAACTGGCTGAACAGCCAGGACCCCAGGTGATGGCCGAGCTCCCGGCGCTCGGAGTCGTTCAGGATCTCCCACTGCCGCGACCCGTAGATGGGGACGAAGTCGTCCGGGGTCTCCATGATGTTCGTGGGGTCCACCGGCACGTCCCAGTCGATCCGCTTGGCCGCGTCCCACTGCTTGTCCTTGCCCCGCTGGTACAGGTCCAGCAGGCGGCCGCGGCCGTCGTCGTATTCCCAGCTGAACCGGGCCGCGCCCGACGCCGGGACGTCCCAGGTGCCGGCCGGCACAGGCGTGGTGTAGTGCTCGTACGTGCTCACGGGAGCCTCCGCTGAGACGCCGGGGGAGGGCGGGAACCCGGGCCTCATTTCCTTACTACTCAGTAACCGGGAACGGCGCAATCCCTGGCCGCTACTCGTGCACCGAGGGCTCGTGATCGGCGTGGCCGGACGGCTCCAGCTGGAAGGTGGAGTGCTCCACGTCGAAGTGCCCACGCAGGCATTCCTGCAGCCGGTCCAGGATGCCCGGGCCGCACCCGCTGGCCAGCGTGGCCTCCTTGACCACCACGTGCGCGGACAGCACCGGCAGCCCGGAGGTGATGGTCCAGGCGTGCAGGTCATGCACGTCCAGCACCCCGTCCAGGTCGGTGAGATGCTGGCGGACCTCGGTCAGGTCGATGCCGCGCGGGCTGGCCTCCAGCAGCACGTCCACCGCGTCCCGGAGCAGCCGCCAGGTACGGGGCAGGATGAGCACGCCCACCGCCAGGGACGCGATCGAGTCGGCCCGGGTGAACCCGGTGCCGGCGATGATCGCCGCGGTGACCAGCACGGCCAGGGCGCCGAACGTGTCCGAGGCGACCTCCAGGAACGCGCCGCGCGCATTGAGGCTCTCGGCCTGGGCGTGCCGCAGCAGGAGCATGGAGGCGCCGTTCCCGGCCAGCGCGATGCAGCCGAAGACGGTCATCAGCCCGGCGCCCACCGGCTGCGGCACGGCCAGCCGCCGGACCGCCTCGACCAGGATGAACGCGGCCATGCCGAACAGCAGCAAGGCGTTGGCCGTCGCGGCCAGGATCTCCAGCCGGGCGTACCCGAAGGTCCGCCGCTCCGTGGCGGGCTTGCTGGCGAAGTACGCCGCCAGCAGGGACAGGCCGACCCCGGCCGCGTCGGCGGCCATGTGCCCGGCGTCGGCCAGCAGCACCAGGGAACCGGACACCACGGCCCCGATGACCTCGCCGACCGCGATCACCAGGGTGATGCCCAGGACCACCGCCAGCGTGCCGCGATGGCGGCCCGTGGCGGTCAGGGCGTGATCGTGCGCGTGCCCATGTCCGGGCGTCATCGTGCCGACAGCTCCCTCGCCAGCCCGCCGGTCAGGTCTCCTGCCCGTCATCCAGCCGTCCCCGGTCACCCCGGGGCGGCTTCCCCGCAGAGTCTTCCCCATCGCCGGGCCCCGCGGCACCCGGGAACAGCAGTTCATAGGCCGGGTTGATCATGACCGGCCCCTCCTCGCGCAGGCCGACCGGCCCCCGGAAGCGCACCCGGGCGCCGCAGATGATGCCCGGGATGTGCGAGCGGCCGTAGAACAGCGCGGTCAGGTCGCCGGTGGAGTCGGCGATCTCGGCGGCCAGCACCGAGTTGCGCTCGACCGGGCGGATCTCCACCGCGCGGACCCGCCCTTCCACCGTGGCGCGCCCCGGGCTGGTCAGCGAGCCGATCGGGCTGACCCCGGCCGGGGGGGCAGGCCGGTCGTAGCTCGGGTGGTCCCCGCCGGCCGCCGGGGCCGGGCGCCGCCCGGCCCCGCCGCGGCCCGGCCGCCGGCCGCGCAGCAGGGCGCGCAGCGTGGACGGGTGCGCCTCCGCGATCTCCGGGGGCAGCTCGGTCTCCTGGACTGGGACGGGCGGCTCCGCCTCCGGGTCGGCCTTCCCGGCGGGCGGCGGGCTGCCGTCGGCGGCCGGGTGGATGACCCCGGAGGCCTCCGCGTCCGCGGCATCTGCGGTGGCGCTGGAGTCGGCCGGGAGGACCGGGCCGTCCGCGCGCCGCCCGGCTGAGCCGTCCGCGGCGGGCACGGCGGCCGTCGCCATCGCCTCGGCCTTCTCCTCGTGCGCGACCTGCCGGGCGTGCAGCACCTCCAGCCTGCTCCGCACGTCGAACGGCACGATGGTCGCCGCGACGTGCGGGATCCGGCTGACCACCGCCGGCGATCTTGTCCGCGGTGCGGTCGTGCAGCAGCCGGCCGAGCAGCGGGGAGTAGCTGCGCCGCGGCAGCACGATGGTGACGTGTGTCCCTGGCTGCGCCGCCTCGGCGCTGGCCAGCTCGGCGGCGCAGCGCGCGACCCGGCGATCCGGGCAGTCGATGAAGTCAAGCACGACGCCCCGGTCGGTACGCGACCATTCCTCGCGCAGCTGCTCGGCCTGCTGCGGATCGATCACGAAATGGACCGCGCGCAGCGTGGTGGGCCGCAGGCTGCGGGCATAGCGCAGCGCGGCGATAGTGGCCAGGTCGAAGCTGTCCACCAGGACATAGACGGTCCGGCGGGTGTACTTCGGCGGCTCCGGTGGCTTGGGCCGGTCACCGATCCGCTCCAGCACCCGCGACTCCATCCGGTACTCCCGGTTCAGCCGGATGAAGGCGTACACCCCGATCGGGAAAACGATCACGACCAGCCAGGCACCTTCGGTGAACTTCGCGACCGCGAAGATCACCACGACCAGCGCGGTGAACACCCCGGCCACGAAGTTGATGACCCGCCGCCAGCGCCAGCCCGACTCCTTCATCCTGGTGTGATAGCGGACCATCCCGAAGCCGGCCATGGAGAAGCCGGTGAACACGCCGATGGCGTAGAACGGCACCAGGTTGTTGGTGTTGGCCCCGACCACCAGCAGCAGCGCGACGGCCAGCACGGTCAGCACGATGATGCCGTTGGAGAAGACCAGCCGGTGGCCGCGCTTGCTGAGCCAGCGGGGCAGGAACGAATCCTCCGCCACGAAGCTGGACAGGAACGGGAATCCGCTGAAGCTGGTGTTGCCGCCGGTGAACAGGATGGTGATGGCCCCCGCCTGGACCAGGAAGTACAGCACCCGGCCGGCTGCGGAGTTGCCGAAGATGAGCTGGGCCTCCTGGGAGACAACAGTGGGGACCCCGCTTGCGTAGGGGACCGCGTGGGTGACATGCGCGATCCAGGAGATGCCCGCGATCAGGAACGCGACGATGCTGCCCTGGGTGATCAGGATCTGCCGGGCGTGCTTGCTCTCCGGGGGCCGCAGCGCGCTCACCGCGTTGGAGACGGCCTCGATCCCGGTCAGCGAGGAACCACCGTTGGCGAAGGCGCGGGCCAGGAAGAAGAGGGCGGCAAAGGTGAACAGGCCGTTCCAGTGCCCGACACTGACCGTCCCGGCGTGCCAGGTGACGTGAGACAGCCCGCCGCCGAACAGCTCACGGGCCAGGCCGACCAGGATCATCAGGCCCACCGACCCGGAGAACAGGTAGGTGGGAAGCGCGAACGTCTTGCCGTTCTCGCGGACCCCACGCAGGTTCACGTAGGCCATGATCACGGTCGCTGCCACCGCGATGAGCAGCAGCGTCGTGGTGTCCCCGAGTGGCCGACCCAGCGCCGGGAAAGTGGACAGGACCGCGGCGCTGCCCGCCGCGGTCTGCACCGCCACGGTGACGATGTAGTCGATCATGAGAGCGACGGCCGCTACCTGCGCCACCCGCGGGCCGAAGTTCTCCCGGGCCACCACGTACGAGCCACCCGCCCGGGTGTAGACCGACACCACCTCGCGGTAGGACAGCACCACGATCAGGATGCCGAACAGGATCACCCCGGTCATCGGCAGCAGGATGGTGAAGGAAACCAGCCCGAAGAACGGCAGGAGCTCGTGCAGGATCAGCTCGGAACCGTAGTTGGCCGACGAGATTCCGTCGCAGGACAGCACGCCCAGGGCGAGCGGTGTGGACAGCCGTTCGCTACTGAGCTGCTCGTTCACCATTGGCGGCCCTAGCAGCCGGCGCTTCAGCGTGTACCCAACGCCCTCCGGCAGGTCACCGCCCTGGCCGAGGAAGCCCACTGCCTTACGCATTGCCAACTGAGGTGCCCTTCGCTTGCCTGACCTGGCCTTCATACCATCGCCGGCCCAGCGCTCCGACCAACGGGGCATACCGCTGATACCCGCCCGGGACACCGCCTAGCCGGGCGTTAACAAAGCCTTAGCGGCGCCACTCAGCCGATGCCGAACCACCCGAGCACGGTGAAGCCCAGCAGCAGCAGGCTCATCGCCGAGATGCCGGCCGTGCAGATGGTGGCGGCGGCCTTGAACACCGGCCCGTTGGCGGCCGCGCCGAGCAGGCTGCGGCGGCTGGTCAGGATGAGGATGTAGGCCAGGATGACCGGCGTCACGATGCCCTGGAGCACCTGGGTGCCGATCAGCAGGGTGATCAGGTTGATGGAGGTCAGGGCCAGCGCGGCGCCGATGATGACCTGCACCGTGAACAGTCCCAGGAACAGCCGGGCCTCGGTGAACCGGCGGGAGATGGAGCGCTCGACCCCGACCGCCTCGCTGATCGCGTACGCGCTGGACAGCGGGACCACCGCGCCCGCCAGCGCGGACGCGCCGATCAGGCCGAACGCGAAGAGCAGCTCGGCGGCCGGCCCGGCCACCGGGCGCAGCGCCTGGGCGGCCTCCTTGGCCGAGGTGAGCGGGCCGTGGCCGCCGATGACGGCCGCGGTGGCGATGATGATGGTGACCGAGATGAAGCAGGCGAACAGGGCCCCCGAGATGGCGTCGATCCGGGCCCGCGGGTAGTCGGCCGCGTCGGAACCCTTGTCCACCACCCCGGCCGCCGCGTACAGCTGCATGTACGGGCTGACCGTCGTGCCGATCAGGGCCACGCCCAGCAGCAGGAAGCTCTTGGTGTACAGGAAGTGCGGGATGACCAGGTTGGTGCCGACTTGCGCCCAGTTGGGGTGGCCCAGGATGGCGGCGACCGGGTAGGCGAGGAACGCCAGCGACAGGATCAGGAAGATCCGCTCCGCGTACCGGTAGGAGCCGAACACCACGAGCGCCCAGATAGCGACCGCGGCGATGGGAATGATCACGTACCGGCTCACGCCCAGCAACTGGAACGCCGCCCCGATCCCGGCGAACTCCGATACCACCAGCCCGGTGTTGGCCAGCAGCACGCAGAACAGCGCCACCCCGGTCAGCCGCAGGCTGAACTCCTCGCGGATCAGCGCGGCCAGGCCCTTGCCGGTGTGCGTGCCCAGCCGGACGGCCATCTCCTGGACCAGCACCAGCGCGAAGGTGACCAGCACCATGAAGAACAGCGTGCGGTAGACGAACTGCGACCCGGCCGAGGCATAGGTGGCGATCCCGGCCGCGTCATTGCCGGCGTTCGCGGCCACCACCCCCGGCCCGGCGATGGCCAGGATCATCCAGATCCGGCCGCGGCGGGACCGGATGAGCCGCACGCCGCCCGCGCGGACCCGGGTCAGCGAGGTCATCCCGCCCCGGGCCCGCGGGCGGCCTTGCTCTAGCCCGGCGGCGGCGTCCTCCTCCCGGGCGCTCACCGTGCCTCGCCAGACGTGCGTGCCATCCGGCGGGAACCCGTCCACCGGCCGCTCGCCCGGGCCTGGCCGCCCGCGCTCCCGGGCCGCCCCCGGATGGCGCTCACTGGAGCAGCCTCGGGAAGTGCAGCCGCCCGTGCCCGGGCACCAGGGCATCCAGCACGTCGTCGGCGAGGATGCGGCCCAGCGGGCACCCTTCGTCGTCCACCACCAGCAGGGAGGACCGGCGGGATTCCACCAGTTCGGTGGCGACCATGTCGAGGTCCGCGTCGGGGTGCAGGGTGACCGGCGGGTTGTCCGGATCGAGCAGGTCGCCCAGCCGCTGGCCGGGCTCCGCGACCAGCAGGTCGAAGGCGGGAATGTCGCCGAGCAGCACGCCGGCCGCGTCGAGCACCGCGACCGAGTCGATCTCGGTCCGGTGCCCGGACAGCTCGGCCAGCCGCAGGCTGACCTGGGCCACGGTCTCCTCCGGCGAGGCGGAGGCGATCACGCTGGTCATGATGCCGCCCGCCTCGTCACCCGGGTAGCCGAGCAGCTTGACCAGCTCGCGCTGGACCGCCTGCGGCATCAGGGTGAGCAGCGCGACCTGCTCCTCCTCGGTCAGGTCCCGCAGCGCGTCCACGCGCCTCATCTGGTTCCATCCGGGCGATCAGGTCAGCCGCCTTGGCTGGCTCCACCTCACGCAGCAGCGCCGTCAGCTCGTGCGGCTCCATTTCCTCCAGCGCGTCCGCGGCCAGGTCCTCGCCGAGGCTGTCGAGCACCTCCTGCCGGCCCGGGCGGCCCAGCCCCTCCAGCACGTCGGCCAGCTCGGCCGGGCGCAGCCGGCGCAGCGCGCTGTGCGGGGTGCGCAGCTTCACCGCTGCCGGGCCCTCCGCCGAGCCGTCCCCGAAGGACTCGATCGCGGACCAGTCGATCACCCGGTCGGGGGTCGGGTGCCAGCGGAACCGCCACGGGCCCAGCCGGCGCAGCAGGGTCTGCAGGCTGACATCCACGCCGACCAGGCGGATCAGGTCGCCCACCTGGGCCAGGTACAGGTCGGCCGCCCGGATCACCTGGATCTCGTCGGTGTCCACCAGCTGGTGGTCGAGGATGTCCCGGGCCAGCAGGACCTCGCCTTCCCGGCGCTGGAACTCACGCAGGTCCAGCCGGGCCGTACGCAGCCTGACCGAGCGGCGGTGCAGCTCGGCAATGGCCGACGCGTCCAGGAACGACTGGCGCCGCCCGACCCGGATCACGATTCCGGTCACCACCGGGTAGGTCTCCCCGCCGTGCACTTTGGCCAGCAGGTCCGTGACGTGGCCGACCTCGTCGCCGGCCTGGTTGAGCACCGGGCGGCCGATCAGCCCGGCCAGCGACACGATGTCCTGCCGGAGCTGGCGGGAGGCGAGGGTGCGGGGGGAGGGCTGGATGAGGCGGCGGGGCAGGGAGGAGCCGTCGCGGCGGCGTGGCCGCGCCGGGTCCCGGTGGCTTCCGAAGAACCGATCGGACACAGCAACCTCCTGCGGTCCGACGGCCGCCCCGTGGCTAGGGCATGCGCCCTGGCCCGCGGTGGCTGGCCGGCGATGGGCGGGATAGCGGCAGGAACCTCCCGGCGACCCGGCCCATGGCGGCGGCCGTGATCGCCGGGGGTGTACTGGAAGGATCGCCCAGCACGGCCGTCACCTCCTCGCTCTTGCTGCTGTCTGAGGGCATAGCCCGACGTGGTGACCCTACCCCGGAGTGCGCCGATAACCGGAATCGCCGACAGGAAGGGGGGCGGCCGGGTTCATGGGCCGGCCGCTTTCTGTTCACCGGGCCGGTCATGCCGCCGCGGCGCGCTGATGCAACACTGGCGATATCGCCTGCGGCCAGCGGCCGGCGGCTGTCACGGGCCCGCCCGGGCCACGGCCGGCCGGGCCGTGCGCAGAGGGGAGATGCCCGGCATGGCGATGACACCAGCAGGCAGCCAGGCGGCGGCTCAGACCGGGCGCACGATTCACCTGTCAGAGCTGCTCAAGCGCCCTATCACGGACAGCCGGGGGGAATCCCTCGGCCGGGTGGTGGACGTCGTCGTGGCGCTGCCCGGCAATCCCCTTCCGGTGGTGAAGGGGATCGTGGCCAAGGTGGGCGGGCGCGAGGTTTTCATTCCGGTCGAGCAGACGGGCGTCTTCGACGGCACGGAGCTCAAGCTCGCCACGGCCAAGCTCGACCTGCGGCGCTTCGAGCGCCGGGACGGCGAGGTGCTGCTGCGCGCCGACGTGCTGGGGCACCGGCTCATCGACGTGCAGAGCGCCCGCCTGATCCGGGCGGCCGATCTCGAGCTGCGCCAGCAGCTGGGCCCGGACGGAACCGAGCAGTGGGTGCTCGCGGGAGTGGACACCCACCGCCGGCGGGGCGGCCTGCTGCGCTTTCCCGGCCTGGGCAGCGGGGAGCATGCGGAGCACACCTTCCGTGACTGGTCCCGGTTCGAGCCGCTGATCGGGCACGCCAGCAGCGCCGGGCTGCGCGGCCAGTTCGGCCGGCTCCGCCGGCTCAAGCCCGCGCAGATCGCCGACCTGCTCGAAGAGGCGTCCAAGGAAGAAGAGAACGAGATTCTCGGTCATGTGCACGCGGATCCTGAACTCGAGGCGGACGTCTTCGAGGAACTGGACGAGGACCGGGCCACCCGGCTGCTCGGCGAGCGCAGCGACACGGAGATCGCCGAGGTGCTGGCCAGGATGCGGGCCGATGACGCCGCGGACGCCATCGCGGAGCTTCCGCAAGAGCGGAGGCAGCCGGTGCTCGACCTGCTCCCGCCCGGCCAGCGGACCAAGGTGCTGACCCTGATGGGCTTCAACCCGACCAGCGCAGGCGGGCTGATGGGGGTCGATTTCCTGGCCCTGGCCGACGATCTCGCGGTGGCAGACGCGCTGGACGCGGTGGGCAGCGCGGAGAGCCTCCAGCCGGAGGCCCTGACCAGCGTGCACGCGGTGGATGCCAGCGGGCGGCTGTGCGGCGTCGCCACCGTGGTGCGGCTGCTCCAGGCCGACCGCGGGACCCGGCTGCTGGATGTCTGCGACACCGACCCGGTGCGGGTCGGGGCGGACACCGACGTGGTCGACGTCGCGGTCCTGATGAGCGACTACAACCTGACAACCGTCCCGGTCGTGGATGAGAACCGCCGGATGATCGGCCTGATCACGGTGGACGACGTGCTGGAGGTCACGCTGCCGGAAGACTGGCGGCGCAGAGAAACCGCCCAGCCACCGGACGCGCACCGGGGCAGCGAGCAGTGACGGAGGGGCAGGTCCCCGGGCCGCCCGCGGGACAGGGCGGCCCGGAGCGGGACAGGCCGGTGCAGCCCAGGCCGGTGCAGCCCAGGACCCGGCCGGGCGGCCCGCAGCAGCGCACGCCACGGCGGGCCGGGCCTGGCCCGCAGGCGGCGCAGCCGGCGCGGACCCTGACGGCAGCGCCCAGCGCGGTGCTCGACGAGGCGCACCTCGGCGACATCGAGGGCGCGCTGGGCCGGATCCGGGTCGGCGAAGACGATGGCGGCCGCGGGCTGCGCCGCCGGCTGGTGACGTTCCTGGCCATCATGGGCCCGGGCCTGATCGTCATGGTCGGGGACAACGACGCGGGCGGCGTGTCCACCTACGCCCAGGCCGGACAGGACTACGGTTACAGCCTGCTGTGGGTGCTGCTGCTGCTCATCCCGGTGCTCATCGTCAACCAGGAGATGGTGGTCCGGCTCGGCGCGGTGACCGGCGTCGGGCACGCCCGGCTGATCAACGAGCGGTTCGGCCGGTTCTGGGGCTGGTTCAGCGTCGGCGACCTGTTCCTGCTCAACTTCCTGACCATCACCACCGAGTTCATCGGCGTCTCGCTCGCGCTGCGCTACTTCGGCGTCAGCCCCTACATCTCGGTGCCACTCACCGCCGTCCTGCTGATCGGCATCACCGCGAGCGGCAGCTTCCGCCGGTGGGAACGGGCGATCTTCCTGTTCATCGCGACCAGCCTGGTGCTGTACCCGCTGGCGCTCGCCTCGCACCCGTATTACGGCGCGATCGCCTACCACCTCGTGGTGCCCGGGATCCAGGGCGGCGCCAGCTCGACCGCAGTGTTGCTCATCATCGCGATCGTGGGCACCACGGTGGCCCCCTGGCAGCTGTTCTTCCAGCAGTCCAACGTGATCGACAAGCGGATCACGCCCCGGTTCATCGGCTACGAGCGGGCCGACACCACGTTCGGTGCCGCCGTCGTGGTGGTCGGGGCGATCGCGATCGTCGTGGTGGCCGTGTTCGCGGTCCGCGGCACGAACCTGGCCGGGCACTTCACCAATGCGCTCGGGGTGGCCCGCGCACTGGAGCACCACGCCTACTGGTTCGGCGCGCTGTTCGCCATCGTGCTGCTCGACGCCAGCATCATCGGCGCCTCGGCGGTCACGCTGTCCACCAGTTACGCGTTCGGCGACGTATTCGGGCTGAAGCACTCACTGCACCGGAGCTTCCGCGACGCCAAGCAGTTCTACCTCAGCTACACCGCGCTGGTGGTGGTGGCGGCCGGCATCGTGCTGATCCCGCACGCGCCGCTCGGGCTGATCACCACCAGCGTGCAGGCCCTGGCCGGGGTGCTGCTGCCCAGCGCCAGCGTCTTCCTGCTGCTGCTGTGCAACGACCCGGAAGTTCTCGGCCCGTGGCGGAACAAGCGATGGCTCAACGTGCTGGCCACCATCATCATCGGCGTGCTGCTCACGCTGTCCGGCACGCTCGTGGTCAGCACCGTGTTCCCGCACCTAAACGTGATCACCGTCGCGTTGGTGCTGGCCGTGGCGCTCGTGGTCTTCGGGGGAGGAACTGGCCTGTGGCTGGAGATCGGGCAGCGTCGTGGCACCCACCCCCAGCCCGTCCCGGTGCAGATGACCGCGCAGGAGCGGGTCAACTGGCGGATGCCGCCGCTGGCGCTGCTCAAGCCGGTGCCGTGGTCAGCGGGCACCAAGCTCGCCATGCTGCTGCTCCGCGGCTACCTGGTTATCTCTGTGGTCCTGCTCGTCGTCAAGGCGGTCCAGCTCGGCGGCGGCTGAGCCGCGGCGCCGGCCCCGCCGGGCTCCCGCCGGGAGCCGCGGACCGGGCGAGTCCGGGCTGAGCCGGTCAGCTGGCGATCCGCTGGTCGCTGAGCGCGGTGATCTCGGCCGGGGAGTACCCCAGTTCAGCCAGGATCGCGCTGGTGTCGCGGCCCGGCGGTGGCGGCGGCGCTGGCTGGCCCGCGGGCGTCCGGCTGAACCGCGGCGCCGGGGCCGGCTGGATCACCCCGGCCACCTCGGTGAAGGTGCCGCGGGCGGCATTGTGCGGGTGGCCGGGTGCGTCCGCCATGCTCAGCACGGGGACCACGCAGGCGTCCGATCCCGCGAAGGCTGCGGCCCACTCATCCTGGGTCCGCTCAGCGAACCGGGCACTGATGGCGCCCCGCAGCGCCGGCCAGCCATCCCGGTCGAGCTGGCCGGGGAGTCCCGCCGGATCCAGCCCGAGGCGGGCCAGCAGCTCGGCGTAGAACTTGGGCTCCAGGGCGCCCACCGCGACGAACTTGCCATCGGCGGTCGGGTAGGTGTCATAGAACGGTGCCCCGCCGTCGAGCAGGTTGCTGCCGCGCTCGTCCCGCCACGCCCCGGCCGCGCGGAGGCCGTAGATGAACGTGGCCAGCAGCGCGGCCCCGTCCACCATGGCCGCGTCCACCACCTGGCCGCGGCCGGACCGCTCCCGCTCCAGCAGGGCGGCCAGGACGCCCACGGCGAGCAGCATGCCGCCGCCGCCGAAGTCGCCGACCAGGTTCAGCGGCGGCACCGGGCGCTCGCCGGCCCGGCCGATCGGGTCCAGCGTGCCGGCCACCGCGATGTAGTCGATGTCGTGCCCGGCGGCCGGGGCCAGCGGACCGTCCTGCCCCCAGCCCGTCATCCGGGCGTACACCAGCCGGGGATTGCGCTCCAGGCAGGCCTCCGGGCCGAAGCCGAGCCGCTCCGCGACCCCAGGGCGGAAGGCTTCCACGAAGACATCCGCGCGGTCGGCCAGCCGGAGCAGGACCGCTACCCCCTCCGGCTCCTTGAGGTCGAGCCGGATCGACCGGCGTCCCCGGGCCAGCGGGTCGCCGGGCTGCACGACCGGGTGACCGGGGGCGGCGGGACGGTCCACCCGGATCACCTCCGCCCCCAGGTCAGCGAGGATCATGCAGCCGAACGGCGCGGGCGCCAGGCTTTCCAGCTCGATGACGCGCACTCCGTGCAGTGGACCCATGCCCCGCCCTCCCGGTGGCTGCCTGCCGG
This sequence comes from uncultured Actinomycetes bacterium, assembly GCA_963767385.1. Lineage (GTDB taxonomy): Bacteria > Actinomycetota > Actinomycetes > Streptosporangiales > Streptosporangiaceae > RYN-230. The sequence continues at coordinate 39,109 of CAVYEA010000019.1, read as the reverse complement.
CAGCCTAGTCCCCGGTCAGGACCCGCCGGAGACGCCCTGCGCCTCGCCGGTGGCGGGCGCCACGCCCTGCGCCGGGGCCTGCAGTGATCCGCTGCCTGGCGAGGTGCCTGCCGGTCCCGCGCCTGCGGAGGCCGCCCCGGCCGGGCCGGGCGCCGCCGGGCTGGCCGAGGCGGACCCGGAGAAATGGTGCGAAGGCCAGGGCCAGCGCCGCGGAACAGGCCGCCGCCGCGGCGGCGAGGCACACCGTCAGCCAGCGCACCTGGCGTACCCCGTCGTCGCGCGCGGCCGTTGCGAGGCGCACGTCACGTTGCTGCATCGAGCTGGCCTCCCGGAATGCCCGCCGCCCATGGCCGGCCTTTCCCGGGCCGGCCGCCACCCGCCGCCAGGAAACCGCGGCAGGCTGAGGGCGGGATGCAAGCGCTCCCTGAAATGTCTGCGGGGCTTCACCGCGTGGCCACGCGGTGGTCCGGGGCGGCTGCGACACTTCCGGGCTGAGCCGGGACACGCGGTCCCTGGCACGGCCGGAAGGAACCCGCCACATGACCACCCACCCGCCCGGGGACCAGGGCCCGGCCCGCGGCCCCGCCCGGCGCAGCGTGCTGGCCGCCGGCCTGGCGGCCGGGGCATTAGCAGGCACCGGCGCGTGGCGTTCCGCGCCCGGCCGCCCCGCGGGCCGGCGGCCCCGCGCGCCCGGATCACTGCCATACCCCGACTTGCCGGAGGGCACCGACACCATCCCCCAGATCGAGCACATCGTGGTGCTGATGATGGAGAACCACTCCTACGACAACAAGTTGGGCATGCTTCGCCGCCCCGACGCTGATGGCTTTAGGTCGGCCGCGACGGGCTACCACTCGCCACCAACCCCTACGCCAATGGCGACATCCAGCACGCATTTCATATGCCGACGACCTGCCAGCTTTCGGGTCAACCAAGCCAGGAGTGGGCGGCCAGCCACATGCAGTTCGACAACGGACGCAACGACGGCTTCGTGGCGTCAGCCAGCGGGCCGGTCTCCATGGGCTATTGGGACGGGACCGACCAGCCGTTCTACTACTCGCTGGCGAAGGTATTCCCAATCGCCGATCGGTACTTCTGCTCGGTGCTAGGCCAGACCTACCCCAACCGGCGTTACCTGATCTCCGCCACCTCGATCGGGCAAGTCGACGACACCCTGCCCAACCTGACCGACTATCCGCCAAACGGCACCATCTTCGACCGGCTCGACGCCGCCGGGGTGAGCTGGAAGGACTACTTCTCCACCCTGGCCACCGTCGAGCTGTACCCGCGAGCTGTATGCTAAGAACCTGGGCAGCAAGGTCGTCCCGGTCGCCGATTTCTTTACCGACGCGGCGGCCGGCACCCTTCCGGGCGTCTGCCTGGTCGAGCCCAACTACGGCACGCAGTCGGAGGAGGACCCGCAGAACATCGCGCACGGGGAGCAGTTCGCGGCCCAGGTGATCAACGCCGTCATAGCTGGCCCGGCCTGGGAGCGGACCCTGTTGATCTGGACCTACGACGAGCACGGCGGGTACTTCGACCACGTGCCCCCACCTCCGGCGCTCGCCCCCGACGACATTCCCCCGGCTGTCCCCGCCGGGGAGTCTGCCTACAACGGCTTCGCGCCAGTACGGGTTCCGCGTGCCCGTGCGCGGTCGTGTCACCCTGGGCACGGCCCCGGTACGTCTCTCACCGAGACCTTCGACCACACCAGCATCTGCGCGCTGGTCGAGGCCAAGTGGAACCTCTCGGCGATGACCTACCGGGATGCTAACGCCAGCCATGCTGGACATGATCGACTTGCGCCGGCCCGCTTTCCGCCCGCCGGCTCTCGCCCAGCCTCTGGTCGCCACCGACCCCGGGGCACTGGCATGTAACGTATCGGGCCCCGGAACCATCCCGCCGCCTGGCTCGGTCTCGCCGCCGCCCGGATGAGCCCTGGGGCCCAGGGCCGCTGACCGCGTATTCTCGCTGCATGCGCGGTTATACGCAGGACAAGGACGCCTACCTCAAGCGCTTGCGGCGGATCGAGGGCCAGGTACGCGGGCTGCAGCGCATGGTCGAGGAGGACGTCTACTGCATCGACGTGCTGACCCAGGTCTCGGCGGTGACCCGGGCCCTGCAGGCGGTGGCCCTCGGGCTGCTGGAGGAGCACCTCGGGCATTGCGTCAGCGAGGCCGTGCGGGCCGGTGGCGACGAGGGCCGCGAATCCGTGCGGGAGGCCGCCGCGGCGATCTCCCGCCTGGTCAAGTCCTGACGGTGTCAGCCGGGGGGGCGCGCCCCCGGGACCCCCGCGCATTCGCCGGCTCGGAGGCGACACGCCTGCGGCGCGCCCCGCCTGGCCGGCGAATAGGCCTGGGCCAGAACAGCTAGCTAGCCCGGGGGGCGGCCCCCGGGCCACTCGTGCTCGGGGTCGGCCAGCCGGGCGAACGCGCGCAGGTTGGCCAGGCTCTCGCCGCGCTTGACCCGCCACGCCCATTCCCGGCGGATGGACGAGGCGAACCCGATCGCGAGAGCGGGGTCGAAGTTGTCGTCGGAGTAGGTCAGCACGCAGCCCAGGATCCGGTCGATCTCCGCGGTGTCCACCGCGCCCAGCGGCAGCCGCCCGACCAGGTACACGTCGCCCGCCGGGTCCAGCGCGAAGTGCACCCCGTACATCCGCCCGTTGCGTTCCAGCAGGTACCGGTAGAACCGCGCGTGCTCCTCGTCGGGCTGCCGGCAGAAGAACGCCTCCACGTGCAGGCTGTGCCGCCCGGCGATGAGCCAGGTCATGGTGGCCAGCTTGTGCTGGCCCTCCAGCCGGACCAGGTAACTCCCCGGCTGTGCGCTCTCCCAGTCCAGGCCGAGTTCGGTCAGCGCCGCCTCGATGGACGCCGCGGCGGCTTGCTGGGTCACTGTTACCGAGGGGTCGTTCGGTATCGGGGCGGTGCCGGGGACTCGCTCGGTCATGATTCCCCATCCTGCCGCATGCCGCCGCGGCCGCCCGGGCCGGCGCGGCCGGCGCGCGCCGGCGGTTCAGGAGGGCAGCGCGCCGGTGAACCGGTCTGGGGCCGCCACGCTGGTCATCGCGCCGGCGTACACCCCGAGCAGCCGGTCCACCGTGCGGGACCAGCCGAACCGGGACGCGTGCGCCACGCCGCCACGGGACAGCGACTCGCGCCAGCGCGGCGCAGTGATCAGCTCGCGCAGCGCCCGCGCGTAGCTGGCCGGTTCATGCCCGGCGACCAGCAGGCCGGACTCGCCGTGCCGGACCGCGGTGCACAGCCCGCCGACCGCCGCGGCGATCACCGGGGTGCCGCACGCCTGCGCCTCCACCGCCACCAGCCCGAAGGACTCGGAGTAGGAGGGCACCATGACCACCGTCGCCGCGCGGTACCAGTCCGCCAGTTCCGGCTGCGGGCACGGCGGCTCCAGCCGGACCAGGCTGGCGATGCCGAGGCTGCGGGCCAGCTCGGTCAGCCCGTCGGGGTCGGCCCGGCCGGTCCCGCTCGGGCCGCCCACGAAGGCGAGCGTGCAGCCGGCGGCCAGCCCCGGCTCGTCCCGGACCAGCTGGGCGGCGGCGCGCAGCACGATGTCGGGGGCCTTGAGCGGCTGGACCCGGCCGGCGAACACCACCACGGTGCCCTCGGCGGGCAGCCCGAGCCGCTGCGCGGGCCGCCGCGGCGGGCCGGGCCGGAACACCGACAGGTCCACCCCGGGATTGACCGTCCACACCTTGGCGGGATCCGCCCCGTACAGCCCCACCAGCTGGCGCGCCTCCTCATCGGTGTTGGCCACCAGCCGGTCGGCCGTGGCGACCACTTCCGTCTCGCCGCGCAGCCGCAGTTCCGGCTCGGCCGCGTCGCCCCTGGCCAGCGCGGCGTTCTTCACCCTGGCCCAGGGTGTGCATCGACTGCACCAGCGGGACGCCCCAGCGCTCCCGGGCCACCAGGCCCACCTGCCCGGAGAGCCAGTAGTGCGCGTGCACCAGGTCATACCGGCCGGGGGCCTGCGCCGCCTCGGCGCGCAGCACCTCGAAGGTGAAATGGCACAGCTGCGCGGGCAGGTCAGCCTTGTCCAGCTCCTCGAACGGGCCGGCGGGCACATGCCGGACCAGCACGCCCGGGACCAGCTCGGCGACCGGCGGCGGCGTCCCGGGACACGGCCCGGGTGAAGATCTCGACCTCGACTCCGCGGCCGGCCAGCCGCTTCGCCACCTCGACCACGTAGACGTTCAGGCCCCCGGCGTCTCCGGTACCTGGCTGGTCCAGCGGTGAGGTATGGACGCTGATGGTCGCGATCCGCCGGGGGACGCGTCGCGGCACGGGCATGCACCTCCGATGGATGAACCACGTGATTCACCACGATGTTCCCCCCGGGCCGTCCCGTTGTGCCCGGTTGGCAGGGGCTTTGGACCCGGCGCGCAGCGCGGCCCGGGCCGATAAACTCGGCACCATGGCGACGCTGGTGCTGCTGCGGCACGGCGAAAGTGCATGGAATGCGGAAGGCCTGTTCACCGGCTGGGTGGACGTGGGCCTGTCCGAGCGCGGCGCGGCCGAGGCGGCGAGCGGCGGGAAGCTGCTCCGCGACACGGGCGTGCTGCCCGACCTGGTGCACACCTCGGTGCTGACCCGGGCGATCCAGACGGCCAACCTGGCCCTGGAGGCGGCCGACCTGCTCTGGCTGCCGGTCCGCCGGACCTGGCGGCTGAACGAGCGCCACTACGGCGCGCTGCAGGGCAAGAACAAGGCGCAGACCCGGCAGGAGTTCGGCGACGAGCAGTTCATGCTCTGGCGGCGGTCCTATGACGTGCCGCCGCCGCCGCTCGCCGATGACGACCCGCACTCCCCGGTGTCCGACCCGCGGTACGCGACGCTGCCGCCCGACCTGTTCCCGCGGACCGAGTGCCTCAAGGACGTGCTCGGGCGGCTCATGCCCTACTGGCAGGACGCGATCGTGCCCGACCTGGCCGCGGACAAGACCGTGCTGGTGGTCGCGCACGGCAACTCGCTGCGGGCGCTGGTCAAGCACCTGGATGGCATCTCTGACTCCGACATCGCCGGGCTGAACATCCCGACCGGGATCCCGCTCGTCTACGAGATCGGGGCGATTTCCGGCCCAAGGTCCCCGGGGGCCGTTACCTCGACCCGTCGGCGGCCAAGGCGGCGGCCGAGGCGGTTGCGAACCAGGGTCGCTGACCGGCCGCCGGCCGGCCGGTTTCGGCGGCCTGGGCCCGGTATGCCCGGTTGCCCGGCTGGCTGTGGCTCAACACGGGTATGGCCAGGTGCCGGCCGCTGCATGAATAGATGGGGAACACGGGCGGCATCCAGGCGCTGGCCACAGACGGCCCCGGCTGGTCCCGCATACCATCGACGTGTGCGCGTGCAGGCAGCGGTGATCATGGCGGCATGGATCAGAGACGTCCGTGGCCTTGCGACGGGAGCTCTCGCGGCATGAAGATCCGGAAGGCGGCCAAGGCCCAGCAAGTGCTGGAGCTATCCACCTCCCGCCGGCCGCCCGCACGGCTGCCGGCCGGCATCGCGGCCGTGCTGTCGGTGCTGTCCTCCTCGGCCGTGGTCATCGACAGCGAGGACCGCGTGCTGCGGGCGAGCGCGGCGGCCCGCTCCTTCGGCCTGGTCAAGGGTGACCGCCTGATGGTCGGTGAGCTGCTGGCCCTGGCCCGGCAGGTGCGCCGTGACGGTGAGATCAGGGAAGGCGAGATCGAGGTCTCCGGCACCAAGTTCGGCGGCCGGACCACGAGCTTCGCGGTCCGGGTGGCCCCGCTCGGCTCCGGGATCGGCGGCGGTGGCCTGGTGCTGCTGCTCGCCGAGGACCAGACCGAGAGCCGCCGGGTCGAGGAAGTCCGCCGCGACTTCGTGGCCAACGTGAGCCACGAGCTCAAGACGCCGGTCGGCGCCCTGGCCCTGCTGGCCGAGACGGTCGAGGACGCCGCGGACGACCCGGAGGCGGTCCGCCGCTTCGCCGGCCGGATGCGGCAGGAGGCGTCCCGGCTGACCAAGCTGGTCGCAGGACCTCATCACGCTGTCCCGGCTCCAGGCCGCCGAGCCGCTGCCCGACCCGATCCCGGTCGACCTCGACGCCGTCGTCGCCGAGGCGCTGGACCGGTGCCGGATGAAGGCCAGCGCCCACGGCATCGAGCTGGAGGCCAGCGGCGAGACGGCGGCCTGATCGTGCTCGGCGACGAGGACCTGCTGGTCACCGCGCTGCGGAACCTGCTCGAGAACGCGGTCGCCTACAGCCCGGAGAAGACCCGGGTCGTCGTGGCGACCACCCGGGTGCGCCGAGCGACATGGCCGAGATCAGCGTGGCCGACCAGGGCATCGGCATCCCGCGAGCGCGACCTGGAGCGGATCTTCGAGCGGTTCTACCGCGTCGACCCGGCGCGGTCCCGGGCCACCGGCGGGACCGGGCTCGGCCTGGCCATCGTCAAGCACGTCACGGCAGCGCACGGCGGCAACGTGACCGTCTGGAGCAAGGAGGGCGACGGGCTCCACCTTCACCTTGCGGCTGCCGCTCGCCACGCCGGCCGTGCGCTGCGGCCGGCGAATGCCCTGCCCGCCCGCCGCGTCATCCGCCAGGGAGGCCGCAGTGACCCGCGTGCTCGTCGTGGAGGACGAGGAGTCGTTCAGCGACGCCCTGTCCTACATGCTCCGCAAGGAGGGTTCGAGGTGGCGGTCTGCCCGACCGGGCCGGACGCGCTCGACACCTTCGACCGGGACGGCGCCGACCTGGTGCTGCTCGACCTGATGCTGCCCGGGCTGCCGGGCACCGAGGTCTGCCGCACGCTGCGCGAGCGGTCGAACGTGCCGGTGATCATGCTGACCGCCAAGGACAGCGAGATCGACAAGGTCGTCGGCCTGGAGCTCGGCGCCGACGACTACGTGACCAAGCCGTTCTCGTCCCGCGAGCTGGTCGCCCGGATCCGCGCGGTGCTGCGGCGCCGCGGCGAGCCGGAGGACGCCGCCGTGTCCACCCTGGAGGCCGGGCCGGTCCGGATGGACGTGGAGCGGCACGTCGTCACCGTGCGCGGCGAGCAGGTCCAGCTGCCGCTCAAGGAGTTCGAGCTGCTCGAGGTGCTGCTGCGCAACGCCGGCCGGGTGCTGACCCGGATGCAGCTGATCGACCGGGTCTGGGGCGCCGACTACGTCGGCGACACCAAGACCCTCGACGTGCACGTCAAGCGGCTGCGGGCCAAGGTCGAGACCGACCCGGCCAACCCGCGGCACATCGTCACCGTGCGCGGGCTGGGCTACAAGTTCGAGCCCGGCAGCTGACGCGCCGCCAGGGCGTGGCGGCCCTCGGCGGATGCCGACGGCGTGGCGCGCGCGGTGGGCGTCGGCGCTGGCGCTGGCGCGGGCCTGCCCCGGTGCCCGCGCCTGCCGGCCCGTCGGCGTCGGCGCTCGGGGACGGCGCGGGCGGAGAACGGTCGCGTAGTACGTCGGCCCTCGGCAGCACCGGCACGGTCAGCGCCACGGTGCCGGCGTTCTGGAAGTGCAGCACCAGCCGCACGTCGGTCCCGCCGGTCAGGCTGTGCGTCAGGCCGCTCAGCACCACCGGCGGCACCGGCCCGGTCAGCAGCACGGTCTGGCCGTCTCGAATCGTCACGCTGCCGCCCGGGGGAGCTCACCGAGCTGGCCGTGCCGGGCGCGGTGATGCTCAGCAGCCGGTCCCGGCTGCCGGTGTTGACCAGGGCCAGGAAAGGCCCCGGCCGAGCTTCCCGCCGGGAAGCTGCTGCCGGGACGGGACCGAGCACGAACAGGTTGCGGATCCCCAGGTAGCCGGGGCCCCGCGCGGCCGGAGCGTCTTGTTGGTTCCGTTGACCGGCGTGTGCCACTGCAGGACCGGGGCGTTGAGGCCGGCCTCGCACCCGGCCAGGGCCGGGATCGCGGCGGCCACCGCGATCGCGCAGATCCGCCGGAACACGGCCGGGCGCCGGGCGCCCGGCTCCGGGCCCTGGCGCCGGAGACGGCCCTGGGGCGCTGCTGTCGGGTTCGCCGGGGACGGCATGGGGGTCATGCCAGACGCGGAAGCAGGACGGCCGCGGAGGAGCATCGGGTGCTCTCCTCAGTAGTTTCGGGTGAACGACACCGGGGACGGCTGAAAGCGTAGCGGCACCGGGTGCGGCGGCCGGCGCGGCCCGCCGGCGGCCCGGCCTACAGCCTGGCCTGGCCGGCCGCGAGGATCGCGCCTGAGGGCAGGTCCAGCCCCTGCGGGGTGGTGCTGCCCAGCGCACGCAGGGTCTCTTCCAGCCGGACGCCGGGCCGCAGGTCACGCTTGACCCGGACCGAGCCGTCCCGGTACACGAGGACGACGGTCAGCCCGGCGGGCTGGTAGGCGGTACGCAGCACGGTGCGCCGGTCCTGGATCAGGTGGCTCAGGGGCATGCCGGGCTGCTTGGCCAGTCCCCGCACCTGGGCCAGCGTGCTGCCGGCCGTCACGAAGTAGAGGCGGGCCCCGGCGGCGTTGGCCTGGGCGGCGAGCTGGCGGGCCACCGTGGCGCACCGGCAGGCCGCCGGCACCAGGGCCAGCGCGGCGGGCCGCAGGTTCCGGAGCTGCACGGTCTGGTTGTCAGCCAGCACGGTGGCGTCCGGCAGGCCGGCCGGGGTGGCGGACGGGCTGGCCGACCGGGGCACGCTGGCGGCCTGCGTCGGCGGGGGCCCGAGGCGGCGGGCGGTGAACATGGTCAGCAGGGTCCCGGCCAGCAGGGTGAGCGCCAGGCAGCTGGCGAGCAGCGGAAGCACCATGCCGTCCTGCATCAGCGGGCCGCCCAGCCGCCGCAGCACCCGCTGGCGGCGCTGGGTCCGGAGTTCCCGGTAGTAGGCCTGGATATCCCGGTCGAGTTCCCTGGCATCGTCGGGAATCTCGATATCCACCCGGGGCAGCCCGTACTCATCCCGCTCCGGGTCCCCACCTGTGTTCACGAGCATCTTCTCCGGCGTACGCAGCCTCGTTATCTCCAGTATGTGCCTGCCGGCCGCCTGACGGCACGGTTGCGCCGACATGAGCTTGGTCCCGGGGGCCCGGCCGCCCCCGCCGGAGGGCCCGGGGTGCCCGGGCGGGCCGCCGCTGAGGGCGGGGCGCGGGCGTCCCAGATTCGCCTGGGCCGAGGCGGCCGCGACGAAATCGGCAGGAAATGCGACAATAGCCAGGACGGCCGGCTGGGCATCCGGCCCCGCCCAGGCGGTCGGGCCGGGTCTGCGACACCCCGGGCGGACCGCTTTGCAAGTCTGGAAAAGGCTCGTTGACCTGGACGTTTACCGTCAACGTCAGGTGAAGTGCCCCGTTGGTCGTGCTAAGATTGCTTTAGCGGAAGGGGTATGTGCCACATGACTTTTAAGGTCGGCGACACGGTCGTCTACCCCCACCATGGGGCTGCTCGGATCGAAGAGATCGAGACCCGTTCGATCAAGGGCCAGGACAGGACCTACCTGGTCCTGAAGGTCGACAAGGGTGACTTGACGGTCCGCGTTCCGGCGGACAACGCCGAGCTGGTTGGCGTGCGGGACGTGGTCGGGCAGGAAGGGCTGGAGAGGGTGTTCGAGGTGCTGCGCGCCCCGCACACCGAGGAACCGACCAACTGGTCACGGCGGTACAAAGCGAACCTGGAGAAACTGGCTTCCGGCGACGTGAACAAGGTGGCCGAGGTTGTGCGCGACCTGTGGCGCAGGGACCGGGAGCGCGGGCTGTCCGCTGGTGAGAAGCGGATGCTGGCCAAGGCCCGGCAGATCCTGGTCAGCGAGCTGGCTCTGGCCGAGAAGACCAACGAGGACAAGGCCGAAGCGCTGCTCGACGAGATCCTCGCCTCCTGACCCTGCCGCGGCACCACGTGGCCGGTCAGCTGCCTCGGGTGGGGATCGGCACGGACGTGCACCCGTTCGGTCGTGGCCGCCCGCTCTACCTGGCTGGCCTGCTCTGGCCGGGCCACGAGGGCCTGGCTGGTCACTCTGATGGGGATGTTGCTGCGCATGCGGCATGTGATGCGCTGCTGTCCGCTGCTGGCCTCGGCGATCTAGGCGCCAATTTCGGCACCGCCGAGGCGCAGTGGGCGGGCGCCTCCGGGGTGTCGCTGCTGGCGGCCACCGCGTCTCTGGTGGCCGGGGCCGGTTACCTGATCGGCAATGTGGCTATCCAGGTCATCGGGGAGCGCCCCAAGCTGGCCAGCCGCCGTCAGGAGGCGGAGAAGGTGCTCTCCGAGGCACTCGGCGGCGTTCCGGTCAGCCTGTCCGGTACCACCACCGACGGGCTGGGTCTCACCGGCCGGCGGGAAGGCCTGGCTGCGGTGGCCACCGCGCTCGTCGCCGAGCGCCTGCCTCAGCCGCAGGGGTAGAGGCGTTCCGCGTAACTCGGGCCGTAGTGCCGCTCCAGTTGCTCCGCGGTCATTCCGGCATCCGGCTGCACGCTGGCCACGATGCGCGCGGTCGAGGGCAGCGCCCGGGGTTCCCAGCTAGCCGGATCCCACAGCGCCGCCCGCATGAACGCCTTCGGGCAGTGATAGAAGACCTCGGTCACATTCACCAGCAGAGCGAGCACCGGGCGGTTGCCCCGCACAGTCATGCTGTCGAAGAACGGCGCGTCCCGCAGCAGCCGGGCCCGCCCGTTGATGCGCAGCGTGTCCGGGCGGCCAGGAACCAGGAACAGCAGGCCGACCTGGGGGTTGCCGAGGATGTTGCGGTAACCGTCGGCGCGGTTGTTCCCGGCCCGGTCCGGGATGGCGATCGTGGCGTCGTCGAGCACCTGGGCGAAGCCCGGCGGGTCGCCCTTGGGGGAGACATCGCAGCTGCCGTCCGCGGCGGCCGTCGCCATCAGGCAGAACGGTGACGCAGCCAGCCATTCACGGTCCCGCTGATGCAGCACCGGCCGGACCTTGGTCACGGCGCGCGGTTCGGGCAGGCCGAGCAGCGCTTCAAGTTCCGCGGTGGAGGTCACCTCGGCGAGGTCGGTCGTGTGCGGCATCAAGTCCTCCGGCCGGTGCGGCTAACTCATCTCAGCCTAGCCAGCCGTGCCGTGGCCGTCAGGACTCGTTTTCCGGATCCTCGTCCGGCGGGGTGGGGGTGCTGCGCAGCCGGTCGAAGTGCGGGGAGGGGGCGGGAACCGGTGCCCGCATCGGCTGGTGCGGCACGTGAATGCCACCGTGCGGGCCGCCCGCCGGGTGCTCCCCGCTGGCCTGGTCTCCGCTGGCCTGGTCTCCGCTCGCCTGGTCTCCCACTGGCCTGCTGGCCGCTGCCGGGCTGTTCCGCGGCTGGCTGCCCCTGGGGCGGCTGGGCGCCTGACGGCTGCTCGCCGGCCGGTGGCTCCGCAGAGTCCTGCTGCCCGGCTGGCTGGTCGCCAGGCTGCTCGCCGGCCGGTGACGGGGCGGCTGGTGACTGGCTGGGCGATGGTGCCGCCCCAGAGGGTGGCGTCGGCTCTCCGGCCGGTGGCTGGGTGGGCGGCTGAGCCTCCCCGGGCGCCGCTGGCCCTCCGGCCGGTACCGCGGAGGACCGCCCCCCGGCCGGTTCCGCGGGCCCTGGCCCGGTAGCCGGTTCCCCGGCAGCCGGGCCAGGGCCAGTCGGTTCCCCGCCACTCGGCTCCGCATTAGCCAGTCCCGCGCTAGCCGGTGCTGCGGGAGGCGGTGCTGCGGGAGGCGGTGCTGCGTTAGCCGTTTTCCCCGTGGATGGCTGTTCATCGGCGGGAGGGGGGATCTCGGCACCCCGCGGGCCCGGGGGAGTCTCGCCCCGCTCGCCCCCGGCGGTCCGTGCGGTCCCGTTCTGGCCCGGATGGGGCGCACCGTCGGCGGGCCGCGCCGTGGCGGCCTGACCCGCGGCGGGCCCGGCGTCCGCGGCCGGCGGAGCTGCAGCCGGCGGCGGGGTGATCGGCTGAGTTACAGCTGGCCGTGGGGCGGTCGGCGCCGGGGCCGCCGACGGGGCGGCGGGCGGGGTGGCGGCGTCCCGCTCCGGGCCGGTGCCCGGCGCGGGCGGTCCGGCCGGGCCGCACGGGACCGGTACGGCGGCATTGGCAGCGGCCGCCCCGGTACCGGTGGCACCGGGGCGGTCCGGTGCCACCGGCGGCTGCTCGGTGCGGCGCGGGATGACCTGGACGGTCCGGTCGCTGGCCGGCGGCGGTGCATCCGCGTCGGGCCGCCCGGGCTCGGCGCCGCCGCGAGGTGCCCGGGGCCCCTGAGGCGCTTGGGGTCCCTGAGGAGCCTGGGATGCGGGCGGGACCGGCCGTGCCTGGGGCGCGGCAGGGACCGGTGCCGGGCCTGGCCGTGCCTGGGATGCGGGCGGCACCGCGGCCGCCATGGGCACCGTCGCTGCCATGGGCGCCACGGGCGCGGCGGGCACCGGGCCGGCCGGTGCCGCGCCGCCCGCGGCGCGCGGCTCACCGGTGCCCGCGGCGCGGGGCCCGGCGGCGGCGGCGGGGCCCGGCTCGCTGGTGCCCGCCGGGCGCGGCTTATCGGCGCTGGCCGCGCCGCGCGCGGCGGCCTCCCGTTCGGCCAGTGCCACGCGGGCATAACGGAACTGCCGCAGCATCGACAGCAGCAGGCTGAAGGCCAGCAGCAGCAGGACCCAGGGAAGTACCGCGACGGTGGCGGCGGACGGGCGCCGCGGGATGTGCGTGCCGGTCGCGTGCACCGCATCGGCCAGGGCCAGCGCGGCCAGCAGCACCAGGGTGGTCAGCCACGAGTAGCCGCGGCGCCACCAGCCCGCGCCGCGCAGCGACAGGACCGCGGCGCAGGCCACGACCAGCATCGCGTCGAAGATGACCGGGTAGAACCGGGCCAGCCCGGGAGACACTCCGGACGAGAGGGCGAGCTCGTGGATGCCCTGGTAAGAAAAGACGAACGCGCCAGCGGCCAGCACGACGACCCCGGCGATCGCGGCGATGAGGGCGACCAGCCGGAGCCTGGTATATGGGTCAGTGCTCCGGGACCCGTTCGCGGGGGGATGGTCGTTCATGGGGGCTACGGTGTCCTTCCTCAGGCCCTCCGCGCACTCGTAAAACGCCAGCGCCTGCTGACGTCAAGGGAGACGATATTGCTTGCCGGCCCCTGACTTGGGGAGATTCCCCCCAACCGCAGGTCGGCGGCGTGTTGCCTGGCGGCCTCGGGCCGCCCTTTCCGGGCTTGGCAGCGGGCGGTTCCCGGCACGCCCGCCAGCGGTCCGGGATGCCGCCGCGCCCGGCCGCCGGCCCTGGCCAGCAGGCGGTTATCCGCGCCGGGCAGGCCGCCGGATCCCGTAACCTTGCTGCGTGACGCTCCGCCTCTACGACACCGCTGCCCGCACCGTGCGCGACTTCATCCCGCTGACCCCGGGAAAGGCGTCGCTGTACCTGTGCGGCGCCACCGTGCAGGCGCCCCCGCACATCGGCCACATCCGGTCGGGCGTGGTCTTCGACCTGCTCACCCGCTGGCTGCGGGCCAGCGGGTACCAGGTCACCTTCTGCCGGAACGTCACCGACATCGACGACAAGATCATCCGGGTGGCGGACGGCGAGGGCGTGCCCTGGTGGCAGGTGGCCCAGCGGAACGAGCGGGCGTTCGCCCGCGCCTACGCCGTGCTCGGCTGCATCCCCCCGGACGTGGAGCCCCGCGCCACCGGCCACGTACCCGAGATGATCACCCTGATGCGGCGGCTGATCGAGGGCGGCCATGCCTACCCGGCCGACGGTGACGTCTACTTCGACGTGCACTCCTACCCGGAGTACGGCGCCCTGTCCGGGCAGCGTCTCGAGCACATGCGCCCCGCCGAGGACACCGAAACCCCCGATGCCAAACGGGACCCCCGCGACTTCTCCCTCTGGAAAGGCGCGAAGCCGGGGGAGCCATCCTGGGAGACGCCGTGGGGGCCGGGCCGGCCAGGCTGGCACCTGGAATGCTCGGCGATGGCGACCAAGTACCTCGGCCCGGCCTTCGACATCCACGGCGGTGGCCTGGACCTGATCTTCCCGCACCACGAGAACGAGATCGCCCAGTCCCGCGCGGCGGGCGATGGGTTCGCCCGGTACTGGCTGCACAACGGGCTGGTCGGGGTCGGCCGGCGAGAAGATGAGCAAGTCGCTGGGCAACTCGCTGCTGGTGGACGCGATAGTGACCCAGGTCAGGCCGGTGGAGCTGCGGTATTACCTGGGCTCGGCGCACTACCGCTCCAGCCTGGAGTACTCGGCCGAGGCGCTGGACGAGGCAGTGGCCGCCTACCGCCGGATCGAGAACTTCGTGATCCGGGCGGCCGAGGTGGCCGGGTCCCCCGGCGAGCCCGGAGACCTGGTGCCGGCCGCCTTCGCCGGCGCGCTCGACGACGACCTCTCCGTGCCCCAGGCCCTGGCCGTGCTGCACGAGACCGTCCGGGCCGGGAACAACGCGCTCGCGGCGGGTGACCCCGCCGCCGCGGCCGCCCGGCTGGCCGAGGTGCGGGCCATGCTCAGCGTCCTGGGACTCGACCCGCTCGCTGAGCCCTGGGCCGCCGCGGACTCCGGTGATGACCTGCGCAGCGTCGTCGACGCGCTGGTCGGGGTGGCGCTGGCCCAGCGGCAGGCGGCCCGGGAGCGGAAGGACTACGCGGCCGCGGACGCGATCAGGGATGGACTCCAGGAGGCGGGCGTGCTCATCGAGGACACCCCGCAAGGACCACGCTGGGAGCTGAAGCGATGAGCGGCGCATCCGCGGGCGGCGGGGCCCGGTCCGGGCGCGGCGGGCGGACCAAGTCCGGCAAGCCCCGCCCCGGCACCGGCGGCTACGGCAAGCGCAAGCTGGAAGGCAAGGGGCCGACTCCGCCCGCCCACCTGCGGCCCGGGCATCCGGCCCAGCGGCGGGCGGCGAAGTCGGCCCGGCCGTCCCGCGGAGGTGACCGGACCGAGGCGGAGGGATGGCGACCGGGGGGGCGTTCGGACGGAACTGCACCGGCCGCGGGGGCCGGGCCGCGGAACCGGGCCGGGGGCACCGCGGCGCCGGGCGCCCGTCCGCCGTTCTCCCGCGGCCCCGCGGACCGGGCCCGCGGCGCCGGGGACGCGGCCGAAGTGGTGGCCGGGCGGAACCCGGTGCTGGAGTCGCTGCGCGCGCATGTGCCGGCGACCGCGCTGTACGCCTGGCCGCGGCTGGACAGCGATGACCGGGTGACCGAGCTGATCCGGCTGGCCGCCGACGCGGGCATCCCGCTGATCGAGGCGGGACGGCCGGAACTGGACCGGCTCACCGGCGGCGCGGTGCACCAGGGCGTCGCGCTGAAGATCCGCCCCTACGACTACGCCCACCCCGACGACCTGCTGGAACGGGCCGCCGAGCGGGGTGAGCCGCCGCTCATCGTGGCCCTCGACGCGGTGACCGACCCGCGGAACCTGGGCGCGATCGTCCGCTCGGTGGCGGCGTTCGGCGGGCACGGCGTGCTCGTCCCGGCCCGGCGCAGCGCGCACGTGAGCGCCGGGGCCTGGAAGGCGTCCGCGGGGGCGCTGGCCCGGGTCCCCGTCGCCTGGGCGCCGAACCTGGCCCGGGCCCTCGCCGCCTACCAGGAGGCCGGCCTGTTCGTCGCCGGGCTGGACGCGCACGGCGACACCGTCATCGACGAGCTCTCACTGGCCGGGGACCCGCTGGTGCTGGTGGTCGGGTCGGAGGGGCGGGGCCTGTCCCGGCTGGTGGCGCAGCACTGCGACGTGCTGGCCCGCATCCCCATCGCGGCGGAGACCGAGTCGCTGAACGCCGGCGTGGCGGCCGGCATCGCCCTGCACTCGGTGGCCGCGCGCCGTTCCGCCTGATCCGCCCGGCCCCCTGGCGGGCATAAGGTCATACCGGCGGGGCGGACGGAGGTGACGGCGTGGACCGGGTGCGGATCGGGGTGCTGGGCGCCGCGCGGATCGCGCCCGCGGCGTTGATCAGGCCGGCCCGGCGGGCGCCTGAGGTGGCCGTGACCGCCGTAGCGGCGCGCGACCCGGAGCGGGCCCGCCGGTTCGCCGCCAAGCACCGGATCCGGCGGGTGCACGAGTCCTACGAGGCCCTGCTGGCCGACCCGGCCATCGACGCTGTCTACAACCCGCTGCCCAACGCGCTGCACGCGCCGTGGACGCTGCGGGCCATCGAGGCCGGCAAGCACGTGCTGTGCGAGAAGCCGTTCACCGCCAACGCGGCCGAGGCCGCCGAGGTGGCCGTCGCCGCCAAGGCGTCGGGGCTGGTGGTGATGGAAGCCTTCCACTACCGCTACCACCCGCTGGCCCAGCGGATGCAGGAGGTGGCCGGCTCCGGGGCAGGCCGGCGGCCCGGCCGAGATCGGCCCGCTGCGCTACCTGGAGGCCGCGCTGTGCTTCCCGCTGCCCCGGTTCTCCGACATCCGGTACTCGTGGGACCTGGCGGGCGGCGCCACCATGGATGCGGGCTGTTACGCCATCAACTGGCTGCGCATGCTCGGGCCGGGCGAGCCGGAGGTGGTGTCGGCCGGGGCCAGGCTGCACGGGGACCAGGTGGACCGGTCCATGTCGGCCTCGTTCCGCTTCCCGGGCGGGGTGCTGGGGCGGATGACCGCCTCGATGTGGTCGGCTCAGGTGCTCCGGCTGGACGCCAAGGCGGTCGGCGACCGCGGCGTGATGCGGGTCTTCAACTGGGTCAGCCCGCAGTTGTTCAACCGGCTCACGGTGACGGCCGACGGGTACACCCGGCACGAGCGGGTGAGCGGCGAGTCCAGCTACACCTATCAGTTGCGGGCGTTCGCCGGGGCCGTGCTCCGGGGAGAGCCTGTGGTCAGCACGCCCGACGACGCGGTCGCGAACATGACGGTGATCGACGCGGTCTACCGGGCCGCGGATCTCAAGCCACGCGGGACGCGCTGAGCGGGCCCCCGGCCGGGGTGCCCCGGCGGCCCCGGTAGCCGTTCCCGTGCCCAGCGGGGCGGGGCCGCGGCGCCGGCACTGGCCGCGGTCCTGTTAGCGCGCTATCGTTCGCTATGTGAACACCATGGGCAGTTCCCCGCCGGCCGAGGCCGGTGAGGAAGCCGCCAGCGGTGAGGGGGCGGGCGCCGGACCGGCTGCCCCCGGGAGTGCCGGGCGGCGGACGGACTTCGTCCAGTCCCTGGACCGCGGGCTGGCCGTGATCCGCTGCTTCTCCTCCGAGCATCCGTCCCTGACCCTTTCGGAAGTGGCGGAGCGCACCGGGCTGACCCGGGCCGCCGCGCGCCGGTTCCTGCTGACCTTGCAGGAACTCGGGTATGTCGGCAGTTCCGGGCGCCAGTTCTCGCTGCGGCCCCGGGTCCTGGCGCTGGGTTACGCGTACCTGTCCTCGTTCAGCGTCGCGCAGATCGCCCAGCCGCACCTGGAGGACCTGACCGAGGAACTGCACGAGTCGTGCTCGGTGAGCGTGCTGGACGGCGACGACATCGTCTACGTCGCCCGGGCCTCGGCCAACCGGATCATGACCATCGCGCTGACCGTCGGGACCAGGCTGCCGCCCTACCCCACCTCGATGGGGCGCGTGCTGCTGGCCGGGCTGCCCGAGGCGGAACTCGACGCGCACCTGTCCCGGGCCCGGCTGCGCAAGCTGACCGAGCACACGGTGGACGACCCGGACCAGCTCCGGGCCATCCTGGCCGATGTGCGGGCCAAGGGCTGGGCCGCGGTGGACCAGGAGCTGGAGGCGGGCGTCCGGTCCATCGCGGTGCCGATCCGGGACAGTTCCGGCCGGGTGGTTGCCGCCATCAACGCCAGCGCGCACGCCGCCCGGGTGCCGATGCGCACGCTGGAGAAGCAGTTCCTGCCCCGGCTGCTGGACGCCGCGGAGCAGATCGATGCCGAGCTCGCCTCCCGGATGGCGGTCGGCGGCCGGGTGGTCCGCTGAGTTCCGCTGAGTTCCGGGGTCGCCCCCCCGGGCTAGCAGGGGCTTATCCGCTGGCGAGGCGGGGTGCGCCGCAGGCGTGTCCCCTCCGAGCCGGCGGATGCGCGGGGGGTCCGGGGGGTCGCCCCCCCGGGCTAGCCCTTGCCGTAGCTCTCCGTAGGTATTGCATCCTGAACTGCCGTTTCGGCGTAACCTGACCACAGAGTGTAGTCAGAATATGCGGCGTGTCGTAGCAGATTTCCGCGTATGCACCCGTTAAGATCAGGCTATGACCCGGAACGGCGGGAAAGTCCACGTAGTCAGAGTCACCAAGACCGGCTACGTTGACAAGCAGGGCCGCCGCCGCGACTACTCCTCGGCCTACCTGCGCCGCACCTACCGCGACGGCGGCACGGTCAGGAACGAGACCGTGGCCAACCTGTCCTCACTGCCGGACCACGTCATCGACCTGATCGACGCCGGCTGAAGGGCCAGCAGCTGGTCCCCGCCGGGCAGGCGGTCACCATCACCGGGTCCCTGCCGCACGGCCACGTCGCCGCCGTGCACGCCATTGCCCGCGAGCTCGGCCTGCCCGCGCTACTGGGCCCGGCGGGCCGCCAGCGGGACCTGGCCCTGGCCCTGGTCATCTCCCGGGTCGTCAAGCCGGGCTCGAAGCTGTCCACCCTGGCCTGGTGGGACGACACCACCCTCGGCGCCGACCTCGGCGCGGCCGGGGCCAGCACCGATGACATCTACGCGGCGATGGACTGGCTGGTGTCCCGGCAGGACGCGATCGAGGCCGGGCTGGCCCGCCGCCACCTCGGCCCAGAGCCCAGCCCGTCCCGGATGGCGCTGTTCGACCTGTCGTCCTCGTGGCTGGAGGGCCGGTGCTGCCCGCTGGCCGCCCGCGGCTACTCCCGCGACGGCAAGAAGGGCAAGCTGCAGATCGAGTACGGGCTGCTCACCGACCCGCCGGCCGCCCGGTCGCGGTCCGGGTCTTCCCCGGCAACACCGGCGACCCGGCCGCGTTCACCGCAGATCGTGCAGGTGGTGCGGGAGAAGTTCGGACTGGCCAAGATGGTCATGGCCGGCGACCGCGGCATGATCACCTCGGCCCGCATCCAGGCCCTGAACCAGCTGGAGGACGGGACGCAGCGGCCGGAGCCCTACGGGTGGATCACCGCGCTGCGCGCCCCCGCCATCCGTAGGCTATTGGCCGGCGACGGCCCCCTCCAGCTGTCCCTGTTCGATCAGCAGGACCTGGCCGAGATCACCTCCGATGACTTCCCGGGCGAGCGGCTGGTCGCCTGCCGCAACCCGGTGCTGGCCGCCGACCGCGCCCGCAAGCGGGAGGACCTGCTGCAAGCGACCGAGAAGCTGCTCGCCCCGCTCATCGCCCGCGTGGCCGCCGGGCGGCTAGCCGCGCCGCGACGATCGGCGTCGAGGTGGGCAAGGTGATCAGCAAGTACAAGACCGGCAAGCACCTCGCCGTCACCATCACCGATGACAGCCTCACCGCGAAGACGGCAGGACCAGATCAGCGCCGAGGCCGCCCTGGACGGGTTCTACGTGCTGCGCACCCCGTCCCGGCCAGTCACCTCGATGCCCCCAGCGTGGTGGCCGCCTACAAGAACCTCAGATACGTCGAACGGGACTTCCGCCACATCAAATCCGACGACCTGGACCTGCGCCCGGTGTTCCACCGCCTGGAAGAACGCGTCAGGGCCCACGTGCTGATCTGCATGCTCGCCTGCTACCTCACCTGGCAGGGCTAGGCGTTGGCGCGGATGTAGCTGGCCAGCGCGGCATCCGTGGCCGGCGCCGGGCCGGCCTCTCCCGGAATCGCCGACTGGCCTGCCGGGAACTGCCGGGAGACCAGTTCGGCATGGATCTCCTGCAGGTGCGAGGGCAGCCCGGCGGACGGGCCCGGCCCGGAGGCGGTCGGCACGGTCACCCCGGCCAGCGGGTCGTCGGTGCGCGGCGTGGCCAGCGTGAGCACGTCGCCGAGCCCGGGCGCGGCCGCGTCCCGCGTGGTCAGCGACGGCAGCCCCCAGCGCTTCTCCACGGTCTTGAGGATCGAGGTGTGATCCAGCGGCGTGCTGCCGGCCGGCACCCGGAACACCGTGCCCGGCGCGATCAGCGGCGAGACCAGCACCGTGGGCACCCGGACGCCGAACCGGGTGAAGTCGAAGCCGAACTCGCCCGCGTCGTCGTCCGGCGGGATCGCCCCGGACGGCGGCGGCACGTGGTCGTAAAGCCGCCGTGCTCGTCGTAGGTGATCACCAGCAGCGTCTGCGCCCAGCCGGGACCGCCGCGGAGCGCCTAGTACACGTCGTGGATGAGCTGCTCGCCCAGGGCCACGTCGTAGTTGGGGTGCTGGCTGTTCCCGGTCGAGCTCCAGCTCGGCTCCAGGAAGGTGAACGCGGGCAGCGTGCCTGCCGCCGCGGCCGCGGTGAAATCGGTGAACACGCCGAAGTGGCTGGCGGCGGCGCCGCTGATGTCGGTGAAGGTGGCCTTGGTCAGCGGCTGGGCGTCGTAGCCGTAGATGGCCCAGGACATCCCGTGCTTGTCCAGCAGGCCGAAGATGGTCGGCGAGGTGAACGTGTGCGTCTTGTCGTCCATGTGGCCCTGGCTGGTCGCCGCGCAGGCGAACGCCCGGTTCGGCATGGTCTCGGTGGGCGCCGAGGCGAACCACTGGTCGCAGACGGCGTACCCCTTGGCCAGGCCGGACAGCACCGGCAGCGCCTCCGGGGTGAACAGCCCATGATGTCGCTGGCGGTGGTGCCGGGCAGGATCGACCAGCCGCTCTCCCGGGACTCCCAGCCCAGCGTGTAGGCGAAGTTCTTCACGAAGCCCTGTCCACGGGCGGCACGGCGGGGCTGGCCGGGGCGGTGTCCGAGCCGAACAGCTGGTCGTTGGTGGCCATGTAGCCCTCGCCGGGGTCGGCGCCGGGCATGAAGTAGGCGTTCGGCGTGGTGGGCTCGATCTTGAACACGGTGACCGGCGCCCCGGTGGCGTCCGGGTTCGACTCCGTGCCGGTCAGGCCCTCGAAGGGCTGGCCGGCCGGCGACACGTTGCCCGCCCCGGTGTACAGGAAGCCGAGCATGTGGTCGAAGGACCGGTTCTCCAGCATCAGCACGACCACGTGCTGCACCGCGGACAGGCTGTTCTCACCGGGCATGACAGGCTCCGTTCCCCGCTCGCTGCGTTCCGCCTCGCTGCACGGGCCTGCGCCACGCGCCCGCCGCGCCGCTGCTGCGCCGCGCCCCGCCCGGGCGCGCGGCCACCATCGTGGCACGGGTCTGCCACAGCCCGCAGTCATGCGCCCCGGTAAGGTCGCGCTTATCGGCTTAACGTTGGGAGAACAGATGCGCCTCACCAAGCTGGAGCACGCCTGCGTCAGGCTGGAAAAGGACGGTGCCGTGCTGGTCATCGACCCCGCCGCGTGGAGCATGCCGCGGGCGATCGAGGGGGCCAGCGCGGTGCTCGTGACGCACGAGCATTTCGATCACATGGACGCTGACGGGCTACGGGCGGCGCTCGACGCCCACCAGGGCCTGGAACTGTGGACGAATGCCAGCGTCGCCAGCCAGTTCGCGGGATTCGGCAACCAGGTGCACGTGGTCGACCATGGCGACGCGTTCAGCGCGGCCGGGTTCGATGTGCATGCTTACGGTCATCTGCACGCCGTGCTGCACCGGGACATCCCGGTGATCGAGAACACCGGCTTCCTCATCGACGGGTCGGTGTTCCACCCGGGTGACTCGTTCACCGTCCCGGAGGACCCGGTCCAGACCCTGCTGCTGCCGGCCAGCGGGCCGTGGCTCAAGACCGGCGAGATGATCGACTACGCCCGCGAGGTGGCCCCCGAGCGGGGTTACGTCATCCACGAGGCGCTGTTCGGCGACATCGGGCTGATGGTGCTGCAGAACTTCCTGCCCATGTGCGGGAAGGACGAGGACACGTTCCGGGTCATCGAGCCAGGTACCACCATCGACGTCTGACGGGTGCGGGGCCCGGCGGCGCGGGGGCCTGACGGCCCCGCGGGCCGGATGGTAGGAACGGGCCATGCGCATCATCCGCCTGCGCGAGCGCCGGGCCCGGCTGGGCGTCCGGCACCACCTGGCGGGCGCGGCGCGGGCCGCCACCCCCGCGGAGGCCGCCCGCGGGGTGGTCGCGCTGCATGCCACCGACCCGGCCTCGGTGTTCCTGGCCGTGGCCGCCCGCTGCGGGCCAGCCGGGGCCCCGGCCGATGTCGGCCGCATCGAGCACGCGCTGTACACCGAACGGTCGCTGGTCCGCCTGCTCGGCATGCGGCGGACCATGTTCGTGGTGCCGGCCGGGCTGGTCCCGGTGGTCCAGGCCGGCTGCGCGAAGGCCGTCGCGGCCGCGCAGCGCCGCCGGTACCAGCGGCTGCTGGCGGAGGCCGGGCTGGGTGACGGGCAATGGCTCCGCGAGGTCGAGGACGCCACCGCGCGGGCGCTGATGGCGCGGGGTGAGGCGACCGGCGCGCAACTGGCCGCCGACGAGCCGCGGCTGCGGTCCCAGCTGGTGATGGCCGCGGGCAAGCCGTACGAGGCCCGGCAGTCCATCACCAGCCGGGTGCTGCTGCTGCTCGCCGCGGACGGGCGCATCGTCCGGGGCCGCCCGGCTGGATCCTGGCTGAGCACCCAGTGGCGCTGGGCACCGGCCGGTACATGGCTGCCGGATGGCGTGCCCGACCTGCCGCCGGAACAGGCCCGGGTGGAGCTGGCCCGGCGCTGGCTGGCCGCGTTCGGGCCGGGCACCGTGGCCGACCTGCGCTGGTGGACCGGATGGCCGGCCAGCCACGTCCGGCAGGCACTGACCGCGATCGGGCCGGCCGAGGTGGACCTGTGCGGCCAGACCGGGATCGTGCTGCCCGACGACGCCGGGCCGGCCGCCGAGCCCGATCCCTGGGTGGCGCTGCTGCCCGCCCTGGACCCCACCGCGATGGGCTGGTCCGAGCGCGCCTGGTACCTCGGGCCGCACGCCCCGGCTCTGATGGACTCGTCCGGCAACATCGGCCCGACGGTGTGGAGCGATGGCCGGGTGATCGGCGGCTGGGCCTGCCGCCCGGGGGGCGAGATCGCCTGGCGGCTGCTCGAGGACGCGGGCCGCGGCACCGCGGCCGCGGTCCAGGACGCCGCGGCCCGGCTCACCGCGTGGCTGGAGGGCAGCCAGGTCGTGCCCCGGTTCCGCACCCCGCTGGAGCGGGAGCTGTCCCGCTGAGGGATAACCCGCTGCGGGGCAAGAAGGTCACCCCTCCCTGAGTAAGGCGGCGGCTGCCGGGTAGCGAAGCCTGGCGGCCGGCGGCAACGGTGAGGGGCACGCCGTCGGCCGCCTACGAGGAGGGCGACGAGTGAGCGACGACGTCCAGACAGGAACGGTGACCACCAAGGTCCCGGCGCGGCTGGACCGGCTGCCGTGGTCCCGCTGGCACTGGATGATCATCTTGGGGCTGGGCACGGTCTGGATCCTGGATGGCCTGGAAGTAACCATCGTCGGGAACATCTCCGCGCAGATCAGCAAGCCGGGCAGCGGCATCGACATCACGCAAGGGCAGATCACCGGGCTCGGCGCGGCGATGTACGTGGCCGGCGCCTGCGTGGGGTGCCCTGTTCTCCGGCTGGCTCACCGACCGGTTCGGCCGCAAGAAGCTCTTCATGATCACGCTCGGCACCTACCTGGCCGCCACCGCGCTGACCGCGCTGTCCTTCGCGCCCTGGTGGTTCTTCCTGTTCCGGTTCCTGACCGGCGTCCTGCTGCTGGTCACCGCGTGGCTGTTCGACGCCGGCTCGCTGAACGCGGTCACGATGACGGCGTGCTGGAGCGCCGTGCTGTTCTTCGCCTCGGCCGGGGCCAGTTCCGCCTACCTGACCGTCAGCGAGGTCTTCCCCATGGAGACCCGGGCCATGGCCATCGCGTTCTTCTACGCGATCGGCACGGCCGCGGGCGGGATCAGCGGCCCGCTGCTGTTCTCCTCGCTGGTCAGCACGGGCAAGGTGAGCGACACCGTGGTGGCCTTCGCCATCGGCGCGGTGCTGATGATCCTGGCCGGGACGGTGGAGATATTCCTGGGGGTCAAGGCCGAGCGCAAGGGCCTGGAGGAGACCGCCAGCCCGCTGACCGCGGAAGGGCCGCCCACGGTCGGTGCCTCCGCCCGCTGAGATCGCTGCCGCCGCCCGCTGGCAATGGAAGGAGTTCTCGTGACATCGCTGTTCAGCCGCACCCTCCCGGGCCGGGGCCGGCCAGGCCCGCGGGCAGCCGGGCGCCTGATGGCGGCCCTGCGCAACGGCGCCGGCCAGCCACCTCGGCGCGGCATCGACCACCTGGTGGAAAACGTCCGCACCGGTCACTTCGAGCGGAGCCTGTCCGCCCTGACCGCGGCCGGCGCCCTGGTGACCGCGGCTGAGATCTTCTTCGAGCACGACAGTGCCAGCTTCAGCAACAAGATGATGTGGATCCCGGTGGCGCTGGGCCCGGTCGGCGCGGCGGCCGGGATCGCGGGCGTGTTCAGCCGGCGGCTGGCCAAGACGGCGCTCCCGGTGGCATCCGCGGCCATCGTGGCCAACGGCCTGCAGGGCACCTACCTGCACGCCCGGGGGATCGCGCAGAAGCCGGGCGGCTGGGCCAACGCCCGCTACAACATCGAGATGGGGCCGCCGCTGCTGGCCCCGCTCCTGGTGACCATGGTCGGCGGGATGGGCCTGCTGGCCGCGGTACTGCGGCGGGAACAGTGAGGCGGCCGCCGGTGGCCCGCCCGCCGGGCGGGCGGCGGCCCGGGCGGGAGGCGGCCGCGACAACACCGCCCGGCGGGCCGCGGCGCTTCCCCGGCTTCGACGTGCTGGCTGAGCTGCCCCGGTGGGACCTGGAGACGGCGGCCGTGGTCAACTCGCGGCTCGGCCGGCCGCCCGCGCTGCGCTTCTTCACCCCGGCCGAAGAGGCCATCGCCACCGCGCTGCTCGACCTGCTGCTCGGCCAGTCCAGCCCGGGGGAGGCCCCGCCGGAGGCCCGGCAGCAGACGCTGCTGGGCCGTGCGCCCGGGGGCCGGGGCCCGGGGGAAGACGGGCGGATCCCCCTCACCGCGATGATTGACGCCCGGCTGGCCGAGGCGCAGACCGACGGCTGGCGGTACGCCGACATGCCGGAGGATGGGCAGGCCTGGCGGGACACCCTGGCCAGCCTGCACGCCGACGCCCAGGCCAAGTTCGGCGTCCCGTTCGCCCGCTGCGCCCCGGCGGAGCAGGCCGCGCTGATCCAGGCGGTCCAGGATGCCGGCTCCGGGGACTGGCGCGGAATGAACGCGGCCCGGGTGTGGAGCCTGTGGACCCGCTACGCGTGCACCGCGTTCTACGCGCACCCGTGGGCCTGGAACGAGATGGGCTTTCCCGGCCCGGCTTACCCGCGCGGTTACAAGAACCTGGGCACCGGCCGGCGGGAGCCGTTCGAGGCCGAAGACGCCCAGCCCGCGGACCCGGTCAGGGAGGACTCGTGACCAAGGTCAGGGAGCGGAACGCGTCGGCTTGGCTGCTGCCCAACGACGGCACGCGCACCGACCATGGGCTCCGCCGGGACATGCGGCGCTTCGCCGACACCGACGAGATCGACCTGGTCATCGTGGGCTGCGGGGCGGGCGGCTCGGTGCTGCTGCAGCGGCTGGCCCGGGCTGGCTGGCGGGTGGCGGCCCTGGACGCGGGCCCGTTCTGGGACCCGGACAGCGACTGGGTCAGCGACGAGGCAGGCTCGCACCACCTGTACTGGACCCAGCCGCGGGTCATCACCGGGGCCGACCCGGTGCCGCTCGGCTCGAACAACTCGGGCCGGGGCGTCGGCGGCTCGATGGTGCACTACGCCGGGTACACGCCCCGCTTCCACCCCTGTGACTTCCAGACGTATCACCCCGACGGCGTGGGCGCCGACTGGCCGACTGCGCTACGAGGACCTGCGCCCGTATTACGCCGCCATCGAGGAGGAACTGCCCGTCGCGGGGGAGCGCTGGCCGTGGGGCGACCCGCACGGGTACCCGCACCACGCCCACCCGGTCAGCGGCAACGGCGAAGTGTTCCTGCGCGGCGCGCGGAAGCTGGGCATCACCGCCAAGGTCGGCCCGGTCGCGATCCCCAACGGCCGCTTCGGCAACCGCCCGCATTGCATCTACCGCGGGTTCTGCCTCCAGGGCTGCAAGGTCAACGCCAAGGCCTCGCCGCTGATCACGCACATCCCGGACGCTCTGGCCCACGGGGCCGAGGTGCGGGCCGACTGCATGGTCACCCGGGTCGCGGTCGGACGAGCGGACCGGCCGGGCGACCGGCGCGCACTACATCAAGGACGGGGTGGAGCGGTTCCAGCGGGCCCGGATGGTGGCGGTGGCGGGCTACTCGATCGAGACGCCCCGGCTGCTGCTGAACTCGGCCTCGGCCCGGTTCCCCGACGGCCTGTGCAACGACTTCGACCAGGTCGGGCGGTACCTGATGGTCCAGGGGGCGCCGCAGACGGCCGGGCGCTTCGACACCGAGGTGCGGATGTACAAGGCGCCGCCGCCCGAGGTCGAGCTCGGAGGACTTCTACGAGACCGACCCGGCCAGGCCGTACCGGCGCGGCTTCTCCATCCAGAACGTGTCCCCGCTGCCCATCACCTGGGCCGAGCACGTGGCCGCCCAGGGCCACTGGGGCCGCGCGCTGCGCGACTACATGAGCGACTACGTGCACTGGTGCTGCCTGGGCGCGCTGTGCGAGTTCCTCCCTCATCCGGAGAACCGGGTGACGCTGGCCAGCGAGACCGACCGGTACGGGCTGCCGGTCGCCCAGTTCTCCTACAGCCAGGGCGACAACGACAAGCAGCTGGCGCGCGCCGCGCAGCAGGTCATGGAGGACATTCTGCACGCCGCGGGCGCAGGCGAGGTGATGACCATCCAGCGCTACGCGCACCTGGTCGGCGGCGCCCGGATGGCCGCTGAGGAGCGGCATGGCGTCGTGGACGGCACGTGCCGGACCTTCGCGGTGCCCAACCTGTACATCACCGACGGCAGCGTGCTGCCCACCCAGGGCAGCGCCAACCCCGCCCTGACGATCATGGCGGTGACCGCGCGGGCGGCTGCGCTGCTCCGGGACGGGGCCCGCAACGGCACCGGGTGACCCGCCGTTTCAGCCGCCCTTTCGCGGAAAGCCCAGGTGGAGGTGCCGGGCCACGGGACCGGCCACGAGCACAGGCTCAGGGAGGTAACCATGCCCGGGCGTGATGAACTGCCCTCGACCCTGCAGCGGTCGCCCAGGAAGGCCAAGGAGACCTGGGTCAAGGCGCACGACAGCGCGGTTCAGGAGTACGGCGAGGGCGAGCGTGCGCACCGGACCGCTTACGGCGCGCTCAAGCACACCCACGAGAAGGCCGGGGACCACTGGGAGCCGAAAGCGGGCGGCGCCAAGGGCCCTTCCGATGAGCAGTCGGCCCGGCCGCGCGGCCAGTCCGGCGAGAGCTACGGCGGGGTGGACGCCAACGCCAGCAAGGAGCACCTGCTTCGGCTGGCCCGGGAGCTGGGCGTGCGCGGCCGGTCCAGCATGACCAAGCAGGAACTGGCCCGCGCCATCCAGAAGGAGAACGACCGCGAGACCCGTCACCGCCGGGGCCAGGGGGCCCAGTGAGCGTCGTGGTGGGGGTGCAGGAACCGGGGGCGGTTCCCGCGCCGCGCTGCGCGCGGCCGCCCAGGAAGCACGGTTCCGCGGGACCCAGCTGGTCGCGGTGACCGCGTACAGCGGTGACCATGCGGTCGCGGCGCGGGCCGCCGGCCGGCCGCCGTGTTCCACACGCCGGGCGAGCAGCGGTCGGCCGCGGAGACGGCCCTGCGGGAAGCCGCCCTGGACGCCCTCGGCCCGGACGCCGCCCACGTCGCGCTGCGGATCATCCAGGGGGTGCCCGGCCGCACCCTGGTGGACGCGGCGCGCACCCTGGAGGCCGAGTTGCTGGTGCTGTCCTCCCGCGGCGACGGCGCGCTGTCCTGGCTGCTGGGCAGCCAGTACGTGCTGCGCAACGCGCCCTGCCCGATCCTCATCGGGCCCGACCCCGGGCCGGCGGCCTAGCCCGAAGTTACGGCCAGTTTGGTGGGCCGTTTCGGGCCTGACCTGGTGTTTTGCCGGTCTGGCCGAGTGGCGTTCTGGCTACTTCAAGGTGAGCGGGATCGGGGCGCCGATGAGCTCGAAGGCCTGGCGCTGGGTGCCGGTGGGCTCGGTGAGCATGGGCACGGTGGCCTTGGCGCCGGCGAACTGGACCTGGTTGCGGGTCAAGGTGGCCAGGTGCTCCAGCAGGCCGCGGAAGCTGCGGTAGGGCTGGCCGGCCGGGTCGTGCTGGCATGAGGCCTTGGCCTGGGCGCGGGCGGAGCGGCGGGCTGGGGCGACGGGGTTTTCCTGCTGGGGCGGGTTCTCGTCAGTGAAGGTCAGCGGCGCCCATGCCCGGCGCAGGTGCCAGGTGAGGTAGCAGGCGAGCATGCAGATCAGCACGTGGGCCCTGACGCGTTCTTCCAGGCGGTGGAACACCGGGCGCAGGTCCAGGTCGTCGGATTTGATGTGGCGGAAGTCCCGTTCGACGTATCTGAGGTTCTTGTAGGCGGCCACCACGCTGGGGGCATCGAGGTGACTGGCCGGGACGGGGGTGCGCAGCACGTAGAACCCGTCCAGGGCGGCCTCGGCGCTGATCTGGTCCTGCCGTCGTTCCGCGGTGAGGCTGTCATCGGTGATGGTGACGGCGAGGTGCTTGCCGGTCTTGTACTTGCTGATCACCTTGCCCACCTCGACGCCGATCGTCGCGGCGCCGGCCAGCCGCCCGGCGGCCACGCGGGCGATGAGCGGGGCGAGCAGCTTCTCGGTCGCTTGCAGCAGGTCCTCCCGCTTGCGGGCGCGGTCGGCGGCCAGCACCGGGTTGCGGCAGGCGACCAGCCGCTCGCCCGGGAAGTCATCGGAGGTGATCTCGGCCAGGTCCTGCTGATCGAACAGGGACAGCTGGAGGGGGCCGTCGCCGGCCAATAGCCTACGGATGGCGGGGGCGCGCAGCGCGGTGATCCACCCGTAGGGCTCCGGCCGCTGCGTCCCGTCCTCCAGCTGGTTCAGGGCCTGGATGCGGGCCGAGGTGATCATGCCGCGGTCGCCGGCCATGACCATCTTGGCCAGTCCGAACTTCTCCCGCACCACCTGCACGATCTGGGTGAACGCGGCCGGGTCGCCGGTGTTGCCGGGGAAGACCCGGACCGCGACCGGGCGGCCGGCCGGGTCGGTGAGCAGCCCGTACTCGATCTGCAGCTTGCCCTTCTTGCCGTCGCGGGAGTAGCCGCGGGCGGCCAGCGGGCAGCACCGGCCCTCCAGCCACGAGGACGACAGGTCGAACAGCGCCATCCGGGACGGGCTGGGCTCTGGGCCGAGGTGGCGGCGGGCCAGCCCGGCCTCGATCGCGTCCTGCCGGGACACCAGCCAGTCCATCGCCGCGTAGATGTCATCGGTGCTGGCCCCGGCCGCGCCGAGGTCGGCGCCGAGGGTGGTGTCGTCCCACCAGGCCAGGGTGGACAGCTTCGAGCCCGGCTTGACGACCCGGGAGATGACCAGGGCCAGGGCCAGGTCCCGCTGGCGGCCCGCCGGGCCCAGTAGCGCGGGCAGGCCGAGCTCGCGGGCAATGGCGTGCACGGCGGCGACGTGGCCGTGCGGCAGGGACCCGGTGATGGTGACCGCCTGCCCGGCGGGGACCAGCTGCTGGCCCTTCAGGCCGGCGTCGATCAGGTCGATGACGTGGTCCGGCAGTGAGGACAGGTTGGCCACGGTCTCGTTCCTGACCGTGCCGCCGTCGCGGTAGGTGCGGCGCAGGTAGGCCGAGGAGTAGTCGCGGCGGCGGCCCTGCTTGTCAACGTAGCCGGTCTTGGTGACTCTGACTACGTGGACTTTCCCGCCGTTCCGGGTCATAGCCTGATCTTAACGGGTGCATACGCGGAAATCTGCTACGACACGCCGCATATTCTGACTACACTCTGTGGTCAGGTTACGCCGAAACGGCAGTTCAGGATGCAATACCTACGGAGAGCTACGGCAACTTCGGCCTAGCGGGCCGTCCGGCTCGTCCCGGCCCCCGGCCAGTGCCGCCCCGGCAATCCGAGGCGGCCCTGTTGTTTCGGCGGCCAGCGCTGGGTAGCGGAAGAGTGAACGCCCTGGCCCGGGCCAGTGGCCGGGGCGCTGACAGAACGAGATTTCCGAGGGCGTGCCGTGAAGGCAGTTGTGTACAAAGGCCCGTTCCGTGTCGCGGTGGAGGACGTCCCCGACCCGCGGATCGAGAAGCGCCAGTCCATGGGCACCGGCCAGTGCCGGGTCAAGCGGTACAACGAGCACCTGCGTGACCTGATCATCGCCGGCCGGGCGACTCCCTCGCTGCTGGTATCGCATGCGGTCAGCCTGAGCGAGGCGCCGGACGCTTACGACAAGTTCGACAAGCGGGCCGATGGCTACACCAAGGTCCTGCTGCACCCGGCGGCCGCGTGACCGCCGCCTGAGAACGTCCGGCCCGGGCGTCAGCGGCTGAGCGCTCGGGCCGGGCTCTGCTGGCCCAGGGGGCGACCCCCCGGACCCCCTGATCGGCCCTGCGGGCCGAGCGCGGCCGAGCCGCACATGGGAACGGCGGACTGCCCTGCCCGGGGGCAGCCCCCGGGCCAGCAGCGGTTACCCGCCGGCTCATCCGCGGCCGTCCTGGGAGCGCCTCATCGCCGGTGGCCTCCCCGGCGCGGCCCCGCCAAACCTCTGCTGGCCGGCCCGCCCGCCCGGTGGGAAGATGGTCCCAGTTGCGGCCCGCGGCGCGGCGTGGCCTTCGCTCCGTGGACGGCGGAGGGACCCATGCCCAGTTCAGAGTTCCCGGAGGAGACGGCCGCGCTACTGCCCGGCCTGGCCACGTCGCCGCCGCGGGCCCTGAGCCAGCTGGTCGCCCTGGTGACCGGTCAGGTGCCCGGGTGCTCCGGCGCTACCGCCGCCCTGTTGCGGGACGGTCCCCCGCCCGTGCTCGGCGCGAGCCACCCCGACCTCTCGGAGCTGGCTGAGCTGGAATACGAGGCCGGCCGCGGCCCCATCTTTGCTGCGCTCAACGAAAACCACCCGGTGAGCTGCCCCGACCTCCTCGACGAGGAGCGCTGGCCGCAGTACGCGAGCGCCGGGCTGGCCCGCGGGGTGCGCTGCACGCTCACGCTGGTGCACCGGTCCGGACCGGCCGTGGTGGCGCTCACCCTGTACGGCGCCCGGCCACGGCTGCTGTCCGCTGATGACGTGCCGGCCGCCCGGCTGCTGGCCGCGTTCGGCGGCGCGCTGCTCGGCAGCGCCGCCGAGTACCAGCAGGCCCAGCGCACCGTCTTGCAGTTGCGCGAGGCGGCGCAGGCGCGCGCGGTGGTCGATCAGGCCAGGGGGTGCTGATGAGCACCCTCGGCTGCACCGCCGACGACGCGCTGGACCAGATGCTGAAGCTGTCGCAGCGGCAAGGCCTGAAGGTCACCGAGGTGGCCCGGAAGATCATCGAGTCACCCGGCTTCATGGGCCGCTGACCTGGGTTCCGGTCCGAGCAGGCACTCGCGCAGGTAGCCGAGCGCGCGGGCGAGCAGCCGGGACACGTGCATCTGGGAGAGGCCGAGTTTCTGGCCGATCTCGGCCTGCGTCATGTTCCCGTAGAACCGCAGGGCCAGGATGCGCCGCTCCCGCTCGGGCAGGTCGTTCCAGTGGGTCGCGACGGCCTGCATGTCGAGGGTGTGCTCCACCTGCGGGTCATCCTCGCCCAGCAGGTCGCCGAAGGTGGCTGCCTCTGTTTCTCCGGACACGGGCGCGTCCAGCGACTGCGGGTGGAACACGAGCTCGGCCCGGTCCGTCTCGCGGACAGCCTGCACGGGCACGGCGAGATGCCTGGCCACGTCCTCGTCGGTCGGCGCGTGACCGAGATCCTGCTCCAGCGCGCTCCGCGCCTTGCGCACTTCCAGCAGCAGTTCCTGCACCGGCCGCCTGACCCGCACCTGCCAGCGCTTGTCCCGGAAGTGACGCTTGATCTCGCCGCTGATGCACGGCTGGGCGTAGGCGGCGAGGTTGCCGCCATGGGCGGGATCGAAGTTGTTGATGGCCTTGAGCAGCCCGACGTACCCGGACTGCATGAGTTCTTCCTCCGGCTCCGGGCTGCCGGCGTTCCGCCTGGCGCAGGCACGGACCATCGACTTGTACCGGAGCACCAGCGCCTCGCACGCCGCCGCGCGGCGGCCAGAGCGCACGGGCAGGTGATGTACCAGGTCCAGCAGTTCGGCGTCAGGCTGCGCAGTCAGGTCGGTGCGGTCCGGGCCGGTGGCGTCCGGGCCGGTGGCGTCCGGGCCGCTGGCGGGCCGGGGATCTGGCTGGCGGTCCGCACCCTGCACGGGAATCACCTCTGAATTGGATCTGGGGTCGGTGCTTCCCCAGATCCGTGCCCGTGCCACCCGGGCTAAACATCGGCGCCGTTCAGCGGGCCGGGCCGGCAGGCCGGGCCAGCCAGCCGGGCCAGCCAGCCGGGCCAGCCAGCCGGGCCAGCCAGCCGGCTAGGACGGGGCGGGCTGACGGCAGGCGGCTCAGCCCTGCCGGAACGGCTCCGCGTCCGCGGCGCGCAGCGTGAGCCCCAGTCCGGGGCGGCCCAGGTCCGGGACCAGGGCCGCCCTCGGGGTCCAGTGCCCCGTCGAAGAACATCCGCTCGATCCGCTGGTGGTCGTGGAAGTACTCGACGTGGCGCAGGTTGGGCACCGCCGCCGCGGCCTGCGCGTGCAGGTTCGGCGCGCAGTGCCCCGAGACCTGCACATTGTGCGCGGCGGCCAGGGCGGCCCCGGCCAGGAACCCGGTGATCCCGCCGCAGCGGGTCACGTCTAGCTGCAGGCAGTCCACCGCGCCGGCCTCGAGCAGCCGCCGGGAGTCCGCCGGTGACCAGCTGTACTCGCCGGCCGCCACGTCCGGCAGCACCTGGCGGCGCACCGCCGCCAGGCCGGCCAGGTCCTGGGAGGACACCGGCTCCTCGAACCAGGTGACGCCGAACTCGTCCATCCGCCGGGCCATCCGCACCGCCTGGCCCGCGCCGTAGCCGCCGTTGGCGTCCACGTACAGCTCCGCATCCGGCCCGATGACCTCGCGCGCCAGCGCCACCCGGGCCAGGTCGCGCCGGCTCGTTGCCGCCCCACGACTCGCCAATCTTGATCTTCACCCGGGGGATCCGGTCCGCCTCCGCCCAGCCGGACAGCTGCTCCCGGGTCTGCTTATCGTCGTAACTGGTGAACCCGCCGCTGCCGTAGACCGGGACGTCGGCGCGGACCCGGCCGAGCCAGGTCGGTGACCGCGAGGCCGAGCAGCTTGGCCTTGAGGTCCCACAGCGCGATGTCGGCGGCGGAGATGGCGGTGGCCCCGATGCCCGGGCCGGCCGGCGTTGCGCAGCGCCCGGACCATGGCCTCGTTGCTGCCGGTCACGTCGAAGGCGCTCCGGCCGGCCACCACCCCGGACAGCATGCTGCTCACCACGGACGCCGCCGCGGCGGCCGCGTAGCTCCAGCCAATGCCCTGCTCCCCGCCCGCCCGCGCGGTGACCAGCACCAGGGTGGTCTTGTCCCAGGCCAGGGTGCCATCCGCCTCCGGCGCGTCGGTCGGCACCACGTAGACCGCCGCCTCCAGCCCCTGCACCGCCGGGCCGCCGGCCGGATCCGTCCCGTCGCCCATCGCCTGCCACCTTCCCGGGTCGTCACCTGCTCGCGCCCGCCCGTGGCGCGGCCACTACCGCCCCCCGCACCGCCGGGCGGCAGGCGCGAGGCCGCTTGTCTGCTACCAGATCCGGGCCCGGCCAAACGCGTGGCTCCCGGGCCGGTGATGTTTGACCGCGGCTTTTACGGACAGCCGGGGAGGGCACCGACGGTTGAACCTAAAGCGTGATCATGAGGAGGTCCGCAGGTGGCTCAGATCGCATCCGAGGCCCTAGTCGAGCGGCTCGCCGACTGGGGGGTGGATACCGTCTTCGGCCTGCCGGGCGACGGCATCAACGGGATCATGGAGGCCTTCCGCCGCCATCAGGACCGGATCAGGTTCGTCCTGGTCCACCACGAAGAAGCGGCCGCGTTCATGGCGACCGCGCACGCCAAGGCCACCGGGCGGCTCGGGGTCTGCCTGGCCACCTCCGGGCCGGGCGGCATCCACCTGCTGAACGGGCTGTACGACGCCAAGCTCGACCACATGCCGGTGCTGGCCATCACCGGCATGCAGGAGACGTCCGTGCTCGGCACCGGCTACCAGCAGGAAGTCAACCTGGACAAGCTGTACCAGGACGTCGCCGGTTACGACCAGATGATCTACAACCCGGCCCAGTTGCCGGCCGTGGTCGACATCGCGGTGCGCACCGCCTACGCACGCCGCGGCGTGGCGCACCTCACCTTGCCCAACGACATCCAGGTCGCCGACGCCGGGGCAGAACCCGTATGCCGACGTCGGCCCGGCCCGGCCGCCGTCGACCGCGCCGATCCGGCTCGACGCCCCGGGCCGGCCGCGCGAGGAGGACCTGCAGCGGCTGGCCGACGTGCTCAACGGCGGCGAGAAGATCGCCATCCTGGCCGGCGCGGGCGCCCTGCACGCGCGGCAGGAACTGCTCGCCGTGGCCGAGACCCTCGGCGCCCCGATCGTCAAGACGCTGCCCGGCAAGGCGGCCGTGCCCGACGACTCGCCCTACACGACCGGCGGCATCGGCCTGCTCGGCACCACGCCCTCCGAGGAGCTCATGGACGACATCGACACGCTGTTCATGGTGGGCACCAACTTCCCCTACACCAAGCACATGCCGGAGCCGGGCAAGCCAGCATCGTGCAGATCGAGGCCGACCCGGCCCGCGCCGGCGCCCGGGTGCCCACCGAGGTGCCCGTGGTCGGCGACGCCCGGGAGGGGCTGGCCGCGCTGCTGCCGCTGCTCAAGCAGCGCAGTGACACGTCGTTCCTGGAGAAGTGCCAGAAGCCGATGGCCAAGTGGCGCGAGAACATGCCCGCGCTGCAGAACGCGGACCGGGACCCGATCGCCCCGCAGTACCTGGTGAGCGTGCTCGACGAACTGGCCGCCGACGACGCGGTGCTGACCTGCGACAGCGGCACCATCGCCACCTGGGCGGCGCGGCACTGGGACATCCGCGGCGACCGCCAGTTCTACCTGTCCGGGAACCTGGCCACGATGGCCCCCGGCCTGCCCTACGCGATCGGCATCCAGCACGCGTTCCCCGGCCGCCAGGTGATCGGCTACGTCGGTGACGGCGGATTCGCCATGCTGATGGCCGAGTTCATCACCGCGGTCCAGCACGAGCTGCCGGTCAAGATCGTGATCAACAACAACAACTCGCTCGGCCAGATCCTCTGGGAGCAGATGGTGCTCGGCTACCCCGAGTACGGGGTCCGCTACCCGGAGCCGCCGGTGAACTACACCGCGCTGGCCACCGCGAACGGCGGCCCTGGGGATCAAGGTGACCAACCCGGCGAGCTGCGGACGCGATCGGGCAGGCGCTCAGCCACGACGGGCCCGGCGCTGGTGGACGTCGACGTCAACCCGGACGAGCCGCCGCTGCCCGGCAAGGTCGAGTACCAGCAGGCCAAGAAGTTCGCCGAGGCGTTCCTGCGCGGCCAGCCGCACAAGGCGACGATCGCGACCACCCTGTTCCGGGACAAGATCGAGCAGTTCCGCGCCTGACCGCGTGGCTGGGCCCGGCCGTCAGTGCGCGGCCGGGCCCCGGCGTGCCCGCACCGGCGGGGCCGGGACGGGCAGCTCCGGGATCAGCGGCAGCCCGCACGGCGGCTTGACCTCAGCCAGCCGGAGGTAGGTGACCAGGCGCTGCCCGCCGCGGGTGGACAGCCGGGCCAGCACCTCCTGCAGTTCGGCCACGTCCCGTGCGACCACGG
The DNA here is from genome assembly GCA_963767385.1 of uncultured Actinomycetes bacterium. Taxonomy (GTDB): domain Bacteria; phylum Actinomycetota; class Actinomycetes; order Streptosporangiales; family Streptosporangiaceae; genus RYN-230. The sequence continues at coordinate 3,409 of CAVYEA010000019.1, read as the reverse complement.
TCAGCAGGTAGTCCATCTCGCCCGCCACGTTGTCCGCCGCGATGATCTGCGGCAGGCTCCGCACCTGGTCCTCGAAGACCTTGGTGGACCGGGGGTCGTGCAGGCCGAGCGAGGCGCTCACGTACAGCTGGAGCGGGAAGCCGACCGCAGCCGGGTCGAGCCGGGCGGTGATGACCCGGATCACCCCGGACTCTTTCAGGTAGCGCACCCGGTGCAGCGTGGCGGCCGGGGACAGGCCAACCATGCGGGCCAGCTCAACGTTGGTACGGTCGGCGTCCGCCTGCAGCGCCGTGAGCAGCTGCAAATCAACTCCATCAAGTTTGACAGCCATAGAACAAAATAATATCTCGTGGAGAGCGCTCACAAGCGAATCCTGTACGGCCAGGTTGCACCATGGAGGCATGAACACCGACCGTCGTACCGCTGTTGCCGCGCTCACCGCGGCCGGGCTGCTGTGGGGAACCACCGTGCCGCTGTCCAAGGTAGCCCTGGAGTGGCTGCCGCCGGGCTGGCTGGCCCTGGTGCGGTTCACCGTGGCCGCCGCGGTGCTGCTCGGCGTGGCCCGGTTCCGGGTCCGCGCGGCGTGCCGCCCGGCCGTGCTGGCCACCGGCGCCCTCGGGTACGGCGGGACGGTCCTGGTGCAGAACCTGGCCATCACCCGGACCAGCGTCAGCCACGCGGCCCTGCTGATCGGGGCGGCGCCGGTGATGGTCGCGATCATCGCCGCGGTCTGGCACCGTAGCGTGGCCCGGCCGGCCGCCTGGGCCGGTTTCGCGGTATCGCTGGCCGGCGTCGGCCTTATCGCCGGGGGAGGCGGCGGCGGGGCCACGCTGGGCGGGGACGGGCTGGTTCTGCTGTCCGTGCTGCTGTCGGCCGGCTTCACGGTGAGCCAGGCCCGGCTGCTGCGCGGGCAGGACCCGGTCGCTGTCACCGCGGTGCAGTTCGCCGCCGCCGCGCTGGTCGCACTGCCGGTCGCACTGGTCAGCGGCGGGGTCTCCGCCGCGCCGACACGGGCACGATGCTGGCCACCGCGGGGCTGGCGCTGGGCGGCACCGTGCTGCCCTTCACCCTGTTCGCCTTCGGGCAGCGCGCGCTGCCCGCTGAGATGGCCGGGGCGTTCCTCAACCTGGAGCCCCTGGTCGGGGCGGTGGCCGGCGTCGCGGTCTTCGGCGACCCGCTCGGGGCCGCCCAGTTCATGGGTGGTGCGGCCATCGTGGGCGGGATCGGCCTGAGCACCATGCGGCTGCCCTGGCGGCGCCGCCGTCCGGCCGTCGCCCCGGCCCCCGCTGTCTCGACCCGGGCCGTCCCGGCTTTGCGCAGTGCGGCCCCGGGCCGTGCCGCCTTCGAGAGCGCGGCCCCCGGCCGTGCGGCTGGGCAGAGCGCGCCCTGGGCCAGCGCGGGCCCGGGTAGCCGGGCTCCGGGCGCGTCAGCTCCGGGCACGGCGGGTGTCCAGCACCCGTCCCGCTCCGGCTGGGCAGGCCGCCGGACCGCGGCGGGTCATCGGGCCGCGGCCGGCCATGGGGCCGCGGCCGGCATCGGGCCCGGGTAGCCCGGCGAGGCCTTCGCGGGCGTTCCGGGCCCGGGTCGCCCGGCCGCCCACGGCCTGAGCGCCTGGGAGATCGCCGCCGCTCGGCCCGCCCGGAGCCCGCCGGCTGAGCTTATTCATCGGCAGTTAAGTTCCGGCCCCTCCTGCGGGCTGTGTCGGATTCGTTTTGGCTGGCGGGCCGAGGTGCCGTTGCCGGGCTGGCTGGGCCGGGCGGCCGGGATTTGGGCTGGGCTGCCGGGCCGGGCTGGCCGGCCGGGGCCCTGGTCGTCAGCCGGGCAGGGCGGCGAGGGCGGCCTGGGTGAGGTTCCCGGTGGTAATGGCCTTGAAGAGGTTGTGCACGGTGACGGTGAACCGCCATCCGGCGCTGGCTTTGGGTTTGCCGCGGGTGGCGAGCTGCCGGATGCCCATGTTGTGCTTGATGTGGCCGTGCGGGGTCTCGGCGATGTGGCCGCGCCTGCGGTAGGCGGTGATGCCTTCGCTGGTGGCCAGCCGGGCGGCCATCGCCGCGATCGGGTCTTCCTCCTCGTCTGCGCCGTCCTGGCCGGTGGTGTCCCCGGCGGCGGCCTGGCGGGCTGTTTTCTCCAGGTCGCGGTGCTTGCCGGTGGCGATGAGCGGGCCGGGGCCGGCGGCGGTGAGGTTGTCCCGGACGGTCGCCGGCGTCAGCGAGCACCAGCCCGATCCCGCTGCCCTTGCCGTCCTGGCTGCCTTTGCCGTCCTGGCCCGCAGGGGCAGGACGGGCTGGTGGCGGCTGATGGGCGGTGATCAGGGCGGCGGCGTCTTCGGCCTGGCGCAGCACCGGGGTGAACCACCCGGTGTCGGTGGTGTCGCAGGTGAGCTCGGTGGCGATGATCAGCCCGTCTTCGCTGGTCATGTTCTGGGCGTTGTAACCCTGGATGAACCCGCCGCCGCGGACCGGCATCAGCCGCGAGTCCGGGCCGGTGATGTTGAGGCCGGCCAGGGTCTTTCTTCTGGCTGGCTTTCCGCTCCGCCTGCGCGGCCCTGGCCTCCGCCTTGGCCAGGGCCTCGCGGGCGGCCTTGACCAGGCGGTAGTCCTCGATCCCGGCCCGGGGACGATCCCGGCGGCTGCCGGGCACCCGTGGCCCGGCCGCCCGCGCGTGCAGCCCGCAAGCTGCGCCGTCCGCTCAGCGCGGGCCTGTTCCAGTTTCGCCCGGGCCGCCTGCCGCGATCTGCCGGCGGCGCCCCGCCGGTGCCCGCCTGCCGCCGCTCCCAGAACGCCTCGCCTGCTGTTCCCGCTCCCGCTCTGACGCCTGCCGTTCTGCTTCCAGGTCCGCCAGCGCGGCGGCGATCCGCTCAGCGCGGGTGGCCGGGTTCGCCGCCTCCGGCGGGACCTCATCACCGCGCTGCCCCTCGCCGAACAGCTCATCCTCGGCCGCATCGGCAGCCGCGTGAGCCTTCGCTGCCTCCGCCGCCGCCTCAGCGGCCAGCTTGCGCAGCGTCTCCTCGTCCGGTTCGCCGCCTTGGAGGCGTTCGCGGCGACCTTCGTGCCATCCAGCGCGATCGTCCCCAGTTTCCCCATTCCCAGCTTCGCGCACAACACCAGCACCTCCGCGAACAGGCTTTCCGCCGCCCCGGGGAACGCGGCCCGGAACCGGGCGATCGTCACATGATCGGGCGCCTTGCCCGCGCAGATCACCCGGAACGCCACATCGGACCAGCACGCCGCCTCGATCCGCCGCGAGGAGGTGACCCCCTGCGCATACGCCCACATCAGCAGCGTCACCAGCATGTCCGGGTCATACCCCGCCGTCCCCGCACCCCCGGTCCGCCGGGCCGCGTGAAACGCAGAGGTATCCAGGTGATGATCTTCGACCACCCGGATCACCAGCCACACCGGATGACCCG
>CAVYEA010000018.1:0-400174 GCA_963767385.1 uncultured Actinomycetes bacterium | reverse complement strand
CGCGTGACCGCCCAGCGAGCACGGCGCCGGTCACCACGGCAACCATGCCCGCCGTGCCCGCCAGCAGCCACACGACCCGTCACCGGTGCCGTGGCCGCACTGGGCTGGGTACGGGCCGGTGCGATCGCCGCGGTCATGAGAGGGGATGGGTTTTCCGTCCCGCCGGGGAATGCCAGGCACCGGCCGGATCGGCTGCACGACGGACCGGTTCTGGTGCAGCTCCCCCAGCCCGGCGGTTCGGGGCCGGCCGCGCGGCTGATCGTCCGCCGCGTCCGTGACATGAACACCAAAGCCGCCGCCGCAGGCCGCCGCGACCTGCCGCTGCTGCCGGTAGTCCACGACATGTTTACGCTTCGCCGTGAGGCACAGGCCGCCGATCGTCTGGAACTCGGCCGGGCCTGGGAAGATAACGGGCTCGTGTTCACGACGCGCACTGGCCGCCCCATCGGGCCGCGCAATCTGGTGCGGTCATTCCGGCGCATCTGCGGCCACAATGACCTGCGGCGAATCAAGGTGCACCATCTGAGGCATACTGCCGCGACTCTGCTCAAGAACCTCGGCGTCCCGGCCCGCGACGCGCAGCTGATCCTTGGCCACTCACGGCTGGCCGTGACGCTGGAGATCTACACCCACGAGGACCGCCAGGCGCAACGCGACGCGCTCGGCCGGATCAGTGATGCGCTCGGCCACGGTGGCGGTGCAGACCAGGAATAGGTGTCAAACGTGGGTGTCAATCGGCTGCGATTGCTGTTTGCCGGGGGAGTTTTGGCTGGCGCGCCTGGCAGGACTCGAACCCGCGACCCGCTGCTTAGAAGGCAGCCGCTCTATCCAGCTGAGCTACAGGCGCCGGACCTCTTATTGTGCACGCCCAAGGTCACACGCTGGACACATAACGACCGCGAGACGGGCAACCGGCGGCCTGCCGCTAGGGTCGGGGCCGTGGGCAGCCGGGATGCAAGCAGCAGGGCCGTGGGCACCAGGACGGGCCGGCGGCCGTGAAAGGCGCGCTGCTGGTCGCGGGGACCACGTCGGACGCCGGGAAGAGCGTCCTCACCGCGGGGCTGTGCCGCTGGCTGGCCGGGCGGGGCATCAGGGTGGCGCCGTTCAAGGCGCAGAACATGTCGCTCAACTCCTATGTCACCGCCGATGGCGCGGAGATCGGGCGGGCTCAGGCCATGCAGGCCGCGGCGGCGGGCATCGAGCCGGAGGCGCGGATGAACCCGGTGCTGCTCAAGCCGGGCAGCGACACCCGCACCCACGTCATCGTGCTCGGCCAGCCGGCCGATGACGTGAGCGCCGCCGAGTACCGGCACCACTCCCAGCACCTGCTCACCGTCGCCCTGGACAGCCTCGAGGCCTCCGGGCCTCCTACGACGTGGTCATCTGCGAGGGGGCGGGCAGCCCGGCGGAGATCAACCTGCGGGACACCGACATCGCCAACATGGGGCTGGCCCGCGCGGCCGGGCTGCCCGTCATCGTGACCGGGGACATCGACCGGGGCGGCGTGTTCGCCGCGCTGTACGGCACCCTGGCCCTGCTCAGCCCGGCCGACCAGGCGCTGGTCAGCGGGTTCGTGATCAACAAGTTCCGCGGTGATCCCGGCCTGCTGGCCCCGGGCCTGGACATGATCACCGGCCTCACCGGCCGGCCGGTGCTCGGCGTGCTGCCGTGGGCGGAGGGACTCGACCTCGACATGGAGGACTCACTGGCGCTGGACGCCGCGGGCGGGCTGGGGTCAGCGGGGGGACGCGGTGCGTTCGGGAACGAGGTTCTCCGGGTGAGCGTGGTCCGGACCCCCCGGATCAGTAATTTCACCGACCTGGACGCCCTCGCGGCGGAGCCGGGCGTGCTGGTCCGGTTCGCGGCCAGCCCGGCCGAGCTGGCCGACGCCGACCTGGTCGTGCTGCCCGGGTCCCGGGCCACCGTCGCCGACCTGGGCTGGCTGCGGGAACGGGGACTGGCGGACGCGATCGCGGCGCGGGCCCGGGCCGGGCGGCCGGTACTCGGCATCTGCGGCGGGTACCAGATGCTCGCCGCCGAGATCGAGGACCGCGTCGAGTCCCGGGCCGGGACCGTCGCCGGGCTGGGCCTGCTCCCGGTGCGGGTGACGTTCGGCCCGCGGAAGGTGCTGGGCCTGCCGCGGGGGACCGGCTACGGGGCCGAGGTCACCGGCTACGAGATCCACCACGGCATCGCGGCCGTCGCCGAGGGGGCCGCCGGTCCCTTCCCGGGCGGCTGCCGGTCCGCGGCCGTGTGGGGTACCACCTGGCACGGCACGCTGGAGTGCGACGAGTTCCGGCGGGCGTTCCTCACCGAGGTCGCGGCCCTGGCCGGGCGGGACTTCACCGCCGCCCCGGACACCAGTTTCGCCGCCGCGCGGCAGGCCCGGCTGGACACGCTGGCCAGCCTGGTGGCCGCCCACCTGGACACCGCGGCGCTGGACCGGCTCATCACCGCCGGACCGCCACCGGGGCTGCCGGTCGTCCCCCCGGCGGGGGTCTCCCCAAGCGCGATCACACGCGCTTGACTATGAGCCGGAGGTGGCGCCATGGAGGGGACGGGCACGCAGACCCGTGAGGGCGGCGGCATTCAGATCAACGGCACCGTCGAGGCCGGGTATGAGCGGGTGCGGGACGCGTTCGCGGAGAACTTCGCGCAGCGTGGCGAGATCGGGGCGAGCGTCGCGGTCGTGGCCGGCGGGGAGCCGGTCGTCAACCTGTGGGCGGGCTGGGCCGACCCGGCCCGTACCCGGCCCTGGCAGGCGGACACGCTGACCAACGTCTGGTCCACCACGAAGAACATGACCGCGCTGTGCGTCGCCATCCTGGTGGACCGGGCCGGGCTCGACGCGGAGGACCGGGTGGCCAGGTTCTGGCCGGAGTTCGCGGCGGCCGGCAAGGGCGGCATCACGCTCGGCTGGCTGATGTCGCACCGCGCCGGGCTGTCCGGGCTGACCACTCCCATCACCGTGACCGACTGGCAGGACTGGGAGAAGATCACCAGCCTGCTGGCCGCCCAGGCGCCGCTGTGGGAGCCGGGCACGGTCAGCGGGTACCACGCCGTCACGTTCGGCTTCCTGGCCGGCGAGGTGGTGCGCCGGGTCACCGGGCAGACCCTGGGCGAGTTCTTCGCCGCCGAGGTGGCCCGGCCGCTGGGCGCCGACTTCTGCATCGGGCTGGACGCCGCGGACCTGCCGCGGTGCAGTGACATGCAGCAGGTCCAGCCCACCGAGGCCGAGCAGTCCGCCCTGATGGAGGCGTTCGCGAACGCCCACCCGGCCGCTCAGGCCGCGCTGCTCAACCCGATGCTCACCGGGGCCGAGGCCAACGAGCCGGGCTGGCGGATGGCGGAGATCCCGGCCGCGAACGGGCACGGCACGGCCCTGGCCCTGGCCACGATCATGGGGTCGCTGGCCGACGGCTCGCAGCGGGTGATCAGCCGGGCCGCCATGGAGGCCGCCCGGACCGGGCAGGGCCGGTGCACCGACCTGGTGCTGGGCTTCCCGCTGGAGTTCGGCCTCGGCTTCGCCCTGTCCGGCCCGGAAGGCCACTTCGGGCCCAATCCGGCCGCGTTCGGCCACGACGGGTTCGGCGGGTCGTCCGCCTGGGCCGACCCGGAGGCCGGCGTGGCGGGCGCCTACGTGATGAACCGGATGGGCCTCGGGCTGGCCGACGACAGCCGCAAGATGGCACTGGTCAACGCGGTGCAGGCGAGCCTGGCTGGCTGACGGGCGTACCCTGGGGGCAGCCACCCCGGGACGCCCAGCGGAGGCCGCCGTGATCCCGCTCCTCGTCACCGCGCTACTCGACGCGTGCGGGTACGCGGGCGGCCAGCACGCCGCGCTGCTGGCCCGCGGGGACTCCTCGGGCCTGGTGCTGCTGGCCGCGGTCACGCTGACCGCGATACTCGCCGTGGCACTCGCGCAGGGCGCCCGGATCGCCGCCGCGGCGTTCGCCATCCCGCTCGGCTGCCGCGCCGCCGCGCTGCGGGAGAAGTCCTGGCGCGCGGCCTTCCTGCCGCAACGCGACCCGGACGCACGCGGCCGTCCCCGTCCCCGGGCCCCCTCGGCGGTCCCGGCGGCCGCCTGATCCCGCGCTGATCCCGCGCCGCGGCGGGCCGTCCCCCCGGGGCTGGCCCGCCCCCAGCGATGCGCCGTGGCCACGCGGCCGTCTCCAGCTGTCATCCGGTTCCGTGACCCGCTGGAGGGTTCATCACCATGTCTGTCCTGTTCGGCATCCCGGTCGATTCCGCCTACCACCTCGTCTGCTGGCTCGCCGCCGTGGCCGCGCCGCTGCTCGGCGGGTTTGCGGCGGCAGCCGCCATCGTCGCGTTCACCATGCTCATCCGGCTGGGCCTGCTGCCCCTGGGCTACCTCGCGTTCCGCGGCGAGAAGGCCCGGAACCGGCTGCTGCCCCAGATGCAGGAAGTGCAGCGGCGGCACGCCCGCGACCCGGAACGGCTGCGCGCCGAGCTGGCCGCCCTGCAGCGCGCGGAGGGCACCGGCCTGTACGCCGGGTGCCTGCCGCTCCTGCTGCAGATCCCGTTCTTTTCCGTGATGTACCGGCTGTTCCTGTCCCGCTCGGTCGCCGGGGCGCCGAACACGCTCCTCGGGCACCGGCTGCTCGCCGCGTCGCTGGGCAGCCGGTGGCTGGCCGGGGCTGGGCCGTTCAGCCCGCAGGGCCTCGTGTTCGCGGTCCTGTTCGCGCTGCTGGCCGGGGTCGCCGTGCTCGCCGTCCGGGCCGCCCGGCGGGCGGCGGCACCCGCGGCGGCAGCCGCGGTGACCTCGGGGGGCCCGGGGGCTCCAGCGGCCGAACGTGCCGTCGCCGCGCTCGGCCGCCTGCTCCCGTTCGGGACCGTGGTGATGGCGGCCGTGGTCCCCCTCGCGGCCGGGCTGTACCTGCTGACGACCACTGCCTGGACGCTGGCCGAGCGGGCGGCGATAAAGCGCTGGGGCCGGGTCCGGTAGCCCGGGTATCCTGGATCCCATGCAGGTCATCCCGCAGCACACGGTCGCGGCCGCGCGAGCTATCCGCCCGCCGGCCGCCGCTGCCTGACCTCGTTCTCCTCCCGCTGGTGACCGGAAACGGCCCGCCAGCGCGGTCTCTCCTGGCCCGTGCCGCGGCCCTTTCCGGCGCACTCAACCCCGGAAAGGGCCGGACATGGACCATCAGCAGGTCGTCACCGACATTCCTCGAGTTCTTCCGAGAACGCGGGCACCATGGGGTCGCCTCGCACTCCCTGATAACGCCGCCCGGCGACCCGGTGCTCTTCACCACCTCCGGCATGCACCCGCTGACGCCGTATCTGAGCGGCCTAACGCACCCCGCCGGGAACCGCCTCACCGGGGTCCAGCGCTGCCTGCGCACCACCGACCTGGAGGAGGTCGGCGACCTGACCCACCTGACCCTGTTCGAGATGCTCGGCTCCTGGTCACTGGGCGACTACCCCGGCCCGCAGAGCCTGCGCTGGGGCTTCGAGCTGGTCACCGGGGGGTTCGGGCTGGAGCCGGGGCGGCTGCACGCCACCGTGTTCGGCGGCGACGACCAGGCCTGCCCAGACACCGGGCTGGCCGGCACCTGGGCTGACCTGGGCGTGCCGGTGGAGCTGACCGGGGCGGAGAACTGGTGGTCCAACGGCCCGACCGGGCTGTGCGGCACCGACTCCGAGCTGTTCGCCTGGACCGGGTCCGGGCCGCCGCAGGGCACCCCGTCCACGGACGGGCGCTGGGTGGAGCTGTGGAACCACGTGATGCTGCGCTACCGACGGCACGGGGACGGCACGCTGCAGCCGCTGCCCCGGCCGTGCGTGGACACCGGGATGGGCCTGGAACGGCTGCTCACCGTGGTGCAGGGCGTTCCCTCCGTCTACGACTGCGACCTGCTGCGGCCGTGGTCCGGCGCGGTGGGCCGGCTCTGGCCGGGGCTGGGTGATCCGCCGGCCCGGCTGGTCACCGACCATCTGCGGGCCAGCGTCGTCGTGCTCGGCGACGGGGTGCGGCCGTCCAGTACCGGGCGCGGCTACGTGCTGCGCCGGCTGATCCGGCGCGCCCTGACCGCGCTGTGGCGGGAGGATCCCGCCCGCACGCTCGGTGACCTGCCGGGGGAGCTCGTGGCCGGGGCCGCGGCGCACTTCAGGCTGGGCGGCCCGGGGGATGGGCGGCCCGGCCCGGGGCAGATCCGGGAGGTGCTGCTCACCGAGGAACGGCGCTTCGCCGGGCTGCTCGCCCGCGGCCGGTCCGTGCTGGCCCGCCGCGGCACCAGCGGGCCGCTCACCGAGGACGACCTCCGCTACCTGCACGAGACGCACGGGCTGCCCCGCGAGTTCGTCACCGCGATGCTGCCGGGAGATGAGCCCGGGACATGTGCCCGGGAGATGAGCCGGTGAGATGAGATGTCACAGTTTGGGACCGGGGCTGCCGGGCGGGCGGCGGCTAGGGCAGCATGGTCCGCGCTGTGCGCGGGACGGACCGATGCCGGCGGCAGGACCGGGGAAGGAGCCAGAGTTGCTGATCATCTTCGGGTTGCGGGTTTTCTATCACACCATCGGGCAGGGCGTGTTCCACTGCCGCAAGTGCGGTGGCGACCGGCAGTACCGGCACCGGGCCGGGCGGCGCTTCTTCACCCTGTTCTTCATCCCGGTCATCCCGCTGAACAAGGTGGGTGAGCACGTGCAGTGCCTGACCTGCAAAACGCGGTACGTGACCGACGTGCTCAGGCTGCCGACCGCCGCCCAGATGCAGGCCGCGCTGCCGGCCGGGATGCGGGCCGCCGCCACGGCCATGCTGCACGCCGGTGACCCGGGCAGCCCGGCCGCCCGGCAGGCCGCGGTGGCCGCCATCCAGGGGGCAGGCGAGCAGGGCTTCACTGACCCCGGCCTGCTGTCCGACGTCCCCCAGTCGGCCGAGGCCACCGGGCACGCCCTCGGCCAGGTCGCCCAGCAGCTGACCCCGGACGCCCGGGAATGGTTCCTGGCCCAGGTGCTGCGGATCGGCACGGCCGACGGCCCGCTGACGGAACTGGAGCGCCATGCCGCCTACGCGATCGCCGGGGGCCTGAACATGACCCAGGCCCAGGCGATCGGCGTGGTCACCCTGGCCGAGCGTGCCGCCCAGCAGGATTGAGCGGGACGGGCTTCGCTGCGGCCTGGACCGACTCGTCGCTGGTCACGTCGAGCAGGAGGGCGCGGGCGCCGATCGGGGCGGCCGCTTCCCGGCCGCGCTGCTCGTCGCGGGCGCCGAGGTAGACGGTGTGCCCGGCGGCGGCGAGCTGGCGGGCGGTCTGGCGGCCCAGTCCCCTGGTGGCCCCAGTGATGAGTGTCGTTGTCATGGTGCCCAGCCTGCTTCCTGGCCGCGCGGCCGCCCAGCCGGCTGCCTTTCCTGGGACTGGCGGTACCAGGATGCGTCCCGGCCGGCCGCGCATACTGGGGAGATGACCGCTCATACCGAGCTGGGCTCGGCGCTGCGGGCCTGGCGGGACCGGCTCGGCCCGGGCGCGGCCGGCCTGCCGGATCAGGGCACCCGCCGGGCGCCCGGCCTGCGCCGGGAGGAGCTGGCCCTGCTGGCCGGCCTGTCCGCGGACTACCTCACCCGCCTGGAGCAGGGCCGGTCCGCCGCACCGTCGGCCCAGGTCCTGGCGGCCCTGGCCCGGGCGCTGCGGCTGTCCGACGCGGAACGGGATCACCTGTTCCTGCTCGGCGGGCAGCCCGTTCCCGGCCCGGGGCTGGTGCCGTCCCATCTCACGCCCGGCCTGCAGCGGCTGCTCGACCAGCTCACCGGCACCCCGGTCAGCGTGTACGACGCGGCCTGGACGCTGCTGGCCTGGAACCCGCTGTGGGCCGCCCTGGTCGGTGACCCCGCCGGGAAGCGGGGCCGGGACCGCAACGTGCTGTGGCGGCACTTCACCGGGGACGGCGGCTCCCGGATCCGGCACACCCCGGAGGACGAGCCGCGGTTCGAGGCGTCCGCGGTGGCCGACCTGCGGGCCGCGACCGCCCGGTATCCCGCGGACCCGGACCTGCGGCGCCTGGTCGCCGACCTGCGCGAAGCCAGCCCGCGGTTCGCCGCGCTGTGGGACCAGCGGGCCGTCGGGAACCACGACCGGGACCGTAAGACCGTGGACCACCCGGACCTCGGGCCGATCACCGTCGACTGCGACGTGCTCACCGTCCAGGGCAGCGACCTCCGGGTCATCGCGTACACCGCCTCGCCGGGCAGCGAGGCGGCCCAGAAGCTGCGGCTGCTCGCCGTGCTCGGCACCCAGGACATGGCGGACCTGCGCACCGGGTAATGCCCGACCGGCGCTATCCGCCCGGCGAGGCGGGGACCCGCCGCAGGCGGGCTCCCTCCGAGCCGGCGGATGCCGGGGGGCTCGGGGGGTCGTCCCCCCGAGCCAACACTGTGTAGCCTCGTGGCGAGGAGGTCGTCATGCACCAGCCGCCCATTCCGCACGTCATGAGCACGGACCCGGAGATCGGCGAACTGATCGAGGCCGAGGCCCGCCGGGAGTTCGAGAAGATCCGGCTCATCCCGTCGGAGAACTACGCCTCGGTCGCCGTCCTGGAGGCCACGGGCTCGGTCCTTAACAACAAGTACTCCGAGGGGTACCCGGGCCGCCGGTACTACGAGGGCCAGCAGTTCATCGACCAGATCGAGACGATCGCGCGGGACCGGGCCAAGGCGCTGTTCGGCGTGGAGCACGCCAACGTGCAGCCGTACTCCGGCTCGCCCGCCAACCTCGCCGTCTACCTGGCGTTCCTGCAGCCCGGCGACACGGTGATGGGCATGGCGCTGCCGATGGGCGGGCACCTCACGCACGGCTGGTCGGTCTCGGCCACCGGCAAGTGGTTCCGCTCGGTGCAGTACGGCGTCCGGGCCGACACCGGCCGGCTCGACATGGACCAGGTCCGTGACCTGGCGCTGGCCGAGCGCCCAAAGGTGATCTTCTGCGGCGGCACGGCGATCCCCAGGACCATCGACTTCCCGTTCTTCGCCGAGGTCGCCGCCGAAGTGGGCGCGATCCTGGTCGCCGACATCGCGCACATCTCCGGCCTCATCGCCGGCGGCGCGCACCCTTCCCCGGTGGGATACGCCCCGGTGATCACCACGACCACGCACAAGACCCTGCGCGGGCCGCGCGGCGCCATGATCATGTCCACCGCGGAGTACGCGTCCCCGCTGGACAAGGCGGTGTTCCCCGGCCTGCAAGGCGGCCCGCACAACCACACCACGGCGGGCATCGCGGTAGCGCTGCACGAGGCGGCCCGGCCGGAGTTCCGCGACTACGCCCACCAGGTGGTGGCCAACGCCAAGGCGCTGGCGGCGGCGCTGACCGAGCGCGGCTACAACCTCGTGTCCGGCGGCACCGACAACCACCTCATCCTGATGGACCTCACCCCGCAGGGCATCGGCGGCAAGCCGGCCGCCAAGGCCCTGGACCGGGCGGGCATCGAGCTGAACTACAACACGGTCCCGTTCGACCAGCGCAAGCCGTTCGACCCGTCCGGGGTACGGCTGGGCACCCCGGCCATCACCACCCGCGGCCTGCGCGAGGAGCACATGCCGCAGATCGCGGCCTGGATGGACGAGGCGATCACCGCGGCGGTGAAGGAGGACGAGCCCGCCATCGAGCGGATCTCCGGCCAGGTCCGCGACCTGCTGGCCGGATTCCCGATGCCGGGCTGGGCGCCAACCCCCTGAACCGCAGCGCTGACGCCCCTGACGGCGGCCATATCACCAGGGAGGTCGCCCGCCGCTGGGCGGAACTCGACCCGCTGCTCCCGGAGCCTCCGCAGGTGGCGGGATGCGGGACCCGGTTTGCCGTCCCGGCGGCCGCGGAGGGCTCGCTGGCCGGGGCCGGCACCTGCGAGCACTGGGCAGCGCCGGCCGGGACGCTGGACGCGACCTGGGGCGCGGCCCGCCGGTTCGAGCTGCGGCCGCAGATCGCCGCCGCGGGCGTGCGGGCCGCGCTGGACCAGTTGCTGGCCCAGTGGGCCGGGCACCTGTCCGGGCTGCCGGCCGCCGCGGAGGACGACACCGCGGCCGTGGTGACCTGGCCGAGCCGGGATATCGAGGGGGTGCGGACGCTGCTCGCCCACGGGCTCGTGCCGCGGGCGGTCATCGCTGCGCGCCTCCCCGGGCGCGGGCCCGGGCCCGCGCCCGCCCGGCCGGACGGGGTGCACATCAGGCAGGCCGGGGTGGCCGACGCCCGCGCCGTGGTCCAGCTCGGCCTGGAGACCATCCAGTACGACGCCTGCTTCGGCACCGTCATCGAGCGGCCGGACACGGTCCCGGCGCTGCGCCGCGAAGCCGGGACCGCGCTGGCCGGGCCGGATCCGTGGATCTGGCTGGCCGAGCGGGACGCCCGGCCGGTCGGACTGCTCTACGCGGAGCGGCCCGAGTCGTCGGGCTGGATCGCCCCGCTGGCGCGGCCGGCACCGGTCTCCTACCTGGAGCTGATGACCGTGCGGCCGGAGGAGCGCGGCAGCGGTGTCGGGGCCGCGCTGGTGGCCGAGTTCCACCGCACCGCCGAGGCCGCTGGCGTCGCCCTCACGCTGCTGCACCACGACCAGGTCAACCCGCTGGGCGGGCCGTTCTGGAACCAGCGTGGGTACCGGCCGCTGTGGACGGTATGGGAAGCCCGCCCGGCCCGCACTCTCCGATGACTGGCTGCGCGGCTAGCCGAGGGCCACGGCCAGCAGCGGTGCCCAGCAGCGGTGCCCAGGAGCCTTCCCTGGCCGCAGGATCGCGTTCGGTCGATGCGTCCATGGGCCGGAGTCTGCCCGCCGGATCGTTCGGCCTGGGCCGAAGTGTCCGCTTGCTAGCGTGCTAGGGGTGAGGCGAGCAGCGGAGACGGAAACGGAGACCAGGGGCAGCGGCATGTCAGGTGCCGGGGTAGCGCGCGGTGAGGCGGCACGCGCTGGAGCGGTGCGCCGCGAGGCTGCACGCGGTAGCGCGGAGCGAGGCGAGGCGGATATCGCGCCGATCGGGGCGCTCATCGGGGACCCGACGCGGGCCCGGGTGCTGATGGCCCTGGTAGACGGGCGCGCGCTGCCCGCCAGCCGGCTGGCCGCCGAGGCGGGGGTGGCGCCCTCCACGGTCAGCGAGCACCTGGCCCGGCTGACGGCGGCGGGGCTGGTCACGGTGCGGCCCGCCGGGCGGTCGAAGTTCTACCGGCTCGCCTCCCCCTCGGTCGCGGACGCCCTCGAAGCGATCGCCCGGATCTCCCCGGAGCAGCCGATCCGCTCACTCCGCCAGGGCAGTTACGCCCGCGCCCTGCGCGAAGCCCGGACCTGCTACAACCACCTGGCCGGTCGGCTGGGGGTGGGCCTGTTCGCCGGCCTGCTCAGCCACGGGCTGCTAGCCGGGGGTGACGGGTGGCATCATCCCGACCAGGCGGTGCACGACCGGCTGTCCGCGCCGGGACGGGACCTGAGCTACCGGCTCACCCCGGACGGCGAGGCCGTCCTCGGTGAGCTCGGCATCGACCTGGACGCCATACTGGCCCGGCGGCCAGCCGCACGGTACTGCCTCGACTGGTCCGAGCAGCGGCATCATCTGGCCGGCCCGCTCGGCACCGCGCTGGCCGACCGGCTCTTCGAACTCGGCTGGGTCGCCCGGGGACAGCGGCGCCGGGTGGTCCGGGTCACCGAGGCTGGCCAGGCCCGGCTGCCGTCCGTGCTCGGGCTCCCCGCCGGCTGGGCTGACCCGGCCCCGGTCACCTACCCGGCCGGCGTCTGGCGGGCGTAGCAGGACGGGGTGGGAGACCCGGCGAGCGCACCGGCGGCGGTGCCGCCAGGGGCGGGGTGCCGGGACGGCGACGGGGCAGCGGTGACCGGTGCTTTCCGGTGGCGCCGCGCCTTCCTGGCCTTCCTGGCCGCGGCGGGGGAGCGGCCCGCAGTGGTGGCCGCCGGGGTCCCGGCGGCCGGGGCCGCCGGGGGTGCCGCCGCGCTCCCGCGGCCGTACATCCAGGTGCTGGTGGCCTGGACCGCCCCCGGGCTGAGCTGGATCCCGGTCAGGGTGGCCTGGTGGCCGGCCGAGTCGGTGAGCCGGACGGTGAACGGCCCGGCGCCGAGGCCCGCGGGGGCCAGCCAGTACCCGTAGCTGGCCCGCGTGAGGTCCTGCCAGCCATGCGACGGGCTGCTCACCTGCACGCTGGCCAGTGAGTTGCCGGTGTTCACCGGCAGCAGGGCCAGGTAATAGGCGGACGACCCGGTCTTCACCAGGACGGACAGCGGGCCGGGCAGCGGCGGGTCGGCAATCGTGTGGTAGCTCACGCCGACCAGGCCAGCGCTGAGCGGGGCGATCCGGGCGAACGCCTGCTCGCTCAGGTCGATGTGCCCGGCACCGCACGGCGGGCACTGATCGACCACCTCAGCGGTCACCGACCCGTCCGGGCCGGACACCTGCAGGTAGCTGCCGCACGCGGCGCCCGCAGCGTACTCGCCGGGGGACAGCGCGACGTACAGCTGCCCGGCCGGGCAGGCCGGGGTAGGAGCAGTTGCCCGTGCCGGGCTGCAGCACGTAGTGGGTGGCCTCGCCGCCGCCTGGCGCGGCGGCTGCCCCGGATCGGGTGGCTGTGTTTGCCCGGGCGGCCGCGAGCAGGGTGGCCGTGGCGGGGCGGGCGGCGGCGGGTGTGAAGCTGACTGCCGCGCAGGCTGGGGAGGCGGTGGCCTGCGAGATGCCCACCGCCACCGCTACCACGGCCGCCACTCCGCACGCGGCCGCGGCCCCCAGCCCCCAGGCCGGGATGCCCCAGCGGGTCAGGCCTCGGGCGTGCCGGTGGCCGCCGGGACTGTGTGCCATGCGGCGGAGTCTAGGGATTCGGGTGGCCCGGGCATCCGCCCTTGCGAAGAGTGCCGGGTATCGGCTGTCCCGGCCCATCCCGCCGGGATGTCCGATACCGCCGGGGTGCCGGAGCCGGATGCCCGGAGTGACCGGAGAGCCCCAAGGTGTTGATGTGCCCTCTGGTACTCAGGTGCCGCGGCCGGGGCGGCCCCGCGATTTGTGATCTTGACTTGGGTGTCGTTAGAACGACACCCAAGTCAAGATCACGGCGATGGGCCCGGGGCCGGGCGGAGGGAGGCGGGGGCGGAGGGGGGTCAGGGCTGCTCGACCCGGGTCTTCAGGTCAGTGAGCCACCGCTGGTGCTGGGCGTGCAGCCTGGCCTGGCTGAAGAGCAGGGGGAGCAGCGGCCCGGCCAGCGACTCGCGGATGGTGACCTCGGTGTGGCCGTCCCCGGCCGGTTCTACCAGGTGCTGGTCCACCGCCTTGTAGCCGAGGACGCGGCCGGTCCAGGTCAGCTCGCGTTCCGGGGCGACCACGGCGAAAGTGGACCGGATCGTGGTGCCGCCCAGCTTCCAGCGCATCACGGCGTCGGGGCGAACCTCACCGAGGCTGAGCACGGTCACCGGGGCGTGCCAGGAGGGCCAGCGCGCCACGTCGGCGACTACCGCCCAGACCCGGCTGGGCGGTGCGCCGATGAGGATGCTGGCGGTCGAGGTCACCGGCGCTTCCTCGTCGATGCGCGACTTCTTGGCGTACTCCTCGTGCAGGGTGCTCAGCGAGGGCCTGGTGCAGAGCGGCTTGGTGGCCATGACGGCTCCTTGACGACAATTGCAAGAGCGATGCTCTTCGATAGAATCGATGCTCGCGTGTCTAGTCGTGTATTGCAAGAGCAATGCTCTCTTTTTGTCTCGATGCTCTGCTAAGATGGCCGGGTGAACGCAAGCCGAACTGCCCGGGAGCGCGTCCGTGCCGAGCTCACCAGGGAGATCACCGACGTCGCTCGCGGCCAGCTGGCCACGGAGGGCGCGGGCGGGCTGTCCCTGCGCGCGGTGGCCCGGGAGCTGGGCATGGTCTCCTCGGCCATCTACCGCTACTTCCCGAGCCGGGACGACCTGCTGACCGCGCTGATCATCGACGGGTACAACGCGATCGGCGAGGTGGCGGAGCGGGCGGACGCGGGCTGCCCGGCCGGGGACTTCGCCGTGCCGGTGGCGGGCTGTCTGCCAGGCCATCCGGGACTGGGCCCTGGCCCATCCGCATGAGTACGCGCTGGTCTACGGCTCACCCGTGCCCGGCTACCAGGCGCCGGAGCAGACCATCGGGCCGGCCGCCCGGGCCGCCACGGTTTTCGGGGCGATCGTCAGCCAGGCCGGTCAGGCGGGCAGGATCCGGCTTCCGGACGGCATCCCGCCACTCCCGGGGTCATTCGCCGGTGATGCTGCCCGGCTGCGTGAGTCGGCGCTGGCCGGGGTGCCCGATGCGGTGGCCGCGGCGGCCGTGGCCTCGTGGGCCGCATTGTTCGGCCTGGTGAGTTTCGAGCTGTTCGGCCAGTTCGAGAACGTGATCACGGACCGGGCGGCCTTCTTCGCCCACGCCGTGGGCATCCTGGGACGGATGGCCTGCCTTCCCGCCTGAGCCTCGGCCTTCCCGCCTGAGCCATCCGGCCTCCCGCCTGAGCCATCCGGCCTCCCCGCCTGAGCTGGCCTTCCCCCGCCTGGCTCAGCCCTGGCCAGAGCCAGTTTCCCGCCCGGTCTGCTTCCCGCGGTTAGGCCCCACCCGGGTTGCGCCCGTTCATGTCTCGAATCTATATTCGATCTACTGATCCTAGCTGCCTTCCCCCCCGGGGCGGCTCACGCATACGCAGGGAGAGCGGCAGCGAGTGAGCAGGACGTACGGGGAGCCGGCGGACGTCTGGGTGCAGGACGGCGTGCCGGCCAGGTTCGTCTGGCGGGGGAGGCTCTACACGGTGCGCGGTGTGCTGGATCACTGGATGGCCAGCCGTGAGTGGTGGCGGCAGCAGGCTCCCGACCTGGACGCCCCGGCGGAGTGCGAGTTCTGGCGGGTGGAGGCGTCGCCTGGGGGCAGCGCCCGCGCCGGGGTCTACGAACTGCGCCGCGATCCCGCGGCCAGTCAATGGACGCTGGCCCGGGTATGGGATTTAGCGAAGCCAGCTGGGCCAGCGACTTCGTTCACCTGCACGTGGCCTCCACCTACTCGCTGCGGTACGGGGTCGCCAGCCCCGCCGCCCTGGCGGCGGGAGCCGCCCAGCACGGGATGCGGGCTCTCGCCCTGACCGACCGGGACGGGCTGTACGGCGCGGTCAAGCACGCCGTGGCCTGCGCGGAGGCGGGCATCGCGCCCATCCTGGGGACCGACCTGGCGCTGGCCAGCCCAGCCGGCCAGGCCAGCCCGGCGTCCCCGGCTGGCCACGCTCAGCCGCCCGGCGGCGCTCAGCCGGCCTGCCGCGCTACCCCGGCCGGCCAGGCCAGCCCGGCGGGCCAGGACGGCCAGGACGGCCAGGTTCCGCGGCGGGCGCTGAACTCCCAGGCCCCGGTGCGGCTGCGCAGTGAGGATGCCCCGCGGGTGACCTTCCTCGCCGAGGGCAGCCGGGGATGGGCCTCGCTGTGCCGGCTGGTCAGCGCGGCGCACCAGGCGGGCCAGCGCGGCGCCCCGCTGGTCAGCCACGACCTCGTCGCCGGGCGGCCCGGGCCTGGTCGTCCTGCTCGGCCCGGACAGCGACGTGGGCCGGGCCGTCTCCGCCCGGCGGCCGGACCGGGCCGCCGCCGCCCTGGCCCGCTGGCGGGACTGCGGCGAGGCGGTCATCGAGATCACTGATCACCGCACCCGGGGCAGCCAGCACCAGGCCGCCCGGATGCTCCGGCTGGCTGAGGAGGCCGGGGTGCCCGCGGTGCTCAGCAACGCGGTCCGCTACGCCGTCCCGGCCGACGCCGCGGTCGCGCAGGTGCTCGACGCGGCCCGGCAGCTGGCCCCGCTGGGCCAGCGGCACCTGGCCCGGCGCAACGCGCAGGCCTACCTGGCCAGCGGGGCGGAGATGGCCCGGATCGCCGGGCCGGGCCGGTGGCGGCGCGGTCGCCGAGGGGCTGCTCCGGGCGACCGCGGCGCTGGCGGACCGCTGCATCCTGGACCCCGGGCGGGACCTGGGCATCGGCGGCCGGTTCATGCCGGAGACCACGGCATGACCCGCTCCGCGCGCTGCGCGCGAGGTGCGCGGAGGGACTGCGCCGCCGCTACCCGGGCGGCCGGGGGCAGCGGGCGGCCCGGCGCCGCGCGGCGCGGCGGCTCGACCACGAACTCGCCATCATCGACAAGACCGGCCTGGCCTCCTACTTCCTGACCGTGGCCGACGTCACGGGCCTGATCCGCGGCCGCGGCATCCATTGCTCGATCCGTGGCTCGGGGGCGGGCTGCCTGGTCAACTACCTGATCGGCATCTCCGGCATCGACCCGCTCGAGTATGACCTGCTCATGGAGCGGTTCCTGTCCGAGAGCCGCCGGGGCCTGCCCGACATCGACCTCGACGTGGAGTCGGCCCGCCGGATCGAGGCGTACCGCGCGATCGTGGACGCCTACAGCGAGCAGCGGATCGCCTGCGTGTCGATGATGGAGACGTACCGGGCGCGCAGCGCGATCCGGGATGTGGCCGCCTCGCTGGGGCTGCCCCCGCACGAGATCGACATGGTCGCCAAGGCGTTCCCGCACATCCGCGCGGGCCACATCCGCAGCGCCCTCGCCGAGACTGCCCGAACTGCGGGCCAGCGGCCTGGCCATCCCGCAGCTCACCGGGCTGTTCCGGCTCGCCGAGCGGCTCGACGGGCTGCCCCGGCACGTCGCGATGCACCCGTGCGGCGTGGTGCTCTCGGATGCCTCCCTGCTGGACCGGACCCCGGTGGAGCGCAGCTTCGAGGGGCTGCCGCTGAGCCAGTTCGACAAGGACGACGTGGAGACCGCGGGCATGATCAAGCTGGACGTGCTCGGGGTGCGCATGCAGTCGGCGATGGCCTACACGGTCGCCGAGGTGGAGCGGACCAGGGGCGAGCGGGTGGACATCGACGCCGTCGGCTGCGCGGACGAGCCGACGTTCGAGATGATCCGCAGCGCCCGCACCCTGGGCTGCTTCCAGATCGAGTCACCGGGCCAGCGGGAGCTCGTGGGCAAGCTGCTGCCCCGGGACATCGGCGACCTGATCGTGGACATCTCACTGTTCCGCCCCGGGCCGGTCAACTCCGACATGGTCACGCCCTACCTGGATATCCGGCACGGCCGGCGGGCGCCGGCCTACCCGCACGAGGACCTGGCCGCCACGCTCGCCGAGACCGGCGGGGTGGTCATCTTCCACGAGCAGGTGCTGCGCATCATCCACGCCATGACCGGCTGCGGGCTGTCGTCAGCCGAACGGATCCGCCGCCAGCTGTCCGACGGCGCGTCCCGTGAGGAGGCGGGGGAATGGTTCCGGGAGACCGCGCTCGACCGCGGCTACGACACCGCGACCGTGCAGCGGGTCTGGGAGGTGCTCGAGGCGTTCGGCGGGTTCGGCTTCTGCAAGGCGCACGCGGCGGCGTTCGCCATCCCCACCTACCAGTCGGCCTGGCTCAAGCGGCATTACCCGGCGGCGTTCTACGCCGGGGTGCTCACCCACGACCCGGGGATGTACCCGAAGCGGGTCATCGTCGCGGATGCCCGGCTGGCCGGCCTGCCGATCCTGCCCGTGGACGCGAACGCCTCGGCCGGCGACTGGCGCGTCGAGCCGGTCACCAAGCTGCCGGGGGAAGGACTGCGGGCCGGGCTGCGCGAGGTCAAGGGCATCAGTGAGGCCGAGGTGGCGCGGATCGTCGCGGGGCAGCCGTATGCGTCGCTGCGGGACCTGTGGGAGCGGGCCGCGCCGTCCCGCCCGGTCGCCGAGCGGCTGGTCCTGGTCGGCGCCCTCGACTCGCTGCATGGGATCGGCGCGGACGGTGGCCCGCGGGACGGCCTGTCCCGGCGGGACCTGCTCGCCCGGGTCGGGGTGCTGGACCGGCGCCGCCGCACGGGTGCCGCCGCGCAGGCGCCGCTCGGCTTCGGCGGTGACAGTCTCGCTGAGCTGGTTCCCGCCGGCGAGCTGCGGGAGCTCACCACGGCCGAGCGGGTCGAGGCAGAGCTTGAGATCCTCGGCATCGACCTGAGCCAGCACGTGCTGGGCTTCTACGACGGCCTGCTCGGCGAGCTTGACGTGATCCGCTCCGCTGACCTGCGGCGCTGCCGGGCGGGCTCGCGGATCCTGGTCGCCGGGGTGAAGGTCGCCACCCAGACCCCGGCCATCCGGTCCGGGATGCGGATCATCTTCGCCACGCTGGATGACGGGACCGGGCCGGTGGACCTGGCGTTCTTCGAATCCGTCCAGCCGCGCTGCGCGGCCCGGGTGTTCGGCTCCTGGCTGCTCGTGGTCCGCGGCCGGCTGCGCCGGACCGGCGAGTCGGTGTCGGTCAACGCCGAGGAGTGCTGGGACCTGGCCGCCCTGGCGGAGGTCCGCGCTGAGGGCGGCATCGAGGCGGTCCGCGCGGCCATGGCGGCCGGTGACGTGCCCGGCGCCGGCCGGCGCACCCCGGCAGGCCTGCCGCGGCCCGGTGGATGGTGCTCCTAACCCGAAGATCATTTATCCGAACGGCTTCGTGATGTCTCCGTACGCCGAGACCGGATCACCTGGCGCGGGACTGAAAGACCCGCCGCGGCGGCTGTGGCACGCCAGCCCGGGCAGTTCCGGCGGTTTCAGCGCTGGCCCGGCCAATCCGGGCCAGTTAACGATTATCGCGCTATCACTTGCTTTATATTCCGCAACCACTGGCTAGCGAATATCTCCGGGATTTACCAGGGCAGTCACTCTAGTCACACGGAACTGCAGCCTATAAGCTCTTTGTCGAGGATGAAGAGTCAGCCGTCCCAGGCTGAATAGCGTGAATTCGGCGTGACGCGCGGGGGGATTCGTCATGCGTTTTTTCAGGCATTTGGGCGCGACTTGGCCGGCCGCGGGCCTGCTCGCCGTCGCCGCGGTGTCCGGGGGGCCCGCGCTGCGCAGCCCGGCCGCGGCGCGGTCACCGGCCCGGGCGCCAGCGGTGCGGCAGGCGACCTACCAGGGCACCACGTTCACGATCCCGCGCCGCTGGCCGGTGATCAACCTGGCGGCCCATCCCCGGCAGTGCGTCCGGTTCGACCGGCACGTGCTCTACCTGGGCACCCCGGGCCGCAACCAGCGCTGCCCGGCCACGCTCATCGGGACCACCGAGGCGATGCTCGTCCGGCCGTCCGGCGCACGCGCCAGCCGCGCATGTGGCCGCCTACCCGGTGACCGGCTGATTACGGTCGTGACCACCCGGCGGATCACGGTCACCGCGACCTACGGCGCCGACCGGGCCCAGATCGCCCGGATCCTGGCCAGCGGCTCGCTCCGGATGCCGCCGGAGGGCAGCGGCGGCACGCCGCCGCCCGCCGCCGCGGGCGGGCTGGCCACCAGCCCGCTGGCCACGCCCAGCACGCTGCCCGCGATCGCGACCAGCTACACGGGCCAGGGCTTCGACGCCTGCGCGCGCCCAGCGCGGCGCGATGCAGACCTGGCTGCGGCTCTCCCCGTACCGGGCGGTCGGCATCTACATCGGCGGCGCCGACCGGGCCTGCGCCCAGCCCAACCTGACCGCCGCCTGGGTCACCCAGCAGCAGGCCACGGGCTGGCACTTCATCCCCATCTACGTGGGGCCCCAGGCCAGCTTCGGCCAGCTCCGCCCGGGGACCAGCCAGGCGGTCGGCGCGGCCCAGGACGCGGTAAAGCCGGCCCGGATGCTCGGCTTCGGCCCGGGCACTGCCGCTCTACTACGACATGGAGGCTTTCCCGCCCTCGCTCGGCCCGCCAGGTGCTGCGCTTCCCGACCTCCTGGACGAGGGAACTGCACGCTCTCGGCTACCACTCGGGCTTCTACAGCAACTCGACTGTCGGGCATCTACGACCTGGTCAAAAACTTTTCCAATGCGGCCGTACACGATGCCGGATGTCATCTACGACGCACTGTGGAATGGCGTCGCCAATACCGCCGACCCGGTCCTGCCCGCCACGGACTGGGCGCTGCACCAGCGCATTCACCAGTACCAGGGCGGCCAGAACGTCACTTATGGCGGGAATACCATCAATATTGACGAGGATTACCTCGACGCCAGCAGTCGGTCGCGGGGGCGGCGGGTCCCGCGGCAGGCGTCCCAGCCTGCGCCGCCGCCCAGGCCAGCGGGGACGTGGACGGCCTTCTTCACCGGGCCGCCGGCGGCAAGCTGTGGCATGTCTCGTTCAGCCCCGGGCCCGGCTGGCACGGCCCGGCCGGCATGGGCGGATCGCTGGCGTCGCAGCCCGCGGCGGTGCCAGTCGTCCCCGGGCACGACGGCCGTGTTCGCCCGGGGAGCGACGGCCACCTCTGGGAAGCGGTACCACCCGGGTCAGGCTGGTCATCGCTGGCCCAGCTGAACGTGGGCAAGATGGGCAGCCGGCCTGCCGCGGTGGCGCTGGGCCAGCGGCGTGATCGACGTGTTCTGGCGCGGCGTGTCCGGCGGGCACCTCTGCACGCCCATACAACCCGGGCAAGGGCTGGGTCAAGCCGCAGGATCTGGGCGGCCAGTTGGCCTCGGTCCCCGCGCCTGCGGTGTCCGGTGCCGGTCCCCTGAGTGTGTTCTGGACAGGCACTGACGGGCACCTGTGGCAGATCCGCCGCAGTCCCGGCCAGTCCTGGGCCAAGGCGGCCAGCCTCGGCATGGGCACGCTGGGCGGCGCGCCCGCTGCGGCGGGGCTGGCCAGACGGCACGATCGACGTGTCCTGGCCGGGCAGCTCCCAGCGGCGTGTGGGGTCACCAGGTACGTGCCCGGCACCGGCTGGAGCGTGGCCACGGCTGCGGGCGGCGTCGTCACGGGCGGCCCGTTCGTGGTCACCGCCGGGCAGTGCGGCCGACGTCTTCTGGCGGGGTTCGCACGGCGGGCTCTGGTGGAGCACCGAGCCAGGCCAGGGCTGGCAGCTATCGGCCCAGCTCGGGCATGGGCGTGCTGGGCGGCGCCCCGTTCGCGGCTGGCCAGGCGGGCGGCGCGGTCGACGTCTTCTGGAAGGGCTCCACCGATCCGCACCTGTGGCACGCCCGGTACCGGGCCGGCTCCTGGAGCTGGCCCCGGTGATCTCGGGCGGCAGCGGTCCGCTGAGCGCGAAGCTGGGTAATTGCTGAAGAGGAGGGCGCGTACCTGGGACAACACCAAGGTCCCGTACTGTATACCTGTCTGGATGACCTCTCGGTCTCCGAATGAATTAGGACGCTCATGACATTCATCCCGCACGGGCTCTCCGATGCCCTGTGGCGAATCGTCCCGGCGCCGCTGCGCAGCAGGCTGCGCAGCACGGTGGTCAAGCGGTTCGTCCGCTTCGCCCCGGCCGCGGTGTGCGCGGTGGCCGCCACCCAGATCACGTACATCGTCTGCCTCGGTCCGGCCCACCTGACCGCGGGGCTCTCCGGGTTCCTCGGCTGGCTGGCCGGCGCGGCCGTCAGCTATGTGATCAGCCGCTGGGCGTGGGAGCGCAAGGGCAAGGCCGCACCTGGTCAAGGAGACCCTGCCGTTCATTGCCGTATCGATCGGTGCCGGAGTCATCCTGACACTGGCCAGCAAGCTCGGGAACCAGGTGGCCGTGTCCATGGGCCTGCACGACCCGGCCCGGCTGATCGTGGCGGACATCTTCTACTTCGGCGCCAACTGCCTGACCTTCGCGCTCAGGTTCCTGATCTTCCACTACGTCCTGTTCGTCGACCGCGGTGTCCGCGGCCGACGTGCTGGCGGTGGTGGAAGGCCGGGAGCCGATGGCCGCGCAGGAGCCGGCAGCAGGCCAGCCCGGCGCGGCGGACCCGGGACGCTTCTCCCAGCACACCGGGCCGGATGCCGGCCATGACGACACCGGCGGCCATGGCCAGCCGCCACGGGCCAACGGCGACCAGGCCCGGGCTCAACGGCCGCAGCAGTCCCCGGCGCGCAGGCCCGGGGCGGATCGCCCCGCGTTACCAGCACGTCCGGCGCCCGCCACTGACCCAGCGGGCCGGTGCCCGCCACTGACCCGGCGGGCCTGTCCCTCGGCACTCCATCCGGCAGTACCAGCCGGCCTACCCGGTGACACTGGACACCCGTGAGCCCTGGGCTGGCAAACGCGCACCACTAGCCCCGGTACGGCACATCAGGGATCAAGAACACCCGGCCGCGGCAGGACCCGCGACCGGGTGTTGTGCTCTGCCGGCCGCCGCCCCTGCGGCAGGCCTGCGGCGTCAGGCTCCCGCGGCGTCAGGCTCCCGCTTGGCCGCGGCGCCGGGATCCAGGGCGGTGCCGTCGGCGGCCCGGTCGGCTGGCCGGGGGGCCGGGGTGACCGGGCCGCGGCGCCGCTCCCGCCACCAGGTGCCCGCCACCACCCCGGCGTACCGAGGCCGTAGATGGCGTTGTGCCCCTTCTTGCTCTCGCCGACCTGGCGCTTGTGGATGGTGGCCGGCACCTCGGCCACCCGGAAGCCCCGGGACAGCACGGCGATGAGCAGTTCCGCCGACTGGTACTGCGGCTGCTCCAGCCGGACCGCGCCGGTGACCTCGGCCCGCATCGCCCGCAGCCCGAACGAGGTGTCGGTGATCCGCTCCCCGGTCAGGGCGCTGATCGTGACGGCGAACAGCCACGTGCCGAGGCGGCGCACCGGGTCCTTGGTCTCCTGGCTGCCGAGCTTCCGCGAGCCGGTGACGAAGTCGGCCTGCCCGGCGACCACCGGCGCCAGGACGCGCTCCATCTCGGCCGGGTTGTACTGGCCGTCCGCGTCCGTGGTGACGATGTACTGCGCGCCGCCCTCCCGGGCGAGCCGGTAGCCCAGGCGCAGCGCGGCTCCCTGGCCCCGGTTCACGGTCACGTCAGCCACCAGGGCGCCGTGCGTCCGGGCCTCGCCGACCGTCTCGTCCTTCGAGCCGTCCGACACCACCACGGCCTGCGTGGCGAGCCCGCAGATGGTCCGCGGGAGCGCATCCACGCACCGAGCCGATGACGCCCTGCTCGTTGTAGGCGGCGATCACGATAGCCACTGGCGGCAGGTGCTCTGCCGGCCTCACCGGCTTCGGCGAGGAACGCCTTCGCCGCCGCGTCGTCGATCACCTGGTCATCCGTCCAGGAAGTGGTCATGATTCTGTCTCCGCCCCGTGTGCCCGGCTGTCCGCCCCTGTGGCCTCGGCGCCCATCAACTCTCCATTCGCGTGCCTGCCGGCCAGTTCGAAAATCGTCCTACCGGTCCCACCTGGATGCTGTCGCCCGGCCCTCCTGGGAGTTACCTGACAGCGGGCCGGAAATTCAGCGAGCCCGGGACCTTGCCGGTGACCGACTTCGTCGGCACATTCGTGTGCCCCGGCAATTCCCGCTGCCGCCCGGTCGCCGGGTGGCTCACGGCATTGCGGAGAGCCACCGGACGGGGACGCAGCCACGGGCGCGCTTGGACAGTGTAGCGGTGTGCCGCCCGTCCGAGGCGCGATCGAGCGGCGTCACCGGGCCGCCTTGTGCCATGCTGGCTGGGCAGAGCCGGACCGGCGCGGGCCTGGCGGGGGCGGGGTGGCCCGGCCGGGGAGGCCGGGAACGGGCTGGAAGGGGTCGGTCGTGGACGGGAGGGCCGTGCCGGGGGACGGGGTGCCGGTCAGCGAGTCCTACCGCGTCCTGCGGTCGCGCATCGACCTCAGCCGGCTGGCTCCGCTGAGCCGTTCGGTGACCGAGCACGTCATCGCGGCCAGCGCCGACTTTGATTACGCGACCGACCTGGTCTGCGAGGAGCAGGTGCTGGCCGGGGCCGTCGCGGCCCTCGCCGCCGGGGCGCCGGTGGTGGCCGACACCGCCGCGGTGGCCGCCGGGATCGCCGGGTACCCGGTCGTATGCAAGAGCGAGGAGACCCTGACCGTGCGGCTGGCCCGGACAGCCGCCATCAGCCGCCCGGCGGCCGCGGTACGGCTGGCCTTCGGCGAGGCCGGTCCGGGGGCGGTGTGGCTGGTGGGCGGCGCGGCGGCGGCCCTGGACGAGATCATGAACAGGAACGTGCAGCCGGCCCTGGTCATCGGCGTGCCGTCCGGCCTGGTCGGCACCGCGGAAGCCAAGGACGCGCTGCGCGCCAGCGGTCTCCCGGCGCTGAGCAACGTGTCGGAGAAGGGCGGCGCGGTGGTGGCCGCGGCCGCGTTCTGCGCGCTGGCCGATGCCGCGCTCGCCGACCCGGACGCGCTGGCCGCCGATGCGGACACCGCGGCGCGGCTGCACGTGACGAGGGCGCGCCAGTCCGCCCCGGCCCCGGGGCGCCCGGCGGGCTGACGAGGTGCCGGGACCAGCCCGGGTGCCGATACCCTCAGGGACTGGGGGGAAGGCCGGGCGGCAGGCCGGCTCCTGGCAGCTCGCTGCCCGGGCCCGGGGCCGCCTTGCCCGCTGGTACCGCTGGGCGCGACCCCAGCCGGAGGCTAAGGAGGGCGGACCGTCATGGTCGCCGGTGCGGCTGCGCCCTACCTGCTGGCGCTACGGTTCAGCGGCCGCCGCGTGCTGGTTGTCGGGGGCGGCTCGGTGGCGGCCCGGCGCATTCCCGCGCTGCTCGACGCGGGCGCGCAGGTCCATGTGGTGTCCCCGGCGGTGAGTTCCACGCTGCAGGGCCTGATCGAGGCGGGCCGGGTTGGCTGGCAGCCGCGGGGGTACCAGCCGGGAGACTGCGCCGGGGCCTGGCTGGTCTGCGCCTGCACGGATGATCGCGGGGTGAACGCCGCGGTCGCCGCGGAGGCCGAGCAGGCCGGGATCTGGTCGGTGCGGGCCGACGATGCCGCCGCCTCAGCCGCCTGGACACCAGCGGCCGGGCAGGCCGGCGATGTCCGGTTCGGCGTGGTGAGCGGCGACCCGCTGCGCAGTGCCGGCATCCGGGATGAGGTACTGGCCGGGCTGCACGCCGGCCGGCTGCAGGCCCGCCGGCGGCGGCGCCGCGGTGGCCGGGTCGCGCTGGTCGGCGGCGGGCCGGGGGACCCGGGACTGATCACGGTCCGGGGCCGCCAGCTGCTGGCCGAGGCGGACGTCGTGGTAGCCGACCGCCTGGCGCCCACCACACTGCTCGACGAGCTGGCGCCGGATGTCGAGCTGGTGGACGCGGCGAAGATCCCGCGCGGCAAGGGCATGGCCCAGGAGGACATCAACGCCGTGCTAGTCGGCCGGGCCCGGCAGGGCCTGGCGGTGGTCCGGCTGAAGGGCGGCGATCCCTTCGTCTTCGGCCGGGGCGCCGAGGAGGTCCTGGCCTGCCTGGCCGCGGGCGTCCCGGTCACCGTGGTCCCAGGGGTCACCAGTGCCATCGCCGTGCCTGCCGCCGCCGGGATCCCGGTCACCCACCGGGGCGTGAGCCAGGAGTTCCGCGTCGTCTCGGCGCACCTGCCGCCGGGCGACAGCCGGTCCACGGTCGACTGGGCTGCAGCTCGCTGCGCTCGGCTGCGACACTGGTGCTGCTGATGGCCCTGGAGAACCTGGAACAGGTGGCCAGAACGCTGATCCAGCACGGGCGGGATTCGGGTACTCCAGTTTCGGTCATTGTGGACGGTACCCTGCCCACGCAGCACATAATTACGACGGGACTCGGCGCCGTGGGCAGCGCGGTCAAGCAGGCCGGCCTGCGCCCGCCCGCGGTTGTTGTGATAGGTGAGGTAGTGAATGTCGGCGCAGAGATCGCGGAACTCTCACAAAGAGCGCTGAGCGAAGCGCAGAGTGTAGTCGTGCCCACGTCACCGGGGCCTGCCGGAGCCATGCCGACGCGGGAAGGGCAGTGACAGGAGAGCAATGACGGAAGGGCAGGGCCTTGCCGCCGCCTCGGCTCGCGCTGCTGGCGCCGACGCGGTGTCGTCACCTGGCCCCATCCCGCCGGGACAGAGTCCCGCTCCGGAGCCGCCGCCTGGCCGCCCGGAAGGCGGCCAGCAGGACGCCGGGCGCCCGGATGCCGGCCGCCGGGACGCCGGCCGGCCGGAGGCCGGGCGGCACCGCCGGGTGGACGCGCGGCGGCTCGAGGCCGCCCTGCTCGAACTGCGCCGCCGGGTCGTGGACGTGAGCCTGGTCTTCGAGACGGAGGGAGCCGTCGCGATCCGGGAGGAGCGGCGCAAGCTGCTCAGCCAGATCGACGACTACCTGCTGCCCCGGGTGCGGCAGTCCGGCGCGCCCATCCTGGTCGCCCTGGTGGGCTCGACCGGCGCCGGCAAGTCGACCCTGGTCAACAGCATCGTGGGGGTTCAGGTCAGCAATACCGGCATCCGCCGCCCGACCACGAACAGCCCGGTGCTCGCCTGCCATCCCGGACGACGTGGACTGGTTCGCGGAGAACGTGTTCCTGCCCACGGTGCCCCGGGTCCGCCAGGAGGGGCTGGCCCGGTCCGGCCGCGATGGCCTGCTGGTGCTCGCCGCGAACGAGGGCATGCCGAAGGGTGTCGCGCTGCTCGACACCCCGGACATCGACTCGGTGGTGGAGGCGCACCGGGAGTTCGCCCATCAGTTCCTGGACGCCTCGGACCTGTGGCTGTTCATGACCACGGCGAGCCGTTATGCGGATGCGGCCGTGTGGGAGCTGCTGGAATACGCCAAGGAACGGGGCGCGGCGCTGGGCATCGTGCTGTCCCGGGTGCCGCCGATCCGGCGGCGCCGAGCTGACCAAGCACTTCGGGGCCATGCTGCGGGCCAACGGGCTGGAGGACAACCAGCGGTTCGTGATCAACGAGACGGTGATCACCGACCACCGGCTGCCGCCCGAGGTGGCCGCCCCGGTCCGGGAGTGGCTGCAGGAGACGGCCGTCTCGGCGGACCGCCGGGTGGCGGTGCTGACCCAGACCATGGCGGGGGCGCTGGACACCTTCCGCAGCCGGGTGCCCGCGCTGGCCGCCGAGGTGGAAGCCCAGCTGGCCATCCGGGCCGACCTGAAAGCGGCGGTGGAAGGCGCCTACGCGGCCGGCCTCGCCGAGGCGGACCAGGCCCTGTCGGACGGCTCGCTGCTGCGCGGCGAGGTGCTGGCCCGCTGGCAGGACTTCGCCGGGACCGGGGAGCTGCTCCGCGGCCTGCAGGCCCCCCGGGGCAGGCAGGCCGGGCCGGCAGCGCAAGCGCGGTGTCCCGGCCCGGGCCCGGTCGCTCAAGAGCGCGCTGCGGGCCAGCATCGAGTCCCTGGTCATCTCAGTCGCCGACCGGGGCGCTGAGGAGTCGGTCAAGCGCTGGCGCAATCACCCGGCCGGGGTGGCGCTGCTGGAGTCCGCGGCCAACCGCGGGCGCCGACGAGAACTGGGGCGGCTCGCAGTTCGCCGCCGACGCGGGCCTGGTCTTCCCGGCTGCGGGCGGGCTGCCCGCGGCGCAGGCCAGCCGCGATGCGGGCACGGACGGCCCGCTGCGCCAGGCCACCCCGACCCTGGCCCGGGCGTCGGCTGAGCTGCCGACCCATGCGGCGCGGGCGGTGAGCGGCTGGCAGGATCATGTGCTGCGGCTGGTCCAGGCGGAGAGCGTGACCAAGCGCTCGATCGCCCGGGTGATGTCGTTCGACGACGATTCGCTGGCCACCGTGCTCACCGTGGCCATGCTCGGCCAGCGGGAGGGGACGGCAGTTCCGCCGATGGCACCGGGGCGGTCCCGCAGCTCCTGCTGACCTCGCTGTTCGGCGCCGGGCCACTGCGGGACATCCGGGCCCGTGCCCGGGCCGACCTCCGGGACCGGATCGCGCGCTTTTCGATGAGGAGCTGCTGAGGTTCGTCCAGGTGATTGACTCTGCCGGGACGCTGGACGACGCTGCGGCGGTCCGGCTCTACCAGGCAACCTACTCACTTGAGATGGCGCGATGAGCATCGGCGAGTATCAGCCGGCCTGGCTGGCCAGTCCCGGGCTGCCCAGCCTGAGCGAGCCCGGTCTGGGCAGTTCCAGCCTGCCCCCGGCGGGACCTGGTGACGGTGACATATCGTCCCGGCTCACCGCGCTGGCCCGGATCGCCGCGATCGGCGGGGCCCGCACGGGCCCGGACGGGTTCAGCATCCCGCTGCTCACCGAGGCGGAGCAACTGGTGGCCCGGGCCGGGGAACGGCTGCGGATGTCGGCCAGCCACACCGTGGCCGTGCTGGCGGGCGGCACCGGGAGCGGCAAGTCCTCGCTGTTCAACCAGCTGGCCGGGGCCGACTTCTCCGCGGTCGGGGTGATCCGCCCCTTCACCAAGGACCCGCACGCCTGCGTGTGGGGCATGGACGGGGCCGCGGCGCTGCTGGAGTGGCTGCGCATCCCCCCGCGGAACCGGTATGCGCGCTCCAGCGCCCTCAGCGAGGGCGAGTCGTCGCTGCGCGGGCTCATCCTCATCGACCTGCCGGACCACGACTCGGTGGCGGCCGTCGCCTCGTCGGAGACGGACCGCCTGGTCGGCGTGGCCGACCTGATGGTCTGGGTGCTCGATCCGCAGAAGTACGCCGACGCGGCGGTGCACGGCCGTTACCTCAAGCCGCTGGCGGGCCATTCCTCGGTCATCGCGGTCGTGCTCAACCAGTCCGACCTGCTGACCGGCGAGCAGGCGGACGACTGCGTGGCCGACCTGACCCGGCTGCTCGACTCCGAGGGGCTGCATGACGCGCGGGTGCTGGTCACCTCGGCCCGCACCGGCGCTGGCCTGGATGAACTGCGGAAGGTGCTGGCCGAGACGGTCACCGCCCGGCGCGCGGCAGGCAACCGGATCGCCGCCGACCTGGATGTCATGGCCGTGCGGTTCATGCCCTACGCCGGGGTCCGGGGCGCGGCCTGGGACAGCGACCCGGAGGAGTTTTCCCAGATCCCGTCCGGCAGCGCGGCCGCCCTGGCGGACTCGTTCGGCCGGGCGGCCGGGGTGGCCGGGGTCGGGCAGGCGCTGCAGAGCGCCCGGGAACTGCGGGCCGTGGACTACGTTGGCTGGCCGGTGTCATGGCTGGTGGACCGGGTGCTGGGGCGGGATCCGGTGCGCAAGCTCCGGCTCGGCAACCTGTGGGAGGAATTGCGCGGTGTGTCGGCTGGGCCCGCCGGCGCTCAGCAGGCCGACATCGACAACGCGCTCACCGCCATCGGCGAGCAGATCGGCCCTGGCCTGCCCAGGCCGTGGTCGGCGACGGTGCGCGCCGCCGCGCGAGCCCGGCGCAGTGAGATCCCGGGCGCGCTGGGTACGGCGATCGGCGAATCGCTGCCCGCGGAGAACAGCGTGGAGCCCTGGTGGCGGATGGTGGCGGTATGGCAGGGCCTGCTGCTGGGCTGCGCGGTGACCGGGGTGGCCTGGATCGGCGCGATCCTGGCCATCGGCGTCTTCCATGCGGCCGATCACGCCGTCGCCATCTTCAGCGACGCCGCGCTGCTGCCCTGGGTGGCGCTGCTGATCGTCGCCATCCTGGTCCTGGGCTGGCTGACCGCATCCGGGTGCATGAGCCTGGTGAGTTCCGCGGCGGTGGCCGAGCGGAGCCAGGGTCGAGGCGCAGATGCGCTCGGCCATGATGGAGGTCGCCGCGCAGTACGTGCTGGTCCCGGTCAGGCAGGAACTATCGGAGTATGCGAGGTTCTGCGGCGAACTCCGGACGCTGCGGGATTAGCGCCTGACCCCGTCTCACCGTCCCGGCTTCGCCGGCAGGCCAGGAACTCCTCGCCTGCGGACTGGCCCGGTTGTCCTCGGCCCGGTGCGGAGTCCGCGTCCCCAGGCGGCGTCCGCTCCCGGCGTAATCCTGCGGGGAAGCCGCGCACGGCCCGGCGTTACGCTGGCATTCCGTTGTAATCATGTAATTCAGACAACGGCTGAGAGCGGAGGCCGTGATGACAGACCAGCGACCGCTCGACAGCTACTCGCAGATCGTGGCCGGGGTAGCGGCCGAGCTCACGGGCAAGGTAGCCAGCCTGCGGGTGCCGCGGGCCGGCCGGGGCGGGGAGAGCCTCGGGTCGGCGGTGGTGTTCACCGGCGACGGCTTCCTGCTCACGAATGCGCACGTGGTCGGCACGGCGCAGGCGGGGACGGCGTCCTTCGCGGACGGCACCACGGCGCCGTTCCGGGTGGTCGGCGCGGACCCGCTGTCCGACCTCGCGGTGCTCCGGGCGGGCGGGCCCACCCCGCCGCCCGCCGAGCTCGGCGAGGCCGACCAGCTGGTGGTCGGCCAGCTGGTGGTGGCGGTCGGTAACCCGCTGGGGCTGGCCGGGACGGTCACCGCCGGGGTGGTCAGCGCCCTCGGCAGGTCGCTGCCCACCCGGAGCGCCTCGGCGGCCCGGCTGATCGAGGACGTGATCCAGACGGACGCCGCGCTGAACCCGGGGAATTCCGGTGGCGCGCTCGCGGACAGCCACGCCCGGGTAATCGGCATCAACACGGCCGTGGCCGGCGTCGGCGTGGGACTGGCCGTCCCGGTCAACGCGACGACACGGCGGATCATCGCCGCGCTCATGCGCGACGGCCGGGTCCGGCGGGCCTACCTCGGGCTGGTCAGCGCGCCCGCACCGCTCCCGGCCGCGCTGGCCGCGCGGGTGGGCCGGCCCACCGGGCTGCGGGTGGCCGAGGTGGTGCCGGGCGGCCCCGCGGACCGGGCCGGGCTGCGCGCCGGGGACCTGCTGGTCAGCGCGGGCGGCAACCCGGTGTCCACGGCCCAGGATCTGCAGCGGCTGATGTTCGCCGACGCGATCGGCCGGCCCATGGCGATTACCGTGATGCGCAACGGCGCCCTCGTGGACGTGATCGCCGAGCCGTCCGAGCTCGTGGCGGCCTAGCGGCGGGCCTGAGCGGCGGGCATGGGCGGCGGGCACGGGCGGCGGGCACGGGCGCCCCGCGGGGATTCTCGCACCAGGTACCGCCGCTTTAGCCGGGCCTGTCCACAGGGCGGCCCGTCCGTGCCCGGTCATCCCCAGAACCTGGTTCGGCATCGCCGGGGCCCCGGCCTGCCCGGGATGGTGGAGCCACGGGCGGCACCGGGCCGCCGGTGGCGCTCCCGCCGCGGAGCGCCAGGAGATGCCAGGAGGCTTGGCATGATCAATGAGGCACAGGTGTTCCTCGCCGGGTACGTCGCCCGCGAGCCGAAGTTCCGCGTCACGGGCAACGGCGTCTCGATGGCGTCACTGCGGGTCGGGTACACGCCGCGCCGGGTGGACCGGGAGAGCGGCGAATGGGCGGACATGGCCTCGTCGTTCGTCACGGTGATCTGCTGGCGGGGGCTGGCCGACAACGTCGCCACCTGCCTCCGTAAGGGTGAGCCGGTGCTGGTCAAAGGCCGCCTGCAGGTGCGCCCGTACGACAAGGACGGGGTGTCCCGGCTCGCTGTCGAGATCGAGGCCAGCTCGGTCGGCTACGACCTGGCCCGCGGAGTGGCCAACTTCCAGCGGTCCCGGCGGTCGCCGGGCGAGACCGCGCTCGGCCGCCAGGCGGCAGGAGACCCGGATGGCCTGCCTCCGCTGCCCGGCCCCCCGCCCCTCCCCGGGGCCGTCCCCGGCGGGCCCGCCGGGGAGAACGACGGCGAGGCAGGCCTCACGGCGGCCCCGGCACAGGCCGGGGAAGACCCCGCCGGCCTGGACCGCGGGGAAGACGATGACATGGTCGGTGCCTGGCGGGCCTGACCGCGCCGTTCTGACCGCGCCGTCCTGGCCGGCAGCTGCGACCGCCCGGACCGCCCGCCGGTCGGCCCAGCGGGTCGCCCCAGCGGGTCGCCCCGGCTGGGGCGGTCCGCGGGCGGCGGGCCGCCACGCCGGGCGGGATCAGCGGAATTCCCTGCCAGGCGGGCCTGCTGGCCCTACTCTGTTACCCAGCGTTATAGATCGGCCGCTTCTCGAACACGGAAAGTGACCGGGTGTGGGTGCCGGAGAGGCCCGCCTGCGGCGGTCATGGACAGGTGGCATGTCGGTAGTCCAGCGCACGATGTACGCGGAGCGCCGCGGCGGGCCAGGTGACCGCGCCGAGGCCCCGTGGTCCGGGCAACGGCTGCCCAAGCGGCCCCGGCTGGCCGTGTACCTGCTCACCGTGGTGGCGGCAACGGCCGCGCTGACCGGATGGCTGCTGGGCCGCACCCAGCTGCGGCCCGGCCAGCTGGGCCTGTTCCTGGCCTTCCTGTGCTGCGGTGCGGCCTGTGTCGAGGCCACCCGGCGCTGGGGGGTGCCGCCGACCGGGACCCGGGACCTGCTGACCGCCTGGTGGCTGCCGGTCGCGCTGCTGCTGCCGCCCGCCTGCGCGCTGCTGGCCCCGGCCATCATCGGGCTGCTGGGGCACTGGCGGGCCAGGCAGGGACCGCTCTACTGGCGGATGTTCACCGCCGCCGCGCTGGGGCTGGCCGGCGCGGCCAGCTCCTTCGGCTTCCACGAGCTGGACGGGCACCGGCAATGGCTGCTGCGGCCGGTGACGGTGGCCGAGGCGGCGGCCTGCGGCACGGTCTTCATGCTGGTGAACGCGGCCCTGGTAGCCCTGGCCGGGCGGGCCGCCGACTCCAGCGTGCCGCCCCGCCCGGCGGCCTGGAACGCCGAGCGGATCCTGGTCGACCTGGCCGGGCTGTGCGCGGGGGTACTGGTCACGATCGCCTGCGCGCTGAACGGCGCGCTGCTGCTCGTCGCGCTGCCGCCGCTGATCCTGCTCCAGCGCAGCCTGCTGCACCAGCAGCTGCGCACGGAGGCACACACCGACGCCAAGACCGGGCTGCTCAACGCGGTCGCCTGGCAGCGGGAGGCGGATGCCTGGCTGCGCCGGGCCCGGCGCGGCGGCGCCCCGGCCTCGATCCTGCTGGCCGACATCGACCATTTCAAGCGGGTCAACGACACCTACGGGCACCTGGCCGGCGATGAGCTGCTCGCGGCGGTGGCGGCCACGCTGGTCCGGCATGTGCGCGGCTGCGACGTGCTGGGCCGGTTCGGCGGGGAGGAGTTCGTCGCCGTCCTGCCGGGGGCCGGGGAGCGGGAAGCGTGCTGGATCGCGGAGCGGCTCCGGGAACGGGTGCGGGCGAGCTCGGTGCCGGCCCTCGGGAAGGACGTCACCATCACCGTGTCCATCGGGGTGGCCGCCCTCGGCCGGGATGGCAACGAGTTGTTCGAGCTGCTCGCCGCGGCCGACGCCGCGCTCTACCGGGCCAAGGAAGCGGGACGGGACCGGGTGTGCACGCTGCCGCCGGGAGGCTGCCCGTCCGACGCGCAGCACCGTTGGCCCTAACCTTGAAGCATGCCTGAATTTATCTATCAGATGCATGCCGCCCGGCTGGTGAAGGGCGACAAGGTGCTCCTTGACGACGTAACGCTTGCGTTCTTCCCTGGCGCCAAGATCGGCGTGGTCGGGCCGAACGGCGCGGGCAAGTCCACGCTGCTGAAGATGATGGCCGGACTGGAGCAGCCGTCCAACGGGGATGCGCGGCTGTTCCCCGGCTTCACGGTGGGCCTGCTGAGCCAGGAGCCGGGCCTGGACCCGGACAAGACGGTCCTGGGCAACGTGGAGGACGGGGTCGCGGAGACCAAGGCCCTGCTGGACCGGTACAACGCCATCGCGGAGCAGATGGCCACCGACTACTCCGATGAGTTGCTGGACGAGATGGGCAAGCTGCAGGAGCAGCTGGACCACCGGGACGCCTGGGACCTGGACAGCCAGCTTGAGCAGGCCATGGACGCGCTGCGCTGCCCGCCGCCGGACGCGGACGTGACCCTGCTGTCCGGCGGTGAGCGCCGCCGGGTCGCGTTGTGCAAGCTGCTGCTGGCCCAGCCCGACCTGCTGCTGCTCGACGAGCCGACCAACCACCTGGACGCGGAGAGCGTGCAGTGGCTGGAGCAGCACCTGGAGAAGTACCCGGGCACGGTGGTGGCCGTGACCCACGACCGGTACTTCCTGGACAACGTGGCGCAGTGGATCCTGGAACTCGACCGCGGGCACGCCTACCCGTACGAGGGCAACTACTCCACCTACCTGGAGACCAAGGCGTCCCGGATCAAGGTGGAGGGCGCCAAGGACGCCAAGCGGCGCAAGCGGCTGGAAGACGAGCTGGAGTGGGTCCGGTCCAGCCCGCGGGCCCGCCAGGCCAAGAGCCGCGCCCGGCTCGAGCGCTACGAGGAGATGGCCGCCGAGGCGGACAAGTTCCGCAAGCTGGACTTCGAGGAGATCCAGATCCCGCCCGGCCCGCGGCTGGGCAACCAGGTGGTCGAGGCAGCGGACCTCGCCAAGGGGTTCGGGGACCGGGAACTCATCGAGGGCCTGAGCTTCTCGCTGCCGCGCAACGGCCTGGTCGGCGTCATCGGCCCGAACGGGGTCGGCAAGACGACGCTGTTCAAGATGATCGTGGGCGACGAGAAGCCGGACTCCGGGTCCATCCGGGTCGGTGACACCGTCAAGATCGCCTACGTGGACCAGCTCCGGTCCGGCATCGACCCGGACAAGACGGTCTGGGAGGCGATCTCCGGGGGAGAATCCACCATCCGGGTGGGCAACGTGGAGATCCCCAGCCGCGCCTACGTGGCCGCGTTCGGCTTCAAGGGCCCGGATCAGCAGAAGCCGGCCGGGCTGATGTCCGGCGGCGAGCGGGGCCGGGTCAACCTGGCGCTCACCCTGCGCCAGGGCGGCAACCTGCTGCTGCTCGACGAGCCCGCGAACGACCTGGACGTGGAAACGCTCGCGTCCCTGGAGCGGGCGCTGCTGGACTTCCCCGGCTGCGCGGTCATCACCAGCCACGACCGGTGGTTCCTGGACCGGATCGCCACCCACATCCTGGCCTGGGAGGGCGGCTCCACCTGGTTCTGGTTCGAGGGCAACTTCGAGGCCTACGAGAAGAACAAGATCGAGCGGCTCGGCCCCGACGCGGCCCGTCCGCACCGGGTCACCTACCGCAAGCTCACCCGCGGCTGAACGCCCCCTGCGGCGCGGGCGCCCCGCCTGGGTCCTGGCTCAGGCGGGGCTGAGACCCAGGTCCGGCCGGCCGGGTCGGCCGGCACGTTGACCAGGCTGTGCGCGGCCATGACCAGGTAGTCCCACAGCTGCGCGTCGAGCGCCGGGTCCAGCCCGATCTCGTCAAGGGCCGTGCGCATGTGCCGCAGCCAGGCGTCACGCTCCGCCTCGCCGATGGTGAAGTGCCGGTGCCGCATCCGCAGCCGCGGGTGCCCGCGCAGTTCGTTGTACGTGGCCGGGCCGCCCCAGTACTGGATCAGGAACATCCTCAGGTGCTCCTCGGCCGGCCCGAGGTCCTTACTGGGGTAGACGGCGCGCAGCGCCGGGTCAGCCGCCACGCCCTGATAGAAGAGGTGGGTCAGGCGGCGGAAGGTCTCCTCACCGCCGACCGCCTCGTAGAAGCTCAGCTCCCTGGTCTCATCCATGGCGACTCCAGCGTAGTGCGGCGCGCTCACTCCTCATCCTGGGCGGCGGCGTGGGCCTGGGCCTCGGCCTTGGCGGCCGCCCCGGCGCTGATGGCCGTGGCGACCGGCTCACCGCCCACCGAGGCGGCGTCCAGCGCGCTCTTCAGCCGTTCCCGCAGTTCCCGGGCCACCTCCCACTGGCGCAGCGGCAGCGTCCGGGCCACCAGGCGCATGACGATGGCGTCGCTGGTCACCGACTCGACCCCCCAGACCTCCGGCTCCTCCATGATCACGTCCCGCCAGCGTGGCTCGGCCCACATCTGCTCGGCGGTCTCCTTCATCGTCTGCCGGACGGCGGGCAGGTCCTGGTCGTAGGCGACCGGGAAGTCGATGACAGCGCGGGCCCAGCCCTGTGACTCGTTCCCGATCCGGTTGATGGTCCCGTTGCGGATGTGCCAGACCACCCCGTTGATGTCCCGCAGCCGGGTGACCCGGAGGCTGACCGCCTCGACCGTGCCGGTGGCGTCCGCCGGCGTCGATGACGTCGCCCACCCCGTACTGGTCCTCGAGCAGCATGAAGATCCCGGACAGGAAGTCGCGGACCAGGCTCTGCGCGCCGAACCCGATGGCCAGCCCGAGCACCCCGGCGCTGGCCAGCACCGGGGCCAGGTTCAGCCCGAGATCGCCGGCGATGGTGACCGCCGCGATGCCGAAGATGATCACCGACGCCGCGTTGCCCAGCACCGAGCCGAGCGCCGTGGCCCGCTGCCGCCGCCGCTCGCCGACCAGCACGTGCGCCGTGTCCGCCTTGCCGTTGCCCGCCTCGGCCGCATGCGTGGTGATCTTCTTGATCAGCCGGAGCGCGAGCATCCGGATGACCACCGCCACCAGCAGCACGAGCAGGATCTGCAGCACCAGGGTGACCGGGCGGGCCAGCCACACATTGACCAGTTCGGTGGCGTTCCGGTTGTGCAGCAAGTCCCAGGTCAGCCTGCAGGCGATTCCGGGCTGCCGGGAATCGCACGCGGAGGTGAGGGTGTCCGGGGAGTCCGGGGATGGTGCGGCGAGGCCGAGCGCCGTGAGGAGTGCTGGCGAGGTCACTGGGGGTCCTTTCACGGATCGGCGAGCGGCAGGGCAGCGCGACTCCCCATAGTGGCCGGCCCGCCCGCCTGGCCTGGCCCGCTCGCGGACGACGGGCGCGGCCGGCGGCCGTCACTGGCGGTGGCAGCTAGGGGCCAGTTTGATATCAGTCAGCGGGATTGTGATGACGTGGCCACGCACAGCGTGCAAGATGCAATGTGTAGACAGAGAATTGCATATTCCGAATCCGGGCGGAGCGGGCGATCCATGGTTTGTTCTTCGTGACGGATCCGCAGAGTGTGGTGGCCGTCACAGTGGGCAAGCCAGACCGGCCGCGCGGCCGCGCGACGGGTCTCCGCCGCGGGCCGCAGCCGCCCCGAGGAGGCATGGCATGGGAGCCGAGCGCGCGCAGCCGGTGGCAGAGTCCAGACCAGGGCAGCCCGTGATGCTCGGCGGCGCCAGTGCCGCCAGCCGGGCTGCGCTGGCCGTCCAGGCCGCACCGGCCGGCGGTGGCGGTGAGGCGCGGCAGGAGACCGCCATCGCCCGCGGCGTCCGGGCTGAGTGCCTGGCCGTGGGGCGCGCTCCTGGTGAGATCGCCCGGCTCATCCACGCGAAGTGCGGGCCGGCCTTCGGCACCACCCTGGTGCGCGCCCACCGGCTGGCCCTCGGGATCGCGCTGGCCGACGTGGTTGCCCAGGTGCGGGCCAGGTACGTGGCCGGGGGCCGTACCCCGCCCCGGTTCAGCGAGACGCTGCTGTCCGCCTACGAGAGCGGC
This sequence comes from uncultured Actinomycetes bacterium, assembly GCA_963767385.1. Lineage (GTDB taxonomy): Bacteria > Actinomycetota > Actinomycetes > Streptosporangiales > Streptosporangiaceae > RYN-230. The sequence continues at coordinate 363,223 of CAVYEA010000018.1, read as the reverse complement.
CAGAAACGCCCGGGGCCCGGAGTACCTGCACTATCTGTGCTGCGTGTACCAGGCGGAGCCGGAGGACCTGGGCTACCAGGGCGGCTGCCTGTGCGGCAACCGGCACCGCTGCCCGGGCCCGGCTTTAGTGCCCGACCCGGGCGAGCAGGCGGGCCGCCGCCGGCCGCGGCGCCCCGGCCGTCCCGCCCGGGATTCCTCGCTGGGCTGGCCCGGGCAGCCCGCGGTGAGCTGCTGCCCCCGTGGGTTCCGCCCGCGCCCGGCGGCGAGCCGCCGCCGGTCCCGGCCCGCGGCGCGCACCCCGCCGCCGCGGCCGGCGACCCGCTGCCCATGGTCATTCACCCGGCCTGCGTGGTCGATCAGGTGCGGCACCCGGCCGTGGATCCTGAGCCGGAGGCCCCGCCGCTGTTCCTGCTGGCCCGGGCCGCCCGCGCCCGGGCGGCCGGCCACCGTCCGGCGGGCCGTCCGCGGCCAGGTGGCCGGGGACGGGTAACCCGGCCAGCCCGGCCGAGACGGACGACGACGCGGTCCGGCGGGCCCTGCTGCGGCTGACCGCCGATCCGGCGGCCCCGGTGGAGAGCCGGTTCTTCGGCGCGGCGGAGCGGATCCGGCGCCGCCTGGACGACGCGCTGCTGGATGCCACGGTCTCGGTCACCATGCTGGACCACTGGGAGGATGTCGGTCGCCGAGTACGGGCGGCAGTACATGACGGTCCCGCCGATGCGGCTGCTCTGCGATGTGCTCCTCGACCTCGGCGACGTCCGGCGGATGTGCGAGCACCGGCAGCCGCTGGAGTTCGGCGAGCGGCTCTGCGCGCTGGCCGCCCGGCTGGCCGGGCTGGCCGGCATGATCATGATCAACGTGGGGGACCAGCGGCTGGCCCGGTCCTTCTTCAGCACCGCCCGGAGCGCCGCGGACGAGACCGGGGACCGGCCGCTGCGCGCCTGGGTCGCGGTCCGCGAGGCGCTGGTGCCGCTGTACTACGGGGACCCGCGGCAGGCCGCGGCCGCGGCCCGGGCCGGTGCCGACCTGGCCGGCCGGAAGGCGTGCCCGGCCGGGGTGATGGCGCCGATCGTGGAGGCGCGGGCGCTGGCCTGGCTCGGCCAGAGCCGGGCGAGGCGGCCGCGGCGCGTCCTGGCGCCGGGTGAACCATGGCCCTGGACCGGGCGCACGACGCGTTCGACGCGCCTGCCCGCCGAGCAGCAGGCCGGGACGGCGTTCGGCTACACCGAGCGGCAGCTGCTCTTCCATCAGGGTGATGCGCTGGTGACCCTGGGCGATCACCGCGGGGCGGACGACGCGTTCGGGCAGGCGATGCGCCTGTACTCGCGGGATGAGTTCCTGGACCGGTCGCTGGTGACGCTGGGCCAGGCCCGGTGCCGGTTCGCGGCGGGCGAGCCGGAGGAGGCGATCCGGCTGAGCCAGGAGACCCTGCTCCGGCTGCCCAGCCAGCACCGTCCCGGGCTCGTGCTGCGGGCGGCCCGGTCGCTGGGCGACGCGGTGGCGGCCAAGCACGGCGACTTTCCCGCCATGCGTGACTACCGGGAGGCGCTGCTCACCGGCTGAGGCCGGTATGGACAGGCGAGGAAGGCCAGGCTGTCCGCGGACAGCTCGACAGAACGGCTGACCGCGCGGGCACCGTGCCCGACCTCGGATTCGCGCCGCAGCAGGATCGGGCGGTCCGGCCAGCGGGCCGCGGTGGCGTGCTGGAGCGCCGCGCACATCTTGCGGGCGTGCACCGGGTCCACCCTGCGTGTCGCTGTCGAAGACGGTGAACAGCGTCGCGGGGTAGCGGACGCCCTCCCGCACCTGGTGGTAGGGCGAGTAGCCGAGCAGCCAGCCCAGCTCGTCCGGCTCGCCGGCGGTGCCGTACTCGTCGTTCCAGGTCGGGCCGAGGCCGAACCGCTCGTACCGCACCATGTCCAGCAGCGGCGCGGAGCAGACCGCCGCGGCGTACAGCTCGGGCCGCTGCGTGATCGCGGCGCCGACCAGCAGCCCGCCGTTGGACCCGCCGGAGATGCCCAGCTGCGCGGGCGTGGTCCAGCCGCCGTCGATGAGCTGCCTGCGCCGCGGCGTGGAAGTCGTCGAACACGTTCTGCTTGTGCTCGCGCATGCCCGCCCGGTGCCAGTCCTCGCCCTCCTCGCCGCCGCCGCGCAGCGCCGCGATCGCGTACACCCCGCCGGCCTCGACCCAGGCCAGCACGGACGCGGAGTAGGCGGGGGCCATGCTGATCCCGAAGCCGCCGTAGCCGTACAGGATGGCCGGCCGCGGGCGGCGGCCTGCCGGGCCGGCGCCTGACTCATGACCAGCATGCGGACCTCGGTGCCGTCCGGCGGAGGTGTACGTCACCTGCCGGGTGGTGACCTCGGGGACGGTCGACGGCGCCGGGCGCCTCGGCCCACACGGTGACCGCCCCGGTGCGCGCGTCGTAGTGATAGACGGTCGAGCGGCGTGGTGTTGTCGGTGTAGCCGAACCAGGCCTCGTGGCCGCCCTCCGGCCGCTCGCTGATCCCGCCGGTGGTGCCCAGCCGGCTGGCGCCCCCGGCGTGCCCGGTGCCGGGCAGCTCGGCCGGCCTGCGCTCGCCGGTGACCAGGTCGTGCACGGTGATCTCGCTGATCGCGTGCCGGGTCCAGGACGCCAGCAGCACCGGCCGGTCCAGCCCGGCGCCGTCCAGGATGGCGTAGCCGTCGAGGACCGCCACCGGGTCCTCGGGGATCAGGTCGCGCCAGTGCTCGGCCGCGGCTGCGCCGGGTCGGTGACCGCCAGCCGGCCCCGCGGCGCGCCGGAATCGGTGAACACGTACAGCCGGCCGTCCCGGCCCAGGCGCAGGCTGGTCTGGGCGTCCACGCCCTCCTGGACCGGCCCGCAGGTCGCGGCCGGGCCGCGCCGGACGCGGTCAGGTCGGCCAGCCACAGGTCGTTGCGGGGCGCGGTGCCCTGGGCCGCGGAGACCACCAGCCAGCGGCCGTCCCGGCTGACCGAGACGCCGTAATAGTTCGTCTTGTCCCGGCCCTCGCCGAAGATCAGCACGTCCTCGGTGTCCGGGCGTGCCGACGGCATGCAGCTAGACCCGGCGGTGGAACTGCTCCTCCCCGGCGGGGACCTGGTCCGGCGGGAGCTTGCGCACGTAGTAGAACGCCGCCCCGCCGGGCAGCCAGGCGACCGGGGAGTACCGGCAGCGGGTCGATCGGGCCGTCGACGTCGGCCCCGGAGGCGACGTCCATCACCCGCAGGACCGACTCCTCGTCGCCGCCCTCGGACACCTGGTAGGCCAGCAGGCGCCCCTCCTTGTCCGGCTGCCACGCGTCCAGCGTGGTCAGGCCGGACGGATCGAGGGCCATCGGGTCGATGAGCACCCGCTCCGGCTCGCCCGGGTCGACGGTCAGCAGCACCCCGTGCTCCTGCTCGGCCAGGCGGCGCATGAAGAACTGCCGCTCGCCGCGCCAGACCGGGGTGCCGATATAGCCGGCTTCGATCAGCTGCCCGATCCGGGTGGCCAGCCGCTCCCGGGCCGGCAGGTGCCGCGGCCTGGCCGGCCCACAGCTCGTCCTGGGCCGCCAGCCAGTCCTTGGCCTGCTGGCTGCCGGGGTCCTCCAGCCACCGGTACGGGTCGGCGACCTGGTGGCCGTGCAGGTCCTCGACGAGGTCGAGGCGCCTGGCCGGCGGGTACCCCGGCCGGGCGGCGGGCTGGCGGGCGCCGGGTGGCCGGATGCTGTCATGCACCGCACTCTAGGGGAACGTCGGCCGGCCGCCCGGGCCCGGGACTGGTTGTTTACCGCGCCGCCACGCCGGCGTTATGTCTGGCCGGGGCCGGCCGGTTAGGCTGTGCTTGGCCAGCACCGCGTGTGCTCCCTGGGACACCGTGCTTGCCTACCGCACCAGGCAGGAGGCGGGCGTGCGACGGGTACTGCTGCTCAACGTGACGTATGAGCCGCTGACGACGGTCGGCCTGCACCGTGCCGTGTGCCTGGTGCTGGGCGAGAAGGCCGAGGTCGTGCATGACGATTCGGAGGGTGCCTTGTTGCGCTCCTCCACGACCATCCTGGCCGCGCCGTCAGTGATCAGGCTGCGCCGGTACGTGCGGGTGCCGCACCGCAGCCGGGTGCCGCTGACCCGCGGCGCGCTGATGCGCCGGGACAATTACAACTGCGCCTACTGCGGGCACCGGGCCGAGACCATCGACCATGTGATCCCGCGCAGCCGCGGCGGCACGCACACCTGGGAGAACTGCGTGGCGTCCTGCATGCGCTGCAACCACAGCAAGGCGGACCGGCTGATCGAGGAACTGGGCTGGACGATGAACCGGATCCCGAGCGCGCCCCGGGGCGCGCACTGGCGGCTGATCGGCGCGGCCCACGACGGTGACCCGCAGTGGGCCGCCTACCTGCCGGAGTCCAGCGCCGCCTGACCGCGTTACCCGCCGCCTGGCCGGGTGTTACCGTCACAGCACGGCGACGTGACAGGGGGCGGCCATGGAGCGCGACATCTTCGGTCCCGAGCACGAGGCGTTCCGCGACATGGTGCGCGCGTTCATCGCCCGGGAGATCACTCCCTACCACGCGCAGTGGGAGCAGGACGGCGCGGTGTCCCGGGACGTGTGGCTGGCCGCCGGGCCGGGCCGGGCTGCTCGGCATAGACATCGACGAGAAGTACGGCGGCGGCGGCGACCCCGACTACCGCTACTACCTGATCCTGAACGAGGAGCTGGCCCGGGCCGGCGCCAACGGCCCCGGGTTCGCGGTGCACAACGACATCAACGGCCAGTACCTCACCCGGCTGTGCACCCCGGAGCAGCGGGAGCGCTGGCTGCCCGGGTACTGCTCCGGGGAGCTGATCACCGCCATCGCGATGAGCGAGCCCGGGGCCGGCAGTGACCTGCAGGGCATCACCACCACGGCGGTGCCGCGAGCGGGGACCAGCTACGTGCTGAACGGGCAGAAGACGTTCATCTCCAACGGCCAGCTGTGCGACCTGGTCATCGTGGTGGCCCGCACCGACCCGGAGGCTGGCCACCGCGGCATCAGCCTGCTCGTGGTGGAGCGGGGCATGCCCGGCTTCGAGCGTGGCCGGAACCTGGCCAAGCTCGGCCTGCACGCCCAGGACACCTCCGAGCTGTTCTTCTCCGACGTCGCGGTGCCCGCGGAGAACCTGCTCGGCGAGGAAGGCGGCGGGTTCGTCGCGCTCATGCAGAACCTGCCCCGGGAGCGGGTCGCCATCGGGTCGACCGCGCTGGCCGGGGCGGAGCAGGTGTTCGCGGACACGCTGGACTACTGCAAGCAGCGGCAGGCGTTCGGCCGGCCCATCGGCAGCTTCCAGCACAACCGGTTCGTGCTGGCCGAGATGGCCACCGAGCTCGCGGTGGCCCGGTCCTTCACCGACCGTGCCGTGATGGAGCACAATGCGGGCCGGCTGTCCAACTCCGACGCCTCGATGGTCAAGTGGTGGGACACCGAGCTGTGCAACCGGGTCGTGGACCGCTGCCTGCAACTGCACGGCGGCTGGGGCTACATGAGCGAGTACCCGGTGGCCCGGGCTTACGCGGACGCCCGGGTGCAGACCATCTTCGGCGGCACCACCGAGATCATGAAGGAGATCATCGGCCGGGATCTGGGGGTGTGACGGCCTGGCCTGAGGCCCGCGCCGGGCGCCGTGATGTCACCACCCGCTCCCCGTCCGGGGTGGTCAGCACCTGCAGCCCCGGGCCGAAGTGGGCGCCCAGCACATCGTCGCGCAGCACGCTGGCCGGGTTCCCGGTGGCCGCCACCCGGCCAGCGTCCAGCAGCAGCAGCCGGTCCGCGAACTGCCCGGCCAGGGTGAGGTCGTGCACCACGGACAGCACCGTCAGCGACCGTTCCCGGCGCAGCTCGTCCACCAGTTCCAGCGCGCTGACCCGGCGGCCCAGGTCCAGGGCGCTGGTCGGCTCGTCCAGCAGCAGCACCGGCGCCTGCTGGGCCAGCGCCCGGGCCAGCACCACGCGCTGCAGCTCGCCCCCGGACAGCGTGCCGAGCGGCCGCCGCGCCATCGGGCCCAGCGCCATCCGGTCCAGCAGCGCGGCGCAGATGTCCCGGTCCGCGGTCGGTCTCCATGCGCAGGTAGCCGATGTGCGGGGTACGGCCCAGCAGCACGTACTCGAAAACGCTCATCTCCGGGGGCAGCTCGGGCCGCTGGGGCACGTAGGCAACCAGCCGGGCCAGCGGCCGGCGGCGCAGCCCGGCGAGGGGCCGGCCGCCGATGGCGATCGTCCCCCTCGTGCGCGACGAGCCGCGCGGCCGCGCGGAGCAGTGTCGTCTTGCCCGGCCCGTTGGGCCCGATGATGCCCAGCCAGTCGCCGCCTCGACGTCGCGCTGACCTCAGCCAGCGCGGCGGCCTGGCCGTAGCGGACGCTCACCCCGTCGAAGACGATCACGCCAGGTCCTGCCGGGCCCGGCGCGAGCGGAGGACGAACAAGAAGAAGGGCGCGCCGGCCAGCCGTGACCACGCCGATCGGCACCTCCGCCGGGAGCCTGCACGGTGCGGGCCGCGACGTCGGCCAGCACCAGGAACGCGGCGCCGCCGAGCATCGACACCGGCAGCAGCGACCGGTAGCTCGGGCCGGCCGTGAGCCGCACCGTGTGCGGCACGATGATGCCCACGAACCCGATCAGCCCGCTCACCGCGACCGCCGCGGCCGTGCCCAGGGTCGCGGCGATCACCACGGTCAGCCGCAGCCGGGCGACGTCCACGCCCAGGCTGGCCGCTTCCGTCTCGCCGACCCGCAGCACGTCCAGCAGCCGCCGGTGGGCCAGCAGCACCACGGCGGCCACCGCCACGTACGGCAGGATCAGCAGCACGTCGGACCAGGACGCCAGGGTCAGGCCGCCCAGGATCCACGAGTACACCGACTGCAGGTCTGCGAGTGCTGCTGCTGGAGGTAGGTCTGCACCGCGGTGAGCAGCGCGGCCACCGCCACCCCGGCCAGCACGATGGACCCGGTCGCGCCCGCCCCGCCGCCTCCCGGCCGGGCGCCCGATCCGAGCGTGTAGGTGACCGCGACGGCCAGGGCCGCGCCCGCGAACGCGGCGGGCGGCAGCAGCGCCGCGCTGCCGCCCGCGACGATCACGATGGTGGCGCCCAGCCCGCCGCCCGCGGCCACGCCCGAGCAGGTACGGGTCGGCCAGCGGGTTGCGGAACACCCCCTGGTACGCGGCGCCGCCGCCGGCCAGCATGGCGCCGACGAGGCCGCCCAGCACCACCCGGGGCAGCCGGATCTGCCAGACGATGGCGGTGTCGATGGCCGGCACCGCCGGTCACCGGGTGCCAGGGCAGCTTCGCGGCCAGCGCGCCGGCCACCGCGGGCAGCGACAGCCCGGCCGGGCCCGATCCGACACCCCGAGGAGCAGCGCCGCGAGCAGCACGGCCGCCGCGGCCAGCAGGGCCCGCCCGGGCCGGGGCCGCGGGACGCTCGTCCCGGCGGCCGCCGGCCGGGCTGCCCTTCGGGGTCCCGGCCGCCGGGGCGCGGCCGGGAAGGACCGATTTCACCGCTTCATGTCCCGGGCCACCGCGGTCTCGACCGTCCCCAGCAGGTCGGTGACCCGGGGACCCCACCGGGAGGCGATGTCGTCGTTGAGCGCGATGATGTGCCCGGAGCGCACCGCGGCCAGCCCGGACCAGCCGGGCCGCTTCGCCACCGTGGCCGCGTCCTGCTGGCAGCACAGCGTGTCGGCCAGGATGATGTAGTCCGGGTTCGCCTTGAGGATGTACTCCGCGGACAGCTGCGGGTACCCGCCGAGCTGGCCGCGCCCCGGGCGCGCGTCCGCGATGCTCGTCATGCCGAGCAGCCTGAGCATCTGGCCGACGAACGTGCGACGAGGTGACCGAGTAATACGTCTGGTCAGCTCGTAGTAGTAGGTCGAGCGGTTTCGCGTGGTGCGGCATGGCCGCGGCGATCGCGCGCAGCCCGGCGCGCAGCCGGGCCACCTCCTGGTCCGCCTGGGCGAGGTGCCCGGTGGCCCGGCCCAGCTCGGCGAACTCGGCGTACTCGCCGGCCAGGTTGGCCGGGGCGGGCAGTTCGAGCACGGGGACCCCGAAGGGGGCCAGCCGCTCGGTGATCTGCCCGGTGTCCTGGGACTCGATCACCAGGTCGGGCTTTTCGGCGACGATCGCCTCCACGTTCGGCTGGTAGGCGGAGAGCTTGGTGCGCGGCGCCTGCGGCGGGTAGTCCGACAGCGAGTCCACCGCCTTGACCTGGCGGCCCGCGCCGATCGCGTAGAGCATCTCGGTGGCGGTGGGCGAGAGCGAGACGATGTGCGCCAGGCCGGGCCTTGACGTGCACCGTGCCGTTGGCCGCGGCCACGGAGACCGGGAAGCTGCCCGCGCCGGCCGCTGCCGTCGCCGCGGAGCTGGCCGTGTTGGCCTGGCTGGTGGTGCCGCAGCCGGCGGCGGCCCCGGCGAGAGCCAGGGCGGCGGCCAGGACCGGCAGCCGCTGGGTGATGAACCGCATGATCATCCTCCGTCTGGTCGGGAGGACGAAGTGCGCCCGCTGCGGTGCCGCGGACCGGGCACCGGAACGAACCGCCCTTCCTCCGAGGACAGTACGTCGGCATGGGCCAGGCGTCCGGGCTCGTCCGCTCCGCGCGATCGCGCGGCAGGGGCATCACCGTTGCGGGACAGCGCCGGGATCACACCGGCTTCGCTGGGCTCCACACCGTCCCGGCCAGATCGCCCGGGACACGGCGTACCTTACCGCAGCTGACGCGGGATCCCTGCGGCCAGGCCAGGCCTGTGCCGTAACGCTTTCCGGACGGTCGCGGCGGACACTGGGCCCTGGCCATGCAGCGTCATCACTGGGGAGGGACCATGACCACGAGAACTGACCTGCCCGCCGCGGCGACCCGGCCGGCGGGCGGGCTGCGCCGCGGTGCCGACGTGGCCTACGGATACCTGGCCGCATTCTTCGTGCTGGCCGTCCTGTTCCAGGTGTACCTGGCCGGGGTGGGCGTGTTCGGCATCAACGCCAGGAAGGTCGCTAACGCGACCAGCCTGGACCCGCACCGGGCCTGGGGCACCGTGCTGATGATCCTGTCCATCGTGCTGCTGATCCTGGCCCTGCTGGCCTGGCAGTCGGCGCGCACGGTGATCAGCACGGCCGTGCTGGCCGTGCTGGTGACCGTGGCGCAGGTCGGGCTGGCGGTGGCAGGGGACAGCCACAAGTGGGTGGGCGGCGCGCACGCCCTGGACGGCATGGTCATCCTGCTGCTGTCGCTATGGCTGGCCATCGCGGCGATGCGGCGCCGGAGGTCCTGCCGGCCCGCCGGGTGATCACGCGGAAAGAATCTTCATCACGGTGCGTAACACGCGACAGGCCTAGCCCGATAACCAGATAGACGCGGTTGACGTGGGTACCCCCGAGCTCACGTCACCGCGTCTTTCACATGCCGCCGGGTGGCAGGTGGCCCCGGTGCGCCGCGGCCCGGTAGCGTTCGGCTTATGACAGCAACAGAGCCAGCCGCCGGACAGGCGCCCTTCGGCCGGATGCTGACCGCGATGATCACGCCGATGACGTCGGACGGCGCGGTTGATTATGACGGCGCCGCCCGGCTGGCCACCTACCTCGTGGACGAGATGCGCAATGACGGCCTGGTCATCAGCGGCACCACCGGTGAGTCCCCGACCACGACCGACGCCGAGAAGGACCGGCTGCTGCGCGCGGTGATCGAGGCGGTCGGGGACCGGGCGTCCATCGTGGCCGGGGTCGGCACCAACGACACGGCCCATACGTGTGAACTCGCCCGCCAGGCGGAGCGAGCCGGGGCGGCGGGACTGCTCCTGGTCACGCCCTACTACAACAAGCCCCCGCAAAGCGGGCTCGTGGCGCACTTCACCAAGGCCGCCGACTCGGCCGGGCTGCCGGTCATGCTGTACGACATCCCCGGCCGGACCGGCACCCCGATCAAGACCGAGAGCCTGCTCCAGCTGGCCGAGCACCCGCGCATCGTCGCGGTCAAGGACGCCAAGGGCGACCTGTTCGCCGGCTCCCAGGTGATGCTGGCCACCGATCTCGCCTTCTACAGCGGGGACGACCTGCTGAACCTGCCCTGGCTGTCGGTCGGGGCGGCCGGCTTCGTCAGCGTGGCCGGCCACGTGATCGGGGACCGGCTGCACGACATGATCGACGCCTACCTGGCCGGGCGGGTCGCCGAGGCCCGGCAGATCCACCTGGACCTGCTGCCCGCGGTGGCCGGCATCATGACCCGCACCCAGGGCGTGATCGCGGCCAAGGCCGCGCTCGGCCTGCTCGGGCTGCCCGCCGGGACGGTCCGCGGCCCGCTCATCGACGCGACACCGGCCGAGCTGGAGCAGTTGCGCACCGACCTGGTGGCGGGGGGCGTGAAGCTCAGGTGAGTCACCCGCATCCGGAGCTCGGCACGCCGCCGCCGCTCCCCGCCGGCGCGCTGCGCATCGTGGGCCTGGGCGGCCTGGGCGAGATCGGCCGCAACATGACCGTGTTCGAGTACCAGGGCCGCCTGCTCATCGTGGACTGCGGGGTGCTGTTCCCCGAGCCGGACCAGCCCGGCGTGGACCTGATCCTGCCCGACTTCACCTCGCTGGACGGCAGGCTCGATGACATCGAGGCGATGGTCCTCACCCACGCGCACGAGGACCACATCGGCGCGGTGCCCTACCTGCTGCGCGAGCGGGCGGACATCCCGCTGATCGGCTCCCGGCTGACGCTGGGGCTGGTGCGCAGCAAGCTCACCGAGCACCGGATCACCCCGGCCGCGGTGGAGGTCGCCGAGGGCGGCCGGTTGTCGTTCGGGCCCTTCGAGCTCGAGTTCTTCGCGGTCAACCACTCCATCCCGGACGCCATGGCGGTGGCCATCACCACCCCGGCCGGGGTGGTGCTGCACACCGGCGACTTCAAGATGGACCAGCTCCCGCTGGACGGCCGGCTCACCGACCTGGGCGGCTTCGCGCGGATCGGGACGGCGGGCGTGGACCTGCTCATGTCCGACTCCACCAACGCCGAGGTGCCGGGCATCGTCACCAGCGAGCGGGAAATCTCCCCGGTGCTGAACGAGATGTTCGGCAGCACCCAGCAGCGCATCATCGTGGCCTGCTTCGCCAGCCACGTGCACCGGGTCCAGCAGGTGCTGGACGCGGCCGCGGCGCACGGCCGCAAGGTGGCCTTCGTCGGCCGGTCCATGGTGCGCAACATGGGCGTCGCCCGCGATCTCGGCTACCTCCGGGTGCCGTCGGTCCGCGGCGGGCTGCTGGTCGACCCGCGCGACGCGGAGAGCATGCCGCCCGGCGAGGTCGTGCTGGTCTGCACCGGGTCACAGGGCGAGCCGATGTCGGCGCTGTCCCGGATGGCCGGCCGGGACCACCCGATCCGGATCGCGGAGGGCGACACGGTCATCCTGGCCTCCTCGCTGATCCCGGGCAACGAGTCCGCCGTGTACCGGGTGATCAACGAGCTGACCCGGTGGGGCGCCCGGGTGGTGCACAAGGGCAACGCGCTGGTGCACGTGTCCGGGCACGCCCCCGCGGGCGAGCTGCTCTACGTGCTGAACCTGGTGAAGCCGCGCAACTTCATGCCGGTGCACGGGGAGTGGCGGCACCTGCGGGCGCACGCCCGGCTGGCCGAGCTGACCGGGATCGCGCACAAGAACGTCGTGATCGCCGAGGACGGGGTCGTGGTCGACCTGGCCGGCGGCCAGGCCAAGGTGGTCGGCAAGGTGCCGTGCGGCTACGTGTACGTGGACGGGCTGTCGGTCGGCGAGGTGACCGAGACGTCGCTGAAGGACCGCCGGATCCTCGGCGAGGAAGGCTTCCTCTCGGTGGTCATCGTGGTCGACTCGACGACCGGGAAGCTGGCGGCCACCCCGGCCATCCACGCCCGCGGCTCCGGGATCGACGACTCCTCGCTCAGCGAGGTGCGGCCCCGGATCGAGGAGGTCCTGGCCCGCGCGGCCGAGGACGGGATCAACGACGCGCACCAGCTGGGCCAGGTGGTGCGGCGCACGGTGGGGCGCTGGGTGAACGACACCTACCGGCGCCGGCCGATGATCATCCCCGTGGTCATCGAGGTCTGAGGGTCTATTCGCCGGCTCGGCGGGGCGCGCCGGAGGCGTGTCCCCGCCGAGCCGGCGAATGCGCGGGGGGGCCGGGGGGCCGCCCCCCCGGGCCAGCACCGCGGGCGAGCTGGCGGAGCAGCGGCCGGTAGTAGCCGAACGCGGGCACCGTGGCGGCCGGGTCCTTGGCCGCGTCGTCCCAGCGCCGCACCCGCAGCGCCGCGGTGCACCACGGGTTGCCCTCGAACGCGGCGGCCTCGGCGCGGTTCATCGGGCCGCCCTGGACCCGCAGCGTGTACTTCGAGGCCGGGGAGAGCGCGGCCAGATAGCCGGGCTCCACCGCGCACAGGTACCGTTTCGCCGCCACGTGCAGCCGTACCGGCTCGGTCACCCCGGGGCCGTACCACTGGGCCAGCCAGGCCGCGCCCGCCTCGCCGTGCCGGTTGTCCCGGCCGTCCATCAGCTCGTGCCCGGAGACCGGCCCGGTGAAGTGCCCCACGTCGTGCAGCAGCGCCGCGGCGATCAGTTCCGGGCCGGCGCTGGCCGCCTCGGCCAGGGCGGCGGCCTGCAGCATGTGCTGCGCCTGCGTCACCGGCTCGCCAAGGTACTCACGGGCCCCTTCGGCGGTGAAGAGATCCGCGATGACCCGCACCGGGTCCGCTGTCGTCATGTCCGTCCTCCCGCTGTGCCCGGGCCGCCCGGCCACTCCCCGGCGGCCGCGACCGCTGACTCGATGCCGTCCAGGTCGGCGTAGCAGCCCTGCAGGTGCCGGTGGCCGGCGGCACTGAACCCGGTCCGGGCGTGCAGCACCCGGGTGTTGTCGAAGACGGCGCAGTCACCGGGGGACAGCCGGATGGCGCGGGCGTGCGCGGGGTTCCCGATCAGGCCCGCGAACGCCCGGTAGGCCGTGTAGAACGCCGCGGCCCGTGCCGGGCGGAGCCGCACCGGCTGCAGCGAGCGGCTGTTGAACCTGATCTCGCGGATCCGGCCGCGCGGGTCCAGGGTGATCATCGGCTTGGTGGCGCGCAGCCACGTCCCCGGGGCGCGGTAGCCGAAGGTGACCGGGGTGACCGCCAGGGTGGCGAAGGCCGCCGGGTCCTGCTCCCGCAGGGCCGCCGCGGCGCGGAACCCGTCCACGAAGACGGAGTCGCCGCCCTCGGCCGAGTTGTGCAGGCAGTGCAGCAACTGGACGGTGGGCACCGGGTCCCGGTAGGGGTTGTCCGTGTGCGGGGCGATCGGCCGCCGGGTGTAGGCCAGGTTCGCGGCCGACGGCTCGGCCCGGACGTCGAACAGCCGCCCGTAATTGGTCTCCCGGACGTAACCCATGCTGGCCGCCACGTCCAGCACCGCGGCTGGCTCCTCCGGCACCCCGGCCAGCAGCAGCAGGCCCTCGCGCAGGAGGCCCTGCTGGCAGGCCCGGCGGTAGGCGGGGTCGGCCAGGTAGCGCGGCCATGAGGCCGGCGCCGGCTGGTCCTGCGGGCCGCCGGCCGGCCAGAGCAGCTTCGCGTCCTCGGTCCGCGGATCGTCGCCGTGCCGGGGGTCCGGCCCGCGGCTGCAGCGCTCCAGCCACGCCCGGTCGAAGACGGCCCGGTGACCGTCCGGGTGGAACAGCACCTCGATGCCGTCCGCGCGGGCGGTGACCGCGGCGACCGCCAGGTCGGCGGGCAGGCTGGCGATGTCCAGCAGCCGCTGGCCGCTCACCGGGTCCCGGCACTCGGCGCAGGGGCAGTTGTCCCGCAGCCAGGCGGCCGGCATGACACCCGGCGTGGCGGGGGCCGGGCTGGGCGCCAGGCTGGGCATGCGGGCTCCGGGGTCGTGGTCAGGATCGGGTTCACTCCAGGGTGGCTTGCCGTGAGATGGCTGCCAACCGGGACGGCCGGGAATTCGCGGACCCGCCAGCCGCCGTTCACCGGCCGTGGCGGATCACTTGCGACACGCCCGCCCGGTTGCGGCGGGCCGGTGGCTGTCCTGGGTACTTTGGGCATCATGGCTACTCGTGTCCCTCAGGGCAGCGCCCGGCCCGCGGGCGATGGGCCGGCCCGTACGGTGCCGGCCCAGGCCCGGGTCACGCCCGGCCAGGGACGGCCCGCCGCAGGTCAGGGGCGATCCCGCTCCGGTCAGGGCCGGCCGGACGACGCCGAGGGACGTCCCGCGCGGCCCCGTGCCTCCTCCGGCGGGCAGCAGCGCAGCCGGAACGCCATGCCCGCCCGGGCCCCGGCCAAGGGCGGGCCGTCGCGCGGCGGGCAGGCCAAGCGCGGCTCGGCCAAAGGCGGCCAGGCCAGCAAGCGCCGGACCGCCCGCAAGGGCAGGTACCCGGCCCGGGGCGGTTCCGCGGCCCGGTCACGGCAGAGTGCCGACCCGATCCTGATCCTGGCCGGCTGGGCAGGCCGGCTGATCGCCGGGGCCTGGATGGTCGCCGCGCATGCCGTCGGCGGCACGGCGCGTGCCTTCGGCAAGAGCGCACGGGACATGGACCCGCTGCACCGCCGGGACGGCCTGGGCCTGGCCTACCTGGCCGCGGCCATCGTCGCCGTGGCCAGCACGTGGGCCCGGATGAGCAACACGCCCGCCCGGCTGATCTCCAGCCTGCTGCACGGCGCCTTCGGCTCGGCCGCCTGGCTGCTGCCGTTCCTGTTCGGCCTGCTCGCCTGGCGCTACCTGCGGCATCCCGACCGGAACGCGCAGACCGGGCGGATGGTGATCGGCTGGACCGCGCTGCTACTCGGCGCGCTCGGCCTCATCCACATCGCGGCCGGCACCCCGCATCCCAGCGCCGGGACCGCCGCCCTGCAGTCCGGCGGGGGTCTGATCGGCTTCGCGGTCTCCGCGCCGCTGGTGGCCGGGCTCACGCCGTGGTTCGCAGCGCCGCTGCTGGCCCTGGTCAGCGGCTTCGGGCTGCTGGTCATCACCGGCACGCCGCTGCACAAGGTGCCGGACCGGCTGTCCGAGCTGCGCGGTTTCGCCCAGCGCGACGCGGGTGAGGCGGAGGCCGGCCCGGATTCCGGCGGGCAGCCGGAGGTGACCGGCCAGGCCCTGCCGCTGCCGGGGCGGCCGGAAGCGGCCGCAGGCCATCGAGGCCGGAGAGCATCACCGGCCTTACGACACCCCGATCCTGCCCGACGGCACCGCCGGGCGCGGGGCCCGCGCGGCCACCGGGCGGGCCGGCCCGGGCCGGCTGGGCCGGACGAGCTGGCCGCCGGGGCGCCGGATGCGGACGAGTCGCTGCTCGACGCGCTCGGATTCGGGCCGCCCTTGCCCGGGGGCCGGGCCGGACGAGGTGGCGCCGCCGGAGGTGGCGGCCCCGCACGGTGCCGCGGCCCAGGCCGCGCGGCCGGGCATGACGGCGCGGTGCCGCGGCCCGGGGCGAGCAGCTCACCCTGACCGGGTCGGCCGAGTCCAGCTACATCCTGCCGCCGATGGCGCTGCTGAAGCCGGGCACCGCGCCCAAGGCGCGGACCCGGGCCAACGACGTGGTGTCGCGGGCGCTGACCGAGGTGCTCGACCAGTTCGAGGTGGACGCGCAGGTCACCGGGTTCAAGCGGGGCCCGACGGTGACCCGGTATGAGATCGAGCTGGGCCCGGCGGTCAAGGTGGAGCGGGTCACCGCGCTGACCAAGAACATCGCCTACGCGGTGAAGAGCGCCGATGTGCGGATCATCTCGCCGATCCCGGGCAAGTCCGCGATCGGGGTGGAGATCCCCAACGCGGACAAGGAGATCGTCAGCCTCGGTGACGTGCTGCGCTCGCCGGCCGCGGTCAACGACCACCATCCGATGGTGGTGGGCCTGGGCAAGGACGTCGAGGGCCGGACGGTGGTCGCCAACCTGGCCAAGATGCCGCACATGCTGATCGCCGGCGCGACCGGCGCGGGCAAGTCCACCTGCATCAACGGCCTGATCACCTCGATCCTGCTCCGGTCCACGCTCGAGGACGTGCGGATGATCCTGGTCGACCCCAAGCGGGTCGAGCTCGCCATTTACGCCGGGATCCCGCATCTCATCACGCCGATCATCACGAACCCGAAGAAGGCGGCCGAGGCGCTGCAGTGGGTGGTCGGCGAGATGGACCGCCGTTATGACGACCTGGCCGCCTTCGGGTTCCGGCACATCGACGACTTCAACAAGGCGGTGCGGGCGGGCAAGATCACGCCGCCGCCGGGCAGCGAGCGGGTGCTCGTCCCCTACCCCTACCTGCTGGTCATCGTGGACGAGCTGGCCGACCTGATGATGGTCGCGCCGCGTGACGTCGAGGACGCCGTGGTGCGGATCACGCAGCTGGCCCGGGCCGCCGGCATCCACCTGGTGCTCGCCACCCAGCGGCCCAGCGTGGACGTGGTCACCGGGCTGATCAAGGCGAACGTGCCGTCCCGCCTGGCGTTCGCCACGTCCAGCCTGACCGACAGCCGGGTCATCCTGGACCAGCCGGGCGCGGAGAAGCTGGTCGGGCAGGGCGACTGCCTGTTCCTGCCGATGGGCGCGAGCAAGCCGATGCGGCTGCAGAACGCGTTCGTCACGGAGAAGGAGATCCGTGAGGTCGTCGCGCACTGCACCGACGCAGGCGCAGCCGTCCTACCGGGAGGACGTCGCGGTCCCGGAGGCCAAGCAGCGCGAGATCGACGCGGACATCGGTGACGACCTGGACCTCCTCGTCCAGGCGGCCGACCTGGTCGTGCGCACCCAGTTCGGGTCCACGTCCATGCTGCAGCGCAAGCTGCGGGTCGGCTTCGCCAAGGCGGGCCGCCTGATGGACCTGCTGGAGAGCCGCGGCATCGTCGGCCCCAGCGAAGGTTCCAAGGCCCGCGACGTCCTCGTGCCGCCTGACGAGGCCGACCAGGTGATTGATTCGCTGCGGGGTGGGCAGGACTCAGCTTGACCTACGGCGTCAACGCCGTCAGTCGGGGGATGTCTACACTTGGTGGTGGCTCCGCGTCGGAGGGGCTGCTCACATCCGGTAACTGTTCTCGCACCCCGGGCGGAGCGCAGTGCGATTTGGCAGTGGAGGCGCGGCGTGAGCATTGGTGACACCCTGGCGGATGCGCGCCGCCAGGCGGGTCTCACCATTACGCAGGTAAGCCAGCGAACCTGCATCCGAGAGACGATCATCCGCGGAATCGAGCGGGGGGATTTCTCATCCTGCGGCGGTGACTTTTACGCCCGGGGGCATATCCGCAGCATTGCCCGGGCCGTTGGCGCTGATGACGAGGAACTGATCCGGGAGTACGACGCGGTGCACGGCGCGCCGCAGGCGATCCGGGCCGCCGATGTCTTCGAGCCGGCCACGCCGATCAAGATCAAGGAGCGGCGGCGGCCCAACTGGAGCCTGGCCATGGTCCTGGTGCTGGCCGTGGTGGCGGGGTACGGGGTGTACCGGGTGGTGAACTCCGCGGCGGCGCGCCCGGTGAGCGTGCAGGCGACCAGCGGGCGCGTGGTGTCGCACCACCGCTCCGCGCACCCTGGCCCGGCCTCCGCGTCGCCGTCGGCCACGCCCAGCACGCCGGCCACCGCCAGCCCGAACGTGGTGATCAGCCTGGCCGCCATCCAGGACTGCTGGGTGGAGTTCACCAAGCCGGACGGGGTCTTCCTGCTCCAGGCCTACGTGGTCGGCGGGACGTCCAAGACATGGACCTTCAGCCGCCCGGTGAACATGAACATCGGTAACCCGGGCGGCATCGTGCTGACCGTGAACGGCAAGCGGGTCGGCTCGCCCGGGGCTACCGGGCAGCCAGTCACGCTGAGCCTCGGCCCGGGCCGGCCGGTCACGGGGTAGCCCGCTCGTGCCGGGTCCGGCCGGGCTCCCGCCGGGCCGGACCCGGCGGCGAGCCACGGCCAGCGGCGCCGGCCACCGGCCTGCCTGCCGTAGTCTTCCGGTGTGTCATCTGCTCAGCGAGGCCCGCACCCGGCGGACCGCACCGTCAGCCTCGTCACGCTCGGCTGCGCCCGTAATGAGGTCGATTCCGAGGAACTCGCGGCCCGGCTGGAGGCATCCGGCTGGACCGTCACCGATGGCGATCAGGCCAGTGTCGTGCTGGTCAACACGTGCGGGTTCATCGAGGCAGCCAAGCAGGAGTCGGTCAGCGAACTGCTCGATGCCGCGTCCGGGGGCGCCAGGGTGGTCGCGGCCGGCTGCCTGGCCGAGCGGTACGGCTCCGCGCTGGCGGCGGAACTGCCCGAGGCCCAGGTCCTCAGTTTCGATGATTACGCGAGCATCGGGGACCGGCTGGACGCGGTGCTCGCCGGGGAGCGGCGGCCCGCGCATGAGCCACGGGACCGGCGCCGGCTGCTGCCGATATCCCCGGCCAGCCGGCCTGCGGCCGCGGGCCCGCACACCCCGGGACATGCGAGCGCGGCCGCGGCCGGCCCCGGCGCGGCGCCCGCGGGCGGCGGCATACCCGACCTCCCGCCGGGCGCCGCCCCGGCGTCCGGGCCGCGTACCCTGCGGCGGCGGCTCGACGGGCGGCCCGGTGGCCCCGCTCAAGATCGCTTCAGGCTGCGACCGGCGGTGCAGCTTCTGCGCCATCCCCGCGTTCCGCGGCGCGTTCCTGTCCCGGCCGCCGCAGGACCTGGTGGCCGAGGCCGAGTGGCTGGCCGGCCAGGGCGTCCGGGAACTGGTCCTGGTCAGCGAGAACTCCACGTCGTACGGCAAGGACATGGGCACCCCGCGGCTGCTGGATGAGCTGCTTCCGGCGCTTGCCGCCGTGCCCGGCATCGACCGGATCAGGGTGAGCTACCTGCAGCCGGCCGAGGTTCGCCCCGGGCTGATCGAGGTGATGACCGGCACGCCCGGCGTGGCGCCCTACTTCGACCTGTCCTTCCAGCACGCCAGCGGCCGCGTGCTGCGGGCCATGCGGCGGTTCGGTGACCGGGAGCGCTTCCTGGCCCTGATCGCCGGGATCCGCGCGGCCTGCCCGCAGGCTGGCATCCGGTCCAACTTCATCGTCGGCTTCCCCGGTGAGACCGAGGACGACCTGGCCGAACTGCACCGGTTCCTGTCCGAGGCCGGGCTGGACGCGATCGGCGTGTTCGGCTACTCGGACGAGGACGGCACCGAGGCGGCCACGCTGGACGGGCAGCTGGACCCGGCCGAGATCGCCCGCCGGGTCGACGACCTCGCCGACCTGGCCGAGGAGATGATGGCCCAGCGCGCGGCCGACCGGATCGGCGAGATCGTCGAGGTGCTGATCGAGGAGGACCTCGGTGACGGCCGCTACCTGGGCCGGTCCGCGCACCAGGCGCCGGAGGTGGACGGCACCACGATCGTGCACGGCGCAACGGGCGCGGCCCCTGGTGATCTCGTCGCCGCGGAGGTCACCGGGTGCGACGGCGTGGACCTCGAGGCGGCTGCCGTCGCCGCGCCCCGGCTGCTGCCCGGGGCTGCGGGAACGCGTTGAGCCAGCCGGTCACCGGCACCGGCGGAGGGGTGGCGCGCTCCCCGTCCGCTCAGCCAGGCGGCGTCCCGCCGCCCGGGCTGGTCAACGTGGCCAACGCGCTGACCATGCTGCGCCTGGCGCTGGTCCCCGTCTTCGTGCTGCTGCTCGTGGCCGGGGGCCCGGCCTGGCGGATCGCGGCCTTCGCCGTGTTCCTCATCGCCTCGGTCACCGATCTGCTGGACGGCCGGCTGGCCCGGCAGCGCGGGCTGATCACTGACTTCGGGAAGATCGCCGATCCGATCGCGGACAAGGCACTGACCGGCGCCGCCCTGATCACCCTGTCCGCGCAGGGCGGCTGCCCTGGTGGGTCACCATCGTCATCCTCGCCCGCGAGCTGGGCGTGACCCTGCTGCGGTTCTGGGTGATCCGGCACGGGGTCATCGCGGCCAGCCGCGGCGGCAAGATCAAGACGATGCTGCAGGTGCTGGCGATCGCGCTCTACGTGCTCCCCGGGCCGCCCGGGCCGGTCCGCGCCGTGGTGATGGGGCTGGCGGTGGCGGTCACCCTGGTCACCGGGGCGGATTACGTCATCCGGGCCATCCGGCTGCGGCAGCGCAGCCGGGCGGCCGCGGGCACGCCGGGAACCGCCGGAGGACGGGAAATGAGCGTGGAGACGGCCGGCCGCACGGCGGCCGCCCTGATCGGCCTGCTGGCCGAGCGCCAGCAGACGGTGGCGGTGGCCGAGTCGCTGACCGGCGGCCTGGTCGCGGCGGCGCTGACCGGGGTGCCCGGCGCGTCCGCCGTCTTCCGCGGCGCGATCGTCGCCTACGCCACCGAGCTGAAGGCGGTACTGCTCGGGGTGGATCCCGCCGTGCTCGCCGCCCATGGTGCGGTCTCGCCGGAGGCGGCCGGGGCCATGGCGGCCGGGGCGCGGTCCCGGCTCGGCGCCACCTTCGCGGTGGCCACCACCGGGGTGGCCGGCCCGGACCCGGCCGAGGGGAAGCCGGTGGGCACCGTCTACATCGCCGCGAGCGCCGGGGAGGCAGGCCACCCAGGGGCGGCCCGGGTCCGCCGCCTGGCCCTCAGCGGGAGCAGGGATGACATCCGCGGGCAAACTGTGGCGCACGCCCTGGCGTTGCTCCTTGTCATGGTGCGGGAAGAGAGCCGATGATTACAGTGTTACGTTAGCAGCGAACACGGCCACAGGTGCTCTCCCTACTGTCGGTAAGGACGGGTACGGTGTAGCTAGCAGACACTTAGCGAAGGGAGTGCGGCGATGGTCCTGCTTCGTCACTTGCTTGGTGACGTGCTGCGGCGGCTACGCCAGCGGCAGGGTCGCACCCTCCGCGAGGTGTCCGCCGCGGCTAGGGTGTCGCTCGGGTACCTCTCCGAGGTAGAACGCGGCCAGAAGGAAGCATCCTCGGAGCTGCTGGCCGCCATCTGCACGGCGCTCAACACCCCGCTGTCCCACGTGCTGAGTGAGGTCTCGGACAGTTTCGCCCTTGCAGAGCTGCAGAGCGAGGCAGGCGTGCTGACCCCGGCCGGGCCGCCCGCGGCAGAGCGGGGCGAGCGCGAGCTGGAGCTGCCGGTCGCCCGCGCGTTCGAGGTCAGCCCCGAGCTGCGTGTCCCGGCCGGCCACGCCCGCGGCCTGGACTCCGGGGACGTACTGCGCCCGGTCGGGATGAATGCCGACCACCCGGCATTCGACGAGGTAACCCGCCGGATCCGCGACGTGACCGACATGGTTCCCGTCTGACCCGTGCCCTCTCGGGCTCATAGCAGCAGGCGCCCCCGGGATTCCCGGGGGCGCCTGCTGCTTCAGCTGGGGATTCGGGGGGTGCCGCGGGGTGAAATGCCCGGGGTTCCAGGGGGCGTCCCCCGGGCCAGGACCTATCAGGCCCAGGCGCGCGGGTCGTCGGTCAGCTCCAGCACCCGCGCGGGCAGCCGCCCGGTGGCGATGTGCTCCAGGGTGACTTCCTCCAGGATGGCCCGCTCGTTGGCGCGGAGCGCGATCCAGACGCTCTGCAGCGGCTCCGCCACCCCGATGTAGCCGATGTTCTCCGGCCGCTCCCCGCGCACGCCTACCAGCTGCCCGTCGATGGCCCGGATGATGTCCGCCAGGGCGATCTCGGAGGCGGGCTTGGCCAGCCAGAAGCCACCCTCCGGGCCGCGCTGGCTGCGGACCAGGCCGGCCCGGCGCAGCTGGGTGAGGATCGCTTCCAGGAACTTGCCGGGAATCTGCTGGGACCGCGCGAGCTGTTCCGCGGTCACATGGCCGCCCTGGGCGGCGGCCAGCTCCACCGCGGCGCGCAGCGCGTAGTCAGCCCGGGCAGACAGCCTCATGTCCAGCATTATGCCGGGTACCAGGGGGTGTCCGGGCCGCCTCGCCGGCCAGAGGGGCCGATTCGCCGGTTTTGCCCCCCGCTGAACCGGCCGGACCGGGTCCTCCGGCAGGCCCGGACCGGGCCGTCACGCCGCCAGGGCGGACGGGGCTGACGCCCGGCGGGCAGACCCGGGGGCCGCCGGTCCCGGGCCCGCGCCGGGACCGGCGGGGTGGAAACGCTGAACCGGCCGCCCGGCTCGGAGTCGCCCATCTCGAGGCGGAACGGCGGGTACCGGTCAGTGCCAAGCGCACCGTAGGTGTACTGCTGGACAGGCCAGGTCCAGCGCAGCACGCCGACGTTGAAGCCGGAGATCGACCGGATACGTCTCGGCGGCGGACATCAGCACCACCCCTGCTTCTGACGGTACGCTGCCGCCCAGCCCGCGGGCAGGTCTGTGAGTCCCGGCTCGCCAGGCCCTTCGTCCCTGCTCAGCGGGTCAGGCCGAGGACCTCCGCGGCTGCCTGCGCGTTGGGCCGGGCCGCCCCGTAGGTGGCCACGTGCACGCCGCCCGGCGGCCGCCACAGCGGCAGTCCCATGTCCACCAGCACGGTGTCCGGCCGCGCCGCCACCAGGCCGGTGATCACCGCCCGGGCCGCCGGGTGCCGGTGCGCGTCGCGGACTACCACGATGAGTGACCGCCCGGCCGCCTGGGCCAGCACCTCGGCGATGATCCGCCCCGGGTCGCCGCCCGCGGGCCCGGCCGGGACCCGGCGGACGCTGCCGGGCGCCACCCAGGCGCTGAGCCCCCAGGGCACCGCGCCCACCGCGACGTTCTCCGCGCCGTCCAGTTCCACCACGACCGGGTCGGCCAGCGGGCCGGGCACATCCGACGCCCGGATGGCGCGCCGCGCCGCCACCAGCCCGATGTGCGCGCTCTCACCCGCGGCTCCCGCTGCCGGGGCCGCGTCGCAGGCGGCCGCGGCCGTCCCGCCCGGGACCGTCCCGCCCGGGACCGTCCCGCCCGGGACTGTCGCGGCGAGCCAGGCGCGCAGCTGGGCCACGTTGCGCTCCGCCTCCTCCAGCCGCCCGGCGGGCAGCCGCCCCGAGCTCACCGCCTCGCTCAGCGCCTGGCGGACGGCGAGGTAGCCGTCCTCACCGGTGTCCCGGCCGAGGCAGAGCAGATCGGTGCCGGCCTCCATGGCCCGCACCGCGGCCTCGGGGATGCCGTAGGCCTCACTCACCGCGCGCATCTCCAGCGCGTCGGAGATGATCAACCCGGTGAAGCCCAGCTCGCCGCGGAGCAGCCCGGTGAGCGCCGCGGGCGACAGCGTGGCGGGCAGGTCGCCGGTGAGGGCCGGCACCCGCAGGTGCCCGGGCATCACGCCGCGGGCCCCGGCCGCGATCGCCGCGATGAACGGCGGCAGGTCACGCCGGCGCAGCAGGTCCAGGCTGGCGTCCACGGTCACCAGCTCACGGTGGGTGTCCGCGCTGGTGCTGCCGTGCCCGGGGAAATGCTTCGCGCAGGCCGCCACCCCGGCCGCCTGCAGCCCGCTGACCGCCGCCGCGGCGTGCCGGGCCACCAGGGCCGGGTCGGAGCCGAACGACCGGATGCCGATGACCGGGTTGTCGGCCGCGGTGTTCACGTCCACCGACGGGGCCAGGTCCACGGTCACCCCGAGCGCGGCCAGGTCATGGCCGAGCGCCCGGTGCACCGCGGCGGTCAGCGCCACGTCGTCCACCGCGCCGAGCGCCGCGTTCCCGGGGTAGGGGCTGCCGGTCAGGTGCGCGATCCGGGTGACGTCGCCGCCTTCCTCATCCAGGGCGACCAGCGGCTGCGGCCCGGCGCCGTGCAACTGCGCGGTGAGCCCCGCCAGCTGCTCGGGGCCCTCGATGTTCGGCCCGAACAGGGTGACCCCGGCCAGGCCCCGCTCCAGCGCGGCCAGCACCCAGCGGGGTGCCCGGTGGCCGGGAAACGGCGGGATCAGCACCGCGTCCGCCAGCCGCGCCAGCGCCGGGTCGGTGGACAGGCCCGCGCTCATCCCTTCACCGCCCCGGCGACCAGCCCGGACGTCATCCGCCGCTGGACGAGCAGGAAGAACACCACCACCGGGATGGTGTAGAGGGTGGAAGCCGCCATGATGGGTCCCCATTCCGCGCCGCCGCGGCCGAAGAAGTAGGTCACGTAGATCGGCAGCGTGTAGTCCGAATGCGCCTGGCCGAGGAACGTCAGCGCGACGATGAACTCGTTGTAGGCGGTGATGAAGGAGAAGACGCTGGTCGCGATCAGGCCCGGGGTGACCAGCGGGAACAGGATCCGCCAGAAGATCCGCAGCGGCCCGGCGCCATCCACGGCAGCCGCCTCCTCCAGTTCCCGCGGCACGGTGGCCACGAAGTTGCGGAGCATCCAGATCGACACCGGCAGGGCCTGCGCGGTGTACACGATGATCAGGCCGGGCAGGCTCTGCAGCAGGTTGACCCGGTTGAAGTCCAGGAACAGCGCGATGATCAGCGCCTGGCCCGGGATCATCTGCACGATCAGCAGCATGATCAGGTAGGACGCCCGGAGCCGGAACCGGAACCGGGCGACCGCGATCGAGGCGAGCAGCGACACCAGCGAGGCCAGCACGACCGTGGACAGGGTCACCACCATGCTGTTGCGGAAGAACAGCCAGTACGAGCCGATCCCGGACGCCTGCCCGCCCAGCACGGCCGAGAAGTTGCCCAGCGTGGGGTGTTCCGGCACCAGGTGCGGAGTGAGCGAGTAGATCTCCTGCGACGGCTTGAAGGCGGTGGACACCATCCAGAAGATCGGGAAGAGGGTAAGGAGGGCAACCACCACGCCCGTGCCGTTGAGCGAGATCTTCCTGGCCGTGCGCATCCTGCGGGCGCGGGCCGCCGCGGAGGAGGAGCGCCGGAGCGCGATGCCGGTCACGTGAGCGCTCCCTGGCGGACCGAGGCGCGTACGTAGCCGACCGTCACGATGAGCAGGATGATGGTGAGGATCAGCGCCAGCGCCCCGCCCAGCCCGTAGCTGGGCGGGAAGGTGAACGCCTTGTCGTAGAGGTAGAGCGACAGGTTGAACTCGTCCCGGTTGCCCAGGTTGCCGGTGAGCAGGTAGGTCTGGGTGAACACGTTGAAGTCCCAGATCACCGAGAACAGCAGCAGCACCAGGAAGATGGGCTTGAGCATCGGGTAGGTGATCTTCCAGAAGCCCCGCCAGGCGCCGGCCCCGTCCACCCGGGCCGCCTCCAGCAGTTCGGCCGGCACCGTCTTGAGGCCGGCCAGCACCGACACCGCGATGAACGGGAAGCCCTGCCACACGACCAGCACGCAGGCCACCGTGTAGGCGGGCAGCGCCCCGCCGGTCGTCCAGTTGAAGCCGGCCCAGCCGGTGCTGCCGACCAGCCAGTGCGGCAGCCGGGCCAGGCTCCAGTCCACCAGCCCTCCGTCCGGGTTGAACAGCCAGTAGAAGAGCACGGTCGCGGACACCGGGGGAGTGGCCCAGGCGAGCAGCGCCGCCACGCTGACGAACCCGGCCATGACGCGGCCGAGCCGGTTCAGCAGCAGGCCGACCAGCGTGCCGGTGAGCAGGGTGAGTGACACCGTGGCCACCGCGAACAGGACCGTGATCCGCAGCGACAGCCAGAACTCGGGGTCGCTGAACGTGGCGGTGAAGTTGGCCAGCCCGACCCACTGGGTGGGCGCGGCCCCGTCGGTCTGCGGCAGCCCGTAGTCCTGGAACGAGTACAGCGCCACCTGGGCCACCGGCCACAGCAGGACCAGCGCTATCGCGGCCATGGACGGGAGCAGCAGCAGGTAGGGAGCGAGCCGGTAACGGCGGATCACGGCCCGCAGCCGGGCTCCCGGGGACTGGCCCCGCGCACCGGGGGAACGGCGGGCCCGGGCCGGCGGGGCGGGGGGCGAGTTGGTGACGGTCTGCACCATGATCAGGGGCACTCTCCTCGCGGGCGTCCCGGCCGGCGGCCGCAAGGCGGGTGCGGCCGCAGGCCGGGACAGCTCGGCATGGTCAGCCGGTCTCGGAGCCGGTGTTCAGCACGTTCTGCAGTTCGGTGTTGGCCTTGCTGACGGTGGTGCTGAAGTTCGCCCCCTCCATCAGCGACTTCATCATCGTCGGGATGATGGCGTCGGTCGCGTCGGCGGTCGCCCAGTTCTTCGAGTTGAGCGGGGCGATCTGGGTGTAGGCGGCGGCCTTGGCGAAACCGGCCATCACCGGGTTGCTCGCGTAGGCGCCGCCCTTGAGCTGCGCGGTGAACTCGGGGAAGAAGCCCTGGGCGTTGGCGAACGTGGTGGCGTTCGACGGGCTGTCCATCATCGACAGCAGGGCCCAGTCGGCCTGCTGGTACTTGCTCTTCACCCAGACGCCGAGGTCAGAACCGCCGGAGAAGGCCGGTGCCGGGCTGGGCCCGTTCTCGCTCGGGATGGGGAACGAGGCCCAGTCCGCCTTGTACTTCGTGCTCACCGCGGTCATTTCCGACCCCGCCCACGGGCCGTCGATGTACATGTCCAGCTTGCCGAGCGCGAAGTCCTCGTTCGAGCCGCCCGAGGTCGCGCCGGGCGCGCCCAGCTCGGTCTGGCCGATGTACTTCGAGGGCGAGACGTGCTGGGTGAGGTACAGGTCCGCGTAGAACTTGATGCCGGCCTCGGACTGCGGGCTGGTCAGCTTCGCGGTCCACGTGCCGCCGCTCTGGGTGGCGACCTGGCCGCCCGCGCCCCAGATGAAGCTGACGATGGCGTTGGTGTAGTTGCTCGGCGCCCCCAGGCCGTAGCTGCCCGGGAACTTCTTCTGCAGCAGCTTGGCGTCGCTGGCCAGCTGGGCCCAGGTGGCGGGCGCGGAGGTGATGCCCGCCTGGGCGAACTGGTCCTTGCGGTACCAGATGCCGCGCACGCCGCCGAACCAGGGGACCGCGTACGTCTGCCCGTTCACGGTGTCGTTGGCCAGGTTGCCGGGGATGATGCCGCTGCCGCTGGACCAGGAGTGCACCTGCGTGGTGATGTTGTCCAGTGCCCCCTGGGAAGCGATGCCGGGAGTGTCGGTGTTGCCCAGCTCGGTGATGTCCGGGCCGCCCTTGCCGCTGGTCAGCGCGTTCGTCCAGTCGGTGACCCGGTTACCCCACGGGATCCAGTCCACGACCACCTTGGTCTTTGCGTACTGCGGGAACTTCTTGTGGAATTGGGCGACGACCCCGTTCATCCAGGTCACTTGTGACGGCACGGACGATCCCATGCGCCAGACCACGAGCTTCGCGGGTGCCGCCGAGCTGGACGTGCTGCTGCTTCCCGAGCCGCAGCCCGCCGCCGCTCCGGCGAGTATGGCCGCCGCGCCCAGTGCGGCGGCCGATCTGGTCAGTGTCACTGCTGGATCTCCCTTCCCGGCTCCGGCCTCCCGGCCGTCTCACCGCCTACCTGGCCGTCCCCGGGGGCTCCGCGGCCGTTGGCCGTCTAGGCTGTCGCTGCCTGCCCAGACGGGCCGCAGGCCGCCAGCCGGCCCGCGGGCGCCCGGGCGGGCCCTCGGCGTCCGCGCCGCCTGGCCGGCCGGCCCTGAGGAACTCTGGGCTGAAACTAACAGTAAACTTTCCTATTAGATAGACCCTGTTGCCAGATTGAGACAGAATTCAGCTCAGCCGCCCTGGACGTCCCGCTGTGGCAGCGGCCGCCCGGGGCCCCGGCGGCCGCCTTCCCGCGCGGACGGTGCTGGGGGGGACGTCGCGCGATGAAGGAGAGGCATGGAACAACGGCCTGGGACACCCCGGCTGCTGCGCGAGCTCAATGACCGCGCCGCCCTGGAACTGCTGCTGACCGGCGGCCCGATGACCCGGGCTCAGGTGGGCGAGCGTACCGGGTTGTCCAAAGTGACCGCCTCGCAGCTGCTCTCCCGGCTCGAGGAGCGGGGCCTGGTGGCCACGGTGGGGGAGCAGGCGGGCGGCCGGGGCCCGAACGCGGCCCTGTACGCGGTCGTCCCGTCCAGCGGCTACGTGGCCGGCCTGCACGTGGAGCACGACGAGGTCAGCGCCGGGGTGGCGGACATCACCGGGCAGGTGGTCACCCAGATCAGCGTGGACCCGAACGGCGCCGCGAACCCGGTGGAGCTGGTCCGCGGCGCGGTGGCCACGGCGTGCAGTTCCGCGGGCGTGCAGATGTCCCGGCTCAAGGCCCTCGTCATCGGGACGCCCGGGGTGCTGGATCCGAGCACGGGCGACCCGCGCCTGGCGGTGAACCTGCCGGCCTGGCACGAGGGCGTGCTGGAGGCCCTGCGCGCGGACCTGCGCCAGCCGGTGACGATCGAGAACGACGTCAACCTGGCGGCCATGGCCGAGCGCGCGGTCGGGGTGGCCCAGGGCACCGACGACTTCGTGCTGATGTGGATCGGCGTCGGCCTGGGGCTGGCCACCATCATCGGCGGCCGGGTGCACCGCGGCGTGGCCGGCGCGGCCGGTGAGATCGGCTACCTCCCGGTGCCCGGCGTGCCGCTGCCACAGGACGTGAGCCATCCGGCCACCGGCGCATTCCAGTCACTGGTGGGCGCCCAGGCGGTGCGGCCGCTGGCGGCGGAATACGGGTTCGCGGCCCCCACCGCCGAGGCGGCGGTCCGGGCGGCGGTGGCCGCGGTGCACGCCGCGGAGGCCGGTGACCGCGCGCGGCCGGGACGCCGGGCCGGCGGGGCCGGGCGGGGCAGCGCGTTCCTCGCGGAACTGGCCGCCCGGGTGGCCACCGGGGTGGCCGCGGTGAGCGTGGTGCTCGACCCGGGCCTGGTCGTGCTGGGCGGTGAGGTCGGGCTGGCCGGCGGGACGGCGCTGGCCAGCCGGGTGGCCGCCGAGGTCCGCCGGATCTGCCCGGCCAGGCCGGAGGTGGTGCCCACCGGCGTGGCCGGGCGGCCGGTGCTGCGCGGCGCCATCCTGGCCGCCGTGGAGCAGGCCCGCAGCGAGCTGCTGGCCTCGGTGGCCGGACCCTGAGCCGGGGCCCCGGCCCTCCTGGGCCGGGGCCGCCGCGTCACGTCCTGGTTGCCCCGGCCAGCAGCACGTAGCTGGCGGGCAGTGTGCGGTACCCGGCCGGGATCGTGGCCTGGCGGATCGCGGCGTGCAGCGCGGCCAGGTTGGCCTTGGTGGGCGCCAGCCAGCGGAAGTCGTACACCAGCTGACTGCTCCGGCCGTGCGGGTGCAGGAACGTCACGCTGACCCGGACCGGCAGGTAGGTCGAGGGATCCACCCAGATCCTCTCCCGGAAGTCCAGGCCCGGCTGGGGCTTGGAGATGAGGGTCATGGCCTCGACGCCGCCCACCCGCTGCTGCCCGCCGAGGGAGAACAGCCCGCAGGACAGGGCCTTGGAAATGGTGGCGCCCCAGCTCGGGTACCCCGTCGGGACCACGTCATCCTGGCACGTCAGTGCGGGCAGCGGGCCTGACTGCCCGCCGATGATGGTGCGCCACCGGGTCCTGGCCGGGTACGCGGCACCATATTGCTCCAGGACCTGCCAGGCCGGAGCGCAGCATCACCTCATCGTTGGTGTTGTGGAAGACCAGCCGGCCCCTGGCCGAGTAACCCTCCTGCAGGTACAGCCCACGATAGGTCCAGGACACCAGGCGCTGGGCGGTCACGTTCCGCAGGACGCCAGGCACCACCGGACGGCCGGGCGGGTTCGTCTTGAACATGTCGTTCACGTTGATCGCGGCCAGGCCGAACGTCACCCCGCGCCCGCTGGCCTGGACTTCCTGGATGGCCTGGCCCCGGGCTGCCTCGGCGGCCAGGGCACGTTCCGTGCGGCTGGCCACGACCGCGATCGTCTGCGCGCGGACCGGGGCGCTGCCTGGCCCCTTCCCGCCGGTGGCCAGGGTGACGGTCACGGCCGCTGCCGCCGCGGCCACCACGGTGCCCGCGGCCACGGCAGACCGGATCATGACCCGGCGGCGGTTGCTCTTCCGGGCCCGCTCCACCAGCCCGGCGGGCGCGCTGGCACCGGCGGTCAGCCGGTCGATCCCCTCACGGAGCAGTTCCTCGATATCACTGGTCATGATGTTCCCTCCGCCGGCTCGAAACCGGGATCGGCGCCGGTTCCGGCCAGGTCGCGTAGCCGCCGCAGCCCCCGTGACGCGGCGGACTTGACCGTTCCCTCCGAGCAGCCGAGCGCGGCGGCCGTCTCCGCCTCGGTGAGCTGCTCCCAGTACCGGAGCACGATGACCGCGCGCTGCCGCGGCGGCAACTGGAGCAGCAGGCGGACCAGGGTGTCACGCATGTCAACCACGGCGGCCCCGTCGTCGGTGCCCGCGGTCACCTGGGCCCGCAGCAGCGGCAGCCGCTGCCGCCACCGGCCATGCCTGCGCCAGCCGTCCGCGGCCAGGTTGTACAGCACCTGCCGCAGGTAGCCTTCGGTGTCGCTGTCCACCCGCCGGGGTTTCCGGAGCAGTCGTTCCAGCGCGGCCTGCAGCAGATCCTCACCGGCCTCGCGGCTGCCGGCCAGCGCGATGGCCACCCGCATCAGCTGGGTGCCGCGCTCGGCGAGCAGCTGCTCCAGGTCTGCGCCTGTCGGCGTGCCAGCCATCCGCCGCCTCCCTCTGTCGCCAGCCCATGACGAATGAGCGGGCTCCGGGGTTGCCTCGCGCCATCAAGTTGCCGCCGCGGGGCCGGGCTGGTCAGCGGGCGAGCACCGTGATGAAGTCGCGGGTCCAGCCGGCCAGGAACTGGCCGGGCGGGCGGACCTGGCCCGGGATGACGGCGTGCAGCGGGCCGCCCGGGGTCCCGGCCGCGTCCAGCTGGACCCATTCCGGGTTGATGTCGAGTTCCATGGCGGTGCGGGCGCCGGCCCGCACCAGCGCCGCGGCCAGGTCGCCCGGGGTCGTCAACATGCTGGCCGCGTAGACCAGCTCACCGCGGGCGGTCTCGCCGAGGGCGCTGCGCGCCACGTACTCCCCGCCGCCCAGGGTGGCGCCCCAGGCGGCCCAGTCGGCGGCGGCCGGGCTGGGCTTCCCGCCGGTCACCAGGGGCGGCAGGTTCTGCCGGACGCTGATCACGGCCTCATGCGGTCCCGGCAGCCCGGCACCCCAGACGCCGATGCGCGCGGCACCGGAGGCGTCGATGACCAGGCTGGCCAGCCCGGTCCGGAGCCGGCTGATGACGTGCCCCTCCTGCTCGTACCCGCCGGCGCCGGCCGACAGCAGGAACCCGCCGTTGAAGGCGGCGACCAGGTGGTGCTCCTCGGCCGGGCCGATCCGCGGGCCGGCCCGCACCACGGCCAGCGCGGCCGGCCCCGGGTCCTGGCTGCCGCAGTGCAGCCGGTACCGGACCGGGCCGGTGAACCGGGCTACCGTCACGGACGTGCCGTCCGGCGCCCGGAACGGGGAGACGATCACCGCCGGCCGGGCCGCAGGCTCCGGCGCGGGCCTGGCCGCTGAGGGGGCGGGCGTGCGGCGGGCCGTGCTGGCCGCCGTGGCCCGCGGCCGGCTGGCCGCCGGGCTCGCGGCCGCGTTCGGGGCCGTGCTGGCCGTGGCCGAGCATGCCGCCAGGCTCACCGCCACGGCCGCGCCGAGCGGCCACGCAGCAGCGCGCATCTGCTCCTCCCTCGGGGCGGGGCCACGGCTGGCCCGCAGCGCGTTACCCAGCGTGCCTGCTGTGTGGCTAAGAGGTTGTGTGCATCTGGTTCAGGCCTGGCAAAGAATCCGCGCACCGTACCACCGGCGGATGGACCGGGCTGTGCGCCGGCCCTGAAATTTCATGCCCGCCGCACCGGTATCAGCACCTTCCGATGGGATGCAGCGACGGGAACGCCTGCGGCCGTACTGCCTCCGGGCCGGTGATCCACGGCCGCCGGTCAGGCCGCCCAGGGCGGTGGGGCCGGCCCCGAGCCCAGTAGCGTCGTCGGCATGACCGGCCACGCCACGACCCCTGACGCGATGACCGCCCTGCGGGCCAGCCGGTATCCGCTCGGCGCGGCGGTCACCCTCGCCGGGCTCAGCGATGACCCGCATCCGGTGCTGGGCCGGCTACGGGCCGCGGAACCGGTCTCCTGGGTGCCGTCCCTGAACGGGTGGCTGGTCACCCGGTATGACCTGGCGGTGGAGGTGATGCGGGACAGCGCGACGTTCACCGTGGACGACCCGCGGTTCTCCACCGCGCGGGTGGTCGGCCCGAGCATGCTGTCGCTGGATGGCCCGGCGCACAGCCGGCACCGGCGGCCGTTCGCCGACCCGTTCAGCCGGGGCGCCGTGCACGAGCGCCTGGCCGGCTTCGTGGCCGGCGACGCGGCCCGGCTGGTGACGGCCGTCCGCCCGGCCGGCCAGGCTGAGCTGCGGCGGAGCGTGGCCGGGCCGCTGGCGGTGGCGGTGATGGCCCGCGTCCTCGGCCTGGCGGACACCGATCCGGGCACCCTGCTGCGCTGGTACGACGCGATCGTGACCGCGGTGTCGGAGCTGGCGGGCGAGGCGGCGGGCAGCCCGGACGTCCAGGATGCGGGGGCGGCCGCGTTCCGTGAGCTGAGCGAGAGCCTGCGCGCCGCGCCCGGCGGCGGCCTGCCCGGCGTGCCCGAGGCATCCGCTGACGGCCTGACCAGCACGGAGGTCGTGTCCAACGCGGCGGTGCTGCTGTTCGGCGGCATCGAGACCACCGAGGGAATGATCACTAATGCCACCTGGCACCTGCTGACCCACCCCGCCCAGCTGGACCTGGTGCGCCAGGACCCCGGCCTGCTGCCCGCCGCGGTGGAGGAATCCCTGCGCCTGGAGCCGGCCGCCGCGGTCGTGGACCGGTACGCCACCCGCGACGTCACGCTCGGCGATGCGGCTGTCGGCCGGGGTGACCTGGTGAGCGTGTCACTGGCCGGCGCCGGGCGGGACCCGGCCGTCTTCGCCGCCCCGGGCGAGTTCCGGGTGCGGCGGGGGAACGCGCGGAAGCACCTCGCCTTCGCGCACGGCCCGCACTTCTGCCTCGGCGCGCACCTGGCGCGGCTGGAGGCGGAGGCCGCGCTGGGCGCCATGCTGCGGCTGCTGCCCGGGCTGCGGCCCGACCCGGGCCGGCCGCCCCGCACGGCCTGGTGTTCCGCAAGCCGCCGGTGCTGCACGCCCGGTGGGACCCGGAGCCGTCAGATGGCGCTCAGGACACCTGATAGCCGACGCTGACCTCGCCGGCGTCCAGGCGCTGCACCGAGACCACCGACGTCTTCGACGGGTTGCTGAACCCGATCACTGTCTGGCCCTTGGCCCCGTTCGACGACCACGGAATTGTGTACCTGCCAGGCACCGTGCCAGATGGCCACCCGGAGCCGGGCGGGCGCCAGGCCTTGCAGCCCGTTGTCGCAGCCGAACCCGATCGTCCGTGCGCTGCCCTCGGGAATCGAGATCGCGGTCACCGCGTTCGCGCCGTTGTTCAGGGTGCCGCTCTGCACGTCGTCCTCCTGGTGTGCGGGGGCTGGGTTGGCGAAAGCATGCAGGGCGGCGGTGTCCCCGTTGAATACGTCGGTGTCAACGATGTTGTTGCCGACCCTGGTCGTCCCGAACTGGTGAAAGTGCCAGGTGGTCCACGGCCGGGGAACGGCCGGGTGCCCGGCCGGCGCCGACGGCTCGGCGATCCACAGCGGGTAGTGGCCCAGCCCGGCGCAGTTGCCCTGCTGCGCGAAGCTCAGGAAGGTGTAGACGACCGGGGTATGCCCGGTCGCCTTGGCGACCCCCGCACACCACGCCTGCGCGTAGCTGGCCACCTGGGCCGGTGACCGGCCATCGGTCGTCTCCAGGTCCAGGGCGAGCAGGTCGCCGCTGTGCAGTCCCTGGGCCCGGACGACCGCGAGGAAAGCGCTGACCTCGGCGGCGGCCGGGTTCTTCGGGTGCCCGAAGTGATAGGCGCCGCGGACCAGGCCGATCGCGCCCGCCTGCCGCCAGTTCGTCGCGAAATCCGAGTCGGTGAACGTCGTGCCCTCGGTCGCCTTGACGAACGCGAAGGAGATCCGGCCCTTTACTGCCTGCCAGTCGAACCCTGGCTGGAAGTTCGAGACGTCGACACCCGCCGCGTCGGCCATCTGCTGTCCTCCCCTGCCGCGCCCCCGCGCTATTTGCCGGCCCGCACATTATTGGCTTAACGGCCCTCCCGTGGTGCTGTTGGCCACCCTGGTGCCGGGCCCGGCACGGGGACGGCCGGGGACGGCCGGGGACGGCCGGTCAGCCGCGCAGCCGCAGGCCACGCGGAGTGGCCCGGAATCCGGCCCGGTCCAGGGCCTGAGCCAGCGGGGAGTCCTGCACCGGGGCGCCGTCGGCCCGCTCGATCGTCAGCCGGCCCAGGGCGCCGCTGCGGATGGCCCCGGCCAGCGCCGAGGCCGCCGGCCCCAGCACCGCGGGGTCGCTCGTCCACGACAGCAGGGTCTTCCCGCCGCGTTCCACGTACAGCACGAGGTCGCCGCCGGCCAGGACGACGACCGCTCCCGCCTTCCGCCCGGGCCGGTGGCCACCTGGCGTCTCGCCGGGCCGGTCCGGCCAGGGCAGCGCCGCGCCGAACGGGCTGGCCGGGTCGCCGGCCGCCAGCACGACCGGGCTGTCCGTCCCGGAGCCCCCGGGCGACTCCGGCGCCCGGCCGGCCGGCTGCGACCAGGGGGCAGGCTGGGTCCAGGGGTCGGGCTGCGTCCACGGATCGGCCGGCCCTGGGACCGCGCTGCTCTCCGCGGCCAGCGCGCGCATCCGGTCCACCGCCCCGGGCAGCGCGAACTGCGCGGCCCCGAGGCCCTCCACGAAGTAGCCGCGGCGGCACTGCCCGGCGTCCTCCATGGCCCGCAGGACCGGGTAGATGGCGGCGAACCCGCCCGGCACGCGCTCGGCGGCCACCGTGCCGCGCAGCAGGATCCCGTGCCGGTCCAGCAGGGTCCGGGCCAGGGCGTGCAGCCTCCGGGTCGGGTCGGGGTCGGCGGGCGGCACCAGGGACCAGCGCCCGGTGACCGTGGGCGGCCCGGTCCGGCTGGGCATGGCGGGCCGGCCGAGAGCCGCGCCGGCGCGATCCGGGCCGGGCGGCCGGGCGCGCCCGGGGCACGGATGCTCCTCCGGCGGAACCGCCGCCGACGCTGCCCAGCACCGGCCGCCCCGTGCCCAGCACGGTGCGCAGCGCGGCCAGCGTGTCGTTGCTGAGCCGCCCGGCCCACACCAGGTCCCAGATGGCCGCGGCCACCGCGGCGTCACTGGCCAGCGCCCGGTCCTGCTCAGGGAGCAGCGCCGCAGCCCGGTCCGCGAGCATCCGGAAGAACATGGCGCCGCCGCCATCCAGCGCGCCCAGGACCGCCTCATGCACTACGGTCATCGAAATCTCGCCGGGCGGGGGGAACAGGAGCGGCGCGGTGTCCGCCGGCGCCAGCACGATCCAGCCGTCCCCGCCGGGCAGGCCGCCCGCGCCGGACCACGCCACCTCGCCCGCCGCCGTGAGCTCATCCAGCATGGCCGGCTGGTAGCCCGGCATCCTGCCCGGCAGGACCAGGGTCTCCAGCGCCGACGCCGGCACCGCGGCCCCGGCCAGCTGGTCGATCACCTCGTAGACCAGGTCGGGGCCGGCCCGCGGCCGGCGGGCGCCCCGGCCTGCCCGGGAATCGTCCGGTCCGGGCGGTGGCTGCCCGGCGTTCTGCCAGGCGGGCAGGAACGCGGCCAGCGCGGCCGGGGGCACCGGTTCCGCCTCCTTGCGCAGCTTGGCCAGGCAGCGCCGGCGCAGCAGGCGGAGCACCGAGGCGTCGCACCACTGCGTCCCGCGCCGGCCGGGCAGGAACTCGCCTTCGGCGATCCGCCCCTCGGCGGCCAGGCGGCGGAGCGTCCCGGTCACGACCGCGACTCCCAGCCCGTACCGGGCGGCGAGGTCGCCGGTGCTGAACGGCCCGTGCCCGCGGGCGTACCGGGCCACCAGGTCACTGAGCGGGTCGGCGGCCGGCTCGGTGAAGGCGGCGGGCACCCCCGGCGGCAGCGGCACGCCCAGCGCGTCCCGGAGCCGGCCGGCGTCCTCGACCGCCGCCCAGCGGGCCACCCCGGCGATCCGCACTTCCAGCGCCCGGCGCTGGCCGGCCAGGCTGGCCAGCCAGCCGGGCGCGGCCGCCGGGTCCTCGCAGCGCTCCGCGACCTCCGCCGCCGACACCGGCCCGATCGCGCGCAGCAGGTCGGCCACGCCCTCCAGGTCCCGGCACTTCCGGCCCGGCGCCAGCCGCTGCAGTTCCTGCTCGGCCTGGCCCACCACGGCCGGGTCGAGCAGTTCCCGCAGGTCCGCCTGGCCCAGAAGCTCGGCGAGCAGCGAGGAATCCAGCGCCAGTGCCTGGGCGCGGCGCTCGGCCAGCGGCGCGTCGCCCTCGTACATGAACGCGCCGACGTACCGGAACAGCATCGACCGGCCGAACGGCGACGGCGTGGGCGTCTCCACCTCGACCAGCCGGATCTTCCGCGCGGCCAGGTCCCGCATGAGGCCGGTCAGCCCCGGCACGTCGAAGACGTCCTGCAGGCACTCGCGCACCGTCTCCAGCACGATCGGGAACGTGCCGTACTTGCGGGCCACCGACAGCAGCTGGGCGGAGCGCTGCCGCTGCTGCCACAGCGGGCTGCGGCGGCCGGGCTGCCGCCGGGGCAGCAGCAGCGCCCGGGCCGCGCACTCGCGGAACCGCGAGGCGAACAGCGCCGAGCTGCCGAGCTCGTCGGTGACGATCTGCTCCACGTCCTCCGGGGCCAGCTCCGCGATCCCGGCCGGCGGCGGCTCCTCGGTGTCCGGGACCCGGATCACGATGCCGTCGTCGGTGTGCATCGCCTGCACGTCCATGCCCTGGTACCGCTCCCGGAGCCGGGCCGCGATGGCCAGCGCCCACGGCGCGTGCACCTGGGCGCCGAACGGGCTGTGCAGCACCAGCCGCCAGTCGCCCAGCTCGTCACGGAACCGCTCCAGCACCAGCGTGCGGTCATCGGGCAGGTACCCGGTGGCCTCCCGCTGGTCGGTGAGGTAGCGGACCAGGTTGCCCGCGGCGAGCGCGTCGAGCCCGTCGGCGCGCAGCCGGGCGGTGGCGTCCGGCTCGCTCATCGCGCCCAGTTCCCGGCAGTACGCGCCGAGCGCGCGGCCCAGCTCCACCGGCCGGCCAGCGGCGTCCCCGTGCCAGAACGGCAGCTTCCCCGGCTGCCCGGGGGCCGGGGAGACCAGGACCTGGTCGGCGGTGATGTCCTCGATCCGCCACGAGCTCGCGCCGAGCACGAACACGTCCCCGACCCGGGACTCGTAGACCATCTCCTCGTCCAGCTCGCCCACCCGGTGCGAGTGCCGGCCGCTCGCCTCGCGCTGCGACGCGGCCAGGAAGACGCCGAACAGGCCGCGGTCGGGGATGGTGCCGCCGCTGGTCACGGCGAGCCGCTGGGCGCCGGGGCGGCCGTGCAGCTGCCCGGTGGTCCGGTCCCAGACCAGCCGGGGGCGCAGCTCGGCGAACTCCTCGCTGGGGTAGCGCCCGGCCAGCATGTCCAGCACCGCTTCCAGCACCGGCCTGGTCAGCCCGGCGAACGGGGCGGCGCGCCGGACCACCTGCTCCAGCCCGCCGACGTCCCAGTCGTCCATCGCCGTCATGGCCACGATCTGCTGGGCCAGCACGTCCAGCGGGTTGCGCGGCATGCTGAGCGACTCGATCTCCCCGCCCCGCATCCGCCGCGCCACCACCGCCGACTGCACCAGGTCGCCCTGGTACTTGGGGAAGATCACGCCGCGCGACACGTCGCCCACGTTGTGCCCGGCCCGGCCGGTGCGCTGCAGCCCGCTGGCTACCGACGGCGGCGATTCGACCTGGACGACGAGGTCCACCGCGCCCATGTCGATCCCCAGCTCCAGGCTGGACGTGGCCACCACGGCGGGCAGCCGGCCGGCCTTCAGCGCCTCCTCGATCTGGGCCCGCTCCTGGCGGGACACCGAGCCGTGGTGCGCCCGCGCGACCTCAGGCAGCACCCCGCTGGTGCTCCCGGCCTGCGCCATGATCTGGGCCGGGGGCACCCCCGCGGCGGGCTGCGGCCCAGCCCCGTTGCGGGTGTTCCCGCCGGGCGCGCGACCATCGGGCGCGGCCGCACCGGGCGGTGTCCCGGCCCGCAGCTCGGCGCGCTCGGCGGCCAGTTCGTTGAGCCGGGCGCAGAGCCGCTCGGCCAGCCGGCGTGAGTTGGCGAACACGATCGTGGACCGGTGCTGCTCGATCAGGTCGAGCACCCGCTCTTCCACGTGCGGCCAGATGGACCGGCGCTGCGCGGGGCCGTCGGCCGCGTCCTCGCCGGCCCCCGGCGGCGGGTCGAGGTCGGTCATGTCCTCGACCGGCACCACGATCTGCAGGTCGAGTTCCTTGCTGCTCGGCGGCGCGGCGATGGTCACCGGGCGCGCGCCGCCCAGGAAAGAGGCCACTGTCTCGGCGGGCCGCACCGTGGCGGACAGGCCGATCCGCTGGGCCGGCGGCCGGCCCGGGCTGAGCGCGTCCAGCCGCTCCAGGGACAGCGCCAGGTGCGCGCCGCGCTTGCTGCCGGCCAGCGCGTGCACCTCGTCGATGATCACCGTGTCCACGCTGCGCAGCGCGTCCCGTGCCCTGGAGGTGAGCAGCAGGAACAGCGACTCCGGGGTGGTGATCAGGATGTCCGGCGGACGGGTGCCCAGCCGGCGCCGCTCGTCCGGCGCGGTGTCCCCGGTGCGGACCGCCACGGAGATGTCGGGCTCGGCGTGGCCCATCGCCTGCGCGGTGTGCCTCATCCCGGTCAGCGGGGCCCGCAGGTTCCGCTCGATGTCCACGGCGAGGGCCTTGAGCGGGGAGATGTACAGCACCCGGCAGCGCTGCTTCGGGTCGTCCGGGGCCGGGGCGGCGGCCAGCCGGTCCAGGGCCCACAAGAACGCGGCCAGCGTCTTGCCTGACCCGGTCGGCGCGATGACCAGGGTGTTCTCACCCTTCCCGATGGCCGCCCAGGCCTGGGCCTGCGCCGGGGTCGGCGCGGCGAAGGCGGCCGTGAACCAGTCGCGGGTGACCGCGCTGAAGCCTTCCAGCGCGTCCCGGCCGCCGGTCCCGCCGTCGCCCGGCTGGCCAGCGCGAGGATGGTCGGGGGAGGGGGTCATATCTCCATAGTGCCCGGTGCTGCCGACAGAATGGGCCACTGCCGCAGCCGCCTGCTAGCCGGGCTCACCCGTCCCGGCAGCGGGCGGGCGGCCCGCCCGCGCTAGCCCGGCAGCCCGCGCACCGACCCGGTGAGCTGGCCCGTGGCGCTGCGGATGGTGCAGACGACGGTGCGCTCGCCGGCGGCCCAGGCGCCCGCATCCGGGTACACGTACGACTCGGTCAGCGACGCCGACGCGAGCTCCGGGTTCAGGTAGGCCGACAGCCTGCTGGCGCAGCCCAGCCCGGCATCGCGCCGCAGCGCCGGGGTTCCCGGGTAGCGGTGACTGGCCACCCGGAAGGTGCCGAACACTTCCGCGTCGTGGGGCGAGGCGCAGTTGACGACATGCACCCCGGACATTTCGTTGGGCGCGGAATTGAGGCACTGGCCGGTGTGCACGGCGAAGATGCGCGGCAGGCTGGCCGGCGCGGACGGCGCCCGGTGCCACAGCAGCCCGGCTATGGCCAGGCCGCCCGCCAGGAGCCATGCGCCCGCCAGGACGAGGCCGGTCACGGCCAGCCGGCGGCCGCGGGCCCCGGAACTGGCCACGCGGGCCAGCGCGACCGGCCCGAGGACGACGGTGACCGGCACCAGGGCGAGGATGCCGGTGACCAGGGTGGCCACGGCGAACCCGTCGGTGCGCCGGGGCACTGGGACGGTGCTGGTCGCGGGGGCGTCCCCGGCGGCCGGGCCTCCCGCCGGCTGATCGCTGGCCTGCGGCTGGCCGGCGGGCGCGCCGTCGGGGCTCTCCCGCTGGCCGGGTACCTGCGGTATCGCGGTGGGAACGCCGTTCCGGCTCCCTGACTGGTCCATGCATGCTCCAGGCGGTCGGTGCCCGCCGTTGGTGGCCGGCGGGCCATGCCGATCGGATGCGCCCAGGAACTGCGGGCACCACGTCATGCCGCGTTGCCGCACCCACTAAGGACCTTCCCCCGCCACAGTGATCACATTCCTGCCATCGTGACCCGATTGCGTGCGGTGCAATCGTTCGCCGCCCGGGCCCGGCCAGGCGCGCGGTCCCGGTAATCTCGCCGCAGGCGGGCTGCGCCGGCGGGACTGTGCCGGCGGCGGCCCGCGGGCCGCCGGCGCCGCCGGGGTCCAGGCCGGGTGGCACCAGGGGAGGGCCGTGCGTCTCAGCGACTTCTGGCAGCGGATGTCCGCTCAGTTCGGCGACGCGTACGCGGGCAGCGTGGCCAAGGACCACGTGCTGGCCAGGCTGGGCGAGCGGACCGTGGAACGGGCCCTGGCGGACGGCGAGGACGCCAAGATCGTCTGGCGTGCGGTCTGCGAGGAGTTCAACGTCCCGCAGCGCCTGCGCTGACCTGGCACGGGGCCGGACATCCTGACATGGGGCGGGGCATCCTGGCACGGGGCCGCCCAGCCTGGCGCCGGGCTCCGGCTCCCTGCCGTGGGCAGCCCGGCCGGCCTGCGCCGTTCCGCGTGCCATTCGCGGCCGGCCCACAGACGGCAGTCGCCGTAATCTCCCCGCGAATGCGGCGTGTTGGCTTTATGATCGAACAGTTGTTCGCCTATGGTGGGGCCCTGGCGGCCGCCCATGGCCGTCCCGCCGCCTGGCGCGGCGGCACCGCCAGCAGCGGCGCGGCGGGGCAGCGCGGAATTGTCGGTGCCGTCGCGTAGCGTCCGGGACCAGCAGATTGAACGAGCAGATCAGCCCTTAAATCCAATGGGAGAATCCATGGCAGGCAGCGACAGGACGGTCAGCAGGACCGGCGGCGACAGGGACAAGTCGCTGGAGGCTGCGCTCGCCCAGATCGAACGGCAATTCGGCCGGGGCTCGGTCATGCGGCTCGGCGATGAGGGCCGGGCCCCGATGGAAGTGATCCCGACCGGGGCGATCGCCCTGGACGTGGCCCTCGGCATCGGCGGCCTGCCGCGTGGCCGCGTGGTCGAGGTGTACGGCCCGGAGGGCAGCGGCAAGACCACGATCGCGCTGCACGCGGTGGCCAATGCGCAGAAGGCTGGCGGCATCGCCGCGTTCATCGACGCGGAGCACTCCCTGGACCCGGACTACGCCAAGCACCTCGGCGTGGATATCGACGCGCTGCTCGTCTCCCAGCCGGACACCGGGGAGCAGGCGCTGGAGATCGCGGACATGCTGATCCGTTCCGGCGCCATCGACGTCGTCGTCATCGACTCGGTGGCCGCACTGGTGCCCCGCGCCGAGATCGAGGGCGAGATGGGGGACAGCCATGTGGGCCTGCAGGCCCGGCTGATGTCCCAGGCCCTGCGCAAGCTGGCCGGCGCGCTGAACAACACCAATACCACCTGCATCTTCATCAACCAGCTGCGGGAGAAGGTCGGGGTCATGTTCGGCTCGCCCGAGACCACCAGCGGTGGCCGGGCGCTGAAGTTCTACGCGTCGGTGCGGCTGGACGTGCGCCGGATCGAGACGCTCAAGGACGGTACCGAGGCGGTGGGCAGCCGCACCCGGATCAAGGTCGTCAAGAACAAGTGCCTCGCGGAAGGCACTCGCGTCTTCGATCCCCTTACTGGCATCACCCACCGCATCGAGGACATCGTGGACGGGCGGCTCCCGGTCCATGCG
Organism: uncultured Actinomycetes bacterium; assembly: GCA_963767385.1. Classification (GTDB taxonomy): domain Bacteria; phylum Actinomycetota; class Actinomycetes; order Streptosporangiales; family Streptosporangiaceae; genus RYN-230. The sequence goes on along the minus strand of CAVYEA010000018.1, from coordinate 321,824 downwards.
GTGTCCACCGACAAGAACGGCGTGCTGCAGGCGGGCGAGGTCGTCTCGTGGTTCGACCAGGGCGAGCAGGATGTCATCGGGATCAGGCTCCGCGATAGCACCGAGCTCTGGGTGACGCCTGATCACAAGGTCCTCACCGAGCACGGCTGGCGTACCGCCGGGGAACTCGCCCGCGGCGACCGGCTGGCCCGGCCCCGGGCCTACTCGGCGTTCGGCTCGCAGGAGCCGATCCCGCCGGATCACGCCAGGCTGCTCGGCTATCTCATCGGCGATGGCTACGTGGGCGGGAAGACGCCGGTTCATTTCAGCAATGTCGAAGAATCTCTGCAGCAGGACGCGGCCCGGATCGTCGGCACCCTGGGCTGCCTGGCCAAGCCGGCGGACAAGCTGATAACGATGGCGTTCTCACACCGGCCTGGCGAGAAGAACGAAGTTATCGAGCTCTGCCGGTGGGCGGGGATCTATGGCTGCCTGGCGCCTGAGAAGAAGCTTCCCGCGGCTTTCTTCGCGCCCGATATCTCGTCTGAGGTCATCAGCAATGTGATCTTCGGGATCTTCGAGACGGACGGTTACGTCTCCCGGGAGCAGACCGGCGGCATCCGGGCCGGCTTCTCGACCACCTCGGAGCAGCTCGCCTACCAGCTTCACTGGCTGCTGCTCCGCTGGGGCATCGGGAGCAGCGTCCAGCGCCGGGATCCCCGCGCGCAGCGCGGTGGGCTGATCAACGGGCGCCGGATCTCGGGGAAGCACCCCTCGTGGGAGGTCCGGGTGTCAGGCGTGGACAACGTGGCCGCGTTCGCGGCCGCGATCCCCATGTGGGGACCGCGCGGCCAGGTGGTAACGCGTGAACTCGCCGAGCGGGACGGGCGCTACCGGGGATCGCAGCGCATCTACCTCAGCGATGAGGTGGTCCAGCCCATCCTCGCTCACCTCGAGCGCCGCGGGGTAACCGCCCAGCTGGCCGCCCAGCTGGTCGGTGAGGGTGCGGGAGACCCACGAGGAGGCATGAGGGTGGTGCTGGGTGCCTCCCGGCTGCGCCGGGACCGGGTCCAGCGGCTGGCCGACGGGCTCGACGACCCCTTCCTGGATGACATCCTGGCGGACCAGCTCTGGTTCTCCCGGGTCGCGGAGATCCTGCCCGCCCGCCGTCGCCGCACGTTCGACGTCGAGGTGGCGGACCTGCACAACCTGGTCGCCGAGGACGTGGTCGTGCACAACTGCGCACCGCCTTTCAAGGTCGCCGAGTGCGACATCCTGTTCGGTTTCGGGATCAGCCGGGAGGGCGGGCTGATCGACCTCGGGGTCGAGCAGTCGATCGTGCGCAAGTCCGGTGCCTGGTACACCTACGAGGGCGACCAGCTCGGTCAGGGCAAGGAGAACGCCCGGAACTTCCTGAAGGAAAACCCGGACATGGCCAACGAGATCGAGAAGAAGATCAAGGAGAAGCTCGGTGTCGGCCCGCGGGTCGACGCGGAAGCGGCTCCCGCCGCTGCTGCCGCCGTCAACGGAGGAGCGGCCAGCGGCCCGGCCGGGGCCGTCCCGCCGGCCCGGGCCGGCGCAGGCAAGGCCGCAGGCGCAGCCGGGGCAGGGGCAGCCGCCCGCGCCGCCGCAGTCGGCAGCGTGAACGGCGGTGCCTGATCCGGCCCTGGCCCCGGATCCCGCAGCGCCCAGCGCTGCGGGTCCGGGTGCGCGGGCGGAAACGGAGCGTGACCCGGAGGGCAGCGCCCGGGAGCTGTGCCTGCGCCTGCTGACCGTCCGGCCGCGGACCAGGGCCGAACTGGCGGACGCCATGCGCGGCCGGGGCCTGCCGGAGACGGCGGTCACGGCGGTCCTGGCGCGCTTCGCCGAGGTGGGCCTCATCGACGATGCCGCGTTCGCTCGTGCCTGGGTGGAGTCACGGCACCACGGCAAGGGCCTGGCCCGGCGCGCCCTCTCCGCCGAGCTGAAACGGCGCGGGGTCGACGGCCAGGACATCAGCGCGGCGGTCAGCGCCCTCGATCCGGCCGAGGAAATGGCCACCGCGCGGCGCCTGGTGGCGAAGGGACTGGCTGCCAGCCGCGGGAAGCCGGTGCCAGCCCGGATGCGGCGGCTCGTCGGCCTGCTCGCCCGGAAGGGGTACCCGGCGCCCGTCGCCTACCGCGTCGTCCGGGAAGCGCTCGAACAGGAAGGCCTCGATCTCGCCGGTGCGGCGCCCGATCCGGATGATCCAGCGCTGACCTGGATAGACGAGGATTCCGAGGCAGGGTAACCGGTTGGTCATAGCGGGTAAGAAGTTGATTGCGCAGAGTAAGAATTCAGAAGAGCCGGGTGGACGGCTTGCCCAAACTGTTATCTACGCTTAACCTCACGGCAGCGAGGTGTTACTCCGTGCCATGCGGATGAAAACGACTGAATACGGTTCGTGACCGGCTCTGGCCGGTTAGGGCTTTGGATGTGTCCGGCCCTGGCGGGGACGCCCGTCTGGGCCGGCTGGCTTGGCCGCTCACGGCAGTGAGCGGGCCGGCCGACGAAGGGCAGCCGGGTACGGCCCGGCTGGGACGGCGGCACGGCGTGCCGTCGGGAAGGGCGCGACAGTGGTGGCGGACACCACCACTGGCGGGACCGGCCTTACTGGCCGCGCCCGGCTGAACGCTCGTCCCGCAGTGCGCAGGCCGACGTGCGGGCCCGGCATGCCGCCGGTCCGGACGCCGGCCGGCCCGCAGGTCACCGGGCGCGTACGGCGGCCGGGTCGCGGGCTGGGCGCGCCGCTCAGCCGGCTGGCCGGTCAGTTGTCCGGCCAGGTAACTGGCCGGGCTCACCGGCCCCGCCGGCGGCCTGGGAGGTCTGGCCCGGGCGGCCGGGCTGGCGGGCCGGGCTGCTGCTCTGTACGTGGCCGGGCAGTGCCTGGCCGGGGTAACTCCCGGCCGGGTAGTGCCGACCCGGATGGGAGGTGAGCGCCCGGCACAGGCCGGGAAGCACCCGGCGCGAGCCGGGAAACGGCTGCGCACCTGGGCCGGTGCCTGGCAGGCATGACCCCTCGCTCCAGGGTGTTCCCCTGGCACCACATCCCGGTGCCGGGGGCCAGCGAGCAGGATTGGGGTGTGCCATGAGCAGCACAATCTCTCTCGTCATCGGGGTTGTCGGGCTGCTGGCCGCCGTTTTCGCGCTCGCTGTGGTGCTGCGCCGCTCTCCGGGGCGCGTCCCCCCTCCGGTCACCGAGGAGGCCCCCGCCAGCGCCCGGCTCACCGCGGATGCGCAGCGGGCCTTCGAGGAGGCAAGCCGGGAAGCCGACCAGGTCCGGGCCCGGGCCGAAGCGGATGCCGCCACCATCATGCGGGAGGCCGGCCAGGCCGCGGACAAGGCGGCTCAGGCCAGCCGGGAGGCTGACGACGAACTCCGTGCGGTCCGCGACGAGGCCCGGGACCTGCGGGCCGACCTGGAGCGGCGGGAGGCCCGGCTGGCTGAGCGGGAAGCCCGGCTGGACGCCGAGTTCGGCAAGCTTGAGGAGCGGGCCGGCGGCCTGGACCAGGTCCGGGAGGAACTCAATGCCCGGCAGGCTGACCTGGAACGGCTCGATGAGGAACGGCGGGCCGTGCTGGAGCAGGTGGCCGGGCTGACCGCCGACCAGGCCAAGGCCGAACTGGTGACCGGCATCCAGAACCAGGCCAAGCGGGAGGCGGCCCTGCTGGTCCGGGAGACCGAGAACGCGGCCCGCCGGGACGGGGAGCAACGCGCCCGGCGGATCATCACGCTGGCCATCCAGCGGGTGGCCAGCGAGCAGACTAGCGAGTCCGTGGTGTCGGTGCTGCACCTGCCGGGTGATGAGATGAAGGGCCGGATCATCGGCCGGGAGGGCCGGAACATCCGGGCCTTCGAGTCCGTCACCGGGGTCAACCTGATCATCGACGACACGCCCGAGGCCGTCCTGCTGTCCTGCTTCGACCCGGTGCGCCGGGAGGTCGCCCGGCTCACCCTGGAGCGGCTGGTGCTCGACGGGCGGATCCATCCGCAGCGGATCGAGGAGGCCTACGAGCGGAGCAAGGGCGAAGTCGAGCAACTGTGCGTCCGGGCCGGTGAGGACGCCCTGGTCGAGCTGTCGATCACCGATCTGCACCCGGAACTGGTTACCCTGCTCGGGCGGCTGCGTTACCGCACGTCCTACGGCCAGAACGTGCTCCGGCACCTGGTCGAGTCCGCGCACATCGCCAGCATGATGGCGAGTGAGCTGGGCATGGACCCCGTGCTGCTCAAGCGCTGCACCGTGCTGCACGACATCGGCAAAGCCCTCACCCACGAGGTGGAAGGCAGCCACGCCCTCATCGGCGCGGAGATCGCGCGGCGCTACGGCGAGTCACCGGACGTGGTGCACGCGATCGAGGCGCATCACAATGAGGTCGAGGTGCGCACCGTCGAGGCCGTGCTCACCCAGGCCGCCGACGCCATCAGCGGCGGCCGCCCGGGAGCCCGCCGCGAATCGCTCGAGGCCTATGTGAAGCGGCTGGAGCGCCTGGAGCAGATCGCCACCGCCCAGCCCGGCGTGGAGAAGGTGTTCGCCATGCAGGCCGGCCGCGAGATCAGGGTGATGGTGAAGCCGGAGAAGGTGGACGACATCCAGGCCCAGGTGATCGCGCGGGACGTGGCCAAGCAGGTGGAAGAGGAGCTGACCTACCCCGGCCAGATCAGGGTCACCGTCGTCCGGGAGTCCCGGGCCACCGAGTTCGCCCGCTGACCTGTCCGGTCCGCGCGCTCGCCGGGCCGGTCAGCTGGAGGCGGCCCGTGACGGCGCGGCGGAGTCACGCCCGGCCGGTGCTGGCCCGGCGGACGGCCGCTGCGACCCGGGTGGCGCCTCCCGGGACGGCGGCGCGGGAGGCACGTCCGCTACCTCCGGCGCAGACGGCGCCGGCGGCCCGGACGGGGCCGCAGGCTCCGGCCGGTCAGCGGGGCCGGCCTGGGCGGGGGCGGCGCCGGGAACCGGCTCGGTGAGCGTGAGCCGCGGGATCCCGGGCGGGTCGAAGCCCAGCACCTGCCCGTAGAAGGACAGTTCCGCCTGCAGCGCGCTGATGATCGTGTCGGCCCGCCGGAAGCCGTGCGATTCGCCCTGGAAGGTGAGCAGCGCATGCCTGATGCCGTGCGCGGCCAGGTCCGCGGCGATGCCCCGGGCCTGCGCGGGCGGCACGACCGGGTCATCGAGCCCCTGCAGCAGCAGCACCGGGCTGGTCGCGCCGGTGACGTGGCCGAGCGGGGAACGTTCCGCGTAGACGTACTCGAAACCGGGCAGCGGGCCGATCAGCCCGTCCAGGTAGTGCGATTCGAAGTCGTGGGTCTGCGCCGCGAGCTCGCGCAGGTCAGCCACCCCGTAGTAGGAGGCGGCCGCGCTGAACACCGGCGGGACGCGGGCCCCGGAGGTCACCGCGGCCAGCGCCGTCCAGCCCCCGGCCGAGCCGCCGCGGATGGCCAGGCGGCGCTGGTCGGCCTGGCCCTGGCGGGCCAGGGCCAGCGCGGCCGCCGCCACGTCCTCCACATCCACCACGCCCCACTGCATCCGCAGCCGCTCCCGGTAGCTGCGCCCGTAACCGGTGGACCCCCCGTAGTTGACGTCGATGATCCCGATGCCCCGGCTGGTGAAGTACGCCTTCTCCAGGTCGAGCAGGCCGACCACGTGCGACGTCGGCCCGCCGTGCACCCAGACCACGTAAGGCGGCAGCTCACCGTCCGGGGCGGCCGCCTCGGGGTGGGTTGGCGGGTAGACCAGGGCATGCACGCTCCGGCCGTACTGCCCTTCCAGCTGCACCTGCTTCGGCACCGGCAGGTAACCCGCGTCCGGGGCCTTCTCCGTCTCCGCGCGCAGCACCTCAGACGTGGCAGAGGCCGCATCGATCCGGACCACGGCCAGCGGCGTCAGCGGGCCGCCCGCGACCGCCACGATCGTCGTCCCGTCCGCGGACAGGCCGGACGTGAACTCTCCGAATGGCAGGTCCAGGTCGGCTAGCTCGCCGGTCTCCGGGTCGAGCACGCCGAGCCGCATGCCGCCCTGGCCGTGCAGCACGGCCAGCCGGCCGTCACCCAGCCGGGCATAAGGCCGGCCGCCCAGCTGCCACAACGGCTCGGCGAACTCCTCCTCGGCCGGGTACAGCGCCTGGGCCGGCTCGCCGACCAGGCCCACCTGGTACAGGTTCCACCAGCCGGGCCAGTCGGAGACCACGTAGAGGCTGGTCTCGTCCCGCCACACCGGCGCGAGCACGGATTCCCGCATGCCGCCCTTGACCAGCCGTCCTCGCTCAGGCACGCCGTCGGTGATCAGCCCCACCCGGAGTTCCGTGCCGTCCCACGGCATCCGCGGGTGATTCCAGCAGATCCAGGCCAGCCGGGTCCCGTCCGGGGACAGGGTCGGGAAGGCGAAGAAATCCGAGCCGGTCACCAGCGTCCGGATGGCCCCCGCGTCCTGCGCCGCGCTGCCGTCCAGCGGTACCGCGACGATCCCGCGGCTGATCCCGCCCGCCTCGTGCCGCTCCTGGACGCACCACACCTCCGACCCGTCGGCCGAGAGAATAAAGTCCGCATAACGCAGCGCCGCGGGCTCTTCACCGTCCCCCGGTTCCGGGGTGAGCGGGCGGGGTGCCGCGGCGGCCTGGCCGCCGGTGCCGCCAGCCGGGCCCGTTCCCGCGTCGGCCACCACATACAGCCGCTGGTCCGCGTAGTTCGCGAAGACAACCGCCCGGTCGGCGTCCAGCCCGGCACCGGCTCCAGGTACCGGGAGGTAGGACCGGCCGCCGTATTCGTGAACCCGGCTGCGCGCATTCCAGGGGGATGGCAGCAGCACATGCTGCTTCCCGGCCGCGTCGCGGCGAATGACGGTGACCCGGCCGCCCTCGTCCGGGCGCCCCTCCTGCCACCACACGTCAGTGCCCGAAATTAGCGGGTACGACACCAGCACCTGCCCCCGGGCCACGTCGGCCGCGGTGATCGGCGACGGCCATGCTCCATAAGGGATCCGCGGGGCGGCCATGCTGTCGGTCATAGGGGATATCGTCTACCATCCGCGGGCCTGCCACGGGAGATTCCGGACATGCCAAGGGCCGGCGGAAGGAGATTCCGGACATGCCGCGTGCTGCGCGTAGTCTCGGGTCCGAGATGAGCGCCTCCCGCACCTACGAGATCCGCACCTACGGGTGCCAGATGAACATGCACGACTCTGAGCGGCTGGCTGGCCTGCTGGAAGCGGCCGGGTACCAGCGTGCCCCGGACGGGGATCCCGCCGACGTCGTCGTGTTCAACACGTGCGCGGTCCGCGAGAACGCGGACAACCGCCTGTACGGCAACCTGGGTCACCTGCTGCCGGTCAAGCAGTCCCGGCCTGGCATGCAGATCGCCGTGGGCGGCTGCCTGGCGCAGAAGGACCGGGCCGGTATCGCGCAGCGGGCGCCGTGGGTGGACGTGGTGTTCGGCACGCACAACATCGGCTCGCTGCCCGCCCTGCTGGAGCGGGCCCGGGTCGAGGCGGAAGCCCAGGTCGAGATCGTCGAGTCCCTGGAGCGGTTCCCGTCCGTGCTGCCGGCCCGCCGGGAATCGCCCTATGCCGCCTGGGTGGCGATCTCCGTCGGCTGCAACAACACCTGCACCTTCTGCATCGTGCCGGCCCTGCGCGGCCGGGAGCAGGACCGCCGCCCCGGCGACGTGCTCGCCGAGATCCGGGCGCTGACCGGGGACGGGGTGGTCGAGGTCACCCTGCTCGGGCAGAACGTGAACTCCTACGGGGTCGGCTTCGGCGACCGGCAGGCCTTCGCGAAGCTGCTCCGGGCCTGCGCCGCGATTGACGGGCTGGAGCGGGTCCGGTTCACCTCGCCGCACCCGCGCGACTTCACCGATGACGTGATCGCCGCGATGGCGGAGACACCCGTCGTCATGCCCCAGCTGCACATGCCGCTGCAGTCCGGCTCGGATACCGTGCTGCGGGCCATGCGGCGCGCCTACCGCCGGGAAGCGTACCTGGGCATCCTGGACCGGGTCCGCACCGCCATGCCGGACGCGGCGATCACCACCGACATCATCGTGGGCTTCCCGGGGGAGACCGACCGCGATTTCGAGGACACCCTGGACCTGGTCCGGCGGGCCCGCTTCGCCGGGGCGTTCACCTTCCAGTACTCGCCGAGGCCGGGGACCCCGGCCGCCACGATGGACCGTCAGGTGCCCGCGGAGGTGGTCGCGGAACGGTACCAGCGGCTGGCTGCCCTGGTCGCGGACACCTCCCTGGCCGAGAACGAGCGGCTGGTCGGCCGCGAGGTGGAAGTGCTGGTGGCCGAGGGTGAGGGCCGCAAGGACGGGACCACCCGCCGGCTGTCCGGGCGGGCCAGGGACAACCGCCTGGTCCACTTCACGCCGGGCGCCAGCGCGCCGCGCCCTGGCGACCTGGTCACGACGCTGGTGACCCGGGCGGCCCCGCACTACCTGATCGCGGACGGCGAGCCCCGGGCGGTGCGCCGGACCCGCGGCGGTGACGCGTGGCAGGCCCGCCACGAGGAGCCCGCGGCCGGGTCGCCCTCCGCGGCGGCGCCGGGCTCCTCCGGGTGCGCGCCGGCCGTCCCCGGGGGCGTCCTGCTCGGCATGCCGGCCGTGGGCCGCCCCGGCTGAACCCTTTCCCCGGTCAGCCAACCTCCCCGCCGGGGGCTGCGTCCTAGCAGGTGGGGGCGTCAGCGCCGCCACGACGAAGGGGGAATCATTCATGTTGATATCAGCCCATGCGGCCCGCCGGGCGGTGGTCGCCGTGGCCGCCAGCGGTGCCGCCGTGCTGAGCATGACCGCCGCTTCGGCCGCCGTGCATCACGAGCGCGGACTGGCCGGGACCCCGATCTGCTCGGTCTCCCGGCTCCGGGTGTCGCTCGGCCAGGGCAGCGGCACGGCCGGGGCCGTGGTCTACCCGCTGCGGTTCACCAACCTCGCCCGGGGCACCTGCCACCTCAACGGGTACCCGGGCGTCGCCGCGGTCGGCCGTCATGGGCACCAGCTGGGCAGTCCCGCTTCCCGGGACACGCTCTTCCGGCCCCGCTTCGTCACGCTGCGCCGTGGGGCCACCGCGCACGCGGACCTGACGATCGAGGAGGCGGGCAACTTCCCGTCCCGGGCCTGCCGGATGCGCACTGCCGTTGGCCTGCGGGTTTACCCGCCCGCCTCGCGCGGGGCCGCGTTCGTCCGGCTGACTTTCGCGGCCTGCTCCCGGCGCGGCCCGTCCTACCTGCATGTCACCGCCGTGCACCGGGGCCGCGGCTAGGCGCTGCGCTGATAGCACACCCGCCGGGCGGCACCGCCCGGCCCGCGGCCGCTGGCAACTGGGTTGCCAGCGGCCGCATCGCGCGGGCCGGCTGGCCTGGTGCCGCCGGCTTGACAGGATGGGGGCATGACGGGACGGGTGATCGTGGTCCTGGGCCCCACGGCGGCGGGCAAGTCGGAGCTGGCCCTCCGGCTGGCCCACGCGCTGGACGGGGAGATCATCAACGCCGACTCCATGCAGCTGTACGCGGGCATGGACATCGGGACGGCCAAGCTCACCGTGGCGCAGCGCGAGGGGATCCCGCATCACCTGCTCGACGTGTGGGACACCCGGCATCTCGCGAACGTCGCCGAGTACCAGCGGATGGCCCGCGCCACCCTCGCCGACGTGCAGGCCCGCGGCCGGGTACCCATCCTGGCCGGGGGATCCGGGCTGTACATCCGGGCTGCCCTTGACGACCTGAACTTCCCGGGCACGGATCCCGTGCTGCGGCGGCGCCTGGAGCAGGAACTCGAGCGCTCCGGGCCGGGGGTGCTGCACGCCCGGCTGGCCGCCCTCGACCCAGCCGCGGCCGCGGGCATCCTGCCGTCCAACGGGCGCCGGGTCGTCCGGGCGCTGGAGGTCGTCGAGCTGTCCGGGCGGCCGTTCGCCGCCACGATGCCCCGGTATGAGTCCCTGTACCCGGCCGTGCAGCTCGGGCTCCGGGTGCCCCGGGCCGAGCTGGACCAGCGCATCGCCGAGCGGGTCGGGCGGATGTGGCAGGCCGGGCTGGTGGACGAGGTGCGGGCGCTGGAGGCGGCCGGGCTGCGGGACGGCCCGACGGCCAGCCGGGCTCTCGGGTACGCGCAGGTGCTCCGCTTCCTGGCCGGGGAGTGGGCCGAAGAGCAGGCCCGCGACGAGACCATCCGGGCCACCCGGCGGTTCGCCCGGCGCCAGGAGTCCTGGTTCCGCCGGGATCCCCGGGTCCGCTGGCTGGACACCGGCCCCGGGACGGACCCGGCCGGGCTGGCGCTGGCTACCATCGGCTCATGCGGTTCGCCAAAGGACATGGCACCGGGAACGACTTCGTGATCCTGCCCGACCCGGACGGGCGGCTCGGCCTGCCCGCCGCGCTGGTGGCCCGGATCTGCGACCGGCGGGCCGGGATCGGCGCCGACGGGGTGCTCCGGGTGGTGCGCGCCCAGGAGCAGGACGCGGAATGGTTCATGGACTATCGCAACGCCGACGGCAGCATCGCCGAGATGTGCGGCAACGGCATCCGGGTGTTCGCCCGGTACCTGCTGGACCACGGGCTGGCCAGCGGCCCTGAGGTGGCGATCGCCACCCGCAGCGGGATACGCCCGGTACGGGCCGAGGCGGACGGCCGGATCACGGCCGACATGGGCCCGGCCCGCGTCCTGGGCCCGGGCCGCGCGGTGATCGCCGGGCTGGCCCGGGACGGGCTGCGGATCAGCGTCGGCAACCCGCACCTGGCCTGCCTGGTCGAGGACGCCCTGGACAAGTACGACCTGACCGCGCCGCCCGCCCTCGACCAGGCGGACTTCCCGGATGGCGGCAACGTGGAGCTGGTCCGGCTGACCGGGCCGGGCGCCGTCACGATGCGGGTCCACGAGCGCGGCTCGGGGGAGACCCGGTCCTGCGGCACCGGTGCGGTCGCCGCCGCCGCGGCGGCCGCGGCCGCCGGGGCCGCGTACCCGCCGGAAGGTGCGCCCGGGGGCGGGGCGCCAGGGGAGCGGCAGGCCTGGCAGGTCCACGTGCCCGGCGGGGAGCTCACCGTCACCCTGGGGGACGGCGCCACCTGGCTCACCGGCCCCGCGGTGATCGTGGCCGAGGGTGAGCTTGACCCGCGCTGGCTGGCCGCCAGCGGCTGAGCTCCCCGGCTCCCGCGGGCGGGCTCAAGGCCTGGACAACCCCCTGTTGACAACGCTGGCCCCGTGGGCGGACCGGAACTGCCCGTTGCCGCATCAGCCCGGGTAAGGCGGCTCTTTAGGACATTGCGAGCAATCGGCCCCTGGTTAAAGCGACATCTGCCGATAAGCGTACCTGATTTGCCGTGGCGGCTACAGTCACGCCAATCACGGAAGGTTAACGAAAACAGTACAGGGGGTACTCACACGTCGGTCCCTGACTAGGTCAGGCGGCCCCGGCCAATTGTGTTGCAGCACGCGGCCGGGGCCTTTCATGGCAACGAACCTTGGAGGAAACAAGCCATGACGTTTATCAGTATGGCAGCCGGTGGGGCCGCCAAGACCCTGTTCGCGGTTACGATTTCACTCCACCCGGGAACGGCTCAGGCGGCCGGTCATGACACCGTCGTGCAGCCGGGCGATTCGCTCAGCGTGATCAGCCAGCACGAGTACGGGACCGCCGCGGACTGGCCCGCCCTGTGGTGGGCCAACCGGCGGCAGGTACCCGAACCGTCCATGATCCTGCCCGGGCAGCGGCTGATCGTGCCCGGTGACCCGCGGGTCGGCCCATGGCTGATCCGCGCGGCGCAGGGGGCCTTGACGGGGTCGCGTCCGGCGGCCGTCCGGGCCGCCGCGCCCCCCCGTCACCACGCCTGGGTGACCAGCAGCACGGCCAGGACGACCGCGGCCGTGGCGCAGCCTGCCACGTCGTACCGGGGCGCCCCGGGCAGTTTCCAGGCCTGCGTGATCCAGCGGGAGAGCAGTGGCAACCCGTCCGCGGTCAACCCGTCCAGCGGGGCGGGCGGCCTGTACGGTTTCCTGCCGTCCACCTGGCACGCCCTCGGTTTCGCCGGCCTGCCGGAGAACGCGCCGGTGTCTGTGCAGAACGAGGCGTTCGCCAAGGAGTACGCCCAGTCCGGTACCAGTGCGTGGGCTCCGTACGACGGCTGCTGACCGGGCCCTCCGGCGGAGGCCCTGGCCGGCCTGGCCGGGGCCTCCGCCCGGGGTGCTCAGAGCCAGTAGGTGTCGTGCCGGAGCATGAATTCGGCTCGTTTCCTGGCTGGGCCGCTGGCCCGTCCCGGCCCATTCGGCCAGGCTCCCGGGGTATTCCTCGCGGGGCGCCCCGGGGGCGAACATGAGCAGCATTGAGGCGGGCTGGCCGGATTCGTCGCGGAAACCGTGAATCCCGCCCTGGGGGACAAAAAGGAAATCGCCCGCCTTGGCAGGCGTCCACGCCCGGCCGTCGTAGAGCTGGAATGCACGTAGCTGTTCAGCCGGGCGTGGTGTACTCCTCGGCGCGTGACGAGAGGTAGGCGATCTCGGCGGGTGTCTGGGCGAGTTCGCTGGCCCGCCGGTAGGCCTCTGCGGCGGCGGTGTGACGTCGGAGTCTCGCGAGTGTGTGGCCGCGGGCGGCGTGCCAATGGTGCTGGCGGGCCAGGCCGGGTTCGTCGGCGAGGGCTTCGAGGTGGTCGAGGCCGGCCTGTGGGCCCTCATGCCAGGAGATCGCGATGGCTCGGTTGAGGGCGACGACGGGGGTCGGGGTCAATGCGAACAGCTCGTCGTAGAGCAGGCGCACCTGGTGCCAGTCGGTCTCCTGAGCAGATGGCGCCTCGTCGTGCAACGCGGCGATTGCGGCCTGGACGGACCAGCTGTTGGGTGGGTGGTGGCGCAGGGCCTGTGTTGTCAGCCGGGCGCCCTCGTCGATCATCGAGGTATCCCAGAGGCCGCGGTCCTGGTCTTCCAGCGAGACGGCGACGCCATGGTCGTCGACCCTGGCCTGACGCCTGGCGTCAGTGAGCAGCATGAGCGCGAGCAGGCCAGTGACGCGGGGCTCGCCGGGCATCAGCCGGCGGAGGATACGGGCGAGCCGGATGGCCTCGTCCACCAGATCGCATCGGACCAGATCGTGGTGGCCGGTGGCCGCGTAGCCCTCGGTGAAGATGAGGTAGACGACGTGCAGAACCAGGCCCAGACGGCCTTCGAGCTCGTCCGGGCCGGGCACGCGGAAGGGGATGCGGCTCTGCTGGATCTTGCGCTTGCCGCGGGTGAGGCGCTGGGCCATGGTCGCTGGCGGGACGAGGAAGGCCTGTGCGATCTCAGCCGTGCTGAGGCCCGCGATGTAGCGCAGGGTGAGTCCGGTCTGCGTGTCCAGGTCGAGAGCAGGGTGACAGCACGCGAACATGAGCTGCAACCGGTCGTCGGGGATGTGCTCGTGCTCGGGGACCGGCTCTGCGCGGCGCGCCGGATCGGCATCGGCGTGCAGAGTGGCGAGCTTCGTGGCCAGCGTGGCGTCCCGCCGGATCCGGTCGAGGGCCTTGCGCCGGGCCGTGGTCGCCAGCCATGCCAGCGGCTCGCGCGGGACCCCGGAGCGTGGCCAGGTCTCTACCGCTGCCAGAAGGGCTTCAGCGGTAACCTCCTCGGCGAGATCGAGGTCGCCGAATCGGGCCGCGAGCAGGGCCAGCAGACGGCCGCGCTCCTCTCGGAACACTGCCTCGACCGGTTCGCCTGCCGGCCCCATCGCCTTGGTCCTCAGAACTCGGCGAGCGGACGCACCTCGACGCGCCCGTACTTCGCGCCGGGACACCTGGCCGCCCAGTCAAGCGCTGCGTCGAGGTCGGGGACGTCGATGATCTGATAGCCGCCCAGGTACTCGCGGGACTCTGCGAACGGCCCGTTGGTCACCAGTCGCTCGCCAGCGTCGCCGACCTGCACCTGGGTGGCGTCCTCAAAAGAGTGGAGCAGGCCGGAGTCAACGTGCACACCGGCCTGCCCGAGCTCCTGCTGGTAGGCCATGAACTCCTCCGCCGAGGGTGCTCCGCTGCTCGGCGGCTGGGGCATGCCCTCGCCTTTGCGGAAACCCATGATCAGCAGCATGTACTTCACGCTAAGCCCTTCCCTTCGTTCGGCGGTTCGGACACCAGCTAGGAGACGGTTGGAGAACCGCGCCATCGACATCAAGAACGAACAAATTCCGGGATTCCCGCCGAGTGAGTCACTTCCACCCAGCAGCACGTCCCGTGGCTGCGTGCCCGGGTCGCGGAGCTGGAGGCGGACAGCCCCCGGCCCATTTCCAGGTCATGAGGTTGCTCCGCGAGGCGGAGCACGGCGCTGGCCGCTGGCTCGTCCCGGTGGTATGCCGCTCAGCGCCGGGCAGGCGCCGGGACCGCCTGCCCTGGCCGGCCGGTCAGCGCCGAGACCGGCAGCCCGCGCAGCGAGGCGTCCAGGACCTCGGCGATGTGCATGATGGCCGGCGGTGCGGCCGCCCCGGCCGCCGCGATGGCCGAGGCGATCTGCAGGCTGCAGCCCGGGTTGGCCGACACCACCACGGGAGCCCCGGTGGCCAGCACCGCCGCCGCCTTCCGTGCGCCGAGTTCCCCGGCTGCCTCGGGCTGCAGCAGGTTGTACACGCCCGCCGACCCGCAGCAGGTCCCGCCGTCCGCGAGTTCCGCCACCTGCAGCCCCGGGATGGCGCGCAGCAGGTCGCGTGGCTGCTGCCGGATCCGCTGCGCGTGGCCCAGGTGGCAGGCGTCGTGGTAGGCCACGGTGACCGGCAGCGGGTGCCGGGCCCCCCGGGGGCCCTCGGCCGACTCCGCCAGCTCGGCCAGGTACTCGGTGAGGTCGCGCACCTTGGCGGCGGTCCGGGCGGCGCGCTCCGCCCAGCCGCCCCCCGCAGCCTGGAACAGCTCCCCGTACTCCTTCATCGCCGACCCGCAGCCCGCCGAGTTGACCACGATGGCCTCCACGCCCGCGTCCTCGAAGGCCTCGATCATGCGCCGGGCCAGCCGGGTGGCCTCAGCGGCCCGCCCGGTATGCAGCGACAGCGCCCCGCAGCAGCCCAGCCCGCGCGGGATCACCACGTCAGCGCCTTCGGCGGTGAGCAGCCGTACCGTCGCCTCGTTCACCTGGGGGAAGAACACCTGCTGCACGCAGCCGGTGAGCATGCCGACGACCGCGCGCCGCGGGCCCTGGGCCGGGAACCGGCCCGCCAGCCGGCGGTGGCCGCGCGGGGGCGCGGGCGCGATCCGCAGCGACGCCACGAGTTCCGGTGCCAGCCGGGCGGCCAGCCCGCTCCGCTCGATCCGCCGGGTGGCCCCCACCCGGCGGGCGATCCGCAGCGGCCGGGCGAGCAGCCGCAGGCGGCGCGGGTGCGGGAAGGCGGCGAAGATCGCGCCCCGGACCATCCGGTCACGCCTCGACCGGGGCGGTACCGGGGCCGGGCCGCTGCCTGGCGGCTCCTCGGCCCAGCCGCGGGCCGCCTCGATGAGCCGGTCGTAGCGCACCCCGGACGGGCAGGCCGGCACGCAGGCCATGCAGCCCAGGCAGCGGTCCAGGTGGCTGGCGGCGGCCTCGGTGGCCTCGGTGCCGTCGAGGATCTGGGTGATCAGGTGGATCCGCCCGCGCGGCGAGTCCATCTCCTCACCCCACAGCTGGTAGGTCGGGCAGGCCGGCAGGCAGAACCCGCAGTGCACGCAGTCGGAGGCGAGGGCGCGCAGCTCACCGGAGGGGTCGATCGGCGACGGGCTCATCAGATTCCTCCGGCGAAGCGGCCGGGCGCCATCAGGTGCCCGGGGTCGAACCGGTCCTTGACCGCGCGCATCAGGCCCAGCGCGGGCACCGGTCCCCACATGTCCAGGCTGTCCCGGATGGCCGCGGGGGCGGTCAGCACCACCGCGCCCGCCCGGCTTGGCGGGCCCTCGCGGCCGGCGCCGGGCGTCAGGTTCCCGGCGAGGGCCGCGCGCAGGTCGGCCAGGAACCCGGCGACCGCGCCGGGCGGCGCGGCGCCCGGCAGCGTCAGGTGCAGCACGCCTGCGGCGGGGGAGCCGCCGAGGGCCGGATCGAGCCCGGCCGACTCGGCCGCGCCGTCCACGGCCGCCAGCACAGCGGCCAGCGCGGCGGACCAGAAGCTCACCCGGATCAGGATCGGCTCGGCCGGGCCGGGCCCGGCCGCCCCGGACGTGCCCCACCAGTCCGGCGGGTCCGGCGAGGCCGCGGTGCCGGCGTCCAGCACGTCCCGCATCTGGGCGGCCCGCTCGGCCACGCCGTCCGGGTCGCCTTCCAGCAGGACCCCCAGGCGGATCAGGCCGCGCAGGGCCGGCCGGTCGATCTCCACCGCGGACGGGGCCAGATCCGAGCCGGCGGCCGCCGCGACCGCCGCCGCGGCGGCGGCCGGGTCGGCGTAGCCGGCGATGACGTACGCCACGCGGCCGGCAGCGGGTGCAGCCGGAAGATGGCCTCGGTGATCAGGCCCAGCGTCCCGCACGAGCCCGTGTACAGCTTGCCCAGGTCGTAGCCGGCGACGTTCTTGACCACCTTGCCGCCGGACTTCGTCACGGTGCCGTCGGGCCGCACCACCGTGACCCCGATGACCAGGTCGCGCGGGGTCCCGTAGCGCAGCCGCCGCGGGCCCGCCGCGCCGGTGGCCAGCAGCCCGCCGACCGTCGGCGACACGCCCCGGCCGCCGCCGCCGCGCGGCGGCGCGTCCACCGCCAGTTGCTGCCCGGCGGCGGCCAGTACCCCGGCCAGCCGGGCCATCGTCACCCCGGCCGACGCCCGCACCACCAGGTCACCCGCGGCGTGCTCGAGGACCTGATCCAGCCGCAGCGTGTCGATCACCAGGTCGCACTGGCGCGGCGGCGGCCCCCAGCCCACGGCGGTCCCGCTGCCGCGGGGCACCACGGCCAGGCCGTGCTCGGTGGCCGCGGCCAGCAGCGCGCTGGCCTCCTCGCCCGTGGCCGGCGAGGCCACCCAGTCCGGCATCACCCCGGCGACCATGTCGCGCGGCCCGGCCGGGCGCACCGCGCGGCAGGCCAGGGCCAGCGCCCCGGGGACCGACGCAGGACTCAAAACTGCTCCGCCTGCCCGCTGGCGACCAGCGGGTGGACCCCGCGCCGGGGCCCGGGCACCTCCCCGCACAACCGCGGCGTCGGGAAGATCTTCCCGGGGTTGCACAGCCCGGCCGGGTCGAAGGCGCAGCGCAGCAGCTGCATGGTGTCCAGGTCATCGGCGGTGAACATCTTCGGCAGGTACCTGGCCTTGTCGGTGCCGACCCCGTGCTCGCCGGTGATGGACCCGCCGTGCTCGATGCACAGGTCCAGGATGGCGCCGGAGACCTCCTCGGCCGTCGCCTCCTCGCCGGGGACGGCGTCGTTGTACAGCACCAGGGGGTGCAGGTTGCCGTCTCCCGCGTGGAACACGTTGGCCACCCGGATCCCGGACGCGTCCGCCAGCGCCGCGATCTTGTCCAGCACCTCGCCGAGCGCGGACCGCGGCACCACCCCGTCCTGCACCAGGTAGGCGGGGGAGATGCGGCCCACCGCGGCGAACGCGGACTTGCGGCCGGCCCAGATCGCCGCGCGCTCGGCCGGGTCGTCCGCCTCCCGGATCTCGGTGCAGCCGGCCTGCTCGCACAGCGCCCGCACCGCGACGCTGTCCCGGCGGACATCGGCCTCCGGCCCGTCCAGTTCCACGACCAGCACGGCGCCCGCCCCGGCCGGGTAGTTGCAGGCCACCGCCGCCTCGGCGGCCTCGATGGCGAGCGCGTCCATCATCTCGATGGCAGCGGGCAGGATCCCCGCGCCGATGATCGCGGACACGGCCGCGCCGCCCGCCCCGGTGCTGGAGAACGCGGCCAGCAGCGTCGTGATCACCTGCGGGATCCGGGTCAGCTTCACCACGATCTTGGTGACGATGCCCAGCGTGCCTTCCGACCCGGTGAACGCGCCGACCAGGTCGTACCCGGGCGCGGACCCGGTGCCGTCACCCAGCCAGGTCAGCTCGCCGGCGGGCGTGACGATCTCCAGCCCGGTCACGTGGTGCACGGTGAACCCGTGCTTGAGGCAGTGCGCGCCGCCGGAGTTCTCCGCGACGTTCCCGCCGACGGAGCAGACCACCTGGCTGGACGGGTCGGGAGCGTAGAAGTACCCGTGCGGCCGCGCGGCGGTGCTGACCGCGAGGTTGGTGACCCCGGGCTCCACGATGGCCCGCTGGCTGACCGGGTCGATCTCGATGATCCGCCGCATCCGCGAGGTGACGATGAGCACCCCGTCGGTCCGGGGCAGTGCGCCGCCGGACAGCCCCGTCCCCGAGCCGCGGGCCACGAACGGGACGCCGGCCCGGGCGCACTCGGTCACCACGGCCGCCACCTGCTCAGCCGTCTCCGGCAGCACGACCAGGCCGGGCGCGGCCCGGTGCGACGTCAGCCCGTCGCACTCGTAGGTGCGCAGCTCAGCCGGGTCGCTGACCACGCCGTCCGGGCCGCAGATCTCGGTCATCCGGGGCACCATCGCACCGACCGTCATCGCGCCTCCCGCAGCGGGTCTCCTGGCGTCGCCTTCCCGGCCGGCCGTCCACGGCCGGCCGGGCGCTCCCTGTCCTCCCAGACTGCCTTGCCGCTGCCCCGTAGTCCACGGCCGGGACCGCTATGGCATCTCCTCATAGGCGGGCAGGGTGAGGAACTCGACGTAGTCGCCGGCCAGCGCAACCTCCGTGAACAGCGTCACCGCCTGGTCGAACCGGGGCGCGTCGAAGGCGTCCCCGGCCGAGTCCCTGACCTTGCCCAGCTCCTCGTCGACGATCCGCCGCACCAGGTCGGCCGTCACCAGCTGGCCGTCGTCCAGCCGGACGTCGTTGTTCAGCCACTGCCACACCTGGGACCGGGAGATCTCCGCCGTGGCCGCGTCCTCCATCAGGTTGAAGATCGCGGCCGCGCCGTTGCCGCCCAGCCACGACGCCAGGTACTGGATCCCGACGCTGACGTTGTTGCGCAGCCCGGCCTCGGTGATGGTGCCCGGCGTCTTGCTCACCGCGAGCAGGTCGGCCGCGGTCACGGAGACCTCCGGGCGCTGCTTGCCCAGCTGGTTGGGCGCGTCGCCCAGGACACCGTCGAACACCTCGCGGCACAGCGGCACCAGGTCGGGGTGGGCGACCCAGGACCCGTCGAAGCCATCGCCCGCCTCGCGCGTCTTGTCCTCCCGGACCTTGGCCAGGGCGACCGCATTGACCTCGGGATCACGCCGGCTCGGGATGAACGCGGCCATGCCGCCCATGGCGTGCGCGCCACGGCGGTGGCACGTCTTCACCAGCAGCTCGGTGTACGCACGCATGAACGGGGCCGTCATCGTGACGGAATTCCGTTCCGGGAGAACGAATTCCTGGCCGCGGCTGCGGAACTTCTTGATGACGCTGAACAGGTAGTCCCAGCGTCCGGCGTTCAGCCCCGCGCTGTGGTCCCGCAGCTCGTAGAGGATCTCCTCCATCTCGAACGCGGCCGGGATGGTCTCGATCAGCACGGTGGCCCGGATCGTGCCGCGGGGAATGCCCAGCGTGTCCTGGGCCAGGTTGAACGCGTCGTTCCACAGCCGGGCTTCCAGGTGGCTCTCGATCTTGGGCAGGTAGAAGTACGGCCCGGACCCCTTCTCGAGCTGCCGCCGGGCGCAGTGGACGAAGTACAGCGCGAAGTCGAACAGGCTCCCGGACACCCGCTGGCCGTCCACCAGCATGTGCTTCTCGTCCAGGTGCCAGCCGCGCGGCCGGACCACGATGGTGGCCAGCTCGCCGTCCGGCCCGAGCCGGTAGGACTTGCCCTCCTCGCTGGTGAAGTCCAGGGTGCGGTCCAGGGCCCCGATCAGGTTCAGCTGGCCGGTGATCATGTTGTCCCAGAGCGGTGTGTTCGCGTCCTCGAAGTCGGCGAGCCACACCTTGGCGCCGGAGTTCAGCGCGTTGATCGTCATCTTCCGGTCGGTCGGCCCGGTGATCTCCACCCGGCGGTCCACCAGCCCCGGCGCCGGCGCGGCCACCCGCCAGTCCGGGTCGTCCCTGATCTGCCGGGTAGCGGGCAGGAAGTCGAGCATCGCCCCGGCGGACAGCTCCTCCTGCCGCTGCGCCCGCGCGGCGAGCAGCCCGGCGCGCCGGGCGCCGAGTTCCCGCTGCAGCGCCGCGACCAGGTTCACCGCCTCCGGCGTGAGCACTTCGTCGTACCGGTCGCCCCGCGGGCCCGTTATCTGCACGCCGTCGCTGGCCATGCCGCGCTCCTCCCAGGTCATCCCGCCGCCCTGCCGTTACCGGGCATGTTACTGGCAGGTAATGACGCGGGCAGCGCTGGTCCCGTGCTTCGTAACACCGCGCCGGCGCGGCCGGTCAAAGTGTTCCCGGCCACATCCGGGGCACAACCAGCGCGGCGCCGGTGTTTATTGGGATGAGAGTAACCCGGAGGCATGACAGCATTGGCGAACCAGCGAACGATCACCTACCGAAGCCAGCGTGAGCAGCCCATGACCCTTCCTGGCCAGCAGGCCGAGGCCGACCGCGCGCCGCGGGACGGCGCAGCCCTATCCCGGGCCAGGCCCGCACGGGCTCCGGACCCGCACGGCCGCGGGCGGCCCCGCGGAGCGACGGGCCTGGCGGCGCCTTGACCTGGCCGAGCGGCACGCGCTGCAGCGGGTATCCGGCCTGTCCACCGAGCTGCAGGACGTCACCGAGGTCGAGTACCGCGCGCTCCGCCTGGAGCGGGTCATCCTGGTCGGGGTGTGGACCGAAGGCACGCTCGCCGACGCCGAGAACTCGCTGCGCGAGCTGTCCCGGCTGGCCGAGACGGCCGGGTCGGTGATCCTGGACGGCCTGATCCAGCGGCGGAGCCAGCCCGATGCGGCCACCTACCTGGGCGCCGGGAAGGCCGCCGAGGTGGCGGCGCTGGTCACCGAGCTGGGCGCGGACACCGTCATCTGCGACGGCGAGCTGACCCCCAGCCAGCTGCGCCGCCTGGAAGGCGTGGTCAAGGTGAAGGTCATCGACCGGACCGCGCTGATCCTGGACATCTTCGCCCAGCACGCCCGGAGCAAGGAGGGCAAGGCCCAGGTCGAGCTGGCCCAGCTGGAATACCTGCTGCCCCGGCTCCGTGGCTGGGGCGAGTCGCTGTCCCGGCAGGCGGGCGGGCGCGTCGCCGGAGGCGGCGGGATCGGCACCCGGGGACCGGGCGAGACGAAGATCGAGACCGACCGCCGCCGGATCCGGACGCGGACCACGCGGCTGCGCCGTCAGCTCGGCGAGATGTCGGTCGGGCGGCAGGTCCAGCGGCAGCAGCGCCGCGGCCGCGACGTCCCGGCGGTCGCCATCGCCGGCTACACCAACGCCGGCAAGTCCAGCCTGCTGAACAGGATGACCGGCGCGGGCGTGCTGGTCGACGACTCGCTGTTCGCCACCCTCGACCCGTCCGTGCGCCGGGCCAGGACGCCGTCCGGCCGCTGGTACACGCTGACCGACACGGTCGGCTTCGTCCGGCACCTGCCGCACCAGCTGGTGGAGGCGTTCCGGTCCACCCTGGAGGAGGTCGCCGAGGCGGACCTCATCCTGCACGTGGTGGACGGCAGCGACGCCGACCCCCAGGCGCAGATCTCCGCCGTCCGCGCGGTGCTGGCCGATATCGGCGCGGCGACGTCCCCGAGCTGGTCGTGATCAACAAGGCCGACGCGGCCGACCCCGTCGAGCTGGAGGCGCTGCGGCCGCCGGGAGCCGCACAGCGTGGTGATCTCCGCGCGCACCGGCGAAGGCCTGGACGAGCTGGCTGCCGCCGTGGAAGCCGCGCTGCCGCGGCGCGACCGGGAGGTCTGCGCCGTCGTGCCGTACCTGCGCGGCGACCTGGTGGCCCGGGCACACCGCGAGGGCGAGGTGCTCGCGGTCCGGCACGGCGTGGCCGGCACCGAACTGACCGCCCGGGTCCCGCCGGACCTGGCCGCCGAGATCGACAGCATTGCGGTGCCCGCTTCCGGGTGATGCGCTCCGCTGATTGTGAATCGCATCAATTGCCGGCGGAAAACCGTTAAACGGTTTGGGCGGTAACCCGGCCAGCATTCTGCAATGGATTGCAGAATGCTGGCGGGCCGTGCTTAGCGGCGGCGGGCACCGGGCTGGCGGGCACCGTCGCGGCGTCCTGCCCCCCGCGACCGGCCGCCCGGCCGCGGCCGGCGTGGCCGCCGCCACCTGCGGAAGGCCGCGGCCCGGACCGCCCGGCGTGGCCGCGGTCCCCGGTCAGGGCGGATTACCGGCCTGGCCGGGGCCACCGCCCGGCCGGTCGGGGCTGAGCCCGTCCCCGGCCCCCGGGAATGCCTGCGCGGGCCGCGGGGAGTCCCTACGCTGGCAGAAGCCGGTGACCTGGCTGGACGCGGCAGGTGGCCGGGCTGGATGCGGGGCGGCCGGCCTGGCGGGCCGTCCAGGCCGGTCGCGGCTTCCGGGAGCCACTGGCGCCACCCGGTCCCCGGACCGGGACCGCCCGCCCGGCCCGGGATGGCCGGCCGGGGCCAGTGAGCAAGTTACTGACACGTAGCGGAGCCGAAATCCGCGCATAGCGCGACGGACTGTGAGATCCTCGGAAAGGTCGTTAATTTCCTGCCTGGCTTCTTCGTGATAGTGCCTGTACAGGAACCCTGTAGTGCAATACCGTAACTGAACCGATATGTTGGTTGCCGCATCGCCGGAGCACCCGACCGTCGGCCGCTGGGACCCGAGACTCCGGGCACCTGGCGGGGGGGCCAACAGTAGGGACGAGCCATGGCAGGTGACCGCGGATGACGCAGGTGCGCCCAGTCACGCACGGACCCTCACGGCAAGCGTCGGACGCCCGGCCGGGGGGTTCCCCGTGACCGTCCGGCTGCTCACCAACATCGGCCGCCTGTGGACCGGATCGGAGATCTGGAGCAACGCGGCCATCCTGACCTACAACGACCGCATCGCCTGGGTCGGCCGGGCCTCCGAGCTGCCGGAGAGCCTGCCCGGCGTGATCGACGACATCGTCGACGTGGACTCCGTGGAGAACCTGGGCGGCGGGCTGGTCACGCCCGGCCTCATCGACGGGCACACCCACCCGGTCTACGCCGGTAACCGCTGGGCCGAGCTGGCCATGGTGGCGGGCGGCTCCTCGCCGAACGAGATCGCCGCCGGCCGGCGGCGGCATGGCCTCCACGGTGACGGTGACCCGCGGGACCGACCCCTGGACGCTGTGCAACGGGGTCCGGGCGCGGCTCCGGGAGTGGCTGCGTTCCGGCACCACCACGATCGAGGCGAAGACCGGGTACCACCTGACCCGTGACGGCGAGCTCGCTGACGTCCGGCATGCTGCGCTCGCTGGAAGGCGAGCCCGGCATGCCGCGGGTGCACGTGACGTTCCTCGCGGCCAGCGCGGTGCCGCCGGAGTACTTCGGCCGCCGCCATGACTACATCGACGCGGTGGGCACCTGGTGCTCGGACGCCGCCGCGATCGGCGCGGACAGCGTGGACGTCTACTGCGAGGAAGGCCGCTTCACCGAGCGGGAAGCCCGCTGGATCCTGTCCGCCGGGCGGGCCGCGGGCCTGCTGCCCCGGGTGCACGCCTGCGGCAAGAGCCGCACCGGCGCCGCCCGGCTCGCCGCGGAGCTGGGCTGCGCCTCGGCGGACCTGCTGCACGAGGCGAGCGAGGAGGACGTGGCCGCGCTGGCCCGGGCCGGCGTCGCCGCGGTGGTCTGCCCCGGCACCGCGCTGCAGACCGGCAAGACGCCTCCCGTCCGGTCGCTGCTGGACAAGGGCGTCCCGGTCGCCCTCGGCTCGGACCACACCCCCGGCGGCAACGGGATCACCTCGATGCCCCTGGTGATCTCCCTGGCCATCTCCCAGTTCGGGCTGAGCGTCCCCGAGGCGCTGCGCGCCGCCACGCTCGGCGGGGCGCAGGCGCTGAAGGCCCCGGACCGGGGGGCCATGGTGCGCGGCCGGCTGGCCGACATCGTGCTCTGGGACGCCGACCACGAAGGCGCCTTCGCCTGGGCGTACGGGCTCAAGCCGCACCGGGTCTGGCTCGGCGGCGAGCCCGTCACCCTCTGACGGCTGTCCCGGGGCGGCGCCGCACCGGGCCGCCCTTCTCCCGGGCCGGGCGCAGGGCCGGAGTCAGTCGTGGCATGCTGCCGTTATGCCCTCTGCCGCCGGACCTTCTGCCCGCACCGCCCGCCCGCAGCGCGCGCCCGCGGCCGGCGGGCGGGCCGTCAGCCCGGACGAGCCGCCCAGCCCGGTCAGCGTCGTGGTCGGCGACGAGGAACTACTGGTCGGAGCGGGCGGTGGCCGCCCTGCGTGTCGGCCGCGGGCCCGGCCGACACCGTCCAGCACGTCAAGGCGGCCGACCTGCACCCGGGTGAGCTGACCACGCTCACCGCCCCGTCGCTGTTCGGTGACCGCTGCGTGCTCGTCGTGCACGGGGCCGAGGACGCCGCGAAGAACGTCGCCGACGAGATCACCGCCCTGGCGGCCGACCCGCCGCCGGACACGACGGCCGTGCTCACCCACGCGGGCGGGGCCAAGGGCAAGGCGCTGCTCACCGCGCTCACCGCGGCCAGCAGGCAGCGCCGGGAGGGGACGCCCCTGGTGCGGGTGGTCGAGTGCCCGAAGATCACCCGCATCGGTGAGCGGATGCAGTTCATCCGCGGCGAGGTGGCCGGCGCCCGGCGCAAGATCGATGAGAGCGGCGTGCGGGCCCTGATCGACGCGATCGGCAACGACCTGCGTGAACTCGCCGCCGCCTGCGCCCAGCTCGCCTCGGACACCACCGGGGTGATCGACCAGGCGGCGGTGACGCGCTACTACCGGGGCCGCGCGGAGGCCAGTGGCTTCACGGTCGCGGACCGGGCGGTCGAGGGCAAGCTCGGCGAGGCGCTGGAACTGCTGCGCTGGGCGCTGGCCGTCGGGGTGGCACCGGTGCTCATCAGCAGCGGGCTGGCGCAGGGCGTGCGCCTGCTGGGCCGGGTGGGCAGCGCGGCCAGGGGCCTGCCGGACGCGGCGGTCGCGGCCGAAGTGGGCGCCCCGCCGTGGAAGGTGGACCGGGTGCGGCAGCAGCTGCGCGGCTGGACCCCCGAGGGCGTGGCCCGGGCCCTCGCCGCGGTGGCCCAGGCGGACGCGCAGGTCAAGGGCGAGGGCGCGAACGCGGGCTACGCGCTGGAGGTGGCGATCCGGGAGATCGTGGCCAGCCGCGCGCGCTAGGCCCGCTGAATCAGGCCGCCTGGCTCGGGTCAGCTGCTAGCTGGGCGCAGCGCTGGGCGATGGCCGACTTGCGGTTGGCCGCCTGGTTCTTGTGGATGACGCCCTTGCTGGCGGCCTTGTCCAGGTTGCGGCAGGCAGTCGCGCATGGCCGCGGTGGCCGCGTCCAGGTCGCCGGAGTCGGCGGCCTCGCGGAACTTGCGCACCGAGGTCTTCAGCGACGACTTGACGGCCTTGTTGCGCAGCCGCGCCTTCTCGTTCTGCTTGTTGCGCTTGATCTGGGACTTGATGTTCGCCACGCGGAAAGCCTCGCTCAGGATGTCGTCTGGGGTGCCGGGGCCGGCCGCAGTCCGCGCCCGGCAGCGCCGCCGCGCAAGGGCGTCAGCGCATACGCTCCGACGAGGCAGGATAGCCTACCCACGGGCAACCCTCAAACCGCGTGCCCGCCGGGACCCGGCACCGGCCGCCCGAGCTGCGGCGTCTATCCTCCCGGGGTCGCGGCCGCCGGCCGCCCCGGCCGCAGCCGCCGCCGCGGGCAGGACCGGCGGCAGGCGGCGGCCCGGGCATCAGCGGCAGCATGCGACGATGGAGGACGAAGTCCGGGCCCGGCCCGACGTGACAAGCCCGAACCGAACCAGGCGGATACCCCGTGCCAGCAATGCCCGAACAGGTCCTTCCGGACGGCGCGCAGCACGCGACCAGCCCCGGTCACACCGACATGGCTGTGATCCGGAATTTCTGCATCATCGCGCACATCGACCACGGCAAGTCCACCCTGGCCGACCGGATGCTGCAGTTCACTGGCGTGGTCACGGACCGGCAGATGCGCGCTCAGTACCTGGACCGGATGGACATCGAGCGGGAACGCGGCATCACCATCAAGAGCCAGGCGGTCCGGCTGCCGTGGACCGGCTCCGACGGCCAGCGCTACGTGCTGAACCTGATCGACACCCCGGGTCACGTCGACTTCACCTACGAGGTCTCCCGGTCACTGGCCGCCTGCGAGGGGGCCATCCTCCTGGTGGACGCGGCCCAGGGGATCGAGGCGCAGACCCTGGCCAACCTCTACCTGGCGCTGGAAGCCGACCTGCACCTGATCCCGGTGCTGAACAAGATCGACCTCCCGGCCGCCCAGCCTGACCTCTACGCCCAGGAACTGGCAGGCATCATCGGCTGCGAGCCCGGTGACGTGCTGCGTGTCTCGGCCAAGACGGGCGAGGGCGTACAGGCTCTGCTGAACGAAATCGTCCGCCAGGTTCCCCCGCCCCGCGGCAACCCCGATGCGCCCGCCCGGGCACTGATCTTCGACTCGGTCTATGACACCTACCGCGGCGTGGTGACCTATGTGCGGGTGATGGACGGCCGCCTCACCCGGCGCGAGAAGAGCCTGATGATGTCCACCGGGTCGGCGCACGAGACCCTCGAGGTGGGCGTGATCTCCCCCGAGCCGGTGCCGTCCGACTCGCTGACGGCGGGGGAGGTCGGCTACCTGATCACCGGGGTCAAGGACGTCCGGCAGGCCCGGGTCGGGGACACGGTGACCAGCTCCGCCCGGCCGGCCACCGAGGCGCTGCCCGGGTACTCCCACCCGCGGCCGATGGTGTTCTCCGGGCTGTACCCGCTCGACGGGGACGACTACCCGGAGCTCCGCGACGCCCTGGACAAGCTCCGGCTGAACGACGCCGCCCTGGTCTACGAGCCGGAAACGTCCACCGCGCTCGGCTTCGGGTTCCGCTGCGGGTTCCTCGGCCTGCTGCACATGGAGATCGTCCGGGAGCGGCTGGAGCGCGAGTTCGACCTGTCGCTGATCTCCACCGCGCCGAACGTCGTCTACCGGGTGGTGATGGACTCCGGCCAGGTGCTGCAGGTCACCAACCCCAGCGACTTCCCGGGCGGCAACATCGGGCCCGCCGTCCAGCCCGGCCGCGGCCGGCCGGCAAGATCGACAAGGTGTACGAGCCGGTGGTCAGGGCCACGGTGCTCGCCCCGGCCGAGTACATCGGCACCATCATGGAACTGTGCCAGGGCCGCCGCGGCGCGCTGCTCGGCATGGACTACCTGTCCGCCGACCGGGTCGAGATCCGGTACACGCTGCCGCTGGCCGAGATCATCTTCGACTTCTTCGACCAGCTGAAGTCGCGCACCCGCGGTTACGCGTCGCTGGATTACGAGCCGGACGGCGAGCAGGAGGCCGACCTGGTCAAGGTGGACATCCTGCTGCAGGGCCAGCCGGTGGACGCGTTCAGCCAGATCGTGCACGAGGACAAGGCCCGGGAGTACGGGCTGGCCATGACGTCGCGGCTGCGCGAGCTCATCCCGCGGCAGCAGTTCGAGGTGCCGATCCAGGCCGCCATCGGCGCGAAGATCATCGCCCGGGAGAACATCCGCGCCTTGCGCAAGGACGTCCTGGCCAAGTGCTACGGCGGTGACATCACCCGGAAGCGCAAGCTGCTGGAGCGCCAGAAGGAAGGCAAGCGGCGGATGAAGACGATCGGCCGCGTGGAGGTACCGCAGGAGGCATTCGTCGCGGCCCTGTCCACCACACCGGACCGCGACCGCCAGCGCTGACTGGCTGCGTCAGCCGGGATGCGGCCCCCTGGTCAGCCGGACATGTGACTGACGTGCGGGACCGCCGGAGTGCCGTGCATGTGCCCGAAGGCCAGGCCCGCGCCCAGCACGACCACCCAGAACAGCAGCCACAGGGTCACGCCGATCCAGCCCAGCACCAGCCCGGTCAGGGCCAGGGTGCCGCCCGCGTCGCCGGTGCGCCGGATCTGGCCGCGGGCCATGTGCCCTAGTATCACGGCCGGGATGCAGGTCAGCCCGAACGTGAAGAACTCGGCGACGCCGCAGGCCAGCGCGGCCTGCGCCAGCGGGTTGGTGCGCTGCCGGACCGGGGTCATCGGGTACAGCGCCAGCCCGCCTCCGGGCAGGTGGCCGGTGGCCGTCTCCAGCTCGCCGAGCGTGCGGGCCGAGTAGACCTTCTCCAGGTGCGCGTCGTACTCGTCCTTGGACAGCCGTCCCTCGGCGAACGCCGCCTTGAGTACCTCACCGGCCCGGTCCCGGTCCGCGTCCGAGGCCCGTATCCCGGCCCGCCCCCGGGCGGCCATCCCGTACCCGTAATCCGGCCAGCTGGTCATGGTGCCTCCCACGTGCACGGCAGATTTCAGCATAGCCATGAAACGGTGCTGGTCCGGAGGGACGAAGGTCAGGTAATCGGCGGGGGTTCCGGGGGGCGTCCCCCGGGCCAGCTCGCTGGCGAGGCGGGGTGCGCCGGAGGCGTGTCCCCTCCGAGCCGGCGAATCGCGGGGGGTTCCGGGGGGTGGTCCCCCCGGGCCAGCACCGTTCGACCGGGGGTCTGGTGTCGATTACCGTGCAGGAGTGGGAGGCGCACGGGTGATCTCGGTGAACACGGGCCGCGGCCGCGTGCTGAGCCGGGCACCGCGGGTTGGCCGGACCGCGATCGATAAGCAGCCGGCCGCCGGGCCGGTGGCTGTCGGCCGGCTCGGCCTGGCGGGCGATGAGCAGGTGTACGCCGGCCACGGCGGCCCGCACCAGGCCGTGTATGCCTATGCGCGGGAAGACCTGGACTGGTGGGTGGAGCGGCTCGGCCGCGAACTCGGCAACGGCGTCTTCGGCGAGAACATCACCACCGCCGGGCTGGACATCTCGGGCGCGCTGATCGGGGAGACCTGGCGGCTCGGCACCGCGGTCGTCCAGGTCACCTCGGTGCGCATCCCCTGCGCGACGTTCGCTGGCTGGATGGGCGAACCTCGCTGGGTCAAGCGGTTCGCCGCGGCCGGCCGCCCCGGTGCCTACCTCCGGGTGCTGGCCGAGGGCGTGGCCGCCCCCGGTGACCCGGTGGAGGTGCTGTCCCGGCCGCTGGCCAGCGTCACGGTGACCGACGCGATGCGGGCCTTCTACGGGGATGCGGCGCTGATGCGCCGGCTGCTGGACGTCCCGGAACGCGACCCGGTATGGGATGAGATCGCGGAAAGAGTGCTCGGTGTGCCCGCGCGGGGCCGCGCGGTGCCGGATCCGGCGGCGACCTGACCGTGCCTGGGGTACTTCCGGCGGGCGTGCCGGTCCCCGCCGACGGGTCCCTGCCGGCCGGGGCGCTGGCCGGGCTGGCCGGGCGGCCGTTTGGCTTCTATGTGCATGTGCCTTTCTGCCGCAGCCGGTGCGGCTACTGCGACTTCAACACCTACACCGCGGCCGAACTGGGGCCCGGGGCATCCCGGGAGACCTACCCGGACCTGGCGGCGGCCGAGATCCGGCTGGCCGCGGGGGTGCTGGACGGGGCCGCCCCGCCGGTGAGCACGGTGTTCTTCGGCGGCGGCACGCCGACACTGCTGCCGCCGGCCCGGCTCGGTGCGCTGCTGCGGGTCATCGGCGCCGAGTTCGGCCTGGCGCCGGACGCCGAGGTGACCACCGAGGCCAACCCGGAGACGGTGGACGAGCGCTCGCTGGCCGCGCTGCGTGCGGCCGGCATCACCCGGATCTCGCTGGGCATGCAGAGCGCCGTCCCGCACGTGCTGTCCGTGCTGGACCGTGAGCATCAGCCGGGGCGGCCGGCCCAGTGCGCCCGGTGGGCCCGCCAGGCCGGGTTCGAGCACGTCAGCCTGGACCTCATCTACGGCACGCCGGGGGAGAGCGACGCTGACTGGAAGGAGTCGCTGGACGCGGCGCTGGCGGCGGAGCCGGACCACATCTCGGCCTACGCGCTGATCGTCGAGGACGGCACCCGGCTGGCCGCGCGGATCAGGCGGGGCGACGTGGCCGCCCCGGATGACGAGGCCATGGCCGACCGGTACGCCGCCGCCGATGAGACGCTCGAGGCGCACGGGCTGCACTGGTACGAGGTGTCCAACTGGGCGGCCGGGCCGGGCTCGGCCTGCCGCCACAACCTGCTGTACTGGACCGGCGGGAACTGGTGGGGCGCCGGGCCGGGCGCGCACAGCCACGTCGGCGGCACCCGGTGGTGGAACGTCAAGCACCCGGCCGCCTACGCCGCGCGGCTCGGCCCCGGGGACGGGCGCGGCGCCGCCAGCCCTGGCCTGGCCCGGGAGGTACTGACCCCGGCGGAGCGGCGGCTGGAGGAGATCATGCTGCTGACCAGGCTGGCCAGCGGGTGCCCGGTCGGCCTGCTGAGCCCGGCCGGGCAGGCGGCCGCGGCGGCCGCGGTGCGGGACGGGCTGGCCACGCCGGAGGCCCACGCGGCGGGACGCGTAGCGCTGACCCTGCGCGGCCGGCTGCTCGCCGACGCGGTGATCCGCGACCTCACCGACTGAGCCCGCGGCGGGCCGCCGGCCGGGTGGCGCGCTGGCCGGCCGGGTGTCGTGGCGCGGGTTACCTCAGCCGGAGCCAGCGCGGGAGGTCCGGCGTCTCGCCGCGGCTCGCGGCTCCCGCCGCGCGGACCACGGTGACCAGGACGCTCACCCACAGCGCCACGAGCAGCGGGACGGCCGTGAACGTGGCCACCTGGAGCGAGTCGAGGGCCAGCATGCCGCCCGCGATGAGGCAGCACACCGAGTACAGGAGCGCCGTGACCGAGGCGTTGAGGGCCTCGCCCGCGTGCCAGCGGGCGAAGCGCCGGCCGTGCAGGCTGGCCAGGTAGACCGCGAGCGGGATCACGACCAGGGTGAACGGGACGCCCAGGTAGGCCAGCATGGCGCTGCGCACCTCACTGCGGCCCGGCGGCCCGCCGTCCATCCACTGGCCCGCCTGCGGGCCAGTGGCCCGGTCCCCGGCCGGGACATCACCCGCGGGGAAGCCCGTGCCGCCCGGCCCGGCGCCGTGCGCGGTCGCGGCCGCGGCGGGAGCGGGCTGGGCGGGCGATTGCCTCGGGCGGCTGATCATGGGCTCCTCGCTGGTGGTGATGCTGCACACGTTAGCCAGTTCCGGGTGCGGTGACGAAGTCGATCAGCTCCTCGACCCGGCCCAGCAGCTCGGACTCGAGGTCCGCATAGCTGCGCGCCGCCGCCAGGATCCGCTTCCATCCGGCCGCCGTGTCCTCCGTCCAGCCCAGTTCGTGCAGTATTCCCTCCTTCCACGGTATCCCCCGGGGGATCACCGGCCAGCGGGGGATACCGAGCGCGGACGGCTTCACTGCCTGCCAGATGTCCACGAACGGATGGCCCACCACGAGCACGTACGGCGAGGTCACCGAGGCGGCGATGCGCTGCTCCTTGGATCCGGGCACCAGGTGATCGACCAGCACGCCGAGCCGCCGCTCCGGGCTGGGGCCGAAGTCGGCCAGCACGCCCGGCAAGTGATCGACGCCCTCCAGGTACTCCACGACCACCCCGACGTCGCGCAGGTCATCGCCCCAGATCTGCTCGACCAGCTCGGCGTCGTGCCGACCCTCCACGTAGATGCGGCTGGCCCGGGCCACCCGCGCCCGGCTGGCCTGGCCCGGGGGGCCCGCGGGCGCGGGCACCGAGCCGGACCGGGTCCGGCCCGGCCCGGATGGGCGGGCGGGCAGCGGCCGGGTGAGCGTCACCGGCTTGCCCTCGAGCAGGAAGCCGCCGGGACGCAGCGGGAAGACCCGCTGCCGCCCGAATCTGTCCTCCAGCGTCACCGCGCCCTTGTCACAGGCCACCACGGCGCCGCAGAAGCCACCGCCGTTCTCCTCCACGACCAGCCCGCGGGCCGCCTCGACCTGCGGCGGCTCGGGACGCCTGCGGCGGGCCGCGGCCTCGGCGAGCACATCCGTGCCGTACCGGGATTGCATGACCAGCTCCTGCCGGATTCGGGGCGTCCCCGCGGGCGCGGGGACGCCGGGATTCCCGCCGCCGGCGGCCCAGGGGCGCAGCCCATCCAGGTAGCGCCGGCGCGGAACAGGACGCTACCGGACATCCAGGGCCGGCTGGCGGTGCCGCGCCGTACAGTGCAGGCTCGGCGCGCGACCCCCCGGAACACCCCCGCGATTCGCGGGCCCGGAGGGGGCACGGCTCCGCCGCGACCCGCCTCGCCAGCGGGACAGCCCGCGCAAACACTGGCAGGGGGGCGGGTGTGTCGTTATGCTCCCGGTACCGCGCTTGGGTGTCACCGCGCCCGGACCGCCTTAAACTTGGCACTCAGGACGGTGGAGTGCCAAGGGAGGTGGGGACATGCTCGATGAGCGCAAGCTGGCCGTGCTGCGCGCGATCGTAGAAGACTATGTGTCCACTACGGAGCCCGTCGGCTCCAAGTCCCTGGTCAACCGGCATCACCTGGACGTCTCCCCGGCCACCATCCGCAACGACATGGCCGTGCTGGAAGAGCAGGGCTTCATCGTGCAGCCGCATACCAGCGCCGGCCGGGTGCCCACGGACAAGGGGTACCGGCTGTTCGTGGACCGGCTGTCCGGGGTCAAGCCGCTGTCGTCCGCCGAGCGGCGGGCCATCGAGACCTTCCTGGTCGGGGCGTACGACCTCGATGACGTGGTGATGCGCACGGTGCGGCTGCTGGCCCAGCTGACCCGGCAGGTGGCGGTGGTGCAGTACCCCTCGCTGACCCGGTCCTCGGTGCGCCACGTGGAACTCGTCCCGCTGGCCGTGAAGCGGCTGATGCTGGTGCTCATCACCGACACCGGGCGGGTCGAGCAGCGCTCGGTGGAACTCCCCGACCCGGCCGATGAGGACGCCGTCACCCAGCTGCGGGCCGTGCTCAACGCCTGCCTGGACGGCCGCCGGTTCACCGAGATCGCCTCGCTCGCGGCCGACCTGCCCGGGCTGCTCGAGCCGTCCCAGCGGCCGAACGCCGCGGCCGTCTTCTCCGTCATCCTGGAATCGCTCGTCGAGCGGGGTGACGAGCGGGTCGTGGTCGGCGGTGCGGCCAACCTGACCACCGCCGACTTCTCCCGGGGGCTCCGGGAAGTGCTCGAATCCCTCGAAGAGCAGGTCGTCCTCATGAGGCTGCTCGGCGAGTCCGGCGACCACCCGTCGCTCACCGTCCGGATCGGCGCGGAGAACCCCGTCGAGGGCCTGCGGAACACGTCGGTGGTCGCGACGGGTTATGGAACGGGGGACCAGGTTCTGGCCAGGCTAGGGGTGCTCGGCCCGACCCGGATGGATTACCCGACAGCGATGGGAGCGGTGCGCGCGGTGGCACGGTACGTGGGCCAGATCCTGGCGGGGTCGTAGTGGCCAATGATTACTACGGCGCGCTCGGCGTCCGCCGGGACGCGCAGCCGGACGAGATAAAGAAGGCCTACCGGCGGCTGGCCCGCGAGCTGCACCCGGACGTCAACCCGGACCCGGAGACGCAGGAGCGGTTCAAGGAGATCACCCAGGCCTACGAGGTGCTCTCCGACCCGGAGAAGCGGCAGATGTACGACCTCGGCGCCGACCCTTATGCGCCGAATGGCGGGGCCGGTGCCGGGGCGGCGCCGGCTTCGGGGCCGGATTCCCGTTCAGCGACATCATGGACGCGTTCTTCGGCGCCGGGGCCACCAGCCGCGGCCCGCGGACCCGGGCCCGGCGCGGCCGCAACGCCACCATCAGGGTGGAACTCGACCTGGCCGAATGCGCGTTCGGCACCACCCGCGAGCTGGTCGTGGACACCGCGGTGGTCTGCCCGACCTGCTCCGGTGAGGGCACCGCGCCGGGCACCCACCCGGAGACGTGCGACGTCTGCGGCGGCCGCGGCGAAGTCAGCCAGGTCACCCGGTCGTTCCTGGGCCAGGTCATGACCTCGCGCCCCTGCCCGCACTGCGGCGGGTTCGGCACCGTGATCCGCCGGCCATGCCCGGAGTGCGACGGCGACGGCCGGGTCCGCACCCGGCGCACCATGAAGGTGCGCATCCCGGCCGGCGTGGAGGACGGCACCCACATCCAGCTGGCCGGGGAGGGCGAGGTCGGCTCGGGCGGCGGCCCGCCCGGGGACCTGTTCCTGGAGATCATCCAGCGCCCGCACCCGATCTTCGAGCGGCAGGGCGACGACCTGCACTGCACGGTCACCATCCCGATGGTGGCCGCGGCCCTCGGCGCCAGCCTGTCGGTGGAGACCCTGGACGGGCGGCCGGGAGCTGGACATCCGGCCCGGGTACCCAGTCCGGGCAGGTGATCCCGATGTACGGGCTCGGGGTGCAGCACCTGAACGACTCCGGCCGCGGCGACCTGCTCATCCACGTCACCGTGGAGACGCCGACGAAGCTGGACGAGCCGCAGGAGGCGCTGCTCAAGCAGCTGGCGGCGCTGCGCGGCGAGGAGACCCCGCCAGGCCGGTTCGCCCCGGGCCAGCAGGGCTTCTTCTCCCGGCTGCGGGACGCCTTCAACGGCCGGTAGCCCGGCCGTGACCCAGCCGGGGACGCGCCCGCCGGTCTTCCTGGCCGAGCCAGCCGACCTGGCCGGTGACCGGGTGCTGCTCCCGGGCCGGAGGGGCGGCACGCCGCCGATGTGCGCCGGCTGGCCGCGGGCGAGCGGGTGGACCTGACCGACGGCAGTGGCCTGCTGGCCGAGTGCGTGGTCACCGGCGCGCAGCGCGGGCCAGCTCGAGCTGGCGGTGCGCGCCCGGCGGGTGATCCCGCCGCCGCAGCCGGCCGTGGTGGTGGTCCAGGCCATCCCCAAGGGGGACCGGGGCCAGCTGGCCGTGGAGCTGATGACCGAGGTGGGCGTCGACGTGATCGTGCCCTGGGCCGCGGAGCGGTGCGTCGTCCGCTGGCAGGGTGAGCGGGGGAGCGCGCCCTGGCCCGCTGGCGGTCCACCGCGCGGGAGGCGGCCAAGCAGGCCCGCCGGAGCCGGATTCCCGAGATCAGCGACCCGGCCGGGCTGGCCGGGGTGGCCGCCCGGGCGGCCGCGGCGGCGCGCGCGGTCCTGCTCGACCCCGACGGCGCGGGCCCCGCTGGCCGGCCTGGCCCTGCCCGGCTCGGGGAGACCTGGTGCTGATCGTCGGCCCGGAGGGCGGCATCAGCCCGGCCGAAGCCCTGCGCTGGCCGGCGCCGGCGCGGTGCCCGCCCACCTGGGCCCGACGGTGCTGCGGGCCTCCACGGCCGGGGCGGTGGCCGCCGCGTGCTGCTCAGCCGGTCCGGCCGCTGGGCCTGAGCCCCGGTGGTCCTGACCGTGACGGGGCGGCCAGCCAGCACTGGGCGCCGCGCCTGGTCAGCCGGCCGCTGCCCGGGCGCCTGGCAGACAGCCCGCGGCGCCTGCTAGGCGCCCGCGGCGCGGGTCTTGACGGTTTCGGGGTCGGGCTGGCCACGGACGCGCACGATGACCCGGCCCGCCCTGGGCTGAGCAGTATGGCGGTCGTCGTGGCCGTGGTGCCGTGGCTGGCCCCAGTGGTGTCGCTGGGCGTCGGGTTAGCGGCCGGCGTGCTGTCCGTGGGCGTCGGCGTCGGCCCTGCCGTGGACGAGTCCGACGGGGTCGGCGTGGGAGTCGGCGACGACGTGCTCGGGCTGGTGCTCGGGCTGGCCTTGCCGGCTTTCGGCGACGGCGTCGGCGAGCAGGCCACGAGGGGCGTGGTGCTGGTGGCCCCCCGCTGGCGGGCCGACCCGGTCGACTCCTGGCTGGGATTGACCCCGAAGAGAGGGCCGCTCCCTTGCGGGCGAGCCGGCACTGGGCTGATTCCCGGCCCGGTGCCCGCCCGGGGAGGTCACCGAATTCGTCGGGGTAATCGTGGCCTGCTGCACGGTGTGCAGGGTCACGAACCCGACCACGACGACGGCCACGACGGCCGAGACGGCCAGCATCGGCCGCATCCAGGGCCCGGCGGCCGCAGCCGGCCACGCGACGGCCGGGGCCGGCGCGTGCTGCCGGGCGCCCGTCCGGTGCCCGGGCGCTGACGTGCCGACCCGGTCGCCTAGCTGGCCCAGCGCGGCCCGGCCCGCATCGGTGGCCGGCTCCAGCCGGACTCTCAGCTGGATCCAGTACAGCAAGAGCCAGTCGGTGCACCCGGCCAGCAGGGAGCGAGCCGACCGGGGTGAGTGCAGCCGGTGACGGATCTTCTGCAGTCCGTCGCCGGTTGGCTCGACGGAATCAGCCGCCGCGCGCAGCGCGCTGCGGATGATCTCCTCGAAGTCCCGATCCTGTGTTGTCATGCCTGCTGCCCAGGGCTCCCCGCGCCCTTGCTGGCCCTCCTCACGCGTCCCGCTCAAGCACGGAGCGCAGGGCCGTCATGGCCCGCGCGGTATGACTCTTGACTGCTCCCCTGCTGATTCCCATGACCGAGGCGATCTGGGCTTCAGACAGGTCCCCGTAGTAACGCAGCACCAGTGCCTCCCGCTGCCGTTCCGGAAGCGACCGCAGCGCCGAGACGACCGCGGAACGCTCCAGGAGAGCGATCGCGCCGTGCTCGGCGCTCGGCATGTCCGGTGGCGGCTTCGGCGTGTTCTTGTCCACCACCACCCGGTGCCGGATTACTGAGCGAGACCGGTTGACCACGGACTGGCGCAGGTACGACAGTGCCTTGTCGGTGTCCCGCAGCCGCCGCCATGCCCCGTGCATGGCGACGAAGGAGTCCTGGACCACTTCTTCCGCGGTGGAGGTGTCCCGCACCAGGAAGACAGCCAGGCGGACCAGGGAGCGGTAGTGCTCGCTGTAAATCGTCGTGACCGCCCGGTCTGCGTCCCACTCGATGGGCGCAGCAGCCAGCCGTGCTTCGGCTGCCAGCGTCTCGGTCACGTCGATAGGACGCGTTACCACGCCGTCAGGTTCACCTGGCATGTCGAGTGCATGCACGCGACCCGCCCCCGCCGATTGGCCTCACAGGATCATTCCCCCCCAAGGGTCTGAGTCCGAGTGCCTTCCCGCGTGCTGGCCGGTGGCGTCCCGGCAGCAGGCCCGGGTACGCGGAGTGCCGCGCCGTGCACATCGGGGAGAGTGCAGGGCGCGCTGCGGGGGAGGCACCATCGCAACCGTCTGTGTCATGAGTGCTACCGGAGAGAGGCGAGCTAGGATCCCTCTGTGCCGGAGTGTCTATTCTGCAGGATCGTGTCCGGCGGTGTCCCGGCATCACGCGTGCTCGAGTCACCGCGGACCCTTTCTTTTCATGACATCAGCCCCCAGGCCCCCACCCACGTCCTGGTGATCCCCAAAGCGCACTATCCGGACCTGGCCGCGCTGACGGCCGCTGACCCGGACCTGCTGGCCGAGTTGCTGGCCCAGGTGCGGGAGGTCGCCGAGGCGGAGGGAATCTCCGGCCGCGGCTACCGGGTTGTCTTCAACACGGGGGCCGACGCCGGCCAGGCGGTGCCGCATGTGCACGCGCATGTCCTGGGCGGGCGCGCGCTCTCGCTGGCCCCCGGGCTGAGCCCGCCCCGGATAGCATGACCAAGGACGGGCGCGGGCATGCGCCCGCGCCCAGGCGGAGAGAAGGAATTGACAGACAGATCAGGCGAATCGTCCAGCCGCACGCCGCCAGGTGACCCTGGCGCACAGGTCAAGATCGTCATCCCGGATGACCACTCAATGGTCAGCCTGCTGGGATCACGGGACGAGCTCCTGCGCGTGATCGAGAAGGCATTTCATGCCGATATCCACGTACGCGGGAATGAGATCACGATAACCGGGGCGCCCGAGGAGAGCGAGCGCGTCGCGGGCCTCTTCGAGGAGCTCACTGAGCTGCTCGCGGGCGGCGCCGAGCTGACCGCGGACTCGGTCGAGCGCGTGGTGGCCATGATGCGCCGGAAGTCGAAGGTCCGCCCGGCGGACGTGCTGACCCTGGACATCCTGTCCGCCCGGGGCCGGACGATCCGGCCGAAGACGCTGAACCAGAAGCGCTACGTGGACGCCATCGACGAGCACACCATCGTCTTCTGCATCGGTCCCGCCGGCACCGGCAAGACGTACCTGGCCATGGCCAAGGCGGTCAAGGCGCTGCAG
Source organism: uncultured Actinomycetes bacterium (assembly GCA_963767385.1). Lineage (GTDB taxonomy): Bacteria > Actinomycetota > Actinomycetes > Streptosporangiales > Streptosporangiaceae > RYN-230. Next base: position 283,887 of record CAVYEA010000018.1, on the reverse strand, counting down.
GCCAAGGAAGTCAACCGGATCATCCTGACCCGGCCGGCGGTCGAGGCGGGGGAGCGGCTCGGCTTCCTGCCCGGCACGCTGTACGAGAAGATCGACCCGTACCTGCGGCCGCTCTACGACGCGCTGCACGACATGCTGGACCCGGACTCCATCCCGCGCCTGATCGCGGCGGGCACCATCGAGGTGGCCCCGCTGGCCTACATGCGCGGCCGGACGCTGAACGACTCCTTCATCATCCTGGACGAGGCGCAGAACACCTCGGCCGAGCAGATGAAGATGTTCCTCACCCGCCTCGGGTTCGGCTCCAAGATCGTGGTGACCGGCGACGTCACCCAGGTGGACCTGCCCGCCGGGCAGGCCAGCGGGCTGCGCATCGTGCAGGAGATCCTGGAAGGCCTGGACGACGTGCACTTCGCCCGGCTGACCAGCCAGGACGTGGTCCGGCACCGGCTGGTGGGGGACATCGTGGACGCCTACGAGCGGTACGACGCGCGGGTCCGGGACACGGCGCCAGCGTCGCAACGGCGTAAGCGCGCCCAGTGAGCGGCATGAGCGCGGGGAGCGGCGGCCCGCGGTGAGCATCGAGATCGCCAACGAGTCGGGGGTCGCCGTCGACGAGGCCGACCTCGCCGCCATGGCCCGGCATGTCCTGGACGGCATGCGGATGCACCCGCTGGCCGAGCTGTCCGTGCTGCTGGTGGACCGGGAGACCATGTCCGACCTGCATGAGCGCTGGATGGGCGAGCCGGGGCCGACGGATGTGCTGGCCTTCCCCATGGACGAGCTGCGGCCACCGCCGCCCGGCAGCGCCCGCGGCGACCAGGGCGGTGGCGAGCCGGCCTCGCCGCCCGGCCTGCTCGGCGACGTCGTGCTGTGCCCGGACGTGGCCGCCGGCCAGGCGGAGCAGGCCCGGCACCCGCTGCGTGACGAGCTGGAGATGCTCTGCACGCACGGCATCCTGCACCTGCTCGGCTACGACCACGCCGAAGCCGAGGAGCGGGCCACCATGTTCGGCCTCCAGGACGAGCTGCTCCGCTCCTGGCGGTCCGCCCGGGACACGCCCGCGGCCACCGAAGGCCTGGCAGGCCCCGGAGCCCAGGAAGCCCCGGAAGGCCCCGAAGGGCAGCACGGGACCCCGTGAGACCGCCATGGCCTGGCTGATCGTCGCCGCCGCGGCGCTGGCGCTGTTCGCCGGGCTGTGCGCGAGCGCCGAGGTGGCGCTGATGCGGGTCTCCCGGTCCGGGGCCGGCGACCTGGGCCGCAGCCGGAAGGGCACCAGCCCGCGCGCCGTCACCCGGCTGCAGGCGGTGCTCGCCGACCCGTCCCGCTACCTGGCCGTGCTGCTGCTGGCCCGGATATCCGGGGAGACCGCCGCCGTCGTGCTCGTGGCCGCCCCCCTGGTGCACTGGCTGGGCAGCGGCTGGCAGTCCTTCCTGCTCACCGCCGCGATCATGATCGTGGTGCTCTACCTGCTCGCCGGGGTCGGGCCGCGGATCCTCGGCCGCCAGCACGAGCGCTCGATCGCGCTGGCCTCGGCGGACGTGCTCTACCCGGTGGTCCGGCTGCTGGGGCCGGTGCCCCGGCTGCTGCTCGCGCTGGGCAGCGTCCTCGCGCCCGGCCGGGGATCCCGGGACGCCTTCGGCTCCGAGGAGGAGCTGCGCGGCCTGGTGGACCTGCTGGAACAGCGGCAGGTCATCGAGCCCGGCGCGCGGGCCATGATCCACTCGGTGTTCGAGCTGGGGGACACCATCGTGCGCGAGGTGATGGTGCCGCGCACCGAGATCGTCTTCGTGGAGCGGGACAAGACCCTGCGCCAGGCCATGTCACTGGCGCTGCGCAGCGGGTTCTCCCGCATCCCCGTGGTCGGCGAGAACGAGGACGACGTCATCGGCATCGCCTACCTCAAGGACCTGGTGCACCGCAGCCAGGAACACCCGGAGCTGGAGTCGGTCGAGAAGGTCACCTCGGTCATGCGGCCGGCCACGTTCGTGCCGGAGAGCAAGCCGGTTGACGAGCTGCTCCGCGAGATGCAGCAGCGCCGGATCCACATGGCCATCGTGATCGACGAGTACGGCGGCACCGCCGGGCTGGTCACCATCGAGGACATCCTGGAGGAGATCGTCGGGGAGATCACCGACGAGTATGACCAGGAGCAGCCCGCGGTCGAGTGGCTGTCCACGGACCGCGCCCGGGTGACGGCCCGGCTGCCCGTGACCGACCTGGAAGAACTGTTCGGCACCACGATCGAGGCGGAGGACGTGGAGACGGTGGGCGGCCTGCTGGCGCACGCCATCGGCCGGGTGCCGATCGCCGGCTCGTCGGGCACCGTGGCCGGGCTGCGGCTGACCGCGGACAGCCTGGCCGGCCGCCGGAACCGGATCGGCACGGTGACCGTGGAACGGGCCGGGGCCGCCTCGCGGGCGCCCGCCACGGACCGTAACGGCGGCGGCTGAGCCGTCCCGCCACCTCGAAGGGCATCGCCGGGCGGCGCGCCGCCCGGCCGGCAGAGTACCGATGGGACTGATGTGACGGCCGGTCCCGCCACTACACTCGGCCGGATGAGCGCGGTGGAGCCCGGCCCGGAAGACGTGAAGATCATTACCCTGGCCCGGTCGGCGCGGGCCCGCGTCGGCGCGGCCGAGGGTGCCGCGGTCCGGGACGAGACCGGCCGGACCTATGCGGCGGCGGCGGTGGCGCTGCCCTCGCTGCGGCTGTCCGCGCTCCGGCTGGCGGTGGCCATGGCCGTCTCGAGCGGCGCGTCCAGCCTCGAGGCGGCCGCCCTGGTCAGCGACGCCGAGCAGGCGGACCCGGCCGACCTGGCCGTGGTGCGCGAGGCCGGTCCGGACGCGGTGGTGTTCCACGCCGGCTCGAACGGCGTGCTGCGCGCCACCCTCAAGCCCTGACCGCACCGGCCACCGGGCCCGCACCGGCCCACCAGCCCTGCACCGGCCACCGGGCCCGCGCCGGCTGGCACGAGCGCGCTCCTGTGGCTCAGCCGAACGCGTAGACGATCTCCACGGTGCCGCCGGGCAGTGGGCGTGCCTCGTCCAGGACCAGTGCGGCGCCGGGGCTGAGCCACGGGCTGAGCCGCATCCCGTCCCCGAGCAGCAGCGGCAGCACAAGCAGGCCGAGCCGGTCCAGCGCTCCGAGCGCGCGGAACGCCTCGATCGTCCGCGGGCCGCCGACGAGGTGGACGTCCCGGCCGCGGTTGGCGGAGCGCGCCTTGTCCAGCAGCCGGGCCGGATCGCTGTCGGTCACGATCGGCACCGGGGCACCCCCGGTCGGCACGTCCCGGCCGAGGACGAAGACGTCCAGGCCCGGCCACGGCCAGCGGCCGGCGCCGAGCGCCGGCTCGAACGTGGTCCGCCCCATCAGCACCGCCTCGCAGCCCTGCTGGAACGCCGGCCACCCGTGGCTCTGGCCGGGGACGAAGTCCGGGTCGGCGACGATCGACGGCCACCCGTCCGGAGTGGTCACGTAACCGTCTGCGCTGATGCTCAGCCGGGTGCGGATCTGCATCTGCTGGTCCTTCTTCCTGGGAGTGACGGTGTCTGCCTTCATGCCCCTTGGTCGGAGCGGATCGGTCCGGCTCGACATGGCGGGGCGGCCCGATCCGAGCGGGCTCACCGTCCGCGTGCGCCGCGGCGCCCATTGTCACCTGTGATCATGTGCTCCCAGCGCAACTACAATCGGGGGGTGGAATTCCGGTCGGGCTTCGCGTGCTTCGTCGGCAGGCCGAATGTCGGCAAGTCGACATTGATGAACGCGCTGGTGGGCACCAAGGTGGCGATCACCAGCAGCCGGCCGCAGACCACCCGGCGGGCCATCCGCGGCATCGTGCACCGCCCTGAGGCCCAGCTCGTCATCGTGGACACGCCTGGCCTGCACCGGCCGCGCACCCTGCTCGGCGAACGGCTGGACAGCCTGGTCCGGTCCACGCTGACCGAGGTGGACACGATCGGCTTCTGCGTGCCGGCCAACGAGCGCATCGGGCCGGGGGACACCTACCTGGCCCGGGAACTCGGCGGGCTGTCCGCCAAGGCGCCGGTGGTGGCCATCGTCACCAAGACCGACCAGGCTTCCCAGGCCCAGGTGGCCGGGCAGCTGACCGCGGTGGCCGGGCTCGGCGACTGGGCCGACATCGTGCCGGTGTCCGCCGTGTCCGGGTTCCAGCTCGACGTGCTCACCGACGTGCTGGTCTCCCACCTGCCGCCCGGGCGGCCGCTGTACCCCGACGGGGAGCTGACCGATGAGCCGGAACAGCAGCTGGTGGCCGAGCTGATCCGGGAAGCGATCCTGGAGGGCGTGCGGGACGAGCTGCCGCATTCCATCGCCGTCGTGGTGGACGAGATGAAGCCCCGGGAAGGCCATCCGGACCTGATCGACGTCTATGCCTTCATGTACGTGGAGCGGCCCAGCCAGAAGGCCATCGTCATCGGGGCCAAGGGGGCCCGGCTCAAGGAGGTCGGCAGCCGGGCCCGGCATCAGATCGAGGCGCTGCTGGGCACCCGGGTGTACCTGGACCTGCGTATCAAGGTGGCCAAGGACTGGCAGCGGGACCCCAAGCAGCTCCGCCGCCTGGGCTTCTACGACTGAGCCGGTCCCGCCCCGCGGCCGCCGGTCAGCGCCAGGTCACCCGCACGCCGCGCCGCCACAGTTCCAGCACGCCCGGGTCCCCGGTCACCGTGCAGGCCGGCGGCCAGGTCGCCGGCCTCGAGCCGGTTCCACAGCACCAGGTACAGCCCCAGCGCCGGCCCGCGCACCGTGCAGTCGCCCGGCCCGGCGGCCTTGTCGCCCCAGCCCCGGCCCACCTCAGCCCGCTCCGGCCCCATCCGCGCCGCCCACCGGTACGGGCCCGCGTCGATGAACAGGCTGCGCGCCGGATCGGACAGCGGGCCGTGCCGGGCGTTGCGCCACGCGAAGCCCATCACCAGCTCATCGAGGCCGTCGGCGGCCAGCGCGGCCGGGACGGGATCGACGGGCTGGCCGGGCATCGCCGCGGCCGCGGTGAGCTGGACGTCGATCCGGTGCACGGTCGTCTCGTGCACCTGCCGCCGGGCCCAGAACGCCAGCGGGGACGCGGCACCGGGCAGGAACGTCCAGCAGGCCAGGTCCGGGCAGGCCGCCTCCAGGGCACGGACCGGCAGGCGTGCCCGGCGCGGAACCAGCCCAGCAGCGCGGGGTCCGGGATGTCCTGGCCCAGCACGGCCGTCTCGTCCAGCCTCGGCACCATCTCGGCGTGCCGCTCGGTCACGTACCCGGTGGCCCAGCGGTGCACATCGCCGACGTGCCGCAGCAGGTCCCGGAGCTGCCATCCCGGGCAGGGCGGCACCGGCAGGTCCAGGCTCAGCGGGGCGGCCGCTGCCGCCAGCAGCTCGCCCTCTTCCCGTAGCTGCCCGATATACGCCGGAGTCGCCAGGACCGGGGAACTGGTGCTCGTCATGGTCCGCATTCTCCAGCCTGGGGGCGGGCGGCGCGCCCCCGTGTCTCGGATGGCGGACGGCGGCTTGGAAACGGGCTGGCGCCGTCTGCTAGTGTCGAGGCGACATGCTGTGCGGATCCCTCCTGCTTATCCGCCGCGGCGGGGGCCGATAACGGCCGGCTCCCTCGCCGCGGGTAATTGGCGTGACCGCTGGCCGCCGCCCGATCCGCACAGGAGCAGATCTTCAATGCAGCCCCAGCATGATCCCATGCAGCATGACCGAGTACCCCATGATCAGATGCCGGTCCAGGAAGCGCACCGTGGCGTCCGGCAGCAGCCCAGCGGCATGCCCTGCCAGCGGTACGTCCCGTTCCGGCCGGTCGACCTGCCGGACCGGACCTGGCCCGGCAAGTCCATCATCGCGGCGCCCCGCGCTGGCTGTCCACCGACCTGCGGGACGGCAACCAGGCGCTGATCGACCCGATGAGCCCGGCCCGCAAGCGGACCATGTTCGACCTGCTGGTCCGCATGGGCTACAAGGAGATCGAGGTTGGCTTCCCGTCGGCCAGCCAGGCCGACTTCGACTTCGTCCGCGAGCCTCATCGAAGACGGCGTCATCCCCGACGACGTGCAGATCTCGGTGCTGACCCAGGCGCGGGACGAGCTGATCGAGCGGACCGTCCAGTCACTGGTCGGCGCGCCCCGGGCGACCGTGCACATGTACAACGCGACGGCCCCGGTGTTCCGCCGGGTGGTGTTCGGCAATGACCGGGAGGAGACCAAGGCCCTGGCCGTCGAGGGCACCCGGTCGGTGATGAAGTACGCGGAGCAGTACCTGCCGGACTGCGACTTCGGCTACGAGTACTCGCCCGAGATCTTCATGGACACCGAGCTGGACTACGCCGCCGAGGTGTGCGCGGCGGTCATGGACGTCTGGCAGCCCGGCCCCGGCCGCGAGATCATCCTCAACCTGCCCTGCACGGTCGAGCGGTCCACCCCGAACGTGTACGCCGACCAGATCGAGTGGATGAGCCGGAACCTGCCGCACCGCGAGCACGTGTGCCTGTCCGTGCACACCCACAACGACCGCGGCACCGCGGTCGCCGACGCCGAGCTGGCCGTGCTGGCCGGCGCGGACCGGATCGAGGGCTGCCTGTTCGGCAACGGTGAGCGGACCGGCAACGTGTGCCTGGTCACCCTGGGCCTGAACCTGTTCAGCCAGGGCATCGACCCGATGATCGACTTCTCCGACATCGACGAGATCCGGCGTACCGCCGAGTACTGCAACCAGCTCCCCGTCCATCCCCGCCATCCCTACGCGGGGGACCTGGTCTACACCGCGTTCTCGGGCTCGCACCAGGACGCGATCAAGAAGGGGCTGGAGGCGCTGGAGCAGGACGCGGCCGCGGCCGGCACGCCGGTCCGTGACTACGCCTGGTCGGTCCCGTACCTGCCCATCGACCCGCAGGACGTGGGCCGCAGCTACGAGGCGGTCATCCGGGTCAACTCCCAGTCCGGCAAGGGCGGGGTCGCCTACATCATGAAGGCGGAGCACCAGCTCGACCTGCCCCGCCGGCTGCAGATCGAGTTCTCCCGGGTCGTCCAGGCGCACACCGACGCCGAGGGCGGCGAGGTGACACCCGCCCAGATGTGGCAGGCGTTCTCCGGCGAGTACCTCTCCGGCGGCCCGGTGGCGCTGCTCGCCCACCACACGTCCTCCGTGGTGGACGCGAAGGACGCGCTCACCGTGGAGCTCCGGGTGGACGGCGCGGAACGGCAGGTCGAAGGGGCCGGGAACGGCCCGATCTCCGCCTTCTGCGACGCGCTGGCCAGCGTCGGCATCGAGGTCCGGGTGCTCGACTACGCCGAGCACGCGCTGTCGGCCGGGCAGCGACGCCCAGGCCGCCGCGTACGTCGAGTGCGAGATCGGCGGCCGGGTGCTGGTGGGGCGTGGGCGTCGACGCGAACACCGTGACCGCCTCGCTGCGGGCGGTGCTCTCCGCGCTGAACCGGGCCCGCCGGTAGCCGGCGGGAGCGCCCCGGGGGCCCGGCCATGGGCATGACGGCGCCGTGGCCGGGCCCTGCGGGTGCCGCACCCGGGGGCCCGGCCCCCGGGTGCGCCTAGCCGGGGCATGGCCCCGGGTGGGCCACAATGGCATCGTGAGCCTGTACCGGGATGACGGGATTGTGCTCCGCACCCAGAAGCTGGGCGAGGCGGACCGCATCGTCACCGTCCTGACCAGGCGCAACGGCCGCATCCGGGCAGCCGCCAAGGGGGTACGCCGGACCAAGTCGAGGTTCGGCGCCCGGCTGGAGCCGTTCAGCCACGTGGACCTGCTGCTGTACACCGGGCGCTCGCTGGACGTGATCACCCAGGCGGAGACGGTCCGGCCGTACGGGGAGCCGCTGATCGCCGACTATCCCCGGTACACCAGCGGCACGGCCATGCTGGAGACCGCCGAGCGGTTCACCCCGGTGGAGAAGGAGCCGGTGATCCGGCAGTTCCTGCTGCTCGTCGGCGGCCTGCGGGCGCTGACCGAGCAGGAGCACGACCCGCGGCTGGTGCTCGACGCCTACCTGCTGCGCACGCTCGCGGTGGCCGGGTACGCGCCCGCCCTGGACGAGTGCGCGATATGCGGCGCCCCGGACGAGGCGCCGGGCGGGAGCGAGCCGGGCCGGGGCTCCTCCTCCCGGGCGTTCTCCGTGGCGGGCGGCGGGCTGACCTGCCGGTCGCTGCCGGCCTCCCGGGGCGGCGACCCCCTCGGTGGCCACTATCGGCCTGATGCGGGCGCTGCTGCGCGGGGACTGGGCGGCGGCGGATGCCAGCCAGCCCCGGCACCAGGTGGAGTGCAGTGGCCTGGTCGCCGCGTACGTCCAGTGGCACCTGGAGCACTCGATCCGTTCGCTACGTCATGTGGAGCATGCATGAGTGACCTGGCTAACCTGGGGCGCGCGTGAGCCGCCCGGTCCGGCCGCCGTACCCGCATCCCGGCGGGGCGCAGCCCCCGGCCATCCCCGCGGACCTGGTGCCGCGGCACGTTGCGCTGGTCATGGACGGCAACGGGCGCTGGGCCAAGCAGCGCGGGCTGCCCCGCACCGAAGGCCACAAGCGGGGTGAGGCCGCCCTGTTCGACGTGATCATGGGGGCCATCGAGCTGGGCATCCCGTACCTGTCGGCGTACGCCTTCTCCACCGAGAACTGGCGGCGGTCGCCGGATGAGGTCCGCTTCCTGATGGGCTTCAACCGTGATGTCATCCGCAGGCGCCGGGACCAGCTCAATGAGGTGGGCGTCCGGGTCCGGTGGGCTGGCCGCAGCCGCCGGCTGTGGCGCAGCGTGATCAAAGAACTTCAAGATGCCGAACGGATGACTGAGGGCAACTCGGTCCTGACCTTGCAATTCTGCGTTAACTATGGCGGCCGGGCGGAAATCGCCGACGCGGCCGCGGCGATAGCGGCGGACGTGGTAGCCGGGAAGCTGCGGGCGGACAAGATCGACGAAAAGGTCGTCGCCAGGTACCTGGATGAGCCGGAAATTCCCGAGGTCGATCTTTTTGTCCGGTCGTCCGGCGAGCAGCGGATCTCCAATTTCCTGCTCTGGCAGTCCGCCTACGCCGAGCTGGTCTTCCTGGACACGCTTTTCCCCGATTTCGACCGGCGCCATCTGTGGCAGGCCTGCGAGATCTACGCGAGCCGGGACCGCCGGTACGGCGGCGCCCAGCCGAACCTGCTGCCCGGGCTAGCGGAGCCCCTGCCACACGGCTAGGGCGACCAGGGCGGCGATGGCGGCCACCCGCAGCACCCGGCCCTGGATGCCCGCCGCGGGCCAGGCCAGGGCGGCCAGCCAGGCCACGAATGCCGCCACGAGCAGCAGCATGACCCCGCCGCCCCAGCCGCGGACGTAGAGGCCGCCGACGAACAGGGCTGCCACGACGACCGGTGGCAGCCAGCGCGGCAGGTGGTGCAGGTAGGCGGCTGGCTTCAGGCTGGCGCGCTCGATGCCACGGCGGGCCCCCGGAGATTGCTGGCTCACGGCAGCCAAGTTATCGCACGAACCGGCATCTTCCATCCCCGCGGCCTGCCCGCCCCGGCCTGGCTGGCCATGATTTAACCTCCCGCTGGCAAAGTTACCGCCTTTTCCCGGACCTGCGATGCGCCTTCGTGCATGCCGCCGGAATGGGCCGGGAACGGCATAAGGCGGAGCCTCGCGCGCAATTACGGGCGGGAGCGCCATCGCATTCGGGGGGATGCAGATGCGTCGGATAATCACTTTTGCCGTGCCTGCGGGAATCGCATTTATGCTGATTGGCGCGAGTGTGTCCGGGAGTCAGGCGGCGGAGGCGGAGACCGCGGCGGCGCACCTGGGGACCGGGCACCAGGCGACGGCGCACCGGGTGCCGGGTGGCGCGATGAAGCAGGTCCGGTTCGGCGGCTACACGCTGGAGGTCCCGGCGGGCTGGCCGGTCTACCGGCTGGGCCGTGACCCCGGCCGGTGCGTGCGCTACGACCAGCATGCCGTGTACCTGGGCCAGCCCGGGGCCGACCAGCAGTGCCCGGCGCACCTGGTCGGCCGCACCGCGACCATCAGCGTGCAGGCCGGTCCCGGCCCGGCGGGCGGCCCGGCGTACGGCGGCCCGGTGATCAGCCGCCTGCCCGGCTCGGGCGGCCCGGTCACCGGCGATCCTTCCGGCAACCTCGTGCACGCGTCCCTGGCCGGGGCCGGCCTGTCCATCACCGGCACCTACGGCGGCAGCCCCCGGGAAGTGCTGTCCATCATCCGGAGCGTGCGCCCCGTGACGGCCACCCGGCCCGCGCAGGCGGCCCCCGCCCCCGCCCGGCACCGGGCAGTCCCGCGCCGGGCCCGGGTGCGGCACCACGCGGCCGCCCGTCACGGGGCTGCCGGGCTGGTCATGGCCGGGTCGGACCAGGCGCTCCCGGCCGGGCCGGCCGCGGCCCAGTCCGCCCGCGGCGCCCGGCACCAGCGCCCCCGGCACCACCGGCCCGGGCACCACCGCCCCGGGCACCACCGGCACGGGCACCGTCATCCCGGGCACCGGCGGCCGGGGAAGAACCGGCCCCGGCGCCACCGGTCCCGCCGCGAGCAGGCCGCGCGCCCGATGCACGGCTTCGACAGCTGCGCGGCCCCCTCGCTGGCCGTGATGCGGGCCTGGCGCCCGGTTTTCGCGGCGGCGGCGATCTACATCGGCGGCGCGGAACAGGGCTGCGCGCAGCCGAACCTGTCGGCGGCCTGGGTGACCGCGGCGACCCGCCTCGGCTACGCGCTCATGCCCACCTACGTCGGCCCGCAGGCGACCTGTTCCGGGTACTCGGTGCGGATCAGGCCGTCCCGCGCGGCGGCCCAGGGCGTGGCCGCGGCCGCGGACGCGATCCGGCAGGCCCGGGCCCTCGGCATGGGCCGCGGCACCCCCATCTACTACGACCTCGAGGCGTACGACGGGGGCAACGCCCGGTGCCGCGCCGCGGCCCTCACCTTCCTCGATGCCTGGACCCGGGCCCTGCACGCCCAGGGCTATGAGTCCGGCGTCTATTCCAGCGCCTCTTCCGGCGCGCAGAATGTCGGCGCGGCCACGTCGGCAGGCGGGCACCGGCTGGCCAAGCCCGACTCCGTGTGGTTCGGCCTGTGGAACGCACGGCGCAACGTGTACGGCTCTCCGTACCTGCGCCCGGACTGGTGGTCCGGGCGGCACCGGATCAAGCAGTACCTGGGCCCGCACCTGCGCACGGTGGGCGGGCGCACCGTGGACATCGACTCTGACTGGGTCTACGGGGCCGTCTACCGGTAATAAGCTTGGCGGACGCGCCCGCCCGATGAGCTGCTGCGCGCTCAACCCGCCGACCGCCAGCCGGATGGAGTCCTGATGGCCCGCAATGACCGCATGGAAACGATCGTCAGCCTCTGCAAGCGCCGGGGCTTCGTCTTCCCGTCCAGTGACATCTACGGGGGGCTGCGCGCCTCCTGGGACTACGGCCCGCTGGGCGTGGAGATGAAGAACAACATCAAGCGCCAGTGGTGGCGGTCCATGATCCAGGAGCGGGACGACATCGTCGGCCTGGACTCCTCGGTCATCCTGGCCCGCGAGGTCTGGGAGGCCAGCGGCCATGTCACCGAGTTCGTCGACCCGCTGACCGAGTGCCAGTCCTGCCACCGGCGGTTCCGGGCGGACCACCTGATCGAGGCGTACCAGGAGAAGCACGGCCACCCGCCGGGCAGCGGCCTGGCCGACATTGCCTGCCCGCACTGCGGGACCCGGGGCGCGTTCACCGAGCCGCGCATGTTCAACGGGCTGCTGCGCACCTTCCTGGGGGCCACCGAGGACGAGTCCGGGCTGGCCTACCTGCGGCCGGAGACCGCGCAGGGCATCTTCATCAACTTCCGCAACGTGCTGCAGACCTCGCGGAAGAAGGTCCCGTTCGGCATCGGCCAGATCGGCAAGTCGTTCCGGAACGAGATCACCCCGGGCAACTTCATCTTCCGCACCCGCGAGTTCGAGCAGATGGAGATGGAGTTCTTCGTCCGGCCGGGCACCGACGAGGAGTGGCACGACCGCTGGATCGAGACCCGCTTCGGCTGGTACACCGACCTCGGCGTGCACAAGGACAACCTGCGGCTCTACGAGCACCCGGCGGACAAGCGGTCGCACTACTCCAAGCGCACCGTGGACATCGAGTACCGGTACGACTTCGCCGGCTCTGAGTGGGGCGAGCTGGAAGGCATCGCCAACCGGACCGACTACGACCTGAGCGTGCACGCCAAGCACTCCGGCCAGGACCTGTCCTACCTGGACCAGGACTCCGGGGAGCGGTTCGTGCCGTACGTCATCGAGCCCGCGGCCGGGGTCGACCGGTCCATGCTCATGTTCCTGATGGATGCCTACGCCGAGGACGAGGCGCCGGACGCCAAGGGCAAGCTGGAGAAGCGCACCGTGCTCCGGCTCGACCAGCGGCTGGCCCCGGTCAAGGTGGCCGTGCTGCCGCTGTCCCGCAACGCCGACCTGTCGCCCAAGGCCCGTGACCTGGCCGCCCGGCTGCGGCAGCGGTGGAACACCGACTTCGACGACGCCAGCGCCATCGGGCGCCGGTACCGGCGGCAGGACGAGATCGGCACCCCGTTCTGCGTGACGGTGGACTTCGACACCCTCACCGACCAGGCGGTGACGGTCCGGGACCGCGACTCGATGCAGCAGGACCGGGTGGGCATCGACCGCCTGCCGGACTACCTGGCCGAGCGGCTGCCCGGCTGCTGACCAGCCCGCCTCCCCGGCTGCCGGGCTGCTCCCGGCGGCCTGGCCCCTCCGCCTGGCCCCTCCGCGCCTCAGCCGGCCCCCGACCGGCTAGGCGCGCCCCGCACGCACTAGAGACGCTCCAGCCCTGTCCGCCCGTTGCTGGCCGGCAGGTAAAGAGTCACTTACCTAGCTGGTGAACATTGTCCTGATCCTGCGGCGCGGTGCCGCCGTGCGGGGCGGCGGCACCCGGTTGCGCCGGGACCAGGGCGTCATCGCCCCGCGCGGTCCGGCCGAAGACCTCGGCGGCCGCCTGGTGGAAGCCGTCCGGCAGTCCGTCGGCGGCCATGCTGGCGGCGATCTCCTCCATCTCGCCGGTCCAGCGCCAGCCCTTGGCCGCCGCTGACCGGCGGGCGGCGTCATACCGGGTGGGCAGGCCCGGCTGGGACAGCGCCCACTCGGCCTCCAGCGACCTCCTCGACCCCCTCGGCCCGGGCCAGGGCCCGCACGGCCAGGAGCAGCGCGGCGCTGCCCTTGGTCCACCCGGCGTAGGCCATCTTGACCGCGGAGGCGGCTTCCAGCGGCCCCTCGATGACGCGGGCGTCCAGCGCCGTCCCGGCAAACAGCGCACGCACCTCGGCGGCGCGCTCACCCGACAGGTACAGCCGGCGTGCGGCCCGGCGCGGCCGGATCCGGCGGGGGCCGATGATCCCGCCGTCCACGTAGCTGGCCCCGGCCGTCCCGGCGACCGCGCGCGACCTCCCGCGCGGTGCCCGGGGAGATGGCGTTGGCGTCCAGGTAGATGCCGGGGAAGCGGGCCGCGGCGGCCACCGCGCGGGCGGTCGCCAGTGCCGCGTGCGGCGGGCAGACCGACACGATGACGTCCGCGGCGGCGGCCAGGACCGCGACCGAGTCCGCTGCCGCCAGCCCGGCTGCCGCGGCGCGCCCGGCCGTGGCGGCACTGCGCCCGGCCGGCACCCAGAGCACCCGGTGCCCCGGCCGGCCAGGCAGCCGCCCGACCGCCGCCCCCATCTCGCCCGGGTGCAGCAGCCCGATCACCGTCTCTCCCACCGGCACCCTCCATCCGCCGACGCCACGCCCCCATCCTGCCCGGCGGCCGTAACGCGGTGAGTTGTGCCCCGTACGCGGCCACAACTCACCGCATAACTCCCGGCCCGGCCCCCAGGCGGCTGTCACCCGGCCCGCAGGTAAATTTCTGGCCCGCCAGGGCCGTTGCGTCCCGCCTGGCGTTCCTATCGGATGCGGTCTAGACCGGTGCTCGGTAGAGTCGAACCACCGGGCCGACTAGGCCGTCATCATCCACGCCGCCGCAGCGTCCATGCCGCGGGATCCCGCCGGCGGCACCCCGAGGAGAGCGTTTCAGTGCCGAAGTTCGTCTACGACTTCACCGAGGGCAACAAGGACCTGAAGGACCTGCTGGGCGGCAAGGGCGCCAACCTGGCCGAGATGACCAACCTCGGCCTGCCCGTGCCGCCCGGTTCACCATCACCACCGAGGCCTGCCGCCAGTACCTGGCGGAAGGCACCGTCCCCGACGGCCTCGACGCCGAGGTCAGCGAGCACCTGCGCGCAGCTGGAGCAGAGCATGGGCCGCCAGCTCGGCGACGCCGGACGACCCGCTGCTGGTCAGCGTCCGGTCCGGGGCCAAGTTCTCGATGCCCGGGATGATGGAGACCGTCCTGAACATCGGCCTGAACGACGAGTCGGTCCACGGCCTGGCCAAGCAGGCCGGCAACGAGCGGTTCGCCTGGGACTCCTACCGGCGGCTGATCCAGATGTTCGGCAAGACCGTGCTCGGCATCGACGGGCGACGCCTTCGAGCACGCGCTCGACGCAGGCCAAGCAGGCCAAGGGCACGACCAACGACCTCGACCTGGACGCCGAGCGACCTGCGCGAGCTCGCTGGAGACGCTTCAAGGAGATCGTCAAGCGAGCAGACCGGGCGGGACTTCCCGCAGGACCCGCGCGAGCAGATGGACCTGGCGATCCGGGCCGTCTTCAGCTCGTGGAACGCCGACCGCGCCGTCCTCTACCGCCGCCAGGAGCGGATCCCCGCCGACCTCGGCACCGCGGTCAACGTCGTGGCCATGGTCTTCGGCAACCTCGGCATGACTCCGGCACCGGCGTCGCGTTCACCCGCGACCCGGCCACCGGCGCAGCAGGGCGTGTACGGCGACTACCTGCAGAACGCGCAGGGCGAGGACGTCGTCGCCGGCATCCGCAACACCGTGCCGCTGCAGGACCTGGAGAAGATCGACGCCGCGTCCTACGACCAGCTGATGGACATCATGCAGACGCTGGAGAACCACTACCGCGACCTGTGCGACATCGAGTTCACCATCGAGCGCGGCAAGCTGTGGATGCTGCAGACCCGGGTCGGCAAGCGCACCGCCGGCGGCCGCGTTCCGGATCGCCACCCAGCTCGTCGACCAGGGCCTGATCGACATGGACGAGGCGCTCACCCGGGTCACCGGGGCCCAGCTCGCCCAGCTGATGTTCCCCCGTTTCGACGCTCGGCGACGGTGCCACGAAGGTCACCACGGGCGTGAGCGCCTCGCCCGGCGCCGCGGTCGGCAAGGCGGTGTTCGACTCCGCCACGGCCGTCGAGCGGGCCGCCGCGGGCGAGGAGGTCATCCTGGTCCGCCGGGAGACCAACCCGGACGACCTGCACGGCATGATCGCCGCCGAGGGCATCCTCACCAGCCGCGGCGGCAAGACCACCCACGCCGCCGTGGTCGCCCGCGGCATGGGCAAGACCTGCGTCTGCGGCGCCGAGGAGCTCGAGGTGGACACCAAGGCCGGGCAGTTCACCGCGCCCGGCGGCGTGGTCGTCAGCGAGGGCGACGTGATCTCCATCGACGGCACCAGCGGCGCGGTCTACCTCGGCGAGGTCCCGGTCGTCGCGTCCGCCGGTGGTGCAGTACTTCGAGGGCGAGCTCGACGCGGACGCCGACGACCTGGTCGACGCCGTCGACCGGATCATGAAGCACGCCGACGAGCGGCGCCGCCTCGGCGTGCGCGCCAACGCCGACACCGGCGAGACTGCGCCCGGGCCCGCCGGTTCGGCGCCGGCGGGGTCGGCCTGTGCCGCACCGAGCACATGTTCCTCGGCGAGCGCCGCCAGCTGGTCGAGCGACCTGATCCTGGCCGAGGACGACGGCGGCCAGGCAGGCCGCGCTGGACGCGCTCGAGCCGCTGCAGCGCGGCGACTTCGTCGAGATCCTCGAGGCGATGGACGGGCTGCCGGTCACCATCCGGCTGATCGACCCGCCGCTGCACGAGTTCCTGCCCGACCTCACCGAGCTGTCGGTCAAGGTCGCGCTGGCCGGGGACGAGGCCACCGAGAAGGACCTGCGGCTGCTGGAGGCGGTCCGCCGGCTGCACGAGCAGAACCCGATGCTCGGCCTGCGCGGCGTCCGGCTCGGCCTGGTCATCCCCGGCCTGTTCGCCATGCAGGTCCGGGCGATCGCGCACGCGGCCGCCGAGCGGAAGAAGGCGGGCAAGCGACCCGCAGCCGGAGATCATGATCCCGCTGATCGCGTCGGTGCAGGAGCTGGAGATCGCCCGGGAGGCGACCGAGCCAAGGTGCTGGCCGAGGTCGAGGAGGAGACCGGCGTCCACGTGCACACCGCTGATCGGCACCATGATCGAGCTGCCGCGGGCGGCGCTGACCGCCGGCGAGATCGCCAAGTCGGCCGAGTTCTTCTCCTTCGGCACCAACGACCTGACCCAGATGACCTGGGGCTTCTCCCGCGACGACGTCGAGGGCGCGTTCTTCTGCCGGTACCTCGAGCTGGGCATCTTCGGCGTCTCCCCGTTCGAGTCCCTCGACCCGGACGGCGTCGGCCGGCTGGTCCGCATCGCCGCCGAGGAGGGCCGGGCCAGCCCGCCCGGACCTCAAGCTCGGCGTCTGCGGCGAGCACGGCGGCGACCCGGACTCGGTCCACTTCTTCCACGAGGTCGGGCTCGACTACGTGTCCTGCTCGCCGTTCCGGGTGCCGGTCGCCCGGCTGGAGGCCGGCCGCGCGGTCGTCCTCGAGTCCGCAGGCGGCAGCGACAGCAGGTGACGGCGCAGCATCCGGGTTACGACGACCACGCCACGGCCCGCTGGGCGGCTGAGCCGCCCAAGCGGGCCGCGGTGGCCGGTCGACCAGGCCAGGTTCGGCCGCGGGCCGTTCGAGCGGGACCGGGCCCGGGTGCTGCACACTTCCGCGCTGCGCCGGCTGGCCGCGAAGACCCAGGTCGTCGCGGTGGACGCCGGGCGACTTCCCGCGCACCCGGCTCACCCACTCGCTGGAGTGCGCGCAGATCGGCCGGGAGCTCGGCGCGGCCCTGGGCTGCGACCCGGACCTGGTCGACGCCGCCTGCCTCGCCCACGATCTGGGGCACCCGCCGTTCGGGCACAACGGCGAGTCGGCCCTGGCTGAGTGGCCGCGCAGCTGCGGCGGGTTCGAGGGGAACGCGCAGAGCCTGCGGCTGCTGACCCGGCTGGAGCCCAAGGTGCCGGGCGCCGGGCTCAACCTGACCCGCGCCACCCTCGACGCCACCCTCAAGTACCCCTGGCTGGCCGGCCGCCCGGGGCTGCCCGGCCAAGTACGGCGCCTACGCCGACGGACGCGGCGGTGTTCGCGTGGATCCGGGAGGGGGCGCCCGCCGGGCCGCCCCTGCCTGGAGGCCCAGGTCATGGACTGGGCCGACGACGTGGCCTACTCGGTGCACGACCTGGAGGACGGGCTGCAGGCCGGATTGATCACCCTGCGCGCACTGTCCGATCATGCCGAACGAAACGCGGTCGTGAAGCTGACCGCCGCCGAGTACTGCGCCCCGGGCTCGGTGACCGTGGCGGAGCTCGCCGAGGTGTTCGACGGCCTGCTGGCGCTGCCGTGCTGGCCGGCCAGCTTCGACGGCGGCCCGCGCTCCCTGGCCGCGCTGAAGAACCTGACCAGCGAGCTGATCGGCCGGCTCTGCGGGGCGGCGCACGCACGCCACGCTGGCCGCCGCCGGCGGCCGGCCGCTGACCCGCTACGCCGCCGACCTGGTGGTGCCCCGGCGGCAGCGGCTGGAGTGCGCGCTGCTGAAGGGGGTCACCGCGCTACTACGTGATGAGCCGGGAAGGCGCCGCCGCCGCGCAGGCCAGGGAGCGGGAACTGATCATCGAACTGGCGGCGGCCGTCCGGATGGGCGCCCCGGGCACCCTGGACCCGGCGCTGCGCCCTGGGTACCTGGCGGCGGGCTCCGACACGGACCGGCTGCGGGTTGTGGTAGACCAGGTCGCCTCGCTTACCGATACGTCCGCGGTCGCCTGGCATGGGCGGCTGTGTCGGTGAGCAGTGCTAGCCCGGGCGACCCCCGGACCCCCCGCGGATCGCTGGCTCGGAGGGGACACGCCTTCGGCGCGCCCCGCCTCGCCAGCGATGGCTCAGACAGCGCTTGAGATAGGAGTCAGGATGCCGGAAGAAGCCGCTTACGTGATCGTCGGAGCCAGCGTGGCCGGTGCCAAGGCCGCGGAGACGCTGCGCGAGGAGGGGTTCGCCGGGGCCATCGTGCTGCTCGGGACCGAGCTGGAGCGGCCCTACGAGCGGCCGCCGCTGTCCAAGGGCTACCTGCTGGGCAAGGCCGACAAGGCCTCGCTCTACGTGCACGAGGAGCACTGGTACGCCGACCATGGCGTGGACCTGCGGCTGGGCGTGACGGCCACCGCGATCGACCGGGCGGCGGGCGCGGTGGGCGGCGGCCCGGCCGTGAGGGCGGGGCCGCTCGCTCTACGACCGGCTGCTGCTGGCCACCGGCGCCCAGCCGCGCCGGCTGAACGTGCCCGGGAACGACCTGGACGGGGTGCACTACCTGCGCACCGCCGCCGACTCGGAGGCGCTGGCCACCGCGCTGGCCGTGCCGCGGCGAGGACACCCGGGTGGTCATCGTCGGGGCGGGCTGGATCGGGCTGGAGGTCGCCGCCGCGGCCCGGGAAAAGGGCTGCGCGGTGACCGTGCTGGAGCCGGAGCCGGCCGCCGCTGCACCGGGCGCTCGGCCCGGAACTCGGCGAGATGTTCGCGGGCCTGCACCGCGCGCACGGGGTGGAGTTCCGGTTCGGCGAGCGGGGCCAGCGAACTGCGCGGCCGGGCGGGCGGGTCGCCGGGGTGGTCACCTCCGGCGGCGCCGAACTGCCCGCCGACGTGGTCGTGGTGGCCATCGGCGCCGCGCCCGCGTGGCGCTGGCCGAGGCGGCCGGGCCTGGAGGTGCCAACGGCGTGCTGACCGACGCCGCGCTGCGCACCTCCGACCCCGACATCTTCGCCGCCGGGGACGTGGCCAACGTCGCGCACCCGCTGCTGGGCCGCCGGGTCCGGGTGGAGCACTGGGCCAACGCGCTGAACGGCGGCCCGGCCGCGGCCCGGTCCATGCTCGGCCAGCCGGTGTCCTACGACCGGGTGCCGTACTTCTTCAGCGACCAGTACGAGCTGGGCATGGAGTGCTCCGGGCTGCCCGAGCCGGGCTCCTACGACCAGGTCGTCTACCGGGGCGACCGGGACGCCCTGGAGTTCATCGCGTTCTGGCTGGCCGGCGGCGCGGTGGTGGCCGGCATGAACGTCAACGTGTGGGACGTGACCAACGACATCCAGGCCCTGATCCGGGCCGGCTACGCGGGCCGCGCGGTGGACCCGGCCCGGCTCGCTGACCCTTCCGTGCCGCTGCGCGGCCTGCTGGACGCCGAGTGAGCCGGGGAGTCAGCCAGCCTGCGCGGTTCGCTGCGGCGGGAAAGGGATAAGCACCACGGTGATGTTGTCCCGGCCGCCGGCCTTGATCGCGAAGTCGGCCAGGGCCTTCGACGCGCCCAGCGGGTCAGTGAGGGCGTCCGGGAGGGCCAGGGCGGCCAGTTCGTCCGCGTCGGGCTGGTAGTTCCACAGCCCGTCCGAGCAGAGCAGCAGCGCGCCGGGGGTGCCCGGGTCGAACGTGGCCAGGTGCGGTGCCGTCTCCGCCGGGGGTGAGCCGATCCAGCGGGTCACCACGTGCGCGTGCGGCGATTCCAGCGCCTCGTCCTGTTCCAGCAGGCCGGCCTGGACCATCTCCTGGGCCAGCGAGTCGTCGGTGGTGAGCTGCTGGGACGCGGACTCCGGGCTGGTGCCGAGCCAGTAGGCCCGGCTGTCGCCCAGCCAGCACAGGGTCACGGTCGTGTGCGTCACCGTGGCGGAGACATAGGTGGCCGACGGGATGCTGCCGGGCCTCTCGGTCAGCCCGGCCACGGCCTGGCCCGCGGCCCGCACCGCCTCGGCCGACGCTTCGGCCAGGTCGCCGCCGGAGTCCGCCGCGCGGCGCAGCACGGCCATGGCGGCCTGGGCGGCGGCCAGCGACGCGTCCGCCGGGCGGGCTGAGGTGGACACGCCGTCGCAGACCACGGCCAGCGGGACCGGCCCGGCCCCGGTGTCCGCGACGGCGATTTCCATCGCGTCCTCGTTCTGCTCATGCCGCAGGCCCCGGTCGGTCACCCCGGCGAGCAGCCCGAGATCGACTTCGGCATGGTCACGGGTCATCACGGCACCGCCCCAGGGGAATTTGCTCCAGGTTCCGCTCCGACCTGGGCCGCAGGTCATTCTGATGCCCCGGCGTCGCGGCCCCGGGCCCGATCATCAGGCCGTGGACGAGTGATCTCCAGGAGCGGCCCGGGCCGCCGCTGGGCTCCGGCGCGGTACCGGCCGGCTCGCCCAGCGGCGGCCCGCTACGCCGGAATCTGGCCAGCGCCACTAGCCGTTCATGGCGTACTCAGCGACCCAGGCCACGGTCATCGTCTCGATCTGGCCGTTCGGCTGGGCCGAAGCCTGGTTCTGGGACTGCAGGGTGAGGTTCATCGGGATGGCGGGCCACTGGCCCGGCGACGGCACCTGGCTGCGGTACATCGTGGCCCACGTCCGCCCGTCGATCGTGTAGGTGAGCGAGTTCGGCGTCCATTCGACGCCGTAGGTGTGCCACTGCGTGCCGTCGCTATTCTCGGTCGGGCTGGCGACCACGCAGCAGCCGCCATTACCGTCCGGGCCTGCGTGCAGGCTGGCCGAGAAACTCTGCCGGCTGCCCCCCAGGTCCTGGAAGAAATCCACCTCGGGCGGCCAGACGTTCTGCGCGGCGGGCCACAGGATAGCCAGGTTGTTGATGGCCAGGCCCGGCTCGGAGTCGCCCTTCATCCGGACCAGGTACATGCCGTAGGTCATCGGGTTGCCGTAGTACGCGACCCCGCCCTGGGCCGACGATGTCGCCGTGAAGTGCAGCGCCCCGCCGCTGACCGACACGTTGGATGGCTGCCAGTTGCCATAAGGGTCGCCGCCCGGCTCACCGGTGTAGGCATCCCAGCCGGCCGGCAGGCTGCTGCCGGGGAAGTCCGTGCTGTACACCTCCCGCCAGCCGGGCAATGCGCCAGGCGCTCCGGCGCCGCTGCTCCCCGAATTATTCGTGCCGGCGGCCGGGGTCGCCTTGCTGGCGGCCTTTTTCTTGGCTTTAGCGGTGTGGTGCTTGGAAACAGAAGAAGAACTGGGTGGCGCGCTGCTAATGGCTGACGAAAGGCAGCAGCTCGGATTAGCGGCCAGGGCTTTCACGGCGGCCCTGCCGGCCTGGTGCCCGGTGTCGGCGGCAATATGCGCGGTGTGCCCGGTCATGTCCATGCCAACCAGCGCGGCGGCGACCAGCAGCCCGGTGGCGGGCAGTGCGATAGCCAGGAAGCGGGCCTTCCGGCGCTGGGCCGCGCGGCCGGGCCAGGCTCTGCCCCGGCTGCCTCAATGGTCGCGTCGGGCTGCGCGCGGTGCGAGTGCCTGGGGTGCCTCGGCGACGTAGATCTCATTGATGTTCTCTCGTGTCGGGGGCAATGGAATGTCTCCTGCCGCTGCACGTGAGCGGCTCCCTCGAGCGGGATTGGGCCAGCCCGGGGCGGCCTGGCCTCAGCGGGATTGCATGGCGTGGTCGGCGTGTCACATGACGCCCGGAAGATGCCCCGCCGTAACGCGGCGAATACTGGCCGCGCCCCCCACCGATAGCCATGCAGTCGCTCCTGGAGATACGTCTGTAGCCGTGGACACCATACCGGGCTGCCTCGCTTTCATCAGGGAAAATACAGATAAGCCCGGCGATGTTCGTCCCTGTTGCGGCCTGCTGAGTGCTTTCACCCGGCAATTTCACGGACTCGCTACCCGCCGTTACGGCCGGGTACCGCAGTGGGGGATCCGCGCTGCCTGCGCCACCGTGGCGTCCACCTGGGCCAGCGAGCCGTCAACGGGGCCCGGCCAGCCCGCCCCTAATCACCTTGGGTAGTTAATTGATAACTCGAAGGTCGCGGCGCTGGCTATGCTGGGCGGGACCGGCCAGCCCGCCTGGCCCCAGCAGAACCATGGAGGCGCGGGTGCGCATGACCAGGCTCGCTTCGTATTCCGCCAGGATTCTCGCCGCCCCGCTGGTGCTGGCCGGAGTGGCCGCCGGGACCGTGCCCGTCACTGCCGCCGCCCGGGCCGCGGCCACGCCCCGGGGCACATCCTTCGCCGTCGGCGGGGAGCTCAAAGGCGTGGCGGCGACCTCAGCCCGGAATGCCTGGGCGGTGGGCGAAAGCGGTGCGGCACACTCCGCGGCCCTGATCGTGCGCTGGAACGGCACGGCCTGGCGGAGGGTGCCCGGCCCGGCCCCGGCGGGCAGCAGCCTGTCCGGGGTAGCCGCGTTGTCGGCCAGCGACGCCTGGGCGGTCGGCAGCACCGGCCGCTCGGCGCTCATCGAGCACTGGAACGGCACAGCGTGGACGAGGGTGCCCGGCCCGGCCCCGGCGGGCAGCAGCCTGTCCGGGGTAGCCGCGTTGTCGGCCAGCGACGCCTGGGCGGTCGGCAGCACCGGCCGCTCGGCGCTCATCGAGCACTGGAACGGCACAGCGTGGACCAGGGTGCCCGGCCCGGGCGGCGACCTTACCGGGGTGGCCGCGACGTCCCCCGCAACGCCTGGGCGGTCGGTTCCGGCACCATCGCCAGTCACACGCCCCTGATCCTGCGGTGGGACGGCGCCTCCTGGCGGCGGGTGCCCACGCCGGGTGCGGGCGCGCACTACTACCCCTTCCTCGACGGCGTGGCCGCGACGTCTGCCCGCCATGCCTGGGCGGTCGGCGACAGCACCAACTGCGGGTGCGGGCCCGGCGTCAGCCTGACCTTGCGGTGGGACGGCCAGGCCTGGAAGCGGGTCACCAGCCCCACCCCGGGCGGTGGCACCGACCTCCTCGGCGTGGCCGCGCTCTCGGCCCGCAGTGCCTGGGCGGTCGGCCTCACCGGCAGCGGCGACGGCCCCACGAAGACCCTGGCGCTGCGGTGGAACGGCACCTCCTGGGCGAAGGTCCGCAGCCCCAGCCCCGGGGCGAGCGGAGGGCTTTCCGGCGTGGCCGCCACGTCCGCCCGCAATGCCTGGGCGGTCGGCTTCACCAGCAACAGGGCACGCAGCAGGTTCGAGACCCTGATCCTGCATTGGAACGGCGCCGCCTGGAAGTGAGCAGCCCGTGGCCACGCCGGGCCTGGGTCAGTCCTTGCGCGGCTCGCCCCGGTAGGTGCCGAACGACCAGCGGTTGCCCTCCGGGTCGCGGACGGCGAAGTCGCGGGAGCCGTAGTCGGTGTCGTGCAGCCCGGCGATGACCTCGGCCCCGGCGGCGACCGCCCGCTCGAACAGCGCGTCCGGCTCGTCCGTCACCACGTAGCAGCCGCACGACCCTGGCGGCACCGGCCAGGTGTCTTCCGCGTGGTCCTCCCGGACCGAGCCGAGCATGATCCCGCCGCCGGGCGGCCAGGACAGCTGGGCGTGGTCCACGCGGTCGCCTTCGCCGTAGACCACGGCCTCCTCGAAGCCGAACGCCGTCACGAGGAAGGCGATCAGCGCCCGCGCGTCGCGGGCCCGGAGCGTGGGCCAGACCTGGGGAGATGGGTTCGCGGCAGTCATGATCCGCAGTCTGCTGGGGGCACCGCCGGGGTGGCTTGGAAATTCCGGAACTCCTGCGCCAGCCACGCCGACGGGGCGCAGCCGGCCAGCGCGCGGAACTCCCGGGCGAGATGGGCCTGGTCGTAGTACCCGCATGCGGCGGCCAGGGCCGCCAGGTGGCCGGGTCCGCCGGCGGCGGCCTGGCGCTGCAGGAGCCGCCGGGCCCGGTCGAACCGGGTCACCCGGGCGGCGGCCTTGGGGGTCAGGCCGGTCTCAGCCAGCAGGCGGCGCTGCAGGTAGCGCGGGCTCCATCCGGTTTCCGCAGCCAGCTCCGACGCCCGGACCGTGCCGCCGGAGCGGGTCAGGATGCGCCACGCGGCCGTGACATCCGGGGCGGGCTGCCGGTCCAGGTCGGCCCGGCGCAGCAGTACCTGGTCCAGGAGGGCGAAACGGCCCGGCCAGCTGGCGGCCTGGCGAAGCCGCTGGTGGAGTTCGGCCGCGGCGGCGCCCAGGACTTCCGTGGCGGGCACATCGCGGCGGGCCAGCTCGGCCGCGGGCATGCCGCCGAAGAGGGCCCGCGCGCCCAGCGGGCTGAGCGCGATCTGGATGCCGGACTGGCGGCCGTCGTGGGTAACGAGGGCGGGCGTGGTGTGCAGCCCGCCCGCCAGGGTGTCGTAGCAGCCGGGCGGGTCGGCCGGGTCGGGATGGCTGGCGATGGTCAGCGGGTCGTCCAGCGTGATGATCAGGGTCAGGTACGGGGAGGGCAGCCCGCGGTGGGTGGCCGGCGGCACCCCGTGCTGCCGGTACCCGGAGTACCCGGCGATGAGCCCGCGCAACGGCGCCGCCGGAGCCGCCCAGGCCGACTCCGACACCACCGCCCCCTGCGGCTCCCTGGCCATCTTCCCAGTCTGCCCCAGGTTCCGTCCCGGCTGCTGAGCGCGCGGCCCCGTTGCCGTCAAGCGCCGAGGTCGCGGTGCCCGCCGCCAGTAGGGTGGGTGCCGGGCGGGGGGTTTGGTGCGTGGCTGGCGCGCTGCTGGAGGATGGTCGTGCGGCTGGAGGCGGTCGGCAAGCGGTACGGGCTGGGGCGGCCCTGGGTCGTGCGCGGCGTGAGCGCGGACGTGCCGGAGGGCCGGCTGATCCGGCTGGAGGGCCGGAATGGCAGTGGCAAGTCCACGCTGCTCCGCGTGATTGCCGGGGTGCTGGCGCCCAGCGCGGGGAAGGTGACTGGCCGGCCGCGGGTGGGATACGTGCCGGAGAGGTTCCCGCCCGCCCTGGCGTTCACGGGCCGCGATTACCTGACGCACCTGGGCCGCATCCACGGCCTGCGCGGTGCACTGCTGACCGCGCGGGTCGAGGAGTACCTGGCCCGGTTCGGTGCGGCCGAGTATGCGGGCACGCCGCTGCGGAGCCTGTCGAAGGGCATGTGCCAGAAGATCGCCATTGGCCAGGCACTGCTGGCCCGGCCCGGCCTGCTGGTGCTGGACGAGGCCTGGACCGGGCTCGACCAGGCCGCGCGGGACGCGCTCGACGCGGTCGCGGCGGAACGGGTCGCTGACGGCGGCCGGGTGCTGTTCGTCAACCATGACCGGCGGCGGCTGGCCGGCCTGGTCAGTGAACGGTGGCAGCTTGACGGGGCTCAGCTCACGGTGGTGCAGGGGCCCGATCCTAAGGCTGAGGCCGTGCTGCCGGGGCCGCCGCGCGCGCTCGCCATCGAACTGTCGGGTGCGGCCCCGGACCTGAGCGTCGCGCTGCGCCGGATGCCCGGTGTCCATGCCGTGACCGGGGAGGCGGGCCGGATCGTAGTCCGCGCGGATGCTGCCGCTTCCGACGGGGTACTGCGCGCTGCGCTTGCGCAGGGCAGCGGGGTGCATGTCGAGGCGGTCCGCAGCGAGGCCGGGACGGCGCCGTGATCGCCGTGGTCAGGTACCAGGCCGGGCTGTTGCTGCGCTCGCACCGGTGGGTGGGCCCGCTTGTGGTCTACGGGGTCTTCATCTGGTTCGCCAGTGGCGCCGGCCCGGGCGGCCAGCCGCTGGGCGCCAGCCTGAGCTGGAGCGCGGGGGCACTGGTGCCCATCGTGGCCTGGCTCACCAGGTCGATGCTGACCGCCGAGCCCAGTGAGGCCCGTGCCTGCGCTGCCGCGGCCAGCGGCCCGCGCCGGGCCCAACTGGCCGCACTGGCCGCGGCGGTGGCCGGGGGAGTCGTCCTGGGCCTCGGCGGGGTCGCGAGTGACCTGGTGACAGCGCAGGCCCCACCGGGCGGCGGGCCCGGCTATGCCAGGATCCTGGCCGCCGGGCTCGCCACCATGGTCATCTGCGTCGGCGTGGGGTCAGCCGTTGGTGCCTTGTGCAATCCGCCGGTGGTCCGGGCGGTAGCCGCCGGGATCCTGGCCACGACCGGCGCGGTGATCGCGGCCCTAGTCACGAGCATTTCGCCCGCGAACGCGGCGATCCGTGACTCGGGCGCCCACCCGCCCGCGGCATCCTGCGCCGGCCTGCCACTGATCGCGGCCCTGGTGCTGCTCGCGGCATCCTGGGCCATCTCGGCCATCCTGGCCGCCCGCCGGGGCACCTGACCGGGTGAGCTTGGCGGCTTAAGCCAGCAGGCGGGGCTGGCCGGGCGGTCCTGGGACCGGGATCAGGGCTGGCTGGGCATGGTGCTGTCCGTCAGGCGGGCCGCCTGGGCGTAGAGGTAGCGCTGTTGCGGCACGTTGGTGGTCCGCCGGGCCGCCGTCTGGTAGCAGTCGCGCGCCGCCTCGTGATCACCGGTCATCTCCAGCAGGTGCGCGCGGACGGCGTGCAGCCGGTGGTCGCCGGCGATCCGCTCGTCGGCCTGGAGTTCTCCCAGCAGGCGGAGCCCCTCGCCGGCGCCCCGCGCCATGGCCACCGCGACGGCGTGATTCAGCTTTACCACCGGATTATCGGAAATCCGCATCAGCAGCTCATACAGCGCGACGATCTGCGGCCAGTCGGTCGCCGCTGCGCTGGGTGCTTCGTCGTGGATCGCGGCGATCGCCGCCTGGAGCTGGTACGGGCCAGTTGCGCCATGAGGGAGCGCGCTGGTGATGAGCGCCACGCCCTCAGCGATGTAGCCAGCGTTCCACAGGCTCCGGTCCTGTTCGGCCATCGGGATCAGCCTGCCATCAGGCCCGGTCCGTGCGGGCCGGCGCGCGTCGGTGAGCAGCATGAGCGCCAGCAGCCCCATTACCTCGCTGTCCCCGGGCAGCAGCCGGTGGACCATGCGGGCCAGCCGGATCGCTTCGGCGGACAGTTCCGTGCGGTGCAGCCTTGGCCCTGACGTGCTGGCGTAGCCCTCGTTGAAGATCAGGTAAAGCACATGGAGGACCACGCCGAGCCGTTCCGTGCGCTCCGGGCCCGGCGGCATGCTGAATCGGCTGCCGCTGTCCTTGATGCGCTGCTTGGCCCGGCTGATGCGCCGGGTCATGGTCGCCTCCGGCACCAGGAATGCCCGCGCGATCTCCGCGGTGGCCAGGCCGCCGACCGCCCGCAGGGTCAGCGCAATCTGCGAGGCCGGGGACAGTGACGGATGGCAGCACATGAACAGCAGGATCAGCGTGTCGTCAGACTCCGGTGCCGGCTGGTCGGCGCCGGCCGCCCGCCATTCGCCGGGCAGCGCCCACTGGGCGACGGCCCCTTCACGGCGCTGGCGGGCCTGTTCGCTGCGCAGCAGGTCGGTCAGCCGGCGTGAAGCGACTGTGATCAGCCAGCCTCGTGGATTGCCTGGGATGCCCTCCTCCGGCCACTGAGTGGCCGCCGCGAGGAGCGCCTCTTGCACCGCGTCTTCGGCGGTGTCGAAATGACCGTAACGCCGTACCACCGCGCCGAGGACGTGCGGCGCCAGCTGGCGTAGCAGGTCCTCGCCTTCGGTGCCGGGCACGGACCGGTCAGAGCTCCAGGTCGGCCCGGGATTCCGCGAGCGGCCGCACATCTGCATAAGCGTTCCCGGCGGCCGAGTCCGGGCCTGGGCAATCCCCGAGCCGGGCGGCGATCTCGGTCGCCCGGTCGAAGCTTTCGCACTCCACGATCCAGTAGCCGGCGAGGACTTCCTGGGTTTCGGCGTACGGCCCGTCCGTCACGATCGGAACGCCGGCCCGCAACCCGCCGCCTATGCGCCTGGTGAGGACGGGAGCGGCCAGGGCTCGCGTCTCAACGAGTTCGCCGGACTCGGCCAGGTCCTCGTTGAACTTCTCCATGAACGTGCCCATCGCCGCGAAATCCTCTGCTGACCAGGCCGGGTTGCCGGTGCCCTTCCCCGCCATGCCGTCGTAGTCCTGCTGCGAGGCGTAGGTCAAGATCATGTACTTCACGATTGTCTCCTCTCGCTGGCACCTCCGCGGTGCCTCTCACCAGAGACGTCGAGGCCGCCCGGCCCGGTCCGGAC
The DNA here is from genome assembly GCA_963767385.1 of uncultured Actinomycetes bacterium. Taxonomy (GTDB): domain Bacteria; phylum Actinomycetota; class Actinomycetes; order Streptosporangiales; family Streptosporangiaceae; genus RYN-230. The sequence continues at coordinate 255,892 of CAVYEA010000018.1, read as the reverse complement.
ATCCGCGCGTCACCGGACCGCATGTGATTACTGACGCCATCCGGTGGCAGGAGCAAGAACGGTTACCCCTCGGCGGCCACGGCGGCGGCGAAGGCCTGCATGGAGGGGAACTCCCAGTCGGGCTGGACCGGGGCCGGCGGCGGCGGTGTAGCCCCCCACCCGGGCCGGTCGTGGCGGCGGTTGATCCACACCGTCGGCAGCCCGGCCTTCTTGGCCGGCACGTGGTCGTGGAACAGGCTCTGGGCCACGTGCAGCAGCTTGCTGCCGCTGATCCGCAGCCCGGCCAGCGTGCCCAGCAGGGCGTCGAAGTTCGCCTGGGCCGGCTTGTAGCTGCCGACTTCCTCGGCCGTGACCACGGCCTCGAACGTCACGCCCAGCCGCTCGTTGCTGGCGGCGAACGACCGGCGGTCCACGTTGGACAGGATGATCAGCTGGTAGTGGCGGCTCAGCTCGGCCAGCGCCGCCGGGGAGTCGGGGAAGGCGGGCCAGTCCGGCACCGAGGCCGCCAGCGCCTCGGCGTCCGCGTCGGTGACCTTCGCGCCGACCCGCGCGCCCAGGGCGTGGAAGCTCCGGGCCAGGATGTCGGGGTACAGCTCGGCCGGGTGCTCCCGCTCAGCGCGGGCTTCCTCGCCCGCGTACGTCTCCAGCAGCGCCTGCTCATCCAGCCCGAGGCCGCGGGACCGCGCCCACGGTCCGAGCACCGCGGCGATCCCAGCCTCCCAGTCGATCAGCGTGCCGTAGCAGTCGAAGCTCAGCGCCTCGAAATCGGCCAGCCGGCGGTGCTGGCCGGGATATGTGGCCGCCTCTGTCGAACATGGTGTCCCCTCCACCGCAGGGTTACCCGTCGCGGGGCGGCCGCACACCCCGGCAGTCATTTCATGGTCATCACGGCTGCGCCGCGATGGTGATCACCGCTTCCACGGTGGTGGCGGGGGAGAGGCGGCGGCTGATCTCGCGGACCAGGTTGCCTTCCACCACCCGGCGCCACCGCGCCTGGCCCGGTGCGACCAGGATGACGTACCGCGCCCCGTGGGCCCTGGCCACCTTGGCGATGGTCCGGCCGGGCCGCCGGGTGGCGGCGACCTGGCCCGATGCCGTCAGCCCGGCCCGTCTCAGGGCGCCCAGGGCCCGGCCCACCCGGTCCCGCTGGTCGCTCAGCTCGCGCTGGGTGGGCAGCAGGCCGGGGTTGGGCAGCCCCAGGGCGGAGCCGTAGATCCGGGCCAGGCTGACCACCGCCACCGGCTGCGCCGCCGCTGAGGCGCGACCGCCCGGCTGACCGCGGCCTGCGGGATCGGCTCCCCGGTGGAGGCGATGAGCACCGCCGCCGGGCCGGTGGGCTGGGCGTCCCAGCGGCGGCGGCTGGGCAGCAGCCGCCCGGCCCGGTGCAGCGGCGCGCTGGCGCGTTCCAGGAGAGCAGGCATGGCGGTCATCCTTCCGGCTCCAGCGCGGCCGCGGCGTGCGCCGTGCCGTCTCGGCCGCCAGCACGGTGGCCAGTTCCGGGACGGCGGCGCGCCGCTTGTCGGTGAGCTTGCGCCAGAAGTAGAGCGGCAGGTAGGCGGCGACGACCACGATCCCCAGGATGTACAGGATGTGCGACTCACCGGGGCCGACCACGATCTCCGGCGAGTCCCACCCGCCGACGAAGTAGACGAAGGCCAGGAACAGCGCGCATGGCCAGGGCCACCCAGCGGAACCAGCCCGGCATCCGGAACGGCGCCGACCGGTCTCCCTGGAACTGGCGCATCATGAAGTACCCGAACAGGGCGACGACGATGGCCAGCAGGTAGCCGACGTTGGAGAAGATGTAGATGCGCACCGGGGAGCCGAGCAGGGCCACGATCATCGCGCAGACCAGGTTGAAGAACATGGCCCGGTCCGGCACGTGGTGCTTGTTCTTGTGCGCGAACCAGCGGGGCAGCATCCGGTCCTCGGCCGCCTGGAACAGCGACCGGCCCACGCCCATGATGGCGTTCAGCACCGACAGCAGCAGCGCGAACACGAGCGGGATGCCGATCAGGTACTTGACCCAGCGCGCGCTGCCGAAGATGTGGTCGGCGAAGCTGGTGTAGAGGGTCAGCGGGTCGGCGGTCTTGAGCGCCGCGCCGAGCACGCCGACGAACACCACGGCGGTGCCGATGTAGACGAACACCCCGTACAGGCCCTCGGCGGTCAGCGCGATCCTGGCGTCCCGGTGCGGGTCGCGGCATTCGCCGACGTAGCAGGCGGCCGCCTCCATGGCCACCGCGTTCCACGAGATGACGAAGATCCAGGCCAGGAAGAACGTGACGCCCGCGGTCTTCGGGTCCGCGTAGTGGAAACCGGCCAGGTTCGACCAGTGGAAGCTGGACGGCCTGAACACCGGCAGCAGGATCAGCAGGGTCAGCGGGATCATGGCCAGCACGCCGAGGATGGTGGCGAAGGTGGCGCCCATCCGGATGCCGGAGTAGCACGGGATGAACAGCAGCAGCAGCCCGGCCATAGTGATGATCAGCGTCGTCGTCGGCACCGCGGTGCCCAGGCTGCCCAGCGGCAGCAGGCTCTTGCCCAGTGGCAGGTGGGCCAGCACCGCGATGTACGCCGGCGGCCAGGATCATGTTGATCGGCGCGACCGGGAACCAGCCCAGCCAGTAGCCCCAGCCGGACAGGCCGCCGACATGCCGGGCGGTCGTCTCGCCCAGCGGCTTGTAGCTGTCGTAGGCGTACGAGGGCAGCCCGCCCGTCCGGTGCGGCAGCAGGGTGGCCAGTTCCGCCATGCAGAGGCACAGCACCAGGCCGATCAGCACGACCAGGGTGATCGCGGGCACCGACGCGGCGCCCATCGACTGGGCGGCGAACGGGACGATGCCGGTCACCAGGATGGTGCCCGGCCAGCCCGATGACGAACGCCCCCCACCAGTTCGTGCCGCGGTGCAGTGACGTCTCGATGTCCACGGTCGGCCCGTCCGACTTGTGCTCATCGCCTCTTCTCCTCCGCCGTGCTGGTGCCGGAGCACCCGGTGCGCCACGCGGCACGCGGGCCTTCTTGGCTCTTGATCAACGATGTTGCATCACAGGAAACTGCCGGTGGTTTCTGCGCCGTAAGGGCCTGTTACGTGCGGATGAAATCGTGGGTGCCGCGCCCGCCGCGCTGCCCATCACGCCCTGCCGCAGCGGCCGCTCCGGGGCCGTGCAATATCTTGGCTGGCATGACGGGCAGGAGCACGGCCGGGCCGGAGGACCACGGCGCCCCGGCCAGCCAGCTGTCCTGGGTGATCGGCAACCATGTCCGGAGCCGGCGCAAGGAACTGGGGCTGGGCGTGGGGCAGCTGGCGGAGCGGTCCGGCATCTCCAAGGGCATGCTCTCGAAGATCGAGAACGCCCAGACCTCGCCCAGCCTGTCCACCATCGAGCGGCTGGCCGCGGCCCTGGACATGCCGGTGACGTCGCTGTTCCGCGGGCTGGCCGAGGAGCGCGACGCGGTCTTCGTCAAGGCGGGCAGCGGCCCGGAGATCGTCCGGCAGGGCACCCGGGCCGGCCACGCTACCAGCTGCTCGGCAGCCTGCGCGGCCCGTACAAGCGGGCCGAGCCGCTGCTCGTCTCGCTCACCGAGCCGACCGAGGTATTCCCGATCTTCCAGCACCCCGGCGTCGAGATCCTCTACATGCTGGACGGGAAGCTGGAGTACAGCTGCGGCACCCAGAACTACCTGATGGAACCGGGGACACCCTGCAGTTCGAGGGCGACATCCCGCACGGGCCGACGCAGCTGATCGAGCTGCCGATCCGGTTCCTGTCGGTGACCGTGTTCAGCGGGGAGGCTGGCTGAGCGGGCGCCGCCCGCTGGCCGCATCGCCGCCCGCATCGACCGCCAGCTGCGGTGACGCGACGCGGAGCGGCGCGGGCGCGGTGAGCACCGGCAGGCAGGTGAGCCGGAGCAGCCGCTCCCTGATGCCCTGGCTGAGCATCCGGCGCCAGCCGCGGCGGCGGCAGGACCCGAGCACGATGGCATCCGCGGACCAGCGCTCCGCCTCGGCGGAGATGTAGTCGGCGATCCCGAAGCAGCTGGACACCGAGGCCAGGCCGGTCGCCGGGATGCCGCCCTCCTGGAGCTGTCCGACCGCGTCGCGGACCAGCGAGATGGCCTCCTCGGCCGTCTCCACGGTCAGCCCGCGGCCGCCGAGCTCGAACTCGTTGATGTGCAGCACCCGGACGGCTGTGCTGGGACCGGCCAGCGAGATGGCGAAACTGAGGGCGACCTGGCCAGATTCGGAGCTGTCCAGGGCGAGGAGGATCCGCTTGAGCATCGCACGCCCCCCCGGGTTAATCGGTTGCCTGAGCGCGGCCTTGCATGCAGTCAAGCTACCGTCCCGCCGGAGATAACGGACAGGGCACAAGGTCACACCTGGTCAGGGGCTACCGGCTCTCAACGGAGCTGGCCGGCTCCGGCGTACGGGTGCGGGCTGGACAGCGGGTCGTCCTCGGCGAACCGGCCCAGCCGGAAGTCACGGTCCGGCACGGCGGGGTCGTTACTGGACCCGGTGCACACCAGGTCCGCGATGAGCTCGCCGACCGCGGGGGAGATCTTGAAGCCGTGGCCGCTGAACCCGGCCGCCACCACCAGCCCGGCCACGCCGGTCCGCGAGATGACCGGGTTGAAGTCCGGGGTCACGTCGTAGCAGCCCGCGTAGCTGGAGGCCACGGCCGCGCCGGGCAGCCCGGGGAACCGGCGGGCGAGCTTGGCCGCCGCCGCCTCCACGGCGCCGGGGTCGGCACTATTCCGGTAGTCGTCCGGGTCGGCCCGGCTCCAGCGTGCGCAGGTCGCTGTTGCCGCAGAGCAGTTCCCCGGACGGTTCCGTTCGGATGTACTGGAGGTTGACCAGGTCGGACAGGACCGGGACGGGGCCCACTGCGCGGCCCGGCGCGATCAGCAGGATCTGCTCGCGGCAGACCCGGATCGGCAGGCCGATGCCGAGCGGGGCGGCCAGCGCCACCGACCACGGCCCGGCGGCCAGGACCACGGTGCCGGCCGCCTGCACCGTGCCGTCGGCCAGCATCACCCCGGTCACCCGGCCGCCGCGGTGCCGCACCGCCACCGCCGCGCTGCCCTGCCGGATCCGCGCCCCGCCCCGCCGGGCGGCCGCCGCGAACGCCTGCGCGGTCCGGTACGGGTCGCCGTAGCCGCCCCGCGGCTCGTACCCGAACACGGCGAAGTCGGAGCAGTCCGCGGCCGGCCACAGGCTCCCGGCCACGTCCGGGCTGACGGCGGCCGTCTCGATGCCCAGCGACTGCTGCATGGCCAGGTTGGCGTGCAGCGCGGCCACGTTCTCCGGGCCCACCCCGACCAGGTAGCCGACCGGGCGGAAGCCGGCGTCGTCACCGAGCACCGCGGCCGCGTTCTCCAGCAGCAGCAGGCCCTTCCAGGCCATCGCGGCGAGTGAGGGCACCCCGTAGTGGCACCGGACGATGCCGCTGGACTTGCCGGTCCCGCCGCAGCCGACCGTGCCCCGCTCCAGCAGCACCACGTCCCGGACGCCGCGCTGGGTGAGCCACCAGGCTGCGGCGGTGCCGGTCACCCCGCCGCCGATGATCACCACGTCCGCGGCCCGGCCCGCGCCCGGCGTCACGACGGCCAGCCGGGGATCCACGAGGTGCCGGCCAGCGGGACCCGGGCCATCGCGGCCGCCTCCACGGTCAGCGCGACCAGGTCTTCCGGCTCCAGGTGGTGCACGTCGGACTTGCCGCAGGCCCGGGCCAGCATGGTCGTCTCCATGACCAGCGAGCGCAGGTAGTTGGCCACCCGCTCGGCGCCGGCCTCCGGGTCGAGCCGGCCCGCCAGGGCGTCGTCCTGGGTGGCGATGCCGGCCGGGCAGCGCCCGGTGTGGCACTCCGCGCAGTACCCGGGGGCGGTGCCCATCGCCGCGTACTCGGCGCTCACGTCCACCGCCGCGCCATCCGGCCCGGGGTAGCTGGGGCTGTTGCAGCCGAGTGCGATCAGCGCGGCCACGCCGAGGGACACCGCGTCCGCGCCGAGGGCCAGCGCCTTGGCCACATCGGCCCCGGTGCGGATGCCGCCGGACACGACGAGCTGGACCTCCCCAGCCACGCCCAGGTCGGCCAGGGCGTCCGCGGCCAGCCGCACCGCGGCCAGGGTCGGGATCCCGGTGTGCTCGATGAAGGCGTCCTGGGTGGCGGCCGTGCCGCCCTGCATCCCGTCCACCACGACCACGTCCGCGCCGGCCGCCACCGCGAGCCGGACGTCGTAGCCGACCCTCGTCGCGCCCATCTTCACGTAGACGGGGATCCGCCAGCCGGTCGCCTCGCGCAGTTCCTCGATCTTGATCCGCAGGTCGTCCGGCCCGGTCCAGTCCGGGTGGCGGCTGGCCGAGCGCTGGTCGATGCCCTCCGGCAGGGTGCGCATGCCGGCCACCCGCGGGCCCACCTTCTGGCCCAGCAGCATGCCCCCGCCGCCCGGCTTGGCGCCTTGCCCCAGCACGATCTCCACCGCGTCCGCGGCCCGCAGGTCGCCGGGGTTGAACCCGTACCGGGACGGCAGGCACTGGTACACCAGCGTCTTGGACGCGGCCCGCTCCTCGGCGGTCATCCCGCCGTCCCCGGTGGTGGTGGACGTGCCCACCTCGGAGGCGGCGCGGCCGAGCGCCTCCTTGGCCGCCGCCGACAGCGCGCCGAACGACATCCCGGCGATGGTGACCGGGATGTCCAGCACCACTGGCTCGCTGGCGTGCCGGGCGCCGAGCACGGTGCGGGTCTCGCAGCGTTCCCGGTAGCCCTCCAGCGGGTAGCGGGACGCGCTGGCGGTGAGCAGCAGCAGGTCGTCGAAAGTGGGCAGCGGCCGCCGGGCGCCCATGCCGCGGATCAGGTACCGGCCCAGGCCGGCCCGCCGCTGGATGTCGGCCACGACCTCGGGCGGGAACGTGTGATTAATGGGGAGCGCGTCCATTCCGGGATCAGTAGGCGGCATGGTGGCGGCTCGTGAAGTGGTAAAGCTCCCGGGCGGAGGCGACCCGGGTGACGTTCTCCGGGTCGATGTGCCGCAGGCCGGCCGGGCGGCCAGGTCCCGGACCACGGCCACGTCGGCCTCACCGAGTTCTTCCACCCGGGCGTCGGCGCCCAGGCTGCCGATCCTTCCTGCCACGTAGATCACCGCCTCGTAGAGTGAGTCGCCCAGCGCGTCCCCGGCGTCGCCGCCGATGAGGATGGTGCCGGCCTGGGCCAGGAAGCCGCAGAACGCGCCCGCATCCCCGGCCACGGCCAGCGTGGCGCCCTTGAGCGAGATGCCGGCCCGCAGCGACGCGCTGCCCTCCACCACGACCAGCCCGCCGTGCGCGGAGGCGGCGGCCGACTGGCTGGCGTCGCCGCGCACCCGGACCTCGCCGGACATCAGGTTCTCCCCGGCGCCCCAGCCGGCCGGGCCGTTCACCGTGACCGTGGCCAGCTGGCCCAGGCCGCCGGCGTAATACCCGGCCGGGCCGTCGATGGTCACGTCCAGGGCAGCGGCCAGCCCGACCGCCAGGTTGTGCCGCCCGCCCGGGCCGGTGATCGTGACCCGGCTGCCGGCGGGCAGCTCCCGCAGCCGGGCGTTGACCCCGCGCGCGCCCAGCGCGGCGGCGTCCAGGCACACGTCCGGGCCCGCCGCGGCGGGCGGCTGGGACGCGGCGGCCGGCCCGGTGGCGGCGGCCGGCTGGCTCACCGCGACCACAGGTAGACCTCCTGCGGCGCGGGCTCGTATACCCGGGCGCTGCCTATCCCGGGCAGCCCGGCCAGGGCCCGGTACTCACTGGCCATCGCCACCCAGCCGTCGCCCTCGGCGATCAGGGCCGGCTTGCAGGCGATGGCGTCGCGCACCACGGCCAGCTCGCGGGGGGTGGTGACCAGCAGGGTGTAGAACCCGTCGAACGTCGCGCACACCGCGTGCAGCGCCGTCTCCAGGTCGTCCCCGGCCGCCAGCCGGCCGGCCACGAAGGCCGCGGCCACCTCGGAGTCGTTGTCGGTGCTGAACTCCATCCCGTCGGCCCGCAGCCGGCGGCGGATGGTGTCGTGGTTGGCGAACGAGCCGTTGTGCACCAGGCACAGCCCGGGCGCGGGGGAGAACGGGTGGCTGTGCGCCACGGTCACCGCCGACTCGGTGGCCATCCGGGTGTGCCCGGCGGCCTGGTACCCGCCCCGGCCGGCCAGCCCGAAGGACTCGGCCAGCCGCACCGGGTCGCCGACGCCCTTGAGTACGGCCAGGCCCGGCCCGGTGCCGAGCAGCGGAGCACCGGGCAGCACGGCCCGCACCGCCGTGCTGAGCTGCTGCTGCGGCACCGGGGCGGCGGCCACCCGGACATCGGCCACCTCGGTCACGGCCAGCGCCGCGCCGGCCAGCAGCGGCCGCAGCGCCGTCTCCAGCACCGGTCCCGGCGTGCCGGGGGCGAGCGCGCTGACCGCGGCCCAGCCCGGCGGGGCCAGGCTGGCGTCCCCGTACAGCGCGATCCCGGCCGAGTCCGGGCCGCGTTCGGCGACCTGGCCGAGCATGCCGGCCATCAGTTCGCCGAGGTGCCGCTCATCGGTCCCGCCGCGAAGCTGCAACCCCACGATGCCGCACACACTTCCTCCTTCGCCCGCCTGTCCCGCCCCGCCCGGGCGGGCTAGAACGCGGTCAGGTACCGCTCCGTCTCCCAGTCGCTGACCTGGGCGTGCCAGGTCAGGAACTCCTCCCGCTTGACCTGCTGGTAATAGGCCGAGACCTGATGCTCCGGCCCGGCCGCCGCGTCGAGGCAGCCGCTGATCACCGGGTCGCCGGCCAGCCCCTCGACGGCGTGCAGCAGGGTCGGCGGCAGCGGGACGCCGGCCGCCCCGCGCTCCCCGGGGTCCAGTCCCTGGTCGATGCCGTCCAGCCCGGCGGTGAGCAGGGCCGCCATGGCCAGGTAGGGGTTGGCGGAGCCGTCGCAGGCCCGGACCTCGATCCGGTCGCCGTCCGGCACCCGGATCATGTGCGTCCGGTCGTTGCCGCCGAAGCTGGCCGCCGTCGGCGCCCAGGTGGCGCCGGAGGCCGGGGCGGCCGCCGTGGTCCGCTTGTAGGAGTTGACCGTGGGCGCGATGACCGCCAGCAGCGCGGGCGCGTGCGCCAGCACCCCGGCGATGAACTGGTAGGCCAGCCCGGACAGGCCCAGGCCGTGGCGGTCGGCCGCGTCGGGGAACAGCGGCTCGCCGTCGCGCCACAGCGACATGTGCATGTGCAGCCCGGTCCCGGTGCGGTCGGTGAACGGCTTCGGCATGAACGTGGCCGTCATGCCGCGCTGCTCGGCCAGCACCTGGACCAGGTAGCGGAACGCGACCAGCCGGTCGGCGGTGGTCAGCGCGTCCGCGTAGCTGAAATTCTGCTCGAACTGGCCGTTGCCGTCCTCGTGGTCGTTGGCGTAGTTGGACCAGCCCAGGCCGTTGATCGCGGCGGACACCTCGGTCAGGTGGTCATACATCCGGATCAGGTCGCGGGCGTCGTAACACGGCCGGGCCGAGCGGTCCTTGTCATCGGCCACCGCCAGCCGGCCGCGTCCCGGCGCACCAGGAAGTACTCGGCCTCCGCGCCGACCTGGGCGGTCAGCCCGCGCGCCGCCAGCCGCCCCAGCACGCTGCGCAGGATGACCCGCGGCGCGAACGGCCACAGGCGGCCCTCCACGTACGGGTCGCAGTGCACCATGGCCAGCCCGGGCCGCAGGAACGCCAGCGGCGTGTAGGAGGCCGGGTCGGGCAGCACCATGAGGTCCGGGTCGCTGGGCTGCTGGCCCAGGGCGCCGGCCGCGTACCCGGCGAAGCCCACCCCCTCGGTTTCCAGCATCTCCGCGGCCGAGGCGGGCACCAGCTTGGCGCACGGCTTCCCGGTCAGGTCCACGAACGTGGCCAGGATGAACTGGGTCCCGTCGGCGGCGGCCCGCTGCGACACGCTGGGTGCCGCGGGGGCGGGGTGGCCGTCCGGGCGGCCCCGGGCGACGGCCAGTGCCGCGCCATGGGTGCCCTGATCCTGGAGAGACTGCATGGCTGAATCCATGACGCCTCGCTTCCGCGAAAAGTCAACTGTCACGAATCGCTGTCTCATGTGAGTAAACAACGAGCCGGTTTCGCGGCGGTGCCAGCACGTAACGGTTGCGTTAACCGCGCCCGGCCCGTGCGGCCGGCCCGTGCGGTCAGCCCGTGCGGTCAGCCCACGCCGATCGCGGCCAGCACCCCGGCGGTGTCGGCCAGGCCGGGCAGCACGGCGTCCGCCCCGGCCGCGTCCAGCTCGGCCAGGCTGAAGCCGCCACTGGCCACGCCGACCGAGCGGGCGCCGGACAGCCGCGCCGCCTCGATGTCCAGCGGCGTGTCCCCGATGAGCACGGTGGCCTGGCCGGCGAAGTCCGCGCCGTGCGCGGCCGCGGCACCCGCCCGGGCCAGCGGCACCAGGTCGGCCCGGATCTCGTGGTCGTCACCGTAGGCGCCGACCGCCAGGTCCAGGTACCGGTCCAGGCCGAACGCGGCCAGCTTGGCCGCGGCCGTGACCCGCATGTTCCCGGTCAGCACCGACTGGACCACCCGCCCGGCGTCCAGCGCGGCCAGCGCCGCGAGCGCCTCGGCGGCGCCGGGCAGCACCCTCCCGCGCTCGGCGACCAGCGCCCCGAGCTGCGGCGCCAGCCCGGCGATGAGCCGCTGGAAGGCGCCCAGCCGGGCGCGGGGCTCGGGCACCCCGGCCACGGTGAGGATCTCCAGCGCGATGGCCCGGTCGGTGCGGCCCGCCAGCGACGTGGTGGCCTGCGGGAACGGCCGGCCGAACATCTCGCTGAACGCGCGCCGGAACAGCGCCGCCCCCGCACCGCCCGCGTCGAGCAGGGTGAGGTCCACGTCCCACAGCACCAGCAGCCTGCCCACGGGAGGATGCTAGCTGTGCGGACCGCCGGCGGCCCCCGGCGCCCCAGCGCGTGCGCGCCCATAATGACCGGTCCGGCCATTAGACTCGCGGCGACAGTAGCGGGCGGCGCGAGGGCGGTGGGTGCCATGGCGGGCCGGATCCGCGACGAGGACATCGCGCTCGTCCGCGAGAAGTCGGCCATCGATGAGGTGGTCGGGGAGTACCTCCAGCTGCGCAACGCCGGCGGCGGCTCGCTCAAGGGATTGTGCCCGTTCCACGACGAGAAGACTCCCTCGTTCAACGTCACGCCCGCCCGCGGCCTCTGGTACTGCTTCTCCTGTGCCGAGGGCGGCGATGTCATCAAGTTCGTGCAGAAGATCGACAGCCTGTCCTTCGTTGAGGCGGTGGAGCGGCTCGGCGGGCGGGCGGGCATCGACCTGCGCTACGAGCAGGGCGGGCAGGTGCCCGGCCGGGAGCACAGCCAGCGCCGCCGGCTGATCGAGGCCCATAAGGCCGCGGCCGAGTTCTTTGCCGAACGGCTCCTCGCCCCCGCGGCCACGCCCGCCCGCGAGTTCCTGGGCCAGCGCGGGTTCACCCTGGCCGACGCGGAGCGGTTCGGCGTCGGGTACGCGCCCGCCGAGTGGGAGGCGCTCACCCGGCACCTGCGCGGCCGCGGATTCACCGACGAGGAGCTGCTGGTAGGCGGGCTGGCCATCCAGGGCCAGCGCGGCCCGCGGGACCGGTTCCGCGGCCGGCTCATCTGGCCGATCCGGGACCTGACCGGCGACGTGATCGCGTTCGGCGCGCGGAAGCTGAACCCCGACGAAGAGGGCGCGAAATACCTGAACACGCCGGAGACCCCGCTGTTTCACAAGAGCTCCGTGCTGTACGGGGCGGACCTGGCCAAGCGGGACATCGCGCAGCGGCGGCAGGCGGTCATCGTCGAGGGCTACACCGATGTGATGGCCTGCCACCTGGCCGGGGTGCCGACCGCCGTGGCGACCAGCGGGACCTCGTTCGGCGCGGACCACGTCAAGATCCTGCGCCGGCTGCTGATGGACGCCGACTGGCAGGTGGCCGAGGTCATCTTCACCTTCGACGGCGACGCGGCCGGGCAGAAGGCGGCGCTGCGCGCGTTCGGGCTGGAGGAACAGTTCGCCACCCAGACCTACGTAGCCGTGCAGCCGGACGGACTGGACCCGTGCGACCTGCGGATCAAGCAGGGCGACGCGGCCGTCCGCGACCTGGTCGCGCGGCGCCAGCCGGTGTATGAGTTCGCTATCCGCAGCGAGATCTCCAAGCACAATCTGGAGACCAACGAGGGCCGGCTGGCGGCGCTGGATGCTGTCGCGCCCATCATCGGGCGGATCAAGGACAAAGGGCTGCGCACCACGTACGCGGTCAGCGTGGACCACTGGCTGGGCATGCTGAACGAGGAGTTCGTGCTGGCCCGGATCCGCGAGCACGCCGGGGCCGACGAGCCCGCCCGGGGCGGCCGGGGCAGCCAGGCGGGCGGGCCAGGCGGGCGGGCCAGCCAGCCGGGCGGCCGGGGGGCCCGGGAGGCGGGCCGTGCCGCGGCCGGCCGCGGTGCCGCCCAGCCGCGTGCCGACGGGCACCGTTACGACACCAGCGACCCGGTGGTCGGGCTGGAGCGCCAGGTGCTCAAGCTGGCCCTGCAGCGCCCGGCGCTGTGCGGGCCGGCCTTCGACGCCCTGGAGAGCGCGGCCTTCACCGTGCCCGTGCACCGGTCGGTGCGGGACCTGATCGCCGGGTGCGGGGGAGTGGCCAGCGCGGGAACGGCCCGGGAATGGGCCGCCCGGGTCATGGGGGCCGCCCCGACCGACCGGGCCAGGGAGTTCATCACCGCGCTGGCGGTGGAGACCATCGAGGCGCCCCGCCGGGACGGCGAGCCGGACGCCCGGTACGCCGAGGAAGTCCTGGCCCGCCTGGCGGAGCTGGCGGTCAGCCGGAAGATCGCCGAGCTGAAGTCGCGGCTGCAGCGGCTCAACCCGACCGAGAACCCGGAATATAACCGGGCCTTCGGTGACCTGGTGGCCCTGGAGCAGCGGCGCAAGGCCCTGCTCGACCGGGCGGCTGGCTCGCTCTGAGCCCGCTCCGGGCTGCGCTTGCTGCGCTCCCCGTGAATGCTGTGGCTCGTGACGGCTCGGCCGCATCGGGGAAACCGCGCAGGTGTTACTTACCTGACAGTGACAAAACTAACGCCACCGTTACCGAGGCTTCGTAGCGCACACTGGTCGCGTGACCCTCACGTTACTGCCTAGTGGCGGATTGTCAGCGCAACAAGTGGCGGAGCTGGTCGCACGGGCCAGGGAGCGCGGCACCGTGACCGCTGCTGATATCACGTCCGCCCTTGATGCCGCCGACGTCCCGGCCGAGGCGTTCGACAACGTCGTGCGCCTGCTCACGGACGAAGGCGTGGAGATCGTCGACACCGCGCCCGACGAGGTGGCCGACACCCCGCGGGCCGTTTCCCCGGACGCCGGGCAGCGGACCGGCACCGGGGACCTGGTCCGCATCTACCTGCGCGAGATCGGCCGCGTCCCGCTGCTGACCGCGCAGGATGAGGTGGAACTGGCCAAGTCCATCGAGGCCGGCCTGTTCGCCGAGGAGAAGCTGCAGGGCGGCTTCCCGCTGCTGGACGCGCACCGCGCCGAGCTGGGCGAGCTGGCCGCCGACGGGCTGCGGGCCAAGCAGCGGCTCATCGAGGCCAACCTGCGGCTGGTCGTGTCCATCGCCAAGCGCTACATCGGCCGGGGGCTGGTCTTCCTGGACCTGATCCAGGAGGGCAACCTGGGCCTGATCCGCGCGGTGGAAAAGTTCGACTACACCAAGGGCTACAAGTTCTCCACGTACGCCACCTGGTGGATCCGGCAGGCGATCACCCGCGCCATCGCGGACCAGGCCCGGACCATCCGGATCCCGGTGCACATGGTGGAGACGATCAACAAGATGGCCCGGGTGCAGCGGCAGCTGCACCAGGACCTGGGGCGGGAGGCCAGCCCCGACGAGATCGCCGCCGAGATGGGCCTGACCGTCAACCGGGTGGCGGAGATCCAGCGGATCGCCCAGGAGCCGGTGTCGCTGCAGTCGCCGATCGGCGAGGAAGACTCCGACCTCGGTGACTTCATCGAGGACGCCGACGCGGTGGTGCCGATCGAGGCGGCCGCGTTCATCATGCTGCAGGACCAGCTGGAGCAGATCCTGGACACCCTCGCACCGCGGGAGCAGAAGATCATCCAGCTGCGGTTCGGCCTGATAGACGGGCACCCGCGGACGCTGGAGGAGGTCGGCCGCGAGTTCGGGGTCACCCGGGAGCGGATCCGCCAGATCGAGTCCAAGACCCTGGCCAAGCTGCGCCACCCCAGCCGCGCCCAGATGCTGAAGGAGTACCTGGGTTAGGAGGAGCGCCGATCGCAGAGCGGTTCGGTCCTGACCCCCCGGGGGGTCAGGACCGAACCGCTGTCACGCGGGCCCGTTATTGGCTCGCCCGGGCCGGGCGGCCCGGTGATGATGCTAGGCATGACTGGACTGCGCACCGCCCATACCGCTGACCTGGATGCGCCCGCCCTCGAGGCCGCACGGGCCCTGCTCTTCGACGTGTTCGACGACATGACGGACGGTGACTGGGAGCACGGGCTCGGCGGCATGCACGCGCTGGCCTGGGACGGGCCCGAGCTGGTGGGGCACGCGTCGGTGATCCAGCGGCGGCTGGTGCACCGGGGCCGGGCGCTGCGCGCCGGGTACGTGGAAGCTGTCGCCGTCCGCGCGGCCTGGCGCGGGCGCGGGCACGGGGCGGCGCTCATGGCGGCGATGGAGCGCATCATCCGCGGCGCCTACGACCTGGGTGCCCTCGGGACCACCGAGGAGGCCCGCGAGTTCTACGCGGCACGCGGCTGGCTGCCGTGGCAGGGGCCGACCTCGGCGCTCACCCCGTCCGGCATCCGGCGCACGGCAGATGACGACGATGCCATCTACGTCCTGCCCATGTCGGTGCCGCTCGACGTGACCGGCGAGCTGACCTGCGACTGGCGTGACGGCGACGTCTGGTAGGCGGCCGCTCCCGCGCCCGGAGCGCGCCGTGCCCCGCGTGGCTCACGCGGGGCACGGCGCATGGCTCACGGCTGGCTGTCCGGGTTGGCCGGCCGCGGTCCGGCGCTCGGTGGCGGGGCGCTGGCCGGGCCGCCGGGTGGCGGGTAGCCGGGGCCGCCCGCGGGCGGCGGGTACTCCGGGCCGCCGGGTGGCGGGTAGCCGGGGCCGCCGGGTGGCGGGTAGCCGGGGCCGCCCGCTGGTGGCTGGTACCCCGGGCCGCCGTAGCCGGGGCCGCCGTAACCGGGCGCGCCCTCCTGGGCAGCTGCCCCGTGGGCCGCGGTGAGCCGGTAATAGACCAGCGTGACCACCAGGGCCAGGAACGGGGCGACCAGGGTGCCGGACACGATGCTGCTGATGAAACTGCGGGCCAGCAGCGGCAGCGCCAGCAGGATGAGGCCGAGCACGATGTCGAACACGATGAGGATCAGGAAGACCAGCACGTACGTGCCGAACACGTGCCAGGCGTAGCCACGGACCGTCCGCCAGCTCTTGCTGAACGAGCCGGTGATTCCCTCGCCGCCGATCACGATGCTCGGCACGATCAGTGACCAGAACGTCAGCAGGATCAGCCCCGGTACGATAATCAGGACAAACCCGATGGCAATGCCGATACTGGCCAGGATGGACGCGACAGCCACGGTCGCCACGAAAGGCAGCGCCGCCCGCACCGTCTCGCCCAGGTCCAGGTCCGCGCGGCCATCCCGGACGTCCTGCACCGCCTTGACCAGTGCGGCCTGCACCAGGAACGCGGCGATCAGGTTGATGATGACGCCGATGAACGCGCCGATGGGCCCGGCGAGCGACAGCAGCAGCACAATGATCGCGGCGCCCAGGTAAATCGCGAACGCGATGATCAGGAAATGGGCTGCGAAGCGCTTGTAGTAGCCCCAGGCTTCGCCGAGTACCCCGGATAGTGGACTCATGGGCTGGTTATACCGTTACCGGTAGTCCTCTAACCAGGCCCAAAACGGCCCCCGGCCTGGCCGCCGGGCGCTCAGAACCGCTGCCAGCGGGCTACCCGGCGGCTGGGGCGGGATCAGCCGGGGCCCGGTGATACCGGGTGAATACCGGCAGGGCCAGGCCGATCACCACCGCGCCCGCCACCGTGATCAGCCCGCCGGCCAGCGCGCTGACAGCCGGTGAGGTCAGCGAGGCCAGGGCGCCGGCCTCCACGTTCCCGAGCTGCGGGCCGCCCGCGCCGACCACGTAGTCGGCCGCCAGTACCCGCCCGCGGAGCGGCCCGGGGGTGACCGTCTGCACGATGGCGCCCCGGAAGACCACGGTGAAGGTATCGGCCGCCCCGGCGGCCGCCAGCAGCGCGAGCGCCAGCCACAAGGCGGGCGCCACGGCGAAGCCCGCGAAGGCGGCGCCCCACACCGCCACCGCGGCGAGCATGGCCCGGCCGGGCCGCGCCACCGACCCGACCGGCCCGGAACAGGCCGCGCTGGCCAGGCCGCCCACGCCGATGGCGGCGGTGAACAGGCCCAGCGTGGCCGGGCTGCCGCCGAATCGCGCCGCGTTGATCGCCGGGAACAGGGCCACCGGGAGGCCGAACACGGTCGCGTTCAGGTCGGCCAGGAAGGCGCCCGCCAGCAGAGGGCTGCGCCGGATGAAGTGCATTCCCTCGGCGACCGCCCGGGGACCTGGCCGGGTCAGGCCGCCCTCCGGGCGGATCGCGGGCAGCCTGGTCACCGCGTAGAGGGCGGCCGCGAAGCTGGCCGTATCGAGCAGGTAGCAGGCGGGCAGCCCGAGGCCCGGGGCCGCGGCGATGACTCCGGCGATGGCCGGCCCGGTGGTGAGCACGATCTGGTTGCTGAGCCGCTCCAGGGCCAGCCCGGCGGCGATCCGGCCGGGCCGCAGCAGGCTGGCCGTGAAGGTGGCGCGGGCCGGCCGGTCGATGGCGTTCAGCGCGGCCTGGGCCGCCGCCAGCACGTACAGCAGCCAGACCTGGCGCAGTCCCGTCCAGGCCGCGACGGCGAGCCCCGCCGAGACCGCCGCCAGGCCGCTGCTGGTGATCAGCACCAGGCGGCGCCGGTCGACCAGGTCGGCGAGCGGCCCGCCGAGCAGGCCGATCAGGAGGGTAGGCGCCATGGCGGCCAGGCCGAGGGCGCCGACCGCGAACGAGGACCGGGTCAGCTGGTAGACCTGGAGCACCAGGGCGAAGGCGGCCAGCGCGCTCCCGGCCGAGGACACGGTGGTGCCCGCCCACAGCCGCCGGTAGGCGCCCGACTCCCGCAGCGGGGTGAGATCCGCCAGCAGGCGCCGTCCGGCCAGCACGGTCCCGGTCTCCTCCCGCTCGCGGAGAGGTAATCGTAACAGCACTTATATAAGTGCTGTTACGATTACCGGGTGAACGAGCGCAGGACCGACCCGACCGAGCACAGCCGCTGGCGGCCGTGGCGGCTGCTGCAGGCGGCCATGGACGCCGACATCGCCCGGCTCTACGACGAGGCGGGGATCAGCGGGTTCAAGCCCAGCTGGGTCATGGAGCTGCTCCGGCTGCGGGCCCGCGGCCCGATGACCATCACCGAGCTCGCCGCCTCGGTCCAGCTCACCCACTCGGCGGTCAGCCAGAAGGTGGCGGCGCTGCGGGCGGCCGGCTGGGCCGAGGTCGGCCCCGGGCCCGACCTGCGCAGCAAGACGGTGCGCCTGACGCCCCAGGCCGAGCGTGCGGCGGAGCAGATGGCGGCGGAATGGCGGGCCACCGAGGGCGCGCTGGCCGAGATCGAGGACGAGATCCCCTACCCGCTGAGCCAGGTGGTCAGGGACATCGAGGAGGCACTCCGGCGCAAGAGCTTCCACGACCGGGTGGCCGAGCGGCTGGCCGCGGACGATGCCTGGGCGTGAGGTGCCGCCCGGATGTCGGGGGTGGCCGCGTCACGGCGGCCTGCGCAGGATGGCGGGGCACGGGGTGCGGCCCGGCCGGCCAGGCCGGCTGCCCGGCGTCAGCGGGCCGGGCCGCAGCCGGTGCCGCTAGCGCTGCCCGCCCGTGCCGGGACTGTCCGGGGTGGCCGTGTACGTGCTGCCCCCCTGGGAGTGCCCGTTGGCGTTCCGCGCGCCCATCCCCGGGATGTGGCCCCCGACCTTGCTCTTCGCCTTGGCGGTGAGCCCCGGAACCCGCTGCGCGGCCTTGTCCTTGGCCGACCTGGCCAGGTTGCCCGCCTGGGCCTGGGCCGCGCCCGCCAGCTGCTGCAGGGCGGG
The DNA here is from genome assembly GCA_963767385.1 of uncultured Actinomycetes bacterium. Classification (GTDB taxonomy): domain Bacteria; phylum Actinomycetota; class Actinomycetes; order Streptosporangiales; family Streptosporangiaceae; genus RYN-230. Next base: position 237,724 of record CAVYEA010000018.1, on the reverse strand, counting down.
GCTGTCCCCCGCCTTGCGGGCCAGCTTCTTCATCTGCTCATAACGTTCCCGGCCTGCCCGCGCGCCGACCACGAAGCCCACGGCGAGCCCAGCGAAGAACGTAAACCGGTACCGCATCTGGCACCCTCTCTCGACCGACATCCACTGCGCAGGGTTGACCTTCCCCTGATGCCCGGGCGTACTCCAGGTTACGCGGCGGGAAATGGCCGTGACGGGACGTGCGTTCCCCCGTGCCGCGTTCCTGGCCCGCCACGGGGACTGTCCCGGGTGCGCTACCCTTGTGCCCGGCGTCGTGAAACTGCGGTCCTGTGCCCGGGCCACGATCGCCGGCTGATCCCGCGTAGCTCAATCGGCAGAGCGTCCGGCTGTTAACCGGCAGGTTATAGGTTCGAGTCCTATCGCGGGAGCCATGTGTGATGCCGCAAGACATCGCGGGCGCCCCGGGTCTTCGTCAGGTCCGGGGCATTTTTCTTTCCGGCGGGGGTACCCGGGGGTAACCGGCGTGCGGCCGGTGCGGCGCGTTTGCGCAGCGCCGCCTGTTGCACCAGGCTTTACCAGGACAATACCTGGACGGGGGATGCCCTGATGACCGAGACGGCAGCCAACGACGGCAGCCGCGCCGCGCAACCTCCACCTGAGGTGCTGCAGCGGGCGGCGGCGACCTTCGGGCTGCTGGCCTCTCCGGTGCGGCTGCACATCCTGTGGCTGCTGGCCGAGGAGGAACGCGACGTCGGCACGCTGGCCGACCACACCGGCGGCACGCTGCAGACCGTCAGCCAGCACCTGGCCAAGCTGAAGCTGGCCAGCCTGGTGCAGTCCCGGCGCGAGGGCCGCCGGCAGGTCTACCTGGTAGCTGATCCCCGCCTGGTCACGCTGGTGCACCAGATGGTGGGGGAGCGGCGGCCGGCCCCGGGGAGTGCCTGGCCGGCAGGCGCCTGACCTGCTCTCTAGCCCGCTCTGCCCAGCGGGCTCTGCTAGCTCTCGCCGCTGACCCGTAGCGCGGCGGTATGCTCTCGCTTGCGTTATTGCGCAACCATTCTTGGATCCCTGGGCCGGGCCTGGACTGGAGTGACATGCACGGGACTCGCTGCCGCCGCTCGCGGGCGGCCGGATGAAGGCCAGGCCACGGCCGCACGGCTGGCGCCAGCGCGGCTGGCTGGCCCGGGCGGGCTACATCGCAGGCACCGTCGCCGTCGTCGTGGCGGTCGCCGCCAGCCTGGGCGCCTACGCCATCTACCGGCGGCTGGACGGCAACATCAGCGTGACCAAGGTCAGCCACCTGAGCGGCCGGTCGGTCTACGGGGTGCAGAACATCCTGCTGCTCGGGTCGCAGACCCGGGACGGGCAGCGGCGCGGCGACCTGGGCAGCAACCCGGCCCTGAACACCAGCAACTCCGACAACCTGCTGCTGGTGCACATGGACCCCGCGCACACCCATGCGATCGTGCTGTCCATCCCGCGGGACACCATGGTCTACGAGCCGGCCTGCCAGGCCCGGCCCAGCGTCGGGACCGGCGTCATGGGCCCGTACCAGCTGGCGATCATCGACGGCGCGATGAACATCGGCGGCCCGTCCTGCGCGGTCAGCACGGTGGAGGACCTGACCGGGATCAAGCTCGACCACTTCGTCATGTTCAACTTCAACTCGTTCCGCGCGATGGTGGACACGATCGGCGGGGTGGAGGTCTGCGTCCCGCGCAGCGGCTACCACGACCCGTTCAGCGGCCTGAACCTCCGCGGCGGCAAGCACCTGCTCACCTACAACCAGGCGCTGGCCTACGTGCGCACCCGGCACGGGGTCACGGCGGAGGGGGACGTCGGCGGCGACCTGCCCCGGATCGAGCTGCAGCAGGCCTTCATGTCCTCGGTCATCCAGAAGGTCCAGACCCAGGGCCTGCTCAGCAACTCGGTGCAGCTGCTTAAGGTCGCTGACGTGGCCACCCGGGCGCTCACCGTGGACCAGGGCCTCGACTCGATCAGCAAGCTGCTCAGCCTGGCCAAGAGCCTTACCCAGCTGCACGCGAAGAACGTGACGCTGCTGACTATGCCGACCATCACCGACCCGGCCAACATCAACCGGCTGCTGCCCCAGGAGCCCGCCGACGACGTGATCTTCCAGATGGTCCTCGACGGCCAGCCGTGGACAGGCCGGCTGCCCACGCTGCCGTACCACCAGGTCCAGGTGCGGGTGATGAATGGCACCGGCACCCCCGGGCTGGCCGGGAAGACAGCGGCCCGGCTCCGGGCGCTCGGCTTCCGCGTGATCGGCACCGGTAACGCCCCGGCCACCGCCACCACCACGGTGACGTACTCCGGGACCGCGCAGGCCGACGGCGCGTACACGCTGATGACCGCGCTCAAGGCCACGCCCGCCGCGCAGGACCAGCTGGCCGAGCCCGCCCCGCAGGAGGGCACGGCCGGGCCGGTCACCCTGGTCCTCGGCAGTGACTTCACGGGCGTCAAGGCGCCCGCCGCGCCGCACCATGCGGCCAAGGGCGGCCAGGCGGGCAGCAGCGGGAAGACGGCCGCACCGGGCGGCACCGGCAGCCAGGCGGTGCAGAGCCGCAACGCGGCCGCCAGCATCTGCTCCGGCCTGCCCGCGGCCAACCCGAACCCGGGCACCCCGTGACGGAGGGGCGGCCCAGCCGGGCCGCCGGCTAGCGCGGGCCAGCCGCCACTAGGCCAGCAGGCTGGCCCCCCACGCCCGGGCGCGCTCCTGCTCGCCCTCGCGGAGCGGCCCCCCGACGTCCTCCACCAGGAACCCGGCCGGCTCGCCGATCAGCTCGTAACCGTGGCGGCGGAGCCGCCGCGCGATGCCGTTGGCCGCCCCGCCCGCGTGCCGGACGTCGCCGCGGGTGTCGAAGGCCGCGCTGCGGCTGCCCGCCGGGGCCTTCGGCAGGCCGCGGAACCACTCCCGGATGCCGGGGCCGGCCGCGCCAGGCTCCGGGCCGTGCCCGGGAACCCCGGCCGGGGCGCGCTGCTCCGCCTTGAGGCCCATCTTCCTGGTGACCGCGGTGGACAGGCCGTGCAGGTGGGTCGGGCCGCCGACGACCAGCAGGTCGGCGCCGAGCGCCAGGTCGCGGTCCGCCTCGGTGGCCTGGACGCAGCTGACGCTGGCCTCGGGCCGGGCCGCCGCGATCCCGTCCCGGATCGCCCCGGCCACGTCATGGGTGTTGCCGAACAAGCTCTCGTACACGATCACCACGCGCATCGTGACCGCCTCCTCCCCGGATCACCCGTTCCAGCATCGGCTGGGCGGGCGGCCCGGGGCAGGGGCGTTGGTCCCGCGGCGGGGCCTGACGGGCTGGCCCGGCAGGCCCCGCCGGCAGATCACTCGATCCGCATCGCTTCCATGGTGACCGCGTCACCGGCCGGGCTGGCCAGCGCGGTCTGGGCGCCGGCCAGGTCCGCGCGCTTCACCCGGATCGCGGCGAGCACCACGATCAGGGCGATCACCATGATCCCGGACGAGACCTCGAACCCGCGGGAGAACCCGACCGCCAGCGCGTGGTGGTAGATGGCCAGGGCGGCCGCCTGGGCTCCGGACGTGGTGACGTGCACCGGGTGGCCGGCCTTGGCGGCGGTCACGGCGGCCGCCTTGGCCGCCTCGGCCGAGTGCCGTGCGGTGTTGGACACCACGGTCCAGGCCACGGTGCCGAGCAGGGCGAGCCCGATCGAGCCGCCGACCTGCTGGCCGACGTTGGGCAGGCTGGCGGCCAGGCCGGCGTCGCGGTCCGGGACCTTCGACAGGGCGATCAGGGTGACGGGCATGAACAGCATGCCCAGGCCGGCCGCGGTGACCATCAGCGGGCCGAGCAGGCCCCCCGTGTAGGTGCTGTGCTCGGTGATCCGCGACAGCCAGAACATCCCGCCCGCGCTGATCGCCGACCCGGCGATGAGCAGCGGCCGGGCGCCGATCCGCGGCACCAGCTGGGCGCTGACCCCGGCCATCACCATGATGGTGGCGACCATCGGCAGGAAGGCGATGCCGGACTTCAGGGCGCTGTAGCCCCAGACCGTCTGCACGAAGATGGTCAGGAAGAAGAACATCCCGAACATCGCGGTGCCGATGCACAGCATGATCAGGTTGGCCGCGGACCGGTTCCGGTTGCGGAAGATCCGCAACGGCATCAGCGCGTGCGGGCTGCGAGACTCGATGAAGACGAACGACACCAGCAGCACGACCGCGGCGGTGAGCGAGGCGATGACCTTGGTGTCACCCCAGTGCGAGACGCCGTTCGGGGTGGTGGCTGCACTGGTCAGGCCGTAGACCAGGGCGGCCAGGCCCAGCGTGCTGGTGATGGCGCCCGGCAGGTCGAACCGGCCCGGCCGCCGCTCCGACTCGGCGAAAGCCCGCGGCGCGAGGATCGCGACCACAGCCCCGATCGGGACGTTGACGAACAGCACCCAGCGCCAGGACAGGTAGGTGGTGAGCAGGCCGCCTGCGATCAGGCCGACCGCGGCGCCGCCGATGCTCATCGCGGCGTAGACGCCCATCGCCCGGTTCCGCGGGGGCCCCTCCGGGAAGGTGGTGGTGACCAGGGACAGGGCCGTCGGGGCGATGATGGCGCCCCCGACCCCCTGCGCGGCGCGGGCCGCCAGCAGCCAGGCCTGAGTGGTGGCGAAACCGCCGAGCAGGGACGCCACCGAGAACAGGATGATCCCGGCGATGAACACGCGCCGCCGGCCGAGGATGTCCCCGGCCCGGCCGCCCAGCAGCAGCAGGCCGCCGAACGTCAGCGCGTAGGCGTTGACGACCCATTCCAGGCCGGTCCCGGAGAACCCGAGCGCCCTCTGGACGTGGGGCAGCGCCACGTTCACGATGGTCGCGTCCAGCACCACCATGAGCTGAGCGGTCGCGATCACCAGCAGGGCCAGGCCGAGATGGCGCCCGGCCCGCCCGGCGGCCGCGCCGCCTGGTGCGGCCCGCCCGGTGGCGGGCTGTGCAGAACTCATGCCTTCTCCTTGTCAGGGCACAGATCACTAAGCTCGCGGCGCCGCCGCGGGCCAGAAGTTCAGGGGAAGAGGAGGGTGCAACGGCCGCTCACCCGGCGCACTCGTCGCGGTGCGCGGGCCGCGCTCAGCCCTGAGCGCGGCAGGCCAGCCCGGTAAGCAAGTCAGCCGACCGGGGGAGCGGCGGCGGTCGCCAGGAAGCCGGTCACCTCCTCCGCGGGGCAGGGCGCGTCGGTGGCGCTGATCGGCGGCGCCATCTTGTGGATCAGGTCGAGCAGGGTGGCGCGCTCGGTGCGCGTGAGCGCCTGGCGCCACGGCGTGCGCGCCAGCATCTCCTGCTCCATCTGGTGCTTCAGCTGCTGGCCGGCGTCGGTCAGCACGAGGCGCTTCACCCGGCGGTCAGCCGGGTCGCTCTCCCGCGCCGCGAGCCCGCGCTTCTCGAGCATGTCGGCGATGCCGGTGACGAATGAGGGGTCGCAGTGCATCCGCTTGCCCAGTTCCTTCATGGCGAGCGGGCCGTCGATCAGGTGCAGGGCCTTGATGAAGAACGCGGGCACCCCGAACTCCTTGGCCAGTTGCTCGCCCTCGGCCAGCAGCCGGGCGAACAGGCCCGCCAGGGCGTCGATGAAGTCCAGGTCCAGCTGGTCTTCGTCGGTGCGCGGGTTCATGGTGCCTCCTGCCTCCCCCCGGGCCTCGCCCCTGGCGGCAACCCCTGAGCCGCTCAATAGTTGAGTGACTCAAACACTAGGCGAGTTGCTTGAGTAGGTCAAATTCTTTTCCGGGCGGCGGGGCCCGCGCGGCGCGTCCGTGTCCCTGTGATCACGGAAAGGAAGTACATAATTACTTAACGCACACAACCGCGTGCTGTCGTATTGCGTCTCACTAGATAACGGGGCGACCCCGCGGGCAAGCTATCCCTGTGGGCACGGCGGCCGCCCGGAGCAATCCGCGGCGCGGAACTGGGGGCACGATGGACGGCGACCTGCTGCAGCATGGTGACGACGCGGGGGCGCTGCCCGGCCAGGGCGACGACGCGGGGGCGCCGCCACGCCGCCGGTTCTTCGCCCTGGCCGGGGCGGCCGCGGGAGCGATCCCGCTGGCCGGCGGGCTGTCCGGGGGCCTGCTGAGGCCGGCCGGGCCGCAGCGGGCCAGCCGCCCGTCCGCCGGGGCGGCGGCACAGGCCGGGCCGGGCCCGGCCGACTGGCAGGCGCTGCGCCGGGCCCTGTCCACGCACAACCTGGTCCGCCCGGGACAGCGCTCCTACGCCACGGCCAAGGAACTCTTCGACCCCCGGTTCGACGTGCTGCACCCGGCCGGCATCGCCTACTGCGCCACCCCCCGGGACGTGAGCACCTGCCTGGCCTTCGTGCGGAAGTTCGGGCTGCCGGTCGCGGCCCGGTCCGGCGGGCACAGCTACGCGGGCTGGTCCAGCACCAGCGGCCTCATCGTGGACGTCACCGCGATGAACTCCTTCCGGGTGACCGGAGGATCGGTCCAGGTCGGCACGGGCCTGCACCTCATCGACATGTACCAGCGGCTGGCGGCGCGCGGCCTGGCCGTCCCTGGCGGCTCCTGCGCCACGGTCGGCGTGGCCGGGCTCACCCTCGGTGGCGGCGTCGGGGTGCTGTCCCGTGCCTTCGGGCTGGCCAGCGACAACCTCCAGGCGGTCCAGATCGTGACCGCGGACGGCCAGGTCCGGACCTGCACGGCCACCCAGAACAGCGACTTGTTCTGGGCCAGCCGCGGCGGGGGCGGCGGCAACTTCGGCATCGCCACCTCGTTCACCTTCCGCACCCGGCCGCTGTCCCAGCTGGTGTGCTTCTTCCTGCGCTGGCCCTGGTCCCAGGCGGCCCGGGTGATGTCCGCGTGGCAGTCCTGGGCGCCATTCCAGCCGGACGCGCTCTGGTCCAACCTGCTGCTGTCGGCGGGCACGTCGGGCGGCCCCCTGTTCCTGCAGGTGGGCGGCACTTACCTGGGCAGCGTGGCGGGCTGCCAGCAGCTGCTCAACCGGCTGTACGCGGCGGCCGGCTCACGGCCGTCGTCGGGCGCGCCCTTCCAGACCAGCTACATGAACGCGATGCTGATCATGGCCGGCTGCGGCAGCTTCTCGTTCTCCGAGTGCCACCTGCCGTCGCAGACCAAGGACGGCCGCCTGTCCCGCGTGCCGTCCTACGCCAAGTCCGACTTCTTCACCAGGAAGATCCCGGCGGCGGGCATCCGGACGCTGCTCAGCCAGATCGAGCGGGCGCGCTCGGTACGCGGCGCGCCGGGCGGGGCCGGCGCGATCGGGTTCGACGCGTTCGGCGGCGCATTGAACCGGGTCAGCCCGTCCGCGACCGCCTTCGTGCACCGCAACGCGTTGTTCGACGCCCAGTACTCGACCAGCTGGAACGCGGGCACGGGCGGCGCAGGGTCGGCGGCGCAGCACGCCTGGCTGCGCTCGTTCTACGCCGCCATGCGGCCCTGGGCCAGTGGCCAGTGCTACCAGAACTACGTGGACCCGGACCTGACTAACTGGCGGCAGGCCTACTACGGGGCCAACTTCACCCGGCTGACCCAGGTGAAGGCCAAGTACGACCCGCACCAGGTGTTCAGGTTCCCGCAGAGCATCCCGCCCGCGACCTGACCGGGCCGGACGGGCCCGGCCGCCCCGCCGGGGTGAGCCCGGTGGCGGCCAGGTAAGTGCGGCGGGCAGGCTGTGCGTAGAACGGGCATGGGAACGCAACCCACGGACTTCGCGGAGTTCTACCGCCAGGCCAAAGATGACTGCCTGCGCACCGTCCTGGTCAGCGTCAGCGACCAGGACCTGGCGCAGGACCTGGTGGCGGAGGCGTTCGCCCGGGCCTGGGCCCGCTGGCCCGCGGTCAGCCGTCATCCGGCCCCGGTGGCCTGGGTGGTGCGGACCGCGCTGAACCTGAACGTGTCCCGGTGGCGGCGCCGGCGCCGGGAGATTCCGCTGGCCGAACCAGGCACGGCCGGGGAGCAGCCCAGCGTGGACCCGGTGCCCGGCGGCCCGGCCGATCCAAGGATCATGGCCGCCTTGATGCGGCTGCCGGCCCGCCAGCGGGAGGTGGTCGCGCTGCGCCTGTTCCTGGACCTGAATACCGCCCGCACCGCCGAGGTGCTGGGCATCGCCCCCGGCACGGTAACCGCTCACCTGGCCCGTGCCATCGCCACCTTGCGTGACGACCTCATGCCCGCCCAGCCGAAGGAGACCCGGCCATGAACGACGATCAGCTGCTCGCCACCCTGCGGGAGCCCTTCGCGGAGGTCGGCCTGGCCGCCCCGCTCGACCAGGTCACCCGGCGCGGCCGCCAGATCCGGGGCCGCCGGCGGCTGCTGCCCGGCGCCGCAGCGGCGGCGGCCGTGGTGGCCGGCGCGGCGGTGGCCGTCACGGCGCTGGCCCCGGCCAGCCACCCGGCCAGCGCCGCGCAACTGGCTGCCTGGACGGTGACCAGGCACGACGACGGCACGATCACGATCACCATCCGGGAACTGCGCGACCCAGCCGGGCTGCAGGCCCGGCTGCGCGCCGACGGCGTGCCCGCCAGTGTCTCGTTTAGCCTGCCGCTCCCGGCCTGCCAGGTGGACAACGTTCCCAAGGGGAGACTGCTGGCGGTGTTCAGCCTCGTGCCGCATCCCCTGCGCAACCTGCGCCACGGACAGGTGGAGGCGCGGAGCCACTTCCCGAGGCCCCAGCCGCCTCTGCACGTTCAGTACATTACGATCCGCCCGGCGGCCATCCCGGCCGGTGACGGCGTGGGCATCTTCACCAACCCGGATGCCGGGCAGGACGGCCCGCTGGCCTTCGGCCTGGTGGTGGCCAGCCCGGCGTGCACGGGAAGCTGACCACGACCGATGCGCGGGGTTCCGGGGGTCGTCCCCCCGGGCAGTTCAGCGCAGGGTCAGCGCCTTGATGAGCAGCAGGCCGAGGATCACCAGGGCCGCGGTGAGCAGCCCGGCCCGGTTCCGGTTCCGGCGGAACGTCGGGACCCGGGACTTGTTCACCTTCATGTCCCCGTGCGAGCCGTAAGCCCGCCGGCCGTGCCACCCGATGGCGCTGCCCAGGAAGAGAACGCCGATCAGGACCAGAGCTAAAACGGCCGGTGCCATCGCCGTGCCCCCTCCCAGGCCGGTTACCCAATGTAAACACTCCGAGTGAGCATCTCGCATCCATGCCTGGTCTTCCACCTGTTTGACGCAGTTACTACGCGTAACCGGATCAGGTGGGAGGGGTACGGGCCAATCGCTGGGGGGCCCGGTGCGGGCACCCCCGGCTCACTCAGTGGCGGCTGGACTCGGCCCAGATGTTGATCCCGGCCTCGACCGCGTGGCCGTCGATGGCGGCCACCTCCTCCGCGCTGAACTCCGTCTTCCCCGCCGCGGCCAGGTTCTCCTCCAGTTGCGCGACGCTGCTCGCGCCGATCAGCGCCGAGGTCACCCGGTCATCGCGCAGCACCCAGCTCAGCGCCATCTGGGCCAGGCTCTGGCCCCGCGCGGCCGCGATCTGGTTCAGGGCACGGACGTGGGCCAGGTTCCGTTCGGTGATCTGGCCACGGGATAGCGAGCCATCCCGCGACGCCCGCGAGTCACCCGGCACGCCGTCGAGGTATTTCGTCGTCAGCAGGCCCTGGGCCAGCGGCGAGAACGCGATGCAGCCGATGCCCTCCTCGCCCAGCGACGTCCAGCAGCCCCTCCTCGATCCAGCGGTTCAGCATGGAGTAGGACGGCTGGTGGATGAGCAGCGGGGTGCCCAGGTCGCGCAGGATGGCGGCCGCCTCCCGGGTGCGCTGCGGCTGAGTACGAGGAGATGCCGGCGTACAGCGCCCGGCCCGAGCTGACCGCGGTGGCCAGCGCGCCCATCGTCTCCTCCAGCGGCGTGTCCGGGTCGGCTCGGTGGCTGTAGAAGATGTCCACGTACTCCAGGCCCATCCGGGCCAGCGACTGGTCCAGGCTGGCCAGCAGGTACTTGCGCGAGCCCCAGTCGCCGTAGGGGCCGGGCCACATGTCGTAGCCGGCCTTGGTGGAGATGATCAGCTCGTCCCGGTACGGGCGGAAGTCCTCGCGCAGGATCCGGCCGAAGTTGATCTCCGCCGAGCCGTACGGCGGCCCGTAGTTGTTGGCCAGGTCGAAGTGGGTGACGCCCAGGTCGAAGGCCCGGCGCAGGATGGCCCGCTGGGTGTCCACCGGGCGGTCGTCGCCGAAGTTCTGCCACAGCCCCAGCGATATCTCCGGGAGCCTGATCCCGCTGCGCCCGCAGCGGCGGTAGGGCATCTTCTCGTCGTAGCGGTCAGGCGCGGCCAGATAAGTCATGCAGGGGAGTCTCTCATCCCGCCCGGCGCGGCCGGCGCGGGGTTCCGCGGCCTGCCGCCGGAGGGCGCTGGCAGGATGTGAGCGATACCTGGGCACGGGAAGCAGGCAGGGACGTGCGCGTCTCGCGGAGAGGACAGCCGATGTACGACGGCATCATGGCGGAGACCATCAGCCTGACCGGCCACGGCGGGGACCAGATCGAGGCCTACCTGGCCCGGCCGCTCGGGCCCGGGCCCGTTCGGCAGCGTCGTGGTGATCCACCACATGCCCGGCTACGACGCGCAGACCAAGGAGATCACCCGGACCTTCGCGGTGCACGGGTACACCGCCATCTGCCCGAACCTGTACTACCGGGAGGCGCCCGGCGCCAGCCCGGACGATGCCGCGGCCGCCGTCCGGGCGCAGGGCGGCGTGCCGGACGAGCGGCTGGTCGGCGACGTCGGCGCGGCCGCGGCGTTCCTGCGGGCCATGCCGAACTCCAACGGCAAGGTCGGGGTGATCGGCTACTGCTCCGGCGGGCGCCAGTCCTTCCTGGCCGCCTGCAGCCTGCCGCTCGACGCGGCCGTCGACTGCTACGGCGCGTTCGTGGTCGGCACCCCGCCCGAGGGCATGCCGCTCAAGGTCGGCCCGATCGTGCACCTTGCCCCGCACCTGTCCTGCCCGCTGCTCGGGCTGTTCGGCGACGAGGACCAGCACCCGTCCCCCGAGCAGGTCGCCGAGCTGGACAAGGCGCTGGCAAGCGCGGGCAAGCCGTTCGAGTTCCACAGCTACGACGGCGCCGGCCACGCCTTCTTCTCGGTGAACCGGCCCGCCTACCGGCCCGAGGCCGCCAACGACGGCTGGCAGCGGATCTGGGACTTCTTCGGCCGCTACCTGGCCGGCTGAGGAAGGGGAGACCGCCATGTGCACGTACCTCACCGAGAAGGTTGACGTCACCGGCAGCGGCAAGGGCGCGGCCGGCTGGTTCCCGCTGAGCGAGGCCACCGTCTACTTCGACCACCCGGTGCACGCGCCCGCCGAGCACACGCTGAACATCGATTTCCTGCAACCCGGGCCAGGGGCCGTCCGCGCGGGTCGCGGTGGAACTGACCGCGGAGTCGGCGCGGGCGCTGGCCGAGGCCATCACCGCTACCCTGGCCTCCGCGCCGCCCGGGCTGGCCTGACGGCGCCTGGAGCGGGGCCGGGGCCGGCTGGCCGCCGGCGCGCCTCCGGCCGCCCGGGTGCGGCCGCCCGTCCGGGATGCCCGGTGACGGTCCCGGATTGTCGGTGCCGCGTGCCAGGATCGGAGCGTGCCAGAAGTTCGGCAGGCACGCGGAGGGCAGGGTCATGAAATTCCGGGTCGATCGGGACGCGCTGGCGGAAGCGGTCAGCTGGGTGGCCCGCGCCCTGCCCACGCGCCCGGTGGTCCCGGTCCTGTCCGGGCTGCGGCTCGACGCCGCCGCCGACGGGGGATTGACGCTGTCCTGCTTCGACTACGAGGTGTCCGCCACCGCGCAGATCGACGCGGAGGTTGCCGAGCCCGGCACGGTGATCGTGCCGGGCCGGCTGCTCACCGAGATCACCCGTAACCTCCCGGCGCTGGCCGTGGACGTCGCCGCCACCGATGACGCCGTCAACCTGACCTGCGGCAGCGCGGAGTTCACCCTGTACGCGCTGGCGGCCGACGAGTACCCGTCGCTGCCGGAGCCGCCGCCCCTGGCCGGGACCATCGACGGCGGCGTGCTGGGGCCGGCCATCGGGCAGGTGGCGCCGGCCGCCAGCCGCGACGACACCCTGCCCATGCTCACCGGGGTCTGCCTCGACATCGACGGCGGGACGCTCACGCTGGCCGCCACCGACCGGTACCGGCTGGCCGTCCGCGAGATGCCCTGGGCCGCGGCCCGGCCGGGGCTGCGCGCCGCCGCGCTGGTGCCGGCCCGCACCCTGGCCGACGCCGCGCGGGCCATGACGCCAGGGATGCCGGTGTCCGTCGCCTTCGGTACCGGCCCGGAGAGCGCGGCTGACGGCCCGGGGGGCCGGGCGGCCGGTGGCTCTGCGCCGAGGCCGCCGCGGCGGCGCGGAACCGCGCCCGGCCGACGGCATGATCAGCTTCGGGATGGGCGGCCGGCGGCTGACCGCACGGCTGATCGGCGGGGAGTTCATCCGGTACCGGTCCCGGTTCCCGGCCGAGTTCGGCTGCCGGGCCGAGGTGCCCGGCGGGCTGTTCGCCGAGGCGGTGCGGCGGGTCTCGCTGGTCGCCGACCGGGCCAGCCCGGTTCAGCTGACCTTCCGTCCCGGCTCCGTGGTCATCGAGGCGAGGACCGAGGGCCGCGCCCGGGCCGTGGAGACGGTACCCGCCGAGTTCCGCGGCGACGAGCCGGGCATCGCGTTCAACCCGCACTACCTGCTGGACGGGCTCACCGCGGCGGCCAGCCCGGCGGTGCGCGACGGCGCGGCCGGGGAGCCCGCGCCAGTCCCGGCCAGCACAGTCCCGGCCAGCACGGGCCCGGCCAGGATGGTGCGCCGGAGGATGGCGGGAAGCCGCCCGAGCCGGGGCTGGTGCGCATCGAGTTCACCAGCCCGGCCAAGCCGGCCCTGATCACCCGGGTGGCCGCGGCCGAGGGCGGCGCGGGGACTGACGCCGGGTCGGCCGCGGTGCCGGAGTTCCGGTACCTGGTGGTGCCGTTGCGCGCGGTCAGCCGTTCCTGAGGCGGCGCCGGGCGCGCAGCCGCCACAGGGCGTGCCCGGTGAACGCGAGCCGGGCCGCCCGGCCCAGCCAGGGCTGGCCGGCCAGCAGCGGGACCGCTTCCAGCCAGGCCCCGCGCCGCCACAGCCGGGTGGCGATCCAGGCCAGGCCGGCCACCACGGCCGCACCCGCCGCGACGATGGCCAGCAGGACGGCCAGCACGATGCCGAGCACGCCGCCGTGCACCATGAAGGCGGTGATCAGCAGGGCCAGCACCACGAAGCCGCCCGCCATCAGCAGGCCGAAAGTGAGCGCGATCCGGCGTCCCGCCTGGGCCAGGGCAGCGCGCACGCCGGCGGTGCCTGCCAGGTACCCGCCGGCCCCGGCCCGCCCGGCCCGTAGACGACGCCCTCCAGCGGCAGGTCCGCCGTCACCCGGTCGAGTTCCCAGGACGCCTGGGCCCGGTAGACCGCGTCCAGCCGTTCCTGGAACTCATCCAGGGTGAGCCGCCCGGCTGAGTACTGCTCACGCAGCCGGGCCGCCGCCGCCTCCCGGTCGGCCGCACTGACCGCTGTGTCGCTCTGCATCGCCACGAGGTCTTCCTCCGGGTCCCAGGGCCGTCGCCGGCCATCCCAGACAAGATATGTCGCGATAGCGGCGGGGGCAAATGCCTGCCTGCTGACGCGCCGGGCCGCTACCCGGCCGGGCCGCCTGACTGGGATGCGCGCAGGCCGCGCAGCGCATCGGCCAGATCGCAGTCGCCCTCGATGCCGAGCTGGCCGGCCGAGAGCGCCTGGGCCAGGCTGACCTGGGCGCTGGTCAGCCGCATGGCGGTTTCGGTGCTGAGGGTCAGCACCGCGGCTGGTTCGGCGGGCTTGTCGTAGGCCGGTGACGGCTCGCCGGCGTCCGTGCGCACGTAGCAGGTGGTGCCGTCGATCCGCAGTTCGGTCACCCCGTGGTGGCCGGGGGCGGCCCGCTCGAGCAGATGGGCCAGCGGGAGCGCGAGCCAGTGGCTGCGCAGTGCGTCGGTGGGCTCCTGGCCGTCCAGGAGGCCGCCGCCCCAGCGGGCCAGCGCGCTGAGGACCGGCAGCAGGCCGCGCCCCCGCGGGGTGAGCTCGTAGACCCATGCCGGGGTGGGCGGGCCGGTCCGGTGGCGCTCGACGAGGCCGTCGGCCTCCATCTCCTTGAGCCGGGCCGCCAGCACGTCGGTGCTGATCCCCGGCAGGTCGGCATGGAGTTCGGTGTACCGGCGGGGGCCGGGCAGCAGCTCGCGGATGATCAGCAGTGTCCAGCGCTCCCCGATCACATCCAGGGAGCGGGCGATGGTGCAGTAATGCGCATAGCTGCGGCGCGGCATGCCGTCAGCATAAAGACATCAGTTGGAAAATCCAAGCGAAAACTTTGAATAACCAAGTAGAGTGCCTGCCTGGAGGCAGCGAGCAGCAAGGGGCATGAGATGGAGTTCAGGCAGGCGAGCAGGCTCCATGGGGTCTGCTACGAGATCCGCGGTCCGGTCATCGAGCAGGCCAACGCGCTGGAAGCGGCCGGGCACAGCGTGCTGCGGCTCAACATCGGCAACCCGGCGGCGTTCGGGTTCGAAGCCCCCGAGGCGGTCGTGCGGGACATGACCCGGCACCTGACGGCGGCGCATGGCTACAGCGACGCCCGGGGCATCCTGCCTGCCCGCCAGGCGGTGGCGGACTACTACGCCCGGCGGCTCCCCGGCCCGGTCAGCGTGGCCGATGTCTACCTCGGCAACGGCGTGTCCGAGCTGGCCGGGATGACCATCCAGGCGCTGGTGGACGCCGGCGATGAGGTGCTCATTCCCAGCCCCGACTACCCGTTGTGGACCGCCGTGACCCGGCTGGCCGGCGGTACCGCCGTGCACTATGCCTGCGACGAGCCGGCCGGGTGGCTGCCTGACCTGGACGACATTGAGGCCAGGATCACTGGCCGGACCAGGGCCATCGTGGTGATCAACCCGAACAACCCGACCGGCGCGGTGTACCCGCCTGAGGTGCTGGAGGGCATCGCCGGCCTGGCCCGCCGCCACCACCTGATGATCCTGGCCGACGAGATCTACGACAAGATCCTCTACGACCGGGCCGTGCACCATCACATCGCCGCCATCGCTCCCGACGTGCTGTGCCTGACCTTCGGCGGCCTGTCCAAGAGCCACCGGGTGGCCGGGTTCCGCGCCGGGTGGCTGGTGGTGACCGGCCCGCGCCGCCGCGCCCGCGATTACCTGGAGGGCCTGACCATGCTGGCCGGCATGCGGCTATGCCCCGGCGTCCCGGCCCAGCATGCCATCCCCGCCGCGCTCGCTGACGACAGCCTGGACAAGCTCCTGGTGCCCGGCGGCCGCCTGCTCGAGCAGCGCGACCGGGCCTGGGCGGCGCTCAACGAGATCCCCGGCGTGTCCTGCGTCCGGCCGCAAGGCGCCATCTACGCCTTTCCCCGCATCGACCTGAGCGTGCACCCCATCCATGATGACGAGAGGTTCGTGCTCGACCTTCTCCTCCAGGAGAAGATCCACATCGTCCAGGGCACCGGCTTCAGCTGGCCGCGCCCCGACCACCTCCGCATCGTCACCCTGCCGGAAGCGGACGAGCTGGAAGCCGCGATCCGCCGCATCGGCCGCTTCCTCGACAGCTACCGCCAATAACCCGGCCCGCCCGTCCTCACTCTCCGGACGGGGCCGTGAGCCCGGCCGGGAAGGAGAAGCGGCCTGCCGGATCGCGGTCCAGCGGGACGGCCCGGAGCACCGCCGCGGCCGGGACCGGCCCGTAGATGTGCGGGAAGGGGTCAGCGTGACCGGGCGCCGGCTCCCAGCGGATCTCCGCGCCGATCCGCTCCGGGTCCAGTGTGAGCAGCAGCAACTGCCCGGCGTGATCGGAGTAGAAGGCGTTCGCCACCAGCGCCACCTGGGCGGCGGTGCTGGCGTGGATAAAGCCTTCCTGCTCCAGCGTGCGGCCGCGGGTGGACACCCGGTACGCGCCGTCCCGCCGGGCCTGCTCCCAGTCCGCGGCCGCCGCGATGTGGTAGAGCAGGCCGGGCCGGCCGTCACCGGGGGAGCCGCCCCGGTCAGCGGCGGAGCGGCCGTCAGTTGAGGAAATAACTGCTCCCGCCGGTCTGCGGGTTGGTGACCAGGGCCACCACGGAGACGGTCCCGGCGTGCGCGAACGTCAGGGTCAGCGTGATGTCCTTGCCGCTGTGCATCGGGCGCGCGCCGGTGATCAGCAGGTGCAGGCCGTCCGGGACCAGCCGGACGGTGCTGTGGCCCGGGATGGTGACCGACCGGACCGTGTGCATGACGACGCTGCCCTCGGCCCTGGGGTCCCGCAGGCTGACCTGGCCGCCGGCGCTGGTCCGGGCGCCGAGCAGCCGGTCCGTCCCGCCGTTGTTCCGGATGACCAGGTAGGCGACCGTCCGGCCGGAGGTCGGCAGCGGCACATAGGCGGTGGCGAGTTCGATGGAAGTCCCGGCACTGGCCTGTGCGTAGCACCCGGCCAGCCCGGCCGCCGTGAGCAGCGCCAGGCAGGCCGCCGCGGCAGCGCGGGCAGCCCGGGCGCCCGCGCCGGCCCGCGCGGCCCGGTATCCGGTCAGAACAGGTCCCGGCATTCTCTCCAGCCCTCGCGTCTCGTCGCCAGCACGATGGTAGTCCCCTCGCGGCCCCGCCCCGCCCCCGCCACCCGCCGGGGCGGGCCGGCCCGGCGCCACCCGCCCCGGAGAGCACAACATAAGACAGTGATATAAATATCTTATGCAACTCGACGCCGAAGCCGCTGAGCCCGGGCGCGGGACGATCCTGGCCGATGGGGCGCTGGCCACCGGGGTCGCCGCCCGGCTGGAGCGGCTCATCGGGCTGTTCCGCTGGCTCAGCCCGCCGAGCGGGCTGTCCCTGACCTCGGCCGCGACGCTGGCCACCCTGGACCGGTCCGGGCCCTGCCGCCTCACCGTGCTGGCCGCCCGGGAAGGGGTCACCCAGCCGGCCATGACCCAGCTGGTGGCCCGGCTGCAGGACAGCGGCCTGGTGGACCGGGTCCCGGACCCCTCAGACGGCCGGGTGGTGCTCGTCCGCATCACCGAGGCAGGCCAGGCCATGCTCGCCCGGCGCCGGGCGGTGCGGGCCGAGCGGCTGGGCGGCCTGCTGGCCCGGCTCAGCCCGGACGAGCAGCGCGCGCTGGCCGCCGCGATGCCCGTGATCGACACGCTGGCAGCTGCCCGCCAGGACGACCCCCCGCCGCCGGACCTGGACCGCGTCGTCCAGCCATCTCCCACCACGAATGGGGCGACATCATGAGCAGGGCACCCGGAGCCACGGCCGCGAGCCCGTTCCACCAGCCCAAGGCCGTCTTCGCCGTAGCGTTCGCGTGCGTGGTCTCGTTCATGGGCATCGGCCTGGTTGACCCGATCCTGCCCTCCATTTCCCATGAGCTGCACGCCTCGCCCAGCGAGGTCACCCTGCTGTTCACCAGCTACCTGGTGGTCACCGCGGTGGCCATGCTCATCACCAACTGGGTGTCCAGCCGCATCGGCGCCAAGCGCACCCTGATCGCCGGCCTGATCCTCATCGTCGTGTTCAGCGCGCTGGCCGGCGCATCCCCCTCGATCAGCGCCATCATCGGGTTCCGGGCCGGCTGGGGGTCGGCAACGCGCTGTTCATCGCCACCTCGCTGGCCGTCATCGTGGCCTCGGCCAGCGGCGGGTTCGCCGGGGCCATCGTGCTGTACGAGACGGCCCTGGGCGTCGGCATCGCGATGGGGCCGCTGCTCGGCGGCGTGCTGGGCGAGATCAGCTGGCGCGGGCCGTTCTTCGGCGTCTCGGTGCTCATGGCCATCGCGCTGCTGGCCACGGTGGTCCTGGTGGAGAAGACCCCCAAACCGCCCCGCAAGACCAGCCTGTCCGAGCCGCTGCGCGCGCTGCGGCACCGCGGCCTGCTCACCCTGGCGCTGACCGCGCTCTGCTACAACTGGGGCTTCTTCACCGTCCTGGGCTACGCGCCGTTCCCGATGAACCTGAGCCCGATCAAGCTCGGCCTGGTCTTCACCGGCTGGGGCATCCTGGTCGCCCTGTTCGCCGTGTTCGGCGCGCCCCGGCTGCAGGAGCGGCTCGGCATCGCCCGGACCATGTACCTCAACCTGGCCCTGTTCGCGGCGGTGATCCTGGTCATCGCGATCTGGACCACGGACCGGGCGGTGCTCATCCCGGCCGTCATCGCGTCCGGCATCTTCATCGGCGTCAACAACACCGTCACCACCCAGGCGGTGATGACCGTCTCCCCGGTCGAGCGCCCGGTGGCCTCGGCCGCCTACAGTTTCGTCCGGTTCATCGGCGGCGGGCTGGCCCCGTACGCGGCCGGCCGGCTGGTGATCGCCCTCAACATCCACGTGCCGTTCTACATCGGGGCGGGCGCCGTCGTGCTCGGCATCTTCATCCTGGCCACCGCGCACCGGCTGCTCGGCGAGGCGGAGCACGTCCAGGCTGAGCAGGTCGCCCAGGCCGTCCCGGCGGCGGCAGCGCCGGCCGCGGCGCTGATCCCGGTCGAGGTGGCGGCCCCGGTGCCCACGGCCAGCGCACCGTCCGCCGCGGTCCTCGCCGCGGTGGACGACTCGCCGGTGGCCGCCCTGGTCACGGACGCCGCAGCCCGGCTGGCGGCCGGCGGGGGCGCCGCCGTGCACGTGGTGCACGCCCAGGAGGGTGCCACCGCGGGGGACGCCGGGATCGACGCGGAGGACCTGGACGCGGCCCGCGCCGTGGTGGCCCGGCAACTGGACCGGCTGGCCGCCCGGAGCATCCCCGCCATCGGCCACGTCCTGCTGCACGCCGCCGATCACGGCGCGGCCGGCCGCTGGTCGCCGAGTACGCCGACAGCATCGGGGCGGCCACCATCGTGCTGGGCGCGCCCAGCCACGGCGGCCTGCCGGCGCTGATGGACGCCAGTGCCAGCCGCGAGCTGTGGCGGCATGCCCACAGTCACATCCTGGTCATCAACCCGGTGGCGGCTGCCCTCACCAGCCCGGCGTCCCGTCCGGGGGAGCCTGCGGCTGCCGCTCCGGCCGGGCTGGCCCGGAACGGGTCCGGCGCCAGCTGAGCGCGCGCCCCGGGCGGCCCGGCCAGGAGCAGTCCCGGAAGGCCGGCCAGGTAGCTTCCCAGGCCCCCTCAGCCCGGTGCCGTGGCCC
Organism: uncultured Actinomycetes bacterium; assembly: GCA_963767385.1. Lineage (GTDB taxonomy): Bacteria > Actinomycetota > Actinomycetes > Streptosporangiales > Streptosporangiaceae > RYN-230. The sequence continues at coordinate 218,611 of CAVYEA010000018.1, read as the reverse complement.
GCTCCGTTCTCCACCGCCCGGCGTACCCGGGCGGCTCCCTCCCACGGCGGATGCCGGGCGGCGTGTCCCGGCCGTACCATCAGGACGTGAAGAGGCTGATGGCCTGGGCTGCCGCGCTGCCACCGCGCGTCCAGGACCTCGCCCTCGCGCTGGCGCTGACCGTCGTGGACATCGCCACCCTGGTGCCCTACCGCTCGCAGATCCACCCGTTCTGGCTGGCCGTCCTCCTGGTGGCCGCGCAGAGCATCCCGCTCATCTGGCGGCGGCGCTGGCCGGTCGCCGTGCTGCTCGTGGCGGGCTTCCCGCGGGTCCTCTACGACCAGCTCAACCTGGGCTATGCCCCGCTGCCGCTGGCCAACTCCATCGCGCTCTACACGGTCGTGGAGCGCTGCTCCCCGTTGACCCGCCGGATCGTCCTGGTGCTGGTGGTGATCGGGACCGCCGTCTCGCAGCTGGCACCGGGGCACAACCAGCCCTACGACGCGAGCGTGTCCGCGCTGATCAGCCTGACCGCGTGGCTGGCAGGCGTGCTCAGCCGGACCCGCCGCGCCTACATCGCCGAGGTCGAGGAGCGGGTCGCCCGTGCCGAGTCGGACCGGGACACCGGGGCGGCCCGGGCCGCGGCCGCCGAGCGCACCCGGATCGCCCGTGAGCTGCACGACGTGGTCGCCCATCACGTGAGCCTGATGGCGGTGCAGGCCGAGGCGGCCTCCGCGCTGCTGCCCGGCCGGCCCGACCAGGCGGCCCGGTCGGTGGAGGTGATCGGCACGACCGCCCGGCAAGCGCTCACCGAACTGCGGCGGCTGCTCGGCGTGCTGCGCGGGCCGTCCGATCAGCTGGACACCGCCCCGTCGGTGACCCTGGCCGACCTGGGCACGGTGCTGGAGCAGGTCCGCGGGAGCGGGCTGCCGGTCGAGCTGACCGTGCGCGGCACGCCGTACCCGCTGGCCCGTGGCATCGACCTGACCGCCTACCGCATCGTCCAGGAGGCGCTCACCAACACCGTCCGGCATGCGCGCGCCGCCCGCGCCGCGGTCGAGCTGGATTACGAGCCGGGGTTCCTGACCGTGCGGGTCTCCGATACCCGGGCCGTGCCGGTGCCCGCCGCCGTTCCCGGCCCGGGGCCCGGCAGCCCGGGGCCCGGCGGGGGTAACGCCGCCGCCGCCCGCGATGCCCCGGGCCGCGGGAACGGCACCGGGGGCGCCGGCCGGGAGGACGGGGCGGCCAGCCCGATCGCGGGACCCCGCTCCGCCGGGTTCGGGCTGGCCGGGATCACCGAGCGGGTGGCCTCGTGCGGCGGGCAGCTCACCGTCGGGCCGGCCGGCCCGGGCGGTTTCGCCGTCACCGCCCGGCTGCCCGGCCCAGTGACCGCCGCCGTGGGCGCCGCCCCTGTCCGGGTGCTCGTCGTGGACGACCAGGAACTGGTGCGGGCCGGCTTCTGCGTGATCCTGGACGCCACCGAGGGGATCAGCGTGGTGGGGGAGGCGGGCAACGGTGCCGACGCGGTGGCCGTGGCCGCCGCCCAGGCGCCGGACGTGGTGCTGATGGATATCCGGATGCCCGGGATGGACGGGCTGGAGGCCACCCGGCTGATCACCCGCGCCCGGGACCCGCAGGCCGGCCCCCGGGTGGTCATACTGACCACCTTCGACCTGGACGACTACGTGTACGAGGCGCTGCGCGCGGGGGCCAGCGGGTTCCTGCTCAAGGACGCGCCCCGGCGCGACCTGATCGCGGCGGTGCGCGCCGCCGCGGCCGGGGACGCGCTGCTCGCCCCGTCGGTGACCCGGATGCTCATCGAGGCGTTCGCCCGGCGCCCGGCGGCCGCCGTGCCGGCCCCGTCCCGGCTGGCCTCGCTCACCGCGCGGGAGAAGGACATCCTGCTCCTGGTGGCCCGCGGGCACAGCAACGCCGAGATCGCGAGGGAGCTGTACGTGGGCGAGGCGACCGTGAAAACGCACATCGGGCACCTGCTGGCCAAGCTGGGCCTGCGGGACCGGGTGCAGGCCGTCATCCTGGCCTACGAGACTGGCCTGGTCGTCCCGGGGGGCGCCGGGTAGCTGACCCGCGCCGGTCAGCCCAGCGTGAGCCGCCAGGTCTCCCCGACCAGGTCATGCCCGAAGCTGTGATGCGGCTCCGCCGCCACCAGCTCGAAGCCGGCCCGCTGGTAGATGCGCCGGGCCGCGGTGAGCACGTCGTTGGTCCACAGCAGCATCTCCCGGTAGCCGGCCCGGCGGGCGAAGCCGGCGCACTCGGCGACCAGCCGCGCGCCCACGCCGAGCCCGCGGGCGGCCGGCTCGACCAGCAGCAGCCGCAGCCGTGCGGTCGCGTCATCCTCCCGCATGCAGAACACGCAGCCAGCCGGGCCGCCGTCCACCTCCGCGATCCAGCCGGCCTCCCGGTCATCGCGGCGGCCCGCGTAGTCGGCCACGATCCGGGCCACCAGGGCCTCATAGCTGGCGTCCCAGCCGTACTCCTCCGCGTACAGTGCCCCGTTGCGGGCCACCACCCAGCCCAGGTCCCCGGGCCGCGGCGCGCGGAGCACCACCGTGCGGGCCCGGGCCCGGGTGCCGGTGATCTCCTGGATGGCCGCCATGGCGGCGACCAGGCGGTCCTGCTCCGCCTCGCTGAACTGGCCGAGCAGCGCGCGGGCCTGCCCGGCGGAGCGCTGGTCGAGCTCCCGGAACGCGTGCCGCCCGGCCGGGGCCAGGGCGATGACGCGGCGGCGGCCATCGGTGTCGGAACGGCGCCGGGTGATCAGGCGGTCCGCCTCGAACCGGGCCAGGATGCGGCTCAGGTACCCGGCGTCGATGTCCACCGCCTGGCGCAGCCCGCTGATCTCGCAGGCGTCCCGGTGGGCCAGCTCGAACAGCACCCGCGCCTCAGTCAGTGAGTAGGGCGAGTCCAGGTACCCGCCGCGCAGCAGCCCCAGCATGTTCGTGTACGCCCGGTTGAACTCCCGCACCGCCCCGACCCGCCCGTCCGGCACGGTGCCGCCCGCCGCCGGGTTACTTGCCGCTGGCAAAGAAGTCTTTGACATAGTCAAATACTTCTCCGCTGCCGCCGCGCGCGCAAGGCCTGCCCGGCCGCGCGCCGCCGGGCCCGCCCCGGCGGCTGCCGTGGCCGTGGCGCACCTGGCTATCCATCGGGATTGACGATGAATGGCCAGGGCGGAAACCTGGCCTGGTGACCAGCGATGCAGGGCCGGCCGGGGAGTTCGCCGAGCTCTTCCGGGCCGTGTACCTGACCTTCCACCGGCGGGACCGGCCGCGCAGCCAGCTGCCGAATGCCTCGCTCGCGGTGCTCGAGCACCTGGCGCTGGCCGGGCCGCTCACGATCGGCGAGGCGGCGGCGCACCTGCGCCGCGCCCAGTCAGTGGTGAGTGAGATCGTCAGCCACCTGGAGCGCCAGGGCCTGCTGGAGCGCGAGCGTGACCCGGCCGACCGGCGGCGGACCCTGATCTGGCTCACCCCGGATGGGCAGGCCGCCCTGCGCCGGCAGCGCGAGGTGCTCAGCGAGGACCTGCTCGCCGGTGCGCTGTCCCGGATGCCCCGCGATCAGGCCGGCGCGCTCATCAGCGCGCTGCGGGCACTCGTCCAGTCAGCAGATCCGCCCCCGGCACCACCGGGCATTTCCCATGGAGGACACCATGACCACGACACGCACGTGTGAAAGCTGCGGCATGCCGATCGAAACCGGCCGGTACTGCGGCCACTGCACCGACGAATCCGGGCAGCTCCAGTCGTTTGAGCAGCGGTTTGAGCGGATGACGGCCTGGCAGGCCCGGCGGCACCCGGGCGCCGCGCGCGAGGAGATCGAGCGCCAGACCCTGGAGTACATGGCCACCATGCCCGCCTGGCGTGACCACCCCCGCGTCGCGCCGCAGGCCGGCTGACCCGGGCGCGGGTCAGGCGGGCTGTTCGGCTTGCAGCTGGCGGACGACCTCCAGCGCGTCGTTCACGTGCTGGCCGATGTTGGTCATCGAACTGAAGACGTGCCGGACCGTGCCCTGGCGGTCGATCACGTACGTGACCCGGCCGGGCAGCAAGCCCAGCACGGCCGGCACGCCGTAGCGCTTGCGGACCTGGCCGCCCTGGTCGCTGAGCAGCGTGAAGGGCAGCTGGTGCTTGTCGGCGAAGGCGGCGTGCCGGCCGACCGAGTCGGAGCTGATCCCGATCACCTCGGCGCCGGCGTCGGTGAAGACCTCGTGGCTGTCGCGGAACGCGCACGCCTCGGCGGTGCAGCCGCGGGTGTCATCCTTCGGGTAGAAGTACAGGACGACCACCCGCTGGCCGAGCCGGTCCTGCAGCCGGACCGGTTCCCCGGACTGCGCCGGGAGGGTGAAGTCGGGGGCCTTGTCGCCGGCCTGGATGCCCTGGGCCATGCTCTGCCCGCCTCCTCCTGCCCGCGTGGATCGCGGGCCACCCATGCAGCGTAGCCGCCCCGCGGCGAGGACGGTCAGCCGCGGTCGAGGGCCGTGCCGAGCAGGCCGAGCGGGGGAGAGCCCAGGTCGAGCAGGGCGGTGTGGAAGCGGAGCAGGCTGAACCCGCTGCCCCACTGCTTGCGGGCCCGCTCGCGCAGGTCCATGATCTCCAGCTTGCCCCAGGTGTACCGGCCGTAGGTCGGGTCGAAGGTGGCCCGGCGGGCCTCGGACAGCGCGGCCGGGCCGGCCAGGTGGGTATCCGCCTCGAACCGGCGCGCGCCCTCCTCGACGGTCATCCCGGCCGTGTGCACGCCGATCGCGCAGGCCAGCCGGGTGACCCGGACCAGGGCCTCCAGCCAGACGCCGACCGCGAACCGGGGGTCGCCGGCCAGGAACCCCTCTTCCACGCACAGTTCCTCGGCGTAGTGCGCCCACCCCTCCAGGAACGCGGACGAGTGCAGGGTGCGGCGGACCGGGCCCGCCGCGCGGCGCAGGGCCCGGCCGTGCGAGAAGTGCCCGGGCGCCACCTCGTGCACGGCGATGCCGGGCAGCGTGGTGGCGCTGAACACCTCCAGCCATTCCTCGGTCTCCCGCTCCGGCCAGGACGGGTCGGGCGGCGTCACGTAGAACCAGGACGGCCCCTCCGGCTCGCCGGGCGCGGCGGTGGAGATCATGGCCATGGCCCAGCGGCGGGATTCCGGTGCGTTGCCGACCCGGCATATCCCGTCGTGGTACGGGACCAGGTTGCGCTCCCGGGTGAACTCGATCGCCCGCTCGGTCCAGTGCCGGGCCGCGTTGACTACCCCGTCCGGGCCGGGGTGGTCGCGGACCAGCTCCCGGCAGAGTTCCAGCGGCGGCCGGCTGGCGTCGATCCGGGCGCAGTCGTCGGCCAGCCGGGCCAGCAGCCGGTCCCGCTCCGCGCTGGCCCGCGCGGTCAGCCGCCCGAGGTCGACCTCCATGCCCTCCGCGCTGCCCATCAGGGCGGCCAGCCCGGCCGCGCCCAGCGCCGCGTCCGGGTCGCCCCCGGCGGCGGCGCGCTGGACGTGCTCGGCCAGCCGGGCGTGCGCGGTCAGCGCGGCCGACGCCATCGCCGGCGGCGCGCCCGGCGGGATGCCCGCGGCCAGCCCCTGGATGCCGCCGAGCAGCGCGGTGGCCACCGGCGCGCTGACCTGGTCCAGGGAGGACACCGCGGCGTCGACGGCCTGCGGCCACAAGGTGAGGTGCTCCAGGCGGGCCGCGTCGCGCTCCGCCGCGGGGCGTACTCGCGGTCGTAGCAGGCGAGGTCCATCTCCCCGAGGTGCAGCAGCGGGTTGCGCCGGTGCAGTTCCAGTTCCCCGTAGCTGACCTCGGTGCGCCGCTCGAACGCCGCGAGGTGCGCCTCGTCGTGCTCGTCATCGAGGCGCCCGCCGGCCTGGGCGGCCGCGCTCAGCCGGGCCAGCCCGGACCGCACGCCATCCGGCGACAGGTCACCGATCCGGCCGTCGTACTCGTGACGGCCGCTGTACTCGCGCACCTCGGCAACCTCAAGGTCACAGACAGCCCTGACCCGGGCGGGGAGTTCTTCCATGGGCACGACGTTACCGGGCGGCCGGTGCCGCCCGGGGCCGGCTAGGCTTTCACAGCCCCCCGCCGGGCTTGCCCGCACCGCCCTTGACCGCGTCCACGCTGAGCGGGCTGCCCAGCTTGGGGGGCAGGGTGGCGGAACACGTCATGGCGGTGAACTTCACGTAGAGCGCGCCGTACTGGCCCGGCGGGTAGATCTTGAGCCAGTGCGCGGTCACCGGCTTGCAGTCCGCCTTGCTGTAGTTCAGCGCGTTGACGACCTGCACCGTGACGTGGGCGGTCTGCCCGGGCGCGAGGACCACCGTGGCGGGAGTCACCGCCGGGTTGCGGCTCGCGGCGGCGCCGATCTGGCTGCCGGACGGGCTGGTCACGAAGGACACCCCCGGGTAGCCGTACAGGTAGCAGGACTTGCCGGAGGTGTTGGTCAGGTTCAGCGGGTAGTACGCGCTGCCGGCCGCCGCCCCGCCCTCGCCGCTCGGCACCGCGCCGGTCAGGCCGGACGGCGAGCACGCGGGCACGGCCGGGCTGCTGGGCGGGGTCTGCGGAGTGGTGGGAATGGTGCTTGGCGGCGCGGAGGTGGCGCTCGGCTGGGCCGCCGAGGAGGCCGGGGTGGATGCCGGGCCGCCGGCCGAGTTGTTCGTGGCCGATCCGCATGCGGCGGCGAGGGCGGCGGTGCTGAGCAGTACGGCGGCGGCGCCGGCCCGCCGGGCCACGTGCGCGGATGATGTCATGGTTTCGTCCCTTTATCGCGGCGGGGCCAGTGGTTGCTCCCCCGGGGGTGTCCTGCCTCTTACGACGCACGCCCCCCGGTGCTGGTTGCGTGCGGCCGGCTGCGCCGGGCGGCCTGGCGGGGCCGGCCGCCCCGCCGTTGCCTGGCCGCTGGGCACGCGACGATGATGGCACCGGCGCCCCGGTTCCGGCCGGCGCCACTCCGCCGCACCACCCCGCCGTAACCCGCCGCACCACCCAGGGACCGCCGATGATGCCGCAGGGCTCCTCGTTCACCACCCGGCCGCAGCTCGCGGGCACCTTCGGCATGGTGGCGTCCACCCACTGGCTGGCCACCGCGGCCGGCATGGCCGTGCTGGAGTCAGGCGGCAACGCCTTCGACGCCGCCGTCGCCGCCGGCCTGGTGCTCCAGGTCGTCGAGCCGCACATGAACGGGCTCGGCGGTGAGGTCCCGGTGATCGGCTTCGACACCAGCCGGGCGGGCGCCGGGACGGGACACGGCGAGGTGTTCGTGCTGGACGGCCAGGGACCTGCGCCGGGCAGTGCCACGCTGGGGACGTTCGGGGGGCTGGGGCTTGACCTGGTGCCCGGCAACGGGCTGCTGCCGGCCTGCGTGCCCGCCGCGTTCGGGACCTGGATGCTGCTGCTGGAGCGGCACGGCTCGCTGCCGCTGCGCGACGTGATGCGCTACGCCATCGGGTACGCCCGGGACGGGTACCCGATGAGCGCCGGGGCCAGCGCCGCGATCGGCTCCGCCGAGCAGCTGTTCTCCGGGTACTGGCCCACCTCGGCCGAGATCTACCTGGGCGGCGGGCGCCCCGCGCCGGGGTCCCGTTTCGCGAACCCTGACCTCGCCCGCACCTACCAGCGGATCCTGGACGAGGCGGAGGCCGCGGGGGCCGCGCGGGAACGGCAGATCGAGGCGGCCCGGCGGGCCTACTACGAAGGGTTCGTGGCCGAGGTCATCGATGCCTTCACCGCCAGTGCCGAGGTGATGGACCTCACCGGCGAGCGGCACCGGGCGCTGCTGCGCGGCACCGACCTGGCCGGCTGGCGGCCCCGTCACGAGGCCCCGGCCACCCTCGGCTTCGCCGGGCTGACCGTGTGCAAGACCGGGCCGTGGGGGCAGGGCCCGGTCTTCCTGCAGCAGCTCGCCCTGCTCGACGAGCTCGGCGTGGCCAGCGCGGCGCCGGGCAGCGCCGACTTCATCCACCTGGTGGTGGAGTGCGCCAAGCTGGCCTTCGCCGACCGGGAGGCATGGTACGGGGATCCCCGGTTCGCCGACGTGCCGCTCGGGGCCCTGCTGTCCCGGGCCTACGCGGTGCAGCGCAGCGCGCTGGTGGGCGCGGAGGCCTCGGCGGACCTGCGGCCGGGCCGCCCGGGCGGCGCCGAGCCACGGCTGCCGGGCTACGCCGCCGGGCCGGCCCGGCGGCCGGACGGGATGAGCGGGGCGGAGCCGAGCTCGGAGGAGAGCGGCCCGACGGCCCGGCCCGGCTGGGAGGCTCCCGGCCCCGCGTGGGCGGCCAGCCGCCCCGCCGCCGGCGATACCTGCCATGTGGACGTGGCCGACCGGTTCGGCAACATGGTGGCCGCGACGCCCAGCGGAGGCTGGCTGCAGAGCTCGCCGGTCATCCCCGGCCTCGGCTTCTGCCTGGGGACGCGGGGCCAGATGTTCACCCTGACCCCCGGCCTGCCGAACACCCTGGCGCCCGGCAAGCGGCCCCGCACCACCCTGTCACCCAGCCTGGCGCTCCGGGACGGGCAGGCCTACCTGGCGTTCGGCACCCCCGGCGGGGACCAGCAGGACCAGTGGACCCTGGGCTTCTTCCTGCGGCACGTGCTGGGCGGGCTGAACCTGCAGGAGGCGATCGACGCGCCTGCCTTCCACACCCGGCACTTCCCGTCCTCGTTCTACCCGCGGCAGGCGGACCCGCGCGCGGTCGACATGGAGGAGCGGGCCGGGCCGGCCGTGCTCGGCGACCTGCGGGCCCGCGGGCACCAGGTGACGGTGCGCCCGCCGTGGTCGCTGGGCCGGGTCACCGCCGTGGCCCGCGATCGCGGGATGCTCTACGCGGCCGCGAATCCCCGGGGGATGCAGGGATACGCGGCCGGCCGCTGACCCCGGTATGGCGCCCGCTGGTCATGGTCTGCTACGCGGGGGTGGCCAGGCCCGCCTGGTAGGCCAGTATGACCAGGTGCACGCGATCCCGCGCGCCGAGCTTGGTGAGCAGGTGGCCGACGTGCGTCTTGGTGGTCGCCTGGCTGATGTTCAGGGCGCGGGCGATCTCGGTGTTGGACAGGCCCGCCGCGACCAGGGTGAGTACCTCCCGCTCCCGGGCGGTGATGGCACCCAGGGCCCCGCTCGCGGGGTGGGCCGGCGGGGCCGCCGACGGGGTGCGGGCGAACTCCTCGACCAGCCGGCGGGTCACGCTCGGCGCCAGCAGCGCGTCACCGGCCGCGATGACCCGGATCGCGCTGAGCAGCTCGGCGGGGGAGATGCTCTTGAGCAGGAAACCGCTGGCCCCGGCGCGCAACGCGGCGAACACGTACTCGTCCAGGTCGAATGTGGTCAGGATGAGCACCCGCACCGCACTGGTCGCCGCCGACCGGGTGATCTGGCGGGTCGCCTCGATGCCGTCCATATCGGGCATCCGCACGTCCATCAGCACCACATCCGGCCGGGTGCTGCGGGCCTGCTGCACCGCCTCCGCGCCATTGCCGGCCTCGCCGACGACGGTGAACCCCGGCGTGGCGGCCACGATGCCGCGGAACCCGGCCCGGACCAGTGCCTGGTCGTCGGCGACCAGCACCCGCAGCGTCATCGGGCGGCGGCGGGCAGCGGCAGCCGGGCCCGCACGCGGAAACCGCCGTCCGGCTGTGGCCCCGCGCTGAAGTCGCCGCCGCACAGGCTGACCCGCTCCCGCATGCCCAGGAGCCCGTGGCCGGCCCGGGGAAACGCGGCCGCCCGCGGGACCGCCCCCGCCCGTCGTGGCGCGGCACCGCCCGGGCCGCCGTCGGTGACCTGCACCAGCAGCGCGTCGGGCCCGTAGTCCACCAGCACGCGGCAGCAGCCTGCCCCGGAATGCTTCACCACGTTGGTCAGTGCCTCCTGCACGATGCGGTACGCGGACAGGTCGATGCTCGCGGGCACGCTCCGGGCGGTGCCGGTGCGCTCGACCGCCACCTGCACGCCCGCCCCGGAGGTCCGCTCGACCAGGCGGTCCAGGCTGTTCAGCCCCGGCGCGGGGGCGAGCGGGGGAGCTTCCCGGCGCCATGGGGTGCCCGGGCCGGCGCTGCCCGGCCCCGCCCCGGGTGCCGGGCGGGCCGCCGGCCCGGGCGCCGTGGAGCGGCCGGCCCGGGCCTGGCGCCCGGGAGGGCCAGGGGCGTGCCCCCGCCCGCCGCGATCGCCGCGGCGGCGACCGGCGGTGCGGGCGCGTCCGGTGCCCCGGCCAGGGCAGTCCCGGGCGCTTCGCGGGCAGCGGGACCGGGGGCGCCCTCCACCGCCGTCCCGGCGGTCAGCGCCGCCTCGCCCGCGGCCGCCGCGCTGGTCTGCCGCAGCACGCCCAGCAGCCGCTGCATCTCGCCCAGCGCCTCCCGGCTGACCGACTGGATCGCGCCCAGCGCGGCCCGTGCCTCACCGGGCTGGCTGTCGAAGACGTACTCGCCGTAGCCGGCCTGCACGGTGACCACGGTCATGCTGTGCGCGACCACGTCGTGCAGTTCCCGGGCGATCCGCAGCCGCTCCCGGGTGACCGCGTCGCTGGCCGCCCGCTCCTGGACCTGCGTCATGTAGCTGCGGCGCTGCTGCACCGAGTACCCGACGACCCAGACGATGGTGAGCACCAGGCTGACCGCGACCGCGTTGCCAGAACCCTGCCCGCTGAAATGCATCTCCAGGCCCTGCACCCCCAGCAGGATCAGGGCGACGGCCAGCCCGGTCACCGCGACCGCCCGGCGGGAGGCGGACGCCACCACGTAGAGCACGAGGGCCAGCGGGAGGAATGGGCCCCTGCTGACTTCGCTGCGGGCCAGCAGGACCACCACGGAGAGGGCGAGCACGACCACCAGGGCCTTGCCCGGGGCCCGGCGCCGGAACGCGACCGGGGCGGCCAGGCCGAGAGCCAGCAGCCCGGTCACCAGGCTCCGGGGCGACAGCAGTTGCAGGAAGTTGTGCGGGCCGTGGCCGTTGGCCACGAACAGCGAGCCGAACACCACGAACCAGCAGAACGCCGCGGCCAGCCAGTCCAGCACGACCCAGAAGGCCCGCGGTGGGCGCAGCCGCATGGCCAGCGGCGGCCGGAGTTCTCCGCTCACCCGCCCACGGTATCGCCGCGGACCCGGCCGGGGCGTCCCCCCGCAGGCCTAGTCTTGCGGGCGGACCGGACAGGCGGCTGGCACCAGGTACGCCCAGGGGTGGAACGAAAGGCCAGCCCTCAGGGCGATGACGGTGCGGGCCGCCACCCGCCAGGCTAGGAGCCCCGACCGAAGGTGAGGGCAGCCAGTGACCGCCGCCATGCCGCTGCGCGGGCAGCCGCCCGGGCCGCCCGGGCCCGCACCCGCCCCGCCCGGCACCGTCATCGAGACCTCCGCGCTGAGCAAGCGGTATCCCGGGGAGGTGACCGCGCTGGACGGGCTCACCGTGCAGGTCAGGCCGGGGGTCACCGGGCTGGTCGGCGCGAACGGCGCGGGCAAGTCCACCCTGATCAAGATCCTGCTCGGCCTGCTGACGCCCAGTTCCGGCCAGGCGGCGGTGCTGGGCCTGGACTGCGCCCGGGACGCGCAGCAGATCCGGGCGCTCACCGGCTACATGCCCGAGCACGACTGCCTGCCGCCGGATGTCACCGCCACGGAATTCGTCACCCACCTGGGCCGGATGTCCGGCCTGCCGCCGACCGCCGCGAAGGAGCGGGCCGCTGAATCGCTGCGGCATGTCGGCCTGTACGAGGAGCGGTACCGGCAGATCGGCACCTATTCCACCGGCATGAAGCAGCGGGTGAAGCTGGCCCAGGCGCTGGTCGGTGACCCGCGGCTGATGCTGCTCGACGAGCCGACCATCGGGCTTGACCCGGCCGGGCGGGCCTCGATGCTCGACCTGGTCGCCAAGATCGGAACCGAGTTCGGCATCTCGATCCTGGTGTCCTCGCACCTGCTCGGCGAGATCGAGCAGATCTGCGACCACCTGGTGGCCATTGACGGGGGGCGGCTGCTCCGGGCCGACTCCATGACCAGCTTCACCCAGGTGAGCCAGGTGCTCCTGATCGAGGTGGACGAGGGCACCGCGGACCTGGAGGCCGAACTGGCCGCCCGCGGGCTGCGGCCGCGGCGGCACGAGCGGGCGCTGCTGGTCCAGATCGATTCGGACGCCACGTACGACCTGGTCCGGGACGCGGTCGCGGATCTGGGCCTGCCGCTGAACCGGCTGGAGCAGCGCAGGCGCCGGGTGGACGAACTGTTCCGCGACAACGAGGAGCAGCAGGGCTGGGCGCCGCAGGCGCCGGGCGGCAGGGCGCCGCAGGCGCTGGGCGGCGGGGCGCCGCAGACCAGGGAGGCGAACCATGACCGCTGACAGCGGGGCACTGGCCGCGGGGCACGGCGGCGTCATCCACGACATCGGCTACCGGCGTTACGAGGGCCCGCGGCTGGGCCGGGCCGGCATCGTCCGCGCGCTGTGCTGGCACAGCCTGCGGTCCGCCTTCGGCTTCGGCCGGGGGGCCAAGGCCAAGATCGTCCCGGTCATCGCCTTCATCCTGCTGTGCCTGCCCGCGCTGGTCAGCGCCGTGGCCGTGGCCAGGGGCTCAGCGCGGCAGATCAACTACGACACCTACATCTTCCAGCTGCGTGTCGTCGTGATGATCATCTTCATCGCGGCGCAGGCACCCGAGCTTGTCTCCCGTGACCTGCGCAGCCATGTCCTGCCGCTGTACTTCTCCCGGCCACTGCGGCGGCTGGACTACCCGTTCGCCAAGCTCGCCGCGTTCACCCTGGCCTGCCTGGCGCTGATCGAGATCCCGCTGCTGCTGCTCTACCTGGGCACGATCACCCAGGCGCACCGGGCCGGCGCCATCTGGCACGAGACCAGGGCGCTGATCCCGGGCCTGCTGGTCGGGCTCATGTGGGCGGTGCTGCTGGCCGCCATCGGCCTGGTGCTCGCCTCGCTGAGCGGGCGGCGCGCGTACGCGACCGGCACCATCGCGATCTGCTTCTTCCTCAGCTGGGTACTGGCCGGGATCCTCAACGGAGTCGCCACCGGGCGCGGGCCGGTCACCGGCGGAACCGGGGTAGCCACCACAGGGGCGCGGCTATCCGGTCTGGTCAGCCCGTTCACCGTGCTGGACGGCGTCCGGCAGTGGCTCGGCGGCACCTCGCGGGGACCCATCCCGCCGCCGGGGAGCTACGGCGCGCTGTACGGCGCGATGCTCGCCCTGCTCCTGGTGGCCGCGATCGGCGGGCTGGCCGTCCGCTACCGGAAGGCAGGCGTGGCATGACCGCGATCGAGCTGCGCAATGTCTCGCGCTGGTACGGCAACGTGGTCGCGATCAACGACATCACGATGACCATCGGCCCGGGCGTCACCGGGCTGCTCGGCCCGAACGGGGCCGGGAAGACCACCCTGCTGCACCTGATCTCCGGGTTCCTCGAGCCATCGCGGGGCGAGGTGACCATCGGCGGCGCGGCCAGCTGGCGTAACCCGGGCATCTACCGCACGCTCGGCCTGGTGCCCGAGCACCCGTCCGTCTACGCCTTCCTCACCGGCGGCGAGTTCGTCCGGGCCACCGCCCGGCTGCACAAGCTGCCTGACCCGGACCGGGCGGCGGACCGCGCCATCGGCATCGTGGAGATGGCCGAGGCGCAGCACCGGAAGATATCGACCTACTCCAAGGGGATGCGGCAGCGGATCAAGGTGGCTGGCGCGCTGGTGCACGATCCCGGGCTGCTCCTGCTGGACGAGCCGTTCAACGGGATGGACCCGCGGCAGCGGCTGCACATGATGGACCTGCTCGAGGCGCTCGGCGACGAGGGCCGGACCATCCTGTTCAGCTCGCACATCCTGGAGGAGGTGGAGCGGCTGTCCGGCACCATCCAGGTGATCGTGTCGGGCCGGCTGGCCGCGTCGGGTGACTTCCGGGCCATCCGGCGGCTGATGACCAGCCGGCCGCACGTGTTCCGGGTGCGCAGCTCCGATGACCGGCGGCTGGGCGCGGCCCTGATCGGCCGCCCGGCGGTGACCGGGGTCGAGATGACCGCGGGCGGGCTGCAGGTGAAGGCGTCCGACTACGGCCGGTTCAGCCGGGAGATCGCCGGGCTCACCCGGGAGCGGGGCATCCAGCTGCGTGAGCTGCTGCCCGAGGACGAGTCGCTGGAGAGCGTCTTCGCCTACCTGGTCGAGTCCTGAAGACAGCCGGCCCGGGCCGGGGGGCGGGGCACGCCCGCCCCCCGGCCAGCCCAGAGAGGGATGATGTGCCATGTTCTCCGTGCAGGCCAGGACGGTTGCCTCGATCACGCTGCGGGCCACCATGGGCCGCAAGCGGGTCTTCCTGTTCGCGCTGCCGCCGCTGATCCTGCTGGTGGTCACCATCTTGCTGAAGCTCGCGAACCCGCCGGGGGCCGGATGGCCCAGCCACATCCTGGGCGACTTCGGGTTCGCCGTGATCCTGCCGCTCACCGCACTGATCATCGGCACCAGCGTGCTCGGCGCGGAGATCGACGATGGCAGCGTGGTGCACCTGCTGGCCACGCCGGTGTCCCGGTCCACGGTGATCATCAGCAAGTTCGCGGTCGCCGCGGTGCTCACCATGGCCTTCGTCGCGGTACCCGAGCTGGCCGCGGGGCTGATCGCCACGGGAGGGGCGACCAAGCTGGCCATCGGCCTGTTCGTCGGCGCGCTGGCCGGGTCGGTGGTCTACAACGCGGTGTTCGTGATGATCTCCGTCCTCACCACCCGGGCCATCGCGGTGGGCCTGCTCTACCTGCTCATCTGGGAAGGGGTGCTGGCCAACTTCGCCAGCGGCGCCCGGGTGCTGTCGGTCGGGCAGTACTCGCTGGCCATCGCGAACGCGATCGCGCATGACACCGAGCTGAACGCGCACCTGGGCCTGGGCACCGCGATCGTGATGGGCGCGCTCGTGACGGCCGGCACGCTGGCCCTGGCGGTGCGGCGGCTGGCCGCCTTCTCGCTCAAGGGCGACGCTGTCTGAGCCGTTACCGGGATGCCTGCTCGCCGGGCCGGAACGCGGGCCCGTGCCCGGGCACGATCACCGAGGCCGCCGCGAGGATGCGGCGCCTGCTCTGCTCCAGGGCGGCCTGGTCGGCGGCGAGCGGGTCCTGCTCCGGGCCGTCCGGTCCCCACCAGGCGTGCGTGCACGCCCACACCCCGCCAGGAGTGGCCGCGAGCGTGGTGATGTCCTCGGCGGTGTGCCCTGGGGTGGCGATCAGCCGGACGGACGGGGTGAGCTCGAAGTCCCCGGGCTCCCGGCTGACCCACAGGTCCCCGCGGTAGGTGGCCCAGTGGTCATGGATGGCGGCCCGCGGGAACAGCGCCGCGTTCACCGTGTGGTCCGGGTGGTGATGGCTGAACACCACGTCGGTGACCTCGTCCGGGCCGGGCCCGCGGGCGGCCAGCGCACCGAGCAGGCCCTCCCGGCCGGCCACCAGGCCGGGGTCGACCACGATCACCCGCCCGGCATCCAGGATCAGGGTGACCGTGCTGCCCACCCGGTCCCCGGCCTCCTCCTCCCGCACGTATCCCTCGTGCAGAACGAAAACCTGCGCGGTGCCTGCCCCCGCGCCGGGCCCGGTCACCGGGCCACCGCCGGGCGGGCGGCCTTCGCGGCTGCCTTGAGCTGCTGCTTGTAGGCGCGCACCTCGGCCAGGGAGTCCTCGTCGGTGATGTCCGCCACCGAGACCCGGGAGCCGTCCGCGCCGAACGGGCCGGCCGCCTCGCGCCAGCCGGGCGGGCGCACCCCGAGCTGCTTGCCGAGCAGGGCCGTGAAGATCTGCGCCTTCACCGGGCCGAATCCGGGCAGCTCGGCCAGCCGCCGGACCAGCTCCGCGCCGCTGGCCGCGCCGGCCCACAGCCGGGCCGCGTCCCCGTCATAGCGGTCGGCGATGAGCCGGGCCAGGTCCTGCGCCCGCCCGGCCATGGCCCGGGGGTAGCGGTGCAGCGCCGGCCGCTCGCTGAACACCGCGGCCAGCGCCTCGGGGTCGTAGCCCGCCAGTTCCTGCGCCGAGGGCTCGTGACCGAGCCGGCGGGCCAGCTCGCGCGGGCCGCTGAAGGCCTTCTCCAGCGGCACCTGCTGGTCCAGCATCATGCCGAGCAGCAGCGCGAGCGGGTCGCGGCTGAGCAGGTCGTTGGCCTCCGCCCCGATGGGCAGCGAGATGGTCATGAGGTCCTCCTGGTCGCTGCCGTCATCCTGGCCGGCCGCGGCGGGTCCCGCGAACCCGGGCCGGCCGGAGGGGATACGGGTTAACCGGCCCCGGACCTGGGCGCGGCCTGGGAACCTGCTCAGGACACGCCGGCCGCGGAACTACCTGCGGGCCCGCCGGCGTTCCAGATAGCAGGCATGGGTGTGGCGCGGCTGGCTGGTCATGATCCAGTCTGGGTACCACATCCGTGCACGCCCGAGGAGGCAGAAGTTGTCCGGTCGAATGAAGCTCGCCATCGCCGGGATCGTGCTCGGCTTGATCCTGATCTACATCAGTCCATGGCTCGGCGTCGCCGTGATCGTCTTGGCGATCGGCATCCCGGTGGGCATGTACCTGGCACTGGACCCGTCGCAGCGCCGCCGGCTCAAGGGCATCCAGCGCCGCCGGCAGATCGGCGACTGACTGGCCCCGGCCCGGCCCCGGTCAGCTGAGCAGGCCGGGGTAGAGCAGCGCGAGCTGGTGCGGGTAGGCGGCGATCAGGCGCAGCTCGTCGTCGGTGAGCGGCTTCCCGGTGGCCGACGCGCACAGCTGCACCAGCGAGAAGGCCAGGTCCTCGTCCCCGGCCGGGACCTCGATGCCCAGTGCGCCCATCACGTGCCGGAAGCCGGCCTTGCCGCCGTACTCGCCGGTCAGCACCACCCGGCCGGCCCGGGTGAACCAGTCGTCCGGGAACGGGCCGAGCGTGTCATCGTCGTACAGCTCATAGTTGTGCCGGTCCTTCAGCGCGCCGTCGGCGTGGATGCCCGACTCGTGGGCGAACGCGTTGCGGCCCGCTCCCGGCTGGTTCTGCGGCAGCGGCTGGCCGAAGGCGTAGCTGGCCCACAGCGCGAACCGGCGGGCCCAGGACAGGTCGAGCGGGTCGCCGATCTCCGCCCCGCCCGCCACGCCGAACCCGTGGCTGAAGGCGAGGATGCAGGACAGCAGGTCGGCGTTGCCGGCCCGCTCGCCGATCCCGTTGACGCAGGTGTTGACCCAGGCGTCCTGGTCCGCGTCCAGGTCGCCGAGGGCCCCGGACACCGAGTTGGCCACGGCCATCCCGAGGTCGTTGTGGCAGTGCGTCTCCACCGGGATCCGCACCGCGGCCGCCAGCTTCGCGAACCGTTCCCGGATCCGGTCGGGGGTGTCGCCGCCGATCGTGTCGCAGTAGCGCACCCGGTCCGCGCCGGCCTCGCGGGCCGCGGTGGCGAAGTCCAGCAGGAACGCGTCGCCGGTCCGTGACCCGTCCTCGGCGTTGACCCCGATCGTCTGCGCGCCGCCGTCCCGGGCGGCCCGCACCGCGGCCACCATCTCCGAGATGACCGAGGCCCGGTCCAGCCGGCCGCGGAACTTGTGCGCGATCATCTGGTCGGACGTGGAGATGGACAGGTTGTAGTGCCGCAGGCCGAGCGGGACCGCCGCCTCGACGTCCCCGGGCACGGCCCGGCACCAGCCAGACAGCCGCAGCGGCCCGAACGCCCCCGCCTCCGCCAGAGCCACGTTGGCCCGGATATAGGGCACTTCGTGGAACAGGAACGGGAAGCCCAGCTCGGACTGGGCCACGCCGAGCCGGCCCAGGTAGAAGTTCAGCATCGTCTTGCCGAACTTGGACAGCCCGGTCCGCGCCGTCTGCACCCCGTCGCGGTTCGTCACGTCGAGGAAGTGAATCGCTGGCATGTCGCACCCTCCGGATCGGGCGGCCCTGCTTCCGGGACTGGGCCGCCGGGACCAACTCGCCGGTATGACCACCCTGACAGTTCTGTCCATGACGATCAATATTGATTAAAATCAACTATCTGCCCGTGGCGGGCGGGGCGGGCGGATGGGACGGAGACGGCGTGACCGAGTGGATAGGCGCCGCCGAGGCGGCCCGGCGGCTCGGCGTCAAGCCGGCCACCCTGTACTCCTACGTGAGCCGGGGCGTGCTCAGCCGGCAGCGCGGTCCCGGCGGGAAGGCCAGCCTGTTCGACCCGGACGAGGTCGCGGAACTGGCCCGGCGCGGCCGCCCGCGGCATCCCCCGGAGCGCACCGGCCTGGTCATCGAGTCGGCGGTCACCGAGATCGCCGGTGACCGGCTGCGGTTCCGCGGCCAGGACGCCCTCGGGCTGGCCCGGGAGCGCGACTTCGAGGACGTCTGCCTGCTGCTCTGGGGCGGCACACCCGGGGACGGCGGGGACGGCGGGTGGCGGGCCGCCCCGGAGGCGGTGGCGGCCGGCCGGGCCGCCCAGGCGGCGCTGCCCGCGGGCACCCTGCCGCTGGAACGGCTGCAGGTGATCGTCCCGGCGCTGGCCGCCGCCGACCCGTTCCGGCTCGCGCTCGACCCGCCCGCGGTGATGACGGCCGGGCGCGCCATCCTCGGCGGCATGGTGGACTGCCTGCCGCTGGCGGGCCCGCCCGGGGCGCCCGGGCCCGGCCGCCGGCCGGCCGCCGCCGGCCGCCGGACGGCGCCCACCGGACGGCCAGCGCCACCGGCCCGGCGGCCCGCGCCAGTCCCGGGCTCAGCCGGCCCGGGTCAGGGGATCGCGGCCCGGTTGTGGCCCCGGCTCTGCCCGCAGCCGCCCTCGGCCGGACTGCTCGCCGCGCTGCGCGCGGCCCTGGTGCTGCTGGCCGACCACGAACTGGCCGCCTCGACCCTGGCCGCCCGGGTCGCCGCGTCGGTCCAGGCCGACCCGTACGCGGTGGTGGCCACCGGGCTCGGCGCGGTGGGCGGCGCGCTGCACGGCGGCGCCTCGCTGGGTGCCCAGGTGATGCTGGCCGCCGCCGACAGCCCGGCCGCCGCCCCGCGGGTGATCGGCGACCTGCTCCGCCGCGGGGAACGGGTCCCCGGCTTCGGCCACTTCGTGTACCGGTCCGGCGATCCCCGGGCCGGGCTGCTGCTCGGCCTGGTCCGCGAGGCCGTTCCCGGGTCGCCCCGGCTCGCCGTCGCGGACGCGGTGCTCGCCGAGACCAGGCGGCGCTCCCTGCCCGAGCCGAACATCGATTTCGCCCTGGCCGTGCTGGCCAGCTGCGCGGAGATGATCACCGGGGCCGGGGAGGCGGCGTTCGCGGTGGCCCGCACCGCCGGCTGGCTGGCCCACGCACTGGAGGAGTACGCCGCGCGCGCCCCGCTGCGGCCCCGCGCCCTCTACACCGGGCCCGGAGCTAGGTAGCGGGCGGGCGCCCCGGGTACTGTCGCAGCACGCCCCTGGCCACGGCGGGGGACCGGCGGACCGGGCCGGCCGCCGGCGCCGCGGGGCAGAGGGGGATGGTGATGATCGAGATAGTTCCCGTCAACACGCCATCGCTGGGGGACCGCAGCTACCTGGTGACCGATGGCGCCGTCGGCACCGTAGTGGACCCGCAGCGGGATATCGACCGGTTCCTGGCGCTGGCCGCGGGGCGCGGGGTGCGGATCACCCACGTGTTCGAAACCCACCTGCACAACGACTACCTGACCGGCGGGCTCGCGCTGGCCCGGGAGACCGGCGCCGCCTACCACGTCGGCGCGGCCGACCGGGTCGCCTTCAGCCGGGAGCCGGTCACCGACGGGGACCAGGTGGACATCGGCCCGTCGGCCCGGATCCGGGTGCTGGCCACCCCCGGGCACACCTTCACCCACCTGGCTTACCTGCTGACCGATGCGGCCGGGGCCGCCGTGGGGGTGTTCACCGGCGGCTCGCTGCTGCACGGGTCGACGGGACGGACCGACCTGCTCGGCGCCGGGCACGCGGCGGAACTGGCCCGGGCCCAGCACGCCTCGGCCCGGCGGCTGGCCGCCGAGGTGCCCGACCGGGTGGCGGTGCTGCCCACGCACGGGTTCGGCAGCTTCTGCTCGGCCAGCGAGGCGAGCGCGGCCGGCGAATCGACCATGGGGCTGGAAAAGCTGCGCAATCCGGTGCTCACCCTGGATGAGGACGAGTACGTGCGGGACCTGCTGGCCGGCCTGGACGCCTACCCGGCGTACTACGCCCGGATGGGCCCGGCCAACGCGGCGGGGCCGCCCCCGGCCGACCTGTCACTGCCCGGCCAGGCGGGCCCGGCCGAGCTGCGGGACCGGATCGTGGCCGGGGAGTGGGTCGTCGACCTGCGCTCCCGGCGGGTGTTCGCCGGCGGTCACCTGCCCGGGTCGCTCAGCTTCGAGCACGGCGACGCGTTCGCGACCTACCTGGGCTGGCTGCTGCCCGAGGGCGCGGTCCTCACCCTGATCGGCGAGAGCACCGGGCAGGTGGCCGCCGCCCAGCGCGACCTGGCCCGGATCAGCAGCAGCCTGCCCGCCGCGGCAGGCACTGCGCAGGCCCCCGGCTGGGCGGCGGGGATCCCGCTGGCCAGTTTCCCGGTCGCCGGCTTCGCCGCGCTGGCCGTAGCCCGGGACGAGCGGCCGGTGACCGTGCTGGACGTGCGGCGCCGCCTCGAATGGGCCGCCGGCCACCTGGCCGGTGCCCGGCACATCCCGCTGCATGAGCTCCCCGGCCGGATCGCCGAGGTGCCCGCCGGTGAGCTGTGGGTGCACTGCCAGGGGGGTTACCGGGCCTGCGTGGCCGCGTCCCTGCTGCAGGCCGCCGGCCGGACGGTGACCGCCATCGACGATGAATTCCGCCATGCCACCGCGGCCGGCCTGGCCGTTTCCGGCAATGGTGCCGCCGGGTAACCCGGTGCGGCGCGGCCGCCTCACCAGACGCGGACGTAATCCACCAGCATGTTGAACAGGGAACCGGCTGGCGGCTGACGGCGAGCCCGCCGCCCCGCCAATGGCCAGGTTGAGGAGCATGAACATCGGTACCCCGGAACTGAAGCACCAGTCCGGCAGGTGACTGGGCACGACATTCGTGTACGGCACGCCGTCCTTGAAGAAGGTGAAGCCCGCGGCCCCCGGCTTCCACTGGACGCGCCAGACATGCCACTGATCATCGACCGCGGTCGTCCCGCGCTTGGTGAACACGCCGGAGCCATTCGGCGTGTGCACGGAGGTGGCGACGTCGCCGGAGTCACCGAAGTTCTCCAGGATGTCGACCTCGCCGCACCTGGGCCAGCCGACCTGGCCGATGTTGGCGCCCATCATCCACCAGGCCGGCCAGGCACCCTCCTGCGGCGCAAGCTTGATGCGGGACTCAAAGGTCCCGCGGTACTGGCTGAATTTCCCGAGTGTCTTCAGCCGGGCGCTGCGGTACGTGGCCTGGCCGGTGGAGCCGTCCACCGCCCTGGTGGCGCGGATCACCAGGTTGCCCTGGCCGTCCAGGAAGCTGTTTTCCCGTGCGGAGGTGTAGACCTCCAGCTCGTTGTTTCCCCAGCCGCCGCCACCCAGGTCGTACGTCCATTTCGACGGGTCCGGGGCGCTGCCCGCGGGCCCGTCGAATTCGTCGGCGAACGTGTAGCCAGGCGTGCTGGCCAGCAGCCGGTCCGCGGCGGCCGCGCCCAGCCCGGCCGCGCCGACTCCTGCCGCCAGGGAAATGAAGGTACGGCGTCTCACAGTCCGCTCCAACGCAGGGATGCCCAACCGGAAGCGTAGCGGCGCGGCCCCCCGCGAACAGCGAAAACCAGTGCATATGCGGCTGGATGGCCGGGCCCCGGGCGGCCGCGGCCGCCGCCCCGCGGCGGCTGCCGCCCGCAGGTGCCAGGATCTGAGGCATGGACAACGAGGCCGCTGCCCGGGAAGCCGTGCTCGCCGCCGCCACGGGCATGCTGCGGCACGGCCTGACTTCCGGCACCAGCGGCAACGTGTCCGCCCGGCTGCCCGGCGGCCGCATCGTGATCACCCCGTCCGCGCTGCCCTACGACCAGATGACCGCGGCCGACCTGGTGCTGCTGGATGACACGGGTGAGCCGGTACCGTCCGGGGCCGGCCGGCCCGGACCCCATCCTCCGAACGTCACCTTCACCTCGCCTGCTACCGGGCATTCGGTGAGATCGGGGCGGTGCTGCACAGCCATCCGCCGTACGCCAGCATGTTCGCGGCGGCCCGGCAGCCGGTGCCGCCGGCGATTGACGAGGCGGTGCTGTTCATCGGCGGCGAGATCCCGGTCACGGACTACGCGGTCAGCGGGTCCCCGGAGGTCGGGAGCAACGCGGTGCGCGTGCTCGCGGACCGGGGCAGTGCCCTGCTCGCCAGCCACGGCCTGGTCACCGTCGCCGCCGGCCCCGCCCAGGCGCTGCATGGTGCCGTCGTCGCGGAGCACTGCGCCCGGGTCGCGTGGGGGGCACGGGCCCTCGGCGGGCACGCCGCGCTGCCGGCGGCCGCGCTACGCGAGATGGGCGAGTTCTACCGCCGGGCCCGCCGTCAGTGACCGGCGGACTGACCTGAGTCCCGCCGGGAGAGCCCGCTCGCCGCCCGGATAGCCAGCACCCGGACCGCGCCGAGGACCACGCCCATGGCGATCGCCCAGCCGAGGGCCTCAGCCATGCCCACCGCCGGGTCCTGCGGGTCGGTGGGCGGCTCCTTGCCGGTGGCCCGCTTCCAGCCTGCCGTCATGAGCTTGCGGGCCGCGAACGCCGCCCCGAACGCCGCGGCGGTGCCTAGCGCCTTGGTCGCGCCGTCTCCGCGCTTGTCTGACATTCGTCCTCCCTGAGGGCCGCCTCGCCGGGCGGGCCGTTCCTGCCCGTGATCATCCCACGGGCGTGCCACCCGCTCGCGCGGCGGCACGGGCTGCCTCGATCGCCGCGGCCAGTTCCGCCGGCCGCCTCGTCCCGATCAGCCAGTACGGGACGGCGCTGGCCGGGTCCTGCACCGCGATATACACCGACCGCGGGAGGTACGGCCGGGCCAGCAGGAACGCGGCCGGGTCGGCCCGCGGGCCGCGCAGCGCCCGGGTCTGGTCCGCGTCCAGCACGGTGACCTGGCCCGCCTGGGCCAGCGGCAGCCGGGCCCGGCGGCCGACCCGCAGCTCCCCGCCGGCCACCTCGATGCGCAGCCGGCCCCAGGTGAGCAGCCCGGTCGCCAGGGCCAGCGTCAGCACCCCGTACACCACCGCCGCCGGCCGCCAGTCCAGGCCGGCCAGGAAACCGCCGCCCAGCAGCAGAATGGACAGCATCCCCAGCACCCACCAGCTCCCTGGGACACGCAGCCGTTCACGGTAGACACGCATGGGTCCACCGTAGTTGGTTACATGGGGACATGATTGGGCGACGGAGATGGCACGGCCCCCGGGGGATCCCGGCCGGGCCGGACGACGGGGCGGCTGCCATCACGGAGGCAGCCGGGGGGGCTGGCCAGGCCATGCAAACCGAGCAGATCGTCAGTCAGGAGCACAGCATCGCGGACCCGCCGCCCGGCAGGCCGCCCGGCGGCCAGGAGCCGCCCCGGGCGCCAGCCGGGGCAGGGGTCCCCGGCTGGCTGCAGCGCGCGGCCGGCTGGTCCTGGCGGCTGCTGCTCATCGGCATCGTCATCTACCTGGCCTTCCGGGTGGCCAGCGTGCTGCGCCTGGTCGTGCTGCCGTGCGTCGCCGCCCTGCTGCTCACCGCCCTGCTGCAGCCGCTGGCCTACCGGCTCCGCCGGGCCGGGCTGCCCGCCCTCGCCGCCACCTGGTGCGCGCTGCTGCTCGCGGTGGCCGTGCTGGCAGGTGCGGGCATCCTGGCCGCCACCCGGACCACGGCGGATTACCCCACGCTGGTGAACGAGCTCAGGCACACCACGAACCAGCTGCAGGTCTACCTGGCCGGGCCCCCGTTCCACCTGCGGCACGCGGGCCTGCAGAGCCTGGCCAACCGCGGCCTGGCCTACCTCAAGCAGCACCAGGCCCTGGTGGCGGGCACCGTGGTGTCCGGCGGCAAGATCTTCCTGGAGATCCTGGCCGGCCTGGTGCTCATGCTGTTCGTCACGTTCTTCCTGCTCAAGGACGGAGACCGGATCTGGGCCTGGCTGACCGGGCTGCTCGCGCCGGAGCGGCGGCAGCGCACCCACCCGGCCGGGGCCGCGGCCTGGCAGGCCCTGGTCTACTACGTGCGGGGCACGATGACGGTCGCCGCCATCCACGCCATCGTCATCGGGTTCGCGCTCTGGGTGATCGGCGTCCCGCTGCTGGTGCCGCTGGTCATCCTGGTCTTCCTGGCCGCCTTCGTGCCGCTGGTCGGCATCCTGGTGGCGGGGGCGCTCGCCGTCGCCGTGACCCTGGGCACCAAGGGCTGGATCGCGGCGCTGGTGCTCGTGATCATCTTCATCCTGGAGAACCAGCTGGAAAGCCACCTGCTGCAGCCCCTGGTGGTGGGGCGCATGGTCCGGCTGCACCCGCTCGCGGTCATCCTGGTGCTGGCGATCGGTGGCGTGGTGGCCGGCATCCCCGGCGCCATCGTCGCCGTCCCGGTCACCGCGGCGCTGGTCCGCGCCGCGCCGTACCTGCGCGGCGCGCCGCCGCTGTAAGGTCTCGTGAGTGGAGAGGCATCGGCAGGGCTGGAGCGGGCCGTGCCCGCGGTGAACCCGGGCACCGACCCGGTTGACGTGCTGGTCAGGCGGCTCGATCCGGATCTGCCGCTGCCCGCCCGGTCACACCCCGGGGACGCCGGGGTCGACCTGGTGGCCGCGGCCGACGTGGAACTCGCCCCGGGCGCCCGCGCGGTGGTGCCCACCGGGGTGGCGATCGCGCTGCCGGACGGGTACGCGGCGTTCGTGCACCCGCGGTCCGGGCTCGCCGCCCGGCACGGGGTGACGATCGTGAATGCACCAGGCACGGTGGATGCCGGGTACCGTGGCGAGATCAAGGTAACCCTGCTGAACACCGACCCGGCCCAGGCCGTCCGGTTCCAGCGCGGCGACCGCATCGCACAGCTCATCATCCAGCGTGTGGCCACCCCGGTCTTCCACGAAGTGGACACCCTGCCCGGGTCCGCCCGGGGGGAGAACGGCTTCGGCTCGACCGGCGGCCACGCCAGCGCCGTGCCGGCCCGCTGCCGGCCAGCACGCGGGGAGCGGCCGGATCGCAGCACCACCGGCCGCCCGACCGAGAAAACCAGAGGAGAACGGAAGTGTTCCGTCGGCGTCGCCGCGAGGAAGGGGCCGAGCCCGCGCCCATCGAGGATGAGGCGCAGGACGGCGCGGAAGACTGGGCCGCGGAGGACGACGAGCCGGCCGGTGAGGCCGTGGCCGCCGATTCCGCCTCGGGCCCCTGGGACGCCGAGGACGACATCCCGGCCGCCGAGCGCATCGACTTCGGCAGCCTGCAGGTCCCGGTGGGCGAGGGCTTCGAGATCCAGCTGAACATCTCTGACGACCAGGGGCCGCTCATCGCCATCGTGCACGGCGTCAGCTCGCTGCAACTGCAGGCGTTCGCCGCGCCGAAGAGTGACGGGCTGTGGGACGACGTGCGGCAGGAGATCGCCACCGCGGTCACCGAGGCCGGCGGGGCCAGCGAGGAGGCCGCCGGCCCGTTCGGCACCGAATTGCACGCCCGGGTGCCCGGCGAGCCGTCACTGGGCCAGGCCGGCCTGCAGCCGGTCCGGTTCATCGGCGTGGACGGGCCGCGCTGGTTCCTGCGCGGGGTCATCACCGGCCCGGCCGCGGCGGACCCGGCCGCCGCCGCGCCGTTCGAGGAGGTGTTCGCCGGGCTGGTCGTGGTCCGCGGGACGCACCCGGTGCCGCCCCGCGACCTGCTGGAGATCCGGCTGCCCGAGGAGGCCCGCCAGGCCATGGAGGAGCAGATGGCCGCGGAGGAGGCCGAGCAGCCGTTCGGCAACCTGCCCAGCCCGTTCGAGCGCGGCCCCGAGATCACCGAGACGCGCTAACGACTCCTCACACCGGGTGGCGGTGGCCGCTGGAGAGCAGGTTGGCCAGTTCGTCCTCCACGTCCTCGCTGGTCACGAACAGCAGTTCGTCACCGGTCTCCAGCGGGTCGTCCTTGGCCGGCACGATCACCCGGCCATCCCGCAGGATGGCCACCAGCGCCGTGTCGGCCGGCCACTCGATGTCCCCGATGCGCCGCCCGGCCAGCGGCGCGTCTTCTGGCATGGTCAGCTCGACCAGGCTGGCCTCGCTCTGCCGGAAGGTCATCAGCCGGACCAGGTCACCGACGCTGACCGCCTCCTCGACCAGCGCGGACAGCAGCCGCGGGGTGGATACCGCCACGTCCACCCCCCACGACTCGTTGAACAGCCACTCGTTGTTCGGGTGGTTGATCCTGGCCACCACCCTGGGCACCCCGTACTCGGTCTTGGCCAGCAGCGACACGACCAGGTTGGCCTTGTCGTCCCCGGTCGCGGCGATCACCACGTTGCACCGCTCCAGCGACGCCTCATCAAGCGAGGCGATCTCGCAGGCATCAGCGAGCAGCCATTCGGCCCGCGGCACGCTGTCCACCGCGATCGACCGCGGGTTCTTGTCGATCAGCAGCACCTCGTGCCCGTTCTCCAGCAACTCGGCGGCGATGGACCGGCCCACCGCGCCGGCCCCGCGATCGCGACCCGCATCATCGGTCTCCCTTTCCCTGCGGCTTGCCACCCGGCGCGCGGCTGGCCAGCGCGGCCGCGATGCGTTCCAGGTCCTCTTCCAGCGCGGTCATGTGCAGCACGTCGCCTTCCTGCAGCACCGTGCCGGGGCCCGGCATCACCACCTCGCCGAGGCGGGTCAGGAAGGCCACCCGGGCCCGGGCGGCCTCCTCCAGGGTGGATGTCTTCTCGCCCACGAAGTCCGGCCCGTACGCCACCTCGGCCAGCACCACCGCGCCGGTCGGGTCGCGCCACAGCGGCTCAGCGCCCTCGGGCAGCAGCCGCCGCAGCATCTGGTCGGCCGTCCACCGCACTGTCGCCACCGTCGGGATGCCGAGCCGCTGGTACACCTCGGCGCGCCGCGGATCGTAGATGCGCGCCGCGACCCGTTTCACGCCAAACGACTCCCGGGCCACCCGGGCCGCGATCACGTTCGAGTTGTCGCCGCTGCTCACCGCGGCGAACGCGTCGGCCTGCTCGATGCCGGCCTCGATGAGCACGTTCTGGTCGAAGCCGATCCCGGTGACCTTCTTGCCCTTGAACGGCGACCCCAGTTTGCGGAACGCGTTCTGGTCCTGGTCAATGACCGCCACCGAGTGGCCCTGGTCTTCCAGGATGTGCGCCAGGGTCGAGCCGACCCGCCCGCATCCCATGATCACAATGTGCACGGCCGCCCCTTGCGTGAGTACAGTGCTTATCCAGAAACCCGGGTCATCCAGCAATCCCTGCCGCAGCTGCGGCCGCCACCGCTACCGGCCGCCCGCGCAAGCCCTTCCTGGCCTGCACTGGCTGGCCGCCTTGAGTGACGCTCACAGTGCCCGCCAACGGTATTCCCTGTCCGAGCGCAGTGAGACGGCCGGTCAGGCAGGATACTCGACCGGGCTGAATACGAGGAGCAGCGTGACATCTGCGCGGAAGCCAGCCGGTGAACTGGCCGGTGCCGCCGGCGAGGCCGCCCCGGCCGCCAGTGGCCAGCCGGGCGACCTGCTGGAGCTCGTGGTGGAGGACGTCGCGCAGGGCGGCTGGTGCGTGGCCAGGGAAGCGGGCGGGCGGGTCGTGCTGGTCCGGCACGCGCTGCCCGGCGAGCGGGTGCTGGCCACCGTGACCGAGGTCACCTCCCGGTTCGCCCGCGCGGAGGCCACCGCCATCCTCGAGCCGTCCCCGGACCGGGTCGAGCCGCCCTGCCCGCACGCGCGGCCGGGCGGCTGCGGCGGCTGCGACTGGCAGCACGCCGGCCTGGCCGCGCAGCGCCGGCTCAAGGCCGCGGTGATCAGCCAGCAGCTGCGCCGGATCGCCGGCCTGGACCTCGCGGTGACCGTGGAGGCGATGCCCGGCGAAGCCGACGGCCTGGGCTGGCGTACCCGGGTCCGCTTCGCGGTGGGCCGCGACGGCACCGCCGGGCTGCGCAAGCACCGGTCCCATCAGGTGCTGGACGTGGGGGAGTGCCCGATCGCGCACCCCGGCGTCACCGGCGCCGGGGTGACCCGGCACTCCTGGCCCGGGGCCGAGTCCGTCCAGGCGGTGACCTCGCCCGCCACCGGCGAGCATGCGGTCGTGGTGACGCCCGGCCGGGCGGGCCCGGGGGGCGGCCCCCCGGAACCCGCCGCGATCAGGCGGCCGGGAGGGACACGCCCGCGGCCCGCCCGGCCGCGCCGGCTGCGGCGGGGCCGGGCGGGTGGAGCGGCCGTTATGCACGGTGGGCTGAGCAGGTGGAGGGCCCGGTGCTGGTGGCCGGGCGTGGCGGGCTCACCGCGCTGCGTGGCCGCCCGTACCTGGAGCAGCAGGCGGCGGGCCGGCGCTGGCGGGTGAGCGCGGAGGTGTTCTGGCAGGTGCACCCGGCCGCCGCGGACGTGCTGGCCGGGGCGGTCACCGGGGCGCTGCGCCCGCAGCCCGGCGAGGTGGCCCTGGACCTGTACTGCGGGGCCGGGCTGTTCACCGGGATACTGGCCGACGCGGTCGGCCCCGGAGGGGCGGTCATCGGCGCCGAGTCCGACCCGGCCGCCGTCCGTGATGCCCGGCATAACCTGCGGGCCACCCCCTGGGCGCGCATCCACCGCGGCGACGTGACCGCCGTGCTGGACCGGGTGGACTGGGCCCGGGCCGGCCTGGCCGTGCTCGACCCGCCGCGGGCCGGCGCCGGGCGCCCGGTGCTGGACCGGCTGCTGGCCCCCGGCAGCCCGCTGGGCCGGGTCGCCTACGTCTCCTGCGACCCGGCCACGCTGGCCCGGGACATTGCCCAGTTCACGGCGGCGGGCTGGCGGCTGGATGCGCTCCGCGCCTTCGACGCCTTCCCCATGACCCACCACGTGGAATGCGTCGCCACGCTCACCCGGGACTGAGCGGCCCGGCCACCCTGACGCCTCCCGGGGTCAGCCGGCCTGGGTGTAGGGCGGCGGCACCTGGGTGAAGCCCGCCGGGACGGTCACGTTGAGCTCGGCCAGGTTGGCCGGGGTCGGCGGCAGCCAGCGGAAATCGGTCCGGGAGTGGAGGGCGCCCGAGGCCAGGATGAGGCGCACCGGCAGGTAGCTGTGCGGGTTCACCCAGAGCGTGATCATGCCCTGCTTGCTCACGATCTTGATCGTGTCCATCCCGTTGACCGGCTGCCGGCAGGCCACCGAGAATGCACCGCAGGCCAGCTGGTAGCGGATGTAGGCGGCCCAGCCGGTGCCGTCCGGGATCTGGATCGGCGGCCCGCAGTTGATCGGGGCCGGGCTGCTCGGCGCGGGCTGGGCGGCCAGGGACTGCTGCCACCAGGTGTGGTTGACCCAGCTCACCCCGATGCTGCTGCCCGTCGTGCCGGCTGGGAACTTCGCGCCCAGCTCGAAGACCGGCCGCCCGGCCGGGCTGAAAGCGGTCGTCCGGGCGGTGTTGTGGTACACCCACCGCTGCGCGTAGCGGACCGCCCACGGTGAGCTGGGACCGCCCTGGGACACACGCACGGAGAACGGCCCGGCCGGCTGAAGGTCCGTGCCCGGCCGGTACGTGCTGCGGGCGTACTGCACCGAATGGGCCTGGCCCGGCGCGGCCAGCGCGTGCTCGACGTGCCGCACCACATAGGCCGTGTAGCTGGCCTGCTGCGGCCCGGTCCCGCGGCCGGAGCCGAAGGCCCCCGCGGCTCCGGCCGCGGCCAGCCCGGCCGCCACTACCGCGGCCGTGCCCGCGGCGGTCACGACGCGGGCCGTCACCCGGCGCCGCTGGCGGTGCTGGAAGGCGCGGGCCGCCAGTCCCGGCCGCAGCCTCACCTGACCGGTGGCCTGTTCCATGGCGTCCCGCAGCCGGTCCTCGAATTGCGTGCTCATGATTTTTTCTCCCCTGCTGGGACGCTGTCCGCGCCGATCTCTCCACCCATCAGCTCGCGCAGCCTGCGCAGGCCGCGTGAGGCGGCCGACTTGACCGTGCCGGGCGAGCAGCCCAGTGCCTGGGCCGTCTCGGCCTCGCTCAGCTGCTCCCAGTAGCGCGCCACGATCACCGCCCGCTGCCGGGGCGGCAGCTGGGCCAGGAGGCGGATCAGCGCGTCGCGCTGGTTAACCTGCGCGACGGCGTCCGCGGCCGCCGCGCTGGCGCCGCCCCGCAGCAGCGTCAGCGGGCGCTGCCAGGCCCGCTGCCGCCGCCAGCCGTCCGCGGCCAGGTTGTACAGGGTGCGCCGCAGGTAGCCCTCGGGGTCACCGACGACCGCGCGCCAGTGCTGGAGCAGCCGTTCCAGGGCCGCCTGCAGCAGGTCCTCGCCGGCGTCCCGGCTCCCCGCGAGCAGCACGGCGGTGCGCAGCAGATGGTCGCCTCTCTCGGCCAGGAACGCTTCGAGATCAGCGGCGGGCTGGTCAGGCGGCATGGGTCCGGGATCCTTCCTGTCGCCATCCAAGTACGAGGGAGCCCGGTCGATGGTTGCCCCGGGCCGCGATGAAGGATGGGGGCATGCACCTGAGGATCTTCACCGAGCCCCAGCAGGGCGCGGACTACGGCAGGCTGCTCGCGGTCGCCCGGGCCACTGAGCAGCTCGGTTTCGACGCGTTCTTCCGGTCTGACCACTATCTCAAGATGGGGGAGGTCAGCGGGCTGCCCGGGCCGACCGACGCCTGGCTGACCCTGGCCGGGCTGGCCGTGCAGACGTCCCGGATCAGGCTGGGCACGCTGATGAGCCCGGTCACGTTCCGCTACCCGGGGCCGCTGGCCATCTCGGTGGCCCAGGCCGACCAGATGAGCGGCGGCCGGGTGGAGCTGGGCCTGGGGACGGGCTGGTTCGGCGCGGAGCACGCCGCCTACGGGATCCCGTTCCCGGGCACCGGGGAACGGTTCGGCATGCTGGAGGAGCAGCTGGCCATCATCACCGGGCTGTGGGAGGCGCCGCCGGGCCAGCCGTTCTCCTTCCAGGGGAAGTGCTACCAGGTCAGCGACTCACCGGGACTGCCCAAGCCGGTGCAGCGGCCGCACCCGCCGGTCCTCATCGGCGGCACCGGGAAGACCCGGACGCCACGGCTGGCCGCTCAGTACGCCGCCGAGTACAACGTGCCGTTCCACGGCGTGGAGGACACTGGCGCCGCGTTCGGCCGGGTCCGGGAGGCATGCCAGGCGGCGGGCCGGGAGCCCGGCTCGATGGTCTACTCGGCCGCGCAGACGGTCTGCTGCGGGCGGGATGACGCCGAGGTGCGCCGCCGGGCCGCCGCCACCGGCCAGGATCTGGCGGAGCTGCGGGCCGGCGGGCTGGCCGGCACGCCCGCCGAGATCGTCGACAAGATCGGCCGGTTCGGCGCGCTGGGGGCGTCCCGGATGTACCTCCAGGTGCTCGACCTGCACGACCTGGACCAGCTGGAGCTGATCGCCGCCCAGGTGATGCCCCAGGTCGGCTGAGGCCGGCCAGGCAGGGCTAACAGGCGGCCTCCCCGGGCGGGGCGCCCCCGGACTCAGCAGTCAGGCGGTGGGCAGCCAGAACCGCAGCTCGCTGCCCCGCTTGTCGTCCAGCACGCCGCCGTTGGCCTCGATCACCCGCCGCGACCTGAGATTCGCCTCGTCGCAGGTGACCAGGGCCGGGTCGATGCCGAGCGAATGCGTCACCGGCAGCGCGGCGGCCAGCATGGCGGTGGCGTGCCCGCGGCGCCGGGCGGACGGCTTCACGTCGTAGCCGATGTGGCCGCCCAGGTCCAGCAGCCGTGGGGTGAGCCGGTGCCGGATGGCCAGCCGCCCCAGGTACTCCTCGCCGTCCACCCACCACAAGGTGGTGGAAGGGACGTGCCCGGGCCGCCGCGGGGTCTCCTCCTGCGCCTGTTCCCGCAGGTAGCGGGTGTACGCCCCGAAACCCGCCGGGTCGTGCCAGGCCACGCCGAACTCACGGATCTCCCGCCCCAGCATGGTGTCGTCGTTGGCCGCGCCGCGCCCTTCCGCGCGGAACTCCTCCATCGCGGCGAGGAAGGAGAGCCGCACCTGGGAGGTGGGGGAACTGAATCCGGGCATGGCCTCACTCCTAGCGGCTCCTGGCCTCCGCGCGCGGCGGGACGAGCCGCCGCGTGCGCCTCCCCGCTACCGGGCGTTCATGGCCGGTTCAGAAGAAAATCCAGCACGGTGACGGCCTGGGAGGAGGAGGCTCAGCCCGGCTGGGCGATCACGGCCGGCGGCCCGGCCGGCGTCCTGGCGTCCTCGCCCGCACCGCCGGCCCTCACGAGTCTAACCAAGGAGGTACCGGTCATGCCCTCGCGCGGCCATGCCGGTTCCGTGGCGGCAGCACCTTGACATCGGGACGGGCGGCGGGATTATGTGTGTCAATCTGGTCAGACTCGTTCGGTCACCGGCTGAATTTGTTTGACCATGGTGATACGGCGGCCCAGGCCACGGCGGACGCCTGGGAGCCGGCCACCAGTGCCATCGCCGCGCAAACGAGGAGACGACGACGTCATGGGCGCTGACCGGGAAAACCACGGCTTAACCGACGACAGTGCTGAGCGGGCCGCGCGCCCGTCCCGGCGGCAGGTGCTGCGGGGGGCGGGGGCCGGGCTGGGCGCGGCCGCGTTAGCCCCCATGCTCGGGATGGCCGGGTACCCGGCCGCGGCGGGCACCCGGCTGGCCGCGCGGGCCGCCGGGGACCGGGTCACGGACTTCGGCCGGGGCTGGCGGTTCGCGCTGGTGAACCCGTACGGCGTCACCGACCCGACCGGTGGTTACACGGGCGCCCAGGATCCGGGCTTCGACGACTCGGGATGGCGGGCCCTGGATGTCCCGCACGACTGGAGCATCGAGCTGGCCCCGGTGCAGAACGCCAGCACCAGCAGCTCCACCGGCTTCCTGCCTGGCGGCCTGGCCTGGTACCGGAAGCACTTCACGCTGCCCGCGCCGCTGGCCGGGCGGCGCATCTCGGTCGAGTTCGACGGCGTGTACCGGGACGCCACCGTGTACCTGAACGGGAAGCCCCTGGGGAACCACCCGTACGCCTACACCGGGTTCAGTTACGACCTCACCGGCCTGGTGCACACCGACGGCCGGACCGGGGACGTGATCGCGGTCAGCGTGGCCGACCAGCAGCCGAGCAGCCGCTGGTACTCCGGCGACGGCATCTTCCGCAACGTCTACCTGGTGGTCACCGGCCCGGTGCACGTCGCCCGGCACGGCACCTTCGTGACCACCCCGGGCCTGGCCGCCACGATCTCGTCCGGGTACGCCACCGTGCAGGTGGAGACCGACGTCATGAACGACGGCCCGGCCGCGCCGCGGTCGGCGTGGACGTGGCGGTCACCGGTCCCGATGGGGGGACAGCCGGGCACGGGTCGGTCACCGTCAGCGTGCCCGCCGGCCAGGCCCAGCGGGCCAGCATCGCGGTGCGGGTGGCCAGCCCGCGGCTCTGGTCCACCGCCAGCCCCAGCCTCTACCGCGTGCGCACGGACCTGACCACGGGCGGCGCGGTGGCCGACACCGTCGAGACGACGTTCGGCATCAGGTACTTCTCCTTCGACCCGGCCGGCGGGTTCTCGCTGAACGGCGAGTACCTGAAGATCAGGGGTGTCAACCTGCACGCCACCGAGGGCGCGGTCGGGTCCGCGGTCCGCTACGACGCGCTGGCCCGCCAGATGGAGCAGATGAAGAGCATGGGGGTCAACGCGCTGCGCACGGCGCACAACCCGCCCGCCCCCGAGCTCATCGGCGTCTGCGAGCGGCTCGGCATCCTCATGATGGTCGAGGCCTTCGACTGCTGGCGGCACGGCAAGCTCGCCTACGACTACCACCTCTACTTCGACCAGTGGGCCGACTCCGACATCAAGGAGATGGTCAATGCCGCGAAGAACTCCCCGGCCGTGGTGCTCTGGTCGATCGGGAACGAGACCCCGGACACCTACATGCCCGGCGGGCCCGCGATCGCCAAGCAGCTGATCGCGGACATCAAGTCGGTTGACACCACCCGGCCGGTCGTGATGGGCTCCGACCAGTACCGCAGCGTCCCGGCCACCGGGTCACCCCAGGACCTGATCCTGGCCGAGCTGGACGGGCTGGGCGTCAACTACAACACGGCCAAGTCCATGGACGGCCTGCACGCGAAGTACCCGGGCACGTTCTTCTTCTGCTCGGAGATGGGCTCGGAGACCTCCAGCCGCGGCGTCTACCAGGACCCGCAGCTGCTCAACACGGGGGAGAACTACACCCCGGGCCAGCGGGCCACCTCCTCCTACGACAACAACCTGGCGTCCTGGTGCATGAGCGGGGAGTACGAGCTGAAGAAGGACCGGGACCGCCGGTTCTGGAATGGCGGATTCCTGTGGTCCGGCCAGGACTATATCGGGGAGCCCACGCCCTATGACGTCTTCCCGGTCAAGGCGTCGTTCTTCGGCGCCGTGGACACGGCCGGCTTCCCCAAGGACGCCTACTACCTGTTCCGCAGCCAGTGGTCCAGCGAGCCGATGGTGCACATCGTGCCGATGGACTGGACCAGCCACGCCGCGGGTGACCCGGTCTCCGTCTGGGTCTACGCCACCGTCGCCACGGTAGAACTATTCCTTAACGGCACTTCGCTGGGCGCGAAGTCGTTCGATCAGAAGCTGACCACCGACGGGCGGAAATACCTGGAGACCACCGAGCCCACCGGCGACGACGACAACTACCCGTCCGGCAGCTACACCAGCCCTAACGGCAGTACCGGGAAACTGCACCTGACCTGGACGGTGCCGTTCCGGCCGGGACGGCTCACCGCGGTCGGCACGGCCGGCGGCCGTGAGGTGGCCCGGGACGAGATCCGTACCGCCGGATCACCGCACGCCCTGGTGCTCAGCCCGGACCGCGAGGTCATCACCGCGGACGGCCGGTCCCTGTCGTTCGTGTCCGTGGCCGTGCTGGACGAGGCCGGCGTCCTGGTCCCCGGGGCCAGCCCGCTCATCACGTTCGGGCTCGCCAGGCCCCGGCCTGCTCGACGGGGTGGACAACGGCCAGCAGGAGAACCCGCAGAGCTATCACGCCGCCTCGGTCCCGGCCTTCAGCGGGCGGGCGCTGGCCGTGATCCGGTCGGCCGGGCCGCCGGGCGCCATCACGCTCACCGCCAGCGCGGCCGGGCTGGCGGCGGCCAAGGCCACGATCCGGGCCGCGGCGGGCCCGGCCTCCGCGGGGAGCACCCTGACACCCGCCGCCGCGCTGCTCACCGCGGCCGCGGCGGCCCCGGCGGCGGTGACCGCGGACGCCAGCTACTCCGGGGCACCGGACACGGTCCCGGCCGCCCTGCTCGACCCTGACCTGAGCACCGGGTGGTCCAACTACTACGACAAGGCGGCCACCGCCAACCTGCACGCGGTCAGCGTGTCACGGGCGGCGGACTGGGTCAGCGTCTCCTGGCCGCAGGAGCAGGCGCTCGGTTCCGCCGCCGCGTACTTCACGACCGGCGGGAACCTCAGCCTGCCCGCCACGATCACCGTGTCCTGGTGGGACGGCCACCGGCTCGTGCCGGTGCGGAACCTCGCCATCCAGCGGGCCACCACCTCCAACCAGCCCACCACGCTCACCTTCGACCCGGTGCGGACCACCCAGGTCCGGCTGGACCTGACCAGCCCGTCACCGGGTACCGGGAACGGCTTCCTGAGGATCGCCTACCTGCACGTGCCCGGAGTAACGTGATGACATGGATGGTGTTGCTGTCGGCAGTGAGTACGCGGCCCATCTCACCGATTCAGACCTGAGGCTGCTGGCGGCGGCCGCGCCGGCGGCCACGGCGCCGCCGGGGGCGGAAGCGGGCTGGCTGCGCGGTGACCCGGCGGCCATCCCCGGGCTGCTCGGCGACCCGCGGGTGTTCGAGGCCGTCTTCGGCTGGGCGGAGGACGGCGCGCGTCCCCGGCCGGGGGAGGCGGCTCCGGTGTCGCCGTTCCTCACCTTCGCGGTCGCCGTGCACCGCTCCGCCGCCGAGCTGGCGTTGGCCGGGCACGTGCCCGAACGGACCGGGCTGCGGCAGCGGGTGCCGTTGTTCGACGCCCCGGCGCTGCGCGACTTCCTCGGCTCCCCGGCCCGGCGGCTGTTCCTGGCTGAGCTGCTCGCCTCGTTCACCCGGGTGGCCAGCGGCCGGTACCGGGTCCGCGGCGGGGGCGGCCGGATGCGCACCCGGCGGTTCAGCGAGCTCGACCCGGTCCGGCTGGCCGGGCTGCTGGATAGCGTGCCGCAGGCGGAGTGGCCGGGCGTCTACCGCAGGCTCGGTGACGTGTCGCTGTTCCTGGCCGGGGTGTTCCCCGACCACGCCACCCTGTATGGCGTCGGCCCGGCCGGAGTGGCCCGGCTGCTCCGGGCCGCCCGCGTGCCCGCTGCCCAGCACGACCAGCTGGCCGCCATCCCGGCCATCGAGCTCCTGGAGCAGCTGGGCGCGCGGTGGTACCGCGCGGCCTGCGGCCTGGCCCCGGTGCGCACCGCGCGGCTGGACGTGGTGGCCGAGGTGGCGGACAGCTTCCGCCAGGCCCGCCGGGTGCTCAACCACATCGCGGACCGGTACCTGTTCACCGCCGGCCAGTCCTGGTTCGCGCCCCCGGCCGGCTGACTGGGCCGGGCCGCTCGCGCGCCCTGGCCCCTTCCGGACGGCCATCTCAACCGGCTGAGATGGCCGGTCAGCCCGCCGGGCGGCCGCCGCCGCGGGTCCAGGGGTCGTAGTCGACCTCGAGTTCCTCCTGCGCGGGCCGCTGGCCTTCGGGCACGTGCCGCAGGTTCAGCCGGATCCTGGTCCAGGTGGAACTGCGCCCGCGCATCGAGTCCACCAGCACGTCGGACGGTTCCAGGTATGGCCACACGTCGGCGTGCCGTTCCTTCCACCGGTCCAGCCCGGCCATCGCCTCGTCCTTGGTGGCCGCGCGGGCGACCTCGATGAGCGGCATGGTGGAGCGGCGCCGCCCGGTCGGGCCGGCGGTCTTGCCCGGGGCGGGCGGCGGCACCGGCCCGGGCCGTCGCGCTTGGACGGCTGCACCCGCGGTGGCTCGCCGGCCTGCTTGTCGTAGTGCGGCGGCCACGGCGCGTCCGGCACGCCCGCGGCCTCGTCCCGGTCGGCCAGGTCCAGCAGCGGCTGCAGCGAGCCGGCCGCGGCGTCCATGTCCCGCCAGGGGTCCCCGAGCCGGGCGAAACGCTCCGGCACGGTGTCGATGGTGAACGCCTCCGGCTCGGCAGTCCGCGACCTCGTCCCAGGCCAGCGGCGTGGACACCCGGGCGTCCGGGGTGGGCCGCACGGAGTATGCCGAGGCCACGGTGCGGTCCTTGGCGTTCTGGTTGTAATCCACGAACACGCCGTGCCGCTCTTCCTTCCACCACTTCGCGGTGGCCAGGTCCGGTGCCCGCCGCTCGACCTCGCGGGCCAGGGCCACGGCGGCCCGCCGGACCTGGGCGAAGTCCCACCCGCGCTCGATCCTCGCGTAGACGTGGAAACCGCGCGAGCCGGACGTCTTGGGCCAGCCGGCCAGGCCGAAGTCAGCCAGCACGTCCCGGGCGGCCAGGGCCACCCGGAGGATCTGCGGCCATTCCACGCCGGGAACCGGGTCCAGGTCGACCCGGAGCTCGTCGGGGTGCTCGAGGTCGTCGGCCCGGACCGGGTGCGGGTTGAGGTCGATGCAGCCCAGGTTGACCGCCCAGGCCAGGGTGGCCGCGTCCCGGGGGACGACCTCGACCGCGGTGCGCCCGGACGGGAAGCGCAGTTCCACCGTGTCGATCCAGCCCGGGCGGGACTCCGGGGCCCGCTTCTGGAAGAACGCCTCGCCCTCGGCGCCGTTCACGAACCGCTTGAGCACCATCGGGCGGCCGGCCATGCCGCGCAGCGCCCCGTCGGCCACGCTGAGGTAGTACCGGACCAGGTCCAGCTTGGTGTGCCCGGTGCGCGGGAAAAAGACCTTGCCCGGATTGGAGATGGCGACCTCGCGGCCCGCCACCTCCAGGAACTCCTTGCGATCGGCCATGGCGACACCATAACCGCAGCCCGCGGCCGGGTCGCGGCGCGCGCCGCCGGCGCCGGGAGGTCAGCTGCGGATGTCCTCGATGACCGAGATGAGCTCGCGCATGGTGCCGCGCAGCAACGGGATCCGGCACAGGCCGACCAGCCGGGCGGCGAGCGGGACGGTGCGGTCGATCAGCTGGTACGTCTTGGCGCAGCCCGGCGAGGTGTCGTGCACCCAGTACAGGATGATGCCGAGGGAGTACAGCCAGAGCAGCTCCGGCAGCTGGCCGCGCAGCTCGCGGTCGATCTTGATGGCCGAGCCGTCGATCAGCTCGCCGTACATCGCGATGGCCGCGTCCCGGGCCGGGCTGGATTCCCTGCTGAACGGGCTCAGCGGGCTGCTCGGCTCGGCCGCGTACTTGAAGAACCGGCGCCGCGAACTGGTGGTACGGCTCGGAGACGTCGATCAGCGCGCGCAGCGTGCCGTGCAGCCGGGCCGCGAAATCGGTCTCGCGGTCCAGCACCTCGCGGCAGGCGGCCAGGTGATCCGCCTGGTTGTTCGCGTAGAACTGCTGGACCAGCTCTTCCTTGGAGCTGAAGTAGTAGTACGCGTTGCCGGTCGATACGTCGGCCTCCCGGGCGATGGCCCGCATGGTGGTCGCCTCGTACCCGTTCTCCCGGAACAGCCGCAGCGCCGCCGTCACGATCGCCGCCCGGGTCTGCTCGGCGCGGGGAGTCAGCTCAAGCTCGGCCACAGTGGTCAATGTACGTCCTGGGGGTCACGCGGCGGGGTGCCCGGCTGGGGGCTGAGCCGGGGCGCCGGGGCTGCCTGCGGCCCGCGCCGGGGCGGCCCGGCCGCGGCGGCCGCCGGGCGGCGCCGGATCCGGCGGAAGATGACGAAGTTCATCAGGTGCAGCGCGCCCAGGACCAGCAGCACCTCGCCGATCTTCACGGACAGTACCCCGGCCGCCTGCGGGACGCTGGTGATCTGCCCGGCCGGCCGCATGGCCAGCACCACGAAGCCCAGGGTGAGCAGGTAGAAGCCGACGACCAGGAGCTGGCTGACCGCCTCCGCCAGGACCTGGTCCCCGCCGAACACGTCCCGCAGGAAGACCCGGCCGCTGCGGGACAGCGTCAGGCCGGTGGCGACGGTGAGGCTGACGCTGATGGCCAGGTAGATGACGTACGTGACAACGGCGCCCATCGCGCCTCCCCGGAGTCGGGATCCTGACGAGTTGAACGTGTTCAAGTATGCGCCCGGCCCGCCCGGGGCGTAAAGGTAATTTTGAACACGTTCAAGAAAGGGTGCTGCCAGCAGTTCGCGAGGCTGGCCAGCGGCGCCCTTGCCCCTCGGGTGCCTCGGTGTTTGACTGGGACGAACCGCACACAGCGGGTCCGGTGATGGCAGCAGGGGGCGAAGTACCCGCATAGGGACCAGCCGGCGCGGCGTGGACGGGGATTCACAACAAGGCTAGCGACGACGATTTGTCGTTCCTGCTGGCCGGGTAGCGCGTCTAGAGCGCATCGCTGCCAACGACCGCACCGATGGCGGATGCGGCCGCACCGCCAGGCGCGGATACCTGACCGCCGGGAAAGGCGGACAAGGAGACAATCATGCACGTCCGGATGAACATGCTGGTCGGCGATCCGGCCCGGCTGGACGAGGCGACCCGCTACCTCGAGGGAAGCGTCCGCCCGCATGTGGAAGCCCAGCCCGGCAACCGGGGGATAGCCGTCCTCACCAACGCAGACCTGGGAATCTGCGTAATCGCGTCGTACTGGGACTCGGCTGACGTGATGGCCGCAAGCGAGCAGGCCGTCGAGGTCCCCCGTAAAGAACTGACCGAACTGATCAAGGGCACCGTGACGGTCGAGAAATATGAGGTGGCCGTCTTCGCCCGGCGCAGCCGCCCGCCTGCCGGGGCCGGAGTACGGCTGACCTGGATCGACGCTGACCCGGCCTACCTGGACGGGGCCATCGCGGAGTTCCGGAGCACGGGCGTGCCCGCGCTGACGCAGATGCCGGGCCTGTGCAGTACGCAGTTCCTGGCCGACCGGGAAACCGGGCACTGCATCGCGGTGACCGCGTGGCAGGACCATGCGGCCATGTCGGTCGGCCGGTCCGGCGTGGCGACCCTGCGCGCCAACCTGACCGCGGTGACACACAGCCAGATCCGGATGGTCGAGGAGTTCACACTGATGTCCTCGTCGGTGCGCGAGGGAGACACGCGGACCCTGATCGAACGCGACATCGAGCTGTGGAATAGCCGGGACCGGGCCGGCTGGCTGGCCCTCGCCGACCTGCACCGGCTGGAGCTGGATGCCCCGGGCGGGGTGCAGATGTCCGGGCAGGATGCCGCGGACGCCATCTGGGCCATGTGGCACGAGGCCTTCCCGGACCACCGGCTGGAGATCGTCACCATCCACGCCGACGACCGGGGAGGGGTGCACGAGGGGCGGTTCGTCGGCACGCATACGGGCACGCTGCACACGCCGGCCGGCGAGATCGCTCCCACCGGCCGGATCCTGGACGCGCGATTCTGCAGTATCTACGAGGTCACAACGGCAAGATCACCAGCACGCACCTGTACTTCGATCAGGCGGACCTCGTGGCCCAGCTCGGGCTGGCCCCCGGCTAACCTCCGGCGGCCACCCAGGCCCCGGCTCCTCCGCATCCGGGACGCTGGGCAGGGCCGCACCGGGCAGGATGGCGCCGTGAAGGTGATCGTGCTGTCCGACACGCACGCGCCGCGCCGCTGGCGGTGCTGCCCGCCGGCGGTCGCGGCGCAGCTGCGCGGCGCGGATCTCATCCTGCACGCGGGTGACGTGTGCACCGCGGCCGTGCTGGACGAGCTGGCTGGCTACGCCCCGGTCCGGGCCGTCCTGGGCAATAACGACGGCCCGGACGTGGCCGCCTGGGGCGCCCAGGAAACGCTGGAACTGGACCTGGACGGGCTCGGCGTGGCCATGATCCACGACGCCTGCCCGGCCGCCGGGCGCCCGGCCCGGATGCGCCGCCGGTTCCCCGCGGCCGGGCTGGTGATCTTCGGCCACTCGCACATCCCGCTCGACCATGCGGAGAACGGGCAGCGGATCTTCAATCCCGGCTCTCCCACCGACCGGCGCCGCCAGCCGCGCGGCACCCTGGGGCGGCTGGATATCACCCGGGGGCGCCTGGCCAGCGTGCGCCTCATCCCGGTGACCCCTGAGCCTTAACCACGGTCCCCGGCCCGCCAGCCCCGGCCCGGCCCGCCCGGCCGGGAGCCTCAGCCCGGCACGGCCCGCAGGCCGTCACCCAGCACCGCCACGGCGACCTGCGGGTCCGCGGAGTCACCGGGGCGGGCCTGGATGGCGAGCAGGACGCCGGTGATGAGGGCCATCAGGTCGGCGAGGCTGACATCCCCGCGGATCCCGCCGCTGTGCTGGGCCCGGGCGAGCAACTGGCCGACCCCGGCACGCAGGTCCGCGGCCACTGCTCCGGTGCCGTCATGCAGGCCCAGGCCGGAT
Organism: uncultured Actinomycetes bacterium; assembly: GCA_963767385.1. Lineage (GTDB taxonomy): Bacteria > Actinomycetota > Actinomycetes > Streptosporangiales > Streptosporangiaceae > RYN-230. The sequence goes on along the minus strand of CAVYEA010000018.1, from coordinate 177,251 downwards.
CGGGCCAGGGCGTCGGCGAGATCCCGCTTCAGGGCTGCCTCGGTGACGAGCCGGCCGATGAATCCCAGCAGGGCACCGGTGGCGTCACCGGCGGAGCGGAGCTCCCTGGCCTGGCCGGCCAGCCGCTGGAGCCGGTCCTGCAGCACCGCCGCGAACAGGTCTTCCTTGGCCGGGAAGTGCCGGTAGAGGGTGCCAGGCCCGACCCCGGCGCGGCGGGCGATCTCATCGAGCGGCACCGACAGCCCGTCCGCGGCGAACGCGGCCGCGGCGGCCTGCAGCACCCGTTCCCGGTTGCGCCGCGCGTCCGCCCGCAGCGGCCTGCGGGCTGACGCGCCAGGCGAGCTGGTAACCGGGGCGCTGTCTCCGCTAAAGTCATAACCGGGGCGCACTCTCCGATTGTATCCGCCCGCCCCGGCTCACGACGAGGAAGGCCTGATCGTGCCCATGACGCCTGCTGCCAGCCCGCGCGAGACCGCCGAGGGCTTCCTGCGCGCTGCCATCAGCCCGGACCCGGGGGAGATGGCCGGCTATTACGCCCCCTCCGTGGTCATCGAGATGCCCTTCGCGGTGCCTGCGCTGTACCCGGCGCGGATCGAGGCCACCCGGGAGGAGCTGCGGACCCGGTTCCGGGCCGGCGCCCAGGTCCGGCGGTACCACCGGCTCAGCGACGTGGTGATCCACGAGACCGCCGACCCGGAGGTCGTGATCGCCGAATACCAGCTGCACGGCGAGCTCGTCACGGCCGGCGGCCAGTTCACCCTGCAGTTCCTCATGGTGCTGACCATCCGTGACGGCGTCATCGTGCATTCGCGCGACTACGCCGATCCCATCCGGGGCGCGCAGCTCCTCGGCCGGATCCCCGAGCTCCTGGCCGCGCTCGGTGCCGCCCAGGCCGGCTGACCAGCCGGCGGGACGCCAGGCCGGGCCCCGGCTGGCCAGCGCCTCAGGCAGGCCGGCGGCGGACCAGCCAGACGGTCGCGGCGACGAGCAGCACGGACAGGGCGAGCAGCCAGCCGCCCTCGACGAACTGCATGGGCCAGAACCGGCTGACCGGAATGTAGCGCCACCATTGCGTAATGCCATGCTGGGCGAACGCCTGCGCGAGCGTTTCCCTCACCCCTGGGGCGCCGTGAGGGGGGAACAGCCCGCGGACCTGATTGACCACGGACTGGTTAGCCGGCCTGCCGCCGGGGCCGGTCCACCACGTGCTCAGCACCCACGGATCCTTGACGTTGAAGGGACCGCCGCCGGCGATGCTGGGGTTGCTGGTGACCAGGGCCAGCGGGTAGTGCGGACGCAGGAACAGCCAGGTCAGGAGATCGAGTCCGAGGTAGGCGCCGAGGGTGACGGCCATGGCGGGGATGATCCGGCGGATCAGCATGCCGGTGCACGCGCCGATGGAGAAGGCGGCCAGCGTCCAGGCGGCGAAGGCGATCCCGCGGGTGTCGAACACCGTCGCGCTGAGCACGGTCAGGTCCTCCTGGGCGAGGAACGGCTGGAAGAACCAGGCGAACACCTGGCTGAACGCCCCCGCCGCGGCGGTGATCGCGACGGCGAGCAGCGCCAGCTTGGCGATCGTCCACCGCTCCCGGCCGAAGCCCTGAGTCCAGGCGTACCGGAAGGTCCCGGCCTCCAGCTCCCGGGCGAGCACGGGGGCGCCCGCGAACGCCCCGATCAGTGCCGGAGCCAGGAGCAGCAAGATGTTGATGGTGTTGCCTATCGTCCAGTCGCTGCTGTTGAACGAGCTGTTCAGGGTCTGGCAGGCGGTGGATGTGAACGGGTGGCAGGCAGTCAGGGCCGCGTAGTCATGGTGGATCTTCAGTCCCGCGATCCACAGGAACACGGCCACCGCGCCGAGCACCGCGGGCACGCTGATCAGCGTGGGCCGGTGCTGGCGCCAGGTGACCCAGGCCATCCGCCGCCACGGAACGGGCCGCAGCGTGATGTCCTGGCTTGGCTCTGCGGGCATGGTGAGCACGGTCATCGGGTCACCTCCGTTGGCTCGGCATGCTGGGCGAGTGCAGGACCAGGCCGTTCCGTGCCACCCGGCGCGCGCAGGTAGGCCATGACGAGTTCTTCCAGGGTGACCGGGTACACCTCCCAGCCGGGCGGCACCGGATCGGCCGGCCTGCTGGTCCTGACCAGCAGGTGGGCCTGCGCTTCGGCGCGCCTGACCTGCACGACGGCCAGCTGCCTCGCGTACTTGTCCGCCTCGGCGGCGGGGCCGGTCAGCACGCGGTGGCTGGCGAGCAGGTCGTTGACGTCCCCGTCCACCTGCAGCCGGCCGCGGACGGCACGATGAGGTAGTCGGCTACCCGGCCCAGCTCGGCGAGCGCGTGCGAGGACAGCAGCACCGACACGCCGTCGGCCATGGCCGTCAGTACCGTGGCCATGAAGTCCTGCCGCGCCAGCGGGTCGAGCATCGCCAGCGGCTCGTCGAGGATGAGCAGTCGCGGACGCCTGGCCAGCGCCCAGGGTCAGCGCGAGTTGCGCCTGCTGGCCACCGGACAGCTTGCCTGCCTTCTTCCGCAGCGGGATACCGAGGTCGGCCAGCCGTCCCTGCGCGTAACGCTGGTCAAAGCGCCGGTTCAGGTTCCGGGTGAGGTGCAGCATGTCACCGGCGGACAGGTTCTTGTACACCGGCGTGTCCTGCGCGACGAACGCGATGCCATCCAGTGCGGCCTGCGACCCGGCAGGCTGGCCGCCGAGCACGGTCGCGGAACCGGCGGTCGGGATGGTCAGGCCCGTCGACATCTGCATCAGGGTGGTCTTGCCCGCGCCGTTCGGGCCGACCAGTGCGGCCAGGTGCCCGGCGGGGATCGCCAGCGTGCACTCGCGCAGCACCCAGGTGCGGCCGTAGCGCTTGCCCAGGCCGCGGGTCTCGATGACGTTCATGCGGCGCCCTCCGTTTCGCCGTCCGCCGCGCCGCGGCGGCCGCGGGAGCCGCCCCGGCGGTCACGGAAATCCCGCAGCGCGCTGGTGAACAGGGCCACGATCCCGTCCTCGTCCAGCCCGGCCGCGTCAGCGGACGCAAGCCAGCCGAGCAGGGGTGATCCATTTATCTATTGTCATAAGACAAGGTTACAGCTGAGGGCGCCGCCGTCAAGATGGCGCGGCAGAGCAGCCGCCGCAGGGCGGTACCCGGCGGAGGAGCGGGCGGCGGTCCGGCCGGCTCAGCCCTGGTCGGACGGCAGCGGGCGGAGCAGCGGGAAGATCTGGCACTCCCGCACGCTCTTGTCCATGAAGAAGGCGAACACGCGCTCGCTCAGCCCGAACCCGCAGGCCGGCGGCATGCCGTACTCCAGGGCCTCGACGAATTCCGGGTCGGGCATCTGTGCCTCCGCGTCGCCCGCGGCCCGCATCTGCCGCTGCTCCTCGAAGCGCCGGGCCTGCTCCAGCGGGTCGTTCAGCTCGCTGTACCCATTCCCCAGCTCGCTGCCGGCCACGATGACGTGGAACCGCTCGACGATCCCGGGGCGGTCCGGCCGGCTCTTGGCCAGCGGCGAGACTTCCAGCGGCTCGTTGACCAGGAACCCCGGGCCCGCCAGGCTGCGCCGGCAGTGCTTCCAGAGCGCGTCCATGGCGCGGGCCCGGTTCAGGCCCTCCCGCTCGACCACGATGCCCAGCTCGTCGATGATGCTGACCAGCTTGTCGGTGCCGGCCGACTGCACGTCGAGGCCGAGGATCTGGCTGATCGTCTCGTAGTAGTCATACCGCGCCCACCCGGTGCCGAGGTCGACGTGGTACTCCCGGCCATTGCGGTGCAGGTCGAAGCTCAGGGTGCCGAACGTCTCGCTGATCACGTGCCGGAACAGCTCCTCGACGAGCCGCATCCCGGTCTCGTAGTTGGCGTACGCCCAGTAGAACTCCATCTGGTCGTAGTCGTTGAGGTGCTCCCGGCTCTGGTTCTCATTGCGGAACTGGCGGCCGATCTCGAAGGTCCGCTCCAGCCCGCCGACGAGCAGCCGTTTCTGCCACAGCTCGCCCATCGAGATCCGCAGGCAGACGTCGGTGTCCAGGTAGTTGTGGTGCGCGATGAAGGGCCGCGCGTCGGCCCCGCCGGTGGTGAACTCCAGGGCCGGGGTCTGCACCTCGGTGAAACCATGATCTTCCAGGAAGCGCCGCATCGACCGCCAGAACCGCGCCTTGGCGTAGATCATCTCCTGGACGTCCCGGTGCAGCAGGATGTCCAGGTACCGCTTGCGGAGCAGGACTTCCTCGTTGGTCAGGCCGGAGTGCTTGTCCGGCAGCGGCCGCAGCGACTTGGTCAGGATCGTGACCTTCCTGGCCGCGACCGAGAGCTCGCCGGTCTTCGTCTGCAGCCGGTAGCCCTCGATGGCCACGAAGTCCCCGATGTCGAGCAGCTTCACCAGCCCCTTGTAGCCCGGCTGGTGGTCCTCGGGAAGATCGCGGCGGGAGATCATGAACTGGATGTCGCCGCTCTCGTCACGCAGCTGGCCGAAGGTCAGGTTGCCCATCGGGCGGAGCAGCATGATCCGGCCCGCAATGCTGGCCTGCTCACCGTCCGGCAGTGCCCGGGCCTCGGCGACCGGGATCCGCGGGACGGCGTCCGGCGGGTAGGGGTCCAGGCCCATGTCCCGGAGCTGGTGCACCTTGGCGATCCGCTGCTGGCGGATCTCGGCCAGCACGTCGGAGCGGCTCACCTCCGCCTCGGCCCCGGCCGGTGCCGGGCTGCTCGCTGCGGGACTGGTGCTGTCGTCGGCTGACACTGTCTGCTGGCCCTTCACCGTGGAGAATCGCGCGCGGGGGAGAGCGCGCTGAGGTACCGGCCCAGTATCCCGTACCCCGGGCCGGGCCCCGGCCGGTGACGGGGGCCCGGACGGCCTGCCGGGCAGGGGCTGGCCCGGCCGGGGGTGCGGGCGGCCCGGCGTGCCGCAGCGGGCGGCGCGGTGCTCCCGCTAGGGTCGCTGCCAGGGCTCACTGGCAGTGACCAGCCGGGGACCCGCCGTTGCGTAGCCGCCGGGCTGCCCGGCCGCGAAGGAGCGCCCATGGTCCACAGCCACCGCCGGGCCGCCCTGATGACACTGTGCCTGCTGCTCATCGCCGGGGCCATGATCCTGGTGCTGCTGTCCCCGCTGGCCATTTACGACCTGGTCGCGGTGCACCACACCAACTGGGAGCGGCTCAGTTACGTGGGGCAGACCTACGGCGCGGTGTCCGCGCTGCTCGACGCGCTCGCCCTGGTCGGCGTGGTGGTGTCGGTGCTGCTCCAGGTGCGTGAGTCGGCGCTGAGCCGGGTGCAGGCGGGCCGGTCCCGCCATTTCGAGCTGATCCGGATGGCCATGGAGGACCCGCTGCTGATGCAGGCGTTCCACTCGCTCAGCGACTCCGACGAGGCCAACCGGCTGAACGCGTACGTCAGCCTGCTCATCCAGAACCTGCAGATGCTGTGGGACTCACGGGATATCGAGGAGGACGAGCTCCGCGCCAACCTGGCCGACCTGCTGGTCACCGAGGCCGGGCGGCACTACTGGCAGGAGTTCGGCCACGTGCGGATGGCGCTGTTCACCGACCGGCGGCGGCAGCAGGAATTCACCCAGATCATCGACGAGGTGAGCCGCGCGCCGGGCCGGGCCGTCGGGGCGGCCTGAGGCGGGCAGCGCCAGACTGGCGGCATGAGGGTGACAGCATGAGGCTGGATGAGGCCACCGCCCGGCAGCGGTTCGGCGCGGCGCGGGTGGCCCGGCTGGCGACCCGTGGCCCGGATGGCCGGCCGCACCTCGTGCCGGTCACGTTCGCGCTGGCCCCGGGTGCTCCCGGCGGGGACCGCATCTACAGCGCGGTGGACGCCAAGCCCAAGACCACCGCCCGGCTGCAGCGGCTGCGGAACATCGCGGCCGACCCGCGGGTCGCCCTCCTGGCCGACCACTACGCCGAGGACTGGGCCGGGCTGTGGTGGGTGCGCGCGGACGGGACCGCCTCGGTGCTCACCAGCCCGGCGGACCTGGCCGCCCCGCTGCGGCTGCTCGCCGAGCGCTACCCGCAGTACCGGGAGCAGCCGCCCGCGGGCCCGGTGATCAGCGTCCGGGTGGAGCGCTGGACCGGCTGGGCCGCCGCCGGGTAGCGCGCCGCTCCCGGATCCCGGGTCGCCTCCGGATCCCCGGTCAGACCCCCGCGGGCAGGTGGCTGAGGGCGTCCTGGATGGCCTGCTCGGGCAGGTCGAAGTCGGTGACCCGCCCGGCCTGGTAGCTCTCGTAGGCGGTCAGGTCGAGCAGGCCGTGGCCGCACAGCGCGGTCAGGATGACCTTCTCCTCGCCGGTCTCCTTGCAGCGCAGCGCCTCCTCGATGCAGGCGGCGAGCGCGTGGGCGGGCTCGGGGGCGGGCAGGATGCCCTCGGTCCGGGCGAACCGCAGGCCGGCCGCGAAGCACTCGGACTGCGGCTTGGCCACCGCCTCGAACAGGCCCAGCTCATACATGTGCGACAGCAGGGGTGACATGCCGTGGTAGCGCAGCCCGCCCGCGTGGATCGGGTCCGGGATGAACCCGTGCCCGAGCGTGTGCATCTTGAGCAGCGGGGTGAAGCCCGCGGTGTCGCCGAAGTCGTAGGCGTACACGCCGCGGGTGAACGAGGGCGCGGCGGCCGGCTCGACCGCGCGCAGCACCGGGTTCATCCGGCCGGCCAGCTTCTCCCGCAGGAACGGGAAGACCAGCCCGGAGAAGTTGGAGCCGCCGCCGGTGCAGCCGATGATCAGGTCGGGCACGTCCCCGGCCTGCTCCATCTGCTTGATGGCCTCCTCGCCGATCACCGTCTGGTGCAGCAGCACGTGGTTCAGCACGCTGCCCAGCGCGTACCGGGCGGCCGGGTCCCCGGCGGCGACCTCGACCGCCTCGCTGATCGCGATGCCCAGGCTGCCCGGCGACTCCGGGTCGGCGGCCAGCACCGCCTTGCCCGACTGGGTCACGTCCGACGGGCTGGGGTGCACGGTCGCCCCGTAGGTCTCCATCAGCAGGCGGCGGTACGGCTTCTGGTCGTAGGAGGCCCGGACCTGCCAGACCTCGCACTGCAGCCCGAACACGGCCGAGGCGAACGCGAGCGCGCTGCCCCACTGGCCGGCCCCGGTCTCGGTGGTCAGCCGGGTCACGCCCTCGGCCGCGTTGTAGTACGCCTGCGGCACCGCGGTGTTCGGCTTGTGCGACCCGGCCGGGCTGACGCCCTCGTACTTGTAGTAGATGCGGGCGGGCGTGCCGAGGTCCTTCTCCAGCCGCCGGGCCCGGAACAGCGGCGTCGGCCGCCACAGCCGGTACACGTCCAGGACCTCCTCGGGGATGGGGATGTGCCGGTCGGCGGATACCTCCTGGGCGATCAGGGCCGCCGGGAACAGCGGCGCGAGGTCGTCCGGGCCGACCGGCTGCCGGGTCCCCGGGTGCAGCGGGGGCGGCGGCGGGGACGGCAGGTCGGGCACGATGTTGTACCACTGCCGCGGCAGCTGCGACTCATCGAGCAGGTACTTGACCTGACGGTCCATGGCGGTTCCTCCTGCGGCCCGTGGCGACAGTGATCATCCCGACCATAACCGGCTGCGGCCCAACCAGGCGATGGTTGACGGCGTCTCAGGAGGGAAACCAGACGGCACCGGCCACGGGCTCACCGCTTTCCGGTCCGCCGGGGATTCCGGCCCACCCGGCCCGGCCACCAGCGAAACGTGGGTACCGTGTGAGAAATCTGCCTGTAACCGCCTGAAAATCACGTTTGGCGCGGATAATGCCCCTGCTCCGCGGCCACCCCCAGCGCCGCCCGGCCATCAGGCCCGGAGCGTGCCGGAAGGACCCCCGATGACACGCCCCCGCCCGCTCACCCGCCGCGCCCCACGGGTGCCCGGCCCGGCGCTGGCCCGCGGCCCACGCCGGGTTCCCGGGGCGGCGCTGGCCCGCCGGGGCCGCTGGCTGCTGGCGCCGGCGGCCGCGGCCGCGGTGCTGATCGCCGGGTGCGGCTCGCCCCACCACGCCGATCCCCAGGCGGGCACGGCCCCGGCCAGCACCCGCCCGAGCGCCGCCCGCCCCGGCCCCACGCCCGGCGCCAGCCGTCACCGCACTCCCGCCGCGCAGCCGGGCGCCGCGGCCAGCGCCGGGAACGACCCGGCGGCCGGGGACAGCCCGGCCGGCTTCTGGTACGGCACCGACAGCTGGCCGGTCACGCTGATCGGCGGGCGGCCCTGGCACGAGCCGGTGAAAGGCGGCGCGCCCGGCTACGGCGGGTACATCGGGATGGCCGGGAACTGGGCCCGCTGGGCCGGCTGCGGCGGCAACATCGCCTGGTCCCCGGCGGACGCCGCGGCGGCCAACGTCAACTACCGCACGTATCACGAGGGCATCGGCACGGGCGTGTACTGGTACATGGCCGGCCCGGGAGTGGACCCGCACTACGACGGGACCACGGCCGAGGCGTCCGCCTGGGGCGCCGCGCAGGCCGCCGCCACCCTCCGCGCCCTGCCTCCGCTGCACGTCACCTACCCGGTGGTGTGGATGGACGTGGAGCAGCCCGGGATCCCCCCGGCCCTGGACAACGGCTGGGACAACGCTTACACCTCGCCGTGCAGTGGCCGGGTCGCCACGCCGGGCATGGCCCCCGCGGTGAACCGCGCCGTCCTCGACGGCTACCAGGCCTACCTGACCGCGCACTCCTCCTACCGGGCCGGGGTGTACTCTTCCCCGCTGATCTGGAACGTGATCTTCGGCACCGGCGCCGCGGCGTCCATCCCGGACCTGGACGAGTGGACCTACACCGACGGGACGCGGAGCATCTCGCCGGCGCCCCGCGGCTGGTGCATCCCCGGCACGTCCACCTGCGCACACTTCTTCGGCGGGGTGGCCGCGGCCAGCCCGCACGCGGTGATGTGGCAGTGGTCCGGCGGCGGCGGGCTGAGCAACGGCGTCGGCGACTTCGACCAGATCAACGCGGCCCACGTGCGCTGAGCGCCACCGCCCGCCGCGGGAAGTCCTGATCATGAGATAGGTGTCGTTACAACGACACCTATCTCATGATCATCGGCCGGGGCGGGGCTGGGAACGGCCGGGGCGGGGCTGGGATGGCCGGGGCGGGGCTGGGAACGGCCGGGACGGGGCTGGGATGGCCGGGCGTGCCCGTGGGGGCCGGTAAGTCTTGACAACCGGTCAAGATCGCATCAAGATCAGGCAACAACGGGCATAGTGATCCAGGTCACCCGGCCCGGCCAGGCATCCGCTCAGCGCACCGGGGGCCGTGATGTTGCCGACGCAGCGCCGCCAGGCGATCCTCGCCGAGGTCGGTGAGCGCAGTGCGGTCGCCGCCGAGGAACTGGCCCGCGAGTTCGGCGTGTCCGTCGAGACCATCCGCCGGGATCTCCGCGACCTGCAGCGGCGCGGCCTGCTGGACCGGGTCTACGGCGGCGCGACCCGGCCGGCCGGGCGGTCCAGCGAGGGCAGCTTCGCCGCCCGCAGCACCCGGAACATCACGGCCAAGCGGGCCATCGCGGCGCTGGCCGCCTCCCTGGTCGAGCCGGGCGAGACCATCGTCATCGACGTGGGCACCACCGCGCTGGAGGTGGCCAGGGCGCTGCCCGCGTCGTTCCGCGGCCGGGTGCTGACCAACTCGGTGCCCGCCGCCCTGGAACTGGCCGCCCGCGAGGAGATCGAGATCCTGCTCTGCGGCGGGCAGATAAGGCACGGCGACGCGGCCTGCTCCGGTGCGTACGCCGAGGCGTTCTTCGCCGAGTTCTACGCCGACCGGGCATTCCTCGGCTCCGGCGGCGTGCACCCCGAGGCCGGGCTCACCGACTACTACCCGGCCGAGGTGGTGGTGCGGCGCACCATCGTCGCGCACACCGCCGCTTCCTACGTCCTCGCCGATTCCAGCAAGCTCGGGTCCATCGCCGTGCACCGGGTCTGCCCGCTCGACCGCATCGAGGCGGTCCTCACCGACGACGCCGGCCCCGCCGACGCCTATCAGGCGGTCAGTTCCGCCGGCGTCACCCTCCTGCAAGCCAGCGCGGCCGGGGCCGAGGCAGCCACCGGCCTGCACCAGCCACCCCTGCCCGCAGCCGGCGACGGCTGATGACCGCTCGCCCCCGGGCGAGCCGCTGAGGATGTGATGACGGTGACCGCAGTCACCCACCATGACGACGACGCCCAGCTCGGCCGGTACGGCTACCGGCAGCAGTTCGTCCGCTCGCTGCGCAACTTCGAGTCGTTCGCGGTGGCCTTCTCGTTCATCTCGATCACCACCGGGATCTTCACCACCTATGCTTTCGCGCTGGCCACCGGCGGCCCGCGGAGCATCTGGACCTGGCTGATCGTGGTGGCCGGGCAGGCCCTGGTCGCCCTGGTCTACGGCGCGCTGGCGGCCCGGGTGCCGCTGTCCGGCTACTCCTACCAGTGGGCCTCCCGGCTGGCCAACGTGCACGTCGGCTGGTGGCTGGGCTGGATGTCGTTCGCGTTCCTCACCATCGTCACCGTGTCGGTGGACTACGGGCTGGTCCAGGTGGCCTTCCAGCCGCTGATCGGCGAGACGTACACGCCGACCAGCGCGGCACTGGAGACCCTGGTGGTGCTGGCGCTCCAGGCGCTGCTGATCATCGTCTCGACCCGGGTCACCACCCGGGTGAACAACGCCGCCGTGGCCACCGAGGTGATCGGCATCGTCGGGCTGACCGTGCTGCTGGTCATCGTGGCCGCGGTCCGGGGCCTGGGCCACTGGTCCAACCTGACCTCCACCGGGGTGGTGCCGCAGGCCGGCTACTACGCCTGGCTCGGCCCGTTCATGCTGGCCACCCTGCTCGGCGCGTACACCATCGTGGGCTTCGAGTCGGCCAGCAACCTGGCCGAGGAGACCATCGATCCGCACCACACCATCCCCAGGGCGATGATCCGCGCCGTGCTGCTCTCCGGGGTCGTCGGCTTCGCTTTCCTCATCGCGGTGACCTACGCGATCAGCAACATCAAGGCCGTGTCGGCGAGCACCGCGCCGGTGGCCCTCATCGTCGCATGACGTGCTGGGCGGCGTCGTGCAGAAGCTCTTCCTGATCTTCGTCTGCGTCTCGATCTTCGCCTGCGGGCTGGTGATCATGGTGACCAACGGCCGGCTGATCTGGTCCATGTCCAGGGACAAGCGCCTGCCCGGCTACCAGCTGTGGCGCCAGGTGCCCAGGGCGACCGGCGGCCCGACCTTCGCCACCGTGCTGGCCGCCGTGCTCGGCGCGGTGATCACCCTCATCCTGCGCACGCACACCGCCGCGCTGGTCACCCTGTTCACCGCCTCCACGATCATGCCCGCCATCCTGTACGCGTCGACCGTGCTGCTCTACGTGTTCGCGGCCCGGCGGCGCCGCGGCGAGCACGGGCGCTTCGCGCTGGGCCGCTGGGAGATCCCGGTGGTGGCCGGCGCGCTCATCTGGCTGGCCTACGAGCTGATCGTGCTGATCGGGCCGAGCGAGTTCCGGGACGCCCAGTACTACGTGCTCGGCGCGCTGGGCCTTGGCGTGGTGTTCTACGCCGGCCAGTGGCTGCTCGAACCAGGCGCGATGCGGCGGGAGGAAGGCGCCCACGGCGCCGCGGCCCTCACCGGGCCGGACGACCCGGCCACGGGGCAAGGGTCGCCGGCCGCCGGGTGAACGTCCTCGCCATCGACCAGGGCACCTCGGCCACCAAGGCGCTGCTGGTCGACCCCGGCGGCGGCGTCCTCGGCTCGGCCGAGGTCCCGGTCCACCCGCGCAGCCTGCCCGGCGGCGGGGTCGAGCAGGACCCGGCCGAGCTGCTCGACTCGGTGCTGGCCGCCGGCCGGGCCGCGCTGGCCGGCGCCCGGGCCCCGGCGCACGCACTGGCCCTGGCCAACCAGGGCGAGACGGTGCTGGCCTGGGACCGGCGCACCGGCCGGCCGCTCACCCCGGCCATCGTCTGGCAGGACCGCCGGTCGGCGGGGATCTGCGCCCGGCTGGCGGACCAGGCGGCCGGGCTCACCACCATCACCGGCCTGCCGCTGGACCCGTACTTCGCCGCGCCCAAGATGACCTGGCTCCGGGAGAACCTGACCGCCGGCGGCGTCGTCACCACCACCGACACCTGGCTGCTGCACCGGCTCGGCGCGGGCTACGTCACCGACGCCTCGACCGCCTCCCGGACACTGCTGCTCGACCTCGACGCCGTGGCGTGGTCCCCGGTGGCGTGCCGGTCGTTCGGCATCGATATGGCGCAACTGCCGCGAGGTCACCGACTGTGCCGGGATCACCGGGGAGACGGCGGCGTTCGGCACCGTCCTGCCGGTCGCCGGCCTGGCCGTGGACCAGCAGGCGGCGCTGGCCGCCGAGGCCTGCTTCGCGCCCGGCGAGGCCAAGTGCACCTACGGGACGGGCGCGTTCCTGCTGGCCGCCACCGGCCCGGACGCGGTGCGGTCCGGGCACGGGCTGGCCGCGTCGGTGGCCTGGCGGCTGGGCGGCGCGGCCAGCTACTGCCTGGACGGCCAGGTCTACACCGCGGGGGCGGCGCTGACCTGGCTGGCCGGGCTGGGCCTGCTGGACGGCCCGGCCAGCCTGGACGCGGCCGGCGCGAGCGTGCCCGACTCCGGGGGCGTCACGTTCCTGCCCGCGCTGGCCGGGCTGGGCGCGCCGCACTGGCGGCCGGACGCCCGCGGCGCGTTCCTCGGCCTGGGCCTCGGGACGGCCCGCGGGCACCTGGCCCGCGCCGTGGCCGAGGGCATCGCCGCCTCGGTCGCCCTGCTGGCCCGGGCGGTGGCCGCGGACTGCGGCGCGCCGCTGCGGGTACTGCGCGTGGACGGCGGGCTGACCCGCTCCCGGCTGCTCATGCAGGCCCAGGCGGACCTGCTGCAGGCGCCGGTCCAGGTCTGCGCGGCCGCCGACGCGACCGCCCTCGGGGTGGCCGCCCTGGCCCGGCTGGGCACGGGGGCGGCGGCCACGCTGGCGGAGGCGGCTGGCCTCCCGGAGGTGCAGGCGACCATCGACCCTTCGATCAGTGCCGATCAGGCCGCCGAACGGATGGCCGCGTTCGACTGTGCGCTGCACGCCGCGCTGCCGCCCGGGGAGCCGCGGTTACCGGGGACCGGCCTGGTGCACGGCCCGCGGCGGGAAGGAGGACGGCGTGAGCACGGAAAGCCGCGGCCAGGGGAGCGGTGACGTCGCCGACGTGCTCATCATCGGGGCCGGCGTGGTGGGCACCGCGATCGCCCGGACGCTGGCCGGCTACGAGCTGAGCTGCGTGCTGCTGGACGCGGCCGCGGACGTCGGCACCGGGACCAGCAAGGCCAACACCGCCATCCTGCACACCGGCTTCGACGCGGTCCCGGGCAGCCTGGAGAGCCGGCTGCTGCGCCGCGGCAGCGCCCTGCTGGCGGAGTACGCCCGGCAGGCGGGCATCCCGGTGGAGCGGACCGGCGCCCGGCTGGTCGCCTGGACGGACGAGCAGGAAGCCGCGCTGGACGGCATCGCGGCCAAGGCCGTGCGCAACGGCGTGACCGACGTCCGGCGGCGCACCGCGGCCGAGATCCGCGCCGCCGAGCCTGCGCTGGGACCGGGCGCCCGGGGCGGGCTGGAGATCCCGGGGGAGAGCATCATCTGCCCGTGGACCACCACGCTGGCCTACGCCACGGAGGCGGTCCGGGCCGGGGTCCGGCTGCTGCTGCGCACCGGGGTCACCGGGGTGGAGCCGGCCGGGCCCGGCGTCCCGGCCGTTCCCGGCGTCCCGGGTGGCGCGGCGGCGGGGGAGTACCGGGTGCACACCACCCGCGGCCTGCTGCGCTGCCGCTGGCTGGTCAACGCGGCCGGGCTGCACAGCGACCGGATCGACCGGATGCTCGGCGGGAAGGCGTTCACGATCACCCCGCGCCGTGGCGAGCTGATCGTGTTCGACAAGCTGGCCCGGCCGCTGCTGTCCTCGATCCTGCTGCCGGTCCCCACGGCCCGGACCAAGGGCGTGCTGATCGCGCCGACCGTGTACGGCAACGTGCTGCTCGGCCCGACCGCCGAGGACGTGGCCGACCGCAGCGACACCGCCACCACGGCGGCCGGGCTGGCGGCACTGCTGGACGCGGGCGGCCGGATCCTGCCCGGCCTGGTCGCCGAGGAGGTCACCGCCACGTATGCCGGCCTGCGGGCGGCCACCGAGCACGGCGACTACCAGATCCGGGTAGACGAGCGGCTGCGGTACGCCTGCGCAGGCGGCATCCGGTCCACAGGCCTGTCCGCTTCGCTCGGCATCGCCGAGCACGTCGTCGCCGAACTGGGCGCGGCCGGGCTCACGCTGGTCCCGCGGGAGACGGCCGGGCCGCCGGCCATGCCCTACATCGGGCAGGCGGGCGCGCGGCCGTCCGGGGATCCCGCCCGGATCGCCGCCGACGCCGAGTACGGGCGGATCATCTGCCACTGCGAGCGGGTCAGCCGCGGTGAGGTCCGCGACGCGCTGGCCAGCACGCTGCCGCCCGCCGACCTGGACGGGCTGCGCCGCCGGACCCGGGCGGTGAACGGGCGGTGCCAGGGGTTCTACTGCGCCGCCACGGTGTCCGCGCTGCTGGCCGCCGCCCGGCCCGGCGGCGGGACGTCCGCGGACGGCCGGCGGGACCGGCCATGAACGCCGACGTGGTCATCGTGGGGGCCGGCCCGGCCGGCCTGGCCGCCGCGGCCGAACTGGGCCGGCTGGGGGTCCGCCGGGTCCTGGTGGCCGAGCGGGAACAGGACCCGGGTGGCGTGCCGCGGCACTGCTGGCATACCGGGTTCGGCCTCCGTGACCTGCACCGGGTGCTGGACGGGCCGGCCTACGCCCGGCGCTGGGCCGCGGCGGCGGCCCGGGCCGGCGCCGAGATCCGGGCCGCCACGACCGTGACCGGGTGGGCTCCGGCGGCAGCGGGCGGCCATGTCCTGACCCTGACCAGCCCGGACGGGATCGCCACGGTCCAGGCGGCGGCGGTGCTGCTGGCCACCGGCTGCCGGGAACGGCCCCGCCCGGCCCGGCTCGTCCCCGGCGCCCGGGTCCCCGGCATCATGACCACCGGCGAACTGCAGCAGCGGGTCTACCTGCACGGGCAGCGGCTGCCGGGCCGTGCCGTCATCGTCGGCGCCGAGCACGTCAGCTTCTCCGCCCTGGTCACCCTGGCGCACGCCGGAGCCCGGGTGGCGGCGCTGGTGACGGAGCACCCGGCGCAGCAGAGCTACCGGGCGTTCGCGGCGGCGGCCCGGCTGCGCTGGCGCGTACCGGTATGGACGCACACCTCCGTGCACCAGGTCCTGGGGTCGCGCCATCCGGGCGGGGCGGGACTACCTCCCGGAGCCCCGGACGGCGCTGGGCCGGCCGGAGATCAGCCCGGCGCGCAGCGGCTGGATGGCGTCGAACTGGCCGATGACCGGACCGGGGCGACCAGGTTCTGCCCGTGCGACTGGCTCGTCTTCACCGGCGACTGGATCCCCGATCACGAACTGGCCCGGCTGGGCGGCGTGGCGATCGACCCGGGGACTCGCGGGCCCGCGGTGGACACGGCCCTGGAGACCAGCGCACCGCTGGTGTTCGCGGCCGGGAACCTGATCCACCCGGCCGAGACCGCGGATGTGGCCGCCTTGAACGGGCGGCACGCGGCCCGGCAGATCGCCGCCGCCCTGGCCGGGGCACGTGCTGGGCAAGCGGCGGGGCCGTCGGCCGCGCCTGGCCGGGGCGGCCCGCCGGCCAGGCCGGTGGGCGCTGGCGGCAGCGGGCCGGATCCCGGTCACCGTGGCGCCGCCGCTCACCTGGATCTCGCCGGGAGCCGTCCGGCCGCTGGTGCTCCCGCCGGGCGGGCGCTTCCTGCTGCGCTGCGGCTCGTTCCGGCCCGCGGGGCGGATCGAGGTCTGGCAGGGGGACCGGCGGCTGGCCCGGACCCGCTCCGGGCGCCTGGTCCCCGGCCGCCCGGTCCACCTGCCGGGTGACTGGGCCGCCCGGCTAGACCCGGCATCGGGCCCGGTTCGCGTCCTGCTCCGCTGAGCCGCACGCCCCGTGCTCGCGCTGCCTGGCCCCGAGTACGGCAGGCGCCATGGTGACGCAACGCATTGGGCAGATGGCTGGCCGGCTACAGGACGGCCAGGTCCCGGCTCCCGTATGGTGAGGGCGTGAGCTCTGGGCTAATCGACCGCCGGACCGCTCGCCTGTCGCTGGGGCTGGCCGCCGCCGGAGCATTAATGCTGATGGCCGGGCTGGTCCTATGGGCGGTCAGCACCCTCGGCAAGGTGGTCCCGCGTTCCGCGGCCACCGGAACCTGGCTCGTCACCGTGGCGCTGCTGACCGCAGGGGCGTGTTGCGCGCTGCTGATGATCGCGGTCCTGATCACTGCGGGTGGCGGTTCCCGCGCGGAGGATCAGGACCCGCTGGCCGCTCCGCCCAGCTTCCCTGACGGCTACGGCGAGCCGGGCGCCTACGCTCAGCCCGGCATGTACGGGCCGCCGGGTGCCTACGGTCAGCGAGGTGCCTACGCTCAGCCCGGCAGCTATGGCCAGCCCGGCAGCTATGGCCAGCCGGGCAGCTACGGGCCGCGCGGCAGCTACGGCCAGCCCGGCAGCTACGGTCAGCCCGGTGCCTACGGGCCGCGCGGCGCTTACGCTCAGCCCGGCGTCTACGGCGAGGGTGCTTTCGCCCAGCCGGGTGCCTTCGGCCAGCCTGACGGTTATGACGTGCCGGACGGCACCGGTCCGGCGCACGTCGTCGCTCACTCCGGCGCTCCCGGATCCTCCGGCGTGCCTGACCCGCCGGACATCCACGACGCCCCGGCCGCCTCCCCGCTGCCCGACCTGCACCACGCGGCGGACGTCTACGACCCGCCGCCCGCTCCCCAGCCCGCCTCGCCGCCTGCCGTCCACCAGCCCGTCCCGCCGGCCGTTCCGCAGCCCGCTCCGCCTGCCGTCCACCAGCCCGTCCCGCCGGCCGCCCGCGACATCCAGGCACCGGGGGCCGGCGAGTCCGGGGCGCCGGGCGCTCCCCGTCCCGGCTTGCCTGCTGTCCCACCGCAGTCCGGCTCGCCGGCCGCCTACCGGCTTGAACCGGCTGGCGCCGACGATCCCCCCGGCATCCAGGATGCGCACGGGATCGACGGCGGCTCCGGGACCCACTCCCCAGCCGCTGGCCCGGCCGCTCCGCCCGCCAGCGAGGAGAGCGGCGACGGCGGCGACCCGGTGGGTGGCGCGAAGGCCGGGACCGGCCGCCGGCACCCGGGTGACTCCGGCGCCGACGTATGGACCCCGGTCACCAGGGCTCCCCGGGCCGGCGCAGGGGCCCCTCCGGAGGATGCTGGCCCAGCCGACGTTCCAGCGGACGTTCCGGCCGACGTCCCGGCCCCGGTCAGCGCCGAGGTCACCCCGGGCGCATGGGTGCCGGAGCAGCCCGCCGGCTGGGCCGATACCGGGATAGCGGAGAGCCCGGCCGTGCTGGTCGGCGCCTGGTACCCGGATCAGGCTCAGCCGCAGGCGGATTCCTGGGGGCCACCGGATGCCGATGCGCTGGAGCATGCCGCGCCGGCCGGCGCTGACTCCATGGCGCTCGGCGACCCGCTGGCGGGCGACTCGCTGGCCGCGCCGGGTCCGGACGCCGCGCCTGGCCCGTGGGCCGCGCCGGGATCGACGGCCGCGCCGGGCCCGCGGGCCGCGCCCGGCCCGCTGGCCGAGCAGGCCATGCCCGACGATCGGGCCAAGAAGCCTCCCGTGTGGTGGCGGGCGGCCCGCAGCCTGGGTGGCTCCCGGCAGCACGACGTTGACGAGGACTGGCTGCGCTCCCTGCGCGGTCCTCAGTCGCAGCCGCCGCCGGGTGGCCCGCCCCGCCGGGGCACCCCGGCGGAGTGACCCGCGCGCCGCCGGGCCGAGATCAGGAGTCGCCTGGCGCGCTGAGCCCGGTCACGATCACCTCGACCACCCGGCGGATGAACGTGTCGGTCAGCGGCCGGTGGCCCTGCAACAGCCGGTGATAGGCCGCCCCGTAGACGAGGTCCAGCGCCACATCCGTATCCGTGTCGGCCGGGATCTCGCCGCGCTCGATGGCCCGCCGCAGCATGATCCGGTGCTGGGCGCGCATGGGCTCCATCACCCGGGCGCGCCAGGCCGCGGCCAGGTCCGGGTCATCCTGGGCGGCGGCCACCAGGCCGGCGAGGATGCGGCCCGCCGGCGTCTTCGTGACCACGCGGACCCACGCCCGCAGCGCCGCGAGCAGGTCACCGCGGAGCGTCCCGGTATCCGGGAGCGGCTGCCCGGCCGTGAAGTCGGCCATGAACGCGTCGAGCGCGAGCGCGCCGCGGGACCGCCAGCGGCGGTAGACGGTGGCCTTGCCGACCCCGGCCCGTGCCGCGACCTCTTCCATCGACATCCCGGCCAGCCCGCGTTCCGCCAGCAGTTCCGTGGCCGCCCGCAGGATGGCGCGGTCCGCCGCCTCGCTACGCGGCCTGCCGCGCGTCCCGGCCTCCGCCGGGCTGGCTCCAGCAGGCAAGCCCGCCGCGCCGATTTCCTCGGGGCGGGCCGGCGTCCGCCGGAATACCTGAGCCGCTCATCCGGTTGCCACCTGACGGCTATATACGAAACGATCCGTATCGGATAGTGTTGTGATCCAGAGTAGGACGAGTACCCCCGACCGCCAAACTCACACCCGCCGCCACCAGGTCACCACCCGGGAGCGCGCCCTCAACTGGCCGCCCCGGCCGCACCCCGCCGCATCCCCGCCTGCCCGCGCCGCCCAGGCCCGCGCCGCGCAGGCCCGGCCCGCGCCCGCCCGGGCGGCGCAGCCGCAGCCGGCGGGCTACCGCCGGGCCGCGCTCATCCTGATCCTGGTCGCCTCGTTCATGGTCGTGCTGGACTTCTCCATCGTGAACGTCGCGCTGGCCTCCATCCAGCGTGAACTGGGCTTCGCCGCGTCGGCGGCGCAGTGGGTGGTCACCGGGTACGCGATCACGTTCGGGGGACTGCTCATCCTCGGCGGCCGCGCGGCTGACCTGCTCGGCCGGCGCCGGATGTTCCGCGCCGGGCTCATCGCCTTCTCCGCGGCCTCGCTGGCCGGCGGCCTGGCCCGGGACCCGGGCCTGCTCATCGCCGCGCGGGCGGTCCAGGGCGCCGGCGCCGCGCTGGTTGCCCCGGCCGCGCTGTCCCTGATCACGACCGGCTTCCCGGAGGGGAACCAGCGCAACAAGGCACTCGGCCTGTACGGCGCCACCGCGTCGATCGGCTTCGTGGCCGGCCAGGTGCTGGGCGGCGTTCTCGTCCAGTTCACCAGCTGGCGCGCGGTGTTCCTGGTCAACGTGCCGGTCGGGGTGGCAGCCGTGCTACTGACCCCGCACCTGCTGGGCCGCGGCCGGGAAGACCGGACCCGGCGCCGCCTGGACGTCGGCGGCGCGCTGCTGATCACCACCGCGATCGCCGCGCTGGTGTTCGGCGTGTCCCAGGGCGGCGCGGCCGGCTGGACCAGTCCTCTCGTGCTGGGAGCCGCCGCCGTGGCCGCCGCCACGCTGGCCATGTTCGCGCTCCTCGAGCGGCACCACGCCGATCCGCTGGTGCGCGGGGACCTGCTACGGCTGGCCTCACTGCGCAAGGGCGGGGCGCAGATCATGCTGCTCGGCATCTGGAACGGCGGCGAGATGCTGGTGCTGTCGCTGTACTTCCAGCAGGTGCTGCATGACTCACCGCTGATGACCGGCCTGGCGATCGCGCCGCAGGGCGTGGTCGGGTTCGTGGCCGGCGCGGCCGGAGCCCGGCTGGCGGCCCGGCTCGGCCTGCGCCGCCTGCTGATCCTGACCAATGCCATCGCCACGCTGGGCTTCCTGGTGCTCACCAGGCTGCCTGCGTCGGGCGGGTACAGCCCGCTGCTCGCCGCCGTGACGTTCGTCGGGTTCGGTACCGCCGGGACCGCATTCGGCGCGATGGTCAGCGCCAGCAAGGGCGTGCCCGACGCGGATCAGGGCCTGGTGGGCGGCGTGATCAACACCAGCCGGCAGATCGGCGCCGGGATCGGCGCGGCGCTGCTCCCGGCGGTCGCCCTGACCTTCAGCCACGGCAGCCAGGCCGGGGTCACCGGTGACCGGGCCGCCATGCTGGCCGGGGCGGTAGCCGCGGGGCTGGGCACTTTGATAGCCCTGGGGTACCGGGGCCGCCCGGGCGGGAACAACCCGCCCCGGCCGGCATGAGGCAACCGACGGAGGGATGACGTGATGAGTACCGCTGGACACGACGACCAGCCACGGCCCCGGGTGGCCGTGCTGGGCCTGGGCACGATGGGCCAGGGCATGGCGCACAGCCTGCTCCGGGCCGGGTTCGGTGTCGACGTGTGGAACCGGTCGCCCGAGGCGGCGGCCCGGCTGGCCGCGGACGGCGCGGTGGCCCACGAGGACGCGGCGTCCGCGGCAGCGCAGGCCGGCGTGGTGATCACCATGGTGGCGGACGCGGCGGCGGCCGAGGACGTGGCCTTCGGCCAGGGGGTGCTGGCCGCGATGCGGCCGTCCGCGGTGTGGGCGCAGATGTTCGACCATCGGCGTGGACGCCACCGCCCGGCTGGCCGGCCGGGCCGCCGGGCAGCGCCCTGACGTCCGGTTCGTGGACGCGCCCGTCTCCGGCACGCGGGCACCGGCGCAGAACGGCCAGCTGCTGATCCTGGCGTCCGGGCCGCAGGACGCGCGCCCGGTGCTGGACCCGGTGTTCGAGGCCCTGGGGCAGCGGACCCTGTGGCTCGGCACGGCGGGCGCCGGCAGCCGGCTGAAGCTGGTGATGAACACCTGGCTCGTCACCCTGGTCGAGGGCACCGCGGAGATCCTCGCGCTGGCCGACTCGCTCGGCGTGCCCCGGTCCAGCGTGTTCGACTTCCTGGCCGAAGGCAACCTGTCGGCTCCGGTCGCGCACGTCAAGGCGCGCAAGATGGACGCGGGCGACGACTCGCCGGAATTCGCCCTGCAGTGGGCGCTGAAGGACATCCGGCTCGCGCTGGACGCGGCCGGCCGCCCGCTGCCGCTGGTCGCGGTGATCCGGGATCGGTGGGCCGAGCTGGCCGACGCCGGGCTGGGCGGCCTCGACGTGGCGGCCGCCCGGCACGGCCTGGCCGAGACTGGCTCCGCAACCCGTTAAGGACGGAGACCGGGGCCCCACAGCAGCCGGCGCCAGAATCGTCCGGTGCCGATCAGCCGCAGCCGGGTGCGCAGCGGCAGCCGGGGGACCGGGCGGTGGATGCACAGGCCGCTGTCCCCGGGCAGCAGGCAGTCGCCGGAGCACGCGCCGGCGCAGTGACGGCAGTGCCGGCCCACAGGCATCCGCGCTCCTTTTCCCTCGGCGCGTGCATGCCCTGGCTACGCCGCCACCGGCCAGCTGTCAACCAGTGGGCTCGCTGCGGCCGTAGTCGTCGTCCAGGCGGACGATGTCGTCCTCGCCGAAGTAGTCGCCGTGCTGTACCTCGACGAAGACCAGCGGCTCGGCCCCGGTGTTGTGCATCCGGTGGGCGACGCCCAGGCCGACGTCCACCGTCTGGCCTGGCTTGACGGCCACGTCGGTGCCGTCCAGGGTGACGACGCCCTCGCCGGCCACGATGAACCAGTGCTCCGCCCGGCGGGCGTGCTTCTGGTAACTGAGCCGCTGCGCCGGATGCACCTCGATCGTCTTGACCTTGAAATTGCTGCCCTCGGTGAGGACCGTATAGCTGCCCCAGGGGCGCTCGGAGTGTTCAGTCACCGGAATATCCTGCCCGATCCGGGGACCTGGCCGGCACGCCACCCGGCCGGCACCCGCGTCGCCCCTCCCGGTACCTTGACGTCGAGATAAGCTCGCCCTAGCGTGAGAGATGGAAAATAGCTCGATATCGAGATACCCGTGGTGCACCACAGCGTTGAGGAGCACAGCCCCAGGGAGGCGGACCCGGATGACCGCGAACAGCTTTGACAGCCTGGCCACGTTGCAGGCGGGCGGGACGGAGTACCAGATCCACCGGCTGGACGCGGTGGCCGGGTCGGCGAGCCTGCCGTTCAGCCTGAAGATCTTGCTTGAGAACCTGCTGCGCACCGAGGACGGGCGCAACGTGACCGCTGAGCACGTCACCGCCCTGGCCGGCTGGGACGCCGCGGCCGAGCCGTCCACCGAGATCCAGTTCACCCCGGCCCGGGTCATCCTCCAGGACCTGACCGGCGTGCCGGCCGTGGTCGACCTGGCCACGATGCGGGAGGCCATGCGGGACCTGGGCGGCGACCCAGGGAAGATCAACCCGCTGGTCCCGGCCGAGCTGGTCATCGACCACTCGGTGGTGGCCGACATCTTCGGCCGCCCGGACGCCTTCGACCGCAATGTGGAACTGGAGTTCAGCCGCAACCGGGAGCGGTTCCAGTTCCTGCGCTGGGGCCAGGACGCGTTCCGCCAGTTCAAGGTGGTTCCGCCGGGCACCGGCATCGTGCACCAGGTGAACATCGAGCACCTGGCCCGGGTGGTGATGTCCCGCGAGGGCGCCGCCTACCCGGACACCTGCGTGGGCACCGACTCGCACACCACCATGCAGAACGGCCTGGGCGTGCTCGGCTGGGGCGTGGGCGGCATCGAGGCCGAGGCGGCCATGCTGGGGCAGCCGATCAGCATGCTGATCCCGCGGGTGGTCGGCTTCCGGCTGACCGGCGAGCTGCCCTCCGGCGCCACCGCCACCGACCTGGTGCTCACCATCACCGAACTGCTCCGCAAGCACGGCGTGGTCGGCAAGTTCGTGGAGTTCCACGGGGAGGGGGTGGGCTCGGTGCCGCTGGCCAACCGGGCCACGATCGGCAACATGAGCCCCGAGTTCGGCTCCACCTGCGCGATCTTCCCGATCGACCAGCAGACCATGGACTACCTGCGGCTCACCGGCCGCCCGGCCGGGCAGGTCGCGCTGGTCGAGGCCTACGCCAAGGAGCAGGGCCTGTGGCATGACCCGGCCGCGCAGCCGCGCTACTCCGAGGAACTCGAGCTGGACCTGTCCACCGTGGTGCCGTCCCTGGCCGGGCCGAAGCGGCCGCAGGACCGGGTGCCCCTGTCCGGCGCCAAGCCCGCGTTCCGTGAGTCGCTGGGCAACTACGTGCAGCTCGACCGGCTGGACGAGGACGTGGCCGGGACCTTCCCGGCGTCCGACCCGTTCGTCCCGGACCGGGAGAACGGCGGCGCTGACCAGCCGGCCAGCCTGCCCGCCGCCCGCCCCGGCCGCCCGTCCAGCCCGGCGCCGGTGACGCTGGAGGACGGCACGAAGACCTCCGTGGACCACGGCTCCGTGGTCATCGCCGCCATCACCTCGTGCACGAACACCTCCAACCCGTCGGTCATGGTGGGCGCCGCGCTGCTGGCCAAGAAGGCGGTCGAGGCCGGGCTGAACCGCAAGCCGTGGGTCAAGACCACGCTGGCGCCCGGCTCCAAGGTGGTCATGGACTACTACGAGCGGGCCGGCCTGACCCCCTACCTGGAGAAGCTCGGCTTCAACCTGGTCGGCTACGGCTGCACCACCTGCATCGGCAACTCCGGGCCGCTGCCCGAGGCGATCAGCGCGGCGGTGGCCGAGAACGACCTGGCCGTGGTGTCGGTGCTGTCCGGCAACCGCAACTTCGAGGGCCGGATCAACCCCGACGTGAAGATGAACTACCTGGCCTCACCGCCGCTGGTGGTGGCGTACGCGCTGGCCGGCACGATGGACTTCGACATGGAGAACGAGCCGCTGGGCAGCCGTCCCGACGGCACCCCGGTGTACCTGCGCGACATCTGGCCCTCGGCGTCCGAGATCGCCGACGTGGTGCTGCACTCGGTGGCCGCGGAGATGTTCACCCGGGACTACGCCGACGTGTTCGAGGGCGACGACCAGTGGCGTGAGCTGGACGTGCCTGGCGGGGACACCTTCGAGTGGGGCGAGGACTCCACCTACGTCCGCAAGCCGCCCTACTTCGACGGCATGCCGGACAAGCCCGCGCCGGTCAGCGACATCCACGGTGCCCGGGTGCTGGCCATGCTGGGCGACTCGGTGACCACCGACCACATCTCCCCGGCCGGGGCGATCAAGACCGACAGCCCGGCCGGGAAGTACCTGACCGAGCATGGGGTGGAGCGGAAGGACTTCAACTCCTACGGCTCCCGCCGCGGCAACCACGAGGTGATGATCCGCGGCACGTTCGCCAACATCCGGCTGCGCAACCAGATGGCCCCCGGCACCGAGGGTGGCGTCACCGTGCACCTGCCCGACGGCGAGCCGATGTCCATCTACGACGCGTCCCGGAAGTACATCGCCGACGGCACCCCGCTGATCGTGCTGGGCGGCAAGGAGTATGGCTCCGGGTCCTCCCGGGACTGGGCGGCCAAGGGCACCCTGCTGCTCGGGGTCCGGGCGGTGCTGACCGAGTCGTTCGAGCGGATCCACCGGTCCAACCTGATCGGCATGGGCGTGCTGCCGCTGCAGTACCAGCCGGGGGAGTCGGCCGCCTCGCTCGGCCTGACCGGGCATGAGGTCTTCGAGATCACCGGCGTCGAGGAGATGAACAGCGGGACGGTGCCCCGCGAGGTGACGGTGCGGGCGGACGGCAAGGAGTTCCAGGCCGTGGTCCGGATCGACACCCCGGGCGAGGCGGAGTACTACCGGCACGGCGGCATCATGCAGTACGTGCTCCGCTCCCTGCTCGGCTGATCCTGCCGCCCCCGGGTAGCTCCTGCCCGCCCGGGCCCCCGCCGGGGCCCGGGCCGGGCAGGCGCGGCGGCCGGTAGCGTGGCGGGGACATGCCTGAGCCTGCCGTCCCCGCCGTCCTGCCTGCGTCCCGGGCCCGCCGCCGGGCCGGCGGGGCCGCGGTCCTGGTGGTGGGCATCACCGCCCTC
Source organism: uncultured Actinomycetes bacterium (assembly GCA_963767385.1). Lineage (GTDB taxonomy): Bacteria > Actinomycetota > Actinomycetes > Streptosporangiales > Streptosporangiaceae > RYN-230. Next base: position 152,478 of record CAVYEA010000018.1, on the reverse strand, counting down.
GCCTTCAACATGCGGGCGGCGATCACCAGCCTGCCGCCGCTGTTCCCGGAACTGGCCGCGAGCCTCCGGATGTCCTCCGCCGCGCTGTCAGTGCTGGCCGCCCTGCCGGTGCTCTGCTTCGGCGTCTTCTCCGGGGCGGGGGCCCCGCTCAGCCGCCGGTTCGGCGAGGAGCGGGTGCTCGGGGCGGCACTGGTCATGCTGGCCGCCGGGCTGGCCCTGCGCGGGGCGTTTCCCGGCGCCATGCTGTACCCGGGCACCGCGCTGGCCGCCGTCGCCATCGCGCTGCTCAACGTGCTGCTGCCCAGCCTGGTCAAGCGGCGCAGGCCGGCGCAGGCCGGGCTGCTGCTGGGGCTCTACCTGCTCGGGCTGTCGGCCGGCTCCATCCTGGCGTCGCTGATCGCGGTCCCCGTCTACCGGGCCTCAGGGGGCTCGGTGCCGCTGTCCATGGGCCTGTGGGCACTGCCCGCGCTCGGCGCGGCCGTGGCATGGCTGCCCCAGCTGCGGTTCCGCACCGTGCCGTCCGGCCGGCCCGGTGCTGGGGAACGCGGGGTGCCCGTCTACCGGCATGCGCTGACCTGGCAGGTGACCGGGTTCATGGGCCTGCAGAGCCTGACCTTCTACGCGGCGCTGTCCTGGCTGCCCACCATGTTCCGGGACCGCGGGGTCAGCCCGGGCGGGGCGGGGACCCTGCTGGCCCTGATGGGGTTCGGCGGTGCGGTCAGCGCGCTGGTCGTCCCGGTACTCGCGCACCGGGCCCCGGACCAGCGCCTGCTGATCGCGCTGACCGTCGCGGCCAGCGCGGCCGGGCTGGCGGGTACCTGGTTCGCCCCGGTGGGGTCGGCCGTGGCCTGGGTCCTGCTGCTCGGGCTCGGCCAGGGCGCCGCGCTGGGACTGGCCATCTTCTTCACCATGGCCCGGGCCCCGGACCCGGTCACCGCCGCGTCACTGTCGTCGTTCGCGCAGAGCGTGGGCTACCTGCTGGCCACCACGGGGCCGCTGCTGGCCGGCTTCCTGCATTCCGCCACGGCGGGGTGGACCGTCCCGGTCGTCGTGCTGCTGGTGATCACCGGGCTGCAGGGCACGGCGGGCTGGCCGGCCGCCCGGGACCTGACCGTGCCCGCCCTGGGCGCCAGGGGACCGCGCGCCGCACCGCCTGCCGGACCGCGGCCTAGCCCGCCCACGGCCTGACCCCCTGCGGCCCGGCCCCGGCGGCCCGGCCCGCTCGCCGCGGAGGCTCCGCCCCCCCGCGGCCTGACCCGCTCGGGGGAGGGCTCCGAAACTTTCCGAAATCTATTGCGACCTGCTGCCCGGCGCGCATAACGTGCGGGCAGAGGCAGGCAGCGGGTCCCTGCGCCGAGGCACGTTCCGGAGGAAGCACGATGGGGCCGCCTGCGTACGGGATGTGCGGCCGCCTGACCACCTACGACCTGGCCCCCCAGCCGGGCGGGGGTCGGTTACGATAACTGGCGTCGAAGCGTTTCGATCTGCGCTGCTGGAAGCCGCCCGGCCCGCCGGGTGCCACGGCGGGAAGGGGTGGTGCCGTGGCCAGCCAGCAGGGGGAGCCGACCCGGGGCGGACCCGGGCGGAAAGAGGCGAAGCGGGGCGGGACCGGGCGGCGGCCGACGCTCGCGGTCGTCGCGGAGCAGGCCGGTGTCTCGCTGCCGACCGTGTCCAAGGTGGTGAACGGGCGGCCGGATGTCGCCCCGGATACCAGGGCCCGGGTGGAACGGCTGCTCGGCGAGCTGAACTACACGCGGCCCGGGCCGCGCCGCGGCCGCCGGGCCGGGCTGATCGACCTCATCTTCAACGGGCTGGACAGCCCGTGGGCGGTGGAGATCCTGCGTGGCGTCGAGGACTGGTGCTCCGGCCACGGCGCCGCCGTGGCGGTGTCGGCGGTGCGGCACGGCAGCGCCCGCCCGGCCAGCTGGACTGGCGCCCTGGCCAGCCATGACACCGACGGGGTCATCCTGGTCACCTCGGAGCTGTCCGCCGCGCAGCTGGAGCAGCTGCACGCGGAGGGCATCCCGCTGATCGCGGTGGACCCGGTGAACCTGCCCGACCCGGCGCTGCCCAGCGTGGGCGCGACCAACTGGGCGGGCGGCATCGCCGCCACCGAGCACCTGCTGGGCCTCGGGCACCGCCGGATCGCCGCGATCAGCGGCCCGGCGAACTACCTGTGCAGCCGGGCCCGGGTGGACGGTTACCGGTCGGCCCTGGAGCAGGCGGGGATCCGCCCCGATCCGGCGCTGATCAGGCACGGCACGTTCCAGCATGAGGACGGCTTCACCTGCGGCGGTGAGCTGCTCGACCTGGATGACCCGCCGACGGCGATCTTCGCCGGGAGTGACCAGCAGGCCCTCGGCGTGTACGAGGCGGCCCGGCAGCGCGGGCTGCGCATCCCGCAGGATCTCAGCGTGGTGGGCTTCGACGACCTGCCCGCCGCGCGCTGGGTGTCCCCGCCGCTGACCACGGTCCGCCAGCCCCTGGCGGACATGGGGCGGGTGGCCGCCGAGATGCTCGGCGCCCTGATCGACGGCATGCCGCCGCGCAGCCAGCGGGTCGAGCTGTCCACCCAGCTGGTAGTCCGCGATTCCACCGCGGTGCTGGCCCGGGGCGATGGCCCCGCGGCGAGCACCGCCTGACCGGGGGCCCCGGGCCCTTGCCAGGTCGCAACATTTCCGATACGACCTTCGACGGATGCCCGCCCAGGCCAAGCCTGCCCGGGCGGGCCCCAGGCCTGCGGAGTAGGTTCGGAACGGTCGCTGCTGGAGGTGCCGCATGCTCGTAGCCGGGGTGGATTCGTCCACGCAATCCACCAAGGTGCTGCTGTGCCAGGCGGAGGACGGGACGATCGTCGCCCGGGGCAGCGCGCCGCACCCGCCCGGCACCGAATGCGACCCGGAGGCGTGGTGGACCGCGCTGCAGCAGGCCGGGAAGGGCCTGCTGGACCGGGCCGGCGCGGTCGCCGTGGCCGGGCAGCAGCACGGCATGGTGGTACTCGACGAGGCGGGCGCGGTGATCCGCCCCGCGCTGCTGTGGAACGACCTGCGGTCCGCGCCGGCGGCGGAGCAGCTGATCGCCGAGCGGGGCGGCCCGGCCTGGTGGGCCGAGCACACCGGCAGCGTGCCCAGCGCCTCGTTCACCGTGACCAAGCTGCGCTGGCTGGCCGAGCATGAGCCGCAGAACGCCAGGCGGGTCGCCCGGGTGCTGCTGCCGCACGACTGGGTCACCTGGCGGCTGGCCTCGGAGGGCCGCAGCCCGGCCGAGCCGGTCACCGACCGCGGCGAGGCGTCCGGGACCGGGTACTTCTCGCCCGCATCCAGCCGCTGGCTGCCCGAGGTCGCCGCGGCCGCGCTGGGCCATGAGCCCGGGCTGCCCCGGGTGGCCCCTTCGCCGGAGGTGATCGGCCGGACCGTCACCGGCGCGATCCTGGCCCCGGGTACCGGCGACAACATGGGCGCCGCGCTGGGGCTGGGCCTGGAGCCCGGTGAGCTGGTCACCTCCATCGGCACGTCGGGCACGGCCTACGCGGTGACCGAGCACGCGGTGGCCGACATCACCGGGGCGGTGGCCGGGTTCGCCGACGCCACCGGCCGGTTCCTGCCCCTGATCGCCACGGTGAACGCGGGCCTGGTGCTGGCCGCGGTGGCGAAGCTGACCGGCACCGACGTGACCGGGCTCTCCGGCCGGGCGCTCGCCGCCGAGGAGGGCGCGGGCGGCCTCACCCTGCTGCCCTACCTGGACGGCGAGCGCACCCCGAACCGGCCCCGGGCCCGCGGCGTGCTGCAGGGCCTGACCACCCGCAACGCGACCCCGGAGAACTTCGCCCGGGCCGCCGTGGAGGCCGTCCTGGCCACGCTGGCCGAGGCGGCCGACCTGATCGCCGCGCAGGGCGCGGAGCGGACGCGGGTCCTGCTGATCGGCGGCGGGGCCCGGTCCGAGGCGGCCCGCCGCCTCGCGCCCGGGATCTTCGGCGTGCCGGTGCTGGTGCCCGAACCGGAGGAATACGTGGCGCTCGGCGCGGCCCGGCAGGCGGCATGGGCGCTGGCCGGCACCGCCGAGCCGCCCGCCTGGCCACGGCACCTGCCGGAGGAGTACACCGGCCCGGCGCAGCCAGCTGTCCGGGACCGGCTCGCGTGGCTCCGCCAGGCCACCACGGAATGGGATGACACCGCACCGGGCCGGCCGCTGGCCGGGACGGCGGGCGGCGACGCAGACGGCAAGGCCGCGACGTTGGGCCTGGAAGAAAGGACTGCCCGGTGAGTGCAGACGCGTATGTTCCGGCTCCGGAGGACAAGTTCTCGTTCGGGATCTGGACGGTTGGCTGGCAGGGAGTGGATGTGTTCGGCGGTGCGGTGCGGCCGCCGATGCCCGCTGACCGTGCCGTCCGCAAGCTCGCGGAACTGGGCGCCTACGGGGTCAACTTCCACGACAACGACGTGTTCGAGTTCGGCGCCGGCGAGGCCGAGCGGGACGCGCGGATCGCCGACTTCCGCCGGGCGCTGGACGACACCGGCGTGGTGGTGACGACGGCGACGACGAACCTGTTCGGCCACCCGATGTTCAAGGACGGCGGGTTCACCGCCAGCGACCGCGACGTGCGCCGGTTCGCGCTGGCCAAGGTGATGCGCAACCTGGACCTGGCCGCCGAGCTGGGGGCGGGCATCTACGTGTTCTGGGGCGGCCGGGAGGGCGCCGAGTCCGGCGCGGCCAAGGATGTGCGGGCCGCGCTGGCCCGCTACAAGGAGGGCCTGGACCTGCTCTGCCAGTACGTCCTGGACCAGGGGTACAGCCTGCGGTTCGCCATCGAGCCCAAGCCGAACGAGCCGCGCGGCGACATCCTGCTGCCCACGGCCGGGCACGCCCTCGCGTTCATCAACGAGCTCGAGCACGCCGAGATGGTAGGCATCAACCCGGAGGTCGGGCATGAGGAGATGGCCTCACTCAACTACGCCCATGGCATCGCGCAGGCGCTGTGGCACGGCAAGCTGTTCCATATCGACCTGAACGGCCAGAACGGCCCGCGGTATGACCAGGACCTGCGGTTCGGCGCGGGCAATGCCCGGGGCGCGTTCTGGGTGGTGGACACCCTGGAGGCCGGCGGGTACGACGGGCCGGTCCATTTCGACTACAAGCCGCCGCGCACCGAGGACGACGAGGGCGTGTGGGTGTCGGCCGCGGCGTGCATGCGCAACTACCTGATCCTGCGGGAGAAGGCGCGGGCCTTCCGCGCCGACCCCGAGGTGAAGGCGGCCCTGGCCGCGTCCGGGGTAGAGGACCTGGCCACGCCCACCCTGGCGGCCGGGGAGACCTGGCGGGACGTCCAGGGGTTCACCCCCGACATCGAGGCCCTGGCCGCCCGCGGCCTGGGCTACGAGCGCCTGGACCAGCTCGCCCTCGAACACCTTTACGGCGTCCGCTGACGGCCGCCCCGGCGCGGCGTGGGAAGCATCACGCCGCGCCGGGGCGACCTTCCGTGCGCCGGGCGAGCCGGGCGAAATAGACTCACCGGGAGATTGCCGCTTCGCCGGAGGGGGGAGGATGGCAGGCCCGGGGTACCGGGGCTGCGCCGACCCGTACCAGGCCCGGACTGGCCGAGCAGACCTGATCCAGGCGGCCAGGCCGATGAGATGAGGGAGCAGCACAGGTGACCCTGCTGGAATCCATCGCCGGCCCGCGCGACGTGAAGCAGCTGGACGCCTGCCAGCTGCCGGTCCTGGCCAGTGAAATCCGGGACCTGCTGGTCGAGATCGTGTCTCGGACCAGCGGCCACCTGGGGCCCAACCTGGGCGTGGTGGAGCTGACCATCGCCCTGCACCGGGTGTTCGACTCGCCGGTAGACAAGATCGTTTTCGACACCGGGCACCAGTCCTACGTGCACAAGCTGCTCACCGGCCGGGTGGGCGAGTTCGGCACGCTGCGGCAGCGGGGCGGCCTGTCCGGGTACCCGAGCCGGGCCGAGTCCGAGCATGACCTGGTGGAGAACTCGCACGCGTCCACCAGCCTGTCCTACGCCGACGGGCTGGCCAAGGCGTACCGGCTGCGCGGCGAGACCGACCGGACCGTGGTCGCCGTCATCGGGGACGGTGCCCTGACCGGCGGCATGGCCTGGGAGGCGCTGAACAACATCTCGGTGGCCAAGGACAGCCGGCTGGTCGTCGTGGTCAACGACAACGGCCGGTCCTACCAGCCGACCATCGGCGGCCTGGCCAACAACCTGGCCAGCCTCCGGGTCAACCAGCGCTACGAGAACGTGCTGGACTACATCAAGACCACGCTGACCCGCGCGCCCGTCGTCGGCGGCCCGCTGTACGGCACCCTGCACGGCATGAAGAAAGGCCTCAAGGACGTCCTGCAGCCGCAGGTGCTGTTCGAGGACCTGGGCCTCAAGTACCTCGGCCCGATCGACGGCCACGACGAGCAGGCGGTCGAGGCAGCGCTGCGCCGGGCCCGCGACTTCGGCGGCCCGGTGCTGGTGCACGTCATCACCCGGAAGGGCTTCGGCTACCAGCTCGCCGAGGACAACGAGGAGGACTGCCTGCACCAGGTGCCCGCCGCCGCCCCCGCGGGCACGGTGCCGCTCGGTGCCCAAGCGCACCTGGTCGGAGGTGTTCGGCGAGGCGCTGGTCGGGATCGGCGGGCGGCGGCCCGACGTGGTGGGCATCACCGCCGCGATGCTGCACCCGACGCAGCTGGCGCCGTTCGCCCAGGCCTACCCGGACCGGGTGTTCGACGTCGGCATCGCCGAGCAGCACGCCGTGACCAGCGCGGCCGGCCTGGCCATGGGCGGCCTGCACCCGGTGGTGGCGATCTACGCCACGTTCCTGAACCGGGCGTTCGACCAGGTGCTGATGGACGTGGCCCTGCACCAGCTGCCGGTCACCTTCGTGCTGGACCGGGCCGGCGTCACCGGCCCGGACGGGGCCAGCCACAACGGCATGTGGGACGGCTCGATCCTGCAGGTCGTCCCCGGGCTGCGGATCGCCGCGCCGCGGGACGCCACCCGGATCGCCGAGCTGCTGAACGAGGCGGTCGCGGTCAGCGACGGGCCGACCGTGCTGCGCTTCCCCAAGGGGAATGTGGGCGCCGAGGCGGAGCCGGTCGCCAGGGCGGGCAGCATGGACATCCTGCGCCAGCCGGACGGCGGCGCGGCCCCGGACGTCCTGCTGGCCGGGGCCGGCCCGATGGCGGTCAGCGGCCTGATCGCCGCGGACCGGCTGGCCGACCAGGGCATCGCCGTCACGGTGGTGGACCCGCGGTGGACCAAGCCGCTCGACCCGGCACTGGCCGGCCTGGCCCGGCGGGCCCGGCTGGTGGTGACGGTGGAGGACAACGGCCTGGCCGGCGGCTTCGGCGATGCGGTCGCCCGGCTGCTCCGCGAGGAGGGCGTGACCGTGCCGGTCGAAGACCTTCGGCATCCCGCAGCGGTTCCTGGCGCACGGGTCACGGGACGAGCTGCTGGACGAGATCGGCCTGGCCCCGCAGCACCTGGCCCGGCAGATCACCGAGGCGGTCGCCCGGCTCGACCAGGAGCAGGAATCCGGCCCGCAGGCACCCGGATCCGTGGCCTCCGCGCCGCAGCCGGCCGCCCCGCGGGCCACTGGCGAGCAGCCGCCGCCCGGGACGCGCCGGCAGGCATAAACTCCGCCGGAGACGGGCCCGGGCGGCCAGCCCGGGAGATGAGAACGGTGGGTGGCAGCAGTGCGGACACTTTCGATCGCTGTCGTCGGTTCCGGCCCGGCCGGCATCTACACGGCCGAGGCACTGATCAAGCAGGCCGCGGCGCTCGCCCCGCCGGGAACCGTCAGCGTGGACGTGCTGGACCGGCTGCCCACGCCCTACGGGCTGGTCCGCTACGGGGTCGCGCCGGACCACCCGTCGATCAGGTCCATCGCCGAGTACCTGCGCGGCGTGCTGGAGCACCCGGCGGTGCGCTTCCTGGGCGGGGTGCACCTCGGTGACGACATCACCCGTGAGGACCTGCTGGCCAGCTACGACGCCGTGGTCTACGCCACCGGGGCGATGCGCGACCGGCGGATGGGCATCCCCGGCGAGGACCTGCCCGGCAGCTACGCGGCCACCGACTTCGTCAACTGGTACTGCGGCCACCCCGACTCCGACGCCGGCGCGTTCTTCCTGGACGCCGAGTCGGTGGCGGTGGTCGGGGTCGGCAACGTGGCCGTGGACGTGGCCCGGATCCTGGTCAAGGACCCGGCCGCGCTGCGCGTCACCGACGTTCCCCAGGCGGTGCTGGACACGCTGTGCGCCAGCAAGATCCGCGAGGTGCATGTCATCGGCCGCCGCGGGCCCGCGCAGGCCAAGTTCACCACCAAGGAACTGCGTGAGCTGGGCGAACTGGACGGCGTGGACATCGCGGTGCGCCCTGAGGAGATCGAGTCCGCCGCCTTTGACCCGATCGGGCAGAGCGCCCAGCTGGCCGGGACGGACCGCCGGGTGCGCGGCAACGTGGCGGTGCTCACCGGCTGGGCCGGCCAGCCGCCGGCCTGCCGGGACCGCAGGCTGACCCTCCGCTTCTGGCTGCGGCCGGAAAAGATCGAAGGCACCGAACGCGTCTCCGGTCTCACGGTCGAGCGCACCCGCCTGGACGATCAGGGGCGGCTGACCGGGACCGGCGAGTACGAGACGATCGGCGCCCAGATGGTATTCCGCAGCGTGGGGTACCAGAGCGTGCCCCTGCCCGGGGTGCCGTTCGACGAGCGCACCGCCACCGTGCCGAACGCCGAGGGCCGGGTGCTCGGGCCGGACGGCGCGCCGCTGCCCGGGGAGTATGTGGCCGGGTGGCTCAAGCGCGGCCCGACCGGGGTGGTCGGGACGAACAAGTCGGACGCGGCGGCCACGGTCCGGTCGCTGCTGGCCGACCTGGCGGCGCGCGGGGCCGCGGCGCCCGGGTCGCGGGTGCCGTTCACCGAGCTGCTGGAGGCCCGCGGCATCCGCCCCGTCGGCTACGAGGACTGGCTCCGGGTGGAACGGGCCGAGGCGGAGCTGGCCGCCTCGCTGGGCCGCGGGGAGCGGGTCAAGATCGGCGGCCGGGACGCCATCGAGGCACTGTGCCGTCCGCCTGCGCTGATCCCGGCCGCCTTCCACCGGGTAGTCGCGCCGGCCGTGCGCCGCTGTCCCCGCCCGCATTGGACGATCCCGTCGTCCGGCGTACCGTTGACACCGTATTTCGGCTTAGTTACACGGTATTGAACTGGACAAATACGTTGCTTTCCGTCATTGAAAACGCAGGGGCGGGAAGTCTTGACCGGCGGGACACTGGGGACAATGACGACATGACTGCCGGGCAAGTGAACGTTCAGCGAACTGATGGTGAGCACGAGGCTGCCAACGCGGCACCCGAGGGGACCGCGGCCGATCCGGCCGATGACCTGCCGCCGGACCGGTACATCGAGCGTGAGGGCAGCTGGCTGCGGTTCAACCAGCGGGTGCTGGAACTGGCCCAGGATGAGCATGTGCCGCTGCTGGAGCGGGTGAGGTTCCTGGCCATCTTCGCCAGCAACCTGGACGAGTTCTTCATGGTCCGGGTGGCGGGCCGGATGCGCCGGATGGCGACCGGCCTGCCGGTCGAGGGCGTCACCACCGGGATGCCGCCGGACCAGGTACTCGAGACCACGCTGGAGACGGCGCGCGAGCTGAGCCTGGAGCACGCCGAGTATTTCCGCGCCGTCGTCCAGCCGGCGCTGGCCGCGGAGGGGGTCGAGATCCTGCGCTGGAAGGAGCTGTCCGCCGACGAGCAGAGCGAGCTCCACCGGCTGTTCCGGGACCGCATCTACCCCGTGCTCACCCCGCTGGTGGTGGACCCGGCCCATCCCTTCCCCTACATTTCCGGCCTGTCGCTCAGCCTGGCGGTCATGATCGCGGAGCCGGAGACCGGCGCGACCATGTTCGCCCGGGTGAAGGTGCCGCCGCTGCTGCCCCGCTTCCTCACCGTCGGGAAGTACCGGTTCGTCCCCCTGGAGGACGTGATCGCGGCGCACCTCACCGAGCTGTTCGTGGGCCTGGACATCCTGGAGCACCACGTGTTCCGGGTGACCAGGACCCGGGAGCTGGAGATCGACGAGGACGTCACCGAGGACCTCATGCAGTCGCTGGAGCGCGAACTGCTGCGGCGCCGCTTCGAGCCCGCCGTGCGGCTGGAGGTCGAGGAGTCGATATCCGCGGAAGTCCTGGAGAAGCTCGTCACCGAGCTGGCCATCGACCGCCGCGCCGTCTACCACCTGCCTGGCCCGCTCGACCTGACCGGCCTGAACACCATCGCCGACCTGGACCTGCGGCGGCTCAAGTACCCGGCGTTCGTGCCGCGGGAATCGGCGCTCCCGCAGGACAGCGACGTGTTCACCACCCTGGACCGCGGGGATGTGCTGGTGCACCACCCCTACGACTCGTTCACCGCCACGGTCGAGCGGCTCACGGTGGAGGCCGCCGCCGATCCCCGGGTGCTGGCCATCAAGCAGACCCTGTACCGGACCAGCGACTCCTCGCCCATCGTTGACGCGCTGATCGACGCGGCCGAGGCAGGCAAGCAGGTCGTCGTGTGCGTGGAGCTGAAGGCGCGCTTCGACGAGCGGGCTAACATCATCTGGGCCCGCAAGCTGGAGGAAGCGGGCTGCCACGTCGTGTACGGCGTCCCCGGCATGAAGACGCACTGCAAGATGGTGCTCGTCGTGCGGGAGGAGCCGGACGGGTCGCTGCGCCGCTACTGCCATATCGGGACGGGGAACTACAACCCCTCGACTGCCCGGATCTACGAGGACTACGGGCTGCTCACCTCCGATGAGACGGTCGGCGGCGACTCCACCGACCTGTTCAACCACCTGACCGCCTACAGCCGGAAGAGCTCCTACCGCCGGTTCCTGGTCGCCCCGAACGCGCTGCGGGCCGGGCTGCTGGAACAGGTCGAGGGCCAGGTAGCCCGGCAGCGGGACGGCCACCCCGCCCGCATCCAGCTCAAGTGCAACGCGATCATCGACGAGGAGATTGTTCGACGCGCTGTACCGGGCCTCCCAGGCCGGGGTCCCGGTGGACCTGTGGGTTCGCGGCATCTGCTCGCTGCGGCCCGGCCTGCCGGACCTCTCGGAGACGATCCGGGTCCGCAGTATTCTCGGCCGCTTCCTCGAGCATTCACGGATCTACGCCTTCGGCCCCGGGGGCGTCGACGATACCGAGGTCTGGATCGGCAGCGCCGACCTGATGCACCGGAACCTGGACCGGCGGGTGGAACTGCTCTGCCGGGTCAGGGACACGGAGCACAAGAGGGAGCTGACATCGCTGATCGACCTGGCGATGAACGAGTTGACCAGCTCATGGTGGTTGTCCGGCGACGGCACATGGACCAGGCATCACCTGGACGCGGAGGGGAAGCCGATGCGAGATCTGCACTCCTACCTGCTGCAACGGCGCGGTCACCCCGTCGATAGCTGATGATGGCCGATGGGGCGGAACGGGCACGAGGAGCAATCCGCGCGGCCGGCGCGGTGCTCTGGCGGCCCGGGACCGAGGGGCCCCAGGTAGCGCTGGTGCACCGGCGCCGGTACGACGACTGGAGCCTGCCCAAGGGCAAGAGCCTGCCCGGCGAGCACGTCCTGCTGACCGCGGTCCGGGAGGTGGCCGAGGAAACGGGGATCCGGGTGGTCCTCGGGCGCCGGCTGCCCTCCACCCATTACGCCCGGGACGGCCGGCCCAAGGTGGTGGACTACTGGGCGGCGCGCGCGGCCGACGTGCCGCAGCCCGGATTCCAGCCGAACGACGAGGTGGACCGGCTCGACTGGCTGGAACTGCCGGACGCACGGGACCGGCTGAGCTACCCGCACGACGCGGTGGTGCTCGACGACTTCGCCGCCGGGCCGCCGGACACCATCCCGGTCATCCTGGTCCGGCACGCGTCGGCGGGCAGCAAGGCGGACTGGCGGGCCGCCGGCCAGCAGGATGACCTGATCCGGCCGCTGGACGAGACTGGCGTGCGGCAGGCCGCCGCGCTGGCACCGCTGCTGGCCTGCTACGCCCGCGGCCGGGTGCTCAGCTCGGTGGCGGAACGCTGCATAGCCACCGTGCGGCCCTACGCGGCGCAAGTCGGCCTGGAGGTCCAGGGGGACCGGGCGTTCACCGTGGGCATGGTGTCCCCGGCGGAAACCCGCCGCCGCGTCGATGACGTGGTGGTCAGCGAGCGCCCGACGGTGGTCTGCGGGCACCGGGAGAACCTGCCGGTGCTGCTGGAGGAGGCCTGCGCCGTGCTCGGGGCGAAGCCCCCGGACGGGGAACCGCTGCCGATGGCCGGATTCTGGGTGCTGCACATCGGCTGGTCCGCGCTGATCTGCGCGGAACGGCACCACCTGCGGCCGGCCGCCACGGCCTGAGGCCTCAGGTCAGGCCCGCCCCGGACGCGTCCCAGTCCAGCGTGGCGGGCAGCGCCCCCTCGAAGGTGAGCAGCCACCGCTTCACCTCGATCCCGGTACCGCCGCTGTAACCGCCCAGGCCATTCCCGGCCACCACGCGATGGCAGGGCACGATCACCGGGACCGGGTTCGATCCCATGATCCGGCCGATGGCGCGGGCTGGCAGGGAGATGCCGTCCGGGCCGGTGACCGCCCGCTGGGCGAGGCCGCCGTAGGTGACGGTCTCGCCGTACCCGACTGACTCGAACAGGATGGTCAGCACCTGCCGCTGCGAGGCCGAGATGCCGGCCCAGTCGATGGGGACGTCGAAGTCCCGGCGCTGCCCGGCGAAGTACTCGCACAGCTGATCCCGGGCCGCGGTGAGCAGGTCGGTGCCGGCGCCCCGGGCGCCCTGGGCAGGCTGGCCGCCGGGGGACGACCGGAAGCGCACCCGGGCCACCCCGGCCTCGCTGCAGGCCACCGCCAGCGGCCCCACCGGCGAGCTGAGCGTCGCCCAGGCCAGACCGGCCGTCGTCATCACCCGGCCCACCGCCTTCCCGTCCTCGCGGGCAGCCAGCGCCATGACCGCTCCCGGCTACCGAGATTACGCACTCCTGCCGACAGTTACCGGCCCGCGGTCGCCGGCCCGCCCGGGCCTGCGCGCCGGTTCCGCGTACCCTGGCCCCTGATGGCAGGGAGGCCGGCCGGGTGAGATCCCAGGGGGAAGAATGACGGCATCATCGGGGAAGCCTGCCGGGATGCGCCGCTTCGGCGGCCGGGACGGCCGGGGCGAGCGGGGGCGGCCCCCGCTGCCTCCGGAGGCCACGGTCAGCTTCGCCGCTGAGCGTGAGGCGGCCAATATCGACGACGTCTTCGCCGCGCTGGACAAGGACCTGGTCGGCCTGCAGCCGGTGAAGAAGCGGATCCAGGAGATCGCGGCGCTGCTGCTGGTGGACCGGGCCCGGGAGCGCTTCGGGCTCCGCGCCCCGCGGCCGAACCTGCACATGTGCTTCACCGGCCCGCCCGGCACCGGCAAGACCACCGTCGCGCTGCGCATGGCCGAACTGCTGCACCGGCTCGGGTACCTGGAGACCGGGCAGCTGGTCCACGCGATGCGGGACGACCTGGTCGCGGAGTTCGTCGGGCAGACGGCGCCGAAGACGAAGCGGGTCCTGGACCGGGCCATGGGCGGCGTGCTGTTCATCGACGAGGCGTACTACCTGTACCGGTCGGAGGACTCGCGCGATTACGGCCAGGAGGTCATCGACATCCTGCTCCAGGTGATGGAGAACGAGCGGGACCGGCTGGTGGTCATCCTGGCCGGCTACAAGGACCGGATGGACAGCTTCTTCTCGTCCAACCCGGGAATGAGCTCCCGGATCGCGCACCACCTCGACTTCGCCGCCTACGACCTGGATGAGCTGGTGTCCATCGCCCGGATCATGCTGGGGCAGGCCAGCTACTACCTCTCCGGCCGGGCTGAGGGCGCCTTCAGCGAGTACCTGGCGCAGCGGATGCGCCAGCCCCGGTTCGCCAACGCCCGGAGCGTCCGCAACGAGCTGGACCGGGCCCGGCTGCGGCACGCGCACCGGCTGGCCTCCGACCAGCACCACGGCTGGACCCGGGACGACCTGATGCGCCTGGAGGCCGCCGACATACTCAGCGCCACGGCCGGAAGCGAAGAGGGTGACCTCGGCTACGCCGTTCCCCCTCCGGCGTAGCCCGCGGCGGGTGGGTTACTCGTCGTCCTTCTCGGCCAGCCGCAGCAGGGCGCCGGCCATCGGCACCGCCACCAGCCGCACCTGCCACGGGCGGGCGCCGTGGCCGGCCAGGTCGGCGGCGACCGCCTCGGCCGTCACCGGATCCGGTGGCTGCCAGGCCAGCCTGCGCACCGTGTCCGGCTGCACCAGGTTCTCCGCGGGCAGCGAGTGCTCATCGGCCAGGGCGGCGACGACGGTGCGGACCGCGGTCAGCCGCCTGGCCGCCTCCGGGTCGCGTTCCTGCCAGCGGTGCGCGGGCGGCGGGCCGTCCGACACCTGGCCGGAGGGCCGGGGCAGCGCCTGGTCCGCCTCGTCGTGCGCCCGGCGGATGGCCCCGAACCACTCCTGGGCGTGGCGCTTGGCGCCCCGCCCCCGGAAGCCGGGCACGCTGAGCAGCGCCGCGACCGAGCCCGGCGCGGCCCGCGCCGCCTCGACGATGGCCGAGTCCGGCAGCACCCGGCCCGGGGACAGGTCCCGGTGCTGGGCTATCCGGTCCCGCTCGAGCCACATTTCCCGGACGATGGCCAGCCCGCGCCGGGTACGCACCCGGTGGATGCCGGACGTGCGGCGCCAGGGGTCCGGCCGGGGCGGCGGCGGCCCCGCGCCCAGCACGGCGGCGAACTCCTGCCGGGCCCACTCTTCCTTGCCCTGGGCGGCGAGTTCCGCCGCGAGGGCGTCCCGCAATTCGACCAGGACCTCCACGTCGAGCGCCGCGTACCGGAGCCAGTCTTCCGGCAGCGGCCGGGTTGACCAGTCGGCGGCCGCGTACCCCTTCTCCAGGGCCAGCCCGAGGACCGTCTCCACCAGCGGGCCGAGCCCGACCCGGGGGTAGCCGAGGAGACGGCCGGCCAGCTCGGTGTCGAACAGCTTCCGGGGCCGGTAGCCGAGGTCGGCCAGGCACGGCAGGTCCTGGGAGGCGGCATGCAGCACCGCCTCGGTATCGGCCAGCGCCGCATCCAGGGCGGACAGGTCCGGGCAGGCCACCGGGTCGATCAGCACGGTCCCGGCGCCCTGGCGGCGCAACTGGACCAGGAAGGCCCGGTGACCATAGCGGAAGCCCGACGCGCGCTCGGCGTCCACCGCGACCGGCCCGCTGCCCCCGCCGAGCGCGCGGATCGCCTCATCCAGCGCCCGGGCCGTCACCACCAGCGGTGGCAGCCCATCCCGTGGCTCCAGCAGCGGCACGGCCTGCGGCTCGGCCGGCCCTTCCGCAGCTGGCCCTTCCGCAGCTGGCCCTTCCGCGTCGGGCCCTTCCGCGACGGGACCGGCCGCGACGGGGTCGGCCGTGGCTGGCTCCCCGGCCGCGGCAGGCTGCGCCGCCTGGCCGCCGCGCGGCGCGTCTTCCGGGCTGGCGCCGGCCAGGCCCAGGCCGCCGGTCACCGGGGCCGCCGGGAGCCAGGCTGGCGCAGCGCGGCCACGCCCCACGTCAGCGGGGGCAGCCCGGCCGCGGCGCACAGCGCATCGCACCACGCGGCCAGGTGCCCGTCCAGCAGGTTCCCCTCCGGCACCGGGGGAGCCCCGGGGGATGCGGGCACCAGGGCCGGGCCGTCCGGGCCAGCCGGCGACCAGGATGCGCGCAGCTCGAACCCGGTGATCGCGGGCTCGGTTTCCTTCAGGCCGAAGCCCTCGGTGACGACGCGGGTGACGGTGCCGCTCGGCTCCGCGTAGCCGGCGGTGCGGTTGGCCAGCGCCTCGGTCAGCCAGGACCAGCCCACCTGGCCGATCAGCGGGTCCGCGGCGATCTCCGGCTCGAGGTCGGCGCGCACGTACACGATGATCCGCAGCGGCCCGGCCCAGCCGTCCTGCCCGGCCGGGTCGTAGAGCAGCACCAGCCTGCCGCTGGCCACGTCCGCCTCGTCCACCTGCACGGTGGCCGCCATCGCGGTGGCGAACGGGGCCAGGGTCCGGGGCGCCGGGACGTCCTCGAAGCTCAGCTCGGGACAGACGGCGCAGAGCTCGGCGCATTGCTCGCGGAGCCCGTCCACCAGGGCGGCGAACCCGGCGGCCGGGTCTGCGGGCAGCCCGGGCTGGCCCGGCCCCGCGGCGTCGCGCGGCACGGGCTGACCAGGCGGGACGTGACCCCCCACTGCCCTCATAGGCTGAGCGTACGTCGTCGCCGCCCGCCATCACGCAATGCGCCTGGGCAATCGCGGCCAATCGGGTGTTCCCAGGCCGGCGGGGCGGATGACCGGCCGGGCGGCCGCGCTGCCGGGTTACCCGGACATGACGGGCATATGCGGACCAACCGGGTCACCGCATCGCCCTCCTTACCGTTCCGGCCGCAGCGGCCCAGGTCCCGGGGGACCACTGCGGTACGCGCTGTCCCCGGATGGTGGCACGCGGACCGCGCGGATGGGTGGATCTCGGGCGGCGTGTCCCGATGTCACCTGGGCGGATGCGGCTGCGCGGGTGCCGTCCTGTGAGAGCATCCACAGTGTGACTGCGCAGCCCGCCTCGCTCGCCGACGCCCCGTTCCTGCGCGCCTGCCGCCGCCAGCCGGTGCCCTACACGCCGGTCTGGTACATGCGCCAGGCGGGCCGCTCGCTGCCGGAATACCGCCGCGCGCGCGGCGGCATGCCGATGCTCAAGGCGTGCTCGCTGCCCGACGTGATCACCGAGATCACGCTGCAGCCGCTGCGCCGGTACCCGGTTGACGCGGCCATCCTGTTCAGCGACATCGTGGTCCCGCTGCACGCGCTGGGGCTGGACATCGACATCAAGCCGGGCGTCGGCCCGGTGATCGGCGAGCCCATCCGGGATGAACGGGACCTGGCCCGGCTGCGTGACCTGGAGCCGGGTGATGTGGGGTTCATCACCGAGGCGGTGACCGCGCTGGTCGCCGAACTGGGGCCGCGGCCGCTGATCGGCTTCGCCGGCGGACCGTTCACCCTCGCCTCGTACCTGATCGAGGGCGGCCCGTCCAAGGGGCACGACCTGACGAAATCCCTGATGTACGGCAACCCCCCGCTGTGGAACGCGCTGCTGGGCCGGCTCGCCGACATCACCATCAGCTTCCTGCGGGTCCAGGTGGCCGCCGGGGCCTCCGCGGTGCAGTTGTTCGACTCATGGGCGGGCGCGGTCAGCCCCGAGGATTACCGGGCGTCGGTGCTGCCGCACAGCAGGCGGATATTCGGGGCCCTCGCGGGCACCGGCGTGCCGCGGATCCACTTCGGCGTGACCACCGGCGAGCTGCTCGGGCTGATGAGCGAGGCGGGCGCGGACGTGATCGGGGTGGACTGGCGGGTGCCGCTGGACGAGGCGGCCCGCCGGATCGAGCCGGGCAATGCCCTGCAGGGCAACCTGGATCCGTCGATCCTGCTCGCCCCCTGGGAGATCATCGAGCGGCGGGCCCGGGACGTGATCGGCCGCGGCCGCATCGCCGAGGGGCACGTGTTCAACCTGGGTCACGGCGTGCTCCCGGCCACCAGCCCGGACATCCTGGCCAGGCTGACTGACCTGGTCCACGACGCGTCCGTCCGGGAGCACGCCGACTCATAGCCCTTACTCGGCGGCGCCCGGTCCCCCGCCTGGGGCGGCGGCGGGCGGGGCGGGGCGGCGGCGGGGGAGCCGGCGCCAGAGGAGGTAGCCCAGGCCGCCGGCCAGGGCCAGGACCACCGCGAACGGCAGCGCCGCGCCCGCCGCGGTGAGCACCGCGGAGACCACCCGGACCAGCCCGTGCCAGCCAGCGGCGAGGCCGCCGGTGAAGCCGCCCTTGTGCGCATGCTTCACGGCCGGCACCGGCTTGCCGACCAGCAGCAGGCTCACCGTGCCGAACGCGGTCTCGTGCGCCAGCGCACGCTGCTGGGCGAGCAGTTCCTCCAGGCTCGCCTCCTCGTCGTTGATCTGGTTCTGCACGTCGAGCAGGCTGGTCACCGAGCCGGCCCGGGTGAGCAGCGCGCGGAGCGCGGTGATGGCCTCCTGCGCCGACGTCACCCGGCTGCTGACGTCCGCGACCGTCTGGGTCACGTCCTGGGCCTGCTGGTTCAGCGTCAGCCGGGTGCCCAGCTGGGTGGACAGGGTGGCCAGCGCCTGCTGGTAGCCGGCCACCGGGATCTTCAGCTGCAGGCTCACCGTGGACCGGGCCGGGTGGGCCCGGTCGATCGCGGTGTGCTCGCTGGCCAGGTAACCGCCGTCGGACCGGGCCAGCTGGGCCGCGGCCGCCGCCGCCCGGCCCAGGTCAGCGACACGGACGGTCAGGCTGGCGGTGTAGATGATGGACTGGCTGGCCGGTGCGGGCAGCGCGGTCAGCGCAGGGCCCCCGTGGCCCGCGCTGGATCCGGCCGCCGCCTGGGCGGGTGCCCCGGCTGCGCGGGGTTCGGCGACGGCCCCGGGCGAGGAGGACGAGGACCCGGTGGCGGAGCAGCCGGCCGCCAGCAGGCAGCCGGTGACGGCAAGCAGGCCGGCCGCGGCCGCCGCGGCCCGGCGGGTAAAGCTGGGCAATTTCATGCCGGTCGGACGCGGCACCATGGCGGGCCGGTTCCTGGCCCCTGGTCACATGTTCACAACGTCAGGGTCACGGTCCGGCATGGCGGCCCGGGTCCACGGCCGCAGCGCCAGCGCCACGGCCGGGAACATCAGGACCGACAGCAGTGAGGCGCCGATCAGCGCGGCGGCGATGGCCGGGCTGAGCAGCCCGAGCGCCAGCCCCAGGTCGGCGACCACCACCGGGAAGGTGAGCGTGGTGGCCTGCAGCAGCCCGGCGGCCAGCGCGGGCCGGGTGCCCACCGCCCGGCGGTACAGCAGGGCCGGGCCGCCCCGGACCAGCATGATGGCCAGCACCAGCAGCGGCACCAGGGCCAGCGAGGACGCGTGCGCGAACAGCGCCCGCACATTGAACTGCACCCCGGTCATCACGAAGAACACCGGGACCAGGAAGCCATATCCGATAGCGCGGATCTTGGCCTGGTAGCGCTCCTGGCTGGGCCGCTCATCGCCGTCGGAGATGCCGACCACCACGCCGCCGATGAACGCGCCGAGCAGCGCGTCCACGCCGAACTGGTGCGCCAGCGCGGTGAAGATCAGCAGGGTGACGAACGCGGCCCGGACCCGCAGCTGCGAGGTGTCCTCGTCGGAGTCCGCGAAGGTCCGGCCCATCCACCGGGTCCGCCACAGGCCCCGGAGCGCGAACGCCGCGATCACCGCGGCGGCCCCCATGGCCAGCACGTAGAGCACCTGGACCGTGGTCAACTCGGGCTGGGCGGAGAACAGGATGGTCAGCAGCAGCAGCGAGCCGAACTCGCCGACCGAGGCGGACACCACCACCAGCTGGCCGAACTCGGTGGTGATCTCCTCGGCATCGCGGAGCACCGGTACCAGCACGCCCAGCGTGCTGGCCACCAGGCACAGCGCGAGCAGCCGCACGTCCGCGCCGGAGGACACCGCGCGCAGCCCGAACGCGACGGGCACGGCCAGCACCGCCGACACGGCGAACGCGGAGCCGGCCAGCCGGAACGTCGGCCCGCGGAACCGCTCCGGCTTGACGTCCTGGCCGGCCAGGAACAGCAGGAAGCCCAGCCCCAGCAGGTACAGCACCTCGGCCGCGCCGCGCGCCCGGACCAGGCCCAGCACCTGCGGCCCGACCACGATGCCCGCCACCACCTCCAGCACCACCGGTGGCACCAGCCGCTTCGGTACCAGCCGGGCCAGCAATGGTGCCACGAACGCGGCCACCGCCACGATGAGCAGGCCGAAATAGTCGAGCGTCACCCCATGCCTCCCCGGCTGGTGACCTACCCGCGGGCGCGCCCCGGCACCCCTTAGGGTGAAGGCGTGGAGCAGCCCGCAGCGCAGCCCGTGGTCGCGATCATCGGCGCCGGCATCGCCGGCCTGGCCGCCGCGTACTTCCTGCGTGATCAGCCGGTACGGGCCGTTCTGCTGGAAGGCTCGGACCGGACGGGCGGGAAGCTGCAGGCCGCCGAGGTGGCCGGCTGCTCCGTGGACGTGGGCGCGGAAGCGCTGCTGGCCCGCAGGCCGGAGGGCACGGACCTGATCCGGGCGGCCGGCCTGGCCGGCGGCATGGTAGTGCCCGGCACCACGGCGGCGCGGGTCTGGAGCCGGGGCGCGATGCGGCGGCTGCCCGCCCGGCAGTACATGGGCGTGCCCGCGGACCTCGGCGACCTGGCCGCTTCCGGCCTGCTGTCGCCGGACGGCCTGGACCGGGCCGGCCAGGAACCAGGCTTGCCGGCCACCCCGCGGGACGGGGACGTGCCGGTGGCGGAGTACATCGCGGCCCGGTTCGGCCCCGAGGTGGTGGAACGGCTGGTCGACCCGCTGCTCGGCGGGGTGTACGCGGGGCGCTCCGAGGAGCTGTCGTTCGAGGCCACGCTGCCCGGCCTGGCCCAGGCGTCCCGGGCCCGGGCGTCGCTGGCCGAGGCGGCGGCCTCGCTGCTGCCGCCCCCGCCGCGCCCGGCGGCTGGAGGCGGCCCCGGCCCGGGCGGCGCGGCGCCGCCGATGTTCACCTCGCTGGCCAGCGGGCTCGGCTCGCTGCCGGCGGCGGTGGCGGCGGCGTCCGGCGCGCAGCTGCGGACCGGCGCCATGGTCCGCGAGCTGGCCCGCACCGCCACCGGGTGGCGGCTGACCCTCGGCTCCGCGCACGCCCCGGAGCTCCTGGACGCGGACGCGGTCATCCTCGCGCTCCCCGGCCGCCCGGCCAGCCGGCTGCTGGCCGGGGTGCCCGCGGCCGCGTCCGCGGCCGCCGCGCTCGGCGAGATCGAATACGCCAGCATGGCGATCGTCACCCTGGCCTACCCGCGTGCCGCGTTCGCCCAGCTCCCGGAGAGCAGCGGGTACCTGGTGCCGGCCGTGGACGGCCGCCCGGTCAAGGCGGTCACGTTCTCCTCGGTGAAGTGGCCGCACCTGCAGCAGCGGGCCGGGGACCTGATCTTCGTGCGCTGCTCGGTGGGCCGGATCGGCGAGGAGGCGCTGCTGCAGCGGGACGACGCGGACCTGGTGACGCTGGCCGCCGCCGACCTGGCCGCCGCGACCGGGGTCCGCGGCGCCCCGGCCGGGTCCCTGGTCACGCGGTGGGGCGGCGCACTGCCCCAGTACGCGGTGGGCCACCTGGACCGGGTGGCCCGGATCCAGGCCAGCCTGGCCGCCCAGCCCGGGCTGGCCGCCTGCGGCGCGGCCTACGCCGGGGTCGGCATCCCGGCCTGCATCGCCACCGCGCGCGCCGCGGCCGACCAGGTGCTGGCCGGCCTGGTGAAAGACGAAGCGGAGAATAGGGACTATGTCAGCAACTGAGGGAATGGCGGCGGGCGGTATCCCCGCGGCCGGCGGCGGCACCGGCGTGCTCCCGGCCGACCCCGCACCGGACCCGGAACCGCAGCGGCTCAAGGCCCGGGACCTGAACGAGCTCATCCGGTACACCATGTGGTCGGTGTTCAGGGTGACCGGCACCGGCGCGCTGGAGGCGGCCGGGTCGGTGGCCGGCCTGGGCCGGGACGGCCTGGCCGACGAGGTCGCCGGGCTGTCCCAGCAGGCCGCCGGGAAGGGCGTGGTCACCCGCGGCTGCTACGACCTGCAGGGGATGCGGGCCGACGCGGACTACATGTTCTGGTGGCACGCGCCGAGCGCCGACGACCTGCAGGAGATGTATGCGCGGTTCCGCCGGACCGCCCTGGGCAATGCCAGCGAGCCGGTCTGGTCGGCCATGGCGCTGCACCGGCCCGCCGAGTTCAACAAGGGCCACATCCCGGCGTTCCTGGCCGAGGAGGAGCCCCGGGCGTACGTGTCGGTGTACCCGTTCGTCCGCTCCTACGAGTGGTACCTGATGGACCCGCCGCAGCGCCGGGAGATGCTCGCCGAGCACGGCAAGATGGCCCGCGAGTACCCCGACGTGCGGGCCAACACGGTCGCCTGCTTCGCGCTCAACGACTACGAGTGGATGCTCGCCTTCGAGGCCGACGAGCTGCACCGGATCGTGGACCTGATGCGGCACCTGCGCGGTGCCCGGGCCCGGCTGCACACCCGGGAGGAGATCCCCTTCTACACCGGCCGCCGCAAGCCCGTGCACGAGCTCGTCGCCGCGCTGCCCTGAGCCGGCAGTTGGTACCCGGCCCGCCCTGGAAGATCAACTTTTGATGATCATGACTTGGCTGCCGTTGTAACGGCAGCCAAGTCATGATCACGACAGCGGCCTGGCCCCTGGCGTCCGCGAACGTGGGCAGGCCGGGGATGCGGGATGATGGGCGGGCCGACACACGGAGGTGTCCTCATGCCCGCGACGGTAGCCGCGTTCGAGCTGGTCCCGGTGGAGAAGCCCGTTGATGTCAACGTCATCGTCGGGCAGGCGCACTTCATCAAGACGGTGGAGGACCTGCACGAGGCGCTGGCCGGGGTCAGTTCCGGGCTGAGGTTCGGCATCGCCTTCTGCGAGGCCTCAGCCGCGCGGCTGATCCGCCGGTCCGGGAACGACCCGGAGCTGATCGGCCTGGCCGTCTCGAACGCTGAGGCGATCGCGGCCGGCCACGTGTTCGTCATCATGCTGCGGGACGGCTTCCCGGTGAACGTGATGAACCCGGTCAAGGCGGTCCCGGAAGTCTGCACGGTGTTCTGTGCCACCGCCAACCCGGTGCAGGTCATCGTCGCGGCGGGCGGCGGCGGGCGCGGCGTGGCCGGGGTCATCGACGGCCTGCCGCCGGTCGGGGTGGAAACGGACGCGGACGTCGCTGCCCGGCACCGCCTGCTCCGCGACATCGGCTACAAGCTGTAATTAGGCTTTGACCGGGGGTGTGGCGGCGGGGACGGCGTGAACCTGGGCGCTGCGGCGGGACAGCTTGGACGGGAACCAGTTCCAGCGGCCGCACAGCACCACGATGGCCGGCACCATCAGCGTCCGGACCAGGAACGTGTCGATCAGCACGCCCAGCGCGATGGCCGCGCCCAGCTGCTTGATCTGGCTGGTCGCGCCGGTGACGCCGGCCGAGGCGAAGGTGGCCGCCAGGATCAGCCCGGCCGAGGTCACCGTGCTGCCGGTGTGGTGCGAGGCGGTGCGCACGGCCGGGCGCAGCGGGAGATGGTGTGCCTCCTCCCTGATCCGGCTCATGACCAGGATGTTGTAGTCCTCGCCCAGCGCCATCAGGAAGATGAAGAGCAGGAACGGGAGCACGAAGTTCAGCCCGGACTCGCCCGCGCCGACCTGGAAGATGAGCACCGCGATGCCGAGCGCGGCGAAGTAGCTGAGCAGCACCGTGGCCACCAGGTACAGCGGCGCGACGACGCTGCGCAGCAGCAGCCCGAGCAGCAGGGCCAGCAGCACGATCACCACCGGCACGATCTCCTTCAGGTCGCTCTGCGACACCGTGCTCACGTCGTAGGACGACGGGGCCAGGCCGGCGGCGCCGCTGTCGGTGGCGCCCGCCGAGTGCTGCACGCTGGTCACCGCGCTGCGCACGGCCGGGGTGGCGTTGATCGCGGCGGTCGTGGACGGCGAGCCTGCCTTGAGCGAGGTGTAGTACTGCACCGTCTCGCCGTTGGGGCTGATGAACTGGGCCAGCGCGCGGTAGAGCGTGTACTGCTGCGCGGGCACCGGGGTGCCGGCCGGCTCGGTCGCGGGCAGCTTCCCGGGCGGCCCCAGCTGGGCGTAGAGGCTGGACAGCTGGCTGGTGGTCAGCGTCGTGCCGTTCGGGTCGAACGGGCCGCTGACCGAGGCGAACACCGTCTTCTTGCCGAGCTCGTTCTCCGCCTGCTGGACCGGGCCCAGGTTCTTCCACACCGAGGACTTCCAGACCATCAGCACCTGGGTCGGGTTGGCCACGGCCGGCGGGTAGTGGTTGTTGATCACGTTGGTGCCGTTGGCGGACTGGCTGCCGGGCGGGCCAGTGGTCTGGCCGCCGAAACCGCTGGAGCTGTACCCGAACGAGAACACGCCGAGCGCGGCCAGGAACAGCACCCCGCAGACGAGCGTGGTGACCGGGTGCTTGATGACCACGTCGGCCAGCCGCGCGTACAGGCCCTCCCGTCTCGAGGGCCGGACCGGCCGCGGCCAGAAGGTGGCCCGGCCGAACACCGCGATCAGCGCGGGCAGCAGGGTCAGCGCGGCCAGCAGCATGAGGAAGACCCCGAGGGCCAGCGCCGGGCCGAGCCCGGAGTACAGCCCGAACGTGGCCAGCAGCAGGGTGAGCAGGGCCACGATGACCGTGCCCGCGGAGAACGTGATCGACTCGCCGACGTAGCGGCCGGCGTCCTCGATCGCCCGGTGCGGGGTGGACCCCTCGGCGATCTCCTCGCGGACCCGCATGATGAAGAACAGCCCGTAGTCGGTGCCCGCGCCGAGCAGCAGCACGGTCAGCATCGTCTCGGTGATGGTGGAGACCTGCAGCCCCGCCTTGGACGCCTCGGCGATGATGCTGCCCGACATCAGCAGCACCCAGATGGCCGGCAGCAGGGTGATCAGCGGCGCGGCCACCGCGCGGAACACGATGATCAGCATCAGCAGGATGACGAGCACCGACAGGTCCTCGGTGAGGTGCTGCGCGCGGGCCTGGGAGTTCTGGTTGTCCACCGCGCTGGGCAGCTGCCCGGTCAGGTAGGAGGACAGCCCGGAGGGCAGGTCGAAGCTGCTCATCGTGGACCGGATGGCGGCCACGGTGGGCGCGGCCTTGGTGGACGAGGTCAGCACGCTGATGACCACCTGGGCCTTGTCCGCCTTGCCGTCCTGGGACAGCCCCTGGTCGGACACGGATACCACATGGTCGTCCTTGGCGATCTTGTTCTGCAGGTTGGTGATCGCCTGCTGATCACTGGAGGACAGCTTGGACTTGCCCAGGACCACCAGGGTCCCGGTGCTGTCGTTGGTCGGCTGGAACGGGGCCGCCAGGTTCATCGCGTGCACGCTCGGCGAGCTGGCCGGCAGGAACGAGCTGTTGTCGGTGTTCACGGCGGTGGACAGGGACGGGAAGAAGACGATGCACAGCGCCCCGATGACCACCCAGGCCGCGATGATGACGTAGCGGAACCGGATGGCGGCGCGGGCCAGCCCGGCCATGAAATTCCCCATAGAAGTCCCCCCCGAGCCGTGCCCCCGCACTGCGCAAGGGGTGACTTACCCATAGCGGCGCAAAATTATTGTCGCGCACCAGGGTGGTCAGGCGGCGGGATGCCCGGGGGATGCGGGATCATGCGGGCCCGGCCGGCGGGGGCCGGGTGTCAGGCCGCGGCGTGGGCCGCGCGTCAGGACTGGGCGGGCTCCAGGGTGAGCGAGATGGAGTTGATGCACCAGCGCTGGTCGGTGGGCACCTCGTAGCCCTCGCCTTCGAACACGTGTCCGAGATGCGACTCGCACGCCGCGCAGCGGGCTTCGACCCGGCGCATGCCCAGTGAGTTGTCCTCGATCAGGATGACCGCGTCGTCCTCGGTCGGGGCGTAGAAGCTGGGCCAGCCGCAGTGCGACTCGAACTTGGTGTCGGAGCGGAACAGCTCGGCCCCGCAGGCCCGGCAGCGGTACACGCCCTCGGTCTTCGTGTCGGTGTACTCGCCGGTCCATGGCGCTTCGGTGCCGGCCTGGCGGAGCACGTCGTACTCCTCCGGACTGAGGCGTTCCCGCCATTCGGTATCGGTTCGGCGCACCTTGTCCATGCGGGTGAGGTTACCCGACCGTACAACCGCTACCCTCGTCTCGGCAGAGATCACGGAGGCGTGGCGACATGGAGTGGCTGAACGAGCCGGCCAGCTGGCAGCGGACCGACGACGTTCTGCAAGTGAACGTGGATCCCGGCACGGACTTCTGGCGGGTCACTGGCTACGGCTACATCCGGGACAGCGGCCACGTCTACGGCGAGGTGCTGGCCGGTGACCTGGACGTGGCGGTGCGCATCCGGGGTAACTGGGCCGCCCAGTACGACCAGGCCGGGGTGATGCTCCGGGCTGACGAGCGCACCTGGCTGAAGACCGGGGTGGAGTTCTTCGAGGGGCGGCCGCGGCTGAGCACCGTGCTCACCCTGGGCCTGTCCAGCTGGTCGGTGGCGAACCTGCCGGACGGCGCGGACGACATCGCGCTGCGGGTGTCCCGGCGCGGCGACGCCGTGGAGATCCGGTACACCACCGACCCCGACGTGCCGCCCGACCTGGCCGCCCTGGTCTACCTGCCGCCGGACAGCGAGCTGCTGGCCGGGGTGATGTGCGCCGCCCCGGAAGGCCCCGGGTTCAGCGTGTCCTTCCACGAGCTGCGGGTCGCGGCCCGGAAGTCAGCCGGCGAATGCGCGGGGGGTCCAGGGGGGTCGTCCCCCGGGCTTACAGGGTCACGTGATGCACAGGCTGGGGGCTGGCCGACGGGCGGGCCAGCACCTGCTCCACCTTGCCGGCCGCCTGCACGTCGCCCAGCACGGCCCGGATCCGGGCCAGGTCGGCGTCACCGGCCGAGATGACCAGCTGGCGGACCGGCGCCCGGACGGACAGCCGGGCGGCCGACTTCGCGCCGCGCACCGCCGCGATCGCCGCGGACGCCGCGTCCAGCAGGGCGGGGTCGGCCGGCCCGGCCAGCTCGCGCAGCTCACCGGGCTCCGGCCAGCGGGCGCGGTGGATGGAGTCGTCCTGCCACCAGGACCACACTTCCTCGGTGACGAACGGCAGCACCGGCGCGAACAGCCGCAGCAGCACCGACAGGGCCGCGCGCAGCGCGGCCACCGCCGAGGCGGCGGGCTGCGTCCCGCGTTCCCCGTAGGCCCGGGACTTGACCAGTTCCAGGTAGTCGTCGCAGAAGAACCAGAAGAACGACTCGGCCTCAGCCAGGGCCCGGGCATGGTCGTAGTCCTCGAACGCCGCGGTGCAGGCGGCCACCACGTCGGCCAGCCGGTGCAGCAGCGCCCGGTCCAGCGGCTCGGTGATGGCACCGGGCCAGCCGGCGGCGCCGGGCGCCCGGCCGGCGCTGAGCTGCCCGTCCGCGCCGGGCCCGCTGCCGTCCCCGGCATCCGCCCCCGTTTCCCCCGGCGGGGCCAGGGACAGCGCGAACCGGGCGGCGTTGAGGATCTTGATGGCCAGCCGGGCGGCCCACCCGCAGCTGGGCCGGATCGAACACCATGTCGGTGCCCAGGCGCCCGCTGGCCGCCCAGTACCGGGCCGCGTCCGAGCCGTGCTGGCGCAGCGAGTCCATGGGCGTCACCACGTTGCCCCGGGACTTCGACATCTTCTTCCGGTCCGGGTCCAGGATCCAGCCCGAGATCGCGGCGTGCCGCCAGGGCAGCACGCCGTCGGCCAGGTGGGCCCGGAGCACCGTGTAGAACAGCCAGGTGCGGATGATCTCGTGGGCCTGCGGCCGCATGTCCATCGGGTAGACGTGCGCCGTCAGGTCCGTGCCGGCCCGGGCCGAGGCGCTGGCCACCGCGATCTGCGGGGTCAGCGAGGACGTCGCCCACGTGTCCAGCACGTCCGGGTCGGCGGTGAAGCCGCCCGGCAGGCCGCGCTGCTCCTCGGCATAGCCCGGCGGCGGCTCGGCGGCCGGGTCGGCCGGCAGCCGGGCCTCGTCCGCCACGAGGGGCGCGTCGTACCGCGGCTGGCCGTCGGAGTCCAGCGGGTACCACACCGGGATCGGCACCCCGAAGAAGCGCTGCCGGCTGACCAGCCAGTCCCCGGTCAGGCCGCTGACCCAGTTCTCGTAGCGGGACCGCATGTGCGCCGGGTGCCAGCTGATCTCCCGGCCCCGGCCCTGCAGCTCCTCGCGGAGCCGCTCGTCGCGGCCGCCGTTGCGCACGTACCACTGCCGGGTGGTGATGATCTCCAGCGGCGCGCTGCCCTTCTCGTAGAACTTCACCGGGTGCGTCAGCGGCTCCGGGTCGCCGAGCAGCTCACCGGAGGCCCGGGCCAGCGCGGCGACCCGCTGCCGGGCCTGGTTCACGGTCGCCCCGGCCAGCTGCTGGTAGGCGGACCGGCCGGCCCGGCTGGTGATCCCCGGGGGCAGGGCGGCCAGCAGCCGGCCGTCGGGGCCGAGCACCGGGCGGGCCGGCAAGCCCAGGTCCCGCCACCAGGTCACGTCGGTCAGGTCGCCGAACGTGCACACCATGGCCAGGCCGGTGCCCTTGCCCGGGTCGGCGAGGTGGTGGGCCAGGACCGGCACCTCCGCCCCGAACAGCGGGGTGGTCACGGTGGCACCGGCCAGCCCGGCGTACCGCTCGTCGCCCGGGTGGCAGACCACCGCCACGCAGGCCGGCAGCAGCTCCGGACGGGTAGTGGCCACCGGCAGCGCGGAGCCGTCCGGCCGCCGGAACGCCAGCCGGTAGTAGTGGCCGGCCACGTCCCGGTCCTCCAGCTCCGCCTGG
The DNA here is from genome assembly GCA_963767385.1 of uncultured Actinomycetes bacterium. Taxonomy (GTDB): domain Bacteria; phylum Actinomycetota; class Actinomycetes; order Streptosporangiales; family Streptosporangiaceae; genus RYN-230. Next base: position 124,074 of record CAVYEA010000018.1, on the reverse strand, counting down.
GCCACCGCGGTGCGGAACGTGACGTCCCACAGGGCCGGGCCCTCGGCCAGGTAGGCCTCACCGCGGGCCAGGTTGGCCAGGAAGGCCCGCTGGGAGATGGCCCGCGCGGTGTCGCCGATGGTGCGGTAGGCGGCCGACCAGTCCACCGACAGCCCCAGCCGCCGCCAGACCTGCTCGAACGCCTGCTCGTCCAGGTCGGTGAGCCGCTCGCAGAGCGCCACGAAGTTGCGCCGGGACACCTTCACCGGGTCGCCGGACGGCGAGCCCGGCGGCACGAACGACGGGTCATAACGCAGGGCCGGGTCACACTGCACATGGAAGTAGTTCTGCACCCGGCGCTCGGTGGGCAGGCCGTTGTCGTCCCAGCCGATGGGGTAGAACACCGCCTGGCCGCGCATCCGGTGGAACCGCGCGACGGTATCGGTGTGGGTGAACGAGCAGACGTGCCCGATGTGCAGCGCCCCGCTGACGGTCAGCGGGGGAGTGTCGATGGAGAAAACGGCGTCCCGCGGGGCGCCAGCGTCAAACTTGTACTACGCCCTGCTCTTCCCACCGGCGCGACCATTTGTCCTCGATGCCGTCGAGCGAAGGCTTGACCGGCACCAGGCTGGCACGGCGCTGCTCAGCGGCAGCGTGGCGGGAATCGGTGCTCATGGCGGCCAGAGTAGCGCATCCCGGACGCCGCCGCTGCTGTGATACTGGGTGCTGTGCTGCGTGCGTCGGAAGGACGGATGGTCGGCCGGGACGGGGAACTGACCCGCCTGCTCGGCCTGCTTGACGACGCCGCGGCCGGGCGGCCTGCCCATGCGCTGCTGTCCGGGGACGCCGGGGTCGGGAAGACCCGCCTGGTCACCGAGCTGGCGCTGCGCGCCTCCGACCGGGGATTCCTGGTGCTGTCCGGGCGGTGCGCCGAGCTGGGCGACGCCATCCCGTACCTGCCGCTGGCCGACGCGCTCCGGGAAGGCGCGGCCGGGCCGGCGGCGGAGGCGGTGGCCGGCGCGCTGGCCGCCCGCCCGGTGCTCGGCCAGCTGCTGCCGGACCGGGCCGGCCCGGAAAGCGGGGAAGGCGAGGCGTCCGGCCTGGCCCAGCAGCAGCTGTTCGGCGCGGTGCTCGGGCTGCTCGCGGAACTGGCCGCCGCCCAGCCGGTGCTGCTCGTCCTGGAGGACCTGCACTGGGCCGACCGGTCCACCCGGGACCTGGTCACCTTCCTGAGCCGGGTGCTGCACCGGGAACGGGTCGCGGTGGTGGTCACCTACCGCACCGATGACCTGTACCGCCGTCACCCGCTCCGCCCGGTGGTCGCCGAGCTGCTCCGGCTGCCGACCGTGGCCGCCCTCGAGCTGGGGCCGCTCGGCTACGAGGACATGGCCGACCACCTGGCCGCGCTGGCCGCGGGGCCGCTGGACGCGTCCGCGCTGCACCGGATGGTCGCCCGCGCGGAGGGTAACCCGTACTACGCCGAGGAACTGCTCGCCGCCAGCACCGCCACCAGCAGTGAGCTGCTGCCCAGCGGCCTGGCCGACCTGCTGCTGGCCCGGGTGGAACGGCTGCCCGCGCCGGCGCAGCAGGTGCTGCGGGCCGCCGCGGTGGCCGGCCGCCAGGCCGCGGACGACATCGTGGCGCAGGCGTCCGGCCTGGACCGGGCCGGGTACGAGGACGCGATCCGGGAGGCCGTCGCGCATCAGCTGCTGGTGCCCGGCGGCGCGCACGGGTACTCGTTCCGGCATGCGCTGATCCGGGAGGCGGTGTACGCCGACCTGCTGCCCGGGGAACGGACCCGGCTGCACGCCCGCATCGCCGAGCTGCTGGCCGACGAGAGCCGGCTGGCCGCCGTGCCGGGCTCGGCCGCCGAGCTGGCCTATCACAGCCTGGCCAGCCACGACATCGCCGGGGCGTTCGCCGCGTCGGTCCGGGCCGGGGAGGAGTCGGAGCGGCTGGCCGCGCCGGCCGAGGCGCACCGGCATTACGACGGGGCGCTGGCCCTGTGGGAGCGGGTCCCCGAGCCGGAGAAGCTCGCCGGGCAGAGCCGCGGCATGCTGGCGTTCTGCTCCGCCAACTGCGCCGCGTCCAGCGGGGAGGTGGCCCGCGCGGTCCAGCAGCTGCGGCGGATCCGGGACCTGCTGGACCCGGCCGCCGACCCGGTGCTGGCCTGCCGGGTGCAGGAGCGGCTGGCCTACTACCTGCTCGAGGTGGAGGAGCCCGCCGCCCGGGCGTCCGCGGAGGCGGCCGCCCGGGCCGCCGTCGAGGCGCTCAGCCCGGACCCGCCGCGCTGGGAGCACGCCCGGGCACTGGCCACGTACGCGCAGACCCTCATGTACGCCGGCCAGGACGCGCCCGCCGCGGCCCAGGCCCACGCCGCCCGCGCGGCGGCCGAGGCGGCGGCCGCCCCGTGGATCGAGGCGGATGCCCTGGTGACCCTGGGCCTGCTGGCCGAGCGCGACGGCGAGCCCGGCCTCGGCGGCCGGCAAGATGCGCGAGGCGCACCAGCAGGCCCGCGAGGCCCGGGTGCTCGGCGTCGAGCTGCGCGCGGCGTTCCAGCTGGCCCGGGTCCAGCTGGAGAACGGGGACCTGGCCGAGGCGGCCGAGACGGCGCACCTGGGGGTGGCCCGCGCCGACGCGGCCGGGCTCGGCCTCGCGCCGTACGGGCTGGACCTGCAGTACCTGCACTACCTGGCGCACTACGCCGACGGGCAGTGGGACCACGCGCAGGAGGTGGCGGACGGTTTCGGCATCCGGGTGGCCACCGTGGCGGAGGCCCGGCTGTCCGCGATGGCGCTGTTCCTGGATGTGGCCCGGGGCAGCCCCGCGGTGGCGGAGCGGCGCGCCTGGCTGGAGCCGTTCTGGCCGTCCGACAGCTTCGCCGCCTACATCGCCCGCGGCCTGCTGGCCGAGCACGCGCTGTGGCGGGATGACACGGACACCGCGCTCACCGAGGTCGGGGCGATCCTGGGCGGGGAGGACGCGAGCGCGAAGGGCTACGGCCCCGGGGCGATCCGGGTCGCCGCGGTGGGGCTGGCGGCCCGGGGTGACCGGGCCCGCCGGGCCCGGGCCGCCGGGGACGCGGCCGCGGCGCAGGCCGAGGCCGAGGCGGCCGGTGACCTGATCCAGGTGGCCCGGGACGGTGCCGCCTTCCGGGCGCGGCCGCGGTTCGTGCTCGGCGTCGAGGGCCGCGGCTGGCTGGCCCGCGCCGAGGCCGAGTGGGCCCGGGCCCGCGGGGACAACGACCCGCAGGCGTGGCAGGCGGTGGTGGCGGAGTTCAGCCCGGGGTTCGTGTACGAGACGGCCCGGTCCCGGTGGCGGCTCGCCGAGGCGCTGGCCGAGACGGGCCAGCGCGCCGACGCGGAGCGGGAATGGGCGCTGGCCACCGCGGCGGCCGCGGGCCTCGGCGCCGTGCCGCTGCGGGCCGCGCTGGCGGACCTGGGCCGCCGGGCCCGGCTCGGGCGGGCCGCCGCGGCCGCCGGGCCGGACGCGCTGGCCGTGCTCACCGCCCGGGAACGCGAGGTGCTCCGGCTGCTCGCCGCCGGGCGGAGCAACCGGGAGATCGCCGCCGCGCTGTTCATCGCGCCCAAGACGGCCAGCGTGCACGTGTCGAACATCCTGGCCAAGCTGGGTGCGTCCAGCCGCACCGAGGCCGCCGCGATCGCGCTGCAAGCCGGCCTCCGCCCAGCGGGATAAGGCCTATCCGCGGGCGAGGCGGGGTGCGCCGCAGGCGTGTCCCCGCCGGGCGGATGCGCGGGCGTTCCGGGGGGCGTCCCCCCGGGGTGAAACGCCGGGGGTTCCGGGGGTCGCCCCCGGGCTAGTACCGCCCGGGGGCTAGCTCCTCCAGGATCTCGCCGGCCCGGGCCGGCGCCCCGACCGGGTCCGCGTCCGGCGCCCCGATCAGCGGGTCCCAGTTCAGGTCGTAGAACAGCTCGGTGACACCGTGCTCGGCCAGCCACTGCGCGTCGGCCCGGATGTCGGCGTAGCTGCCGGACAGCAGCAGCCGGCCGCCGCCTTCCGGCACCGTCACCGGCGCACCCGCCCGGACCACGCCGCGGCAGACGATCCGGATGGAGGCCGGGTCCCGGCCCGCCTCCTCGGCGGCCCCGCGCACCAGGCCGATCCCCTCGCCGATCCGGGACAGGTCGGTGCGGCTGGAGGTGACCCAGCCGTCCGCGTACCGGCCGGCCCGCTGCAGCGCGGCCGGCACGATGCCGCCGAGCAGTACCGGCGGGCCGGGCCGCTGCACCGGCCGCGGCGCGACCCGGCCCGCCGGTACCTGGTAGTCCTGGCCCGTGAACGCGGGGCCGCCGCCGGCCCAGGCGTGCCGCAGCACCTCGATGTACTCCCGGGTCCGCGGCCCGCGCCGGGCCATGGCCGCCCCGGCGAAGGTGAACTCTTCCGGCATCCAGCCGATGCCCAGGCCCAGGTCGAGCCGCCCGCCGGACAGCACGTCCACGGTGGCCGCCTGCTTGGCCAGGTAACCGGGCGCGATATACGGCATGTTCACGACGGCCACGCCGAGCCGGATCCGCTGGGTGGCCGCGGCCAGGAAGCCGAGGGCGACCATCGGGTCGAGCACGCTGTGGTAGACCGGCTCCATGGCGGAGCCGTCCGGCACGATCAGCCGCTGGAAGGTCCACAATGAGGCATACCCGGCGGCCTCGGCGCTGGCCGCGAAGGTGGCGAGGTTCTCCGGCGTGGCCCACACGCCGGACACGGGGGCTCCGAATCCGATCTGCATTCCCCTCACCCTAGGGTCTGAGGAAGTCAGAACACTTAAGAGGGCCCGAACGGAGAACCACCGATGGCTACTGACCCCCGCACCCTGACCGCCATGCTGCGCAATTCCCATGAGCGCCTGGCCGGGCTGGTCCGCCCGCTCACCCCGGAGCAGCTCCGCGCCCAGTCCTACGACCAGGACTGGACCGTCGCCCAGGTCCTGTCGCACCTCGGCAGCGGTGCGGAGATCGGCCTGCTCACCCTCGATGCCGCGCTCGCCGAGGGCGGCCAGCTGGACCGGGACGCCTTCCCGCCCATCTGGGACGCGTGGAACGGCAAGTCCCCGGACGCCCAGGCCGCGGACGCCCTGGCCTGGGACGAGCGCCAGGTGAGCCGGCTGGAGCAGTTCACCGACGAGGAACTGGCCGCCATGCAGCTGGAGTTCTTCGGCCGCCAGCTGGACGCGGCCGGGCTGGTCCGGATGCGGCTTGGTGAGCACGCCGTGCACACCTGGGACGTGGCGGTGACGTTCGACCCGGCCGCGGTCGTCGCGCCTGATGCCGTCCTGGAGCTGTTCGAGCACATCAGCCAGCTGCTGGCGTTCGTGGCCAAGCCCGCCGGGGACCAGTTCCGGGTGCGGGTGCGCACCACCGACCCGGAGCTGGACTACCTGCTGACCGTGGCCGAGCCGGTGACGCTGTCGGGCTGGGTGCCCGGCACCGAGGTGGACGGGGAGGTCCGGTTGCCAGCCGAGGCGTTCCTCCGGCTGCTCTACGGGCGGCTCGACCCGGAGCACACCCCGGCCCACTCGGCTGAGGGCATCGACCTGGGCCGGCTGCGCGCGGTGTTCCCCGGGTTCTAGGCCGGCGGCCGGGCCAGCCGGGCGGCGTCGCGGGCGCAGCCCCACGACAGGGTGACGCCAGCGCCGCCGTGACCGTAGTTGTGTACCAGGAGGCGGCCGGCCGGGCCGGGGGCGGTCCCGGCCGGGCCGGCTTCCAGCCGCACCTGCGGCCGGGCCGGGCGCAGCCCGGCCCGGTGCTCCAGGATGCGGGCGCCGTCCAGCCGCGGGTCGATGGCGGCGCAGTCGCGCAGGATCCGCTGCGCGGTCTCCGGGCGGGGCTCGGTGGACCAGTCGCCGCTGACCTCGGTACCGCCTAGCACCACCCGGCCGGCGTGCGGGAACAGGTAGCTGATCTCGTGGGCGGCGTCCGGCAGCCCGATGAAGAACTCGGTCAGCCCCGGGTTCTCCACGATGACCACCTGGCCGCGGACCGGGGTGAGTGACGGGTCGGGGACCAGGTCGTGCGCCGCGCTCCCGGTGCAGTTCACGATCACCGGCGCGTCGGTCTCCGCGGCGGCCTGGTCCAGGGTGCGTACCGGGCTGACCTGGACCCCGCCGCCCGCCTGGCGGAACCGGGCGAGCAGGTAGTCCAGGTAGACGGGCATGCAGACGACCGGCGCGGTGTACCGCCAGCCCGCGGCGAAGCCGGGCGGCAGGCCGCCCGGCGGGGACGGGCTGATCTCGCCGAACGCGGCAAGCGGCCCGGCCCAGTCCGGGCGGGCGGCGGCGGAGCGGGCCGCCTCGGTCCCGCTGACCAGCCGGATGCCCGCGGCCGGCTGCGCTGGCCAGGCCGGCCAGCACGTCCAGCGTCTCGGCGCACCACCGGCGCACCCGGTCGCTGTCCTCCACCAGGTGCGGCCCCCAGATCGCCCCGGCCACCGCCGAGGTGGTCTGCGCGGGGAGGTGGCCGGTGCGGATGGTGACGGCCAGCCCGTCCTCGGCCAGGCACACCGCAGTGGTCAGCCCGATGACCCCGGCCCCGAGGACCAGGACGTCCGTTGCGCGCTCGGTCACGCCCCCGACGGTAGCGCCTGCGGGACCCGGCCGTTATTCGCTGGCCCGGGGAACGCCGCCCGGCTAGCCTGCAGTCAGGAACTCCGGCGGAGGAAGGGAGGTGCCGAGGATGCAGCCCATGTCCACGGCGCGCTCCCGGCGCCGGCTGACAGCACGCCGGCGGCCAGGGAGCGCCCCGATTCCAGGGAGATCTCCCATGTCCCTTGCTGTTCGCAGTGTCACGATCGACTGCCAGGATCCGTACCAGCTCGCCCGGTGGTGGTGCACGGTGTTCGGCGTCCCGCCGCATCCGGAGGACTTCCCGGGTGACCCGGAGGCGCTGTGCGTGCCGGCCGCCGGGCAGCCGCGGCTGCTCTTCGAGCGGGTCCCCGAGGCCAAGGCGGTGAAGAACCGCGTGCACCTGGACCTGCAGGCCGGGTCCAGGCGGGAAGATGAGGTGGCCCGGCTGACCGGGCTGGGCGCGCGTTTTGTCGCCGACCACCGCGAGCCGGACGGCACCGGCTGGGTGGTGCTGGCCGATCCCGAGGGCAACGAGTTCTGCGTGGAACGCGGCGTCGTGCCGTAGCGGCATGATGGTCGGGTGGCCAGAGGCGGCGGCCGGGGACGGCAGCAGGACGGGCGGATAGTCCGGGCGATCCGGCCTGGCCCGGCCGTCCCCGTGGATGTCACCCGCTGGCCCGGCACGGTGGCCGCCGTGGCGCAGATCCTCACCGAGGGCCTGGTCCTGCCCGGCGGCCTCACCGTGCTGGCCGGCGAGAACGGATCCGGCAAGTCCACCGTCGTCGAGATGATCGCCGAGGCCTGCGGGCTGAACCCGCAGGGCGGGTCGGCCCTCTCGGAACTGTTCCGGATCCGCGGCAGCGAGCCCGGGATCGGCCACCGGCTGGTCGTGGAACGCAGCGCGGGCCGGCGCGGCTGGTCCTACTTCCTGCGCGCGGACACGATGCACAGCCTGTACACCTACCTGGAGGAGAACCCCGGCGGGCGGCCAGAGCGGTTCCACGAGCTCAGCCACGGGGAAGGGTTCCTGGAGATCCTGCGCACCCGGGTGAGCCAGCCCGGCTTCTACCTGATGGACGAGCCGGACGCCCCGTTGTCGTTCACCAGCTGCCTGGCGCTGGCCGCGCTGCTGCACGACCTGGCGCAGGGCGGCTCGCAGGCAATCGTCGCCACCCACTCGCCCATCGTGGCCGCGGTCCCCGGCGCCAGCATCCTGGAACTCGGCGACTGGGGGCTGCGGCCCGCCCGCTGGGAGGACCTGCACCTGGTCGGCGCCTGGCGCCGGTTCATGGACGAGCCGGGCTCCTACTTCCGGCATGTCCTGGGCGGCTGAGCCGTCCCCGGGTGCCCCCGCCGCGCCGCAGCGCCGCGCGCAGCGCCGCGCGCGGCGTGGCGTCACATATCCAGGATGATGGTGACCGGGCCGTCGTTGACCAGGCTGACCTTCATGTTCGCGCCGAACACCCCGGTCTCGACGCGGGCGCCGAGCGCCCGCAGCGACGAGACCATCGCCGTCACCAGCGGCTCGGCGACCGGGCCGGGTGCGGCCGCCTGCCAGGTGGGGCGGCGGCCCTTCCGGGTGTCGGCGTACAGGGTGAACTGGCTGATCACCAGCAGTGGCGCGGAAATGTCGGAGCAGGACTTCTCGCCGTCCAGGATGCGCAGCCCCCAGAGCTTGGCGGCCAGCTTCGCGGCCGTCTCCGGGGTGTCGTCGTGGGTGACGCCGACCAGGACGAGCAGGCCCGGCTCGGTGATGGCCCCGGTGACCTGCCCGTCCACGGCGACGCTGGCCTGGCTCACCCGCTGCGCGACGGCTCGCACGGCAGCACATCCCTCCTGGTCCGGTCCTGCGGTACGGCACCGCCCCCGCATTATCGCCCGGCGGGGCACCGCCCGGCCCGGCACCGGGATGTGCCAGGCTGGCCTCATGCGGCCCACGCTGTTCGAGTTCGCCGGGGGCGAGCCGGCCTTTCCTGGCCCTGGCTGCCGCGCACCACGCGCGGTGCCTGGCGGACCCGGAGCTGAACCACCCGTTCTCCCACCCTGGCCAGCATCCCCAGCACGTGGAGCGGCTGGCCGCCTACTGGGCCGAGGTGATGGGCGGCCCGCCGCGGTACTCCGGTGCCTGCGGCAGCCAGACCGGGCTGCTCGAAATGCACGCCGGCAACGGCGACATGACCGACCTCGGCCGGCGGTTCGTGGCCTGCTTCGTCCAGGCTGCCGACGACGCCGGCCTGCCGGGCGACCCCGAGTTCCGGGCCGCGCTGCGCAGCTACATGGAGTGGGCCGTCGCCGACGTCCTGGTCTTCTCGCCGCAGGGCTCGGCCGTCCCGGCCGGCCTGCCCGTGCCCCGCTGGTCCTGGGAGGGCCTGCAGCCCTGACACCCGGGCGACGGCAGGCCCGGGCACCGGCGCCGGGCCCGGTCCCGCGGCGGAATCCGGTTGCCGCCACGGCGGCACGCGAGTAGGAAGCTACTCATGCTGCACGGGGACATGGTCGGGCTGCGGGCCCGGCAGGACAGTGACATCCCGCTTCTGCACGCCGACCTGTACGAGGATGTGGCGACCAGGTCGCAGTCGGACAGCCGGCCCTGGCGGCCCATCCCGCTGGCCGACTCCCCGGCCCGGGTCACCGGCGCGGCCGAGGATGCGGCGATCTTCTCCGTCGTGCTGCTGGACACCGACGAGCTGGCCGGCGACGCGCTGCTGTGGGGTATCGACACGCACAACCGCGCCGCCCACCTGGGCATCTCGCTGCGCCCGGCGTTCCGCGGCCGGGGCCTGGGCAGCGACACGGTCCGGGTGCTGTGCCGGTACGGCTTCGAGGTCCGCGGGCTGCACCGGCTGCAGATCGAGACCCTGGCCGGCAACGCCGCGATGCTCGCCGCGGCGGCCCGGGCCGGGTTCACCCGGGAAGGCACCCGGCGCCAGGCCGGCTGGGTGACTGGCCAGTTCGCCGACGAGGCCATCCTCGGCCTGCTGGCCGAGGAGTGGTCGGCCGCCCGGCCGGCGTGATGCGTGCCGCCCGGGCGGTCAGTGCAGGTGGGCGCGGAAGAACTCGATGATGCGCTGCCGCGCGTCCCGGGCCGAGTGCTCGTCCGGGCCGTAGCCCGTCAGCGGCGCGGTCACCTTGACCGTGAGCGGGATCCGGTCCCCGGCCCGCTCACGACTGTCGAGGAACCCATGGCCGGCCGTGGGGTACTCCTTGACGTCGTGCGGGATGCCGCCCGCAGTGAGCGCGCCCTCCAGCCGGGCGGCCGCGCCGCGCAGCGTGAGGTCCCGGCCGCCGTAGCTGCCCACGATGGGGCAGGCGTCCCGCAGCAGGTCAGGAGCATCCTTGGGCACCGTGCCGTAGTTGACGCTGGCCGCGCTGAACCCCCGGCCGGGGGCGAGCAGCAGGGCGAAGCCGCCGCCCAGGCAGAACCCGATGACGCCGACCTGGCGGGTGCAGTTGGGCTGGTCGGCCAGCCAGCCACGGACCGCCTCCACGTCCTCGAAGGCCTGCCCGCTGCGCCGCCGCAGGTCACCGACCATGCTGCGCAGGCAGGCCAGCGTCCGGCCCCAGGAGAACAGGTCCGGCACGGCGGCCAGGTAGCCCTCGCTGGCCAGCCAGTCCGCCTGGTCCCGGACGTCCTGGCTCATGCCCATGGCGTCGTGGATGACCACCACGCCCGGCCAGGGTGCCGGGGTGGACGGCTCCGCCAGGTAGACCGGCAGGTCGCCGCGGCCGGACTGGATCGCCGTCTCGGCCATTGGTTCCTCCGCGGTTCGGCCTGCCTGCCGCCAGACAGCCTACGGGCCGGCGGCCCGGGCCGGGTCAGCCGCCGGTGAACGGCTCGAAGGCGTGGCTGAACTGCCAGGTGGACTGGGCGACCCCGGAGCAGGTGTCGCTGCCGCCGGTGCCCGGGCATGCGCCGTTGTCCCGCTGCAGGGCCCAGAAGGACAGCTCGGCCAGGTGCTGGCGGGCCGCCCACTGCTCGACCGCCGGCGCGTCGGCGGTGGTGAAGATCTCCGGCGGCCCGAAGTCGTCGATGCCGATCATCTCGGTCACGCCGATCATGGACCAGATCCGCTGGGCGGGCAGGCCCGGGTAGAGCTGCTGCAGCGTGCTGAACAGGTGCCCGGCGGCGGTGACCGTGTCGGCCGCCATCTCGTGCGGCTGGTTGTCGTAGTAGTCGAACGTCATGATGTTGACGACGGCGATCCGGGCGCCATTGCTGACCGCGCTGCGCAGCACGTTCACGCCCGAGGGGTCCAGCCCGGACACGTTGGTCGGCAGGGTGTAGACGAACTGCACGCGGCGGTGCTGCCGGGCGGCCCAGTCCTCGACCATCCGGATCGCCTGGTTGCGCCGGCCGATGCCGGCCGTGTCGGTCAGCGAGTTGTCCTCGGTGTCCAGGTCGAGCCGGGTCACGTTGTAGGTGGTGATCACCTTCTCGTAGGCGGCGGCGATCCGCGGCACGCTCGTGCAGCTGTCGGCGATCTCGGTGCCGCCGTGGTCGGCGGAGTAACCGCCGAACGAGGGGATCACGTCGCCGCCCGCCGCGCGGATCCGGGCGATGTCCCGGCCGTACACGGACGGGGAGATCGGCGTGGCCGGGTCGCCGTTCCAGTCGATGGCGCACGATCCCGGCGCCGGGGCCTGGATGAACGCCAGGGTCAGGTAGCGGGCGCCGGACGCGGCCGACAGGGCGGCCGGGCTGTCGGCCGTGTAAGCCTCGAAGTACGGCGCGAAGACGTGGCCGGGCAGCGGGGCCGGGCCGGGATCGGCGCTGGCCGGGGCGGCCGTGATGGCCGTTCCCGCGGCGGTCAGCGCCGCGGCGGCCATCACCGCGAGCGGCCGGGCAGCGGCGGGCAGCCAGCGTGGCCGGGTCATCAGGAGGGAGCGCAACCAGGGCATCGGGGCCAGCTTTCCGTGAGTCCAGCGGGACGGGGCAACGGGACGGGGCAGTCGTGCACAGCGGGGCCGTAGCCGCAGGCCAGGCCCCGGGACGGGAGGCCGTATCTTCAGTTAGGAAACTTTCCTGTTAATAGTGGGATGATTCCCCGGACGGCGGGGCCTGTCAAGAGCGCGGCCGCGGCCCGCATAGGCTCATTCCAGACAGCAGCCGTCGCCATCCCCCGGGGCCACGTCTCGTGTCTGCCGCATGGGGGGACCTATGTGGCAGAGGAGGATCGTCGATGAGCCGCCCGCGCGGGATCGAGCTGAGCGGCAGCAAGGTCATTGCCGGCGTGATGGCCACCCTGACCGGCGCGATCGCGGCGTCCTACCTGGGAGTGGCGGGCACCCTGGCCGGCGCGGCCATGGGCAGCCTGGCCAGCACGATGGGCACCGAGGTTTACCGGCACTACCTGCTCCGCTCGCAGGAACGGCTGAAGGCCGCCGGGGTGCTGCGCCAGTACCGGGCGCCGGGCCACCCGGTGACCGGCCAGCAGGAGGTGGCCCGGACCCGCGAGATGGCCCGCCGGTCGTCCGGTGGTTACGTGGGGGCCGGTGCCGCGGACTCTCAGGAGACGCAGGTGATCCCCATCCTGGCGGGCGCCTGGCGGGGCGGCCCGCCCGGGGAGGCCGGGCCGGGCGCCGGGCAGCGGGCCGCCGGTGACGTCACCGGCGGCGCGGGCAACGGGGCGCCCGGCGGCACCGGGCACTGGTGGAGCGGGATGAGCCGGCGCCAGTGGCTGGCCTGCGGGGCGGCCGCAGGCAGCCTCTTCCTGGCCGTCATGGCCGCGATCACCATCGTGGAACTGTCCGTGGGCAAGCCGCTGGAGGCGGCCGTCTGGGGCCGCCACGTGACCGGGACCAGCGTGGGGAACCTGGTCAGCGGGCGGACGCCGGCGCAGCACGGCGTCACGCACACGCCGGCCTCCCGGTCCGCGCAGCCCGGCACGTCGGCCAGCCCGGGGGCGACCGGGTCGTCGTCGGCGGCCCCGACCGCCGGCGGCTCGTCGCCGCCGGGGGTTTCGCCCTCGCCGTCGGCGCTGCCGAGCACGGCGGCCCCCACCCCGGGGGCGCAGGGTTCCGCCGGGCCGACGGCGGCCACGCCCGCGCCCTGACCGTCCCCGGGGCGTGGCATCCTGTCGGGGTGGCGAAGCGAATCTGCGTGACCGGCGCGAGTGGCCGGGCCGGCCGGGTCACCGTGGCGGAACTGCTGGCCCATGGCTACCAGGTGGTGGCCACCGACCGGGTGCTGCCCGGCACTGACCTGGGCGTCCGGCCGCTGCTGGCCGACCTCACCGACTACGGCCAGGCCACCGAGGTGCTGCAGGGGGTGGATGCCGTGGTGCACCTGGCGAATATCCCCGCCCCGGAGATCCACACCCCGGCCACCACGTTCAACCAGAACATGGCCATGAACTTCAACGTGTTCACGGCCGCGGCCCAGGCCAAGCTGGAGCGGGTGGTGTGGGCGTCCAGCGAGACCACCCTCGGCCTGCCGTTCGACACCCCGCCCCGGTACGCGCCGGTGGACGAGGACCACTACCCCGTCCCGGCCAGCACGTACGCGCTGTCCAAGGTGGCCAGCGAGACCGTGGCCGGGCACATCGCCGAGTGGTCCCAGATCCCGTTCATCGGGCTGCGTTTCTCCAACATCCTCGGCCCCGCGGACTACCAGCACTTCCCGGAGTACTGGCCAGACCCGGCCGCGCGCCGGTGGAACCTGTGGGGCTACATCGACGAGCGTGACGCGGCCATGGCCTGCCGGCTCGCCCTCGAGGCACCGGCCAAGGGCAGCGCCAGCTACATCATCGCGGCCGCGGACACGGTGATGGACCGGCCTTCCGCGGAGTTGCTGGCCGAGGTCTTCCCGGGCGTCACGCTGACCCGCGAGGTGGGGGAGTTCGGCACGCTGCTGGCCATCGACCGGGCCCGCGCCGCGCTGGGCTTCACCCCGCAGCATTCCTGGCGCGATCATGTGACGGCCGGCCCGGCCAGGCCGGCCGGGACGCAGGGCCGGAGGTACCCGGCCACGCTGGCCGCGGCACGGCGGGTCACTGGGCCCCGGCCGTCCGGGCCGGGTGTCCGTAAGATGCAGGGGTGCCCAGCGACCTGCCGCCGTGCCGGACCATTCCCGGGGTGCTGCGGGACGCGGCGGCGCGGGACCCGGGCGGGATCTGGGTGCGCACGGAGGACGGCGAGCTCAGCTTCGGCGGCGCGCTGAGCCGGGTGGCCGCCGCGGCCGGCGCCCTGCGCGCCGCCGGGATCGGCCGCGGCGACCTGGTGCTGGTCACCACGCGCACCACGCCGGATTACGTGATCTGCTGGCTGGCGCTGGCCGCGCTGGGCGCGGTCACCGTGTCGGCCAACCCGCGCAGCGCCCCCGCCGAGCTGGAGGGGCTGGCCCGGCAGGTCCGGCCCCGGGCACTGATCTCCGACCCGGGCCTGGCCGGCCTGGTGGAAGCGGCCGGGATCGCCGGCCTGCCGCCGCTCGGCACGCTGGCCGCCGGTGACCTCGCGGGCGACTGGGCGGCCGCAGGCACCCCGGCGCAGCCCGCGGACCTGCCGGACGCCGGGGTCACCCCGGGCGACCTGGCCGTGCTCATCCCCACCTCGGGCACCACCGGCCGGTCCAAGCTGGTCATGCAGACCCACCGGGCCTACGTGCTGGCCGGCGAGGGCTTCCCCTACTGGATGGGGCTGACCAGCGCTGACCGGCTGATGACGTCGCTGCCGCTGTTCCACATCAACGCCCCGGCGTACTCGATGATGGGCTCGCTGGCCTGCGGGGCCGGCCTGGTCCTGCTGCCCCGGTTCTCGGCCAGCGGCTTCCTGGACGCGGCCCGGCGGCACGGCGCCACCGAGTTCAACGCGATCGGCGCCATGCTGGAAATCCTGATGCGGCAGCCGCCGCGTCCCGGTGACGCGGACACCCCGCTGCGGCTGTGCTACACCGGCCCGGCCCCGGCCCGGGGCCGGCAGGAGGAGATCGAGCGCCGGTTCGGGCTGCGGATCGTGGTCGGCTATGCGATGTCGGAGAGCCCGTACGGGCTGATCTGGGCGCATGGGCAGCGGCCGTTCGGCACCCTGGGCACGGTGCGCCAGCACCCGGGCCTCGGGGTGATCAACCACGCCCGGGTGGTGGACGACGCCGGCCAGGAGGTCGGCCCGGGCGGGACCGGTGAGCTGCTGCTGCGCAACCCGGTGCTGACCCCCGGCTACTGGGGGATGCCGGAGCAGACCACCGCGGCGTTCACCGCCGACGGCTGGCTGCGCACCGGGGACCTGGTCACGGCAGACCCGGGTGGCACCTACACCTTCGTGGCCCGGAAAAAGGAGGTGCTGCGCCGCCGCGGCGAGAACCTGTCGCCCGCCGAGGTGGAGGAGGTCCTGGCCGGGCACCCGGACGTGCTCGAATGCGCCGTGACCGGGGTGCCGTCGGAGCTGTCCGAGGACGAGGTGAAGGCGTTCATCGTGCCCGTCCCCGGCCGGGTCCCCGACTTCGCGGCGCTCCGGGCGCACGCGGCCGCCCGGCTGGCCGCGTTCAAGGTGCCCCGGTACTGGCAGGTCATCGACGAGCTGCCGCGCACCCCGACGGCACGGGTGGCCAAGCACCGGCTGCCCCCGGGCCATCCGCCGGGGGAGTACGACGCCGAGGCCGCGGACACGGCTCGTGGCCGGGGGGTCACGGAATAGTTCCTGTCGGGACAGCAGACAACCAGGGACAGACCAGGCCATATGGATGTACGTTCCCGCGCGGCCCGGGACAGACCCCTACCCCGCTGCCGGGCCGCTCCCGCAACCGCGGTGATCCCGCGAAGGAGACTCCCATGTGCGCACCCGGACCCCACTGTGCCTGCCGGACCACCTCCGCCGGACTCGACGGCGCCGGCCTGCTGCTGGCCGCCGTCGTCACGGTCGGCGCCATCGTGGGCTTCCTCGCCGCGCACCTGATGCTGCTGGCCGGGGCGGCGGTCATCCTGGCGGCGGCGACGTTCGGCGCCGTGGCAGCGCTGCGCCGCTACGTGGTGCCGCGCGCGGCGTCGCGGGGCATGCGCGCGCGCCGGCTGACGCTGGTCCCGCCCGCCCGGCCCGCGGTGGCCGCGCCGGCCCGGCTGTCGCTGGCCGGGCAGGCCCGGCCCGCCCTGGCCGCCGGAGCGCAGCCGGTGCCCGCCCTGCCCGGCGCCGGGGCCGTCCCCGGCCGGCCGGCCCGGGCGATCGGGCCGGCCTGCCGGACGGCGGGCCCGGCGCTGGTGATCAGGATCAGCCTGGAGTCAGATCCGGAAGAACAGGTTCAGGTAGCGGTCCGCGACCTCCTGGTCGCCGCGCACCGTGCCGGCATTGCTGCGGCCGAACGTGGTCAGCACCAGGCTGCCCGCGTCGAAGTCGAGCACCGTGGGCAGGTCGCTGACGTCCCCCGCCTCGTAGCTCATCCCTTCGCCCGTCACGCTGATCCGGTAGCTGCCCGCGTTCCGGCCGGTCACCGTGATGCCCAGCTGGAACGGGGTGAGATCGGCGTCGCGGCGGATCGTGGACTGCCACAGCACGAACATGAACGGCACCAGCAGGTCGGCCGCGTCACCGGATAGGCCGTGGGCCCGCCCGGTGCCCTGCCGGATGTCCCATGAATGGACCGCGTAGTCCATCAGCTGGCCCGCCGCGTAGAAGAACGCCGGGACGGGGCCCATGTAGAAGTGCGGCACGATGAAGCCGGTCCACTCGTCGGGACCCATCGGCTCCAGGATGCCCATCAGCTTGTCGAGGTCGTTCTGCAGCCGGGCCAGCATCTCCTGCTGGGACAGCCCGCGGAACCGGGTGGCCTGCTCGCCGGCCCGGTCGTGCATGCCGGCCAGGCCGTACGGGCTGGCCTCGCCGCCGGCCCGGGCGGTCTCGAAGGCCTCGAAGTACCCCTCGGTGGTGTCCACCAGGTGGCCGACCACGTCGCGGACCGCCCAGCTCTCGCAGGCGGTAGGCGCCTCCCAGGCGCCGGGGCGGCTGGCCAGGTCGACGAGGCGGGCCGCCTCGTCCCGGACCACTCGCAGGATGGTGTCTTTCCCCTCATAGGACGTCGCGTCCCAGGCACTCATGTGCTCCACCTCTTCGTTGAGTCAGCCACAGCACCGGTCCCGCGGCGCGCGGGCGGAGTGCCTGCAATGCGCACCGCAGTTCACGTTACGAACCTCAGCCCACCCGCCCCCCCGGTGTCAATGCCTGGGGCGGCCCCGGGGCGACATCCCGGGTTATCTCGCCGGCGAGGCGGGGTGCGCCGTAGGCGTGTCCCCGCCGAGGCGGCGGATGCGCGGGGGGTTCCGGGGGTCGCCCCGGGTAAGCAGAGCGGGGTGCGCCGTAGGCGTGTCCCCGCCGAGGCGGCGGATGCGCGGGGGGTTCCGGGGGTCGCCCCCGGGTAAGCAGAGCGGGGTGCGCCGTAGGCGTGTCCCCGCCGAGGCGGCGGATGCGCGGGGGTTCCGGGGGTCGCCCCCCGGGCCAGCACTGACAATGTTGGCGGGACGGGTGTGAGCCGCGCGCTGCGGGGAACATTGGTGGCCGTGCGCCTCCCGCGCAATGGTGCCGGGGGGCGTCTGGCCCCTGGCAGCGGGCCGTGCCCGGCGCCAGGATGCGCCTGGCTACGGGCGCTGGCCGGTGCCTGGTCATTGACCAGAGTCTCCGCATCCCATAGCCTACAAAGTTGATCGGGATAATTCCCCCGCTCTGGCGGCTTGTTCGTGCGCAGCCGCACCGTCACGCGAAGGAGGCCCCCATGCCTCTGCCGGACTTCCTGGTCATCGGAGCCCCCAAGGCAGGGACCACCGCGCTGCACGCCGCACTGGCCCGGCATCCCGCGCTCTACCTGTCCCCGGTCAAGGAGCCCAAGTTCTTCCTGACCGACGGGCCCCCGCCGAGCAAGGGCGGCGGCCCCGGGGACATCCCCACCTGGCGCGAGCATGTCTGGCGGCGGGCCGACTACGAGGCGCTGTTCGCCCCGGCCACGGCAGGCCAGCTACGCGGCGAGTTGACCCCCTTCTACCTGTACGACACCGATGCGCAGCGGCGGATCCGGGAGCTGATCCCGGACGTGAAGATGATCGCCATGCTGCGCGACCCGGTGGAGCGGACCCACTCCAACTGGGCCCATCTGTGGTCGGCCGGGCTTGACCCGGTGGGCGATGTCGTGCGGGCCTGCGCCGAGGAGGACCGGCGGGTCGCCGCCGGGTGGGCGCAGTTCTGGCACTACACCAGGCTCGGCCGGTACGGCGAGCAGCTGGAGCACCTGTACCGGGTGTTTCCGAAGGAGCACGTCCTGGTGCTGCGCTACCGCCAGCTGGTGGATGCGCCGGTGCAGACGCTGGATGAGATCTGCGCCTTTCTGGGCGTCCCGGCCGGGATCATCACCGAGGTGCCCAGGGAGAACGTGACAGCCCACCCCGACGAGTCGTTCGGGCACCGGGCGCTCTCCCAGCTGCTCCGCGGCGCGGCGGCAGTCGGGCGGCACCTGCCCGGCACCACCGGGACCGTGCTGACCAGCCCGCTGGAGCGGATGCTGCAGCGCGGGGCCCGGCCGCGCCAGCCGCTCACCTGGGAGCAGCGGCAGGCCCTGCTGCCGTACTTCGAGTCCGACATCCGGCTGCTGGAGAAGGTCACCGAGTCCGACTTCGGTGACTGGCTGCAGCCCCGGGAGCGGTCCGGCGGGCTGGTCGGGGACCGGCCGGCCGGGCAGCGCCAGGCCCGCAACGGCCAGCCCCGGGCCTGACCCGGGAGGCCCCGGCCGGGAACGCCCCCGGGGCCCCGGCCGGGGAAGCCCGGCTCAGGCGGGCGGCGGCTGTAGTTCGGTGCGCAGCTCGTGCGACCCGTCCGGCCGGGTCATCTCGTAGTACAGCCGGTGGCTGCCGTCGGGCAGCGGCAGGATGTCGAGGTAGCGCAGCCCGCCGCCGGCGTAGGGGGACTCGGCCACGGGCGCGTCGCTGGTGGCGGCCAGGCTGGTCGGCTCGGTGCCGGTGGCCACCCCGGTGCGCTCCTCCCAGTTCTCCGCGGCACTGGCCCGGCCGTCGTAGTAAGCGACGATCGAGCCCGCGCTGTGCAGCACCGCGGTCACCCGGGTGCCCCGGGAGTCCCAGTGGCCCGGGCGGCCCGTCAGCGCGGTGCCGTGCCAGGTCCACTCCCGGCCATCATGGCTGGTGGCATAGTCGGTGACCATCTGGTCGGCCTCGTCCGGGTCGGCCAGCGGGTGGCAGGAGGCCCACAGCTGCCACTGGCCGTCCCGGTGCAGGATGACCGGGTCCTTCACGCCGGTCTTGGCGTCTCCGGGGAGGACCATCTCAATGGATCGCGCGTCGAACTGGGCCGGGCTGGCCGCCTCGATGAGCTCGACCCGCCAGTGCTTGGTGCCCGGCGTGGCGCAGCTCAGGTACAGCCGCCAGGTGCCATCCTCGGTGCGGACCAGCGAGGGCCGCTCCAGTGACTCGGTGCCGACCAGTTCGCGGCCAATGGTGAGCAGCGGCTCGAAGTGCACGCCGTCCGCCGACCGGGCCACGGTCACCCCGTACCCCCGGCCGCGGCCGACCGGGCGGCGCATCCGGTAGGCGAGATAGATGGCGTCATCACCGAGCGCCGCGCTGGGCGCGCCGGCCCAGTAGCCCGGCCCCCCGCTGGGCGGGGCAACAGCGATTTCTGACAGGTCCGGGCGAGGCAGCAGCACGGGCAAGCGAGATTCCCCTGTTAGCATGTAGGAATTATAGACATGTGACGGTCCTCACACTCGCCGGCAGGCAAGTTAGAGATAACTTCTTGGTTACGCCAGGAAGCCGCCGGGGACCGGGGCGGCCAGGGTGATCAGCCGGGCAGCGCACGCGGGGCGAGCGAACGGCCGCAGAACAGCCTATTCCGAGCGCAGCATACTCCGGTAGACGGTGATCAGCGCGTTCTTCTGGTCATCACTGAGGCGCTGATCAGCGCGGATGGCTGCCTCGGCGTCGGCGTCGGGCGGGGTGGCCGCCTGGCCGGGGGCCCGGGGCCAGCCGTTCCCGGCGCCGGCCGATGCCGTTGCCCTCCAGCAGCCCGGCCTGGGCGAGCAGTGTCTCGGCCGAGACGTCGAGGGCCTCGGAGATGAGCTTGAGCACGCGGACCGAGGGCTGGTGCAGGCCCCGCTCGATCTGGCTCAGGTACGGGTTGGACAGGCTGGTCATCTCGGCCAGCTGGCGCAGCGACAGGTTGGCCAGCTTGCGCTGGCTGCGGATGAACGACCCCAGCGCTTGCAACTGGGTGTCCCACGGTTCGGGCACGGGGCCTCCCAGGTGCGTCGCGCGGCGAGGGCGCCGCGATCAAGTTGCTAACTATAGTATGCGAATGCGCGGCGGGCCGGGGGTCCGGTCCGCCGCGCAAGGGTGCGGTGCGGTTACTTGGTGGCAGAGCCGGCCTTCGGGGGCGTGCTGTTCTTGCCGGACACCAGCGGCTTGGTCGCCTGCAGCACGCTCTCGGCGAAGTTGCGCTGGGTGGCCAGCAGCTGCTCGGCGAAGTCGTAGGCGTTGGCCACGAGCTCCTCGGGCTTGGGCAGCTTGTCGGTGTAGGGCAGGTTCGGGACGGGGATGGACGGGGTCATCGACTGGACCGCGTCGGCCCACCGCTTGATCGCGTCCACCACGGCCTCCTGGCTCTTGCGGACCGCGTCCAGGATCTCGCCCTGGATCTCCTGGCTGGTGCTGTGGGTTTCGGCCATTGTGTGCTCCTCAGCTGAGTTCGTCTAGTGCTAACTATATCATGCAACGTGGATGGTTTGTCAAGCGCACCTGGTGGGCGCCCACGCCGGGTCAGCCGTGAATGTACTGACCCGGGGCGTCGCCCAGCACCGGATAGCGGCGGCTGCCCAGCTTGGGCGGCTTCACCTGGTTTCCGGCCCGGGGCCCGGCCCAGTCGGACCAGTCCTCCCACCATGAGCCCTTGATGAGCTCTGCTCCCGCGCGCCACTGCTCCGCGGACGTGTGGCTGTCCTGGCTCACCTCATGCCAGGCCTTGGGACCAGGCGGGTTGACGATGCCGGCGATGTGCCCCCCGTTGGACAGCAGGTACCGGACGTGCCCGCCCAGCAGCGCGGTGGTCTTGTACGAGGCCGTCCACGGCACGATGTGGTCGTTCTCCGCACTGACCACGTACGTGTCGTTCTTGACCTCCTTGAGGGACAGCTGCTCCCCGGCCAGTTCCAGCTCGCCATTCGCGAGCTGGTTGTGCAGGTAGAGCGAGCGGAGGTAGAAGGAGTGCATGGCCGCTGGCATGCGCGTGCTGTCGGCGTTCCAGGCCAGGATGTCGAAAGCAGGCGGCTGCTGTCCCATCAGCCAGTTCGTCGCCACGTAATTGAAGATGAGGTCGTTCGCCCGGAGCAAGTCGAACGAGGTCCTCATGTCGGACGCCTCGAGGAAGCCCTTGGCCTTCATGTGCTTTTCCATCTGGGCCACAGTGCGCTCATCGGTGAAGACCCCGAGCACGCCCGGCTCGCTGTAGTCAAGCAGCGTGTTGAGCAGGGTGATGCAGCCAATGCGGTCATCGCCGGTCTTGACCAGGTAGGCGGCGAGCATCGCGGTCAGGGCGCCGCCGAGGCAGAGCCCGGTAATGTTGATCTTGTCGGATCCGGTGATGTCGGTCATCACGTCGAGCGCGGTCCGCGGTCCCTCGATGAGATAGTCATCCAGCCGCACCCCGCGCATGCTCTCATCGGGGTTGCGGTAGGAGATCGCGAAGACCGTGTGCCCGTGCTGCACCGCCCACTCGATGAAGCTGCGGCCAGGCGCGAGGTCCATGATGTAGTACTTGTTGATCCATGCCGGGCTCATCAGCATCGGGATGGCCCCCACTTCGGGGGTCTGCGGCGCGTACTGGATGAGTTCCATCAGGTCGTTCTTGTACACGACCTTCCCGGGTGTTGCCGCGAGGTTCTTGCCCACCTGGAACGGCCGCCGGTCCACCTGGCTCGGGCGGCCCTCGTTATGCACGAGATCATCGGCGAAGTTGCGGGCCCCGGCGACCAGGCTGGCGCCGCCGGTCTCGAAGGCCCGTTTCAGCGCGGCCGGATTGGTGGCCAGGAAGTTCGTCGGGGCCATCGCGTCGACCAGGAACCCGACCATCAGCCGTGCCTTCGCATCGCTGACTGGTTCACCGCTCCCGGCGGCGAGCATGTCGTCGCTGAACTGCTTGAACGCAAGATAGGCCTGGCGAAGCCCGGCGAAAGCGGGGTTGTCCTCCCAGGTGCGATCCGCGAACCGCTTGTCCTTCTCGGCCGGGATGGGCGGCGGTGCGTCCAGGCCGGCTGACCGGTACGCCGTGAACTGGGCAATCTTGCCCAGGGTGGCCCAGAACCGCAATCCCGCCCCGGCGACCTCGCCCGGGTGGTCCATGGCCCGGTTCAACGCGGCCAGCATCGACGCGCCGAAGCTGCCCATGTCGAGCTCGGGGATGAGATTGGCTTCCGGTGCGATCGCCTCAGCGGCGGCTTCCACCACTCGCCGCGCGATGTCATGTTCGGACATTCCGCACCTCCTTGTCTGAGTGTCCGTTCCTGGCAGCGGGTGGCTACATCCGCTCGAAGATGGCGGCGATTCCCTGGCCGCCGCCGATGCACATCGTGGTCAGCGCGTAACGGCCACCGGTGCGGTGCAGTTCGTGCAGGGCTTTCACGGTGAGGATGGCGCCGGTGGCGGCGATCGGGTGGCCCAGTGAGATGCCGCTGCCGTTCGGGTTGGTCCGCTCGGGGGGCAGCCCGAGCTCGCGGCTCACGGCGACCGCCTGGGCGGCGAATGCCTCGTTCACCTCGAACACGTCGATCTCGTCGATCTTCAGGCCGGCCCGGTCGAGCACCTTGCGCACCGCGGGAACCGGGCCGATGCCCATGATCCTTGGCTCTACCCCGGCGTGACTGTAGGCGAGGAGCCGGCCCAGCGGGCGCAGGCCGTGCGCGGCGGCGAACTCACCGCTGGCCAGTACCACCGCGGCGGCCGCGTCGTTCATGCCGGAGGCGTTGCCCGCGGTCACCGTGCCGTTCTTGTCGAAGGCCGGGCGCAGCTTGGCCATGTCGTCAAGGTTCACCCCGGGGCGGATGTGCTCGTCGGCGGTGAAGGCGACCGTGCCCTTCCGGCCGTGCACCTCGACCGGGACGATCTGGCCCGTGAAGTACCCGTGCTCGGTGGCGTAGGCCGCGCGGCGGTGGCTTTCCGCGGCCAGCTCGTCCTGGTCCGCCCGGGACACCCCGAACTCGGCCGCCACGTTCTCCGCGGTGACGCCCATATGGCAGTGCTCGAAGGGGTCGTTGAGCGCGCCGACCATGGCGTCCACCGCGACCGAGTCCTGCATCCGGCGGCCCCAGCGCATGTCAGGCAGCCAGTACGGGGCGCGGCTCATCGACTCCGCGCCACCGGCTACCGCAGCGCCGGCGTCGCCGAGCATGATGGCCTGGGCTGCGGAGATGATGGCCTGCAGGCCGCTGCCGCACAGCCGGTTCACGGTCAGGGCCGGGATGCCGACGGGCAGCCCGGCGTTGACCGCGGCCACCCGGGCCAGGTACATGTCCCGGGGCTCGGTGTGGATCACGTTCCCGAACACGGCATGGCCAATGTCGTCCGGCTGCACGCCGGACCGGCCCATCGCGTCCCGGATCACCGTCGCGGCGAGATCACACGGCGGCACGCTGGCCAGGCCACCGCCGTATTTGCCGATGCCGGTGCGCACCGCGGACAGGACCTGTACATCTGGCCGCTCGCTCATGGTCATTCGCTCACATGTCCAGTCCGCCGTTGACCGACCAGACCTGGCCCGGAGCCCGCCCGGGTGTCGCCGCCACGGGTGCGGGTGGTTGTCATGGTGCCGTCCTCAGTCCTTCACGTGCGCGGGAGGTGCCTGGCGGGGTGTACGAAAATGAGACACCGTGGGAAAGCGCGGCGGAGTGACCGGGGAAAGAAGCGCGCCAGTGCATCTGATGTGATCCGCCCCTCGGGGAGATCGTTTTCCCGTCCGGATTTCCTCCTGGTTTCTTCTTCGTATCATCCGGAAACGTGTCCGAAAAGTTTGCAAAAGCAGGCAATCGGTTGCGTGCCTAAAGAGGGGTCATTGGTCCGTTGCCGGCGCTGGCCAACGGCCCGCCGTGGCCGTGCCAACGGACCCTGGACAGCCGCCCGCCGGGCTGCGCGCCAGCGGGCGGTACCTACCGGGCCCAGCCCGGGGCGATGCGGGCATGGCCAGGGCCAGCGGGGTGCCCGGCTTGCCGGTGTTCTCCGGGTTTCTCGGCTATACCGTCATAGCGACCGGTTTACTGACTGGGGGCTGGCCCTGCCGGAGGGACACGGCACCGCCGCGTGCCGCGCAGACGCTTGGGGAGTGATGCTGTGCCGATCTACGCACTTGACTACGCCGCGCCGTCGATCGACCCGCAGGCCTACGTCCACCCGGATGCCGTCGTGATCGGCTCGGTGGAACTGGCCGCAGGCGCCTCCGTCTGGCCCGGCGCGGTGCTGCGCGGGGATCACGGCGTGATCCGGGTGGGGGAGCGCACGTCCATCCAGGACGGCACGGTGGTGCACACGACCGAGGAGTGGCCCACGCTGATCGGGGCCGACTGCGTGATCGGGCACCTGGCGCACCTGGAAGGCTGCGTGGTGGAAGACGGCTGCCTGATCGGTTCCGGCTCGCTGGTGCTGAACCGGGCCCGCGTCGCCGCCGGCGCGGTCGTGGCCGCGGCCGCGCTGGTCCGGGAGGAGATGGTAGTTCCGGCCGGGGCGCTCGCCCTCGGCGTGCCCGCCCGGATCCGCGAAGCGGCCTGCCAGGCCCGGCAAGAGTGGATCAAGTACGCGGTGCAGACCTACCTGGATCTCGCGGAGCGGCACCGGAGCGGGCTGCGCCGCCTGGACGGGCCGCAGGCGGGCGACTGAGGCCTGCAGGCACGCCGCCCGCACAACCCGGCGACTGTGCGCTGCCCGCCGGGCCGTGCGGGCGACCATTCACCATGCGCCCCAGGTGGGAAGAGGCACCCCCTTAGACGTGCCCGCCGCGGCCGCGGTTCCGGCGCGGATCGATTTTTCTCCGCTTTTCTCAGCGGCCGCCCAGCGGCGCGGGGATCAGCTCGTCCGGGATGCCCCAGGAGGACGCCGGCCGCGACGGCGGGACCCGGTCCCCGGCACCCGGGCTGAGCTGGCGGTGGATGACCTCGGCGGCGCGCTCGATGGTGGCGATGCCGTACCCCATGGTCGGGTTGTCCTGGGTCAGGACCACGATGGCGTAGCCGCGATGGTGGCCGGTGAAGCAGCCGATGCTGTGGATCCGCCAGCCGTGCGTGGCCAGCGGCAGCCAGCCGTTCTTCACGTGCACCGTCAGGCTGGCCGGCGCGCCGCCGGGCACGCCCCAGCGCTGCGCCGGGATCACGTGCGCCATGAGGGCAAGGGCATAGTCGCGGGATGGGGTGTCCAGCACCCGGTTCGGGAACATGAGCACGTTCAGCAGCAGCAATTCGTCGTGCGCGGTGATCTGGGTCAGGCCCCAGTAACCGCCCGGGCCGAGCTGGGTCTGGGTCATCCCGGCCCGTCCCAGGAAGTACTGCAGCCGCCCCCGGCCGACGTGGGCCCACAGCGCGGACGCGGCCGCGTTGTCCGACTGGGTGATCATCGCGGTGGCGAGCCGCGCTTCGGCACGGGTCAGGGACCGGTGCTGGGTCATCGCCTCGCGGAGCAGCGTGCCCAGGATGGTCGCCTTGACCACGCTGGCCGAGTCGAAGTGCATCCCGCCGTTCAGCCAGCAGCCCAGCTGGTCGCTCCGGTCATCGACCCGGAGCGCGACGGCGGACAGCCGGCCACGCAGCGCCGCCCGCAGGCCACTGGCCAGCCGGGCGGCGAGCCGGGGGTGGAGCGGGGAGGTGCAGGTCACCGGGAACGGGCCACGGTCCGGCGCGGTCCGCGCCGACGGCCCGGCCAGCGCGGGGCCGGCGGCGGGCCCGGTCATGAGCACCGCCGCCCCGAGCAGGGCCGAACCGAGCAGCACCGTGCGTACCAGCGATCTCGCCGGTCCCGTTAGATGCTGGATACCGCGTCCGCCCATCGGGCACCGTCCGTCCATTCAGTAGCAGGCAGTTACTTCAACAGACGCCCGGCGGTGGCCGGCGGTTGCTGCGACCGCGGCCGAGTGGCGCAGGTTAGGGGGTTATTACCGGCGAGTCGTTATTCTGCGCGCGCTGCGCACCGGTGCCAGGCTGCCGGAATGGACCGCGATGGGGAACGGGCGCCGGGCCCGGACTTCCTTTCAGCCAAACCTGGGGATGGCCCCGCCGCACCGCTGGCCTGGGGCTCGGCGGCCGCCGACGCCCAGCGGGCCACCCAGCCGCTGCCCATCCCGACGGGATCCGCCGCATCAGGTCCCGG
This sequence comes from uncultured Actinomycetes bacterium, assembly GCA_963767385.1. Taxonomy (GTDB): domain Bacteria; phylum Actinomycetota; class Actinomycetes; order Streptosporangiales; family Streptosporangiaceae; genus RYN-230. The sequence goes on along the minus strand of CAVYEA010000018.1, from coordinate 98,202 downwards.
CGGCGCCCCGGACGCGGCCCGGCCGGCTGCCGTCCTGGGCCCGCTGGGGACGGCCGGCGCAGCGCGCCCGGCTGGCCCGGCCCTGGCCGCGGACGGCACCGCGGGCAGCGGCGCCCGGCCGGAGCCGTCCAGCAGCGGTGCCCGGCCGGAGCCGGCCACCGAGGGTGACGGGGACGGGCGCCGCACCCGGCACTTCACCATCGCCCTGGTGGCCGTGGTAATGCTGCTGTTCCTGCTCGCTGTGCCGACCGTGCTGCTGAAGGCGTGGGCGAGCCCCGGCCATCCGGCGAGCACCGGCGCCCGCGGGGTCTCGGTCAGCGCCGCGGCCGCCGGCACCGTCTACCTCCAGGCGCCGCCGGGCCTGCTCATCGTCACCGGCGTGCCGGGCGGCCCGGCCCGGCTGACCGGCCAGCTGCACTGGTCGGGCCGGGCTCCCGCGGCCAGGGTCACGGCCGGCCAGGGCGGCCACGTGCTGCGGCTGTCATACCGGTGCGCGGCGGCCAGCCCGTGCACCGGGAACCTGCGGCTCACCGTGCCCGGGCAGGCCAGGCTGGTGCTGGTCCTGCCGGCCGGCCGGATGGTGCTGTCCGGCCTCACCGGCCCGGTATCCATCACCGCCGCGAACGTCAGCGTGCGCGCGGACGGCCTGCGCTCCCCGGCGTTCACCGCGGTGATCCGCTCCGGGCAGCTGGCCGCCGGATTCGCCGGGCCGCCGCGCCGGGTGCAGGTCACCCTGGCCTCGGCCCAGGCGACGCTCCGGCTGCCGGGCGGCGTCGGCTACGCGGTCAGCACCCAGGTCAGCTCCGGGTCGGTGACCGTCGGGGTGCCGCGGTCGGCCGGCTCGGCCTACCGGGTGTCCGCCCGGCTGGACATGGCGCAGCTGCAGCTGCTGCCGGCCTGACCGGGCGGCTGGGGCCCGCAGCGCCACGCGGCAGGCCACCCGGGTCCGCGGCGGCCTGGCGCGGGTGTCACAGGCGGCGGCGGAGCCGGTCCCGCCACGGGCGGCCGTCGGGGTCGAACACCGTCCGGTAGAGCGGCATCGCCCAGGCGCGCTGGGCCGCGGTCGGGCGGGACACCTGGTGCGGCACCACCCGGCCCGGCGGGCGGGTCCCGGCCGCGCCGGCCGCATGCCAGGCGGCGAGCCGCTCCCCCTGCTGCCGGAACGCGGCGAATGCCTGCGCCGGGTCGAGCAGGTCCGCGACATCAGCGGCGTCCCGGTCCAGGTGCTCGCACCACAGCCGGAGCCGCAGGTCGCGGGCGAAGGTGCGGGCCCCGTCGCCCAGCCCGGCGGGGTCGGCCGGGGGCCGGGTGTCCCGGGTCGAGTCGAGCACCCCGATGGACAGCTCGCTGTCGTGGCTCCACGACCGGCGGTTGAGGTTGTCCGAGCCGACCATGGCCCACACGTCGTCCGCGATCGCCACCTTGGCGTGCACGTACACGGGCGTCCCGGCCGGGTTCTCCAGGTCGTAGACAGCGAACCGGTCCCCGCCCGCCTTGCGGCAGGCCCGGACCACGTCGTGCCGGGCCGTCAGCCCGGGCCACCGGGTGACCGGGCCCGCGTTGTCCGGGTACCGGGGCACCACCGCGATCACGTGCAGGCCCGGGTAGCGCCGCAGCGCACCGGCGATGATCCCGGCCGCAGTGTGGGACCACAGGTACTGGTCCTCCAGGTAGACCAGGCGGCGGGCCCGGGCGAATGCCTTGCGGTAAGCGTGCGCGATGCTCCGCTCGCCGAGCGGCGCGAACGGGTAGCGGCGCAGCCGGGCTGGGTAGGTGCGCAGGACCTGGACCGCGTGCGGGCCGCGGGCCGTGCCGTCATCGGGCACCGGCTCCGGCAGCGGCCGGCTGGTCATCGCGCCCATGTGGTAGGCCCGGTCGTACAACTGGCGGACCGGGCTGGGCAGGTCCAGCACGCTGCTGCCGTACCAGCGCTCACGGAAGGTGTGCTCCAGGTCGTGCACGGCGGGCCCGCGCACCTCGGCCTGCATGTCGTGCCAGGGCGGCCGCTCGCCGTACTCGGCGGGGAACTCCATCACCTGCGGGTCGCCCGCGTGATCACCGTCGTCACGCGGCTGTGGCCGAGGTCGATGCCGCCGACGAACGCCGCATCCTGGCCCGGCGCGCCCGGGTGCCGCAGCACGACCAGCTTCTGGTGGTGGCTGCCGCCCCGCCGGGTCCGCGCGTCCAGCAGCACCTGGCCGCCGTCCGCGTCGATCTCCCGGACGAACTCCGCGTTGGCCTCCTCGGACTGGCGCAGCGCCTTGGGGTGGGACCGCCACAGCAGGCCGAACACCCGGACGCCCCGCTTGGCCGCCCGGCCCAGCACCTCGCCAGCCGCGGAGCCCGGGCCATCGAGGAGCTCGTCGAAGTCACCCCGGAAGTCCAGGAAGTAGATCTGGTCCCCGGCCTGGGCGGCGTTGATCTCGGCGTGCAGCCGGGCGAAGTAGCCGCGCCCGTCCACCAGCGGAACGACCAGGTTGCCGGTGGTGAAGGCGCGGAGGTCGGTGGCCCGGTTGGCGCGGTCGCCCTCGGCCAGGAACCACGACTCGATGGCGGGGTCATTCACGGGGTGGTCGGGGGCGTCCTGCTCGAGGGGGTCATCAGCCGAATCGGTCGAGCCTGGGAGCATGCCCGGATTGTGCCACCCCGGGAAGCCGGCCAGGTGAGCAAAGGTCAAGAAACGGGCAAGCGCGCCCGCTTCGGCGGCACCCCCAGCGCCGGCTGCGCCCCCGGGCCATGATGGGAGCCATGACTGTGCCCGGTTCCTACTCCCGGCGCGCCTTCCTCGGCCTGGCCGCCGCGGGCGCTGCCGGCGCGGCCGCGGGCTGCTCGGCGTCCGGCCCGAAGGCCGCCTCGGCCGGCGCGACGGGCGAGTGCCGGGGCGTCGGCCGGCCGGCGGCAGCCGTGCGGTGAGCGAGAACTCCCGGCCCGGCGACCCGCACTGGCAGATCAGCAACCTCGGCGCGCCGATGGCGATCGTCGGCTACGCGGGGCAGGCCAGCGTGCTGCCCGGCGAGCCGGTCACCCTGTACGTGTCCACCACGGCCCGCTCGTTCCGGGTCAGCGCCTTCCGGATGGGCTGGTATCACGGGGACAAGGCCCGGCTGGTGTGGCAGTCGGCGCCCGGTCAAGGGCCACCGGCAGCGGGCCGCCGCGATCATCGCGCCGACGAACACGGTGGAGTGCGACTGGGGGCCGTCGCTCACCGTGCCCACCCACGACTGGCCGGAAGGGTCCTACCTGCTCCGGCTGGACGCCGAGTCCGGCGCCCAGCGGTTCATCCCGGTCACCGTCCGGTCGGCCAGCACGGCCGGCAAGGTGGTGATCAAGAACGGGGTGGAGACCTGGCAGGCGTACAACACCTGGGGCGGCTACGACCTGTACAACGGGCCGGGCGGCACGGCCGACTACGCCAACCGCTCGCTCGCCGTCAGCCTGGACCGGCCCTACGACGCCAGCGGCGCGTTCATGTTCCTCTACCACGAGCGGAAGACCATCGAGCTGGCCGAGCGGTCCGGCCTGCCGCTTGCCTACGTGACCAGCATGGACATCGACGGCAACCCGAACCTGCTGCATGGGGCCAGCGCGCTGATCTGCCCCGGGCACGACGAGTACTGGTCACCGCCGGAACGGGCGAACGTCACCGCGGCCCGGGACGCCGGGGTGAACGTCGCCTTCCTGGGCGCCAACACGCTGTTCCGGCGGACCCGGCTGGCCAGCACCCGGCTGGGGGAGCGGCGGCTGGTCATCTGCTACAAGACCAGTTACCTGCAGGACCCGATGTACGGCAAGGACAACGCGCTGGTCACCAGCGACTGGCGGGAGCCGCCCAACCCGGACCCGGAATCCTCGCTCACCGGCGTGCTGTACGAGTCGAACCCGGCCGACGCCGACTACGTGATCGCGTCCCCGGGCAGCTGGGTGTACGCCGGCACGGGGGTGCGCAAGGGCACCCGGTTCACCGGGCTGGTCGGCATCGAGTACGACCGGGTCAACCCGGTCTACCCGGTGCAGCGGCCGGTCGAGGTGCTCTCCCACTCGCCGCTGACCTGCCGCGGCGTGAACAGCTACTCGGACTCGGCGTACTACACGCACTCCGGCGGCGCCGGGGTGTTCGCCACCGGCACCATGCGCTTCGTGGCGACGGCCAACGGGCTGCACCTGTTCGGCGTGAACCGCCGCGCCTGGGGCTTCGCCCAGAAGGTGATCCTCAACGTGCTGCACGGGTTCGCGGACGGGCCCGCGGCGGCCAGGCACCCGGCCCGGGACAACCTGGATGCGATGCACGAATGGCCGGGCGACCCGATCGCCGCGCAGCACAACCTGTGGCCCCCGGTCACCCTCTGAGCCGCCGGGGGACGTCCTGGGCTAGCCGCCGGCCCGCCGGGCATCAGCTGGCGGGCCTTGTCGTACAGGCCGGCGGGCAGCGGGCCCTTCTCCGCGACGGCCAGGTTGCCCCGCAGGTGATCCGGGTTCGAGGTGCCCACGATGGTGGTGGACAGCGCGGGGTGGCTGAGCGTGAAGCGCAGCATGAACTCCATGGGGGACATCCCGCCGAGCACGTCCTCGATCCCGGAGTCGGCCCAGCGGCGCTGCCCGACGCCCGGGTCCTGGCTGAGCGGCCCGACCGCCCAGTTCTTGTCCTCGGCCGGGGCGCCGCGGGCCGCGCCACCCCGGATCAGCGTGCCCGCCCCGGCCGCGGCGGCGGCGGTGATGAGGTCCTCATGCTCCCGCTGCACCGCGGAGTAGGGGATCTGGAACACGTCGAACACGCCCATGGCGATGTGGTCCGGCAGGTTGGGCAGGATGCCGGACATGCCGAGGAAGCGGACCTTGCCCTCGGCGCGCAGCGCCTGGAGGGTCTCCGACGGTCTCGCCGGCGCTCCAGCTGGGCGCGGCTGGGGGACATGTGCACCTGGACCAGGTCGAGGCGGTCGGTGCCGAGACGGCGCAGGCTCTGCTCCACCCCGGCCCGGACGTTGGCCGCGCTCCAGTCGTGCGGATACGGCGGGGTCGCCCCCGGCGGCGGGCCGCCGAGCAGGCACCCGCACTTGGACGCGAGGAAGTACTCCTCCCGCCGGTGGCCGAGGTAACGGCCGATGAGTTCCTCACTGCGGCCGTAGTCGATGGACGTGTCGATCAGGGTGATGCCGCTGTCCAGCACCGTATTGAGCAGCCGCCCGGCGTCCTCGTCGGCGATGGCGGGCCCGTTCGGCTGGCCACGCAGCTCCATCGCCCCGTAGCCGAGGATGGTCACGTCCACTCCGGTCCGCCCCAGCGGGCGCGTCTGCAACGTCATGCCCCGCACGCTACCCGCGCCGGACGCCGCCAGCCCGGCCCGGGTCCGGAAGCGGAGCGCGGCGGGCTACCGGGCCGCGACGGACGCGGCGTAGGCCGCGGGGGTCTGGCCGGTCGCGGCCCGGAAGTCGCGGATCAGGTGGGCCTGGTCGGCGTAGCCGAGGGCGGCGGCCAGGCCCGCCCAGGGCACCGGGCCGCCGGTGCGCACCGCCTCGGCCGCGTCCAGCAGCCGGTAGCGGCGGATCACCCAGACCGGCGAGACGCCCGCGTAGCGCAGGAACATCCGCTGCAGCGTGCGCGGGCGGGCGCCGGCCAGCTCGCACAGGTCGGCCAGGCGGCGGACGGCCCGGTTCACCTCGGCCAGCCGGGCCACCTCGGCGACCTCGGTGGCGGCCGGCACCCGGGCCGGGTCGGCCGCCTGCTCCAGCGCGGCGGCCAGCAACCGGACGCGGGACTCCTCCTCCGGCTCGGCCAGGACCTGGCGCACCAGGGCCGCCTCGTCGGTGGGCAGCGCCGTGCCCAGCGGCACGACCCGGTCGGTGAAGCCGGACGCCTCACCAGTGACCAGCGCGCCGATCCCGCCGGGCCGGGTCAGCGCGGCGACTGTCCAGCCCTGGCCGGTGAGGACCCGGGAGGACAGGCCGCGGGCCACCCCGTACAGCCTGGCCTCGACCGGCCCGGGCTGCTGGTCGCCCGGGCGGGCGTTGGCGTGGCCGACGCTGATGTTGGCGCCCGGGTGGGTGAGTACCTGCTGGCGGTGCACGGTACCGGGCGGCAGGTCCCACCGCACGGCCCAGAACCAGTCCACCAGCCCGGCCAGCGCCGGGCCGGCCGGGTACCTGGTCAGCCGGACCCGCTGGCGGAGCAGCCACGGGTCGAGGATGCCGCGGCTGTCCCGCTCCACCGGCTCCGGCCGGGAACTGCCCATGCCCGTGACTGTAGCGGCCGGGCTGACGCGAAAATTCAATCCCGGCCCGGCCCGGCCGCAGTAGCGTGACCGGCCATGACCGCATCCACGCAAGCAACCGAGAAGACCGCCGACCTGCTCGCCACCGTGCTCACCGACCTCGCCGCGGTGGTCGGCGGCATCTCCGGCGCCCAGCTGGCTGACCCGACGCCGTGCGCAGGCTGGGACGTGGCCCAGCTCCGTGACCACGTGCTGGGCTGGCTGGCCACGTTCGCCGCCGGGTTCGCCGACCCGGACGGCCAGGCGCCACGGGACAGCCTCGACGGCTACACGGCCCCCGACGACGCGGCCGGCGCGGTCCGCGCCGCGGCCGCCACCCTGGACGCCGCCGTGCGCGGCGGCGCGGCCGGCCGGCCGCTGCGGCTCGGTGAGGCCGCGATGCCCGGCGGGATGGCGCTGGAGATGATCCTCTGGGAGTACCAGGTGCACGGCTGGGACCTGGCCCGCGCCACCGGGCAGCCATGGTCGCCGCCGGCCGGGGCGGCGGAGGAATCGCTGGCCTTCGCGCCCGGCATGCTCACCGAGGACTACCAGGGTGAGGGCAAGGCGTTCGCCCGGCGGGTCGCGGTCCCGGACACGGCGCCGCCGCTGGACCGGCTGCTCGGCCTGTCGGGCCGCGACCCGCACTGGGCGGCCGGGACGGGGGCGGCCGGGGGAGCCGGGGATGAGGAGCACACCGGAGGGCCGTTGATCGCGCGGTTCACGGTGGACGGGGCGGACCCGGGCCAGGTGGCCGGCCTGGAGGCGGACTGGGTCGGGGTGATGATCTTCCGGAAGACCTTCACCGCGGGGATCACCGGGGAGGCGACGACGGTGTTCATGGCGGCCGGGCCGGAGGAGGGCTCCCGGTCGTACGTGGCCACCGAGCGGATCACCGGCCGCGCGCCGGACGGCCGTGACGGGGCGCTGACCATCCAGCACGGCGGGCTCGAATCAGACCCGGACGCCTGGTTCGGCCACATCGTCCCGCACACCGGGACCGGCGGCTTCGCCGGCTGGGCCGGCACCGCCCGGATCTGCCACGACGAGGACGGCGCGTACTTCGAGATCAGGCTCGGCTGACCGCCGCGCCGCGGCCCGGCCGCCGCGGCCGGGATGGCCGCCACGCGATCCGGACCATGGTCCTTGGAAATGCCGGTAAAGCCGGGTAAGCCTGACATCAAGGACATTGTCGGCACAGGCTCCCGGGTCAGCCGCCCGGCCGGGGCCACTGGCGGTCAGGCAGGTGAGTCATGGCACGTCCGGAGGGCAATCGGGGCTGGTGGCATGGCGGGGGGAGGGGCCGCGCCGCGGCGGCCGCCGTGATCGGCGCGGCCCTGGCCGCGGCGGCGGTCACGGCGGGCGCCGTCCCGGCCGCGGCGGCGCCGGGCCGGGCCGGTCAGGCCATGCAGGCTGGACGGGGACGGGCCGGCCGGCTTCTGGTACGGCACCGACAGCAGCACCGTGGCCATCCGGGGATCGTCCGCGCAGTACACCCTCCCGGTGATCGGCGGGTACTACGGCGGCTATGTCGGGATGACCGGCAACTGGGCCAACCTGCCGGGCTGCAAGAAGATCGTCGTCTGGTCCGCGACCAACAGCGCGCAGGCGAATACCGACTACACCGCCCATCACGAGGGCATCGGCACCGGGGTGTACTGGTTCATGGGCGGGCCGGGTGTCGACCCGCACTACAACGGCACCGCCGCCGAGGCCTCGGCCTGGGGCGCGGCGCAGGCGGCCCGCACCCTGTCCAACGTCGCCAAGCTGCACGTGACCTACCCGGTGGTCTTCATGGACATCGAGATCCCGGGCAACGCGCCCAGCTACACGCCCGCCCCGGACAACGGCTGGAACAGCGTGTACACCTCGTCGTGCAGTGGCGTGGTGAAGGCCAGTTCCATCCCGGCCAGCGTGGACCGGGCCGACCTGAATGGCTTCGCCGCCTACCTGACCAGCCATTCCTCATACAAGGCCGGGGTGTACTCGGCCCCGGACATCTGGGCTTCGATCTTCGGCACCGGGTCCGCGGCGTCCATCCCGAACACCTACGAGTGGACCTACGAGTCGTTCACCAGCAGCCTGGCGCACCCGCCGCTGGGCTGGTGCCTGCGCGGCACCAGCACCTGCGCCCGCTTCTTCGGCGGCGTCACCAGCGGCAGCAAGTACGCGGTGATGTGGCAGTGGTCCGGCGGGGGCGGCAGCTTCAACGGCTACGGCGACTTCGACCAGATCGACGCCGCCCGTACCCCGTAGCCCGGGCCCGGGTGGTGCTGCCCGCGGGCGGCGGGGCCCCCGCCCACGGCCGTCCTGGCGGCCAGGACGGCCGGGGCGGCGGCCCGGTCAGGCCTGCGGGACCCGGTCCAGGAAGCCGAGCACCTGGGCCAGGCGGCCGTCGTCACCGATCACGGCCACGTCGAAGCCGGCGATGGGCGCCGCGCCCTCGTCCGGGCCGAGTTCCCAGCCGAACCGGCACTGGCCGTGATGCCCGTCCACCGGGCCGGCGAGGCGGAACGCGAAGCCAGGAAATTGCTCCTGAACGGCCGCTACGGCCGCATCGATCTCCGCGTGCCCCTGGACGCTGGCCAGCGGGTCGATGTAGCGCGCGTCGTCCGCCCAGAACTTGCCGATCGCGGCCCGGCGGGCGGCCGGGTCACGCTCGTTCCAGGTGCCGATGTAGCCGGCGGCCAGGGCTGCGAAGTCAGTCATGTGGGTTCTCCCATCCGTCCGTGTCGGTCATGTCCGGACCGAGTCTGCGGCCGGGGCCCGCGCGGCGTCGATTACCTGCCAGGTAATGGCGCCGGTCAGCGGCGGTTCGTACGGTGGGGCGCATGACGACGGTGGTGGCGGCCCGGGGCGCGGGCGCGCTGGTGCGGGACTGGCGGCAGCGCCGCCGGCGCAGCCAGATGGACCTGGCCCTGGAGACTGGCGTGTCCACCCGGCACCTGAGCTTCGTGGAGACGGGCCGCGCGCGGCCCAGCCCGGAACTGCTGCTGGCCCTGGCGGACCAGCTGGAGATCCCGCTGCGGGACCGCAACGCGCTGCTGCTCGCGGCGGGCTACGCGCCCCGCTACGCCGAGACGGGGCTGGACGACCCGGCGATGGCGGCCGCCCGTACTGCGCTGCAGCGCATGCTCCACCTGCACGACCCTTACCCGGGGCTGGTGATCGGCCAGAACTGGGACGTTATGCAGGCCAATGCCGCAGCCCGGCGGCTGGCCGCCGCTGTGCCGCCGGCGCTGGCCGGGCCGCCGCTGAATGTGTTCCGCGCCTGCCTGCACCCGGACGGGCTGGCCGCGGCCACCCTGAACTTCCCGGAGTGGGCGGGCTACCTGCTCGGCCAGCTCGGGCGGCTGCGGCTGCTCACCGATGACCCGGCCGTGGCCGCGCTGGCGCGGGAGGTGGCCGGTTACCCGAACGTCGTGGCGCTGGGGGACTGGCGTGCCGCGGCGCCGGGAAGCGGCGGGCAGGCGGTGCTGGTGCCGTGGCAGGTCCGGCTGCACGGCACGGAGCTGTCCCTGTTCATCACGCTGACCACGTTTGGCGCGCCGCGGGACATTACCCTGGCCGACCTGGCCGTTGAGCTGTTCTACCCGGCCGACGAGCAGACCGCCGCCCTGCTCCGCGGCTGGGCGGATCAGGGCGGCGGGCCGGGTTAGCGGGTGGCGGGCTCGCGGGCGGGCTGGCGGTCGTAGTACGCGTTGGACCGCTTGTTGAACACGAGCGCCGTGGCGGTCAGGGCGATGAGCCAGGTGACGCCGCCGGTGGCCAGGTCCGCGGGGGCGAGCAGGGCACCCCCCGCGGCCAGGGCCTGGAGCATGCCCAGGGTGAGCAGGCCGAAGAACGCGCCGAACAGGAACCGGGACCAGTCGTGCCCCCGGCCGTTCGCCCAGGCGAAGAATAGCCAGAGGGCGATGGCGACCGGCGCGGCGACTTTGTCCACGCTGATATGGGTGGCCGCGGTGTGCCACGCGGCCAGGCCCAGGCCCTGGTGCATGATCGCTGACCGGACGCTGCCGCCTGTCAGCACGACCGCGATGAGGGTGGCCAGTTCGGCCGCCGCCCCCAGGTACATGAGCCTGACCGCGGCCAGCACGGTGCGCGGCGACCGGGACAGGCCGAGGTGCATCCGCACCGCGCCGCGGATCAGGTCGGCCGACTCGGCCAGCCCGGGGCGCTCCTGGCCATCATGTGCGGTCGCCAGCAGCACCGCGAGCACTTCCTCTTCGTTGTCCCGCCGGAACGATCGCGGGTAGCACGCCAGCAGCCGCCGGTATCCCCGCTCCAGGCCTGCCTGGTCATTCATGTCGCCAAACCTCCCGCCGGGCGAAGCCGCGTGAGCGCGGCCGTGGCATTGGCGTGCAGCCGGGCCGCCTCAGCGGCCAGCCGCCCGTTTCCCTCCGGGGTGAGCCGGTAGTAGCGGCGCAGCCGCCCGTCCACGATGTCCTCGCGGTCCACGTCGATCAGGCCGTCCGCGCGCAACCGGTCCAGCGCCGTGTACAGCGTCCCGGCGCGCAGCCGGACCCGGCCGGCCGAGATCTCCTGGACTTCGGTGATGATGCCGTAACCGTGCTGGCTGCCGTCGGCCAGGGCGGTCAGGATCAGGAAGGTCGCTTCCTGCATCGCACGCTCGCTCATACCAACGTTATATATCGTTGGACTGACGATAGCAAGAGGCCGGATTGAGAAAGGCCCGCGGTCGCGCGGAGTGCGCGGGTCAGCGACGGCCGGCCTGCTCCGCGAGCCAGTCCAGGGCGGCGACGGCGCAGGCCAGGACCGAGATGTGCCCGTCGTCCGGGCGCAGCCACAACTGCGCCGCACGGCACTGGCGGGCCAGCCACTCACTGTGCGAGCAGGGTGCGATGCGGTCCTGCCCGCCGTGGACCAGCAGCACCGGCGGCCTGATCTGCGCCGGGTCGAATCCCCAGGGAGCGACGTAGGCCAGCTCGTCGTCCGGCATGCCGCCCGGGCCGGCCGCGACGGCCTTTCCGGCCGCTTCGCCCAGCCAGGCCCAGTCACCGGCGAGCGCCGCATTATCGGCCGCGGTGAATTGCTCCGGGTCGAACTCGCTGGACGCCAGGTAGTCATGGAGGGCGGCCGGGCCCGCCCGGGCCGCGCTCAGCAGCGCAGCGCCAGCGGGTGACATGCCCGCGAACCAGTCCAGGCCCTCGGCCCGGAACGGGGCCAGCCCGGCCATGCTGACGGCGCCGGTGACGCGTCCGGGGAGCAAGGCGGCGCAGGCCAGGGCATGCGGGCCGCCGCCGGAGTGCCCCAGCACCGCGAACTGCCCGATGCCGAGCGCGTCGGCGATGGCGGCGGTATCGGCGGCCGCCGAGGCGACATCCCGGCCGGGGTTCGGGGACGAGCCGCCGTACCCGGGCCGGTCGTAGGACACCCAGCGGATGCCGCGCCCGGCGGCGGCCGGGAACAGGGGAGCGGGCGGCTCGCCCGTGTTCGGCGTGCCGTGATGCCAGAAAACGGTCAGGCCGCCGCGGGCGCGGCCGTGCGGTGCCGCCGCGGCGTGACTGCTGCCGGCCTGACTGGTGCCGTTGAGGCTGGTGCCGGTGGGACTGGTGCCGCCCGGAGTGGCGCCGGTGTCGTAGACGTGCAGCGTGCGCCGCACCCCTAGCCGCAGATCGGTCTCGGTGACCACCCGAACACCTTAGTGACGGCGGACGGCGCGCGGCAGGAGACCTGGCCGGCCTTCCGGAGTTAGCCTGGTGATCGTGTCCACGTCACCGGTATCCCCAGAGGACGTCCGCGCCGCGGCCGCGGCGCATCAGGAACTGGGTCCCGAGTACAGCGACGCGGCGGTGGCCGCATTCCTGGCCCGGGTTGAACCGGGCGGTCGATGCCCGGGTCGCGGCGCGGTTCGCGGCCATGTCCCCGGCCCGGCAGCCGGCCGCCCGGAGCCGCCATGCCCTGGTGACAGGGATCGTCATCGGCGCCTGCGGGGGCGCGCTCGGCACCGCCCTGGCTTTCACCGCCCTGGCCGGAGGGACGCCGTTCGCCGCGGCGCGGTCGGCGTCGGCGCCCGTGCAGGCGCAACTGCTGCCGTACCGCACGTTCCAGGGCCCGCACGGCCAGCTCATCAGGCCGCCGGGCCGGGGACCGGGTGACGGCTGACGCCCAGGCCCGCCGGTGCGGCCTGGGCGGCTGAGCGCGCGGCCGGCGCGGCCTGGAGCGGCTGACTGCCCGGCGGCGCGGCCGGGGAGCGGGCGCGGGCTGCCCTCGGGCCGCCCGCGCGGCAGGCTTGCCGCTCATTCATGAGCGCGCCGGAAACCTTGACGTAACTTCCGGCCGGAGCCATAGTAATGGCTACCGCAGGAGTTATGCGCCAATAAACGTCCGGAGGCCTTATGAAACTTTCATAATTACTATTTTTGTTAGCGCTCACATCATCTGCCTGCCGCCAGTCCGTGCGGTTTATCCGGCCTGGCCGGCACGGCGCATCGCGATCACCATGAAGGGCCAGCCGCGTTGTTCGTTTACCCCGCGGCTTCTATTCGGTCCCTGGATTCCCGGCGCACGCCTGGAATCCGCATGCCCTCATGCGGGGCTTTACCCCACGGAAGGTTCACGATGGATTTTCGGTCACGGCTCCGGCAGTTAAGGAAAGCCCTGCTGGTGGCGGGGGGCACGACGGCGCTCAGCGCCGGTGCCCTCGTCGCCACGGCCGCCCCGTCACAGGCGGCCTCCCTCCCGTGTGACATCTACGCGGCCGCCGGTACGCACTGCGTGGCCGCGCACAGCACCGTGCGGGCGCTCTACGCGGCGTACAACGGGCCCTCTGTACCAGGTCAAGCGCGCATCGGACGGCGCGACCCTGAACATCGGCACGCTGACCGCCGGCGGTTACGCCAACGCCGCCGCGCAGAACTCGTTCTGCGCAGGCACGTCGTGCATCATCACGGATGATCTACGACCAGTCCCCGCAGCACAACAACCTCACGATCGAGGGACCCGGCGGAAACGGCGGGCAGGATGCTCGGCGCCAACGCGGCCGCCCTGCCCGTGACTGGCCGGCGGTCACCAGGTCTACGGGCTCTACGTGACACCCGGCGTCGGCTACCGGGACGACGCGACTGCCGGCGTGGCGACCGGTTCGGCGGCCATGGGCGAGTACATGGTGGCCAGCGGTACCCATGTGAACGGCGGGTGCTGCTTCGACTACGGGAACGCCGAGACCAACAACCGCGACAACGGCAACGGTCACATGGACGCGATCAACTTCGGCACAGAGTGCTGGTTCGCCCCGTGCACCGGAACCGGCCCGTGGGTGCAGGCGGATCTGGAAAACGGGCTCTTTGCCGGAGGCAACGGCAACAACCCCAGCAACCTGGGCAACTCGGGCACGTTCCTCACTGCGCTTGTCAAGAACAACGGGACGACGACCTATGCGATCAAGGGCGGCAACGCGCAGTCGGGCAGCCTGACCACCTGGTACAACGGGTCGCTGCCGAACATCGGCGGGTACGCCCCGATGCACCAGGAAGGGGCCATCGTCCTGGGAACTGGTGGCGACGACAGCAACTCCTCGGCCGGATCGTTCTTTGAGGGAGTCATGACATCCGGCTACCCGACGGACGCGGCCGACAACGCTGTCCAGGCCGACATCGTGTCCGCGGGCTACTAGCCGCGAGGGTGGTGCGGGCCGCCTGCCAGGGGCGCGGGCGGCCCGCGCCAGTCCCGGCCGCGCTCAGCCCGGCCCTTCGCCGGGCTCGCCTGGTGATGTCCTGGCCAGCGTGGTGAGCGCCAGGCAGGACTGCCTGGCCAGCTCCGATATGTCGGTCATGAACGGCTCGCGGAGGCCGAACCCGGTGAGGACCGCTTTCATCGCCCGGGCGATCGCCAGCCCCTGCTCGGGCGTTGTCCGGCCCGATGGCCGCGCCGGGTCGATGACGCGGTTCTCGAGCAGTCGTGCCAGGTGGCCGATCTCGGCATCGAGCATCTCGGCCAGCCGGTGCCGCAGATCCTCGTTCTCCAGGGCAGACAGCAGCAGGTGAAGCTCGAAGGCGGCCTGTGCCTTCGAGTAGCCGCTGTAGGTGACGATCCACGTCTGCACATAGCGGTCGATCACCGCGTCCAGGGGCAGGTCCGGGCCGTACCCGGGGTGGATCGCGAGATCAACCCGGGAGATCTCGTCGGCGAGGACGGCGACCATCAGGTCGTTCTTGCTCCCGAAAATGGAGTAGATGGCGCCGGTCGTCAGGCAGGCCGCGTCGGCGATGGCCTCAAGCCGGACCGCTGTGCCCTCTCGTGCTATCAGCGCGCTCGCCGCGTCCAGCAGCGCCCGCCGGTTGGCCTCTCTGGCCTGAGCCCGTCGCACCGGTCCCCTCCAGCCGTTGACGGTTGCGCGAGGCAGCGTTACCGTAATCTCATTATTATCGTAATCATATTATATTAAGTGCGGGCACGAGGGCCGCAACCACAGGCCGTGGCCTCGGCCGTTCGCACCAGCGATGGAGTACATCACATGCTGACCCGGCCGGCACGTCTCGATCAGGTTGCCCGGCTCGCTGACGGCAGGGTCCTCGGCTACGCCGAGTACGGGCCGGCCGCGGGGCCATCACTGTTCCTGTTCCATGGCCTGCCCGGCTCACGGCTGAACGTCCCGGGATTGTGGCCGGAGGATCCGGTGGCGGTCCGGGTCATCGCGCCCGACCGGCCCGGAGCGGGGGCATCGGCGTTCCAGCCGGGCCGGCGCCTGACGGACTGGGCCGGCGACATCCGCCAGCTTGCCGACTCGCTGGGCATTGACCGGTTCCTGGTGGCGGGATTCTCCGGTGGCGGCCCCTATGCGCTGGCCGTGGCCCACGGCCTGCCTGACCGGGTGATCGCCGCGGCCAGCATCAGCGGCGCCGGGCCGATCGACACCCCGGGCGCCCTCGCGGGCATGAACCGCGTCAACCGGCTGATCTTCCGGCTGGCCAGGAGCGCTCCGGGAGCGTTGTGGCCGCTGGCGGCGCGGCACGCCCGCCTCACGAAACGGGATGCGGAGAAGGTCTTCGACCAGGCGGCCCGCGACCGGAACCTGCCGGCAGCGGACCGGGCCGCCATGGCCAGCCCGCGCATGCGGGAGTTCGACACGATGGCCGCCCCCGAAGCCTTCCGCCAGGGTGTCCGCGGGTTCATCCATGATGCCCGCCTCTACGTGCAGCCCTGGGGATTCGACCCCGCCACCATCAAGCCTCCCGTATTCATCTGGCACGGCGACGAGGACGCCAACGTGCCCGTGGCCATGGCGCGGCGTCTCGCCGCGCGGATCCCGGGCGCCAGGCTCACGGTCTACCGCGGCGAAGGCCATCTGATCGTGCCGGAGCACTGGGCCGACATCCTGGCCGCGCTGCTCGCCTGCTAGCCGCTGCCCTTGATGATGGCGTCCCAGAACTCCTGGACCGGCGGGTAGATCAGCTCGTGGTCACGGGGCAGCTCGGCCTTGACGGTCCGGGTCCGTTCGTCGGCGAGTACCTCGACCTGGCCCGCCTCGACCGCGTCGAAGACCTGCTGGGCGACCGATTCCGGGCTGACCTTGGGCGCGTCCACCAGCGCGGCCATGTCGGTGTCGATGAAGCCGGCGTGCACCGCGACCACCAGGGTGCCCTGGTGGTGCAGTTCGAGGCGGACGCCGTTGGTCAGCGACCACCCGGCCGCCTTCGAGGCGCCGTAGGAGGCGTTGAACGGGTTGGTGTAGAAGCTGGTGACCGAGAGCATGTTGACGATGGCGCCGCCGCCGTTGGCCCCCAGCACCGGGGCGAACGCCCGGCACATGCTGAGCGTGCCGAAGTAGTTGGTCTCCATCTCCGCCCGGGCGGCGTCCGGGTCCGGCGCGCTGAGGAAGGTGCTGGCTCTCATCACGCCCGCGTTGTTGACCAGCAGGGTGACGTCGGCGCACTGCTCCGCCACCTGGGCGACGCGGGCCGGGTCGGTGATGTCCAGGGCGATGGGCGTCACCCCGGGCTCGGTGACCCGGCCCGGATCACGCGCGGCCCCGTAGACCCGGGCCGCGCCCCGGCTGACCAGTTCCCGGGCGTACACCTGGCCGAGCCCCCGGTTGGCCCCGGTGACCAGCGCGGTCGCCCCCTCGATCTTCATGAGCCTGTCCTCCTGGGGATGTGGAACGCGGGGAACCGCCGCCAGCGGCGGACCAGCAGGGTGATCGCGATCGCGTAGACCCCGTCGCTGAGGGCCTCCAGCCGCCCGGTCTGCAGCCCGCGGCGCAGCGGGCCTGCCGGCGGCGTCCCGTTGGTCACCGCCCGACTGTAGCGTCCCGTGAAGTCATCACCGGGCCGGGCCGTTCCCGCTGCCGTCATGGCCGGAGGCGGCGGTGAGCCGGGGCCGGCGCGGAGGAGGAGGGTGCCCGGCGCGGCCGCTGGCAGCCCGGGTATCAGGGCGCGGTGGGGTGGCCCGTGCGGCGGCTGGGGGGCCGCAGGGCCCAGGACACCACGGTCAGTGCGGCCAGGACGGCCAGCAGTCCCACCTCGGCGAGGTCGTAGCCGGTGGTCAGGTGGGATGCGATCGCCCCGGTGTAGGTGAAGAACGCGCCCGCGTAGGCCCACTCCTTGAGCAGCGGGCGGCGCGGGATGAGGAGGGCGATCGCGCCCAGCACCTTCCAGGTTCCCAGCAGCACCAGGAAATAGGACGGATAGCCCAGGTGGGTCACGAGGTCGCGGACGAAGGGGAGGCGCGCGATGTCCCAGACGCCGCCGAGTCCCAGCTCCGCCGCCACCGCCGCGGTGGCCAGCCAGTAGCGGCCGTCCGCCAGCGCGCGGGTCCGTATCGGCTGGCGGTGTCGCGCTCGGCCGCCGGTCATGGTATTCATGGAGGATCCCTACCTGTAGCGATGCTACCTATGACAAGAAGAGTAGCATGGCTACCTATGAGGCCCGAGACGCTGAAAGGCCACCTGGACGGCATCCTGCTGGCCGTGCTTGAGCCGGGGCCGTGCCACGGTTACGCGATCATGGAAGCGCTGCGGGTGCGCAGCGGCGGCCAGGTTGACCTGCCGACCGGCACGGTGTACCCGGCCTTGCACCGGCTGGAACGGGCCGGCCTGGTCAAGGGAAGCTGGTCCGCCGCGGGCGGGCGGCGCCGCCGCGTCTACCAGCTGACCCCGGCGGGCCGGCATGCGCTGGACGCCGAGCGCAGTACCTGGCGGGACTTCTCCGCCGCCGTCACCGCCCTGCTGCAGCCGGCGCCGGTCGCGGTGAGCTCGCCATGACCGGGCACAGCCCGCCGGAGACGGCTGGCGGGCCGGCGGTGGAGCGTTATCTTGCCGAGGTCACGGCCCGGCTGGCCTGCCCGGACCGGGCTCAGGCCGGCATCGTGGCCGAGCTGCGCTCCGGGCTCCTGGACGCGGCGGACGCGCACCGGTCCGCCGGGCTGCCGCCGGCCCAGGCCACGCTGGTGGCGATCCGCGAGTTCGGCGACCCCGCCCAGGTCGCAGGCGGTTTCACGGCCGAGATCGCCGCCAGCCAGGCCCGCCGCGTCGCGGTCGCGCTGCTGGTGACCGGCCCGCTGGTCGGCCTGCTGTGGATCGCCGCGGCCTCGGCCAGCCACCTTGGCCTGCACGCCGGCCTGCCATGGCCGTGGGCAGGCCCGCTGTCCGGCTTCCACCTGGGCATCCGCCTCGTCGCCGTCGCGGTCGGGGTCACGGCCTGGGGTGCGCTGCTCGGCATCGCCGCCTCCGGCCGGCTCACCCGCTGGCTGCCCGACCGGCCGCGCCGCCCCCCGATGGCCGCGGCGGTCGCCGGGTTCGGCGCGATGGGAGCCGACGGGCTCGGCCTGGCGCTGCTCGCCGCCCAGCTGGCCACCGCCCCGGGGAGGCTCTCCCCGGCTGCTGGCCGCCGTGGCCGCAACGGCCAGCCTGGCCCGGCTGCTCCTGGCCGGGCGCGCCGCCCGCCATTGCCTGGCCTTGCGGGCGGCCCTGAGCTGACAACGGCCCCACCGCGCCCCGCCGGTCAGATGCCGGGCGGGGCGCGGTGGGGCCGGAACGCCCCGGCGGAACACGCCGCCGGAGCCGGCGTCAGGGACCGATGGGCTCCTCGGCGCTGGCCAGGCCATCAGCCACCGCGAGGATTCCCGTGCGCTCCCGGGCGCCCGTCATGGCGTGCTCGTTCCTGGCCGGGTACTCGACCGCCGACTGGGTGCCGGAGAGGTCCTCACGCCGGACCCTGATCGTGGCGATCGCGATGACCAGCGCGAGCAGCGCGATCCCGGCCGCGACCAGGAATCCGCGGGAGATGCCCACGGCGAGGGCGTGATCCAGGATGGCCGTGGGGACCGTGCCGCCCGGCTTGGCGGCGGGCAGCGCGTGGCCCGCCCGGGCCGCGGCCGCCGCGGCCGCGGCAACCTGGTGCTTGATGTTGCCCGCGACCGCCGTCCACGTCACCGTGCCCAGCGCGGCCAGCCCGATCGCGCCGCCCACCTGCTGGCCGGTGTTCAGCAGGCTGGAGGCCACGCCCGAGTCCTCGCCGCGCACCCGGTTCAGGGCGACCAGCGACAGCGGCACGAACAGCATGCCCAGGCCGGCCGAGGTGACCAGCATCGGGCCGAGCAGGCCGCCTGCGTAGGTGCTGTGCTCGCTGATGTGCGAGAACCAGTACATTCCGCCGGTCGTGAGCACGCCGCCGGCCAGCATGAACGGCCGGGCGCCGACCCGGCTGATCAGCTGGGAGACGATCCCGGACATCAGCACGATGGTCACGGCGAACGGGAGGAAGGCCACGCCGGACCGCAGGGCGCTGTAGCCCAGCACTTCCTGCACGAAGATCGTGAGGAAGAAGAAGATGCCGAACATCGCGGTGGCCAGGCAGAGCATCATCAGGTAGGCGCCCGAGCGGTTGCGGTTGGCCAGGAGGCGCAGCGGCAGCAGCGCGTGCCGGCTCCGCGACTCGATGACCACGAAACTCACCAGCAGCACCACGGCGGCCACGAGCGACGCGACCACCTTGGGCTCGGTCCAGTGCGAGATGCCCGACTGGCTCGCGGTGGCGCTGGACAGGCCGTAGACGAGTGCCGCGACACCGCCGGTGCCGGTGATGGCGCCGGGCAGGTCGAAGCGGCCGGAGCGGCGGGGCGATTCCTTGAGCACATAGGGCGCCACCAGGGCGACCAGGATGCCGATCGGCACGTTGACGAAGAGCACCCAGCGCCAGGACAGGTAGCTGGTGAGCAGGCCGCCGGCGATCAGGCCGACGGCGGCGCCGCCGCCGCTCATCGCCGCGTACACGCCCATGGCCCGGTTGCGCGGCGGCCCCTCCGGGAACGTGGTCATGATCAGGGCAAGTGCGGTGGGTGCGATCATGGCGCCGCCGACGCCCTGGATGGCGCGCGCCGCGAGGAGCCAGGCCTGTGAGGTGGCGAAGCCTCCGGCCAGCGAGGCGGCGGAGAACAGGAGCAGCCCGGCGATGAAGATCCTCCGGCGGCCGAGCAGGTCACCGGAGCGCCCGCCGAGCAGCAGCAGCCCGCCGAAGGTGACGGCGTAGGCGGTGATGACCCACTCCAGGCCGCTGCCGGAAAAGCCGAGCGCCCGCTGGATGTGGGGGAGCGCGACATTCACGATGGTCGCGTCGAGCACCACCATCAGCTGCGCCGCGGCGATGACGACAAGGGCCAGGCCGAGGTTACGGGGGCCACCGCCGTCCACGGCGCCGCCGGCTGGGGCCGCGCCCTTGGTTCCGGATTCGATGGTGGACAAGATCGTCTCCTAAGCGTCTCTTGGGCGTAGTCGTCCCGCACCCGGCTGATCCAGCCGGGTGCCGAGGGACGTGGGGCTTGCGTGGTGAGAGCCCGCGATGTGTAGACGGCTGCGCGACGCCGTCCTCATCTATGACCCACGGTAGCTGCGGGGTGTGACATTCCCGGGCCGCCATGTGGCGTCGCGGTTAAGCTCCCGTGTGCCCGGCGGGTCAGGGTGCGCCCGCCGGGGCAGGGCTTGACGGGTCGGTCACCTCCCCTGCGGGCGCGGTCCCCGGATGCCGGGGGGCGCGGGCTGGCGCCCCGGGCACCGCGGCGGCCTGGGCGGTCTCCGCATCGAGCAGCTTGCGGACGGTGCCGAGCAGCGATTCCCGCTCGGCCAGGTCCAGGGCGTGGCACCAGGGCATGCTGGCGACCATCTCGCGTTCCAGCCGCTCCTTCAGCTCCACGCCTTCCGTGGTGAGGACGAGGTTCTTGATCCTCCGGTCGGCCGGATTGGGTTCCCGCCGGGCCAGCCCGCGCTGTTCCAGCGAGTCGGCGATGGACGTGACGAACGACGGGTCACAGCGCATGCGCCGCCCCAGTTCCTTCATCGCGATGCCGCCGTCGAGGTAGTGCATGGCTTTGACGGCGAAGAGGGGCAGGCCGAACTCCCCGGCCAGCCTCTCGCCGTTGGCCAGCACGCCCCCGATGAGCTGGGCGACGGCGTCGAAGATCTCCTGGTTCAGCCGGTCGGCTTCGGTGCACTCGGCCATGACGCCCTCCTCCCGCTGCTGATCGCTGCGCCTGGCCGGATCCTGGGCTCGCGGCCCAGCGCCCAGGCGCCTGAGCAACTCAATAGTTGAGTAACTCAAAAGATAACGAACTTGCTTGAGTATGTCAAAGGTTAATCGGGTCAATGTTCTCACCGGCAGCGCCTGAGCCGGATCGGTACGTTATGGGGATGACAGCGGATCAGCCCGGGGCAGGGGGCAAGGCCGGGGCAGGGGGCAAGCCCGGGGCCGCGGCGGAGCGCCGGAGGCAGGTCCTCGCGGCCGGCATCATGGGCGGCGCGGCCGGGGCCGCCCTGGCTGGTCACCGGGGAGCGCGGGCGGCCGGCCTGGGCGCGGCCGCCGGGGCCGCGGTGCTGGCCACGTCGGAGGCGGTCGCCCGGGCCCGGCAGCGCCCAGGCGAGATCCCGCCGCTGTGGCAGCGGATAGCGACCAGCGCCGCGCTCGTCGCCCCCCTGGGGTGGGCGGCCGGCCGGCTGACCCGGGCCCGGCCCGCCGCGGTGGGCGCGGCGACCGGGACCCTCGGCCGGCCTGCTGGGAGTCCGCCCGCAGAAAGTGCTGCTCGGGCCGTTCTTCGGCGCCGCGGTGGGCGGGACGCTCGGCGCGCGGCGGCCAGGCGTACCGCCGGCGGTGGTCGCCAGCGCCACGATGGCTGGCCTACCGGGTGACGTCGGCGCTGGCCTTCCGGGACGCGCAGGTGACCCTGCTGGCCGAACGGGTCCGCGCGGAGGACCTGCCCTTCGTGGTGCCCCGGGAGGCCCGGTCCCGCTATGTCGGCACCGGCTACGTCCGCGAGCTGGCCGGGGTGCTCGGCGGCCGCTACACCGCCGCCGCAGCCGATGTCGGCATCGTCGCCTCCGTGGACGACCTGGCCGGCCCGGACTTCGACCCGGCGGGCATCGACCCGCTGGTGCGCGAGTTCTACGAGCACACCACCCGGTTCGCCCTCGACATCGTCCCGGAGTGGCGGCTGTGGGTGCGCCCCGGCTACCTGCTCTACCGGACCCTGGTCGCGCGCCCGCTGGGGCAGGCCAACGTGCCGATGAACCAGCGGGAGACCCAGCGGGGCATCCGCAGCCGGATCGACACGATCACGCTGCCCGGCACCGGGGATGGCGCCCCGGTGGTGCGCGGCTGGATCCGGTCGTTCACCGATACCGACGAGCCGATCTACGTCGGCATCTACACCACCTACCGGCACGGCGGCCGCGGGTACGTCAGCGTCGGCTTCCCGCTGCCGCAGGCCAGCTTCACCGCGACGCTGCTGCCGCAGGCCCGCCTGGGCGGCGGGCTGATCCTGACCAGCCGCAGCGCCCTGGACCAGCCCGGCCACTATCTCGCCTACATCGACCCGGCCAGCCGGGATCTCACGGTGCTGGCCGTCCGCGGTTTCGCTGAGCAGCTCGACGTCTACCTGGAGGACGGCGAGCTCCGGGCCGACCACGCCTTCGCCGTCTTCGGGTTCCCGTTCCTCGTGCTGCACTACCGGATGTACCGGAAACCCGGCGGGACCGCCGCCTGACAGCGGCGGGACCGGCCTGGATGGCTCAGCCATCCCGGGGTCCCGTTCCCCCGCTGACGGGCGGCAGCCCGGCCCGGATCCGGCGGATCTTCCGGCGGAACTGGCGCTGCCCCACCGTGCGCCACAGCGCCCGGGCCGGTGCGGGCAGGTTGCGAGCATCATGTCCCGCTCGGCCGGGCTGGCGTCCTCCAGGATCAGGCCGAGGAAGAACAGCAGCTTGCCCTTGGGGGTCTCCGCGACGAAGCGCTCCCCGAGCCGCGCCCACTCGGCCACGGTGAGGTGCTCGGCGATGAGCGGCAGGATGTGCTGCTCCTCGTCGTCCAGGTGCTCCCGCAGCGCCGCGCCGTGGGCCGTGAGCGCATCCGCCAGCGGGGCGCCGGTTTCCGGCGACGGCGCGGACACCAGGCGGGCACCCGCCGCGCCACCTCGTCCAGGGTGCCGGCCACCACTTCGTGCTGGGCCTCCATCCGCAGCACCGGGTCGGCCTCCAGGTCGACCCGGGCCAGCAGCAGCGGCCAGACCAGCTCGTCCTCCCCGGTGTGGTGGTGATGCAGGCCGAGCTGGTAGTCCGCGATGTGCCCGGCGATCTCCCGGGCCCGGGCCGTGTCGCCGGCCGGGACGGCCCGGACCAGGCGCGGCAGAAAATCGATCTCACGCCGGAACACCCGGTGGACGACGATCATCTCGTTGGTGTCGGGCGCTGGTGGTGTCGTGTGGCATTGCCGTCTCCTTGCTGGTGCCGCTGCAGGTGCGCGGCGCTTCCAGGCCCGCACTTGGAGCCGCCTTGGCGTGCGTTTGGATGGCTACCATGACGGGATGACGGCGGGGGTTCGGGTTCTCGGCTCCCTCGAGGCCGAGGCGAGGCGGGCCGACCTCGGGGGCCCGCTGCAGCGGGCCGTGCTCGCCCTGCTGCTCATCGAGCGCGGCCGGGGGGTCCCCGTCGACCGGCTCATCGACCAGCTGTGGCGGGGTGAGCCGCCGCCGCGGGCCATCGCCTCGCTGCAGGCCTACGTGTCCAACCTGCGCCGCCTGCTGGAGCCGGGCCGGACCCCCCGGGCGGCGGCCCGCATCCTGGTCAGCGTGCCGCCGGGCTACGCGCTCCACCTGCCGGGCGACGCCGTGGACGCCTGGCGCTTCGAGTCCCTGTTCACCGCGGCCCGGGCGGCGGCCCCGGATGACCCCGCCCAGGCCCGGCGTGACCTGGATGCCGCGCTGGCCTTGTGGCGCGGCCCGGCTTACGCCGAGTTCGCCGACGAGGACTGGGCGGTGGCCGAGGTGGCCCGGCTGGCCGAACTGCACCTGGCGGCCCGGGAGGCCTGGATCGCGGTGACGCTGCGCACCGGCGCGGCGGCCGAGGCGGCCGCGTCCGCGGCGGTGCTGACCCGCCAGCACCCGCTGCGCGAGGAGGGCTGGCGGCTGCTGGCGCTGTCGCTGTGGGCCTGCGGCGGCAGGCGGACGCGCTGGCCGCGCTCCGCCAGGCCCGGCAGGTGCTCCGCGACGAGCTGGGCCTGGACCCGGGGCCGGCCCTGGCCGGCCTGGAGGAGGCGATCCTCGGGCAGCGGCAGGAGGTCCTCGACCGCGCCGCGACGGTTCCCGTCCTTCCCGCTGAACGGCCCGTCCGCCGCACGGCCCCGCCCACCCCGGAGCCAGAGCCGGGTGAGGCTGACGTGTTCGCCGGCCGGGACGCGGAACTGCAGGCGATCACGGACGCCGCGGCCCGGTCCCGCCGCCAGGGCGGCGTCGTGCTCGTCACCGCCGAGCCGGGCGGCGGGAAGTCCGCCCTCCTCGGCCAGGCGGCCGGGCGGCTGGCCGAGGACGGCTGGCTGGTGCTGCCGGGAAGCTGCCCGGAATCGGGGGGCGCGCCCCCGGCCTGGGCCTGGGTGGAGGCGCTGCGGGCCCTGGCGGACCACGTCCCGCCGGGGGAGCACGCCGCGGAGGCCTGGCCCGCTGCTCGGCCCCGGGCCCGCCGGCCGCCGCCGTCCCGGCCGCCCGCGGGGACGCGCCGGCCGCACGGTTCCGGCTGCACCGGGCCGTGACGGCGTGGCTGCGGGCCGCCGCGGCGAGCCAGCCCGTCGCGGTCGCCCTGGATGACCTGCACAACGCCGACGCCGAGACCCTCGCGCTGCTCGAGGCCGTCTCCGCGGACCTGGCGGGCTGCCCGGTGCTGCTGCTGGCCGCCTACCGGCCGGCCGAGGCCGCCTGGCCGGTCCCGGCTGTCGTGCTTCCGCACGCCGCCAGCCCGATCAGCGCACTGACCCCGGTAATGGCCAGGACTGCCCGGGTAGCCTGGCCCGCTGGCGCGCCTCGCCTGCCTGCCGTGTCCATTGGCCGCGTGTGCCTCTCCATGGCAGGCTCCCTCCTCGGCCGGCCCGCCCCGGCCGCACACGTTGGACGGGGCGCAGCCTGCTGCGGTTCCCTGCGCACGGCTAGGGGAAGTTGCCGTCACCGCCACCTCAGTGCGTCGCCGGCCGCTGGGGGCCAGGACTTTCAGGCTCGGCGGTTTGTAGTGTGGCGGGCATGCCGCGTGACCGCAGCGAGCCGCTGACCGGGGACGGCGTCACCGCCGGCATCGTCCGGATCGGCGGCACCGTCCGCCGCCCAGTCCGTCCCTTCACCGCCACCGTGCAGGCCTACCTGGCCCACCTGCACCAGGCCGGCTTCACCGCGGCCCCCGTTCCCCTCGGCTTCGACGGGCAAGGCCGGGAAGTCCTGTCCTTCGTCCCCGGCGATGTCCCGCGCCAGCCGCTTCCACCGGAAACCGCGGGTGACGACGTCCTGATCGCACTGGCCCGGCTGATCCGCGCGCTGCACGAGGCCGCTGCGGGCTGGACGCCGCCCCCGGGCGCGGTCTGGGGCGGCCTCCCCGGGGCCGGGACCGTCGCGGTCCCGCCCGCCGACGGGGAACCTGAGCTGGTCAGCCACCGCGACTACTGCCCCGGCAATGTGGTGTTCAGGGACGGGCTGCCTGCCGCGCTCATCGATTTCGACCTGGCCAGGCCCACCACCCGGCTCTACGACATCGCGAACGCCCTGTGGTGGTGGGCGCCGCTGCGCGATCCTCAGGACCGGGCGCCCGCCTTCGCCGGCGCCGACATTCCGCACCGGTCGGCTGTCTTCGCCGGCGCCTACGGGATCACCGCACAGCAGCGCCAGGATCTGGTTCCCCTCATGATCCGCATGGCCCGCCGCTACCACCTCAGCGCCCGCGCCGCCGCGGATGCGGACCCGGTCTTCCGGCGCTTCTGGGAAGAAGGGGCCAAGGACGAACTTCCGCGCGCTCAGGCCTGGCTCGAGCAGGCCGCCCCCGCCATAGCCGCGGCGCTCAACGCGCCCGGTCACCATGGGAGCCAGCCCGGCGCCTGACCGGGCGGGCGCCGATGCCGCGCACAGCCAGGAATGGGCGGACTACCTCGCCCTGGGAACCGGACGGGTATGGCGAGAATGGCGAGGGGTGGTGGGAGGACTGGGCGGCGTCCTTCCTGCCGCTGACGAGGACCACGCCAACGTGGAAGAGAACAACCGCGGCAGCGCCTTCACCTGGCTGAAAGCTCACCTCTAGGCGGCACCCGGGGCTCTTCCCGCCAGGTCACCCACAGCGGATGAGGTGATGGTGCGCGCCCGTTGCCAGTGTGAGGTCGTGGTCGTCTCACGGCGGGCCGGTGGAAGTAGCTGAGTCCCTCATGACCTCGGATGGGCGGCGCCCATAGTTGACCAGGGAGGAACAGATGCCTGAACCCATCGCGGCTGATTTCAGCGACCGGGCTGACTTCGCTGATTCTGATCGCGGCTTCATCGGCACGCTGGAGCCGATGGTGATCAAGGCCGCGGACGGGCGCGTGGTCTGGGACATGGACTCCTGGGGTTTCCTCGATGGCGACTGCCCGGACACGGTGAACCCGAGCCTGTGGCGGCAGGCCCAGCTCACCGCGAAGCACGGCCTGTATGAGGTAACCGACGGCATCTACCAGGTCCGCGGGTTCGAGATGTCCAACATGACCCTGGTCGAGAGTGACCACGGCGTCATCGTCATCGACCCGCTGATCTCCCAGGAGGTCGCGGCCGCGGCCCTCGCGCTGTACCGCCAGCACCGCGGCGACCGCGCCGTCACGGCCGTTATCTACACCCACGCCCACCTGGACCACTTCGGCGGCGTACTGGGCGTGGTCAACGCCGGCACCGGCGTCCCGATTCTCGCGCCCGAGCACTTCCTCGAGCACGCGGTGTCGGAGAACGTCTACGCCGGCACGGCGATGCTCCGCCGCAGCTACTACTACGCCGCTATCGGCCTGCCCAAGAGCGCGACCGGCACGCTGGGGATCGGCCTCGGCGCGGGCGGGTCGACCGGCACCCCTGGCCTGATCGCGCCCACCCACGAGATCACCCGCACAAGGCAGGAAGAAGTCCTCGACGGGATCCGCGTGGTCTTCCAGCTGACCCCGGCCACGGAGTGCCCGGCCGAGATGAACTTCCACTTCCCGGACAAGCGGGCCCTGTGCGTGGCCGAGAATGCCACCCACAACCTGCACAACTTGCTGACCCTGCGCGGCGCGCAAGTTCGCGACCCGCGGATCTGGTCCCGCTACCTGGCCGAGGCCACCGAGATGTTCGGCCGCGACTCGGACGTGGCGTTCGCCTCGCACCACTGGCCCACCTGGGGCACCGACCAGATCATCACCTACCTGACCCAGCAGCGGGACCTGTACGCCTACCTGCACGACCAGACGCTGCGGCTGATCAACCAGGGTTACATCCACAGCGAGATCGCCGAAATGATCGAGATGCCGCCCGAGCTGGACCGGGCCTGGCATGCCCGCGGCTACTACGGGTCTGCCAATCACAACGTCAAGGCGATCTACCAGCGCTACCTCGGCTGGTTTGACGCCAACCCGGCCCACCTGTGGCAGCACCCCCCGGAGGCTGCCGGGGCACGGTACGCGCGGGCCTTCGGCGGCGCAGACGCGACCGTGGCCAAGGCAGCGGAGTTCCTCGAGCAGGGTGACCTGCGGTTCGCCGCCGAACTGGCCAGTCATGCCGTGTTCGCCGAACCGGGCAATGAGGCCGCGCGGACGCTGCTCGCCTCGGTGCTGGAGCGCCTGGGCTACGGCGCGGAGAACGCGACCTGGCGCAACAGCTACCTGACCGGCGCACGCGAGCTACGGACGAACAAGATCGAGCACACCGAGCTCAGCAGCGCGGGCCTGGCCCCCGCGCTGACCATCACCCAGCTCTTCGACTCCATCGCCATCCGCATCAACGGCCCCAAAGCCTGGAACGAGCGGCTGTCCATCGGCTGGCACTTCACCGATGCCCACGAGAACTACCGGATGGAACTCAGCAACGGCGCACTCATCCACTACCCCACCACCGGCAGCCAGGCAGCCGACCTGAAAGTCACCCTGACCAAGCCCCAGCTGCTGCAGCTGCTGGCCACCGCCAAGCCCGACGGCCTCGACTTGTCCGGCGATGCCGCGGTCCTGGGCCGGCTGATGTCACTCATCGACACTCCCGACCCCGACTTCGCAATCGTCACCCCATAGCGGCGCGCCGGGGCGAGCGGCGCAGCCGTGACGATCGCCCCGCGGCGTCATGACTCCAGGTACCTGATCGTGGCGAGGACCCGGCGGTTGTCGTTGCCGTCATGCGGGCAGGCCGAGCTTGGCGAAGATGCTGGCGACGTGCTTCTCCACGACCCGCGGGGAGATGATGAACGCGCTGGCGATGGCGGCGTTGGAGCGGCCCTGGGCCATCAGCGAGAGCACGTCCCGTTCCCGGGGCGTGAGGCGGCCAGGGTGCCGGCCCGGCGGGTGGCGCTGAGCAGGTGACGGACTACCTCCGGATCAAGCACGGTGCCGCCTGGCTGCCACCCGGGTGACTGCGTCGATGAAGTCGCTGACGTCGGCGACGCGGTCCTTCAGCAGGTAGCCGACGCCTTCCGGGGTCCCGGCCAGCAGTTCCGCGGCGGACCGGGTCTCGATGTACTGGGAGAAGACCAGCACCCCGACTCCGGGGATGGTCCTGGTGGATCGACTGGGCGGCGCGCAGCCCTTCGTCGGTGTGGGTGGGCGGCATGCGCACGTCGATGATGGCCACGTCGGGCCGCAGCGCGTCGACCGCCTGCCGCAGCGACTACGGCGTCTGCCACCGCGGCCACCACGTCATGGCCCCGGCGGGTGAGGGTCTGGGTGAGCCCGTCCCGCATGATCGCGGAGTCCTCCGCGATCACGATGCGCAAGGCAGCGGCCATCACGCGTGGCCCGGCAATTCGATCGTGATGATGGTCGGCCCGCCGGGCGGGCTATCGATGTCCAGGTGCCCGTCGACCGTCTGCACCCGCTCCAGCAGCCCGGCCAGCCCGCCGCCGGCTACGAGGCGGGCATCGCCGCCCTCGTCGGTCACGGTGATCAGGAGCTTCCCGTCCTGGTCGCTAACGTCGATGGCGGCGTGCGCCGCCGCGCTGTGCTTGGTCACATTGGCCAGGAGCTCGGCCGCGCAGAAGTAGGCGATGGCCTCGATGGCGGGCGAGGGCCGTTCGTGCATGCTGACCCTCAGGTGGGCAGGGGTCGCGCTGGCCTGGGCCAGATTGGACAAGGCGGCGCCGAGGCCGCGGTCGAGCGCGGCCGGTGAATGCCCCGGGCGAGATCCCGCAGCACGGCGAGAGTTTCCTTGGCGTTGGCGTGGGCCGTCCCGACCAGCGTGCGGATATGGCTCCCGTCACCGTCAGTGGCCTGCGCCGAGGCTTTCCTTGATCTCCCCGAGGGTCATCGCCAGTGCGGTGAGCCGGACCTGGGCTCCATCATGCAGGTCACGCTCGATCCGCCGGAGCCGGGCCGCTGACTGGTCAACCGCGTGGGCGCGCCGTTCCTGCAGTTCGCGGGCGCGCTCGGCCGCGGCGGCCATCCGTGCCTGCGCGTCACGCTCGGCTTCCAGCCGGGCGGCGCGTTCCTCCACGGCGGCATAGTAGGCACGCCGGTAGCGGTAGGCCACGGAGTCACCCAGCACCCAGGCGGTCAGCGCAGCACCGCCCAGCCCGACCGCCGCGCCGAACATGCAGCCCCGGGACTCGCTGTGTCGCCGGGGACCAGCGAGCGATGGCCACGGCAGAGCCGAGCAGGCACAGCACCAGGCCGGGGATGGATATCCGCCGTGGCCGGCAGGCGGCCAGGGTGTACAGCAGCACCAGAATCGCCATGTCGGTCATGGTCGGCTGCAGGGCAGCAACCAGCGGCGAAGTCCCCGACCTGCAGGCCGAAGATGACCTGCGCGGCGCCGATGGCCGCCGCGGCCGCGAACGCCGTCACCGGGTACCGCCGGCGCGGCACCACCGTGGCGGCCAGCAGCAGATGACCAGCTCGCGGCGACCGCATGTCGGCCGGCCCGGCGGTGACCTGGCGTGCGCTGCACGCCAGCAGCACCACCGCCAGTAGGCCATCCGCCTGCCATGGATACTGGCGGTCCACGTGCAGCACTCCTGCGCACCTTCCCAGGGTAGGCGCTGGCCGCCGAGCGGACCAGCGCTGCCGCGCCGGCTTGGTCATTCCGGCAGGCCTGTCCAGCTGCCGAACGAGACGGTGCCCGAACCCGTCATCAAGATGATCTGCGAGAGGAACCGGCTGGTCCCGCCGCAGACACGGCTTCACGTCCACCTCATCGATCGTGACCTACATGGTCGAGGCTCCCCCTGGATTCCCCTGTACGAGCCAGTGCCCGATCCTGTCACGATCGGGGTCGGCCGCGGTCACGCTGATGTGGCACGAGCACGCGCTCGGGTTGGACTGCCAATGGCTGGTGGCGCGGACGATCTGCCTGGTCCGAGGCCCGCGATGCTCAGCCGGAACGAGCCCCGGGTCAGGCCCAGCCGGATTTCGCTGGAGTGCTCCGGGTCAACCTGGCCGTCCGGATCGACGGTCACGGCCGGGCCGTAATCACCGACCGCCCCGGTGACGATCACGCGGAAGTCCGGGCCCGTCGCTGTTCTTGCTGTAGCCGACGAAGTGCACCGCGCCGCGCGCGGCTGGGGCTGGTGCGGGGCTGCCGCCAGCCGTGAGCACCGCGGCGGACGTGCCGCCGCCGGCCGGGGCCTTAGCGGGCGCCGGTGCGCATCCCCCCAGCACGAGAGCACCGGCCGAGAGGGCACCGGCGACCGTGGTCACAAGCTGCGTCCTGCGCATGGCGAACTCCTCGTCTCATCAGGCCTGCGGTCCAGGCGGCAGTAACGCTACGGACGGGCCGCGGACAGCGGCAGCAGGCCACCACCCAACTTCGGGTGGGTGATTCCACCCAGGACCGCAGCGTCCCGCCGGCTCCTGGCGGGGGGCGACCTGATGGGCGCTGATGGCCGGGCGGCCTGCGGGCGGGACGGCGGGCGCTCGATCTCTTACGCTTGACCCGTGCTTGGACTCCCGGATGGTATACGCGGCTGCCTCTTCGACCTCGACGGTGTGCTGACCAAGACCGCCAAGGTCCACGACGCCGCCTGGAAGCAGACGTTCGACGATTTCCTGCGCGCGCGGGCTGGCCAGTCCGGCCCGCCGTTCACGCCGTTCGACCCGGTCAAGGACTACGACGAGTACGTGGACGGGAAACCGCGTGCGGACGGCACCCGGTCGTTCCTGGCCTCCCGCGGTATCGGGCTGCCCGAGGGTGACCCGGACGATCCCCCCGACGCGCAGACCGTCCACGGCCTGGGCAACCGCAAGAACGTGCTCCTGCTGGAGATGATCCGGACCAGCGGGGTGGAGGCCTACGAGGGCTCGGTCCGCTACGTCCGGGCCGTCCGGGACGCCGGCCTGCGCCGCGCCGTCGTGTCGTCCAGCGCCAACTGCCACGACGTGCTGGTCGCGGCGGGCATCGAGGACCTGTTCGAGGCGCGGATCGACGGCGTCGTCGCGGCGCGGGAGCACCTGAGCGGCAAGCCCGCCCCGGACACCTTCCTGGCCGGGGCGAAGGCACTCGGCCTCGAGCCGCGCGGCGGCGGCGGTGTTCGAGGATGCGCTGGCTGGCGTGGAGGCCGGCCGGGCAGGCGGGTTCGGCTATGTCGTGGGAGTGGACCGGGTGGGGCAGGCGGAGGCGCTGAAGGCCCACGGCGCGGACATCGTCGTGACCGATCTCGCCGAGTTGCTGGACCGTCCGTGATCCGGCAGTCGGCGTTCGCGGTCGAGCCGTGGTGCCTGCGGGAGACCACGCTGGACCCGGACATGCTCGCGCAGACGGAGTCAGTGTTCGCGCTGTCGAACGGGCACATAGGGTGGCGCGGCAACCTGGACGAGGGAGAGCCGCACGGCCTGCCCGGGACCTACCTCAACGGGGTCTTCGCCCTCCGGCCGCTGCCTTATGCCGAGGCGGGCTACGGGTTACCCGGAGTCCGGGCAGACCGTCATCAACGTGACGAACGGCAAGCTGATCCGGCTGTACGTCGACGACGAGCCCTTCGATATCCGCTACGGCGAACTGCGCGCGCACGAGCGCGAGCTGGACTTCCGCAATGGGCGTGCTGGAGCGCAGCGCCGAATGGGTATCGCCGGCCGGGCAGTCGGGTCCGCGTCTCCTCGACCCGGCTGGTGTCACTCACCCAGCGGGCGATCGCGGCGATCAGCTACGAGGTGGAGCCGCTGGACGGCCCGGCACGGATCTCCGTGCAGTCCGAGCTGCTCGCTAACGAGCAGCTGCCAGCGCGCGGCGGCGACCCCCGGGTCTCCGCGGTGCTGGAGAACCCGCTGACGTTGCGAGTATCACGCCGACCACGGCACGTCCGTCGTGCTGGTGCACACGACGGGACAGAGCGGGCTGCGGGTCGCCGCGGCGATGGATCACCTGATCGACGGCTCGCCCGAGATAGACGTGGCGGTGGAGTCGCAGGCGTACAAGGACGGTGGCGTGGTCACCGCGACGGCGGTCCTGCGGCCGGGCCAGAGAGCTGCGCATGATCAAGTACGTCGCCTACGGCTGGTCGGGCGAGCGGTCGCTGCCGGCCGTCCGCGACCAGGTGTGGGCGGCGCTGAGCGCGGCCAAGCAGAGCGGCTGGGACGGCCTGCTCGCCGAGCAGCGTGAGTACCTCGACGATTTCTGGGACCGCGCCGACGTGGAGGTGGACGGGGACGCCGAGGTCCAGCAGGCGGTGCGCTTCGCGCTGTTCCACGTGCTGCAGGCGGGCGCCCGGGCGGAGAACCGGGCGATCCCGGCGAAAGGGCTCACCGGGCCCGGTTATGACGGGCATGCCTTCTGGGACACCGAGACGTTCGTGCTGCCGCTGCTCACCGTGACCAGCCCGGACGCAGCCGCCAACGCACTGCGCTGGCGGCACAGCACCCTGCCGCATGGCCATCGAGCGGGCCGCCCAGCTCGGGCTGCAAGGGCGCCGCCTTCCCGTGGCGGACCATCGCGGGCCATGAGTGCTCGGGCTACTGGCCCGCCGGGATGGCCGCCTTCCACATCAACGCGGACATCGCCAACGCGGTGGTCCGCTACGTCGACCTGACCGGAGATGAGGCCTTCGACCGGGGGCCCGGGATGGAACTGCTGATCCACACCGCGCGGCTGTGGCGTTCCCTCGGCCACCATGATGACCGGGGGCGGTTCCATATCGACGGGGTCACCGGGCCCGACGAGTACAGCGCCCTGATGGACAACAACGTCTACACCAACCTGATGGCCCAGCTGAACCTGCTGGCAGCGGCGGACGCGGCGAAACGGCATCCAGACCGGGCCCACGAACTCGGCGTCAACCCGGAGGAATCCGCCGAGCTGGCGCGACGCGGCCCAGGCGATGTTCATCCCGTACGACGAGGCACGTGGCGTCCACCCCCAGGCCGAGGGGTTTACCCGGCACCAGGTCTGGGATTTCGCCCACACCCAGCCCGGCCAGTACCCGCTGCTGCTGCATTTCACCTATTTCGACCTGTACCGCAAGCAGGTCGTCAAGCAGGCTGACCTGGTGCTGGCCATGCAGCTGCGCGGGGACGCCTTCACCGCCGGGCAGAAGCTGCGCAACTTCGACTACTACGAGCCGCTGACGGTGCGGGATTCCTCGCTGTCCGCGTGCACGCAGGCGGTGATGGCCGCCGAGGTAGGGCATCTGGACCTGGCCTTCGACTACCTCGGCGAGGCCGCCCTGATGGACCTGCGGGACCTGGAGAACAACACCCGCGACGGCGTGCACATCGCCTCCCTGGCCGGCACCTGGCAGGCCCTGGTCGGCGGCTTCGGGGGCATGCGCCACCGGGACGGCACGGTCAGCTTCGCGCCCTGCCTCCCCGAGGGCCTCACCCGGCTCGCGTTCAGCCTTTTCATCCGGGGCAGGCGGCTGCATGTCGAGGTGACCCACAACCACGCCCGGTACGTTCTCGACGACGGCGAGCCGCTGACGGTCATGCACCACGGCGACAGGAACTGCATCTCCTGCCGGACAAGGCGCAGGTCCGCCCCATCCCCGGGGCGCCGTCGCGTCCCCGGCCCCGCCAGCCGCCGGGCCGGGAGCCCGCGCACCGCCTGGGCAGCGAAGAACCGAAGTAGCCCGGGCGCGCCAGGGCCAGGACTGCCGGCCAGATTGCCGGTAAGTCTGCCTGTCCGGTCTCCGGAGCGCGTTATAGCTTCGTCCTGATATCCGGTGATACGCCGCGCATGACAACGGTCAGGCCGGGGCCGCCAGCGACGGAGGATGAAATGATCAGAGTACGCAGGAAAATGGCGGCCGCGCTGGCCGCCGCGGTTCTTGCCTTAGGAATCGCGACGGCCGTCCCGGCCGGGGCGGCGATCGCTGCGCCACGTCTTCAGGCCGCGGCGTCACCGTACTGCTCAGGGCATAGCTTCCTGTGGATCGATGGCGCGTACCCGCATTGCTTCTTTTACACCGGCACGTACGTCGTGACCGGGTCAGGCCCGATGGGCACCTTCGTCAACAACACGGGCGACCGGGTGTGGCTGCACCAGAACGCCGACGGTTCGGGCTGGGCGGTCTGCCTGGGCCACGGCATGGCCTACATCACGGCGGGCGGCACCGTTTACCAGAATCCGGGCAATGTGCAGATCACCACGAACACCGCGATATGCGGCCCCCCGGCCAATACGCTGATGGCGTCAATGTGCCCCACGTTCAACGCAATGGCCTATCTCGAAGGGGGCCCCTCGGTCGGCGGATTCTGCTATTACCCGAGTACGACCACCACTGTTAACGGGAGCTATACGGTCCTGACCAATGGCAGCGGATACCGCGTGTGGCTGCACCAGAATGCCGATGGGAGCGGCTGGGCGGACTGCTTCTCGAATAACGGCGTCTATAACATTTACGGAACGCGGGACGCCGCCCCCGGCAACATCTACGTGAGCACCAATACTGCGCCGTGCTGACCGCGGAGTGATCCGGCCCGGCCCCGGGCCGGATCACGCGGTGCCGGGGCGCCGGGCCGCAGCGCCCGGCTGGCTCAGCTTGGCCAGGATCAGATCAGCTTCCGGGGCACCCAGGCCGGTGTACAGCGCGTGGGCTTCCCGCCAGTGCCGTAGGGCCCGGGCGGGCGGCCCGCTGGCCTGGTAGCAGGCGCCCAGGCCGTCGTGGGCGCGAGCCTGCTCGTACTTCTCGCCGACCCGGGTCGCCAGTTCCAGGGCGCCGGCATGGCGGGCACGCGCATCCGCGGGGCGCCCGGTGGCCAGGAGCACCTCACCGAGGCCGTTGAGGACGGTGGCCTCCGTCGACTGGTCCCCGGTCTCGCGGCACAGGGCGAGGGCCTGCTCCAGGTGGCTGGCGGCCTGCTGGTAACGGCCCTGGCGCAGGTCGATGACGCCGAGGGAGGCCAGGACGTCGGCCTGATTGCTCCGTTCACCGAACTCGCGCCACAGGGCCAGGGACTGCCGCAGGTGGCTGGCGGCTTGCTGGTAGTCCCCCTCCCGCAGTTCCACCTCGCCGAGATTGCCGAGCGTGAAGGCCTGACCGCCCCGGTCACCCGCCTCGCTGTACAGGGCGAACGACATCCGGAGGTGGGCCGCCGCCTGCTGGTAGCGGCCCTGGCGCAGGTCCACGAAGCCCAGATGGGCCGCCGCGGAAGCCTCGCCGGTCTTGTCGCCGGCTGCCCGGTACAGCGCCAGGGACTGCTGTAAGTGGTCGGTGGCCTGCTGGCCGTGGCCCTGCAGGAAGAGGACGAAGCCGAGATTGGAGTGCGAGAAGGCCCGGGCATGCTGGCCACCGGGGCCGCGATTACGGGCCAGCGCCTGCTGGTGACAGCTGACCGCTTCCTCGTAGCGGCGCTGCCGGACGGCGACGGCGCCGAGGCGGTTCAGCGCGTGCGCCTCCGCCACCCGGTCGCCGGTTTCCCGTGCGGCCCGTCGGGCACTGCCGTGGATCGTGACCGCATCCGGGTAGTGACCGCCGACGTCGAGGTACCGGAACAGGATGGCCGACAGGCGAGTGGCATGCCCGGGCCACCCGTGGCCGGCCATGTGCCCGGCGGCCGCGACGAGGCTGGGCCGCTCCGCTTCCAGCCAGGCCCGCGCCGCGTCCGCATCCATGATCGCCGGGCCCGCGGTGGCCGCTGGCGGGATGGGCGGATGATGATGGCGCTCGGCGGGGAACGCGGTGTCCATCGCGGTGGCCGCGGTGTGCAGGTAGTAGTCGAACATCCTGGTCAGCGCGGCGCGGGTGCCGCCGCTGTCGACCGCGGCGGCCAGTTCGCGGGCGTAGCCGCGCAGCAGGTCATGCAGGCCGTACCGGCCCGGCCCGCCGGGCTGCAGCAGGCCCGCGCGGGTCAGCACATCCAGCAGGTGCCCGGCCACGTCCGCCGTCGTGCCCGCCAGCGCGGCGACCGAGTAGCGCTCCAGGCCGGGGCCGGGATGCAGGCCGGCCAGCCGGAAGATGCGGGCGGCGTCCGCGCCGAGCTGCCGGTAGGACCAGGAGAACACCGCGCGGGCATCCGCCGCCGGGTCATCCTTGTCCGCGAAGGCGTCCAGGCCCGGGTGGGCGGCGAGATCGGCTGCGACCCGGGCCAGGGGCAGATCCGGGCGCATCGCCGCGCGGGCCGCGATGATGCTGAGCGCGAGCGGCAGGCGGGCGCACGCCTCGATGATCTGCGCCGCCGCACCGGGGTCGGCGTCGGCCCGGCTGCCGCCCAGGCGGCGGCGCAGCAACTCGCGGGCCTCGGCGCCGTCCAGCACGTCCAGCGTCAGCGGGTACGCGCCCTCGATCACGGCCAGGCCGGTGAGCGGGCTCCGGCTGGTGACGACGACACGGCAGGTCGGTGAGCCCGGCAGCAGTGGCCGTACCTGCGACACGTCACGCGCGTTGTCCAGCAGCACCAGCATCCGCTTGCCGGCCAGCAGGCTGCGGTACAGGCCGAGTTGCGCCTCGAGTGTCTGCGGCAGCCGGTCCGCCGGGACGTGCAGGGCGTCCAGGAACACGCGGATGGCGTCGGCGGGCTGCACCGGGGCGCCCGATGGGTCGAATCCGCGCAGGTTCAGGAACAGCTGCCCGTCGGGGAAGTGCCCGGCGGACTGATGCGCCCAGTACACCGCCAGCGCGGTCTTCCCGACCCCGGCGGTGCCGCCGATCGCGGTGACCACCGCGGTGCCGCCCGGCTCGTGCAGCACCCGCGATAACGTGTCCAGCTGGTCGCGCCGCCCGGTGAAGGCGGCCACCGCGGCCGGCAGGTACCGCGGCACCACCCGGCCGCTCGCGCCAGATTGGATGCCGCCGGCCCCGCCGGCCTGGATAACGGTGCGGCCAGGGCCCTGGGCACGGGCCAGCCGCCGGCCGGCGGTGCCGAGGAACCCGGCCCGGGCCGCGTCGCGCAGCTCCAGCGCATCGGCCAGGCGGTGCAGCGAGTCCCGGTAGGGCCACTGGGTACGGCCGCGCTCCAGGTTGCTGATGGCCCGGACGCTCAGCCCGGACCGTTCGGCCAGTTCCTCCTGGGACAATCCGGCCGACTGGCGGCAGGCCCGCAGCCGGGCGCCGAAAGATCCGGCCGCGTCAGCCGGCCCGGCCGTCACGTGGCTGCTTCCCGTTCGGCCCTGGCCGCCCGGCCCAGCGACCCGTCCGTCCGCCGGGATGGCCGCTCCCGGCGTGACTGCGGTGGAGACATGTGCACCCCCAGATGCGCATGCGGTCAGCGTCCCGGCCGCCACCCGGAACGGCCTGAGGCACATTTCCTCCATTGTCGCGCTCGATATCTGCGCTCAGCCCGTGAATAACGGGAACATTGCCCTCCCGACATCTAACCGGGCCCGGGCGGCCGCTGCGGTTCAGCCCGACCGCCATTCTGCTCGCCCGCCGCGGCCGCAGGGCCCTGGTGGCCCGGCCCGGCCCGGCCCCCGTGGCCCGGCTGGCCGCGGTGGCCGAGCAGGTGACCGCCACCGGGGATCCGGGCCGCTGGGTCGAGGTGGACGGCACCGACGGGCTCGGCCGGCTGGCCGCGTCGTTCAACACCATGCTGTCGGCCGCCCGGCGCGACTGGCCGCCGACCGCCTTCCAGGCCGGCCTGCAGCCTTCCCACGTGACCGGCAGCGCCGAGCGGCTGCGCAGCGCGGTGCGCAGCCTGCTGGACAACGCGGCCAAGTTCAGCCCGCCCGGGGCGCCGGTGGAGGTGTGCCTGGCCGGCGGGGAGCTCACGGTGCGCGACCACGGGCCGGGCATCGCGCCCGCGGATCTGCCGCACGTGTTCGACCGGTTCTACCGGGCGAACACGTGCGCCCTCAGCCCGGGCGCCCTCAGCCCGGGCGAGCCGCGGCCCCGGCTCGGGACTGGGCCTGTCCATCGTCCGCCAGGTCGCGGGGAGCCACGGCGGGACGGTCCGCGCCGAGGCCCCGGCCGGCGGGGGCACGGTGCTGCGGCCGGTGCTGCCAGCCCGGTGACCGGTTGGCCCGGTTATGGGAGAGGCGGGTGACCCGGCCAGGCGCCAGGGACCCGCGGGCCCGCGGCGCGGCGCGTGCCGGGTGAAGCCTTGCTGGTCAGAGCTTCAGGTGCCGCAGCCCGGCATGCACGAGGCGGGCGCCGAACGCGCCAGCGGCCCCCGTGACCACCCCTTTGGTGATGGTCGGGCCATGCTCCGCACCGAAATCCTTTCCCGCCTTGATGATCGGGCTGGCTACTGAATTGAATCCCTCGATGAAAGCCCCGTTGTCAGTCGAGGCGTCGTAGGCGCCCTTGGCCAATCCAGCGGCAATCGCCACTGGCGAGACGACAACTGCGCTGACGTCCGCCCAGAACTCGCTTCTATCTTCCACGTGCTATTCCCTCTCCCATAGAGGTTGTGGAACTCCCGATAATAGCAGTACAGCCCGTGAATTCCGCTTCCGGACGGAGCCGCGGCTACGGCGCCGCGGCCCGCACCGGGGGACGCCGCGGCATGGGCAGCACGCCCGCATCGCCGCGGGCGCTCGGGTGCAGGCCGTTCCCGGCCCGCTGGAACCGCCACCGGGCGGCCAGCGGGGTCGATGATGATCACGGCATGGTCGGCGGACCGGGCGGCGGTCACGATGGCATCGTCGGTGCCGGCCGCGGCCCGTCCTCGACGAACGCACACCACGCGCGGCTTACCTCGCCGTCGAACACTGCGATTAGCGTGTGGCCTTTGACGCACCCGCTACTTGACTGGGAGGTCCTGACATGACCAGTAAGTTCACCGAGCTTGCGATCGACTGTGCCGATCCCAGCAGTCTCGCCCGGTTCTGGTGCTCGGTCCTTGACTACGAGGTGCAAGACGAAGACGACGGAATTGTCACAATTGGCTCCCCTCTGGTGCCTGAAGGCAAGAACCACCTTGGCCCAGTGCCACCGACGTTGACATTCGCGCACGTGCCCGAGGGCAAGACCGTCAAGAACAGGCTCCACCTCGACGTCAACCCGACCGACAGGGAGCAAGACGAAGAGGTCCGTCGCCTGCTCGACCTGGGTGCCCGGCACGCCGACGTCGGCCAGGGCGATGAGAGCTGGGTCGTACTTGCCGACCCAGAGGGAAACGAGTTCTGCGTCCTTGCGGGCCGCCGCCCCTGATCGGAGGCCGCACACCGCGCCAGACCTACTTCCGTCGCTGGAGACCAGGTCAACATGATCCTGGCGTGCTCCGCGAGCACCTCGTCGCGGAACCGCAGTACCTGCGGCTCGTCGGACACGTCACACACATGACTGGCCACCACGACGCCCGGCGGGGCACCGGCCCGCGCCGTCGCGGCGCTCTCCGTCATCGGTTGGCACCTCCCGCCGGGGATTCCTGGTCAGATCCGGCCCCGCCGCGCCTGCGTCACTGCTTCCCGGCCTGTCCCGCTCACCACACGAACGGGACGAGTCGCTTGTGCCGGGCGGCGTAGCCGCGGTACCGGCTGCCGAGGGTGGCCAGCAGCGCGTTCTCCTCGGCGTGGATGCGCCAGAGGATGGCCGCGAGCGGCAGGACCACCATGGCGGCCGCGGCCACCCAGTTCGCTGCGGCCAGGCCCAGCCCAGCGCAGATCAGCAGCAGCCCGGTATAGCTGGGGTGCCGCAGCAGGCGGTAGGGCCCGGCGGTGACCACCGGCTGATCAGCGGCGACCATGACCCGGCCGGTGAAGTACTCACCCAGCGTCTTGATCGACCACCCGCGCAGCACCAGCCCGCCGATCATGATCACCAGCCCGGCGGCGAACGCGGCGGCCCCGGGCCGGATCGCCGCCGCCGGGACGATGCGGGGTGCGAGATAGAGCATGACGCTGGCGGCGATCAGGGCCGGCGCAACAGTGAGCCGCCGCCCACCCCCGCCCACCCGGGTGGCACCATCCCGCGTGTTGCTGGCCCGGGCCAGTTCCATGGCTCCCCAGCTCATCGTCACGAGCAACAGGAGCACCCCGGCCACCTGGTTCGTGTCAAAGTAGGGCCTCATCGTTCCTCCCGCTGAGCGGACCAGGCTGGTGCGGGCGGCGGCCGGCCTCCGGGCCGGGCCGGGTCGCCCGCTCGAACATGGCGGCCATTCCGGCGCCGTAGGCCTCCAGGTCGAAACCTGGGTCGTCGGTGAACTGGAGCAGCAGGTCATCCAGTGCAGCCTTGATCACCGCGGCCATCACCTGGGCGTCGAAGGACCCGAGGCGGCCCTGCTCCTGCCCGTGCCGGAGCACGTAGGCGACCCGGTCCACCCCGAGGGCGCGCACCCCGAAAGCAGGGTCCGGCCGCCCGGAGTCGTCCCGGAAGCTGTTGTAGATCCGGGCGAGCGCGAGCACCTCCCGGGCATGGGCGCGGTAGAACTCCACCCACGAGGAGATCCTTGCTGACCCCGGCCCGGCGGGCCACCTCGGCCACCGAGGCGCATCGTACTAATCTCGTCAACGAGCCGTCGGCTGTGCCCCCGCCATCCGCAGGAGCGCGAAGGGCACTGATCACGCTGGCCGCGTTGGGAGGTGCGCACAAGAGGCATTGTGCGCCAGGTACCCGGAGGGCAGGAGATCGGTCCAGCGCTAAGCGCAGCGACTCCGGGGGATCACGGATGAACGGGCTGGGATGGGCGCTTGCCGCCCTGACCGTCGCCATCGGCGTGGCGGTTCTGGCAGGCAAGGGCGATCTTCGCCAATTCCAGCGCATGCGCCGCCGGTGAGGGAGCGGCTCCGGCGAGCAGCGGCAGTCCAGATACCCGCTTCGCCGAGGTGAACCCGCGAGTCATCAGGGTCTGCGGAGGCGATGGGATCGCGGCCTGAAGTTCGCCCGGCCGGACCGGCCGCCATTCAGGCACGGAGGCGGTGAGGGGCGGGCGCCTTCTGGCCGCGCGGGGCTCGCTCGCGGAGGTGGTCTTCCTGGTGTACCACGTCAGCGGCGTCCTGCCCTTGACCGTCAGCGACCTGAGAGCCTCTTCCCGGGACAGCCTCGGCTGCCGCCGTATCTGCTGGATGTGGCGCTGCCACCGATCCTGGTCCGTGGCCAGTGCCTTCATGTAGGCCACGCAGAGTTCCGGGGTTATGCGCTCGCACCGGCCGAGTGCGGCCCGCAGCGCCTCGCCCATCCGCGCCCGTACCTTTGCGTCGATTCTGGTCGTGCCCTCGACCATGCCCTGGACCTGCGCGATGAACTCTTTCCGGTGGGCCAGGAAGTCCCGCCAGTGGGCCAGGTCACCATCTGAGGCGGGCTTCCCCTGGTCGAGCAGCCAGAACGTGCCTTCCGCGAGCACATCGCCGAACTCTTCGACCCGGGCCCGTTCGACCCGGTAGGGGTCGTAGGGATTCTGGAGCACCTGCCCTACGGTCGCGACCGACTGCAGGCGCTTCCCCGCCTCCAGCACGAAGAACCAGTCCTCGTTGTAGACGTTGGGAAAGAACGAGCCATTGCGCTTGACCCCGACGGCCAGGGCCCCCCCGCCGATGAATGTCTCCTGCCTGCCACCAGCTTCGCGGAAGGCGTGGCACACCATCGAGTTGTCGGCGAAGCCCCCGATCGCCAGCCCCACAGCCGTGTGCATGTCCAGCAAGCCGACGGCCTTGCTCAGATCATCCGGGTGGGGCACCTGGATGTCGTCGTCCAGGAAGACCACCCGCTTCCAGCGGAGCGCGTGGCTGAGCACCAGCGCGAGGTTGCGCTTGGTGCTGACGTCGGTCCGCCGCTCGAACATCGTGCCGGCCAGCAGACGTGAGGTCGCCAGTTCGGGAAGCCGGAGATCGGCCGCCTCAGGCACGTCGATCGCGACCAGGTCGACCGCGGGATCGAGGTGGGCCGCGGCCTCGTAGGCGCTCGTCCATCTCTGGCTGTGCAAGGTGACCAGCGGGCAGCCCAGGGATCGCGCGGCGGCGGCCGCTTCCTTC
Organism: uncultured Actinomycetes bacterium; assembly: GCA_963767385.1. Taxonomy (GTDB): domain Bacteria; phylum Actinomycetota; class Actinomycetes; order Streptosporangiales; family Streptosporangiaceae; genus RYN-230. The sequence goes on along the minus strand of CAVYEA010000018.1, from coordinate 56,240 downwards.
AGGTAAGCGACCGGGCGCGCGGTAGGCACGATGATCGCATCGACCTTCGACTAGCGGCGTTGACTCATCGACCGGCCAGATCAGCGGGCGGTGTGATCCGTGGTGGTGCGCCGTTTCGATACTGGCCATCACCGCGGCCTGGACCACTCGAAGAGCCGTGTCTCGGGCAGCGTCCAGTCAGGAGTCAGCGTCACACCGTTCTCCACGGTTACCCGGGTGAGAATGCAGCAGGCTTCGGCGTCCGGGAACCGAGCCTGAATGTACTCCATGTTGCGATCCCGGAAGCGCTCATCGGTCAAGGCGCGCACGGCGCCGTAGGTGCCCCGGCCATACATCCCGTTGCAGATGGTCACGAATCCTCTTCCGGTTGAACGGGTTCACCGCCCGGGCGAACAGCGCAACGTCCTCCCGCAGGATCGTCCGTCCGCCGGACTCCTCGAGCCGCGGATGATGCGGAACCTTGCGGCCACCTTCCTCCGTGATCTCGAAGTACGCGCCTCCTTCCTTGTCCCACTCGCTGACCTGCCGCACCGGCAGCTGGAGACGGTCAAGGACCGAGCTTGTCGCGTTGTTCCAGTCGACACCGCCCAGCGCGACCACGTGTCCCGAGTAGTCGTCAGCCACGAGCTGATCTGGCGCCTTGTAGCGGACAGGGCTGGTGGGATTGGCGGCGCGCAGGTGCCCGAACAACTCGAGGAGGGCATCAGGGTCCGAGTACCGGTACAACCCGATGAAGTCGGGGTCCAAGGGGTCGGTATAGGGCATCCGTTCCAGCATCCGCTGCGGCAGCCGGGCGCAGACGATGGTGACGGTCTCGCCCACCTTGAACCGGTAGAGCCCCGCACTGAGTGATTGGGCGATCCCCCGCGCCGCATCCGGGGGCGCTGCCTGGAGTCCCGATGGGCCTGGCGCGGCCAGCGCCTCGCTGCGCAGGCGGGTGAGTTCTTCCAGAAGGTTCTCCCTGGCCGCCCGTTCTTGCACGGTCATCTCGTCGGGGCTCAGCAGGCGGCCGACCTGCCCGTCGAAGGACCGGGGGCTGGCGAAGAACGTGGCGATGTCTTCAATCCTCGACGCCGGCGGCACCGCCGGGTTGGTCCGCGACTCCCATGACGAGATGAGCGGCACGCTGACGGGCCGGTTCCCGTCCCCGCCCAGCGCCGCTGCGAGCTGGGACTGGTTCACCTTCGTCCCAGGCCAGTGCAGTTCCCTGAGAGCGCGTAGACGGCGTGCGAGGACGTGGCGCGGATCCTGATCGTTCACCGCAGACCTCGGTTCATCTGAAGTTCAGTAGTTCAGCAAAACGTACCTGGTTTGGTATCAGCCCGACAACCCCAATGAGCCAGCTCGTCGCCATGACGGTGAGGGCGTGTGTGAATTATTCACATCTTCACGCCTCTCGGGGTCTTGCGCGGGCCTGAGACCTGAATCACACTCTGAAATATGCGAGTGTACCTGTAGTACAACTAAAAAACTGAAGTTCAGTTCCAGAACGCTGCGGACGTGGCCTGGCGCAATCCGGCCGCATCTCCTCCAGCGGGCCGGCTCACCACGGGAGCCGGCTGAGTGCGGGCATCCCCGTTGCCCCGGGGATGCCCGCGACAGAAACCCTGGCCCTCTCACGGACAGAGATTTCCATGGCCACCATAGTCTCTTACCTGCGAAAAGGCTCCAAACGAGGCCGGGCGCGCCGCGGCCGGCTGGTCGCGGGGGCCGCCGTCGTGGCGGTCTTCCTGCCCGGGACCGTCCTGCTCACCGGTTGCGGGCCGCCCCCGGGCGACCCCAAGATCATCGTCGTCGTGGCCAGCGCCACCGCCAACGAGCCGGCGCCGGTGCTGTCAGGCCCGGACCAGGCCATGCTGCGCAACGCGGGCAACACCAGTACCCGGGCGGCCGCGTACGTGGTGGACCCGAACACGGGCCAGGCGCGCGAGGTGTCGCTCACCCCGCGCCGGGCCGATGGCGAGGTCGATTACGGACCGGACCGGAACCGCGAACTGGCCGCGAATGTTGACCGTGTGCAGCAGTTGCTGAACAGCCTGGCGGCCAGCCAGCCCTTCGACCTGCTGGCCATGATCGCCCAGGCGGTCCGGGTGACCTCCCGCCCCGGCACGCTCCTCGTCCTGTCCTCGGGCCTGTCCACGGCGGGCGGCTTTGACCTCAGGCAGGTCGGCTGGGGCGCGGGCCCGCAGGCCGCCGCCGTCTCGCTCAGCCGCCGGGGACTGCTGCCCGGCCTGGCCGGCTGGGACATCGTGTTCTCCGGCCTGGCCGACACGGCGGGGCGGCAGCCGGCCCCGCCGGTTCCCCAGCGCACCATGCTGACCCGCTACTGGCTGGCCCTCTGCCACGCAGCCGGCGCGGCCTCCTGCGCCGTCGATGCGGTCACCCGCCCGGACCCGCCTTCGCGGAGCACGACGCCGGTCCCGGTCGTCCCGTTCCCGCGGGTGACCTCCTACCGCGGCCCGCATGGCGGGCAGACCACGAATGTCCCGGCCGACGCGTTCTTCGCGTTCAACAGCGCCCGGCTGCTGCCGGGCGCGGACACCATCCTCGGGCCGATCGCCGCCCAGGCCCGGGGCCACCACATGGAGGTGACCATCATCGGATATGCCTCACCCGACGGCGGGTCGGACACCTACAACCTCGCCTTGTCGGCCGAGCGGGCCCAGGCGGTCCGGGCGCGCCTCATCGCGCTCGCGGTTCCGGCCGGCCTGATCGTCAAGGCGGTCGGCCTGGGTACCGCCGGCCGCCCCGCTCCGCCTGCTACCGCGATGGCCATCGGGACGAAGCCATCTGTGCGCGGCTGCGCCGCGTACTGATCACGCTTCGCTCTGTCCCGGCGGCCCCCCTGACTGCCGGGGCTTGACCATGATCCCCGCTGACCGCCAATCCCAGCCGCTCAGACCCGAAGGAGCCCTCCGTGACCACCGAAGGTAATGGCAGCAACAGCCCGACCCGGAACCTCCCCGCCACCCCCGGACCAAGCCCGGTCCCCCGGCCCCGGCCGCGGCCGCCAGACACCCGCGTCCCCTCGCCGGATGCTCCAGGCCAGCCCGACCTGGCCGCCCACGAGCGGCGCCGGCGCTGGGAGCAGCGGATGCGCCGCCTGCACGCCGACGCTGACCACTGGATGCATATCCGGGTCAAGCATCCCGACGGCGGCGAGCGCACGGTGGCCGAGACTCAGGCCGACGAGGAAGAGCAGCGGCAGCAGATCAACCGCGAGACGGCCATGGGATCCCGCAAGCACCGCCGCCTGCCGACGTGGCAGGGCTGGATCCCCAAGTTCGTCCTGGCCTTCGATTTTGCCCTGCTGCTGTACTTCTTCGCCGGGATCACCAACGTGGACTGGCAGAGCGCGGTGTCGATGAGCCTGGCCTTCGCCATCACCCTGGCCGCCATGGTGACCGTGCTGGCCTACGGCTTCCTGGCTTTCACCGGCCACCGGATGCGCTGCTGCAAGAACCATGCGGGCACGGTGCACCTCGACGAGCTGGACGGGTTCACCAAGGCCGGGTTCGGGATCGCCATGACGGTCATCACCGTGCTCGCGGCGCTGATGTACCTCCGCATCCACAGCGAGGTCATCAACGCCCTCGGGTCCCAGGCCGGGGTGACCGCGCTGGTGATCCCGCTGGCCGTGGCGGTGATCAGCGCGGTCGCGAACTTCCTCGTCGTCCTCATTCACGCGCTGGATGGCTCGGACGAGGTAGCCCGGCTGAACAAGCTCGCGGCGGCCACCCGCCGCCCGGCCCGCAAGGCGCACCGGCTGCGGAGGCGGGCCGCCCAGCAGGCCGACCGGTGAACGACGGTGCGGCCGCAGGCCACTCCGGGCGGCTGGCAGCCCGCTGTCAGGGTTCCGGCCCCCGCGCCGCCGGGCAGCACGGGTGCCTGCCCGGCGGCGCGGGACGGGGGCCATCCGCGACGCGGGTGGTTGAACTGAAGCGGGGCGTACTGACACAATCCGAATGGCATTAGAGTGTCACCGTCCGGAGGCGAGGGGCATCGGGTCCGTGGCCGGCTCACAGACCAGCCTCAGGGTGGAGGCGCTCACCGAGGACGAATGGTCTAGGTTGCGGGACATCCGGCTCTCCGCTCTGGGGGATGACCCCACCGCGTTCCTGTCGCGTCGCGACCGCGAGGCGGGCTACGACGAACAGCGGTGGCGCCAGGAATTCTCGCGCGGCGCATGGAACGTCCTGCTCGCCGGCGAAAAAGAGATCGGGCTCCTCGGGGTCACCAGGGAGCGGGCCATGCCAGCGCAGGAATGCTATCTGGAGTTCCTGTGGGTCGCGCCTGATTTCCGGCGCTCCGGCATGGGATCGAAGCTGCTCAGGACGATCCTGGACCGCCTCAGGGACTCAGGGGTGCACACCGTCTGGCTGTACATCCTCAATGGCAACCAAGTCGCCATGCGCCTGTACCAGAAATTTGGTTTCCAGAGCACGAATGAACGGCAACTGCTGCCGGATCACCCGGCAGGCAGCGAACACCGCATGAAGCTGCTCCTCGATTGACCCGGTTCTCTTCGTGATCCCGGTGTAGCTGGGCACGGCCCGGGATGCGCAAACGCGGCGAACCGGGGAAATCCTGGTCCGCCGCGTGGCTACGTGGTCACTTGGCCTGTGAGCCGGCCTTCCTGGCCGGGCTGCCGTTCTTGGTGGCGAGCATCGGTGCCGCCGCGTGCAGCACGTTCTCAGCGAACTTCCGCTGGCTGGCGAGCAGCTGCTCGGCGAAGTCATAGGCGTTGGCCACGAATTCCTCGGGCTTGGGCAGCTTGGCGGTGTAGGGCAGGACCGGCATCGACGGGGCGATCGACTGGACTGCCTGGGCCCAGCGCGCGATGGCATCGACAACCGCGTCCTGGCTCTTGCGGACCGTGTTCAGGATCTCGCCCTGGACTTCCTGGCCGACGGTACGGGTCTCAGTCATTTTCTTTCTCCTCTGTTCTAGCTCCCCTGCTCAAAGCCTTCTGCGCTCAAAGCCTTCTGCTAGCTATAGTACGCATTTTGGTTGATTTGTCAAGCGTGGAGCTCTCTCCGCAGCGGAGCGCAGTTGGCCTTCAATCCTTCCGGGAATTGCGGCATTGCCCTGGCCGCCCCCGGTGCGCGGCCAGGCGTGTGCTCACTCGTCGGGCCCAGACCTTTGCGGCAGGCCGCCGCCGGGCCATCATGTGTGCATCGGATATCTCCGCGGGGGAGGCTCGGCTGCGTCCGGGCCGAGGGGGGCGGGATGACGGGGCAATCCAGGCGGGCATCTGTGCCTGCCGGGCTCACCGGTCGAGCAGGTGCCGCAGCCGTGCGAACTGCTGGCCGACCTTATCCGCAACGCGCCCGGGCGGAGCGCCGCGCAGGCCGCGCTGACCACCCTGCGCAGCCTTGCGGCGGACGGCGACTTCGGCGCGCTGCTCAGCCTGTGCCGGGTGATTGCCCACGAGCTCGGGCTGGACGCCGCCGCGCCCGGCTTGCTCAGCTCACGGTCACTGGATGAACTCACGGAGGCGGCGGACACGGCGCCGCTGGTCCGGCTGTACGCGCTGACCTTCCGCCCGCGCCAGCTGATCATGGAATCAAGGTCGATGCTCCTGGCCCAGCTGGCCCGGATCAGCGACATCTCCCGTTTCCGTGCCTTGGTCGAACGGAACGCCCCGGTAGCGAGCGAAGTCCTGAGGGCCTACTTGCTCAGCGCCTTTGCGGGCAGCTACCTGCTCGGCCCCGAACAGGAAATGGTCGCGGCCGGAACCAAGCTCCGGATCCTCGACCAGATCCTGACGCGCGCCCGGATCGTGCCCGGCGAGGCCGCCGACGCGACCTTCGAGTTCGGCCGCGACATGATCCTGAGATGCCCTGACATCCACGCGCTGCTCTTCGTCATCCATCACGAGCTCGGGCACCACATCTTCAACTCCTCGGGGCCCGGCAGCCGTGCGTCAGCCGTCCTGTCCGGTGACGCGGAGATCGCCCGGGTCCTCAGTGGCGCGCTCCCGGGCATGCTCGAGGCGGCCGCCGCGGCGGCGGGCCAGCCGCTGCACAGGGGGGACCCGCGAGGCTGCCGCCTGCCGGGCGGGCTGGCGATGATCTGCACGCTCGAGCACCGCCCCGGTGGCACCTACACCCACTTCTCCCTGACCAACGCGGCAGGGCCGATCGACCTGGCGAGAGCTGTTGCCCTGGCCTACCCGGTCCTGGACGTCGTGGGCGCCGACCCGGCCCAGGCGGCCGCCGTGTACTCGCCTCGTGGCGTCTTCCACTTCGGCGTGGCCTGCCCGCCGCCCCCGCACGCTGAGGTAGCGGCACGCGCGGCGCGGGCCGGGCGCGGCCCGGCGGCCGGTCCTGCCGCAGCGGCCCAGGCGTGGTTCGCCGCGCTCGAGTCCGCCGGGCGGGTCGGCACGAAGGAACCAGACGTCCGCTACATCCTGGGCGTCAACCCGCGCCCGAACACCGTGTACGGCAGTGACGCCGAGACTTCGTGGCACGACCACCAGATCCGGTCGCAGATCGCCGACGCCGACCTGCGGGCGCAAACCGCCGGAACGCTCGTCGAGTTGCTGCGGGTAGCGGTCCGCTGCGGGGACCCGGACACTGCTTCCCGCGTCATCGCGTCGGGCGCGGGAGCCGGGCAGGTCAACCATGCTGATCCTGGCCTCGCCCAGCTCGGGGTCAGTGCGCTCGTCATCCGGGGCCAAGCGGGGATGACATACGCCGGGCCGGTACCGGCGTCGCTGATCACCGTTCTCGGCATGCTCCACGGCGCAGGCTACGGTCTGGACGGCATCGTGACGGACGACGGGCAGACCCTCCTGACGGACGCCGCAAGCCGGAATGCGAGTCTCGCCGCTGAGCTGATTCGCGCCGGAGCGAGCGTGGATCAGCCCAACCGCGCTGGCCAGACGGCGCTGGCCAGAGCGGTAGAGCTGGCGGACGCGGAGGTCATCGAAACGCTGCTGGACCGCGGCGCCGCCATCCAGGTGAAGGACAGCGACGGCCTTACCCCGCTGCACTACGCGGCCCGCCGGGGTGATGCCGGGCTGACGGGCCTGCTGATCGGCCGGGGTGCCGACATCGGGGCCCGGACGAATAGCGGCGCCACCCCGCTCGCGCTCGCGCAGTCACCGGCGGTTGCCTCCCTCCTGTGCACCGCGAAAGCGGACCCGGGCTCGCGCGACAACTCAGGCGCCACCCCGCTCATGTCCGCCGCGCAACGGCGTGACCTCGACGTCGTGCGCACTCTCCTGTCCGCCGGCGCGGACCCTAATGCCGCGGCTGACCTTGGCCAGACCGCGCTGCACTGTGCCGCGCAGGGCGGCGCGGCCGGCTCGCTGGAAGCCGTCACGGCGCTGGTTAACGCCGGCGCTGACATCGACGAGGAGACGGACGAGGGCATTACCCCGCTGATGGCGGCGGCGATGCGCGCGGATACGCAGGTCGTCGCCTACCTCCTCCAGCGCGGCGCGAAGGTGAACGCCCAGACCGTCAGCGGGAACACGGCGGTGATGTTCGCGAGCGACGGGCGGAACGAGTACAGCCGGGACATGACGATGACCGACCGGATGGCCGAGTGCATCGAGGTTCTCGCGAACGCCGGGGCGGACCTCGACCTGGCGAACGACAGCGGCGCGACGGCCTTGCACTGGGCGACCACTGGATTCTCGGCCCAGCCGGTCGGGGTACTGCTCCAGCACGGCGCGAATCCGCGCCTCCGTGCGCAGGACGGCTCGACCCCGCTCGGCAACGCCCGCGCGCAAGATCATGAGAAAATGATCCAGGACCTGATCGCCGCGGGCGCAGCTGCGGGCGCAGAGGACGGCGGCGGGTCCTGATGAGCGTGAGCGGAGATTCTCCGGGCGCGGCCCAGGCCGCTCGCGTCGCGGCGGCGATGGCCGGGCAGGGCTGGCGAGACGATGGTCACCTGTCCCTGCGCCGGCTCGGGCTCAGGGCGCTGCCTGACGAGCTCCGGGCTGTGACCAGCCTGCGCCGCCTGGATATCAGCGGCAACCGGCTGACCGAACTGCCGGCCTGGCTGTGGGAGCTGCCGCACCTGGAGCAACTCATCGTCGCCGCCAACCGCCTCCGGCGACTGGACGGGGCGGTCTCCCGCCTGCCAGCGCTCCGCGAGCTCAACGTGTCTGGCAACCGGCTGCGCGAGCTCCCGCCCGAACTCGCGGCATGCCAGGAACTGCGCGGCCTCGATGTATCCGGCAATGCCATCGAGGACATCAGCGTGCTCGCCCGGCTGCCGGCGCTGGTCGTCCTCGATGCCGGCGGCAACCGGATAGCCGCCGTCCCCCTGCCGCCCAGTCCGGCGACTCTGCAGTCACTCGATCTCAGCGGCAACCGGCTGGAGACGCTGCCCGAGACCTTCGCCGGGTTCCGCGCCCTGCGCCGGCTTGATTCGTCGGGCAACCGGCTGACCTCCGCTGCCCTGGCTGTGCTGCGGCAGATCCCCCTGCAGGAGCTGTACCTCGACGACAACCTGCTCGCTCAACCGCCGGACCCGGCTGATCTGCCGGACCTGCAGCGGCTGTCCATGCTCGGGAATCCAGTCGAGCAGGAGGCCATCGGCAATGAGCCGGGCCAGGGAACCATCTCCCAGCAGGCGGCCAGCGCGGTGGCGGGTTACGTCTCCAGCACGGCCGAACCCGGGCGGCAGTATTTCGACGCGCCAACGTATGCCGTTCAACGTGTCGCTGTCCGTGGACAAGCCACGGGACACCCGACGCATCGTGAATCTGTACTACAACCGATTCCCTGGTGTTCCAGCGACCATGGCGTTCAGCAACGGCACCACGATCGATCTGCGGTCCCTCAGCCGCAGCAGCGCGCTTGATTTCGTGGGCGAGCATCAGGTCGTCGGTACCGATTCGCGCATCAGCCTCCCATCCACGCGTGACTTGACGGCCATCAGGCGGGGAACCACCTTCTTCGCTGAGGCAATCGGCCGGGTCGACCGGGCCGGGCTCGTTCAGGTCAGCGGCGGTGCGCGCCCGGTTGAATTCAGCCAGCCCGCCCTCACGCCCCTGGCGCGGGTGCTGAACATCGCGCTGACCGACGCCGGGCACCGTGTCCTGCTGCCGACCGCGAGCCTCGCGCCGGGGTCCGAGTACGCGGTCCGGATTGACATCGGGCCTGTGGTGGGGGAGAGCATCGTCATCAACCCCGCCCCGATCCACGAGGAAGACCTGCATGCGTCCTCGGCCGAGGGTTACTGGTTCGACGTCGTAGTCGCCAGCACTGATGTTGAGGTGACGGGGGACCTGCTCCGCCTTTTCCTGCCCTTCGACGGACCCAGCTGGGTCTGCTCCTGCCGGGGGCCCGGCCACACCTGCGCTCCGCAGGACCGGCAGCCCTACTTGCACGTCCCGATCCGCACCCGGCCCGGCCACGGCGCGGCGACCGTGCGGTGCACGATCTACAGCAACAACAACGCGGTGCAATCCGTCCGCGCCGATTTCACGGTCGCCCCGCCCGGGGGTGCGCCGGCCCTGATCCAGGGGGTGCTCGACTTCGTTCTGGCCAGGGACGCCGCCGACACCGGTGACCTGCCGCCGCGGCAGCTCAACGTGCTCATGAATGAGTCCGCGAGCGGGACGCACAAGGTCGTGGTGAACAACGGGGAGCGCGCCATCGCCGTGGATGTCTCGGAGTCCTCCGCGCGGGGAGCCCTCACCGCCATCCGCGGCAAGCTGCAGGAGATCACCCTCGGGAGTGACGGCAAGGTCTCCCAGTACGACGAGCAGAACGGCAAGCCGGCCGACGCATTCGTGCACGACCTCAAGCAACTCGCGCTGCTCGGCTCCCAGCTATGGGCGGAGGTGGTGCCGGACCGCAAGGATCGCGCCTACCTGCGCGGCCAGCTCGCGACCCGGGCGACGATCCAGATCACGCGAGTGACGGCCACCGCGTTCCCCTGGGCACTGATCTACGACATCCCGCGGGAGGTCTTCCAGCCATGGATCTTGTGCCCGCTGCTGGAAAACTGGGAGGCGAACCGGGTGCAGCTCAGCGGCTACCCGGACGCGTGCCCGCACCAGGGCGAGCACCGGGAGAACGTGCTCTGCCCGTTCGGCTTCTGGGGTTTCCGGCACCTGCTGGAACAGCCACCCTCCGTCCGCCACGGTGCGCTGCGCACCCGGATCCGCGTCGCGGAACCGGCGCACGCTGCCGCTGGCCGCAGCCTGGCGCTCAACCCGGCGCTGACCGCCGCACATTTCAAGGACCTGGAAGAGTGCTTCTCGGGCCGCTTCGCCCTGGACGCCTGCGACTCGCGCGCGGCGATCCGGGCGGCGTTCGCCGATCCCACGCTGCCGCTCGTCTACTTCTACTGTCACGGCAGGCGGGCAGAACTCGCCGGGACACAGCTGACGGTGCCGTTCCTGGAGATCGGCGCCGGCGACCGCATCGGGCCCACCGACTTCGCCGCGTGGGACGAGGGTGACTCCTGGGGGCCAGCTCACTGGGCCGACATCGCCCCCCTGATCTTCATCAACGGATGTGAGACCGCGAAGCTCTCTGCTGAGGATGTGATCACGTTCGTTGACGCCCTGGCCGGGATGGACGCTGCCGGTGTGGTCGGGACCGAGATTCCCGTGACGCAGCACGTGGCCGGTGAGGTGGCACTGCGCTTCTACCAGGAATTCGCCGGCGCAGCCAGGCGCGTCGGTCGGCACGGCCCTGTACCGGGCGCGGATCGACCTGCTCCAGAAGGGGAACGTGGCAGGCTTGGCCTACACGCCGTTCTGCTCGATGGACCTCAGCCTCCACCGGCCTGCATCCGGTGACCTGCCCGCGGAGGGGGAAACATGATCGCCACCGACGTGGGAGCGGTCTGCTTCGGGATTGTCGTCGGCTGGATCACCTACCGGACCCTGGTGCGGCGCACGGGCACCGTGGCGGTGTCGGACATCGCCACGGTGATCGGGGCCATCGGCGGCGGCGCCGTTGTCGGCCTGTTCAAGGACAAGCAACTATTCGGCCTGTACTCGATCGGCCTGGCGGGCGGGTTCTTTGCGTACCTGGCCCTCTTCTGGTTCTTGAACGGGCCAGCTAAGGCCGGAGAGGTAATGGGCGACGGGGACAATCCCGTGAAGCTCGACACTTAGCGCGCGTGCCGCCGGATGCGCCTTTTCCGCGAGGCTGCCGCCCGGCTCACATGATCACGGAGTCCGGCTGGGTCGCTAGGCGTGGAACCTGGCGGTGGCCAGGACGGTGCCGCCCGGCCCGACCAGCCGCGCGCCGGCGAGCGGCCCGTGGGTCGGAGGGAGCGGGCTGCCCCAGTAGCCGCGGCCGCCGGTCAGCCGGAACGAGCCGACGGTGGTGATGTGGCCGTCCCGGCTTTCCACCTCGCAGATCACGGTGCCGTTCCCCGCGGGCATGTCCACGGACATGTACAGCCACCGTGAACTGCCCTGGTAGAGAAAGATCTTTCCCGCTGCCTGGTGGCTGGCGGAGAGCAGGGTGGCGGAGCTCAGCGGGGTCCCGGCTGGGGCCGAGGTGCCGGAACGCAGGCCCCACCCGCCCAGGCCAGCCGCGACGACGGCCAGTGTGACGGCCGCTACGGCCAGCACCCGCCGAGTTCGCCAGGCCGGCCTGGCCTGGCCGGTGGCCGCCGGCGAGCAGGTTTCCGGCCCGGGAGGGACATCCGGCTGATCCAGCTAGCCTGGCGGGCCGGGCCCGGGGCGGGCGCGGCGAGGCCAAGCCGGTCCATCACCCGCGCCTCGAATCCCGCCGGAGGCTCCACGCTGGGCAGCAGTCCCAGCAGCCCCTCGCTGGTCGCCGTCAGCTGGCGGACTTTCTCGCGGCACGACGCACAGTGGTCCAGGTGCGCGAGCGCTTGCGCACGCTCACGCCCGGTCAGGACGCCGAGCGCCAGTTCGGCGGCGACGTCTGAGAATTCGTGGCATCCCATCTCGTTCAGCTCACTCATTACCGGCCTCCTCCGGGAGGTAGGCGGCCCGCAGTTTCTGCATCCCGTCCCTGATCCGGGTTTTCGCCGTGCCCAGGGGGATGTGCTCGCTGTCAGCGATCTGCTGCGCCGTCATGCCGTAGATGCCGGCCATGGCCACGGCCCGGGCCTGCGGCTCGGGCAGCCCGGCCAGCGTGCGGCGCAGTTCCGCGGCGTTGTCGTGGGCTTCGGCGACCCGTTCCGGTGTGTCGGTCACCGCGGTGAGGATAGCGGGAAGATCGTCCGGGTCCACGGGCGACGATGTCCGCGCACGGACGACGTCAACGGCGAGGTTATGGGTGATGGTCCTCAGCCAGGCACGGACGGAGCCGCGGCGCGAGTCGAACACCTGGGCGTGCCGCCATGCCTGCTCGAAGGCCTGCTGGGCGACATCCTCCGCTGTCGTGGCGTCGCTGACTACGGCCATCGCGACGCCGAAGACGAGTCCCTGGAAGCGGCGCACGAACGCGAGCGATAGCTCAGCGTCGCCGGCGCCCAGGCCTGCGAGCAGCGTCTCGTCTGGCAGCTGGTCAGTCGGGGTCCCCACTATCCGCACACACTACATACGGGTGAGGGCCGGAAAGAGATTGGGCCACGGCGCATGAACTGGGGAAATTCTCCGGCCGCGATCCTGGTGCAGGCCGTCCAGGCCAGCGGGAAAGGGGTCCCGCTGGCCTGGACGGGCCCGCCGGGGGCGCTAGCGCCGTCCTGGCCGGGATCCCGGGCGGGCGGCCAGGACGATGGCGGATGCGGCCGCGAGCACGGCCGCACTGGCGAACTCCACCACCAGGGAGCTCCCGGCGTAGGGGACGGCCAGGCTTTCCCGGAAGCCGAACAGGCCGGTGCCGGCGCTGAGCAGCAGCCCGGCGGCCGTGGCGGCCATCATGACAGCACCGGCCGCCATGAGGACCACGCGGCGGAAGACGGCTAGCACCACGGCCAGCGCGATGCCCCCGACGCCCTGGATCAGGAACAGCGGCCCGATCACGGAGATGCTCCGGTAGCCGTCGGACCACAGCTGAAGGTGGATCACGCCGGACCACACCATCAGCGCGGCCCCGGCGGCGGCCAGCACATTGACCGCCCAGCGCGCGGCTGGTGATTTCATCCTGGCTGGGCCCCGGGCCAGCAGCCGGGCAGCCCGGCCCGGGACACTGTCCCGGTAGGCGGAGCCGTGATCCCGGAGCAGGGTGCTCGTGTGACTGGAGTTCATCGGTCTCTCTCTCCTTATGAGTTGGGGTTCCGGCCAGCATCAGCGGCCGCGATGCGCGTCGGGAACGTGGTCACGGGAGGAGTCAGCCCCAGCTGCCACCGGCGCTGGAGCCACTGGATGAGGCCGGCGCCGCCGGGGAGGAGCTGCCCGCGCCGGCGGCCGCATCGGCAGCCGTGATCTTCGCCCCGGCCGGGGCGATCAGCCACCACTTCGCGCCGAAGCCATCGTTGCCCTGGCCGTTGGCCTGGCCCGGGCCGGAGTCGCCGGCGAAGTAGTACAGCGGGTGGCCGTCGTAGGTCACCTGCTTGCTCCCGTCCGACCGGGTGATCGTGCCCAGGTCAGCGGCCTTCGCGCCGCCGGCTGCGGTCACCTTGCCCATGGCCGTCACCGGAGGCCACGCCCCGGCGCACGCCCCCGAGCAGGTGGATTTGTTCATGCTGTCCGCGGCCCACAGGTACACGGCGCGCCCGGACCCATTGGTCAGGAACGGTCCCGCCGAGCCAGCGTGAGACTCGATCACCGTCGCCGTGGCCGGCCCGCTCGCCGGCGTCCCGGCGGCCGTTGACCCGGCCGCGCTGCCGCACGCCGCGGCCAGCAGCCCGGCGGCCACCGGGACACCCAGCTTGACCGGCATCGGCAGCCGTCCCAGCAGGGGCATGCCCATCTTGATCATCTCCTGTTCCGGGCGGTGGACGCTCGTGCGTCAGGCGCCGCCCCTTCATCACTTGCTTGCCGGAACCGAGTACGGGCGGAACGCTTGGAGAGATTGGATGGTCAGGGTGACGTGCGTCACTCACGCTTCGGGCCGCCCGGCCGTGCGTCTTGCCAGGGCGGCGCCGTTCGCGCGGGCCTGCGCCAGATCAGGCCTGCGGGGCCCCTAGCCCGCCGAGGGATCCGCGGTGGTCCGCGGGGGTGACGGGTGGCTCCGGTACCGGAGCCGGAACAGGCCGTAGGCGATCGGCCCAGCACATAGCGGTGCCCAGTAAGAAGCGAGCCGGTAGGTGAGCGTGGCCAGTACGGCCTGGCTGGAGTTGACCTCGGCCAGCACCAGCAGCCCGGTCAGGCTCGCCTCGACCAGCCCGAGGCCGCCGGGAGTGGCCGGGATCATCCCGACGACGCCGGCGACCGCGTAGGCCACGAGGATCAGCGACGGGCGCGGGCGGGCCCCGGTGGCCCGCAGGGCGGCCAGCAGGCACAGGTAGTCCAGCGCCAGGCGGCCAGCGGAGAGCAGGAGCGCCTGCCACCACTGCTCGCCCAGCGCCGCCCGGATCTCATTGCGCTGGGAGAGCAGGGTTTCATCCAGCCCGGTGAGCGGGGGGCGCCGGCGCAGGACCCAGTTCCTGGCCCGCTGCGCCGCCCGGCCGCACCAGCGCAGCGGTGCGTCGTAGGCCAGCACGACCGCCCCGAACGCGGCGAAGGCCACGAACCCCACGGCCCCGAGGATGGCGGCGTTGACCAGTCCCCGGTTGGTGGGCGCTCCCACCAGGATGACCGGGAGCGCGAAGACCGGGAGGGCCAGCAGCCCGCCCACGCCGAGGAGGGAGAAGGCCGTCAGCCCGCCCACGGTCGAGCTCGTGTCCTTCCCGCTGGCCGCCAGCATCCGGAACTGCACTGCGGCGCCCACCGCCGCGCCACCCGGCATGATCAGGGTGATCGCGTTGCCGGCCAGCTGGGAAGTGACGACCGGGAACCATGCCTTGGTCCGCAGCGCCAGGCGCTGCAGCGCGAACGTGCAGCAGAAGTGGCCGGCCTCGGCCCCGATGGCCAGGGCGAACCACCGCGGATCCAAGGTCGACAGGCGCGGCCAGGATGCGAGCACTTCGGTGATCGCCGGGAACACGAGGTAGATGGAGATGCCGGCGACGGCGACCACCGCAGCGCGCTTGGCCACCGCCTGCCACGTCGGGGGTGCGCCTTCTGGTGATCGATCTTGGCGGCGAGGGACGGCTCAGCCGTGGCCGCAGACGGGTCACTCACAGTATCGGCACTGCGATGATCACTACGATCTCGCCCCTGCCTGGAGTCATTCCTACTTGTTCTACCTTCGCGCCCGCGTGCCTGACAAGCGTTCAGCATGGGGGCATTCAGGGCGGTCTGCTCAGCGGCCGGGGGTGCCGAGGTCGTCGGAATGCCCGGCTTCGAGTCGCGGCCACTGGGCGGCGGGGCGCCCGCCCGGCCACGCTGGCACGGGCGGCCAGGCGGGCGGGCCGCCGTTAGTCCGCGTGTTGGAGCACTGCTGCGGCCAGCCGGGGGGCGAGTCCTCCCACGACTCCTGGCGTCCGTACACGGTGAGGTCCATGAGCGCGTAGCTGTAGTCCATCGCCTCCACGCCGCGGCGGGTCGTCCAGTAGGTCTCGAAGACGCGGTCGCCGTCCCGTACGTAGCACACGAGGTGGAACAAGCCGACCTGGCGCCCGGCGAGGAGCGTGCCGAGGGAGGGGAGCGCGGAGTACCACGGCATGTCCCAGCCCATGAAGTCCCGGTAGCGGACGCTCTCGTCGTAGGGGCCCTGGCCGAGCGTGGCGTAGGTGACGTCCCGGGAGTGCAGGTAGGACAGCTCGCGGACCTGCCCGGTGTAGAACGTGCAGCCCTCGCACTGCCCGGCGGCGGGCGGCCCGCCTGCCACATGAAGTAGCAGGCGATCAGCTGCCTTCTCCCGGGCCCGCAGCGCATCCAGTCCGGCCTGGAAGGTGGCCCGGTCAGCTACCACGGGCATCCCCGGTGTGCGGGGGGCGCCAGCGGCCGGCGGTCCTGCGTTATGCGGCTTGCTCTCCATGATCGCTCCCATCGGCGAGTCTGGCGGGCTATTCCTGCGACGGCTCAGCGTCGTCGTATGCGTCGTGCCACCTCCACCAGTGGTAAGGCGGCGTCTGGGGATATCCCTCGGGGGAGTCCTCCCATTCCTCCTGCCGCCCGAGCGCGGTCAGGTCGAGGTACGCCCAGGTGCTCCCCATTGACTCGTCGCCGCGGTTGTTGACGAAGTAGGTGCGGAACACCCTGTCGCCCTCGCGGATGAACGCGTTCGTGCCGTGCCATTCGTCCACGCCGAAATCGGCGTCGAAGCTGTCGGTCATCGTGTACCAGGGGATGTCCCAGCCCATCCGCGCCTTCACGCGCTCGATGTCGGGCTGCGGCGCGCGCGAGGCGAAGACGAGCGTGGTGTCGCGGGCGTTCAGGTGCGCGACGTGGGCCACCTGGTCAGCGACCAGGGAACAGCCCGGGCAGGCATGGTCGGGCCAGCCGTCCACGCCGGGCTCGAGGAAAGCGCGGTAGACGATGAGCTGACGGCGGCCCCCGAACAGGCCGGGCAGGCTCACCCTGCCCTCAGGGCCATCGAACGCATAGTCCTTCTCCACCGCCAGCCACGGCATCCGCCGCCGCTCCGCGGCCAGTGCGTCCCGGGCGCGGGTCACTTCTTTTTCCTTAACGAGAAGCTGCTGGCGTGCTGCCTCCCACTCCTGCGGGGAGACGATCGGGGGTGTGTGCATTGTCGTGTGATCAGGCATGATGCCCTCCGGTTTGCTGGACTGTGGCTGCGGCGGGGTGGCTGGTGTCACCATCGAGGTGGTCCTTGAGCGCGCCGAGCGGGCCGTCCCAGTCGCGGGCCAGCGCGGCCAGGAACTGCTGCGCTACCTGCATCGGGGCGGAACGCAGCCGGTAGCGCACCCGGCGCCGCTCACCCGGTTCGGCCGTCACCAGGCCCGCCTCGGCCAGCAGGGCCAGGTGCTTGGCGATCGCCTGCCGGGTGATCGGCAGGCGCCCGGCCAGGTCGGTGGCGGTAGCTGGACCACCCGACGCCAGCGCGGCCAGGATGGCGCGCCGGCTCGGGTCGGCCAGGGCGGCGAAGACCTGTTCGGCGATCGCCTCGATGTCAGGCGGCATCGAGGTATGCGGCCAGCTCACCCAGTTCGCTCGCCCAGCCCTGGGTGTTGCCGTCGAACGCCTTGCGGTGGGCGTCCTCCGGCAGCTGGCTGAAGCCGGATTCCACCACGGTCAGCCGCGTGCCCGCACCGGCCGGCTCGAGCGTGAACTCGACATAGGTGCGGCGCGGATCCTCATCGGGCAGGCCGTAGATGTGCCAGGTAAAGCCGAACACTGTCGGCTCCTCGACCCGTTCGACCCGCATGTCGGCGGTGTGGCCGCTGTCCCACTTCATGCTGGCCGGCCCGCCCGGACGCAGGTCGATCGCGACCTGCTGGCCGAACCAGCTGGCCAGGCCCTCGGCCGTGGTGAGCGCCGCCCACACCTTGCCCGGCGGGTGGGCGAGCTCCACGGTCCGCTCGATACGATCAGGAAAACCCATGTCGGCCTCCAGTGAGTGGCAACTGAACGGCTGCCACACTATAGCAACCGGCTGGTTGCGTCAACGAGCTGGGAGCGGCGCTGGCCGGCCCCGCCCGCCGCGCGGTGGAGGGCGCCGACCTGTCCCGGGTCGTCGATTCGCCGATGGGCCCGCGGCCGGTCGGGCAGGGACTCAGCTTCCCGGCGCCCGACCTGTTCGTGCACGCCTGGGACCTGGGCCGCAGCATCGGGTGCGACGTTGTGATCCCGGCCGGGGCCATCGAGTTCGCGCACGCCGTGGCGGACCCGCTGCCGGAGCAGCAGGTGCGCAGCGGGCGCGTGTTCGGCCCGGCCCGGGAGGCGGGCCCGCAGGCCACGGCGACTGAGGCGTTCATTGCCTGGACCGGCCGCGACCCGCATTGGGCAGGCGGCTGACCGCCGCCGGCCAGGCCGGCGGGTATGCCCTGATGGATGTCAGGCCTTGAGGACCCACTCGTCGTCGCGGATGATCTCCACCGTGCCCTTCGGGCCCGTACCGGTGACGGTCATGCCTTCGCCGCCGATCACGACATCGGTGTGCACCGCCGAGCGGTTGAGCCCGATCTCATACCGCTCCTCGTTGCTCTTCGCCAGGCCGCCCGCCACCGCGAACGGGAAGCTCTGCCCCCACGCGACGTGGCAGGCCGCGTTCTCATCGAACAGCATGTTGTGGAAGAGAATGCCGGCCTTCGCGATCCGTGAGTCCCGGTCAACGAGCGAGACCTCGCCGAGGCTGCGGGCGCCCTTGTCCGTATCGAGCTGAGCACGTACTGACTCGGCGCCCGACGTCGCTGTGACATCGGTGATGCGCCCGCTGGAGAACGTGACCTTCAGCCCCTCGACCATCTGGCCGCCGATGATCACCGGCTTCGTCAGGCTGATCGTGCCGTCGGCGCGGCGCCGGTCGGGGCTGGTGAAGACCTCCTCGGTCGGGATGTTCGGCATGTATGTGAGGCCGTCCGGATCATTCATGGAGCCACCGGTCCACCGGCTGTCCGGCACCAGCCCGACCGTGAGATCCGTGCCGGCGGCGCTGCGGTAGCGCATCTCGGTCAGCCCCAGCGCGTTCAGCGAGCGGCCCCGCGCGGCCAGCTCCGCGGCGCGCTCCCGCCAGCTGGCGACCGGATCGGCCTCGTCGAGGCGCATCGCCGTCGCGACTGCTTCCCAGAGGCGTTCGGCATCTGGTTCGCCGAAGACCTCGTGCGCCCAGCCCGGATTCGGCGCCGGGACCACGGTCCAGCGCAAGCGGTGCAGGAGGAGCGCCTCCCGGTAGGCCTTTGCCTCTTCCACCGGGAATGCCGCGGTCTTCGCCGGATCGATACCGTCGAGCAGATGCGGGTCAGGATTGCCGACGAGCGTGATCGAGACACCGCGCTCGGCCGCCCATGCCTTGGTCCGTTCAATCACCCACGGCCGCGTCCTGGTCAGCGTCTCGATGTCCGCGTGGGTGAGCCGCGAGCGCCGGATCGGGCCGTCCGACCACTCGATCTCGACCCATGAGGCGCCAGCGGCGTAGGCGCGCTCCACCACCGCACGGGCGATCTCCAGATGGGCGATGTCGCTGCTGAGCAGGACAGCCGAGCCCGGCTGGACGTTGGCGCCGACCCGGACGACCAGGTCGGCGAAGCGTTCAAGGCGGCTGTTGCCGTGCATGCCAGGCATCGTAGGCCACCGGGGCGGAGCCCTGAATCTGCATGACTGGTCCTGGTATGTCAGCTGCGGGCCAGCAGGGGGATGAGCGCCTGAGCGCTGGGGGTTCCCCAGCCCGTTACCGGGTCCCATCCGGGACCGGCGTGGTACTGGTAGTTGACGGGGCCGAGGGTCAAGTTGTTACCGGTAGTGATGTCGTGGAAGGCCTTGTGATAGCTGGGGCTGCGGGCGATGCGGTAGAGGGTGGGGTTGGCGAAGCCGAGACCGTGATGGGCGTCCTGGTCGGCCAGTGCCATGAGTCCCGCCCACAGCGCCGTGGCGGCGCTGGTGCCGGGCGACGTGTTGACCGCTGACTGGTTATCGCCGGCGAAGACGACCGGGAGGCCGCCCAGCTGATTGGCGTCGCCGGCCACGTCGGGCACGCCCCTCATCTTGGAGATACCGGCGACGCCATCTTGATAGGCGGGACGGGGGTACAGGTGGCTGAAGCCGCCCCCCGATGCTCCGGGGGTCACACTGAAGCTGCCGGCCGCGCCGTTCCAGGTGGTCTCGCTGGTGTAGGTGCCGGTCACAGGATTCGCGGTGAGCGTGGTGCCGCCAACGGCCAGCGCGAGCGGGTCGGAGGCGGGAAGGCTGACCTCCTCGACCGGGCTGCCCCCATAAGACTCGCTGACCGCACCGTTGTCGCCCGAGCTGGCGGCCACCGTGACGTGGTGCGCGGCCGCCCCCCGCAGTATGGAGTGCATCTCGGCCACCCGAGCCTGGCTGAAGAAGTGCTCCCCCAGGCTCCAGCCGATCGACGCCACGTCAGTGCCGGAGACGGCGAGCCGCAACGCGGCGATCATGTCCGCCGTCGCGTTCGCGGCGCTGGCCAGGACGTTGGCGGGCAGCAAGACCACGCGGAGGTTGGCGGCGGGGGCGGCCGTGTGCACGACCTCGAGATCCTGGACCTCCTCGGCGGACGCCTGCCAGGGCGAGGCTGAGCCGGCCAGGGTGGTTACGACCTGGATCCGCGCGGCGGGCAGCCGGAACATGCGGTCGAATGCCGCCAGGTCCTTGCGGATGTCGGTGGTAGCCGGGCTCGCACCAGGGGGCGGGGCTGCCGGAGCGCTGGAGGACTGCGCTACCGGGACGGTGGGGGACTGCGCTCCCTGGACGTTGGGGAGCTGGGGAGGGGCCAGGACCGTCACTGTTTCGCCGTGGCCGTCGATCCCGCTGTCCAGCAAGGGCTGGATGCCATACGCGACCCGGAACTGGTGCGGGGCATAGCAGGAGAAGGCCGGGGGATACATGCAGCCGGAATTCGCGCTGAGCGGCGCGGAGCTACTCCGCACGTGCTTGACCGGGCTGCCTGAGCCTCCCGTGCATCCTGCCACCAAGGCCCCGCTCAGCAGCAGGGCGGCGGCGGGCACGTGCGCTCGCCGTGAGCGGGTCAGCCGCGCTGGCTGGATGCTGGCGTGCATCGGGCTCCTCCTGCCGCTGGACCCGGGTCCGCATTGCGCCGTGCGCAGCGGCGGACTCGGCTTTGTGGTGGCTCACACCCGTTAACCCGCCAGTGGCGGCCGACGCTTACCCCGGCCCGGCAAGATTTGCCTGAGTCAGGGACTGTGAGGTGGACGAATCTGGGTCCTCATGCGTGTATGGAGCGTGGAAGAGGACCAGCGCGAGTTCGCGGAGTTCTACGCCGCGGCCTGGGGTGACTGCCTGCGGATCGTCATGGTCAGCGTGGCTGACCGGCCGCTGGCCGAGGACCTGGTGGCGGAGGCCTTCACCAAGACCTGGGCGTCGTGGCAGAAAGTACGCGGGCTGGCCGAGCCACGAGCGTGGGTCATCCGTACCGCGATGAACGCGCGCGTGTCCTGGTGGCGGCGGCACCGCCTGGAGGTCACGCTGGGCAGCCAGGACACCATGGCGGCCGCCAGTCAGGACCTGGCCTTGGATAGCTCCCTGGTGGCCGCGTTGCGGCGGCTGCCGGTCCGGCAGCGCGAGGTGATCGCGCTGCGGCTTCTGCTCGACCTGGACACCAGCGCCACCGCCACGATGCTCGGCATTTCCAGCAGCACCGTCACCACTCACCTGCACCGGGCCATCGCCGCTCTGCGCCGCGATATCCCCGCCCGCGACGATCAGGAGCTGACGCAGTGAACAACGACCACACCCTTACCGCGATCAAAGACCGTCTCGCCGAGGTGCGCGACTCCCTTGGGGAGGCACACCCGAGCATCCCGGCTGGCGAGATTATCGCCCGAGCCCGCAGGCGCCGCGTACGCCGCCGCCTGATCCCCGGCATGACGGGAGTGCTGGCACTGGCGGCCGGGGCGGCAGTTGCCGTGACCGCGCTGCTGCCGGCCAGTCATCCGGCCAGCCACCGGCCCGGCTTCCACCTGACGGCCTGGACGGTAGTCAAGCAGCCCGGCGGCACTATCAAAGTCACCATCCACGAGCTGCGCGATCCGGCCGGAGTGCAACGCAGGCTCCGCGCAGACGGGGTACCGGCTACGGTCACTTTCGTCCCCCAGCAGAACCCGGCGTGCCGCCCGTGGCCGGGCGCCGGTGTCACCGGGAGGCACACTCCCGCAGGCAATGCCTTGTTCAGCAAGGTCTTCCCGGCGCATCCGGGACCACCCTCCGGCGTCATAGTGATCCGCCCCTCGGCCCTGCCCAGCGGCGGCGGTGTCCAGCTGGAGGCTGGCTTCCATGGGCATCGGCCTGGCGCGTATATAGAAATCGGGGCCGGCCTGGTGCAGGCCAGCCAGCGGTGCACCGGTAGCTGAGCGCTCGGCAGCCGGGTTACCCGGCGACTCCAGCCGGAAGGCCGCGTCGACGTAAGTCACCGGGGGGTGCAAAATCGTGCTGGGGCCGAGGTAAGCGTTTCTGGTCACTGGCGGGTTAACGGGTGTGAGCCAAGGCAACGTCGAGTTCGCCGAGTTCTTCGCGGCAAGCTGGGATCCCTGCCTGCGGGCGGTGGCTGTCAGTACCGGCAGCATGACGCTGGCCGAGGACCAGGTTGCGGAGGCGTTCGCCCGGGCGTGGGCGTCCTGGCCCAAGGTCAGCCATCATCCAGCGCCCAGGGCCTGGGTGGTCCGCACCGCGCTCAACGCCGGCGCGTCCGCGTGGCATCGGCGCAGCAGGGAAACGGCGCTGGCCAGTCATGACATCGCGGCGGCCGACAGCCAGGGCCGGCCTGGACAGTGCCGTGCTCACCGCGATGCGCCGCCTGCCAGCCCGCCAGCGGGAGGTGATCGTGCTGCGTGTCTTGCTCGACCTGGACATCGACACGACCGCCAGGCAGCTCGGCATCGCGCCGGGAACGGTCCGGGCTCACCTGTCGCGGGCCATGACGGCCCTTCGCGGCGAACTCGCCCCCGTCACGGCCATGGTGATCGAACGATGAGTGACGACGAGCACCCGGCCGGCAGCGCCCTGGCCCAGGAGTTGCGCGATTCCCTGTCTTATCTGGCCGTGCCCGGGCCGCCACCGCTGGCCGCGATCACCAACCGGGGCCGCGTGCACCGGCGGCGGCGGCTCGCAGGATTGGCGGGCCTCGGCGTCACCGGTGGCGCCGCGGCCATCGCGCTGGCGCTCGGCCTGGCCGGCGTTTTCGGTGCGGCCCCCGCCCGTACCGGCACGGTGCAGGCCGCGGCCTTCACCCTCACCAGCTATACCGACGGCACCGTCTCGCTGAAGCTGAGCCAGGTGTTCGACCCGGCCGCGCTGCAGCGGGCACTCGCGCACCACGGCATCCCGGCCCTGGCCAAGACCGACACTTACTGCTCGTCCAACCCTGCGGTACCCGCCCCGGTCGGCCGCCGGGTACTGTCCATCCCGCGCGGTATCCCGGACATCATTCAGAGCGGGAACTGGCCAGTCAAGCCCAGTCAGCTGGCCCCGTTCGTTGACCCCATCACGATGGTGCTCGACCCCGCGGCGATGCCCTCCGGGACCGAGCTGTTCATCGGCAACTTCGACCTCGGCCACACCATCTTCGTCGGCGTCATCTACACCAGCTCCCACACCTGCATCAACGGCCAGCAGCCGCCTGCCGTAGCCCGCCTGGACCGGCCCCCGTCAGCCAGGCACGCGTGACCCGGCGGCCGGCACGCGCAGAGCGCAGAAATCTCGCCGGCCGAGGTAAGCGTTTCCGATCACTGGCGGGTTAACGGGTGTGAGCCAGGACAACGCCGAGCTGGCCGCTGCGCCCGGTGCAGGTGATGCCGGCCAGCCGCCGCAGGTCATGGTGGCGGCGGACGGTATTTCCCGGACTTTCGGCAGCGGGCATACGGCCGTGCACGCCCTGCGGGGGGTGTCGTTCACGGTGGGCCGGGGCCAGCTCACTGCCTTGCGCGGGCGATCCGGCTCCGGCAAGACCACGCTGCTGAACATCATCGGGGGCCTGGACAGCCCGACGGCGGGCCAGGTGCGGGTGGATGGCCGCGAGGTGAGCCGGATGGCCGAGCGGGAGCGGCTGGCGCTGCGGCGGGACACGGTCGCCTTCATCTTCCAGTCCTTCGGGCTCATTCCCATGCTGTCGGCGGCGGAGAACGTGGGGATTCCGCTGCGGATCGCGGGGGTGCGGCCCGGCGAGCGCCGGGAGCGGGTCGCGGCGATGCTCGCGCTGGTGGGCTTGTCCAGCCATGCTGCGCACCGGCCCGGCGAGCTCTCCGGGGGCCAGCAGCAGCGGGTCGCCATCGCCCGCGCGCTGGCCGGCCGCCAGGCCTGCTGATCGCTGACGAGCCCACCAGCCAGCTGGACCTGGAGACCGGCCGGGAGATCATGAAGCTGCTGCTGAGCGTGGTGCGCTCCGAGGGAATCACCGCCCTGGTCGCCACCCACGACGAGGCGCTCATCGACCTGGCCGACACGGTCATTGTGCTCGAGGACGGCTGCGTCGTGACCGGGCCAGCTGCCGGGGAGGAGGCCCTGGCCGGGGACGCCGGAACTCAGGCGAGAGATGAGTAGGCGGGCGCCCATGCCCCAGCCTGAGGACGGCAGCCCGGGACCGGACCGGAGCTGGTCTGCGCCTGGCCTGGGGATCTCCTTCCTCGCCCGCCGGGCCAGATCCTCATGGCTGCTGCTGGCCTGCGTCGCGGTCACGGTCCTGCTCGCCACCGGGCTGGCGGCCGCGGCATGGACGTTCGCCGCCGCGGTGATCGCGCCCGGAGCGCAGAGCATCCTCGCCGCCCCGCAGGGCCGGGTGATCGGGCTCAGCGGCGTGGTGGGCGGGGCCGGGCAGGCGGCCACCGACACGCGCCAGATCCGTGCCGCGCTGCGTAAGGCCTGGCCGGGGATCAGTTACCAGATGGCAGGGGCGCTGTGGGCGAACCCGATCCCGCTCTCGCCGCCCCGGGCCGTCCGCGCCGAGCCGAGCCCGGTCCGGGGAGTTCCTGCCCCCCTCGAGTGGCAGATCCAGGTCGGGGCGCTGGCCGGGATCCGCGCCCAGACGGTGCTGACCGCCGGGACATGGCCAGGTCCGCCGGACCCCGGCCGCCCGCTCCCGGTCGCGCTGCCGGTGGCCGTGGCCAGCCGGCTGCACGTGACGCCCGGCTCGGTGCTGAAAGCCGCCACCCGGTCAGGCCCGGCCGCGGCCGGGCTGCGCGTCACCGGCCTGTTCCGGCTCAAGAACCCGGAGTCGCCGTACTGGGCGCTGGACCAGGTGCCCGTCTCAGGGTTCGCCGCCAACGCCATTCCCGGGGGCGGCACCCCGGGTTCCCTCGTCACATACGGCCCCGCGGTGGTGAGCCCCGCGGCGTTCCGCAGCGGCGTCACCGCGAGCCAGGCCTCGTGGTTCGTGCTTCCGCCGGCGCCGGTCATGGCCCGGCAGGACATCGGCGCGCTGGCCGGCCGCACCAGCCAGGTGGTGACGAAGCTGGCCACCTTGATCCTCCCGGCCGGGCTGCAGGTGACCACGCGCCTGCCGCAGCTGCTGGCCGGCCTCGCCAGCAACGTCGTGCTGGCCAGGTCGCTGTTCACGATCGGCGCGCTGGAGTTGCTGCTCGTCGCGGCGGCGGCACTGGTGCTAGCCGCGCGGCTGCTGGCCAGTCTGCGCGACGAGGAGTCGGCGCTGCTGCGGGCACGCGGCGCCACCCGGTGGCAGCTGACGCGGCCGGTGCTGGCCGAGGCGCTGGTCATCGGGGCCGTGGCCAGCGCGGCCGGCGTGCTGGCCGGCGTCCGCCTGGCCGGCGTGCTGGCCCGCGCGGGCCAGCTGCGCCTGGACAGCTATCAGGCCAGCCGGATCAGCTCGCTGGCGTGGCTGTCGGCCCTCGCCATGGTGGCGCTGTGCGTCGCAGTGATGGCCTGGCCGGCGTTGCGCGCCGGGACCCCTGACGCGGCCAGGATCCGCCAGGGCCGGCAGGCCCAGCTCGCGGGGGTCGCCTGGGCGGGCGGCGATCTGGCCGTGGTGGCGCTCGCGGCGCTCGCGGTGTGGCAGCTGCGCGGCTATTCAGCGGTCTCGCATCCGGCGTCGGGGTCACTCGGGATCGATCCCGTGGTCGCCATCGCTCCGGCGCTCGCACTGGCCGGGGTCGCGCTCGTGCCGCTCCGTACGCTGCCGCTGCTGGCCCGGCTGGCCGACGGGGCAACCGAGCGGGGCCGGCGGCTGGCTGCCGCCATGGCGAGCTGGCAGATCGGCAGGCGGCCGATCCGCCAGGCGGGACCGGTCCTGCTCGTCGTCGTCGCGACGGCCACCACCACGCTCGCGCTGGCAGGGTGGGCGAGCTGGCAGCGGTCGGCTGCCGACCAGGCCGCCTTCGCGGTGGGCTCGGACGTGCGGGTGGACGCCACCGCCGGGACACCCCTGGACCCCAGGGCGATGATCGGGGAACCGGGTGTCACCGCCGCGACGCCGGCCAGCATCGCCAGCATCGGCAGCGGGGGCCAGCTGATCGCCCTGGGCGCGGCCACGGCGGGCCGGGCGATCCTGCTCCGTCCCGATCTGTCGCCGGTTCCGCTGAGCTCGCTGTGGCGGAGCATCATCCCGCGGCGGCCGCCGGGGCTGGCGCTCCCCGGCCTGCCGGACCGGCTGCAGATCCTCGCGGCGCTCGGAACGGGCCCGGGCACCAGCGCGGCCGAGCTGCGGACTGAACTTGGCTCAGCCACCGTCACGGCCTCGGTCCAGGATGCCAACGGCGTCAGCTACCCGCTGCCCGCCGGGGTGCTGCCTGCCGACGGCCAGCGGCATGCCCTGGTCGTCGCGCTGCCCGGCCCGCGGCAGGCCAGCTACCCGCTGCGGCTGCTCAGCCTCTCCCTCACCTATGTCCTGCCGCCGTACGACCCGGCGAGCCCGCTGGCCGCCCCCAACGCCACCCTCAGCATCTTCTCCCTCGCGGTGGCCGATACGGCCCGCGGCCCGTTCGGCCCGCCGTTCCGCCCCGGCGCCGCCCTGGCCGCGTGGCCGGCCGGGGGATCCTCGCCGTCCGTACCGACCGGGCCGCCCGGCGTGTTCCAGACGTTTCCGCCATCGGACGGCATACGGCCAATGATCCTGGCCTGGCGCGGCGCCGCCGGGAGAAGCCGGCAACTCACGTTCAGCACCGGCCACGATCCGACGGCAGCGATCATGAACAACGAGCTCCTCGCTCCCCAGAGCATGATCGGGCAGGTCGCGATCACGGCGCCGCCGCCGTCCCAGATCGTCCCGGCCATCGCCACCAGCGGTTACCTGGCGGCCAACCATCTGCATACGGGATCGACCGTCTCGGTCGCGGTCGGCGGAGCCTCGTTCCCGGTCCGGATCGTGGCCTCGGTGGCCAGGTTCCCGACGGTGTTCGGGCGCAACCGGGCGCTGATTACCGACCTCGGGGCGGTCAGCGACGTGCTCGTGGCCAACCAGGGGACGCCCTTGCCGGTGACCAGCGTGTGGCTGCGCACCCGGGGCGGCCGGGTACCACACCTGCCGGCCGGGGCGTCGGCCGCCGTCCGCACCCGCCAGCAGGCGGCCCTGCTGCACAATCCGCTGCTGAAGGCGCCCAGGCTGGTCATGCTGGCCATCGGGGCGGCGGCGCTGCTGCTTGGCGTGCTTGGATTCTCGGTCAGCGTCGCGGCGAGCCTGCGTGCGCGGCGGACGCAGAGTGCGGTGCTGGCCGCGCTGGGCGTGGGCCGGCGAGCCCAGGCCGGCCAGCTGTGCCTGGAGCAGTTCGCGCTCAGCGTTCCGGCCGCGGCCGTGGGCCTGCTCGCCGGTATTGGCCTGGCGCGGCTGGTGGTGCCCGCGATCACGCTGACCACTGGTGCGACGGACCCGGTGCCATCCGCCCTGGCGGTACTGCCGCTCGGCCAGGCCGCCGTCCTGGCCCTGGTCACCGCCGCCCTGCCGGTCGCTGCCGCCGCCCTGTCCGTCGTACGCAGGCCGGACCCGGCCGCGCAGTTGCGCGCGGAGGCAAGATGAGGACGCCCTGGCGGCGGCTGCGCGCCGCCTGGATCACGCTGACCGGCACCGGGGCCGCCGCCAGCGTCGCGTTCGGCCTGCTGGTGTTCGCCTCCGTGCTGGCCAGCCTGGCGATTCCGCGGGACAGCAGCGGCTTGCGCACCGGGGCGTTGCGGCACACGGTCGCGGCTTCGCCGCTCGACAGCGCCGTCGTCGGGACGATCGGCCTGCTAACGGCGTCGGAGACATTCGGCCAGAGCGTGGGCGAGAGTCCGGGGCCCGTGATGGCCGCGATCGGCGCGCGCCTGCGGTCGCAGCTGGCCGCGACCGGGATGCCGATAGCCAGCGACCTGCCTGCATGGTCCAGCCTGACCTCAGGCTACGGGCCGGTCACCGGTGCGGCCCGCGCCGCCGGGCGCGGGCAGCCGCAGTTCGAGGTGACCTACCGCACGGTGCTGGCCCGCTACAGCCACGTCGTGGCCGGGCGCCTGCCGTCCGCCGGCCAGGGGGCCGTGGCGCAAGCCGCGGTGACCACCGCCACCGCGGCCAGGTTCGGCCTGCGGGTCGGTACCCGCCTGAGCATGGGCCCCACGCTGCGGCTGGTGATCACGGGAATCATCCGGCCAGTCCACCCGGCTGCCGACTTCTGGACTGACGATCCCGCGGTGGGCCGGCCGACGCTGATCGCGGGCACGTCGACCAAGCCCGCGCACTGGGCCGGGGCGCTGTTCATCGGCGCCGGCGGGCTCCCGCTGGCCGTGTCCGGCCTCAACGAGAGTCTCATGCTGCTCACCTGGGTGGTCCCGGCCGACCTCGGCCGACTCACCGCGGACCAGGTGAACGCGGTGCAGGCGGGTATCAACGGCCTGGACTCCTCGGGGCTGGTGATCGCCAGCGGCGGAACCACCAACCTGGGCTCGGGCGAGCTAACGTGCCCGACGACGAACTGTACGACCACGATCCCGCCGGTCACGGTGACGGTCACCTCGCAGGTTCCAGCGATCCTCGCCCCGTTCGTCACCGCGGACAATGCCGTTGCTCCCGTGCTCGGGCTGCTGTATGTCAGCCTGGCCGTCATGGGCGCGGTGGTGGTGCTGCTCGGCGCCCGGCTGGTGGCGCAGCGCCGCGCCGCGGAGTTCACGCTGATGCGGGCGCGCGGCGCATCGCTGCGCCAGCTTGGCTGGCTGGTCCTGCGGGCCAGCGCGGTCATCGCCGTGGCCGCCGGGGCGATGGCCGCGGCGCTCGCCATCCGCTTGACCCCCGGCGGCGGCAATCGCGTGAGCTGGTGGCTGGCTGGCGTCACGATCGCGGTGACACTGGCCGGGCCCGTGCTGATGAGCGTGATCCCGCAGCGTGTGGCGGCTCCGGCCACCGGCAGGCCAGCCAGCCGGGTAAGCGGGCGGACGCGCGCAGCCCGGCGGATCGTGCTCGAGGCGGTTCTGGCCGCCGCGGCGATAGGCGGGCTCATCGTGCTGCGGAAGCAGGGCCTGTCTGCCGGGAACCCGTCCCTGTACCCGAGCGCGGCGCCAGTGCTCCTCGCCATCCCGGTGGCCGTCATCGTGCTGCGCTGCTACCCGCCCGCCGCCCGCGCCCTGGCCCGGATCGCGGGCCGGTCGCGCGGGGTGGCCGCGTTCGTCGGGCTGGCGCGGGCCACCCGCACCCCGCCCGGCGCCGCCTTGCCGGCGTTCGCCCTCGTGCTGGTGCTCACCATGGTGGCGTTCCCCGCCATGATCAGCGCCTCGGTTACCCGTGGCCAGGTGGCCGAATCCTGGCGGCAGGTAGGCGCCGACGCGATCATCGAAGCTCCCGTCCGCGCGGTAATTCCCCCGGTGCTGCAGCGCCAGATCGCCTCCATGCCGGGAGTTGCGTCCACCGCGACCGGGGTGGTCGCCGCGGCGGCGCTGCCGGCCACCGGTCAGGAGCTGACCGCGGTGTTCGTGAGCCCGGCCCGGTATGCGGCGGTGGCCGGCCAGGCGCCAGGCGTACGGTTCCCGCTGGCCGCGCTGTCGGGGACCGCCGCGCGCGGTGCCGCGGCCGTGCCCGCGGTCGCCAACGCCGCGGCCGCCCAGCTCGTCGGCGCGGCACCGGCGCAGCTCGTTCTGGACAGCACCCAGACCATGACGATCCGGGTGGCCGGCCGGATCGGCGGTGTCCCCGGCGTCGGCGCCGACGCCGTCATGGTGCTGCCCGTGCAGGCACTCGGGTCACCCTCGCCCGCGCCGGACCTGATGCTGGTGGACGGTTCCGGGCTGGATACGGCGCAGCTGCGCGCGGATGTCAGCCGCGCGCTGCCAGGCGGAACGGTCACGCTGCGCGCCGCGGCCCTCGCCGCGATCACCGGAGCGCCGGTACCACAGGCGGCGCAGGTCGCCCTCGCGCAGGGGATGGCCGCGGCGGCCGGGTTCGGCGCGCTGGTCCTGCTGCTGTGGCTGCTGCTCGGCGCGCGAACCCGGGACATGACGCTGGCGCGGATGGCGACGATGGGGCTGCGGCGCTGGCAGGCTCAGCTAATGCTGGTGGCCGAGACGCTCCCCGAGGTGGTGGCCGCCGCCATCGGGGGCGCCGCCTGCGCCTGGCTGCTCGTGCCGCTGATCGGGCCGTCGGTGGACCTGGCGGCATTCACCGGGGCCGGCCCGGGCGTCACGGTGGTTTCCGCCCCATTCCCGCTGGCCGCCGCGGCCATCGGGCTGGTGCTGGCCTCGCTGCTCGTCCTGGCCGCCCAGGCCGTGGTCAGCTACCGCCGCGGCAGCGCCAGGGCGCTGCGGATCGATGATTGAAGGAGCCCAGGCACATGACCGAGTCCGGCAGCACCGCCCCCGCACCCCCCGGGTTTGGCGGGCCTACCGGGGGTATCCCGCAGGATCAGCCTCTTACCGGCGCAGACGGGATGATCGTCTGTGACCGGCTGGTCCGGATCTACTCCGGGGACGGCATCGAAGTGCAGGCTCTGCAAGGGCTGGACCTGCTGATCGAGGAGGGGGAGCTGACCGCGCTGATCGGCGCGGCGGGCAGCGGCAAATCCACGCTGATGAACATCCTCGCCGGGCTGGACACGCCGACGGCGGGGATGGTGTGGGTGGCCGACCACCACCTGGGCGCGATGACCGCCAAAGAGCGGCTGGCCTACCGGCGGCGCACCGTCGGCTTCATCTGGCAGCAGACGTCGCGGAACCTGCTGCCCTACCTGACGGCCCGGCAGAACGTACTGCTGCCGATGCGGCTCAGCCGGCATGGCCGCCGGGAGCGGCTGCGCCGGGCCGGTTTCCTGCTCGAGATCCTCGGCATCGCGTACTGCGCCGACCGGACACCGGACCGCCTGTCCGGCGGTGAGCAGCAGCGGGCCGCCATCGCCACCGCACTGGCGAACGAGCCGAAGGTGCTGCTGGCCGACGAGCCCACCGGCGAGCTGGACTCGTCCACCGCCCAGGACGTCTTCTCCGCCCTGCAGACGCGCCAACACCGAACTCGGCGTCACGGTGCTGGTGGTCACCCACGACCCGGCCGTGTCATCGCAGGTCCGCCGGACGCTGGCCATCCGGGACGGCCGGACGAGCAGTGAGACCATCCGGCACGCGGCCACCGACGAGCACGGCCGGACCGCGCTGCACGCCCGTGAGTACGCGACGCTGGACCGCGCGGGCCGGATTCAGCTCCCGCGCGAGATGACCGCCCGCCTCCGCATGCGAGACCGGGTCCAGTTGGAGGAGGAGCCCGACCACATCGCCGTCTGGCCGGACCAGGCGGCCGACCAGGAACGGGACCACCGCACGCCGGATTCGTAACCTCTCGTGATCGTCTGCTGCACGCTCCGCGGGGCATGGGAGACCCTCCTGCCGCGCCGCTGAGGCCCCGCGCCGCTGCACAGCCACGCGTGCCGGACGTTCTGCGCGTTGACCGCGTTGATCGCCGATAGCGCGGTCAGCAGCGGGCCGACTCCGAGCCTGACGGCGACGGCCAGGATCACCAGGCGGGTGGCGGCCTCCCGGCCGCCGCTGACGGCCAGGCGCAGCCCGAGGCCGATTACGGCGCGGCCCCGGTGAGCGAGCTGACCTTACCGTCCCGGACGACGACCTCCCGGTCGGCGTAGGCGGCGACCCGGGCGTCGTGGGTGACCAGGATGACCGTGCTGCCCTGCGCCCGGGCGGCGGCGGCGAGCAGGTTCATCACCAGCTCGCCGGACACCGAGTCCAGCGAGCCGGCCTGCTCGTCGGCGAACAGGACCTCGGGCCCGCCGACCAGGCCCGGGCCAGCGCGACGCGCTGCGCCTGCCCGCCGGACAGCTCTCCGGAGCGGCGGCGCTCGAGGCCGTCCAGGCCGAGCCGGCCGAACCACGGCCTGGCCTCGGCCAGCGCCGGCCTGCGGCGGATCCCGCCGAGCAGCAACGGCAGGGCGACGTTCTCCTCCGCGGTCAGCTCGGGCACGAGCTGGCCGGACTGGAACACGAACCCGAACCGGTCTCGGCGCAGCTCACTGCGCCGGTTCTCGCCCAGGGGTGTCCAGGCGCTGGCCGCCGAACCAGACCTCCCCTTCGTCGGGCACCAGGATGCCCGCCAGGCAGTGCAGCAGCGTCGACTTGCCTGAGCCGCTCGGGCCCATGACCGCGAGGATCTCGCCCGGCTGCACGGCGATCGTGGCGCCGCGCAGCGCGGGCGTCGGCCCGAATGACTTCACCACGCCCCGCGCCTCGATGATCGCGTTCACTGGAGCACCGCCCGGGCCAGCACGTCCAGCCGGGCCGCGGTGTGGTCGATCCACCGCAGGTCTGCCTCCAGGTGGTACAGGCCATAGTCGGCGAGCAGGGCGTCCACCACCTCACCGCGCTGCTTCAGCTCGGTGAGCTCGCGCATCCGCTGGAGGTGGGCTGCCCGCTGGACGTCCAGGTACCGGGCGGCGGGGCGGCCCAGCATCAGGGCCAGCACGACCTTGGTGAACAGCACCGTCTGCAGGTGCGGCTCGGGCGGCAGCCGGCTCGGAGAGCCACTGCCCGACGTCAGCGAGGCCGGCTTCGGTGATCGTGTGGCGCTTGCGGCCGGGTCCCTCGCCGTGCTCGGCCGGCCCGGCGACCGCCTTGCCGTCCCGGGCCAGCCGGGACAAGGTCGCGTAGACCTGGCTGTAGGGCAGCGGCTTGCCCCGGCCGAAGCAGGTGTCGTAGTCCCGCTTGACTCTCCCCTCGGGGGAGACGACAAGCTCAAGTCATGAGCAGCCCATCAAGCCCGGCCTTCCGGGAGGACACGGCCATGACCGCGGCCACCACGCAGGAAACGCGGCAGCTGATCGCCCGCTTTCTGGAGGCGCACGAACGCGCGGACCCCCAGGCGATCAGGGAGCTGATCACCGAAGACGCGACGTGGCACCTGCCGCCCTCCGCCGGCGTCGGCCCGTTCACCGGTGCCGCCCAGGTCAGCGCCGCCCTGGTCGGCGGCGCGGCGGACAACTGGCTGGACGTCTCCACGATCAGGCGGAAGGTCACCGGGATCGTCGTGGACGGCGACACCGCGGTGGCGCTGGAGTCGAAGACCGCCACGACGCACGGCGGCGAGCCTTACCTCAACGACTATTGCTGGGTCTGCACCTGCCGTGACGGGCTGATCTCGCAGATCCGCAACTTCACCGACACGCTGCACGCCGATCGCCTGTTCGGCCTGGACAACAAGACCCCGACGGCGTCGTGATCATCCCGCCCGGCAGATCAGGCGGCGGGCGACCTGGACGCCGGGCCCGAGCTCTGCCAGGTGGGCGGCCAGGTCGCCGGCGGCGGCGTGCAGTGCCTCGTCGGTCATGGGGTCGAGCGCGTCGAGGATGAACAGCGCCGTGCTGGTGCCGCCGCTGAGCTGGGTGCGGCGGGCCTGGCGCCAGTTCCAGCGCCGGCAGGTTACGCCGGCGTCGTCGCACCATGCCACCTCGCCGGGGTCAGGGTGCTCGGTCACCGCGACGCCGGCGGCCACGGTGTCGAAGGGCTCCGTGCCGGTGGCGCGGACCAGCCGCGGCGGACCGGTGTAACGGGTGAGGTCCTCCCCGCCGAGCGGGATCTGGTGCAGCACCGAGACCGCGTTGTAGAGGTCGGTGAGCCGGTTCACCCGGGGCAGCCCGGACGCCGCGCGGCGCAGCAGCGCCTCCAGGCTGTTGCGGGTGCGTTGCGGCTTGGCCCCGAACGCCCGGTAAGCCTCCCGCCACGCGGCCACGTGCGGGAGCTGCTCGGCCGGCCGGTCGCGGAGCGCCTCGGCGGCGGCGGCCTCCGCCATCTGGAGCAGCGCGTCGCTCGCCTGGTCGCTCGGGCCCGGGACGATCCCGCCGACGGCCAGCAGCATCGCGCGGTAGTCGGGCCGCAGCGCGAACACGGCGGCATCGACCCGGCCGCCGGCGAGGAACTCCTGGAGCATGGCCACGTCAGGCACCGTCAGCCTCCGATCGGGATCCCGGGCGCACACCCGGCTCGAAGACGGCCAGGGAGAACCTGGCCGGCTGCGGGCCGGGATTGGCGTAGGCATGCGCCACGTCGCCGGGGAACGCGACCGCGTCGCCGGCCCGAGGGTGACCGGCTGGCCGGCCACCTCGACCGTGATCGTGCCCTGCTGGACCTGCAGGAGCTCCTTGGTGCCGGGCGTATGGGCCTCGCTCCCATGATGGTCTCCAGGTCCCATGGTCCAGTCCCACAGCTCGGCCACATCCGGTGGCCCGGTGCCGGCCACCAGCACCCCGCGCCCGCCGGACTCACTGCTCCACAAGACAGCGCCGTCACCCTGGCGGGTGATCTTCACCGGCTTGGGCCGGGGTGGCTCGACCAGCGCCGGCAGCCCGACGCCGAGCGCGTCGCTGATTCTCAGCAGGGTCCCCACGCTGGGGTTCGCGGCGCCCTGCTCGACGTTGACCACCATCCGGCGGCTCACCCCGGCCGCCTCGGCCAGCTGATCGAGCGTCCAGCGCCGCGACTGCCGTTCCTGCCTGACCCGGGCGCCGATCGCCAGTGCCAGGCCGGCGGTACTCTGATCCATGAGTGCATCATACTGCACTCTGAGTGCACCTCACGCTGGCGATGCGCCGGTCGTCCGGCGCCCTT
This sequence comes from uncultured Actinomycetes bacterium, assembly GCA_963767385.1. Lineage (GTDB taxonomy): Bacteria > Actinomycetota > Actinomycetes > Streptosporangiales > Streptosporangiaceae > RYN-230. The sequence continues at coordinate 21,704 of CAVYEA010000018.1, read as the reverse complement.
CCGGCCGGTTCCGCCGGCCACCGATGAGTCTGCCGGCCGGGCAGCGTCTCTATCTGCAAACCGCAGCCGGACGCACCTCGGAGGAAGCATGACCACCAGCGCACTGCCGCCTATCGCCGACGCCGGCACCTGGCAGCGCCAGCTCGATGCACTGCGCGCCCGGGAGAAGGCCGCGACCCGCGAACTCGACGCGATCGCCGCGCAGCGACGCCGAATGCCGATGGTCAAGATGCCCGACTACACCCTTGAAGGCGAGGAGGGGCCGGTCCGCCTGGCGGACATCTTCGGCGGCAGGTCACAACTGATCGTCTACAACCACATGTGGTTTCCCGGCGAGCAGTGGCAATGCCCGGGCTGCACCGGGTTCACCTCGCAGTTCACCAGGCTGGAGTTCCTGGATAGCTACGACGCCCGGTTCGTCATCGTCACGCCGGGCCCGATCGACGAGGCGCTGGCTTACAAGCGGCGCGTCGGGAACACAATGACCTGGTATTCCACGGCGAACAGCCCATTCGGCGCCGACGTCGGCGCGCCGCCGGGCGGCGGGTTCGCTGTCAACGTGTTCCTGCGTGACGGCGACACCGTCTACCGCACCTGGCACACCAGCGGCCGCGGCACCGAGCAGCTCAGCCACAGCTTCGCGCTGATCGATCTGCTGCCCTACGGGCGGCAGGAGGAGTGGCAGGACTCGCCCGAGGGCTGGCCGCGGTCGCCCACCTACAGCCGGTGGGCCAGCTCGCAGGACATCGCCGCCGTCTACGGCCTGGAGGCGTGAAGCCGCCGGCGATGAGCCGTGAATCCTGCCATGACTCAGGCATGCTGTCCGCTGGCCACCCGCTCGGCCGGCGCGTTCTGTGCCTGGCCTGGCCGGCCGGGCAGGGCCAGCCCGGCGAGGGCCCCGGCCAGGGCCAGGCCGGTCGCGGCCGCGATGGCGGGCGCGAACCCGTCGCTGAACGCGGCGGCCGAGGTGTAGCCGCCAGCCGTGGCGAACACGGCGGCCAGGATCGCGACGCCGAACGCGCCGCCCAGCTGGCGCATCATGCTGAAGCTGCCCGACGCCTTGCCGATATCGCCGCGCGGGACCGAGCCGACCACGGCCTTGGTGACCGCGGGCACGGCCAGGCCAAGCCCGGCGCCGGAGATCATCATCGGCACGAGCATCGCCGGGTAGGCCAGCCCAGGGGAGGCGATGACGGCGATCCAGGCGAACCCGGCGGCCTGCAGCAGCAACCCGGAGACGACCAGCGGCCGCTCGCCGATCCGGTCGGCCAGCTTCCCCGCCCTCGGTGCGATCAGGAACGGCGCCACGCCCCAGGGCAGCAGCCGCAGCCCGGCGCCGAGCGGATCCTGGCCGAGGCCGACCTGCTGGAACTGGGCCATGAAGAAGACCGCCCCGGTTATCGACGCGTTCATGAGGAAGACCACGGCGTTGCCCGCGGAGAAGCCCCGGATGGCGAACAAGCGCATCGGCAGCATCGGCGCGCGGGCACGCAGTTCCCAGCCGGTGAACGCCAGGGCCAGCACCGCGCCCGCCGCGAGCGTGCCGGCGACCTCGGGGCTGGCCCAGCCGGCCGAGCTGCCGCGCACCAGGCCCCACACCAGCCCGAGCGCCGCGCCGGTGCCCAGCGCCACGCCGGGCAGGTCCAGTGCGGCGAGTGGCCCGAAACTTTCGTCAAGGCGGCGCAGCGCCAGCGGGATGGTGAGCAGGCCGATCGGCACGTTCAGCCAGAAGATCCACTGCCAGGCGATGCCCTGGGTGATCGCGCCGCCGAGCACCGGCCCCACCACGACCGCCAGGGCGGTCACCGAGCCGAAGATGCCCATCGCCCAGCCGCGGCGCTGCGGCGGGACGGCCGCGTTCAGCAGCGCCAGCGCCAGCGGCATGACCATCGCCGCGCCGACGCCCTGCACCGTCCGCGCCGCGATCAGCGCGGCGGCCCCGGGCGCGAGCGCGCACGCCGCGGAGCCCGCGGCGAACACGCCCAGGCCGACGGCGAAGACCCGCCGCCTGCCGAACCGGTCGCCCACGGCGGCCGCGGTCATCAGCAGCACCGCGAAGGCCAGGGTGTAGGCGTTGACCGTCCACTCCAGCTGCCCGATCGAGGCGCCCAGGTCGCGGCGGATCGTGCTCAGCGCGGTCGCGACGACCAGCAGGTCCAGTACGACCATGAACGACGCCACCGACGCCAGTGCCAGGGCCCAGCCCTGGGCGCGGGTCACGGCGTCCTGCCTGCTCACGGTGTTCACGTGTCCTCCAGTTTTGCCGTGTGATGCTTGCTGCTGGTTGAGACACCGCGGGCAGCCGCGAATTGGCCGGTGACTTTCCGGCCCGGCTGGTGTCGTTTCGTTGAGGACCCGGCGGATGGTGCGGCGATGCGAGGATGTGATCATGACCACGACAGCGCTGGCCCGCGCCCGGGCGGGCGATGGGGAGGCGTTCCGCGAGCTCACCGACCCCCACCGGCGCGAGCTGCAGCTGCACTGCTACCGGATCCTCGGCTCAGTCCAGGACGCCGAGGACACGCTGCAGGAAACGCTGCTGGCCGCCTGGCGCGGGCTCGGTCAGTTTGAGGAACGCGCCTCGATGCGCTCCTGGCTGTACAAGATCGCGACCAACCGGTGCCTGAACGCGCTGCGCGACTCCGGCCGCCGCCCCGCTGCCGCGGCCAGGTACCAGTGGTCTGTCCCCCCGCCAGAGCCCACCCGCCGGGCCGGGCCGCTGTGGCTGCAGCCCTACCCGGACGCGCTGCTCGATGACCTGCCCGACACCGCACCCGGTCCCGAAGCACGCTACGAGACAAAGGAAGCGGTGGCTTTGGCGTTCGTGGCCGGGCTGCAGCGCCTGCCGCCCCGGCAGCGCGCCGTCCTGGTGCTGCGCGACGTGCTCGGCTACCCCGCGGCGCAGGCCGCCGACATGCTCGAAGTCAGCGAGGTGTCGGTGAACAGTGCCTTGCAGCGGGCCCGCGCCACGCTCGCTGCCCAGCTTCCGGCCGCGGGCCGCGACAGCGCGCCCGCGCCGCGGTCGGCCCGGGAGCGCGAGCTCACCAGCCGGTTCGCGGACGCGTTCGAGGCCGCCGACGCCGACCGCCTGGTGGCCCTGCTCACCGAGGACGCGTGGCTGACGATGCCGCCCGAGCCGCTGGAATACCAGGGCCGCGCCGCGATCGCCGAGTTCTTCCAGACCCGGCCCCAGTGGAAGCCCCAGGTGGCCCGGCTGGTACCTACTCACGCCAACAACCAGCCCGCGTTCGGCTACTACCGCACCGATCCGCACGCGCCGGGCGTGCACGCCCATAGCCTCGTCGTGCTCACGCTGGCCGGCGACAAGATCTGCGCGATCACCCGGTTCGGCGACAGCAGCCTCTTCCCCTGCTTCGGGCTGCCCCGGACCCTGCCGCGGCCTGGCGGGTCAGCGGAGAGCGCCGGCTACGAGGTCGAGGCAGGCGTGCGTGGCGGCGATCAGTGCGGGATTCTCGGTGGCGGTGCGCCGCCGGGCAGCTCACGCAAGATGACGAGGTAGCTCTCCCAGGCTCCGCCGGCCGCCGTGGGGCCGCCGGCCAGTTCGATCATCCGGGGGGGTGTCTGGTAAGCGGCGGCGGGCCGGCGGGGATCTCGCCGGCCGAACAGGACCGTGCTGTCGGCAGGCCAGGCCGCGTGGTCAGCTGAGCAGTTCGCGGGCACGCGGGATGACCTCGGTGCCGTACAGCCCGATGTTGGTCATGAGCTGGTCGTGCGTCAGTCCTGGCATGCCGTACTTCAGGTCGAACCGGGTGGCGTCGAGGGTGCGGAGGGTCGAGGCGATCTTCCGCGCGACCGTTTCTGGTGAGCCGACGTAGAGCGCTCCGTGCGGCCCGGTCTCCCGGTCGAACGACTCCTGGGTGGGGATCGCGAAACCGCGCTCCGCCGCGACCAGGGTGATCATGTCCCGCCAGCGCGGCCAGAACTCCGCTTTCGCCTGCTCGTCGGTGGCCGCGACGTGGCCCGGCGAGTGCACGAGCACCGGAAGCGGCGGTCGGCCGAACTGCTCCAGAGCACGCTGGAACAGCTGCGAGTAACTGGCGAACTGGCCCGGCGGGCCGCCGATGATGGCGAGCGCCAGCGAGAACCCGAGCCGGGCGGCGCGGATCACAGACTGCGGGTTGCCGCCCACGCCGATCCACGCCGGGAACGGACCGGATTCGGCGTGCGGCACCACGTCCTGGTTCAGCAGCGGCGCCCGGGTCTTGCCCTCCCAGGTGACCGGGCCGCCCTTGAGCAGCTCGGCGAACAGCGTCGCCTTCTCTTCGAAGAGCCCCTCATAGTCGGCCAGGTCGTAGCCGAACAACGGGAACGATTCGATGCTCGACCCGCGGCCGAGGATCACTTCGGCACGGCCACCGGAGATCGCGTTGAGCGTGGAGTACCGCTGGAACACCCGGACCGGATCGTCGGAGCTCAGCACGGTGACGGCGGAGCCGAGGCGGATCCTCGCCGTGCGGGCCGCGATCGCGGCGAGTACCACGTCGCCGGCCGGCATTGGGAAGTACTCGGTGTGATGCTCCCCGATCCCGAAGAAGTCCACGCCGGCTTGCTCGGCGAAGACGCCCTCATCGGCCACGTTGCGGATCGTCTGGGCGTGCGACAGCGGTTCGCCCTCGGCGTTGCCGTTCCGGTCGCCGAACGTGTCGAGACCGAACGTGTATGTCATGTGAGGCTCCTCGTTTCATCGCGCACGGCCCGCTCGAACTCGGCCAGCCCCAGCACGGCCCCGAACACCGGCCCGCCCGGCTGCAGCACCCGGCCCGCCCGCAAACCCTCCAGAAGAACCGGGTCGTAGCCGAGCCGGTCGGTCAGCTCCGCGACTACGGCAACCGCCGCGGGATCGTCACCGGCCACGCCGGCGGCCCGCCGGTCCGGGGCGCCGGCAGGGCGTGCACGGCCCTCGAGCTCGTGATAGCCGATGTGGTTGAGCGCCTTGACCACGGCGGAGCCGCCGAGCCGCTCAGCCACGATCTCGCTGCTCCCGCCATGTTCGAAAGCCCTGAGCACGCCGTCGCTGGCCGGCCAGTAGTTCATCGCGTCAACAACCAGCTTTCCGTCCAGCAGGCTGGGGTCGAGTTCCAGGAAACGGTGCACCGGTATCGCGACCACCACGGTGCCCGCGTCCGCCACCGCGTCGCTGGCCCACCGCGGCTGGGCGCCCGGAATGACCAGCTCGGTGATCAGCGCGATGTCTTCCGGGTCGCCCGACGTGGCGATGGCCACCGGGTAGCCGGCTTTGAGGGCCAGCCGCGCGATGACCGGCCCCACATGACCCGCGCCGAGAACCGCGAGCCGGGGCGTCTGGGTCATGCTCATTGCTAATCCTCGGGAGTGAGAACGAAGACCGGGAGCGTCCTGGTGGTCTTCTTCTGGTATTCCGCGTAGTCCGGCCACGCGGCGACGGCGTAATCGCCAGTCAGGGGCATGTCAGCACCTCCGGTCAGAAGCCAGCCGGCTGGCGGACGAGGACGATGTGGATGCGGCCCGGCAGTTCCTGGTGGATCTCGAGGACCTTGCCGACGTAGCTGTGCTGCCCGTACGCTGCCTGCGCGCGGGCGTCCTCGAGCGGGAGGCTGTGCTGGTAGATCCGCTCGCGGGCCGCTTCCAGCGTGGGGACCAGCTTCTGCACTCCGGCCACGAAGATGACGTTGGCGGCGCCCCACGCGTAGGAGGCGAGCTGGCTGCCCGATGCCGAGGCGATGACCAGCGTCCCGTCGCGCGTTATCGCCTGCACGCTGCCTATGGCGTAGTCGGGCTGCCCGGCGATCGCCTTCATCTCCTGTACCTGGGTCGCGAAGTCGAGCGCGAACATCTTGTTGCGCGCTGATTCGTAGGGTCCGCCGTCATTGATCGCGTCGGAGATGCCAGCGTCCTGCAAGGTAACCGACGTGTTGGTCATCACCGAAGAGCCCTGGGGGACGCGGGTCAGGGCGGCCTGCCGCGCGGCGTCGAGGTCGTCCACGACCTCGACGCTGAATCCGTGCTCCTCGAGCGCGGTGACGGTAGCCGCGAGCGTCTGCTCGTCAGGCAGCGTGGCGAAACGGCCGGGGGTCTGAGTCGTGCTCATCACTGATCCTCCTTGGGCTGGAGCCGACACTGGGAGCGTAAGCGGACTTCACCCCGCTTATATTCCGGCCATTAGAGTGGGGCCCATGGACCAGCCCGCGCTGACCTTGGGACCCCGGCGTCCCGAGCGTGCCGACGCGGCGCGGAACCGGCAGGTACTGCTGGCTACGGCGCGCGAGATGCTCGCTGAGCTGGGGGCGGACAAGATCACCATGGACGCGCTGGCCGAGCGGGCCGGAGTGGGCAAGGGAACGGTGTTCCGCAGGTTCGGCACGCGGGCGGGGATCTTCCAGGCGCTGCTGGACGACGACGAGCGTGACTTCCAGGAGCGAGTACTGTCAGGGCCGCCGCCGCTAGGTCCGGGTGCCGCGCCGCTGGACCGGCTGATCGCTTACGGCCAGGCCAGGATCAGCTTCCTGACCGGACATCGTGAGATCGCGCGCAACGCACTGGACGGCAGCCAGCCGGTGCCTGCCGGGTCGCAGACGCCCATGTCCCGTGCGCATATCCGGTACCTGCTGCAGGAGACGCGTCTCGGCGCCGCCGATGTGGACATGCTGGCCCTCCAGCTCACCGCCGCGCTGGACGGTCCGCTGCTCCTCTACCTGTCCGGCCTACAGGACGCCCCCAACATCTCCGAACGCCTCACCCGAGGCTGGGAGGACCTGGTTCGGCGCGTCTGCCGGCCGTGACGAGGCCGCCCCGGGCGCCGGCTGGCGCGGTAACCCCGGCGGCGCGGTGAGCCGGGTGACGGCCTTGATGACGCATTCCGGTCGGAGCCGCGGCTTGCCCTTCTGGCCTCGCCGGAAAGTCAGGATTCATGGTGCCCCAGGACGCCGGCCCTCCAGCGTCACTGGAGGACTCACTGCGGGCCCGGGCCGCCATCGCTCCGCGCTCCGCTGTGCCGCTGCTCGCCCCTTACCGGGCGGATGGCTCAGATCCGGAATCATTTCTGGAGGCGTTATGGGATTCACCCGGGAGCGGGTCAGTGCCGGCGGAAAGTGCGCTACGCCGCGACCTACCGGGATCTCCGGGGTCGGCGGCGGGCGGAGGGCAAGGTTGCCCGGGGCTACTTAGGCGACCACAGCCGCGGCCGCCAGGCCTTCCGCGGCTACGTGGAGAAGACGTGGCTCCCGAACCACGAGATCGAGGCCAGCACCCGCCAGCCCTACACCCCACCCGTGCATGGGCGTGAAGACCCCGCCGGTCCCGGCCCAGCCCCGCACCATCATCACGCCAGGGCAGTTCGCGGTCCTGTACGACTGCCTGCCCGATGCGCAGTCCAAGCTGATGGTGGATACCGCCGTTGAGAGCGGCCCGCGCTGGGGTGAGCTGACCGAGCTGCGCGTGCGCGACATCGAGTTCGCCACCCGCATGCTGACGGTCAGCCGGGCCGTGGTGCAGGTGGATCCCAAGTTCCACCCGGAGGGCAGCCGGCTCCTGGTCAAGCCCTATCCCAAGGACAAGTAGTACCGGCGCTTCAAGCTCAGCATGCAGATCACCGCCAAGCTGCAAGCGCACGTCCCGGAAGCGCTGCCTCGGGAACAACGACCTGTCCTTCGAGCTGCCAGTCGAGACAGGCCGCGGGTCCGGGTGCCCCGCCTGGATGCCGACCCCGAGGCCCTGAGCCGTACTGAGCCGAACGCGGCTGGGCACCGCTACCGGCACGGCACGCTGACTGGTTACTGCCTCGGCTAATGGTTCCGCAGGTGCCTGACGGCACCCTCCTGCGGGGGCTCCACCTGGACATCGCCTGCGCTCCGGCGCTTACACCATTGACCCGGCGACCGCTCCCATGGTTTCGGCCGCCTACGGGGAAGGTGGGGACAAAGCAGGACTATGTACCGGCGCGCTGATACTCAGCTCGGACAGTCGCAGGTCAGTCCCAGGTGCTGCTCATAGGCGGCAAGGCCCTCGGTGATGGCGTACACGCTGGCCAGCGGTGGCGAAGCCCTGGGAGCGACACAATCACCGCACGGTCAGCCCAGTCCGGTCTCGGCTGGGCGACTCGGCGGCGCACGACTGCAATCCTGTGCCGCAACACCAAGATCTCTACGTCCTTGGACGCATCTCAAGAACATCCACCGCAAGCTGGCGGCGGCTCACCGCGGCGAGGCGGTCCGCCAGGCCCCACCGCTAGGTGACGAGGTAGTAAATGCTGGTCGCGACCAGCCAGAAGCCGAGTACCAGGGAGACGATGATGATGACCTGGTCGGTATGGGTGTTGATCCAGAGTCGCGATCGGGCGAGGAACTCCTGCGCTGGTTGGGGGCGGAAGCCGGCGTAGATCTCCATCGCGAGTAGCGAGGACGTGGCGATGACGCAGAACAGCGCGAGCGTCAGGTAGCTCTCCCAGGATGACAGCTTTGCCTCGACGATGACCGTGACGCCTGCAGCGACGAGTCCCCAGGGCTGGGTGAGCGGGCCGAGCCCGATGGCGTACCACGGCGTCATATTGTCGATGTGCGTCTGCCACCTGGGGGGCTTTTTCGGCGGTTTTGGCTTGCCCATCTTCCGGTAATGCCGGATCGCGATCAGCAGCAGCCCAGCGCCGATGGCGAGCTTGGCTGCGAGTGCGGCCAGCGAGGGAGCCGTGCTGGGCTTCGGGGGGTTGTTGCCGGTGACGAGCACCGTGAAGGCAATCACCATCGCGAGCGAAACGAGCCAGCCGAAGATGAACGCGGCGCCCTTCCGGACGCCGCCCTGCGACGCGAGAATAAGGATGAACGCGGTGAGCGGGATCGGTTCGAGCGTGATTGCCAAGCCGATGAGAACGAGGCTGAGGACGATCACGGGCATCCCGATCTGCTTGGCGCACGTACGGGGACGGCGCTCAGATGAGCAGGAGGCCGGGTACTGGTAACGATGTCCAGGCCTCCGGCACTACTCATTCACCCCCCCAAGCCGGAGCCGGTCGTTGCCGACGTCATTGTGTCTCCTATGCCGGCATGGCCGAACTTGACTTCAGTGCCTTTGCTCACCTGTGCTCTCACGATTCCACCTCGCTTGATCCGGAGCGGCATCCCCCCAATGGGGTGAAGGAAGAAGCCGGTCTTCACCGGTCGAGGAGGCCAAGGTCGCGCGACCGCGACACCGCCTCGCTGCGGGTGGAGGCACCTAGCTTGCGGTAGATCGAGCTCGCCTGGGACTTGATGGTGTTGCTGGACAGGAACATCTGTGCGGCCATCTCGGGGAACGACAGGTGGGTGGAGAGCAGCGGCAGGAGGCGGAGCTCGGCACCAGTCAGCGCGGACGCCCCGGGGGTGCTTGAACCGCGCTTCCTCGCGAGCTGGGCCCGGAGCGCCTGGGCCTCGTCGGCCAGGTTCCCGAGGCCGGGCCGCTGCCTGAGCAGCTCATCGACCTCCCGCATGAGCGTCCTGGCACCGGGCAGGTCGGCGAGCGCGACGTGGACGCGAGCCAGCTCGATCCGGGCCTGAACGGCGAAGTAGGGGAGCGCGTAGGTCAGCAAGGGCCGCAGACGCTGAGCAATGACGAGCTCCTGGCGCGCGGCCGGGACATCTCCCCGGTGTATGGCTGTGCGGGCCCGCACCGCGCTGACCAGGGACGTTGCGTAGCTCTCCTCGATCCCGGCCCCGCGCAAAGCGGTGGCTGCTTGACCGGCAAGGATTTCGGCGCGGCCCCATTCGCTGCGGGCCATCGCCACCAGCGATCGTTCGCACAGCGCGAGCGCGCGATCCTCGTGCGCGCCGACTTCCTCCCCGACACGGATCCCATCCTCCAGGGACGCATCGCCACCATCGAGGTCACCGCAAAGGATGCGCGCGATCCCTTGCAGGATCGCAGGTGCCGGTGTCACAAAGCTCTGCGTCGCGAACCTCCGCACGGCCTCGTCTGCGTCAGCGCGCATCCGTTCGACCCCGCGGCGGCACAGGAAGGTTCGCAGCACGGCGCTCCACGCATCCATGGAAGGGTCATCGGGCCGGGCCGGATCCCCGTACTGGCAGTGATCGACCACATCAGCCCACCGCTCGGCCTCGACTGGCCGGCCCGTCAGTGCGGACAGGAGCGAGGCCAGCACCGCGACCATCGGACGTTGCTCGATCCCGCCCCGGTCCTCCAGCCAGCGGAACCACCGCTCGATGGTGGTGACCCGGCCCTGCCGGTGGGCCGGCACCGCGAGCTGGCCGACCAGGCCAGCGGCCTGGTCAGTGTCCCCAGCCGCCATCGAGTACTCCAGCGCTGCCTCGGGCAGCCCGTTACCCAGACACCAGCCGGCGGCGCGGCGCTGCAGGACCGGGATCATGCCCGGGTCCACGCGCTCCAGCTCCGCCCGGAGCATGTCGCGGAACAGGTGATGGTACCGGTACCACTGGCCCCGCCGGTCCAGCGGCACCAGGAGCATGTTCAACCTGGCCAGATCCGCCAGGATCGCGGCCGCACCTGGCAAATCCAGCACTGCCGCGCACAGCGGTCCGGAGATGCGCTCCAGCACCGCGGTCCGGGTGAGGAAAACCCGTTGCCCGTGCGAGATCCGCGACAGGAACTCCGACTCCATGTACTCGCTCACCAGCCGGTCATCCCCGCCGAAGGAGACCACCGCGGTGTCCAGGGGGCCGCCCTCCCGCAGGTAGAGAGCGGCCAGGTACAGCCCGGCCGGCCATCCTTCGGTCCGCTGGAGCAACTCCGCCACGTCATCCTCGCTCATCGCGAGGTCCACGTTCCGCAGCAGGGATGACGCCTCGGCGTGGGTGAGCGACAGGTCGCCAGGGCCGATCTCCAGGATTCTCCCCTCGGCGCGCAGCCGCGCGGTGCGCAACGGCGGCTCGGCCCGGCCGGACAGCGCCAGCCGCGAGCCGCCCGGCACATGATCGGCCAGCACGGACAGCGCGGCCCGGCATTCGGAGTTGTGCAGCACGTGCACGTCATCCAGGACCAGCACCACCGGCGAGGTCATCGACGAAAACGCCGCTCCCAGCCGCGGGACAACCGAGCCAGGCACCGAGCTCACCGGGGATGCCAGCGCGTCGAACACCCGCTCATCGATCGGCTCGACCGCATCGAGCGCCTCCGCGACGTAGCTGAGCAGTACCTTCGGGTCGTTGTCCGCTTCGTCAACCGACACCCACGCAAACGACTGGCCGTTACGCTCGGCCCACTGCGACAGCAGCGTCGTCTTCCCGTAGCCCGCGGGCGCGACCACCGAGACGATCGGGCGCGGGCTGCTCCTCGCCAGCCGTTCCATCAGCGGCGAGCGGCTGACGGTCCCAGGCCGCAATAGCGGACGCAGAAGCTTTGACTCGAGAAGATCTGGTACCGGCCCGCCCGCCCGGTGCGATCCGTCAGGCCGCTGACGCACGTCGCTTTCGCTCATGCTCCCGTCTGCGCCCCCCGGAACGGTATGCCGTTCCATGATCTGCCGAAGCCTGGATCAGGTCAAGCACGACGCAACGGGCGCGGGCAGGCGGTACGCGGAAGGCCGCGGCCTTCAGATTGTCATCCGGCGGCGCGCGGACGTCAGCTCAGGCGTACCAGGGCGCTGACTGCCAGGTAAGCGCCCAGGATGAGGGCGGTATAGGCCATGAGCTGCCGGGCATGGCTCAGCAGCCAGTCCTGGGCGTTCTTGAGCAACGACTTGGTGGCCTCCGGCCTGAGTTCCAGGGACACGAACGGAATGATGATCAGCAAGAAATCGATGAGGACGAAGATGACGACGGCGACGATCTGGGTCGCGGTGGAGGATCTCCCGGTGACCAGAATGTGCAGCGCGGTGAGATAGCTGGCGCCCGGAATGCCGACCAGCGCGCCGACAAGCATGGCGAGCCCGAGCCGGGGCTGACGCAGCATCCGCTGCGCCCAGCCGTCCTGCTCCGGCTTCTCTGGCTGCACGTCCCCGGCCGGGACGGGTGCCTGCCGTCGGCCTAGCAGGCGGCCGGTGGCGAGCAGCCCGCCGGCGGCGAGCAGGACCAGGCCGAGGGCCAGGTTGACTCCGGCGCTCACCGTGCCTTGGGCCTTGATGGCATCGGCGTGGAAGACGAGCACGTCGAGCAGGCCGATTGTCAGGGCCACAGTCAGGCCGCCGAGTAGCAGGCACAGGAACATCGCCCGCCGCCGCCGGTTCTCGATCAGCAGCAGATCGATGGCCAGCAGCTTCGGGTTCAGCGCCGAGGTGAACGCCAGCGCGAAGAACTCGGCGTTCAACGCCGGTCAGCCAGCATCGGTCATCGTCCCCAAGCGGGTGGCGCCTGCCAGCTGAGGGACCACCATCCAGCCGCCCCCGTGCTGATCATGGACCACCATGCCTGCCTCCTCCGCGATGGTGCTGCTGGCAGACGACCCGGCCTGGTCTTGTACGAAGCCCTCGTCGATCATCGCTAGCCTGCGCAAAGTCTCCTGGAATCTCACGGCCTGGCCCATACATCTCCGCTCCGGGTTGATCACACCATTTCACCTGATCCCCGGGCGAGTTCCATCACGCGGATGCACGGTCTGCCGGGCCATCGCACCGTGGCAGGTTGACGCGCCCGGTTCCTTCCGGCTAGAGAGGCGCGCCTGCGCCTGCCAGGTGGTCTGCCAGCCGGTCCGCGAATTCCCGTGCCGCCTCCAGGTGGTAGTCCTGGATGTTGGTCGGCGGGATCTTGACGCCGAGATAGCGTTCGCGGTACTTGCCCGACCCGAGATAGCTCAGCAGCGACAGCAGCGAGCGCACCTGGCCACCCTGGTAGCGGAAATGAATGCCGCCGATGAAGACACCACCGTGCTTCGTCCCGAGTCTGCGGACCGTCTTCAGGTTGTGCCGCCAGTACCGCCGGCAGCAGACGGCAGCGGTGAAAGGCTTCCCGCTCAGCACCTGGCTTGCCGTATCGGACTCCAGGAAGGAGCGGACCGGAACGTCTGTGGACAGCCACCAGGTGGGGGACCCGATGCATACCAGGTCGTACTCCCGGTCGGTCACGACATCGGGGACGGCGATCTTCGCCGGATGGCGGCGGGGTGACTCTGCCGGGATCATCCCCACCAGCTCCCGGAACGGGTGCGGCATGGGGAACTCCTTGAACCTGCCGGCGTAGCGAGGGTCAGTGAACTCGATCGCGGCCAAGGTCACGTTGACGTCACGGCCGCGGAGTACCTCGGCCATCGCGTCTATGACCTTCCGTGTCTGGTTCGTGTACGTGAAGTAGACGAAGAGGACTGACGGCTTCGTTGCGGAGTTCATGCCATCCGGCTCAGCAGGTGCTCGCCGACGCGGATCGCGTTGGCCATGGCGGTGAGCGCCGGGTTCACCGCCCCGATGCTGGGGAAGATGCTCGTGTCGGCGACGTAGAGGTTGTCGAGCTCGTGGGCCTTGCAGTTGACGTCGAGCACCGAGGTGGCCGGATCGGTGCCGAAACGGCAGGTGCCCGCTTGGTGCGCGACGCCGGCCACGGCGACGTCCATGCTCATGTAGAAGTTCTTATCGAGGACGTGATGTTGGGCCATCCCGACGTGGTTGAGGATCTTCCTGAGCTCGTGGTAAAGGCCGTCGGCCTCGGCGTTGTTCGTCGCGGTGTAGGAGAGGTGCACGTGGCCGTCGGGGTCGACGGTGACCCTGTTACCTGGCTTTGGCACATCCTCCGTGGTCAGCCAGAAGTCCACGGCGTGCTTAGCGACGTCCTCGAGGCTCCAGTGCGGTGCGAGCTTGGTGAGCTTGGGCTCCTCGCCCTTCATCGCCATCGCGTTTGACTTTCCGAGCATCTGGATGTTGCCGAGCGGCCAATCCCGGCCGTTCCCCGCGAAATAGAAGTCGTTCAAGGCGAGCGTCTTCTGGAATACCGTGTCGTTACGCTCCTTGTCGAGCGCAACAACGGCCTTGCTGTTGTGGTACATGTAGTTGCGGCCCACCTGGTCGGATCCGTTCGCCAGCCCGGACGGGTGCCGGTCCGAGGCGGACCGGAGCAGGATCCTGGCGGTGTTGGCCGCGCCAGCCGCAAGCACGACGACGTCGCCCTCGTAGACCTCATCGCTGCCGTCGCGGCTTACCTTCACCCCGGTGACGGCCCCGCCCGCGCCGTCCGTCTCGAGACACTCCACCTCCGCGTTCACCAGCAGGGTCACATTCGGCTGGTCCAGCAGTGGACGCACCGCGATGACGTCAGCGTCGGCCTTCGCGTGCACGAGGCATGGATAGCCGTCACACCATGCACAGCGGACGCACTGGCTCAGTTCCCGATGCCCCTCATCCAGGAGGATGCCGCACGGCGCATGGAACGGATGGTAGCCGCCTGCGGCCAGCGCATCGGAGATCTGCTGGACACGTGGCTCGTGCGAGACCGGCGGCCACGGGTACTGCTTCGAGCAATGGCCCTCAGTGGGATCTTCGCCGTGTGCCCCGTGGACCTGGTACAGCCATTCGGCCTTCGTGTACCAGGGTTCAAGGTCCTCGTAGCTCAACGGCCACGCCGGTGACACGCCGTCGGCATGCTTGATCTCGCCGAAGTCCCCGGGGCGCAGCCGGTAGAGCGCGGCACCGTACAACTTCGTGGCCCCGCCGACGAAGTAATGCACCTGCGGCTGGAATGGCTTGCCGTCCGCGTCGTACCAGGTATCCGGAGAGATGTACTTCCCGTTAACGAATACCGGGCCCGGATTCCAGTTGTCCGTCTCGCGCGGCAGGAAGTTACCGCGCTCGAGCAGAAGTATCCGCTTGCCTGAGGGAGCCAGTGTGTGCGCCAGCGTGCCGCCTCCGGCTCCGCTCCCCACGATGATCACGTCATAGTGCTCGCTCATCAGTTCACCATCGTGGCGCCCTGTGTGAGGCGCATCACACCCTACGGGTGAGTGCGGTGCCTGCGCATGGGCCGCTCAGCCCATGCGGTGACCGGATTATGAACTGTGGGTAAAGCGCTGGAAGACACAGCATGGACACTTGCTCAAGTGGCTCGAATTGGCCGGGCGGAGAGAGTGCGCGAACCGTTGATCACTCCACGGATAGAGGCATGACTGCCGCCCAGGGTATTCACCCCTGCGGGGTGATGCCCGGGAGTTCTGCCCCGTCCAGAGTAATGATCCAGGCCTACCAGGGCGGCCGTGGTCCCGAGTTCAGGACGCACCTGGTCCGTGACCTCTCGCGGCCGCTTCGGCGTGCCCAGGGTCCTCCGCTCCGAAAGCATTCCTGACCGGGGGAGCAGATGGCGAACGTTGACCTTGCGCGGTGGCAGTTCGCGTTTGTGACGATCAATCATTTCTTCTTCGTCCCGGTCACGATCGGGCTGGCGTTCCTGACCGCGCTGCTGCAGACCGCGTGGTACCGCAGCAAACGCGATGAGTATCTGCGGCTGACCAGGTTCTTCGGCACGCTGCTGGTCATCAACGTCGCGATCGGCGTGGTGACCGGCCTGGTGCAGGAGTTCCAGTTCGGGATGAACTGGTCAGCGTATTCACGGCTGGTCGGCAACATCTTCGGTGCCCCGCTGGCGATGGAGGGCCTGGCGGCGTTCTTCCTGGAGTCGACGTTCCTCGGGCTGTGGCTGTTCGGCTGGGACAAGCTGCCGCGGCGGGTCCACCTGCTGACGATCTGGGCGGTCTCGCTCGGCACCGTGCTGTCGGCGGCGTTCATCATGGCGGCCAACTCGTGGATGCAGCATCCCGTCGGTTACACAATGGTCGATGGCAAGCCGCAGCTGAACGACATCTGGGCGGTGTTCACCAACCAGGTGTTCGTGTGGGGATATTCGAAAGTGCTGCTGGCGTCGCTGGTCACCGGCGCGGCGGTCATGCTGGCGGTCTCCGCGTGGCAGCTGCGGCACGGCGGCGACCGCGAGGTGTTCAGCCGCTCGGCACGGCTCGCGCTCATCGTCCTGGTCCCGGCGATCCTCTTCACCATGCTGGTCGGCGACGAGCTCGGGGTGATCGAGGCCAAGTACCAGCCGATGAAGATCGCGGCGGCCGAGGCGCAGTGGAGCACCTGCCAGCCGTGCTCGTTCTCGCTGTTCCAGATCGGCGGCGGCAACAACGACCAGACCCCGACCGAGATCATCGCGATCCCGCACCTGCTGTCCCTGCTGGCCACCAACCACTGGAACGGCAAGGTGATCGGGCTGAACCCGCTGCAGTCGCAGTACACCAAGACAGTACGGGCCGGGCTACTACGTGCCGAACGTGTTCATCCAGTACTGGGCGATGCGGGTGATGGCCTACGCGGGGGTGCTGGTTTTCCTGCTCGCGCTGTGGGGGCTGTGGCTGATCCGGCGCAAGAAACTCGCCACCTCCCGGCGGTTCCTGTGGGTGGCGATATGGGCTGCGGTGCTGCCGTTCCTGATGAACACCGCGGGCTGGCTGCTGACCGAGAGCGGCCGGCAGCCGTGGATCGTGCAAGGCATCATGCTGACCAAAAACGGGGTCTCGCCGTCCGTCAGCGCCACGTCCATCGTGATCAGCCTGGTGGTCTTCGTCCTGCTGTACGGCGTGCTCGGCACAGTCGACCTGATGCTGATGCTGAAGTACTCGCGCGAGCAGCTCCCGCCCGCGCGCGCCGAGGCCGATGCGGACGCGCCGGTACCGGCCGTCCAGTATTGAGGTCTCGATGAGACTCGTCCCGTTCTGGTTCATCGTCATCACGATCTTGTGGACCGGCTTCTTCGTCCTGGAGGGCTTCGACTTCGGCGTCGGCATGCTGCACGGCGTGGTCGGCAAGGACGAGGCCGGCCGCCGGGCGGCCATCAACACGATCGGCCCGCTGTGGGACGGCAACGAGGTCTGGCTGATCGTGGCCGGGGCCGCCATGTTCGCCGCGTTCCCCGGCTGGTACGCGACCATGTTCTCGGCCTTCTACCTCGCGCTGGTGCTGCTGCTGGTCGCACTGATCGTCCGCGGCGTGTCCTTCGAGTACCGCGGCAAGCGCGACGCGGCACCGCTGGCGCCGCACCTGGGACGTGCTGATGACCGCGGGCAGCCTGCTGGCCCCGCTGCTGATCGGCGTGGCGCTGGGCGGACCTGCTGCACGGGCTGCCCATCAACTCCAGCCAGGAACTACACCGGGTCATTCTGGGACCTGCTGCAGCCCTACGGGCTGTTCACCGGGGTCACCTTGGTCCTGCTCTGCCTGCTGCATGGTGCGACGTTCCTGTGCCTGAAGACCACCGATGACCTGCGCGAGCGTTCCTGGCGCGCTGGCCCGCCGGGTGGCCCCGGTGACCGGCGCCGCCGTCGTGGCCTTCATCATCTGGACGCACGTGACCGCGCACACGCACCTTCTTCCTCAACCCGCCCGAGCTGCTCGCCGTGCTCGCCGTCATTGCGGCCGTCTGGCTCGTCTGGGAGCACCGGGAGGGCTTCGCTTTCGCCGCGACCACGGTCACCATGGCGGCCTGCATCGTGTCGATCTTCACCGGCCTGTACCCCAACGTGATGGTCTCCAGCACTAACGCGACATACAACCTGACCGTGCACAACACGGCGTCCGGAGCGTACTCGCTCAAGGTGATGACCGTCGTCGCCATCATCTTCCTCCCGGTCGTGCTCGCCTATCAGACCTGGACCTACTACGTGTTCCGGCGGCGCGTCAGCAGGCGGGAATTCCAGCCCTCACCTCAGCCGGGCACGCCGCTGGGTCCGTCCGCGGCTACGCCCGATGGCGCTGCCCCGCCGGCCGGATAGGGGAACGGGCTCCGATGTCACCCATGGCGGGTGGGGCGGCGCGGAACAGCAGCGTTGGTAAATGGATGGCGGGCGATCAGGCAGGGGAGCG
The DNA here is from genome assembly GCA_963767385.1 of uncultured Actinomycetes bacterium. Classification (GTDB taxonomy): domain Bacteria; phylum Actinomycetota; class Actinomycetes; order Streptosporangiales; family Streptosporangiaceae; genus RYN-230. Next base: position 3,934 of record CAVYEA010000018.1, on the reverse strand, counting down.
GACATGGCGGCAAACCAAGTTGACGCGCTGGTGATCTTCGGCGCGACGGGTGACCTGGCCAAGATCGAGACTTTCCCGGCGCTGGTGGGGCTGGTCCAGCGCGGGGTGCTCGACGTGCCGGTCATCGGGGTGGCCAAGAGCGGATGGGGGCTGGAGCAGTTCCGCGACTACGCGGCCGCGTCGCTGCGGCTCAACCACATGGACCCGGACAGCGCCGCCGCGCGGAAGATGCTCGGGCTGCTGCGGTACGTCGACGGGGACCTCGACGACGATGCCACCTACAAGGCGATGTCGGACGCCGATCGGCGCCGGCACCCGGGTCCTGTTCTACCTGGAGGTGCCGCCCCCGCTGTTCGGGCGCATCGCCAAGGGAATCGCCACGGCGGGCCGGACCAAGGACGCGCGGGTGATGGTGGAGAAGCCGTTCGGCACACGACCTGGCCAGTTCGCGGCAGCTCAACGACACCATGCACCAGTACTTCCCGGAAGAAGCGATCTTCCGGGTCGACGACTGGCTGGCCTTTGATCCCGTGGAGAACGTGCTGTTCGTCCGGTTCGCCAACTCGGTGATCGAGCCGCTGCTCAACCGGACCTACGTGGAGAGCATCCAGATCACGATGGCCGAGGCGTTCGACGTCGCCGACCGCGGCCGGTTCTACGACCGGACCGGGGCCATCCGGGACGTGGTCCAGAACCACATGCTCCAGGTGCTGGCCACCGTGCTGGCCGAACCGCCGGACCGGCCGGGCCTGGCCGACTGGCGGGACGCCAAGTCGCGGGTGATTTCCGCGCTGCGGCCGCTGACCCCCGAGGACACGGTGCGCGGCCAGTACGAGGGCTATCTCGAGGTCGAGGGCGTGGACCCGAAGTCGACGACGGAGACCTATGTCGCGGTCCGGCTCGCCGCCGACACCTGGCGCTGGGCAGGACGTGCCGATCCTGATCCGGGCGGGCAAGTGCATGCCGGTCACCGCCACCGAGGTCGAGCATCCGCTTCAAGCGGCCGCCGCATGACGTGTTCGGCATCGATCCGTTCGCCGTCCGCGACTCGCTGCGGTTCCGGATCTGGCCGGAGACCGCGGTCGGCCTCACGCTGGCGGGCAAGAAGCCGGGCGCCGGGATGGAGCCGCGGCTGGAGGACCTGACGTTCGCGGGGCAGCCCGGCTCGGACATGCGTCCCTACGACCGGCTCATCGGCGCGGCCCTGGACGGGGACCGCTGGCTGTTCGCCCGCCAGGACACCGTCGAGGCCGCGTGGCGGGTCGTCGACCCGGTGCTCGGCGACGTCACGCCCGTGCACCCCTACGCCCGGGGCAGCTGGGGCCCGAAGGAAGCCGACCGGCTGCTGCCCGGCCGGGACACCTGGCACGACCCGGCAGGATGAGCGATGGACCGGAGCATCCGATGACAGACCAATCCGGGCAACGCCGCGTGGTGATCGTCGGCGGCGGCTTCGCCGGCCTGTTCGCGGTCCGCAGGCTGAAGCGCGCCGACGCCTCGGTGACGCTGATCGACAGGGCTCAGCATCACGTGTTCCAGCCGCTGCTCTACCAGTGCGCTACCGGCATCATGTCCGAGGGGAAGATCGCCGCCCCGCTGCGTGACCTGCTCAGGAAGCACAAGAACGTCGACTGCGTCATGGCCGAGGTCGTCGATTTTGATGTCGCCGGCCGGCGCGTCCTGGCCAGGCGGGTCGGCGGCGACCGCATCGAGTTCGGCTATGACGACCTCATCGTCGCCGCCGGAGTCCGGCAGTCCTACTTCGGCCATCCCGAGTTCGCCCGGTGGGCACCGGGGATGAAGACGGTCTCCGATGCGCTCGCGATCCGGCGCCGGGTGTACGGCGCGTTCGAGATGGCGGACACGGCCACCGACCCGGAGGAACGCCGGACCTACCTGACCTTCGCCCTGGTCGGCGCCGGCCCGACCGGCGTGGAACTAGCGGGGCAGATCCGGGAGGTCGCCACCAAGACCCTCCGCGCCGAGTTCCGGAACATCGAACCGGAGGATGCCCGGGTACTGCTGTTCGACGGCGGCAGCGCACCGCTGGCCATGTTCGGCCCGAAACTGTCGCAGAAGGCGGCCAAGGCCCTGGACGCGCTGGGCGTGGAGCAGCACATGGGATCGATCGTCACCCACGTCGACAGGGCTATGTGCTGGTCCGCGACCACGACGGCCAGGAGACCCGCTACGACGTCGGCACCGTGCTGTGGACCGCCGGGGTGGAGGCCCCGCCCGTCGCCAAGGCCCTCGCCGCCGCCACCGGCGCCAAGCAGGACAGGTCCGGGCGCATCCTGGTCGAGAAGAACCTGACCATCCCCGACCATCCCGAGATCTCCGTCCTCGGCGACATGATGAGCCTGGACAAGCTCCCCGGGGTCGCCGAGGTGGCGATGCAGTCCGGGCTCTACGCCGGGAACCGCGTCCGGCACCGGATCTCCGGAGATATGGAGGAGAAGCCGTTCCGTTACCATGACCTCGGCTCGGCGGCCTACATCTCCCGCGGCCGTGCCGTCGTCTCAGCCGGGCCCGCTGCAGGTCGGCGGCTTCGTCAGGCTGGGTGATCTGGCTGTTCATCCACATCGCGTTCCTGACCGGCTACCGCAACCGCGTCGGCGCCCTGTTCACCTGGTGGTTCGCCTTCACCCGCGACATCCGCCGCGAGCGGACCTTCACCACCCAGCAGATCGAGACGCTGGGAGACGTCTATACGCTTCCCCTGGGCCCGGTGGAGCCCGCCGCACTGCCACAGGCCGGGGTGGCTGATAAGCCATCCTCCCCGGCCAGGCCCCCCGATAGCCCGCCGGGCGGGGAGCCCCGGACAACGACCGGATAAGCCGCAGGTAGACGATAACGCCCAGGTCATGGACCCGCAAAGGTGTCAGTTCCAGACATACCCCCGCAGGTCGCCCGGCTCATCCCCGGTCAGCTCGCTGACATCAACGCGGCGTGCCCGCGCGATCCGCTGCCCGCGTGCCGAAGCATCCACCGTCAGTCCCTCCCGCCCGGGCCATCCCTGGTAACAGTGTGCAGCTCCTCCAGCACCCTAGGCCAGCCTGGCATACGCGACTGCGGTGGCGCCTGCGGGTCGAACATGACCCGCACCCCCATCCGGCGCAGCACCTCCAGGCTCCGCGCGAACGCCACGTGCCGGGCGAGCGCATCCTTGACCAGCGGGACCGCGAGGATCGGCACGCCCAGGCCGGTCAGCTCACACAGCAGGCCCGCCGCGAACGTGTCGGTGATCCCGGCCGCCCACTTGTTCACGGTGTTGAAGGTGGCCGGGGCCACCACGACCGCATCGGCGGCAGGGAGCTCGTCCGGCTCATCGGGCATCCGGAACCCGGTCCGCACCCGGTCCCCGGTGAGCGCGGCCAGCTGGGCGGCGTCGATGAAGCGCTCGCCCATCGGCGTGGCAATGACGCGGACCAGCCAGCCCGCGTCCTGGGCGAGCCGGATGAACTCCTCCACGCTCGACGCAGCGGGGGCACCGCACACGATCACATATAGAACGCCCGCTGATCCATCGTGCACACTCATCAACCGGGAGCGTAGCTCTCCGGGCGTGGCCTGGCGGGCCTACCACGGGCTGTAGCCCAGGCCTGGGCCGCCGCCCCCGCTCATGTTTGCCGCCGGGACGCCTCCCTGATGCCCATGGACGGGGCCCGTTTCACTCGCCTTTGGCTATGTCTGCCCGTAGGCACCCCCGGGCCTGTCGCGGACGTGAGCGTTAAAGGCATTCCAGAGGAGGTTCAGGGAATGGGCGCTCTCGTACAGTTCGCGTTCAGCTTTACACGCGAAGATCCCCGCGAGGAGCTGCAGGGGCAGGTCGTAGTCGGTGGTGAGGGACACGACGCGGATGCCTGAGCCACCGCGGAGCCACCCGTCGATGACGGCCTGGGCGGCATTTCCCTGCCGGGGTTAGCCCGCCGAA
>CAVYEA010000017.1:0-53473 GCA_963767385.1 uncultured Actinomycetes bacterium | reverse complement strand
CAATATGGGCAAACGCCGTGGGGCAGAGAAAGCTACCTGCCAGGTCCGTTGAATCTTTCTTCCGGGGTTTCTTGCCTAAGGCGATAAGGAATTCCTGCCTGGCGAATGCGAACGTGCCGGGTACTACCTGATGCCATCCGTCGGCGAGCAGGAATGCACCTTTTTCGTGTCGATGCTCATGACCCGATAGTGAAACGCGATCTGATCCGAGTCGCAAGACTATCGGCATTTTTGGCACCTCCGGCTTCTCACCGCCTGAGCCGGTGAAGTCTGCGGGCGACGCTAGCCTGCCGTGCCGCCCCGGCCAGTCCCAGGCCGCACGCCCGGCACGTGTGCGGCGAGGCGCGACTGCTTGACGCGAAGAATGAGCCGGGTTCCCTGGCGTTCCCGGGGGGATGGGCGGCCCCGGTGATGATCTGCCAGCACGAGGCCCGCGGCGCGGACCAAACGATCACCCACGCGATCACAGGCACGTCCAGGCCGAGCAATGCGGCGACGATGACGACGGCCAGGCAGGCGCGCTGGTCCCGGTGAGCTCATGGCACGGAAGATCAACAGGTGCCTGGAAACGATCAAGGCCCAGGGCCGGGATACCTACCCTGGCCTGGGCCTCCGCTCTCTGAGCGGGTCAAGCATCGAACTCGCACTATCAGCTCGGGAAGCGCAGCGGTTACGGCGGCCAGGGGCGCTGACCAGCCAGGTCGGCTCGCCCCTGGCAGCCGTGACTGACCCCTCATCACCCTGGCGAATGGCCCGCCACCGGCCCGGCGACCTTGGCGCTGACCCGGCTACATCGCGACGGTTCCCAGGCACATCGCGCTCTGCTCCTCCCCCGTCCTCCTCGTGCTGCCGCCCTTGGCCGTGGCCGCCGTGTCCAGGCTCGCGCAGCCACCCGCGCCAGCGGGCCTGGCCTTGACACGGAGATCGACGACTGCTTCCCATCCCACGCATGTCCCGCGCGAACGGCTCTATATCACGGATGATGGTGCGTCCATGGCATGTCCGGCTCGCGGGTGCCGGATCCATGGTCGGCGTAGCGGCGACACACTTAGTGGCCGGAGGGTAACTAACGGATTTGTGACGTTCGCATCCAGGCGCTGCCGAGCCGGACGAGCCGATCCTTGAGGATGCCCGACAACGGGTAAGCATCCGGAACTGGCCAAAAGGAGGGCGTTATGACACAGATCAGGGTCCGTATCCCGCTCAGTATCCTGTTCAGCTTGCCGTCGAGTACCCGGACCGGCCGCTCAACCGGCTGACCTCGTTCTTCCGGATTTTCGTGATCATCCCGATCGCGATCGTGCTCGGCACCGTTTCCGGGACCTGGGAATCCGCGGGAAGCAGCTCCACACTCCAGCACGTACTACGGCCCCGCGGGCGTGGGCGGCCTGCTGTTCTTCGGCCCGCTGCTGATGATCTTGTTCAGGCAGAAGTACCCGCGGTGGTGGTTCGACTGGAACCTGGAACTGCAGCGCTTCATCAACCGGGTCTGGACCTACCTGGCCCTGATGAACGACAGTTACCCGTCCACCGACGACCACCAGTGGGTCCAGCTTGATTACGCCTATCCGGACGCGGCCACGGACCTCAACCGGTGGCTGCCGCTGGTCAAATGACTGCTGGCCATCCCGCACTACATCGTGCTGTTCTTCCTGGAAATCGCTGCGTTCTTCGCAGTGATCGTGGCCTGGTTCGCGATCTTGTTCACCGGCCGTTATCCCCGTGGCATATTCGACTTCGTCGAAGGCGTATTCCGCTGGCACAACCGGGTCGCCGCCTACGCGTTCGTCCTGGTCACCGACCGGTACCCGCCGTTCAGCCTGGCACCGTGACCCGGTACCGCAGGCAGCCAGGCTGGGCTGTACCGCGCCCTGACCGGCGCACACGAGGCACGGGGCGCTGGCAGGGCGATCACGAGCGCGATCGACGCTTACGTCGAGGCCGGGCGCGGGCCAGGGGATGACGACGATGAGGGGCTGGGCGGCGTGCTCGTCCCGGCAGGCTAATGGCCGGCTAATGGCCCGGCGATCTTGCGCTGGCGTCCGGCGTGTCGGCGTCGGTCCTGGGCCGCTTCGTGCCCTGCTCCTCCCCCGGCCTTCCTAATAACTCCCGGTAGAGCGGTTGAGGTGACGACATCCCCCTCGGCAGGGTGTGGATTGCCGTTCCTGACCCGAGACCGAGGAGGATGTCGTGCCCGGCGGTAGGCGAGCTGTCAGCCGCGGGGTAGCCCGGCGGAATGCGAAGCTGAAGGCGCTGCGTGAGCTGGTCAGCCAGGACGGGGCGGTCCTGGCGGTGGATCTGGCGTCGAAGAAGCAGGCTGCGGTCGTGTGTGATCACGACTCGGTGGTGCTGGGCCGGCGGATGTTCACCGGGTCGGCGTGGTGCATTGAGCAGATCCTGGAGTGGGCCAGGCCGATCGCGAAGCAGGCAGGGTTTGCCGGGCTGGTGCTGGCGTGCGAGCCGACTGGGCACCGGTGGAAGCCGCTGGTGGTGACCGCCCGGGCGCAGCGGATCCCGGTGGTGTGCGTGCAGCCGCTGTTAGTGCGCCGGTCGCGGGAGGGAGAGGACTTCACCCGCAACCGGTCCGACCTGGGTGATGCGGTGATCATCGCGCGGCTCACCGCGGAGCTGCGCTGCTATGTGCCCTACCTGCCTGAAGGACGATGGGCGCGGCTGCGTCATCTGGGGGCACGCCGGGATGGGCTGCTAGCCCGGGCCACTGCTGCCCGCGAGCAGCTGCGGGACTTGCTGGAGTGCGCCTGGCCCGCGGTGCTGGAGACGGCGGCCGGGCCCCTGGAGTCGCTGACCTGGCGGGCGGCGCTGGCAGTATCACCTGACCCGGCTGCGATCGCGGCGATGAGCGAGCAGCAGTTCCTCACCGCGCTGCGGGACCGGCTGCATGCCCTCGGCGGGCAGAAGGTCTGGCGCCGTATCGCCCTGGCGGTCCACGCGGCCGCCGCTGATCCGGGCGGGATCGCCGCCGAGCGCGCCGCCATCCTGGAACGCGCTTCCTTCGCCTACCAGGACTGGATGACTGCCCTTGCCGCGCTGGCTGATATCGAAGCGCGCATGGTCGCCGTCCTCGGCGAGCTGAACCTGGCCCGGCTGGTCACCACCATCCCCGCCCTGACCGCGGTGGGAGCGGCCGTGATCCTTGCCGAGACCGGCGACCCAGCCCGCTACGACAGCCCCCGGGCCTGGGTCAAGCACGCCGGGCTGGCACCGCAGGCCAACGAGTCCGGCAACTACCGCGGGCGGACCCGCACCTCCGGCCGTGGCCGCCCGGTACTGCGCACCGCCGCCTGGCGCGCGATCTGGGGCGCACTGCGCAGCAACCGGGTCTACGCCGCCCGGCATACCGCCCTCACCACCCGCGACACCGGCCGGCTCACCAACGGCCAGGCCCGCGCCGCGCTCGCCGCCGCGCTGCTGCGCCAGCTGTTCGTGGTGATCACCCGCCGCGTCCCCTGGGACCCCGCCATCGCCTCCGGGACGGCCATCCCTTCCGGGGCAAAGGTGGTGGTGCCTGCCGCGTGATGCCATCCTGGTGACCTGCGGGCGCGGGCGAGCCCGGCGTTTTCCATGGGAAGAACCCGTCTGCGAGCCTGGGCGCCCCGCCCGCCCCTGCACAAGCCCGGATGAGGGCTGCTGGGCAGAACCCGGTTGCGCGTTAGGTCGAGCACGGGCGGGCCAGGGCCACACCCCGCTGCAGATCACCAGGCGTTCCCTGCACAAGCCGATACGAAAATCGACGGCATACGCCACCGCCGCCGAGACGATGCCGCACGCCTCAAGCCACCTCAGCCGGGCATTTGACATTTCCGCCATAGGCTGCTTGTAGCTGCCAGTCCAAGATCATCCAGCAGCGAGGAGGACGGGGATCACCTGCTTGCAAAGGTTGTGGCGGCACTTGCCCGACGGCGGCTGCCCAGGTCACCCGCGCTCAGGCTCGCCCGTGAGTAACCGCGGCTGACCGCCTACGGCCGTCGTTACGGGTATGCGGCGGGCACGACCTTCTTATCCGTAGCACCGGGCGGTTCATCCAGGGACGTCCATGAGTGGCCGCTGCCAAGGCATGGTTCTCCAGCCGTCGCCCACGATCGGCTGTTGCTGGCCACGTTGGCAACAGTGCTGGCAGCAGGTCTCGGCGGCCGGAGGCCGTGGCGATCACAGACGGTCCTGGCGCAGCCGAAGGCGCGTGAAGTGTTCTTTTCGCAGACTGGTTTGTAATGCCAACCTATTGTCCATGACGACCGAGACTGCATACCCGGGAGACGACCCGCACCGGCTGCTGTCGAACACGCGCGAACTCGCGCAGCGGGTGCGCAGGGAACAGCGCGCGACCTGGTTCCCCCTCCTGGTGTTCGCGGCACTGACCTTCGCCTCCATCCCCGTCCGGCGCTACAGCGGCCACCACCTGGACTGCCTGGCCGTGCCGGACGGCAGAATCTGCAGGGTCTACTCTGACGCGGAGTTCGTGTACTGGCCGATCGCCCTGGTGCTGGCCTACGTGGCGATCGCGGCCTTCTATATCCGCCGGTCCCGGGCCCGGGGCGTCGGGACACGCGTGCGGCCGTACGCCATCGCCGGGATCATCGTCGCGGTGGCGCTGACCGGTATAGCGCTCTGGGAATTGCACAATCCCACGGTCGGCCAGAACCCGATGGGCCTGAGCAGCTTGCCATACCGGCTGGCCAGCCCGGGGGCTGCCATCGGGCTCGCGCTGCTAGTGCTGGCCTGGGCGGAGCGCAACCGCGCCCTGCTCCTCCTGACCCTCGCCTACCTGGCGGCCGTGCTAGCGCCCATCACCTTCCGCTGGATCCAGCACGACCTCCCCTGGTACTCCCTTCCGCTCGTCTTCCAGGGCAGCGTGCTGCTGCTCGGCGGCATCGGCTTCGCCCTGGCCCAGCGACCCCTCCGGTCACCTGCACCATGACCGGCCATCCCGCTACAGGGCTCGACGACACCGTCCACCAGCGGGTCCGGCTCGGCATCCTCACCATCGCGCACGAGGCACGGCGAGTCGAGTTCAGCTACCTGCGCAGCAACCTGGAACTGACCGCAGGAAACCTCTCCCAGCACCTCGGAGTACTGGAAAGCGCCGGGCTCATCACTATCGAGAAGGGCTACGCCGGCAAACGCGCCCGCACGTGGGTCACCCTCACGAAAGCAGGCCAGGCCGCCCTCGCCGAGGAGATCACCCAGCTCAAGCTCCTGATCAGCCAGATCGAACGTACCGACACGTCACCGGACTAAGCACCGGCGATGGCCGTGAGTTCGCCCTCGCCGATCTGGTCGGCCGCCGCCCGGCCGGCAGCATCCGCAAGCTCCCGGCAGGCGGCTACCGGCTGCGGTTCCAGCGGCATGGCGCGTTCCGCACTCTTCGCCCACGCCACCTTGGCGGTCTCCCAGTTCGGCACCCCCGTGGGAAGCGCCAACCCAGGCCAGTTCGATGTCGGCTTCACATCTGAGGCGGCGCACGAGAACCAGGTCCTGTTGATCGTCACGATCATGCTTGCCGCCCTCGCCGCCGTGAACATCATCTTCATCACCCGGGTGACAGTGCATGACTCAAGGCATGCCTCGGCAGTGGCACGGGCCCTGGGTACCACGCCTGGCCAGCTCACCGCCGCGCTTTCCGCTACGCAGGTCCTTCCCGCCCCTGCGGGTGCCCTCCTCGGAATAGCGGGTGGCTTCGGCCTGTTGACCGCGGCCAATCAGGCAGGAAGTGCCAGCCAGCCCCCGGCATGGTGGCTGGCCGCCGCCGTACTCGGGATACTCATCGTGGTGGCAGGCCTCACTGCCATACCAGCCCGCGCGGGCGCACGCCTTCCCGTCGCGGAGGTCTTCCAAGGAGACCAGGAGTAAGAGTTCGTCTCTGAGATCCGCTGACCAGCCACAACGGGGATCACCAGTCCCCGTGGCTGCTCCCTCGTTACCGTGGCTAACTGCACGCTAGTTGCACGGCGATCTTGGTGTAGCTGGAGCAATCGCGGCAGCTCAGCTTGCCCGGGCCGTGAGCTGGGAGACGCACTGGGGACTGATGCCGAGCATGGCGGCGACATCGCGCACTGACAGTCCCCTGGCAACCAGCTCGGCGGCGGCCCGGCTAGTGCGAGTGGCAGCAGCAGTGGCGAGTTCGTCGGCTCGCGGCGTAGCTGACGAACCTCCCGCGCGGTGGCATCGAGGCTGGCATCGCCAGTGTGGTAGTCATAGTCCAGCACGAGACTGGGCATAGCCTCGTCGGGCAGGTCGGCAGCCAGGACCACAACCTCGCGCACCGCCTGGTCCAGCGTTGGCAGGCTGCGAGCGTAGGTATGGGCACCTTCCAGGGAAGGCACGTCAGCGAGCCAGCGGCCGTCTTCACGGGTGACGACTACGCGATACGTATCGCCGCTCATCGCAGCCATCCCTTTCCTAATGCCGCCTCTAGATCTCGCTCGATGGCGCGTAGGGTCCCGGCCGGGATGTCGCCCGCATGCTGCGGGACCGTGGTCGCCGCCTTTGCTTCCGCCCCAGTGTCATCAGTGAAGGCCACCACATAACGTCGGTGCGATCCGGCCTGGCGGACCATGACACCGCCTAGCCGCTCGATCTTCCTGTCAGTTTGGGAAGCGTAGCGGTTACGGCTGCCAGGGGCGCTGACCAGGCGTCCCTGGCAGTCCAGGGTGACCATGGCTGACCCCTCGTCACCCTGGCTAATGGCCCGCTAATGGCCCGGCGATCATGCGCTGACCCGCGGCGGCCCGGGACGCTCCGTGCCCTGCCGCGCCTGCCGCCGCCTTCCCCCCAGAGCCAAGCTGGGATGGTGGCAGGGCAGTATCCAGGCATGGTCAGCGGTTACCGCGCCGGGTGCTTCCCGGGCCGTCGCCGCATCCGCAGAGCACCAAAGAGGAGGGCGCCGAGGAACACGACAATGCCGATGATCAGCAAATACAGCAGGCCCTTGGCGACAACACCCACGATGCCGAGCACGATCGCCACGATCACTAGGAGCAGGAAGAGAGCAATCATCTGATTCTCCACTCAGTTGTACCGCTCAGCGGCGGGCCAGTTGGCGCTCACCGCTAGTGCCCGGCTGGTATGTCAGGCCGTAGTGCTTGAAGATGGCCTCTTCGTCGGCCGCTGGCAGTTCGCCGTCGGTGCTGATCGAGGGGGAATCCTTCACTTGCTTCCGGTCGTACGCAACCTTGAGGTATCCGGGACCCACGGTCGCCCGGGAAAGGGGAACGAACACGAGCCGGTGCCGGGTCGGCATTCCGACCTTGACGGTGCCGAACGATGGCAGGTCTGTGCTCGTGTCGACGTAGACAGCCTCCAGTTCCCCGATCTTGTGATCTTCGGAGTCAACAACGTCGTGGCCGCGCCACTCCCGGATATCAGCCGCCTCGAACACGCCTGCCTTCTCTCCCGAGCATCGCTTTTGCCCACAGCCATATCCGTACGGGGCGCCCAGCCCAGGGGCTAGTCCGAAACGATGCCGTATACGGTCAGCGTAGCCCTGCCGGGATGCGCCGTCGTCCAGCGATGGTGCCGCTCGACGGTGATCTTTGCGCGGCGACAGGATGCCTGGCGTGAGGAGGATTGCCCGGCCGCTTAGCTGGTCCCCTTAATCACCGGGAAGATCAACAACGGTCCAGAGACGATCAAGGTCCAGGCTGAGGACTCACGTCCTGACCTGGGCCAGCTTCGAGGTCGGGGATGTGGTGGATGACGAGCGACAGCCATGCGCCGTCCACCGAGTGGTCTGGCAGCGGGAGGGCGCTGGCATGCCCGCCGAGTACCTCGATGCCCGGGCGGCGCGGGATCTGGGCTCGCATTGCCGCCGACGGTTCGACCGCGAGGATAGCGAGGTCGAACCAGTCGCTGAACGCGGCGGCGAACGCGCCGGTCCCCGCCCCGATGTCCACCACGGTCATGCGCGGCGACGGCCTGAGATGTCGCCGGACTGCCTCGCGCCACGTCCCGAGCCCGTCTCGCGGGACCTCGCGGACCGCCTTATACGCCGCCGCGGTCTGATCGTCGTAGCTGATCCCGGCCATCCTGTGCCTCCGTACTGTCCCTGCCGTCTACATAGTCGGCATCATCCTGCTCTTGACCTCGTAACGATGCTCGGTCTCGTCATGGTTGCCTGGAAACGATCATGGCCCAGGGCCGGGATACCTACCCTGGCCCCGGGCCTTCTTGCGTGGAATGGGTCACGAGAATCGAATTCGCACTATCAGCTTGGGAAGCGCAGCGGTCACGGCTACCAGGGGCGCTGACCTGGCGTCCCCGGCGGTCCCGAATGGCCGTGGCTGACCCGTCGTCACCCTGGCTAATGGCACGCTAATGGCACGAAGATAGCCCGTCCGCGGCGAGAAACCCTCAAGGGCGCCATCGGCGCGGTGACCGTGAGCCGGGCAATTGCGGGCGGGGAAGTCGGCTTGGCCAGCTTCGGCGATGTGCTGCGGACCGTGATGGATCGGCAGGAGCTGTCCAGCGGGTCGGCCGATGGCGGACGCTGGAATGCCTGACCGCCCGCGCCAGATGCTGGCCGCCGCGGGATCTGCCCGCCGGAGCGCTTCTTATGCCGCAAGGCGAGCACTTGCCACCCGGCTATGATCAAAACCATGAAATAGATGGGGGCGCTCATCCATAAGAGCCTGATGTCGCGAAGTTATCGCCTCCCCGAGGAAAGATGAACCGGAATGCCCACACGCCTGCGTAAAGCGCGCTTGCCGTCGTGATCATTCGGCCCGCCCGCAGAACTGGCTGCCGGGCCTGTGCCCGCCCAGGCTTCGGCGGCTGGTCTGGGTTTCGGTCTGGCGAGGATGTCGGCCAGTGACCGCAGCTATCTCCGCGTAAGGGGTGACTGTGCTCCATATCACGCTGGAAACGGGTTCAAGGCCTCTGATGCCAGAACGCCCGGAGGTGTATGTGTGCAATAAAGGAAGGGAGGTCGTGATGGCCCTTCATCCGCACAGGCCGCGCAGGCCCCACGTTGTCCGCCATCTTTTGGAGCGGTGGCACCGCTGGTCGCCGTATGCATAGCGGCCGTCGATGCGCGAGGACAGGCGAGAGCCTATGAAGCTAGAGCCCGAACCTCGGCGCGCAGTAAGAGTGCCCCGGTAACCTCACGGGCCGGGGCGCTCGCATGTCTCGGGGGTTGCCAGGCTCCCCTGTCCCGCTTCGGCGTGTGGTCTAGGTACAGGCTCAGCATTCCGGCCCTGATCTGGGCCGGGACTCGTGGAGCGGGTGACGAGAATCGAACTCGCACTATCAGCTTGGGAAGCGCAGCGATTACGGCTGTCAGGGACGCTGACCTGGCGTCCCTGGCAGTCCCGAGTGACCGTGGTTGACCCCTCGTCACCCTGGCTAATGGCACGACGATCATGGCCGATCTGTACCTGCTCGGGGGTGCTTCGTGCCCTGCCCCTCCCCCGTCCTCCTCGTAGCTGCCCGCCCTTGGCTGCGGCTGCCGTGTCCGGGTCGCGAAGCGACCGTGCAGCGGCTCGACCTGGACTCGGCGGACTCGGTCAAGACCATGTGTCCAGTGAGGACCCCGTCCTCCGGTGCCGTCTCACCAGTCTGTGAGAGAGCCGTGAGAGACCGGGGATCACGCTGGACGAGGTCAAAGGAGAAGACCGGGCCGCCGCTGCACGTGGACCTCGGAGCTTGCGGAGTGGTGCCGACGGCGGACCAGGGATGAGGGCTCAGACCGGCTGGCGGAACGGGTCTTGGCGGCCGCCCAGGCTGGTGTCTGATCAAGCCTGTGCGCGGTGATGTTCAATTTTTCCAGCTTTACGCCGCAGGGGTGTCCTCTCCGGACGGGCTCGTCCGTCCTTCTCACGGGTGGCGCTCGCCACCACGCGGAGAGAAACGAGGAGACCGATGACCAGCAAGACCACCACAGCAGGGTCCGACACCGACCGGCAGGCCATTCTCGACGTGCTCGCGGGCTTGTACAAGGCGTGGGAAGCCAACGACGCCGAGGCGTTCGTGGCCGACTACACCGACGACGCCAGTGTGGTCCAGCCCGGCGTCTACAAGAAGGACCGCGAGGAGATCCGCACCACGATGGCCGCAGGGTTCGCGGGCCCGCTCAGCGGGTCGCGGGCGGCCGACCACCCGGCGGATGTCCGTTTTCTCACCGACGACACGGCCGTAGTGATCAGCGAGGGCGGGATCATCTTCCCTGGGCAGGACGCTGTCGCGAGCGAGGGGCTGGTGCGCGCGACTTGGGTGCTGGTCAGGCGCGACGGCGGCTGGCGCATCGCCTGCTACCACAACAGCCCCGCCAGCTAGGGCGTCGTCTTCCAGGTGCGGGGCCATAACGGCGTTGGCGCAGCCGCGCTGACCTGCACGAACCTAGCTGGAGCGGGTGACGAGAATCGAACTCGCACTATCAGCTTGGGAAGCGCAGCGGTTACGGCTGCCAGGGGCGCTGACCTCGCGTCCCTGGCAGTCCCGAGTGACCGTGATTGACCCCTCGTTACCCTGGTTAATGGCCCGCTAATGGCCCACCGATCTCCCTCGCGACGACCTGAGGTGCTCGCTGCCCCGGCCGCCGGGAACGAGCTGCTACCAGCCGGTGGTGACCCACGAGTTCAACCAAGGGCATCGGATGTACATGATGTACACTAGGTACAACTAACTGATAACGATCACGATCCAGGTAACGATCAGGAACAGGGAAGGTCTGACCATGCCCGCCGTCCACTACGACAGCTCTAGCGCTGCCCGCGCAAACTTCAAGGATCTGCTGGACGCAGCCAGTAAGGGGCAGGTAGCCACAATCCGTCGCGATTCCGGTACCGCAGCAGTGCTCGATGCTGCGCGTCTGCGGCACTTCCTGACCGCAGTGGTCCCATCCCGGGCCAAGGTTGTGGCCGAGGCCGGGGGGTGGTCGGTGTTCATCCCCGGGCTGCCGCTCGCCGCTGACGGGGACACGCTGGACGACGCAGTCACGGACATGATCGAAGCACTCCGCGAGTACGCGCACGACTGGCAGGACCGACTGCTGAACGCGCCGAACCACCGCGACAACTGGGGCTTGGTACAGCTGGTCGAACTCAGCTCTGACGATGAGCTAAGGGCATGGCTCCAGGGTGTTCCGCAGTGAGCTGGCCAGCCCCGACACGCAAAGATCACGAGGCTTTCTGCAAGGCGGAAGGCTGGAAGCTCCAACAAAACGCCCGGGGCGCAACAGGTGACCACTTTATCTACGAGCTGGAACTGTCAGACGGTCGCATCCTGCGAACCCGGATCTCGCATCCGGTTAACCGCAGTGGGTACGGAGCCGACATGTGGGCACACATCCTTCGCGATCAGCTGGATGTTGATGCTGCGACGTTCTGGGCTTGCGTCCGAGGTGAGGCCTTCCCCAAGCGGGGCGACCCGGAACCGCCCGCTGAAGCCTTGCCCGCAGAAGTGGCATACCTACTGCGCGAGCGGGTGCGGCTGAGTGACTCTGAGATCGCGGCACTGACGAAGGACGAGGCAATAGCCCGGTTGCAGCGATACTGGATAGAGGGTGGCTGATCCCGCCAGCCTGTCAACGTTGCCGTGACGCTAACAGCCCGAAGTGCCGGTAGCGTGCCCCGCACGATCGCAAGCAGCTGACCGGACCCCTATCGACCTGGACTTCCGTGGCGCGGGTGACGAGAATCGAACTCGCACTATCAGCTTGGGAAGCGCAGCGGTTACGGGTGTCAGGGGCGCTGACTAGGTGTCCCTGGCAGTCCTGAGTGACCGTGGTTGACCCCTCGTTACCCTAATTAATGGCCCGCTAATGGCCTCTTCTTCCTTGATCGTCTCCTTTCGTTTCAAACTAGCGGCGGCATTTGGCGATTGGCGCTTTGCAGCCATCAGGGCGCATTGCTCCGCAGACGCCGGAACTCGCCAGGCAGCCCCCGCCTTACCCCCCGGAGTCGTCGGCACGCAGGCGAGTGGCCCGGAATGGCTGGTGGGAGGTTCCGCTCCGCCGAGGAAAGATTAACTGATTATTCTTGAATTTCATTGCTAGTTTTGAGTGACTAGCATAGTGTAGCTTTAGGTTCGAGGATCAGCCTTGGACGGCGGCCAGCCAGTTCCGGCGACCGGGGTGCCACATCATCGTCATACCGGGGCGACCGACGACCGCGAGCTCATCAGGAAAGCGGTAGCGGGGTGCGACGGGGTCCTCACCGTGCTGGCCCCCGGGACGTCCGCGGACTCGACCAGGGACGGCTCAGGCGGTGCTCGGTCATGCACCACTGAACGCGCGCCCCGTGTTCTCCTGCGGGTGGCCCATCACGCGTAACGGTCAAGCGCAGCGCTCACAATTGCAAGCAACGATGAGGTAATGAGGCCTCCGATGATCCGCAACTACCAGTTTACCATCCGGGGCCTGCGCATCCACGCCCAGTCGGCGGGCGAAGGCGTCCCGATCCTCCTCCACTCCGGCATCTTTAGCGAGATGCACCACTGGGGGCCTCTCGTGGAGCACCTTCATGGCTGCCGGGTGATCACCTACGACGCCCCGGGCATCGGCTCCTCCCAGGTGCCGTCATCCCCGATGTCGATGCGGGGCCTGGCGGACATCGGCGCGGGCATCCTGGATCAGCTGGGCCTGGACTCCGCCCACGTCCTCGGCGTGTCGTTCGGCGGCGCGGTCGCCCAGCAGATGGCCATGTCCCACCCCGGGCGGGTAGACAGGCTGATCCTGGCGTCCACCTCGTTCGGCGGACCTGCCATGCCCGGCCGACCCTCGGCGCTGCTGCGGATGATGCATCCGCGCGGCTACCATCCCGACCGGCTCGCCAGGAGCGCGGGTGCCATGTTCGGCGGGAGGATGAGGACCGAGCCGGAACTGGCCGCGGACCTCAAGATGTCCAAGCCGGGTAGCCTCCGGGCTGCGGCGTTCCGCCTGTCAGCGCTCGCCGGGTGGACCAGCCTGCTCCACCTGCCGTCGATCCGGCACGAGACGCTGGTCCTGTGCGGTGACGATGATCCGGTGACGCCGCATGTGAATCACCGGATGATGGCGAAGCTGATCCCGTCGGCGCGGCTGCACACGGTCAAAGGCGGAGGGCATCTCGTTCTGCTGGATAGCGCGCACGAGGTTGGCCCGCTGATCACCGCGTTCCTGCACGGCGGGCACGAACGGGCGGAGCTGAAGGCGGCGTGATGATCTGGACTACATTCGGGCAGGTGCTTGATAGCCCGGTAATGGTCGGCAAGATCAAAGAGAGTGTGAGAGGGATCAAGGCGCAGGCTCAGCAGTCTCGGCCCTGACCTGGGCCGGGGCAACGTGGAGCGGGTGACGAGAATCGAACTCGCACTATCAGCTTGGGAAGCTGACGTTCTACCATTGAACTACACCCGCGGGCGCCCGCCCGGCCACTCAGGCCACGCTGGCGTCGTCTCGACATAGTACCGGAACCCACGCTAGCCAGGCGCCGCGCCGGGCTCTTCGCGTAGGTTGCCAGGGTGCTGCTCTCTGACCGAGACATCCGGGCCGAGATCGAGTCCGGCCGTGTCGAGCTCGACCCCTACTGCGCCGGAACTGATCCAGCCGTCCAGCATCGATGTCCGGCTGGACCGGTACTTCCGGGTCTTCGAGAACCACCGGTACCCGCACATCGACCCGGCGGTCGAGCAGCCCGACCTGACCCGGCTGGTGGAGACCGACCGGGACGAGCCTTTCGTGCTGCATCCCGGCGAGTTCGTGCTGGCGTCCACCTATGAGGTGGTGTCGCTGCCCGACGACATGGCTGGCCGGCTGGAAGGCAAGAGCTCGCTGGGCCGGCTCGGGCTGCTGACCCACTCCACGGCGGGCTTCATCGACCCAGGCTTCTCCGGGCACGTGACGCTGGAACTGTCCAACGTCGCCACGCTGCCGATCAAGCTGTGGCCAGGCATGAAGATCGGCCAGCTATGCCTGTTCCGCACCAGCTCGCCCGCAGAGCACCCGTACGGCTCCAAGGTCTACGGCTCGCGCTACCAGGACCAGCGCGGACCGACGCCCTCCCGGTCCTACCTCAACTTCTACCGTGCGGAGGTATGACGGCGAGGGCCGTCATGGGGCGGAAGCAGAACTGCCAAATTAGCCAATAATGCCAGATTCACCCATCTGAATTCCCAGGATAAAAGAGCGCCACTCCGCCGCGGTATAGGTGAGCACCGAGCCACCAGGGTTCTTTGAGTCCCGAACTGCGATAAGACCACGGCCTAGTTCCGCCATCTCGACGCATTCGCCAACCTGGCTGTGGCTCGATTTGCGCCATACATAGGACTCAAAACCATCTGACAGCATGAAACTGCTCCGTTACCTAGCGCTGGCGGTGAGTGAGCGTCCCTTAGGCCCATCGCGGTGGCAGAAACCAAGTTGCCCAGGTAACCTGGAGGGACAGGTGGAATCTAGGGGGCGATCTTCCCGCACGCCGCTAGGCAGCACCGCGCGTCACGAGCTTCGTTATGAAATCGTTAGTTTCCTCGATACCCAGCGCCATCGTCAGCAGGCGTCCAAACACTTTGTGGTATTCCTGGACATCTGCTGCCCTTTCCAAGTAAAGGTCACCGCGCAGGCCCTCGATAAAGACCACGTCAGCGACGGCCGGAGCGGAAAAGCCGAGAATGTTAAATTTGGTCTCAACGGCCGGCAGAGCCCCCGCGCCATAGGGCACGACTTGCAGGGTCACGGTGGGCAAGTTGGATACCTCGATCAGGTGGGCCAGCTGGGCCTGCATGACGGCGGAGCTGCCGACCGTCCGGTGCAGGACTGACTCATCCAGCACCACCTGCACCTCAGGCGGATTCGAACGCGTGAGAAGTTGCTGCCTGGTCAGCCGGGCATCGACCTCCTGGGTGACGGCTTCCGTGGACCGCTGGGGCAAGACCGCATTGGTCACCGCGCGGCCGTAGTCGGCGGTCTGCAGCAGGCCGGGCACGACATTGGCGTTGTAGAGCTTGATCGATGCGGCCTCGTCCTCCAGGCCTACGTAGGTCTGATAGCGGAGGTCGAAAGAGTGCCACCATGCCTGCTGCTTGCCCTCATGGGCCAGCGACATCAGCCGTTCCCGCTCGGCCGGCTCGACACCGTACAGGGTGCACAGATCACGCACGTCCCGGGCGCTGGCCCCGCGATGACCAGTCTCCAGGCGGCTCACCTTGGACGGCGAGCAGAGCAACTCCGCAGCCACCTGGTCCACAGTGAGCCCCGCCTCCACCCGGAGGGCGCGGAGCAGGGCGCCGAGTTCGCGGCGGCGCACCGTGGGGCTATTCGCACCGGCCACTCCAGTCACGCTCCTCTCCGTGAGCGTCACCCGTAGCGCTTCCAGGCCGAGACTGCAGGGGTTTGTTACTGGCAAGTGAAAATGGCACTTGCCAACGGCGCTTGCCGCAGCGACCATTGAACCAGACGCAGGAAGCATCCTCAACAAGCGACTCGCCGACAACGGAGTCGAGAGGTGGCCAGGGGGCTGCCACATAGATCGCCGCCAGGCCGCGGGGGCCCGGGCGGCGGAGAGGAGGCGCTGCTGGATGGACTCCCCCACCGGGCCTGGCCTCGCCAGGACTCTCCGGTCCCGGTGATCACCCGCACTCGCGGCCGCCACGGCCAGGGGCAACGAACCCACCAGAGCGACTGCAGCACTGGCCAGCGACCGCCAGCTGCGGGCATCAGCCAGGACATCCACGATCCGCGACAACCCAGCGCAGTTGTTGGCGCAGAACAGAAGCGGGACCGACGCCGTGAACGTCGGTCCCGCTGCCAACACCGCCTCGCGACTCCACCAGAGCGAAAGGATCAGTGCTTTGTCTCAGGCTAGCACCCGTATGCCCAGAAACAAGGTCTGGGTCATTCCTATCATCAGGCTGGCCCTAACACAAGCCGGCCAGTGCTTGTTCGCCCGGCCGGACGCACGGGCCCGCCAGCACGGCTGGGAAGTCACGGTGGTCCAGCACGGGTGGGGCCGGTGTTACCGCGACCCGCGCTTCGACACCCTGCCCCGGACCCTGGACGCTCCGTCCCGGAACCCGGACGTACCCGCCAGGGGAGGTGGGAGACGTGCGTAGGACGCGGGCGCACCGGCGCAGTGAAGCACGCCTGCTGGCCGAGCTCGAATCGGCCGTCCGCCCCGGGCGGCGCGCCACGCTGGCGGGATACGCCTGGTGGTGGCGTTATGAAATCGGCCTGCTCGGGGGCCTGACGGCCGGCGCGGTGCTGGGCGTGCAGGCGCTGGGCGCGGCCCGCACGCTGGCGTGCGCCCTGCTCATCGCGACGGCTTGCGCGCTCTGGCCACCGTGGCGGGCGGCCTGCCTGGCCCATGCCTGGCGGATCGTCACCCCACACCGGCTGCGGGCCGGCTGGCGCGGCGGCCCGCATCCACTCCCGGAACGGGCGGCTGCCGGTCATCCTGCGCACCTCCCGGCAGCCGTTCGGTGAACGGGTGCGGGTGTGGTGCCCGGCGGGCACCACGGCGGCCGACTTCCGGTCGGCACGCCGCATGCTCGCCGTCGCCTGCTGGGCCACGGACATGCGGGTCATCCCGGACGGCCGGCATGCTCACCTGGTCACGATCGACGTGATCAGGCGCCGGGCCGATCCACCGCCGGATCCCGGCGCCGCCGTCGAGCAGCACCCCACCCCATGGCCGTTCAGCACGCACGGCTGACGGTCTGGTGAGCCCGCGCCGCCCGCGCCACGGGCGGCGGCGGCTCATCACCGGGTGGGCCGGGGGCCGCGGCGGACGCGGGAGCAGCCACCCCGCGGTGTGCCGTTAAGACTGGTCTTCGCTGAACCAGCCGAGCAGCAACTCGTTCAGCCGGTCCGGGGCATCGAGCGGGATCCAGTGGCTCGCCCCGTCGATCTCCTCGTACCGCCACGGGCCCTGCACCAGGTCACCGGATGCGCGCATCCGCTCGCCATCCAGGTAGTGGTCACCGGTGGACCAGATGCCGAGAGTAGGCGCGGTGACCGGGGGCAGCGCGGGCGGCGGCCCCGGCGGCCGCGGCGCCAGGTTGGCCCGGTACCAGTTGAGCGAGGCAGTCAGGGCCCCGGGCCGGGACAGGTCCGCGAGGGCCCGCTCCTGGTCCCCGTTCCCCCGGCTCAAGGCCCGCAGCAGCGCCCAGTCATCGGCGCGCAGCGATTCCTCGGCCACCCCCTCGAACTGGAAGAACAGCTGGTACCAGCCCATCTCCCGCTGCCGGATGGTGAGCGGGGCGAGCAGGTGCGGGACGGAGATCGCCACCAGCCGGCGGACCCGGTGCGGGGCGAGCATGGCGGTCAGCCAGGCGACCGCCGCGCCCCAGTCATGCCCCACCACGTGCGCCGACTCGATGCCGAACGCGTCCAGCAGCCCGGTCACGTCCGCCACCGCGTGAGGCAGTGCGTAGGCGGCCACGTCCGCGGGGCGGTCAGACCGGCCGAAGCCGCGCATGTCCGGGACGATGACCCGGAACCCGGCGGCCACCAGGGCGGGGACCTGATGCCGCCACAGCTCGCCGGAATCGGGCCAGCCGTGGATGAGCAGCACCGGATCCCCGGTGCCGTGCTCCGCCACGTGCAGCGACAGGCCATTGACGCTGACCATCCGGCCGTCGCCGCTCAATGCCGCCCCCTCCGGTCGCCGGTGGCGCTGCCGCCCTGGCCCAGCGCGCCGTCCCGGGCCTCGAGGAGCGCTTCGCGGAGTGCCGTGCACTCCGCCTCCAGTTCAGCGACCCGCCGCTCCAGCTGCAGGATACGGCGGATGGCGGGCAGCGTCATGCCCTCGTCGGCCAGCCGGACCACGTACTGCACCACGGTGATCTCGTTCCGGGTGTAGCGGCGCTGGCCGCCACCGGACCGGGTGGGCCGGACCACGCCGAACTCGTCGAGCCGCCGCAGGAACGCCTGCTGGATTTCCAGCATGCCGGATACCTGCCCCACGGTGAACAGGGGCAGGTTCTCGTCATCCAGGGGCAGCGACGGCATGGCTCTCTCCATGATTATCCGCCCCTCAGCGGGCCGGGCCCGGACAGGCTGGCTGTCCGGGCCCGGGAACGTGTCCTCGATGGCGGTGGCCGGCCACTCACGGCCGCCCACCGGCAAGGTCATCGTCAGGCGGTGAGCCCCTTCGGGGCCTCGGTCTGGATCTCGACCTTGCGCGGCTTCGCCGCCTCGGCGAACGGGACCTTGACGGTCAGCACGCCCGCGTCGTACCCGGCCTCGATCGCCTCGGCGTCGATCGTGTCGCCGAGCTGGATCCGGCGGGTATAGCTGCCGGTGAAGCGCTCGCGGACGAAGTGCTTCTCGCCCTCCGCCAGCTCCTCGGTCCGCTGGGCGGCGACGGTCAGCACGCCGCGGTCCACGGTCACCTCGATGCTGGCCGGGTCAATCCCGGGCAGGTCAAACCGCAGGACCAGGCCGTCCTCGGTGCGGACGGCATCCATCGGCATGGCCGGCCGCGCGCCCGCGCGCCGCGCCGGGGCCCAGGCCGGGCCGAACGCCCGCTCGACGATCCGGTCGAAATCCCTGGTGAAGGGGTCAAAGGTGGTCAGCAACATGAAGCTCGCCTCCAGGTGATAACGAGGATCCACTCCTGGATCCAGGTTAATACATCTCTCACCTATAGAAAACCTCTAACTTCAGTTGCATATTCCTTCGGCTGGGCGTCACGTTGCCCCGGCCCCGGCTCAGCCGATCCGCTCGATGATCGTCGCGTTGGCCTGCCCGCCGCCCTCGCACATCGTCTGCAGCCCGTACCGGCCGCCGCTGCGCTCCAGTTCGTGCAGCATCTTGGTGGCGATGATGGCGCCGCTGGCGCCCAGCGCGTGCCCCAGGGCGATCGCCCCGCCGTTCGGGTTGGCCCGCTCCAGCGGCGCGCCGGTCTCCGCCGACCAGGCCAGCAGCACCGGCGCGAACGCCTCGTTGACCTCGAACACGTCGATGTCGCTCACGCTCAGGGCGGCCCGGGCCAGTACCTGCTCGGTGGCGGGCATCACCCCGGTCAGCATGTACACCGGGTCCGAGCCGACCACGGCCAGTGCGGTGACCCGGGCCCGCGGGGTGAGCCCGTGCCGCTCGATGGCCGCCTCCGACGCGATGAGCAGCGCCGCCGCGCCATCGGACATCTGCGACGCGGTGGCGGCGGTGAGCTCCCAGCCCTCGCGCAGCGGCTTGAGCTGGGCCATCTTCTCCAGCGTGGTGTCCCGGCGCGGGCCCTCGTCCGTGGTCACCCCGGCGACGGGGGTGATCTCACGGTCGAACCGCCCCTCGTCGATGGCCCGCAGGGCGCGCCGGTGGCTCTCCAGCGCGAATTCCTCCAGCTGGCGCCGGGTCAGGCCCCACTTCTCGCAGATCAGCTGGGCGCCGCGGAACTGGGAGATCTCCTGCTTGCCGTACCGCTCCTCCCAGCCCTGCCCGAACGGCAGCGGCATGCCGGCCTCCATGGCCAGCGTCACCGTGGAGCCCATCGGCACCATGCTCATGCTCTCCACGCCCGCCGCGATCACGAGGTCCTGGGTGCCGGACAGCACGCCCTGCGCCGCGAAGTGCACCGCCTGCTGGGACGACCCGCACTGCCGGTCGATGGTGACCCCGGGCACGCTCTCCGGCAGCCCGGCGGACAGCCACGACTGGCGGGCGATGTCCATGGTCTGCGGCCCGATCTGGGAGACGCACCCCATGATCACGTCATCCACCGCGGCCGGGTCCACGCCGGTCCGCCGGACCAGCTCACCCAGCACGTGCGCGGCCAGGTCCACGGGGTGCACGCGGGACAGGCCGCCCTTGCGCCTGCCGACCGGAGTCCGGACCGCACCGACGATGTAAGCCTCAGCCACCATGCCCCTCCAGCATTCCGCGCGGCCCGCCATCCGCCTCCCAGGCGCTCCGGCCGCGTCCTGTCACGAGATTACCTCCCGGTAGCCTGCCGTCCACCTGGCCTGTTGATCACAGAATCCGCACGGCACGCAGGCACAGTCGCTACTATCCGTGATTACTGATTACTCACCGCATTCAAGGGTGCCGCGGGATTCCGGCGCCCGCTGGGCAGAACCGGGGGCAGCATCAGCCATGGACTCCACCGACGACCTCGCTGGCCTGGTCAGCATCGGCCAGCTGGCCAAGGCGGCCGGGGTGAGCAGCCGCACCATCCGCTATTACGAGGAGCTTGGCATCCTGCCGGAGCCCCGCCGCACCAGCGGCGGCACACGGAAGTACCCGCGGGAGTACTGCGGGTACATCGAGACCGCACTGGCCCTCAAGGACCTGGGCTTCCGGCTGGAAGAGGTGAAGCCGCTGGCCCGCCTGGCGCTGGGCGACGCGGTCGGCCCCGGGCAGCGGGCCCGGGCCGCGCAGCTGGTGGAGGACCGGATCCAGGCGCTGGACAAGCAGGCCGCCGTGCTGCGCAAGCTGCGCGACTGCGTGCAGGACCCGGACGCGCCCGCGCCGGTCTCGCTCGCGCTGGCCGCCCGGGGCAGCCTGATCGCTGAGGGCGGCCTGGCCGGTCGCGGCGGCCCGGCCGCCGGCGGCGGCCGCAGCCGGCCGTATCCTCGTAGTGAGCGGCCGTCCCGCGACCCCGGGGCGCCCGCCGCCTGCGACCCCCCGGAGGCCGGATGACGACTGGGCTGATCCTTGTGGTGTTCATCGCCGCCCTGGTGACCTTCTTCGTGGTCAGGCCCGTCCGGCGCCGGATGGGGCTGGGCGCGAACCACCGCACCTGGGCCATCAGCATCACCGTGGTGGCCCTGGCCATCCTGCTGTTCTGGGTGTACCAGACGCAGGGCTGACGGCTGGGCGCGGTCAGCCCAGCGGGTCGCTGAGCAGCGGCATCTCGAACCAGACCGCCTTGCCGTCCCGGGTCGGGCGGGAGCCCCACCGCGTCGCGAGCTGGTCGACCAGGTAGAGCCCCCGGCCACCCTCGTCGGTCTCCGCGGCCGTGCGGATGCGCGGCAGCCGCAGGTCGCTGTCGAGGACCTCGACCCACACCGACGCCGCGCCGCGCCGCAGCCGCAGGCTGAACGTCTTGGCCGAGGCGCCGGCGCCCTCCTCGCTGAACGGCGCGGGCGCCCACCCGGCCACCAGCCCGGGCGTGCCCTGGGGCGCGGCGCCGGCCACCTCGAGCGTGCGGCGCGTGGCCCGGGCCGGGGCGCTGTGCAGGACCGCGTTGGTGACCACCTCGGACACCAGCAGGCAGGTCAGCTCGACCTGCTCACGGTCCATCCCCCAGGATCCGAAGGTCGCCTCGGCCAGCCGGCGGGCCTCGGACACCATGATCGCCTCCGCCGGGAAGGTGCTCTCCCAGGAGGCCAGGTCCACCGGGGAGGTGCGGATCGCGACGATGGCCATGTCGTCGTCGATGTCCCCGGGCACCGCCTCCTGGGCCGCCTGGGCGATCAGCTCCACGTCGCCGTGCGCCACCCGGCGCACCGCCTGGTGCAGCATGAGCCGGGCGTCGTCCTCGGAGTAGTGGCCCAGCCCGTCGGGGCGGTGCCTGCGGTCGGTGAGCCCGTCGGTGTAGAGCACGAGGGCCGAGCCGGCGGCCAGGTAGCGGGTCTCCTCGCGGTAGGTCGGCAGCGCCGGGACGCCACGGCCGCGCACCCCGAGCAGCACCCCCTTGTGCTCCATCTCCAGCTCGCCCACCTCACCGTCCACGATCAGCAGCGGCGCGTCGTGGCCGGCGTTGGCGAAGGACAGCGTGCGCGACCATGGGTCGTACACCAGGTAAGTGCAGCTGACCGTGGGCGGGTCCAGCGGCTCGGCGCCGTCCTGGGGCGCCTTGGCCGGCCCCAGCGTCCGGCACCAGTCGTCTAGCTTGCGCAGGATCTCCTCGGGCGACTTGTCGTCCTGGGCGAACGCGCGGAGCGCGGCGCGCAGCTGGCCCATGACGGCGGCCGCCCGCGCGCCACGGCCCTCGACGTCACCGATGACGAAGCCCACCCGCCCGGCCGACAGCGGGATGATGTCGTACCAGTCCCCGCCCACCTGGGTCTGGATTCCCTGGCCATGCGTCTCCAGCGGCTTGGCCGGGATGTACCGGCAGGCCACCTCCAGGCCGTCCAGCATGGGCATCTGCTGCGGCAGCAAGCTGGTCTGGAACGCCAGCGCGGTGCGCCGCTCCTCCTCGAACAGCAGCGCGTTGTCGATCGCGACGGCGACCCGGCTGGCCACCGCGCCGAGGAAGTCCCGGTCGTCCGCGTCGTAGTACTGCTCCTCGCGCGGGGTCAGCCGGGACAGCGCCAGGCTCATCACGCCGAGCGCCTGCCCGCGGGCCACCAGCGGCGCCGCCACGACCGAGGCAAGGCCCACTTCCTCGGCGGCGGCCAGGCTGCCCGGGTTGGGCGCCCGGGGCGGCTGCACCTCAGCCAGGTTCTCCACCAGGACCGTGTCCTGCCGGGACATCGCCTCCCGGCAGAAATGCCCGTCGGGGTAGGCGACCAGGTCGCCGACCCGGGCCCAGCTGCCGGGCGGCGGCGTCCAGCCCGCAGCGTGGAACTGGGCCCGGCGGATCAGCTTGTCGCCCTGGACCAGGTCGATGATGCAGTGGTCGGCGAACTGCGGGACCAGCGTCTCGGCGACGTGCCGGAGCGTCATGCTGAGCTCCAGCGAGCCGGACAGCTGGTCGCCGACCCGTTCCAGGAGCGCGATCCGGTCCCGCTCGCGGCGGCTGCTGCGCCGGGTGGCCTCCCGCGCGATGATGACGATCCCGTCGATGGACCCCGACGGGTGCCGCAGCGGCATGGCCTGCGCGCGCACGAACACCCGGGACGCGTCGGCCCGGATGACCGCGAAGGTGCCGTCCCCCGCGCTGCCGCGGAGCACCTGCCGGGCCAGCTCGGCGACCTTCCCGGCGTCGCCGCCGGTGAAGCCGAGGGTGAGGATGGGGCGGCCGAGCAGCTTCCCCGCGTCGGCCGGGAACCCGAACAGCGCGACCGCGAACGGGTTGGCGTACAGCAGGTTGCCCTGCCGGTCGGTCACCACCACGGCCGCGCCCATCTGCCCGAGGATGGTGTCAGCCGGCAGGTAGGCCTCGTAGCCCGCCTGCGCCTGCTCAGTCACCCGCCGCACCCCCTCCGGGCGCAGGCCGACACCGCACAGGGATTCCCGGGACCGCCGCGGCCGCCGTCAGCGCCGCGAAACGAAGACATGGGCAGCAACGAGGCGGGGCAGTTCCGCCGTGACACTGCCGACCCTGTCGTCACTGGTCACCCGTACACCGTCGTCGCTGGACGCGAGCGTGACCTCGCGTCCGGGTTGTATCCCGATCCGCTTGAGTTTAAGCATGAGCGCGGGATCGCTTTGGACTTGTTCGCTGATCCTGCGCACCGTGACCGGCGCCGCGAGCCCGTCGGCGACGGTGGTCATGGCCTCGGCGCGCTCCTCCCGGGCGGCCAGCGCGCGCTGCCGGGCGTCGTCCGGGATCCCGAGCTCGTCCAGCCCGGGGATGAAGTTCCCGTGCGGGCAGCTGACCGGGAAGCCGAGCAGCTGCACCAGGCGGAGCTCGACGTTCTCGGAGATGACGTGCTCCCAGCGGCACGCCTCCACGTGGACCTCTTCCCAGGGCAGCCCGATCACGTCGACCAGCAGGCACTCGGCCAGCCGGTGCTTGCGCATCACCCGCATGGCCAGGGTGCGGCCGGCGTCGGTGAGCATCAGCTGCCGGTCACCCTCCACGGTGAGCAGCCCGCCCCGCTCCATCCGCGCCACAGTCTGGCTGACCGTCGGCCCGCTCTGGGACAGCCGCTCGGCGATCCGCGCGCGGAGCGGGACGATGCCCTCCTCCTCCAGCTCGAAGATGGTCCGGAGGTACATCTCCGTGGTGTCGATGAGCCCGTGCACCGTGTCCAGGCCTCCCTCCTCACCTGATGCTATGCGCCCGCGGCCCGCTTGCGGGGCAGCGCTTTCACGGGGACAGGCGCTCGATCACCCAGGCCTGGCCGTCACGCCGGTAGCGGAGCCGGTCGTGCAGCCGGTTCGGCCGTCCCTGCCAGAACTCGACGCTCTCCGGGCGGACCCGGTACCCGCCCCAGAAGTCAGGCATCGGCACCTCGGTCCCGTCCGGCCATCGCTGCTCCAGCTCGCGGTACCGGTCGTCCAGCGGGGCACGGTCCGGGAGCACGGCGGACTGCCGGCTGGCCCACGCCCCGACCTGCGAGCCGTGCGGCCGGGAGTGGAAGTAGGGCTCACTCTCGGCGGCCGGCATCACCTCGGCCGTGCCTTCCACGATCACCTGCCGCTGCAGCGGGTGCCACGGGAACAGCAGGCAGGCCCGCGGCTGCGCGGCGAGGTGACGGCCCTTGGCCGAGGTCCGGTTGGTGTAGAAGACGAACCCGGCGGGCCCGTAGTCCTTGAGCAGCACGGTGCGGGCGCGCGGCTGCCCGCTGGGGGAGACGGTGGCCAGCACCATGGCGCTGGGCTCGGCCAGCCGCGCCGCGAGTACCGTGTCCATCCACTCGGCGAACAGGACGATCGGGTCCGCCGGGACAGCGGCCTCGTCCAGCGGCGGGTGCTCCTGCGGGCTGGGATGAGAGATCGGTTCCACGGGAATGATCCTCACATGCCAGCGGCCCGGCCCGGGACCGCCGGCCTGGCCGCGGGGGCGCGGCGCGGAGCACCCGCCCCCGGGAGAGCGTGGCGTGCGTCACGCTAGCTTTGGATAGCGGAATATGGTTCGGAGAAGGTTGACTTAAACCGGGTTGACACTGGGTGCCGCTACGGCGGCGCCACCGTGAGTCCGTGCCATCACCCCGGCACGAGCTCCAGACAGCTCCCGAGGACATGGAGGTCCGGCAGATGTCCGATTTCGTACCTGGACTGGAAGGTGTCGTCGCCTTCGAGACTTCCATCGCGGAGCCGGACCGGGAGGGCGGCTCACTTCGTTACCGGGGTGTCGACATCGAGGAACTCGTGGGTCACGTGTCCTTCGGGCACGTGTGGGGCCTCCTGGTGGACAACAAGTTCGCGCCCGGGCTGCCGCCCGCCGAGCCGTACCCGATCCCGGTGCACTCCGGTGACATCCGGGTGGACGTGCAGAGCGCGCTGGCCATGCTGGCGCCCGCCTGGGGCATGCACCAGCTGCTCGACATCTCCGATGAGCAGGCCCGCGACGACCTCGCCCGCGCCTCGGTCATGGCGCTGTCCTTCGTCGCGCAGTCGGCCCGCGGGCAGGGCCTGCCGCCGGTCCCGCAGTACCGGATAGACGAGGCGCACAGCATCGTCGAGCGGTTCATGATCCGCTGGCGTGGCGAGCCGGACCCGCGCCACGTCAAGGCGGTCGACGCCTACTGGACCTCCGCGGCCGAGCACGGGATGAACGCGTCGACGTTCACCGCCCGGGTGATCGCCTCGACCGGAGCCGACGTGGCCGCGGCGCTGTCCGGCGCGGTCGGCGCCATGTCCGGGCCGCTGCACGGCGGCGCCCCGGCCCGGGTGCTGAACATGCTCGAGGAAGTGGAGCGGACCGGCGACGCGGTCAAGTACGTGAAGGCGGCGCTGGACCGCGGCGACCGGCTGATGGGCTTCGGGCACCGGGTGTACCGGGCCGAGGACCCGCGGGCGCGGGTGCTGCGCCGGACCGCCCGGGAGCTGGGCGCGCCGCGCTACGAGGTGGCCGTGGCCCTGGAGGAGGCGGCCCTGAACGAGCTGCACGCCCGCCGGCCGGACCGGGTGCTGGCCACCAACGTGGAGTTCTGGGCAGCCATCATGCTGGACTTCGCCCAGGTCCCGGCGCACATGTTCACCTCGATGTTCACCTGCGCCCGGACCGCGGGCTGGGCGGCGCACATCCTGGAGCAGAAGCAGACCGGCAGGCTGGTCCGGCCGAGCGCCCGGTACGTGGGCCCGAAGACCCGCCCGGTCAGCGAGGTGCCGGGCGCCGACCAGGTACTCGACGAGGTCTAGACCTGTTAGCCCGGGGGGCGACCCCCCGGGACCCCCCGCGCATCCGCTGGCTCGGCGGGAACCCCGCCTGCGGCGGGTCCCGCCTCGCCGGCGGATAGCCCGTGGGAACGACCCCATAGGCTGGGCTCCGTGACCGACATCGTCCTCCCCGCAGAGCTCAGGCCCGCCGACGGGCGGTTCGGCTGCGGCCCGTCCCGGGTGCGGCCGGAGCAGCTGGCCGCGCTGGCCGCGTCGGGCGACCGCTACCTGGGCACCTCGCACCGGCAGGCCCCGGTCCGGTCGCTGGTGCAGCGGGCCCGCGAGGGCCTGGCGACGCTGTTCCAGGTGCCCGACGGCTACCAGGTGGTCCTGGGCAACGGCGGCACCACCGCGTTCTGGGAGATCGCCGCGTTCGGCCTGATCCGGCAGAAGTCACAGCACCTGTCATTCGGCGAGTTCTCGTCGAAGTTCGCCAAAGCCGCGACGGCCGCCCCGTGGCTGGACGACCCGACGGTGATCGCGTCCCCGCCCGGGACCCACCCGGTGCCCAGCGGCGAGACCGGGGTGGACACCTACGCGCTGACCCACAACGAGACCTCGACCGGGGTGGCCATGCCGGTCCGGCGGGTGCCCGGCTCGGATCCCGGGGCGCTGGTCATCGTGGACGCGACGAGCGGTGCGGGCGGCCTGCCGGTTGACGCCGGCGCCTGCGACGTGTACTACTTCGCGCCGCAGAAGTGCCTCGGCTCCGACGGCGGCCTCTGGCTGGCGCTGATGTCCCCGGCCGCCCTGGACCGGGCCGCCGGGATCGCGGCCAGCGGCCGCTACATTCCCGAGTTCTTCTCGCTGCCGGTGGCCATCGACAACTCGGCCAAGCAGCAGACCTACAACACCCCCGCGGTGGCCACCCTGTTCCTGCTGGCCGAGCAGGTCGAGTGGATGCTGGCCCAGGGCGGCCTGAGCTGGGCCACCAGCCGCACGGCCGATTCCGCCGCGCGGCTGTACACGTGGGCGGAGAAGGCGCCGTACGCGGCCCCGTTCGTCACCGACCCGGCCCAGCGGTCCCAGGTGGTCGGGACGATCGACTTCACCGGCGGGGTGGACGCGGCCGCGGTGGCCGCCACCCTGCGGTCCAACGGGATCGTGGACACCGAGCCCTACCGCAAGCTGGGCCGCAACCAGCTGCGGATCGGCATGTTCCCGTCGGTCGACCCGGCGGACGTGGAGGCGCTGACCGCCTGCATCGACTACGTGATCGAGCGGCTCTAAGCCCGTCGCACCCGCCGCGGGCCGCCAGGCCGCGGCCGCGTGCGTTCAGCGGATGGCGGCGCCGATGACGGCCCCGGCCACCAGGATGGCCAGCACGAGCGGCAGCAGCCACCGGTTAGCTCGGATCACAGCAGGCAGCCTATCCCCGGCGGCCCGCTCACTGGTCCCGCGTGCCGACCGCCGGCACCCGCAGCGGCCAGCTGCCGAGCGTCTCGTACCGGGGCCGTTCCTGCGGGCGGCCGGCGGGCAGGTGGCTGCGGATCAGGTGGATCTGCCCGGCGTCCCAGGGCGGCCCGTCGTAGCCGGCCAGGCTGGCCACCAGATCCCGGGCATCCACCGGGTCCCGGCAGCGGGCCAGTGTCAGATGCGGCCGGAACCCTCGGTTCTCCTCGGCGCCCGGCGCCCCGGCCCGCCGCGCCCCGGCGGCCACCGAGGCGGCCAGGGCGCTCAGCGCGGCCCGCTCCCCCTGGACCCCGGTCCAGAGCACCCGGGCCCGGGGCGGGGCCGGGAACGCGCCGGCCCCGCCGAGCGACAGCGAGATCAGCGGGTGCCGGGCCGCAGCCCGCTCCAGCCGGGGCAGCAGGCGGGAGATGGCAGCGTCCGGCATCTCGCCGAGGAAGGCCAGTGTGAGATGCCAGGCGTCGCGGCCGGTCCAGCGCAGCGCGGGCCAGGCGGCCCGGAGCGGGGTGACCGCGCGGTCCAGGTCGGCCGCGACCACATCCGGGATGCCCACCGCCACGAACAGCCGCATAGCTCATTGGTAGCACCGGGACGCCCGCGAGGCGGCCCAGTCCCCGCCGCCGAGGCGGGGCGTGCCGGAGGCGTCCCTCCGAGCCAGCGATTCGCGGGGGGTTCCGGGGGGTCGCCCCCCGGGCCAGCAGAGCTCATGCCACCAGGCGGGCCAGTTCGCGGGGCCGCACCGCGTCACGGACGGCCACGCCGCGGCGGCGGGCCAGCAGCAGGCCGACGGCCGCGGCGGCCAGCGCAGAGATGACCCCGCCGGCCACCAGGCTCATCCGGGCGCCGTACTGCTCGGCGACCCAGCCGACGAGCGGCGAGCCCAGCGGCGCGCCGCCCAGGAAGACCAGCATGTACAGGCCCATGACGCGGCCGCGCATGTCCTCCGCGCTGCCGAGCTGGACCGCCGAGTTGGCCGCCGTGTTCAGCGTCAGCAGCAGCAGCCCGGTCGGCACCAGCAAGGCGAGGAACAGCCAGAACGACGGCATCAGGGCAGTGACCACCTCCAGCACGCCGAAGCCGAACGCGGCCGTCACCAGCAGCCGCAGTCCGGGCTTGCTGCGCCTCGCGGCGAGCAGTGCCCCGGCCAGCGCGCCCGCAGCGAAGACCGCCGAGGCGACACCGAACGCGGTGGCGCCGGTGTGGAACACCTGCCGGGACATCAGCGCGTTGGTCACCTGGAAGTTCATCCCGAAGGTGGCGACGAAGAAGATCAGCACCATCGGCATCAGCAGGGCTGGCCGGGCCCGCACGTAGCGCAGCCCCTCACGGAGCTGGCCCCTGGCCCGCGGGACCGGGTGCGCCGGGTACAGCTCACCAGGCCGCATCAGCTTCAGCGCGACAAGCACCGCCGCGTAGGACGCCGCGTTGAGGAAGAACGCCGTCGGGGTGCCCACCGCGCCGATCACCAGCCCGGCGGCGGCCGGCCCGGCGATCCGGGCCAGGTTGAAGATGGCGCTGTTCAGCGCGATGGCATTCGGCATGTCGGCCCGGCCGACCATCTCGGTGACGAACGCCTGGCGGGTCGGGTTATCCACCACCGTGGCCAGGCCCAGCCCGAAAGCGAGCGCGAACACCTGCCAGATCCGCACCGCGCCGGTGACCGCGAGCAGGCCGAGGATGAACGCGAGCAGGCCCATGACGGTCTGGGTCAGCATCAGGATGCGCCGCTTGGGGTAGCGGTCCGCGATGGCCCCGCCCCACAGGCTGAACAGCAGCATGGGCAGGAACTGCAGTCCGGTCGCGATCCCCAGCGCGGTGCCGCTGCCGTGGGTGAGCTGGAGGACCAGCCAGTCCTGCGCCACCCGCTGCATCCAGGTGCCGCTGTTCGAGATCACCTGCCCGGTCGCGAACAACCGGTAATTGCGGGTCCGCAGCGAGCGGAAGGTCCGCCGCCGGGGCTTGCCGGTCAGGCCTGGCTGAGCTTCTCCAGGATCGGCGCGGCCGCCCGCAGCGTGGCCCGCTCCTGCGGGGTCAGCTCGTTCAGCCGTTTCGCCAGCCAGGCGTCCCGGCGGTGCCTGGCCCGGGCCACCAGGTCGCGGCCTTCCGGCGTCACCGTCAGCACCACCTGGCGCCGGTCGGACGCGTGTGCTTCCCGGGTAACCAGCTGCCAGGCTTCCAGCGCGGCGATAACGCGGGTCATCGAGGGCGGCTGTACCCGCTCGTGGCCTGCCAGTTCGCCCGGGCTCATCGGGCCGTGCCGCTCCAGCGTCGCCAGCGCGGCGAACTGGGTATCCGAGAGCGCCGGCTCCGCCTGGCCGTGAGCGGCCCGCTCGACCCGCAGCCGGCGCGCGAGGCGGCTGACGGAGATCCGTAGCGTGGTGGCCAGGCCCGCGTCGGACCTGGTCGGCGAGGAAGTCTTTATCATTAGCCTGACTCATTACTTTTGCTAACGATATGCGGGTTTGCCGCATTCCGTCAAACCGTTAGCAGGGCGAACGGGTCACCGCCCGGGCTGGGCGTGCGTCCAGTACACCATGCGGACCCCGGTTAGCCTGATCAAGTGAGCAGGAAACTTCGCCCCGCGCCGCCCCCGCTCGAGGCCAGCGACCGGCTGGTGACCGGCGTCATCACCGGGGCCTGGGCGGTCGCCCTGGTCACCGTGGCGGCATTGCAGGCCAGCCTGCCGTCCGCGGACCGCTGGTGGCTGTGGGTCTGCGTGACCGGCCTGGTGATGGGGCTGTTCGGGCTGTGGTATGTGCCCCGGCTGAAGCGGTCCCGGGCCCGCGCGGCACAGCGGCGCACGGCGGCCCCGCCAGGGCACGGACGTGGCCGGCCAGCCGGGTGACCGGCCGCGCGGGTCACCCGCGGGCTAGTTGTGGTCCAGCGGCTCGAACACGGTCTCCTCGACCGAGACACCCGGCATGTCGACCAGGTCGTAGCCGAGCTCGTCGATCACCGGGCGGAGCGGCCGCTCGGCCGACGGCGGGAACACCGCCTCGGAGTGCGCCCCGCAGCCATGGTCCACCGAGACCACGCGGCCGTCGTCGGGCGCGTACTCGTTTGCGCACGCGCCGAACACCCGGCCCAGCGGGCCGGCCAGCCGGACGAAGAAGCCGCATCCCGCGCACAGCCCGGGAGCCGCGTTGGCCAGGGGCGACCTGGGCCCGTGCTCGCTCGTGTACCAGCGGAGGGCGGCGTCGTCGCGCCCGGCGGCGGACAGCACCCGGGCCCGGACCGGCACGGTGCCGGCCGGCCCGTCGCTGGTCTCCCCGCCGCTGGCCGCGGGTGCATCCGTGCCGGGCTCGGCCCCGGTGCTCACGGCCCCGGTGCTCACGGCCACAGTGCCCGCAGCGCCGCCGGCTTCCGGCTCGCCAGCGCCTGGTGACGTCTCCGTGTCGCTGGGAGCGGCGCCGCCGGAATCTGGCCCGGCCTCTTCGGCAGCGGGCGCGGCCGGGGCGCCGGCCGCCGTGTCCGCCTGGACGGGGACCAGGTCTTCCGGCTCGGCCCCCGGCAGCGCCCAGGCCGTCTCACCCCAGTCGGCCAGGCCGTCGTCACCCTCCAGCATCAGGGCGGGGACGAGCCGGGCGTCGTCCGGGGGCGCGGGCAGCAGGTCACCGACGCCCAGATCGCCGGGCCGCAGCCGTTCCCGCCACGGCACCCAGTCGGGCGCCAGGATCGCTTCCGGCCCCGGGATCAGCAGGCTCTCGCTGACCGTGACATTCTTCGCGCGGGACGCGCGGGCCACGGTGACCGCCCAGCACCAGCCCCGGTAAGCGGGGTCGAGGCAGCGGAACGTATGCATGACGAGCCGGTCGCCGTCCGCCGTGACCGACAGGTGCTCGCCGACCATGGCCGCGCCGCCCAGGTCCTCGGCCGCGCGCCGCGCCAGCTCGACAGCCTGCGCGCAGGCCTCGTCGGGCTCCTTCGTCCTCCCGCGCAGTGGGCTCACGATGAGCAATTGTCCCCCATCCTGGCAGTGCCGTGCACCGGGGCGCGGCGCGCCCGGCTGTGTCGCGCCGCCTGCCTGCGGCGCTGCGCCGTCGCCGGCACCCCGAGAAGGCAGAATACTGGGAACATGGGAGTGTCCGGTGCTGGGCCGCACGCGCGGCGGGCGGCCCGCGGGCTCGGTGCCGGGCTCAGCTCGGCCGGGCGGGCCAGCGCCTCCGCCGCCCGTGGCACGGGACGGGGCATCCGCCGGATGACGCAGGCGTCCGGGGCTGCCCGCACCGGCCTGGACCGGCTCATCGAGCTGACCGCGGCCGGCGCGGCCGCGGATGCGTTCGTGGCCGTGGCGCTGGCCGGCACGCTGTTCTTCAGCACCTCGGTGGATCAGGCCCGGGGCCGGATCGCCCTCACCCTGCTCATCACGATGGCGCCCTTCGCCGTGCTGGCCCCGTTCATCGGGCCGATGCTGGACCGGGTCCGGGACGGCCGCCGCTACATCCTGATGGGCACCCTGCTGGCCCGTGGCCTGCTCTGCTGGGGCATGGCCGGCGCCGCGTCGCACAATGACACGCTGACCCTGCTCCCGGCGGCGTTCGGGGTGCTGGTGCTGCAGAAGGCCTACGGGGTCACCCGGAGCGCGGTCACCCCGCGCCTGCTCCCAGCCAAGATCACGCTGGTGTCGGCGAACGCGCGGATCTCGCTCGCGGCGCTGATCGCCTCGACGCTCGGCGCGGCCGCCGCGGCCGGGATGTCGTTCATCGCCGGCGGGGGCTCCAGCGGCGCGGCCTGGGTGCTGCGGGCCGGCACCGTCGTGTACCTGGCCGCCATCGCGCTCGGCATCAGGCTGCCCGACCGGGTGGACCATCGCGGGCCGCAGGCGGCGGAGCACGGCCCGCCGGGGCCCGGCCTGGCCGGCCAGCATCCGGGCGCGCCCGGGCCGGGCGCGGCCAGCCCGGGGGCGGCCACCGCAGGCGCGGCGGGCGCGGGGGCGGCGGGCGCGATGGGCAGGCCGGCCGGAGGGAGCCCCGGCACTGGAAGCCCCGGCGCGGGGACCGCGGACGGCCCGGCCCGGACCCGGCCCCTGCCGCGCCGGGGTCCCCGGCAGGCCCGGTGGGCGGCCACGTTGCGGAGCGTCGGCCCGGTCGTCGGCGAGGCGATGCGCGGCAACGCGGCGCTCCGCGCGTTCTCCGGCTACATGATCTTCTTCCTGGCCTTCCTCCTGCGCATCGTGCATTTCCCGGGCGTCAGCGACAAGGTGGCCCTGGCCGAGATGATCGTGGCGGCCGGCGCCGGCGGGTTCATCGGCACCGCCGTCGGTGCGGCGCTGCGGGCCCGCGCGCCGCACGTCATCATGTTCACGATGCTGTCGGTCTCCACCGTGGTCACCGCGGTGTGTGCGGCCTTCTTCGGGCTGTGGGCCGCGCTCGTGGTGGCCCTCGTCGCCGCGTTCGGGCAGGTGCTGGCCAAGCTCGCGCTGGACTCCATCGTGCAGCGCGAGATCCGGGAGGAGATCAGGTCCTCGGTGCTGGCCGCGTCGGAGACCATCCACCAGCTCGCCTGGGTAGCGGGCGGGCTGGCCGGGCTGGCCATGTCCTTCACCTCGAGCGGGGTGGCCGGGCTGGCGGTAGCCGCGGCCGGGCTGGCCGCCACCACCGTGTACCTGGTAGCCAGCCGCCGCAGGCGCATCCTGGCCGGCCGCAACCTGGCCCCCCAGCCGGCCCGCTGAGCCACGGCCCGCTGAGCCACGGCCCGCCGAGCGACAGCCCGCCGAGCGACAGCCCGCTGAGCGACAGCCCAGTGCCCGGGCCGGATCGCGGGTCAGGCTTCGAGGTCGTCGGCGACCGCCCGGAGCACGGAGGCGATCTTCTTCCCGTCCCGCGCGTCCGGATGCCGCCCGCGCCGGTACGCGGCGGACACCCCGTCCAGCAGCTTGATCAGGTCTTCGACGATGACGACCATTTCATCGGGGCTCTTCCTGGCCACCTTGGCCACCGTGGGCGGCGGATCGAGGAGCCGGACCTGAAGTGCCTGCACGCCGCGCCGCCCCTCCGCGACGCCGAACTCCACCCGCTGCCCGGGCCGCAGCGCGGCGCTGCCCGCCGGCAGGGCGGTGGAATGCACGAAGACCTCACCGCCGTCATCACGGGTGAGAAAGCCGAACCCTTTGTCGGCGTCGTACCATTTGACCTTGCCAGTGGGCACGGACCAGACCTCACGCGGTAGAACGGGTGGGTAAGCGCACAGGAAATGCCACCCTAGGTTAGCGGCTCAGGATGCTGGCGGCAGCCCCAGCGAACCCCAGAACGCTACGGCGCACCGGGGCCTCATACCCAGCCGCATCGCTGGTAATCCTGACATTGCCCATTACGCCCCAAGCGAGCCCGCCCGCGGGGCGGGCCCGCGGGCCCGGGTCAGCGGGGCCGCAGCCACGGCGGGGTCTTCCGGGCGCGCGGGCCGCGGCGCAGCCGCCAGACCAGGTACCCGGCGCACAGCAGGCAGCCCACCCGCAGTAGCAGGCCGAACTGATGCAGGGCGTGCCCGACCACGTGGAAGTAGCTGCCGTTCCCGGTAGCGCCCAGGATCAGCACGCAGACCACCGCGAACAGCGGCGGGCCGAGCAGGGCCAGCCGCTTGTCCCGGCCGTCCCAGCGCCGGGACCGTAGCGCGACCAGGCCGCCGATCAGCCACATCGGGAACGGGAAGATCACGCCGCCCACGCCGATGAGCAGCACGCACACGGTCTCCAGCGGGTTCTTGCGGGCCAGGGCAGCGGCCTCGGCCAGCGGGGCCAGGCATGGCCGGGCGCCCGGCCAGCCGGCCGTCCGGCTCCTCCTCGGCCACCCCCATGCCGGGCACGATCGACAGTGGCTCGGTGGGGTCAGCCGGGGCAGCGCCGGGGGCCTCCCCAGCGGGCCCGTGTCCGCAGCGGCCGGGGCATCACCAGGCCCGGCGCTACCGGGCCCGCCCTCCGGCCCGGGGGCCGTCACCGCACCCAGGTGCTCGCCTCCCGGCTCCGCCGGCCCGCCCGGGGGCACCACCCCATCCGGGCGCGCCAGCCCGTTCGAGGGCGCGCTCGCGGCTCCGGGGGCGGCCCCGTTGGAGGGCGCGGCCCCAGCAGAGGGCGCGGCCCCGGGCGGCGTGGCCCCCGAGCCGGGCGGTGCGGCCCCTATGCCGGGCGGTGGTGCGGCCCCTGCGCCGGACGGCCGGCCAGAGGCCTGGTCAGGCTGCGGCGGTGCCCCGGTGCCCGGGGCTTCCGGGATGGCCGCGCTGCCCCGGGACGGCCACGGCCGCGGCTTCCACGGCTGGCCACCACCGGAGCGGCTGCGCGGCGGCTGCGGCCGCGGCCGCGTGCCGCGCCTGGGCTCCTTGGCCGGCTTCCACAACGCCACCGGCGGCGTGGCGCCCCGTGCGCTGTACAGGCGCTCCCGTTCCTGCTTGGCGAGTTCCTCAGGGTCACCAAGCGCGGTCAGCGCGGCGGCCACGGCATCGGCGTCGTCGGCCGAGCCGAGCGGGCCCACCCGGGCCTCGATCGCGGCCCTGGTGCGCCCGACGAACAACAGCCGGTCACCCTTGGGCAGCAGGCGCTGCGCCGCGCTCGACACCTGGCCGAGATAGTCGCGGATCATCTGCTGTGCAGACGGCGGAGCGGAGCGGCGCCTCATGCCTCGATAATCTCCCGGAACCCGGCCATTGTGGAGCCTGGCACGTTATCAGTACCCATGCCTGGCCATTTCAGCTAGATCTGCGTGAAGTAAGGCCGGAGGCACCGCATGCGAAAGGGCGGCCCCGGTACCCCGGGACCGCCCTCTCAGACTCGCCGTGACCGGGGGCCTGAGCCCCCGCCGCGGTCAGAAGTCCATGTCGCCGCCGCCAGGCGCGGCAGGCGCCTTCTCCTTCTCCGGCTTCTCGGCCATGACTGCCTCGGTGGTGAGGAACAGCGCGGCGATGGAGGCCGCGTTCTGCAGCGCAGAACGGGTCACCTTAGCCGGGTCGATGATGCCCGCCTTGAACATGTCGACGTACTCGCCGGTCGCGGCATTCAGCCCCTGCCCGGCAGGCAGCGTCTTCACCTTCTCGACCACGACGCCGCCCTCGAGGCCGGCGTTGACCGCGATCTGCTTGAGCGGCTCCTCGACGGCCCGGCGCACGATGGTCGCGCCGGTCGCCTCGTCACCGGTCAGCTCGAGCTTCTTGAAGGCGCTGGCGCCCGCCTGCAGCAGGGCCACGCCGCCGCCGGCGACGACGCCCTCTTCGACAGCCGCCTTCGCGTTACGCACCGCGTCCTCGATGCGGTGCTTGCGCTCCTTCAGCTCGACCTCGGTCGCCGCGCCCGCCTTGATGACGGCCACGCCGCCAGCCAGCTTGGCCAGCCGCTCCTGCAGCTTCTCACGGTCGTAGTCGGAGTCGGTGTTCTCGATCTCGGCGCGGATCTGGTTGACCCGGCCGGAGATCTGCTCGGGGTCGCCAGCGCCGTCCACGATGGTGGTCTCGTCCTTGGTCACGACGACCTTGCGGGCCCGCCCGAGCAGGTCCAGGTCGGCGTTCTCCAGCTTGAGGCCGACTTCCTCGCTGATGACCTGGCGCGCCGGTGAGGATGGCGATGTCACCGAGCATGGCCTTGCGGCGGTCACCGAAACCGGGGGCCTTCACCGCGACGGACTTGAACAGGCCGCGGATCTTGTTGACCACCAGGGTCGCGAGGGCTTCGCCCTCGACGTCCTCGGCGATGATGACCAGCGGCTTGCCCGACTGCATGACCTTGTCGAGCAGCGGGAGCAGGTCCTTGTTCGCCGACACCTTGGAGTTGGTCACCAGGATGTACGGGTCGTCCAGGACCGCTTCCATCCGCTCCGGGTCGGTCACGAAGTACGGCGAGATGTAGCCCTTGTCGAAGCGCATGCCCTCGGTGAGCTCGAGCTCGAGGCCGAAGGTGTTGCTCTCCTCGACGGTGATGACGCCTTCCTTGCCGACCTTGTCCATCGCCTCGGCGATCATCTCGCCGATCGCGGGGTCGCCCGCCGAGATGGAGGCGGTCGAAGCGATCTGCTCCTTGGTCTCCACATCCTTGGCCAGCTTGGACAGCTCCTCGCTGACCCGCTCGACGGCGGCCTCGATGCCCCGCTTGAGGGACATCGGGTTGGCGCCCGCGGCGACGTTACGCAGGCCCTCGCGGACCAGCGCCTGCGCCAGCACCGTCGCCGTGGTGGTGCCGTCACCGGCGACGTCGTCGGTCTTCTTCGCGACTTCCTTGACCAGCTCCGCGCCGATCTTCTCCCACGGGTCCTCGAGCTCGATCTCCTTGGCGATGGACACGCCATCGTTGGTGATCGTGGGGGCGC
This sequence comes from uncultured Actinomycetes bacterium, assembly GCA_963767385.1. Classification (GTDB taxonomy): domain Bacteria; phylum Actinomycetota; class Actinomycetes; order Streptosporangiales; family Streptosporangiaceae; genus RYN-230. The sequence continues at coordinate 16,918 of CAVYEA010000017.1, read as the reverse complement.
CCCACTTCTTCTCGAGCACCACGTTCCGGCCCTTCGGGCCGAGGGTTACCTTGACGGCGTCCGCGAGCTGGTTCATACCGCGCTCGAGGCCGCGCCTCGCGTCCTCATCGAACGCGATCATCTTGGCTGCCATAGGCTCCAGTCCTCCCGGGACTTGGTGGCTTGAGTGTGCGAACCGGGCCGACGCCCGCGACGGCCGGCCCCGGCGGGCAGTCCTTTCCTGCCGCCGGCGAGGTCTCATCGCCCCGATTCCCGCCGCGCTATTGTCACTCTCACAGGGAGAGTGCCAACGCCTTGTTTAGCACTCTCGACGTGAGAGTGCAAGCCGGGCGGGCGCCGCCGGGGCCGGGCGCCGCCGGGGCCGGTGCGCGGCCCCGGGCCGGGCGCGGCCGACGGGCGAGGACAGCAGGCTGCGCGGCGGCAGGGCCGGACCACCGGCCGGAAAGCCGCAGCACAGGCCGGACCTGGGCCGGTATCGCGGGCAGCGGCGGGCACACGTGTCATCCCGGCACCACCGGGCCGTTGCCCCGCAGCGCAGCGCAGCGTCACTCCCGGCGTGACGGGCGATGGCCGGGCAGCACGCCCGGGTAGCCGATCGCCTTCGGCGAAACGCCCCGGAAGCCGCAGGGTCCCAGCGATGTCCGCGCCCGCGGGGCGGGGACATCGGGGTCACCCGGGGGGAATCTGATGGCCCGGCACCCGGAGCCCAGGTGCCAGGCCATCAGCCGAACAGGGTGAGCAGAGCTCACACAGCCCGGACGGCCTCCGCCTGCGGGCCGCGGTCACTCTGCGTGATCTCGAACTCGACCCGCTGCCCCTCTTCGAGGCTGCGGTAGCCATCCATCTGGATGGCGGAGAAGTGCACGAACACGTCCCTGCCACCGTCGACCGCGATGAAGCCGTAGCCCTTGTCCGCGTTGAACCACTTGACGGTGCCCTGAGCCATTACCCAACAACTCCCTAACTCCGCTCGGGCCTCGGGTCCCGCCCTTGCCTCCGCAGAACCCGTCGATCGCGGCGCGGTTAGGCGTGTGCAAGCCAGGCTTGCCAAACTCGCCGACCGACAGCGACCGGATCCGACCTTACCCCGTGCGTCGAGCATTCGTGACGCGTTACTCCCCGAACGCGGGAGAGCGAGTTTCACCACGGCGTGGCCGCCCGGCGACAGTTGATCCCATCCCAGGCGGAATGAACCCTCAGCCGCCGCCACGGCCGGGATGACCGACACGTGGGCGCCAGCCGGCACCGGCGTGTCCAGGCCCTCGGCGAACCGCACGTCCTCGTCGCCCACGTAGACGTTGACGAACCGGCGCAGCTTGCCGGCGTCGTCCAGGATCCGGCCGCCGATGCCCGGATAAGACGGCTCCAGGCCGGCGATGACCTCGCGCAGCGTGCCCCGCTCGGCGGCCACCTCGGCGGCGCCGCCGGTGTAGGTGCGCAGGATGGTCGGGATCCGGACGGACACGCTCATGCTCAGGCCTGCCTCTCCAGGAAATGCATGCACCAGGCCGTCACCATGCCGACTGGTCTTCTCGTGCCGGACGGCCGGGCCCGCTCACAGGGATGCGCGGGGGCCGGCCAGCGGCCTCGAAGGCCGGAACGCCTCCAGCGTGGGCCGGATGGGCGGCGCCGCGGGCGCGACGTCGGCCACCGCGTCCAGCGTCTTCAGCCCGTCGCCGGTGTTGAGCATGACGGTCTCGGCGTCCGGGTCGAGCTGGCCCGCGGCGAGCAGCTTGCGCAGCACGGCCACGGTCACCCCGCCGGCCGTCTCGGCGAAGATCCCCTCGGTGGCGGCGAGCAGCCGGATGCCCTCGACCATCTCGTCGTCGTCCACGTCGCCCGACCGCGCCGCCGGTGCGCCGCACCACGTCCAGCACGTACGGCCCGTCGGCCGGGTTGCCGATCGCCAGCGACTTGGCGATGGTGTCCGGGCGGACCGGCTGCACCACGTCGTGCCCGGCCGCGGAACGCCGCGGCCACCGGCGAGCAGCCCGGTGGCCTGCGCCCCGAACACCCGGTACGGCGTGTCCTCGACCAGGCCGAGCTCGATCAGCTCGCGGAACGCCTTGTCGACCTTGATCAGCAGGGAGCCGGACGCGATCGGGATCGACGATCTGCTCGGGCAGCCGCCAGCCGAGCTGCTCGGCGATCTCGAACCCGATCGGTCTTGGAGCCCTCGGCGTAGTACGGGCGGACGTTGACGTTGACGAAGGCCCAGTCCTCGCGCTCGTCCGCGAGCTCGGAGGCCAGCCGGTTGACGTCGTCGTAGCTGCCCCGACGGCGCACGAGCGTGCCGCCGTAGACGCCGGTGGCCAGGATCTTCTGCGGCTCCAGGTCGGTCGGGATGAGCACCACCGACCGGATGCCCGGCCCGGGCGGCGGCCGCGGCCACGGCGTTGGCGAGGTTCCCGGTCGACGCGCACGCGAGCACCTTGAAGCCCAGCTCGACGGCGGCGGCCAGGGCGACCGCGACCACCCGGTCCTTGAACGAGTGCGTCGGGTTGCCGCGCTCGTCCTTCACCCACAGCGCGCGCATGCCGAGCTCGCGGCCGAGCTGGTCGGCCCGGACCAGCCGGGTCCAGCCGGGCTCGGTGTTGGGCGCGGCGGCCACGTCCGGCGGGACCGGCAGCAGCTGGCGTAGCGCCAGATGCTGCGCCGGGCCGGCCTCGATCGTCGCGCCCGGGTCAGCGGCGGGTAGTCGTAGGCGACCTCGAGCGGGCCGAAACACTCCGCGCAGGCGTGCGTGGAGCCGAGCGGGTAGGCCGGGCCGCACTCGCGGCAGCACAGGCTGGTGGCGTACCCGAAGCGGGACGTGCGGTGGGCTGGCCGGCGGTGCGGCGGTGTGCTCACGTGGCGAGGCCTTTCTCCTCATCTTCCCCAGCGGCCGGTGGCCGCGGGACGGACTTGGCACCTGTCAGGGAATGGCCTCGCGGGCACACCGTCGCCGTGATGGTTGCCGGGGCTTCACCGGGCCGTTCCCTCTGCCCCTCTGGATGAGCGTTATGAAGTTGTCCTATTACTCTAACCGATGCCGGACGGGTGCCCCGGCCCGCTTCCGGCTAGCCTCACTTCATGACCGCGCATCAGCGGGTGCTCATCGCGTCAACCGGGGACCGGTCTCGTTCAGCCTCGGCGACGACGGCTCGCTGGTGGCCAGGCGGGGAGCGGGCGGCCTGGTCTCCGGGCTGTCCTCGGTGAGCGGCCAGGCCGACGTGCTGTGGGTCTGCGCCGCGCTCAGCGACGCCGACCGGGCCGCGGCCCGCGGCGCGCCGGACGCCGGCGGCCGGCTCGGCTGCTCGCGGGACGGCGACGCGCGGGCGGGACCCTCGGCCGCCGTGCGATGCTCGACATCCCGCCGACACCTTCCAGCGCGCGTACAACGCGGTCGCCAACTCCACCCTGTGGTTCGTCCACCACCTGCTGTACGACACGCCCAACCAGCCGAGCTTCGGGCACGCGTTCCGCCGGGAGTGGGAGTCGTTCCGCGCCTACAACGCGGCCTTCGCGGCCGCGCTGGCCGAGGGCGCGGGACGGCGGCCGGCGGCGGGCCGCGCCGCCGCGGTCGATGGTCCAGGACTACCACCTGCCGCTGGTCCCGCGGATGCTCGCCGACCGCGGCCGGACCTGCGGATCGCGCACTTCTCGCACACGCCCGTGGGCGCCGCCGGACTACTACCGGCTGCTGCCCGACGAGGTGGGCCGCGGAGGTGCTGGACGGGCATGCTCGGCGCCGACCATGCCGGGTTCCTCTGCCGGCGCTGGGCCGACGCGTTCATGGCCTGCTGCGCGGACGTTCCTCGGCGCCGAGGTCGACGCGCGGACGCGCGGCCGTGCGGCTACGCGCGGCCACGTCACCGACCGTCGGCGTGCACCCGCTCGGCGTGGACGCCGCCGAGCTGCGGCGAGCGGGCCGCGAGCCGCGACGTGCAGGCCCGGATGGCCGCGCTGCGCCGAGGCCGACCGGCGGCCGGCAGCTGATCGTGCGCGATCGACCGGACCGAGCTGTCCAAGAACATCGTGCGCGGCCTGGAGGCCTACCGCGAGCTGCTGTCGCGCCACCCGGAGTGGCACGGCCAGGTGACCCATCTCGCCTTCGCCTACCCGTCCCGGCACGACCTGCCGGAGTACCGCGAGTACACCGCGCGGTGCAGCGGCTGGCCGCGGAGATCGAGGACGAGTTCGGCACCGCGGCTGGGACCCGCTGATCCTCCAGGTCAACGACGACTACCCGCGGTCGCTGGCCGCCTACCGGCTGGCCGACGTGCTGCTGGTGAACCCGATCCGGGACGGGATGAACCTGGTCGCCAAGGAGGGCCCGATACTGTCCGAGCGCGGCTGCGCGCTGGTGCTGTCCACCGAGGCCGGCGCCGCCGCCGAACTCGGCCCGGACGCGCTGCTGGTCAACCCGTTCGACGTCACGCAGACGGCCGAGGCGCTGCACGCGGCGCTGCTCATGCCCGATACCGAACGGCACCGGCGGCGCGATGCCCTGGCCGAGGCCAGCGCCGCCCTCCCGCCCACCGCCTGGCTGCGTGCCCAGCTCGACGCGCTGGACCAGCCCGCGGAGCCGCCGCGGCGACGGCCGTCGCTCGGTCCCGGCTGTCCGGCCGCGCCGAGGCGGCCGGGCACCGGGAACTCCGGGCCTAGCGGGCCGGGGGCACGGCGGGCCGGGCGGCTCGTGCCGGGAGGCCGCGAGGGTCACCAGGTGCTGCCGTCCGGCGTCACCAGGTGCTGCCGTCCGGCCCGGCCGAGCGCATCCGGTGCCGCCTGGCCCGCTGCCGCCGCAGCCGGGTGACCAGGACAGGGTCGAACACGGGGCCTCCGGGCGGTCGATGAGCTCGTTGAGCAGCTGGTAGTAGCTGGTCACGGTCATCCCGAGGACCTCGACGGATCTCCTGTTCCTTGGCGCCCGGAGCCGCCACCAGTTCCGCTCGAAGGCAAGGACCCGCATCTCACGTTCGGACAGTGCAGCCATCTGCCCTCCGGCCCTCCCCCGCGCTGTCACCCGAAGCCTCATCCTAGGCCCTCGGCTCTATGCGCGGTGCCAATGCCGCGTACGCTCTCCATTCGTGACCGCCTTCACTACCTAAGCTTCCTCACTGACTACGGCCTAGAAGACGGGTTCGTCGCCGCCTGCCATGGCGTCGCAGCCCGGATCGCACCCGGGATAAGGCTCATCGACATCACCCACCTGGTGCCGCCGGGTGACGTCCGCCGCGGCGCGGCGGTGCTCGCGCAGACGGTGCCGTACCTGCCGCCCGGGGGTGCACGTCGCCGTGGTGGACCCCGGCGTGGACACCGCCCGCCGCGGCATTGCGGTCGCGGCCGGCAGTTGCGTCCTGGTCGGCCCGGACAACGGGCTCCTGTCCTGGGCCGTCGCTGCCCTGGGCGGGGCCAGCGAGGCTTGCCAGCTGACCAACGGCGAGCTCTGGCTGCACCCGGTGCCGCCGACGTTCCATGGCCGGGACATCTTCATCCCGGTGGCGGCGCACCTGGCGGCCGGCGCCAAACTGGCCTCGGTGGGCACGCCGCTGGATACGGCGGAGCTGGTGACGCTGCCCGCGCCGACCAGCCGGGTGCACGACGGCGAGGCGGAAGGCGAGGTGATGTCGGTGGACCGGTTCGGCAACGTGCAGCTGTCCATCGCCGCCTCCGACGCCGACCGGCTCGGGCTGGGATTCGGCTCACCCGTGGTGGTGCGCTGCGGGCGGCGCCAGCTGACCGTGCCGTACCTGGAGACGTTCGCCGCGGTGGCACCGGGCGAGATCGTCGCCTTCACCGACAGTGCCGGGCTCATCTCGCTGGCGGTCAACGGCGGGGACGCCGCTGAGCAACTCGGGCTGCCCCCGGGGGCCCACGTCAGGTTGTCCGCGGCTACCCCGGCCTGAACCCGCCACCCGGGCCAATGGCCCGGGTGGGTCATCCACGGCGCTCTCCCCTCCCGAATCGGGCCGAACGTGGCACAATGCCCGAGGGCTCAACGGGAGGGTTGGCACTATGGCGCAGCGGCTCCGTGGCCGGGCGACGTCGGCTGTTGCCGCGGTAGTAGCGGCTGCCTGCCTCGCGATGGCGGCCGGGCCAGCCTTCGCGGACACGGTCCGTAACCAAGAGTGGTGGCTGAACTCCCTGCACCTGACCCAGGCCTGGCTGTCCACCCGCGGCAGCGGGGTGACCGTGGCGGTCCTGAACACCGGGGTGGACCCGGCTCAGCCGGACCTGGCCGGGTCAGTGACCACCGGGCGGGACTTCACCGGCTCCGGCCGGGCGCCGGGCGGCCAGTTCTGGGGAGCGAACGGCACCGCCGTGGCCAGCCTGATCGCGGGTCACGGGCACGGCCCGCAGGACGCGGCCGGCATCATCGGCGTAGCTCCTCAGGCCAAGATCCTGTCCATCCGGGTCACCCTGGAGGCGGGCGACCCGCTGCTGGCCAATGCGGCGACGGTGGCGGCGCTGCCCCGGGCCATCGCCCGCGGCATCGGCGCGGCGGTACGGCAGGGTGCCCAGGTGATCGACCTGCCGCTGGACCCGGCGACGCTGGCCGGCGGGAACACCCCCGGGGGCAGCCCGCTGGAGCGCAGCGCAGTGGAGGCCGCGCTGCGCAAGGGAGTGGTCCTGGTCGCGCCGGCCGGCGACAACGGCACCGGGACGGACGGCGTGAACTACCCGGCCGCCTACCCCGGGGTCATCTCGGTCGGCGCGTTCAACAGCGGCTTCACCAAGGCCGCGTTCAGCAGCCACCAGCGGTACGTGACGCTGACCGCCCCCGGGGATGGCGTCATCGCGGCCAACGGGACGGGCGGCTACGCCAAGCTGGCGAGCACCACCGCCGCCAGCGCGATGGTGGCGGGCATCGCGGCCCTCATCAGGGCGCAGTTCCCCGCGCTCAGCCCGGCCCAGGTGGAGCAGGCCCTGACCAGCAGTACCGTGTTCCATCCGCAGGCTGGCCAGCAGGCCGGCTCCGGCGCGGGGACGGTGGACGCCGCCGCTGCCCTGGTGTCGGCGGCCCGGATCTTCGCCACGATGTCGGCGAGCCAGGGCACGGCGAGGCCGGTGACACCCACCCCCCCGGCTGCACCGAAGGTGGCGGTGCACACCACCAGCCTGTGGAACGCGCTGCGCTATCCGGTGCTGGGCATCGCCGCGATCCTGCTGCTCGCCGTCGCGATCCTGATCTGGGTGCGCGTGCGGCAGCGCCGGGAACTCGACGCCCGGCTGGCTCCGCTGCGGGCGGCGGCCGAAGCACCCCGGGGCGCCCGGGCGGACGGCCCGCCCGGCCTGGCGGATGACCCGCTCCCGCCGGGGGTCCGTCGCGCGCCCTTCGACGACCCCGCCTTCGTGCCCCCCTCGTTCCAGCAGCAGGCGTTCAGCGCGCCGCCGCTGGGCGGCCCGGGCCTCAGCAGCCAGGGCATGAGCGGCCCGGTGCTGCGCAACCCGGTGTTCGGTGACCCGGGAGAGAACGGCTCGGCGTACAGCCGCCCCGCCCCGGCGCGGCCGCCCGTGCAGGACCCGTCATTCGGGACCGTCGCGGCCGACTCCCCCGCCCTCGGGGGCGCCGGCCCGTCCGACACCGCGGCGGCCGAAGCGGCCTTCCTCCGGGGCGTGCCCGCGCCGTTCAGTAGCGCCGCGGCCGAGGCCCCCGCCGCGGGCGAGGCAGCGCCGCCCGGGTCACCGTTCGGCCGGCCCGCGGCCGGCGACGCGGCCGCCCCGCCACTGCGCACGCTGGGATCGGCCCACCGGCTGAACAGCGTCCGGGCACCCAAGACCACCGGGCACCCGCCGTGGGGACCCGCCGAGAAGCCCGAAGGCGAGTTGCCCTGGGTGGATGCCCCGGCGCGGCCGCCGGCCGGGCGGATCGTGCCACCGCGGCGGTCCTTCCCGCCCGGAGCCGATGCCGAGGCTGGCGCGACCCCTCCCGGTGACACCGGCGGCGGGCCGGGCCGGCCGGCCGACGCCGGCCTGGGCCAGTTCCCGGACCTCGAACCGCCCTTCCCGGGAGCGGCAGGCGGCCCGCCGGGCAACCTGTTCGGCCCGGTCGACGAGCCGGAACCGGCCCAGCGGCGGGTGTACGCGTGGAACCCATCGGACACCACGGAGGCACTCCCCCGCATCCGCCCGGACGACGCCCAGCCGAACTAGACGCTGAGCCGAACTAGAGGTTTTGGCCCGTAGAAACGCCCAAGCTATTCGCCGGCGAATGCGCGGGGGGGGCCGGGGGGCCGTCCCCCCGGGCTAACACTGCTAGCCCGGCGTGTCGCCGTTCATCTCAGCCTTGCGGACCGAGGCGTAGACCGGGACGTACTCCTGCCCGGAGAGCTCGCCGATGGCGCGGATCACCTCGTCGGTCACCGCCCGCCGGGCCCGGCCCGGCGAGCGGTCATCCTGGTACGCCTCGAAGTTCAGCGGCTTGCCGATCCGGATCGACACCTGGTGCAACCGGGGCACCGCATGCCCGGGTGGCAGGATCCGGTCCGTGCCGATCATGGCGACCGGGAGGACCGGCAGGCCCGAGTTGAGGGCCAGCCAGCCGACCCCAGTGCGGCCGCGGTACAGCCGCCCGTCCGGGGACCGGGTGCCCTCCGGGTAGATGCCGAACAACTGCCCGCTGCGCAGCAGGGCGAGCGCGGCGTCCAGCATGTCCTGGGCCGCCCGGGAGCTGGCCCGGTCCACCGACAACTGCTTGGTGGCCCGCATGTACGCGCCGGTCAGCCGCTGGGTGAAGCCGGTGCCGGTGAAGTACTCCGACTTGGCCGCGAAGGTGAGCGGCCGGTCGAGCATCAGGGGCAGGAAAATGGAGTCAACGACGGACAGGTGGTTGGACGCCAGGATGGCGCCCCCGGCGGGCGGGATATGCTCCAGCCCCGTGATCTTGGGTCGCCACAGCACGTGCAGCAGCGGGCCGGCCACGATCCTGGACAACCGGTATTGCACCCACGTACTCCTGACTCGATCCGCGATGGCTGCTCAAAGATAACCGGGTTCGCCGGTGCCCGACGAGGCGCGGCCGCCGTCTCCCCGTCCGCGCCCGGCGGGCTGGCCGGCCCGGCCCCGGCGGGCGGCCGGGCCCGTGCGGCGCGCCGGGCTGGCCCGCGCCCCGGGTCGCGGGCGTGGCCGGGACCGCGGCCAGGATCGCCACCAGCAGCGGCAGGATGAGCGGCAAGCCCGCGGCCGGCACGGTGACACCGGAATCCTCGGTCAGCCAGCCCAGCAGGCCGACGAGCCAGATCGCGGCCAGCAGCGGCCGCAGCAGTGGCAGGTCCGCGTACCCGCGCACCAGCCGCCTGGCCCGGAACCGGCCCGGCCAGCCGATGACCGCGCCCGCCGCCGCGACCACCACCGGGATGACCAGGCTGCCCGGGCTCACCGTGAGCGATCCCACATTGGCGCGGACCTTCCGGTGCACGATGGCCGCGGCGCCGCCGTGCAGCACCTGGCCGGTGAACGCGCCGATGTCCGAGTGCCCGGGGAGGAGGTAGGCGGCTACCGCGAGGGCCGTGGCCACGGCGGCTCCGCTGGCCACCATGAGCAGCCCGCGCCCGGCGGTGACCCGCGCTCCCGCGGCCACGGCGATCAGCAGCAGGAAGCCCGGCAGCATGGCGATCGTCCCGCCGACCTTGGCACCGAACCCGGGCCACCCCGCGGCGGTGACCGCGACCACCGCGACGGCGCTGATCCCGGCCACCGCGAGGCGCCGGGAGCCGCGGCGCAGCGCCGCGGATCCGGCCCAGCCGCACAGCAGCAGGCCGGACGCGGCGTAGACCAGCACGGCGTTGTTGCCGATGCCGTAGAACCGGCCAGCAACCAGGGCGGACAGCCCGAACGGGGTGCCCAGTTGCAGGTGCGAGCCGGTCATCACGTCGATGGCGATGACCGCCAGGGTCACCGCGCCGACGAATCCGGGCGGGCCGAGCGGATCACGCCGCCACGGGCCGACGCACGCCGCGGCCGCGATCACCGCCGCCCACGCCACGCTGAGCCCGTACAGCAGCAGCGCCGGGTGCGGTGCCTCCGCCAGGGCGCCAGGCTGGCCAGGAAACTGCCCGCCGGCACCGACCCCAGGAACACCCCAGTCGTCCCGGCGATTCGCGGGCGCGGCGGGGGTCGCCCCCCGGGGCCAGCACGGCCCAGGATGGCGATCAGCCCGAAGAGCAGCCCGCCCGCCAGCCCGAACATGATGAAGAACCACGGCATCGTGGCCCGGTACACCTGCGCGGCGGTGTCCTGGCCGGCCAGCCCGGTGATGGCCGCCGCCAGGCCGGGGCTGGCCGGTGCGCCGAGCCGGGCGCCGACGGCGGTGCCGGGCACGGGCCGGCCCAGCCAGCCCGCGATCGTCGGGGTCAGGTCGGTGAGCACGGCCAGCCCGGGCTGGCGGGTGGACGGGGAGGTCAGCAGCCCGGACCGGTAACCGGGCCCGGTGATCACGATCGGGTGCAGGTGCGGCACGGCACCGTCGCGCCGCGGCGGTCACCACGAGCCGGGTTCCGGCCGGCAGCGCAGTGCTGACCCGGCCGATCTCCCGGTCGTCGGCGGCCACGGCGGCGCGCCGCGGCGCGCCGCCCGCGGGCAGCGGCCCCAGGTCGATGACGGTAAGCGGGCACCGGGCCAGCACGGCGCGGGTCAGCCCGGCCGTCCCGGCGAGGTAGGACGTCACCCGGCCCGCCGGGCTGGCCAGGGCGAGCCCGGCGCCGGGCCGGCCGCGGTGGCGCACCCCCGCGGGCCCGCGGCGGCGCGGAGCAGCCCCCAGGACGGGTTCTCGCTGAGCCGGGCATTGGCGGAGACGATGGAGGGCATCTGCGCGATCCGGGCCGAAGACGCGCCTGCCCGGCCACCGGCCGGGGCGGCGGGCGTGACCGCGGGCAGCGGCGGGCAGGAGCCCCCGGGCGGCCGCGGGCGGCCGCCCGGTTCCCGGCGTTCAGCGTGAGCCACCCGTCCGCCGGGCAGGTGAGCGGATGGACCCCGGTGACTGAGAGGGACCCGGCCGAGCCCTGGCGGGCCAGCCGCCACAGCGACGGCATGCGGGCGGCCGTCATGTCGGTCCACAGCAGCCCGGGCACCCCGATGAGCACCACGTGCCGGGCGGCCGGGACGGAGGCTGCCATGCCCAGGGAGCGGGAGGACGCCATCGCGGGCGCGGCCCAGGCAACCGGCAGCACGGCGCCCGCCAGGGCCAGCAGCACAGCACCGGCGGCCGCCACACTGGCGGCCAGCACGATGGCGGTCAGTGTGGCGGCGGCCCCGGACGCGCGGGCGGGGGGCACGGTCGGGTGCACGTGATCAACGGTAGCCATCCGCCCGGCCTAGCCGGGCAGTACTCAGTTGGCGCAGATGTTCTGGGCGGCGCTCCGGGCCGAGATGCTGGGGGACGGCGTCGGGGTGGCGGACTGGGGCGTGCTCGCGGCCTGGGCGGTGGTCCCGTAGTTGCTGCCCAGCACCAGGGTGAGCCCGGTGCCGGTGCCGGACACCTGCCGGATGGCCGCGCCGGGCACCTTGGCTTCCAGCAGCCTGGCCTGGGCGAGGCTGCCCGCGTGGTACTGGATGACCGTCTCGGTCACGTCCTGGGTAGTGCCCTGGGTGGTGCCGGCCACCTTGAACCCCTTCTGCTCGAGCACGCCGGCCACGGTGTTCTGCAGTCCGTACTGGGTGGTTCCGTTCTGCACCGAGACAGAGACGGTGCCCGGCGAGATCGCGGGCGCGGTGGCCGGCCGCAGCGAGCCGGTGTTGACCGGGACGTCATTGCGGTAGTCCTGGAAGATCTGGCTGTCCTCGGGCTGGGTCCAGAGCACGTTCGCGGTGTCGGTCGGCACCACCTCCTGCCGCGGGTAGGTCGGCAGGGTGAAGAAGGTGACCTGGCTGGACGGCATGCCGCGCACGCTCATGGCCAGGTCATACAGGCCGTGGATGCCGCCCATCTGGCTGTCGATGGTCACCGACTTGGTCGCCGCGTCCAGGAACCGGTAGATCGCCACCGGGTCGAGCAGCTTGCTCTTCACCTCGGTCACCAGGGACGACATGAAGGCCTGCTGGCGGCCGATCCGCTCCAGGTCGCTGCCGTTGCCCAGGGTGTACCGGGCGCGCACGTAGGCGAGCGCCACCCAGCCGTGCAGCAGGTGATGGCCGGGCCTGAGGTGCAGGCCGGACTTCGGGTCGTTGATCGGCGCCGTGTTGCATTCCTCCACGCCGCCGACCGCGTTGACCATCTGCCGGAATCCGGCGAAGTTGATGGACACGAAATGGTCGATGTGGATCCCGGTGTCCTGCTCCAGGGCTTTTTCGGTGCAGGCGATCCCCAGGTCAATGTGGTTGCCGTACAGGTTCCCCAGGGCGAACGCTTCGTTGATCTTGAAAGTGGTCGGCGAGGACATCTGGCCGTTGCCCATCTTGCAGGCCGGGATGTTCACCCACGAGTCGCGCGGGATGGACATCACGTCCGCCCACTTCCGGTCGGCGGACAGGTGCAGGATCATCAGCGTGTCCGACTGGGCGGTGGTGAGCCCCTGGCCGAAGCCGTGGCCCTGGCCGACCCGGGTGTCCGAGCCGATGATCATGATGTTCTCGGCCTGCGGGTGCAGGTCCACCGGCTGGTTGCCCAGCTCGCCAGTGATGTCCACCTGGTGCAGGTTGCCGTTAAGGTGCCGGTAGACCGCGTAGGCGCCGCCGAGGGCGATCAGCAGCACGGCGGCGACGCCCCCGGCCGTCCAGGCCAGGATCTTCTTCGCCCGGCCGGGATGAGCCGGATGGCCATCCGGGATGCCGGGAGTTGCCGGCGGCGGCGTCCCCTCGGCCGCGCTGTCACCCGGTGCGGCATCACCCGGTGCGGCATCACCCGGTGCGGCATCACCTGCCGACGTGCTCCCGGCGTCTGGCTGCTGCCCGTGCTCAGGCCCCGGCTCGTCCATGTCGGCGGGCCCCATTCGTCTCACCCCATACCCACGTCCGGCGGGGGCTCATGCGACGTCCATTCGCCCAGCACGACCATCGCGGAGCGTTACATCCCGGTGCGCAAACCATCTCATACGGCGCAACGTGGTAACCGCACGGATAGTTTCCCCGGCCTTGTACTTACCCACTTCCGGGCAATTAGTCATCCAGTGAGTCACTACTGTGAGTCACTAATAGCCCGCGTTACCGTGACGGATGCCCCCGTGCCGCCTGCGGATCCGGCCAGCGGGAGGAGGAGGAGGAGGAGGAGGAGGAGGAGGAGGGAGCCGGTGAGCGGGATCGAACCGCTGACCTGCCGCTTACAAGGCGGCTGCTCTGCCATCTGAGCTACACCGGCGGGAGAACTGGCTGCATGGTAGCCGACCCAGGACGGCGGCGGGCACGGCCAGGTGATCAGTTCTGGCGGCCGGTCACCGCCACGGTGACGCCCACGCCGATCATGGCCAGGCCGCCGGCCCCGCCGACCAGGGCGAACCGCCGGGGAGAACGGGCAAACCAGGAGCGGAGCCTGCTGGCCGCCACCCCCCACATGCTGTCGGAGACCAGCCCGATCCCGATCGACACCAGGCTGAGCAGCAGCATCTGCACCGGCACGTGCCCGGCGGCACGGTCCACGAACTGCGGCAGCACAGCACCGAACAGGATCAGCGCCTTGGGGTTGGTCACCCCGACCATGAAGCCTTCCCGCACCGCCCGCTGGTCGCTGCGGGCCGGGGCGGCCTCACCGAAGGCCCCGGCCAGCGTCCCGCGGCGCCGGAGGGCCTGGATGCCCAGCCAGATCAGGTACAACGCGCCGGCCAGCTTCACCGCCGTGAACAGCTCGGCGGAACGCTGGACCAGCGTGCCGATGCCCACCGCCACGCACACCGCCACCACGTAGTTCCCCGCGGAGTTCCCGCACACGGTGGCCAGCGCGGTGCGGCGGCCGTAGGCCAGCGCCCGGCCGACGACGAACAGCACGCTGGGACCCGGGATCACGATCAGGATCAACGAGGCCAGCGCGTATCCGGAGAGGTTCGCCGCCGAGATCACGCTCCCGACCTTAACCCGGCTCCCCGGGCGCGGCCCGCCGCGCGTGGCCCGGGCTCATCCGATCTCGAGCTGCCAGGAAGGCCACCGGTCCAGGACGGTGAAGCCGAGCGCGTCGTTGATGGCGATCATGTGCTGGTTAGCGTCCGCGTTCCCGGTGATCACCCGGGCCAGCTGCGGCTCGCGGGTGGCCAGCAGCTCCAGCATGGTCACTTTCATCAGCAGGCCGAGCCGGCGCCCCGGTCGGCCCGGGCCACCACGGTCAGCTCCTGGAAGCCCCAGCCCGGGTCCTCCGGGTCCACGGCTAGCCGGGTGAGCCCGGCCAGCCGGCCGTCACCCGGCCGGATGGCGGCCACCGTGTAGTCCTGCAGCCCCTGCACGGCCGCGCGGCGCTCGTCCATCCGCACCCGCTCCGCGTCCCAGTGCTGTGGCTCCCGGCCCTCCTCGTGCGGCATGTCCTCGGCTTCGGTGTAGATCTCGGCCACCGCGCCCTGCAGGCCAGCAGGGGTCGGCCCGGCCCAGTTCCGCAGCTCGTAACCGGCCGCGGACGGCTCGGCCTGCGCACGGAGGGACGGCAGCCGCCCGGGAGGAATGTCGTTCAGCATAAGAAGACGGCGGATCTCGGTGATCTCCTGCCTGCGCCGGCCGCGCGGGCGAACGCCGAACCCGGGGAATCCTCGCCGGCTTCCCCGGTGAGCAGGACCCGGCCATGCTGGCGGGCGCGGTCAGCCGCGTGGCGGAGCAGCGCCCGGCCGCACCCGGACCGGCGGCTGCCCGGGTGGACCATCATGCTGAGCATGGCCACCTTCTGGTTCTCCCGCTGCGGCAGCCGGAGCACGTACCATGCCGCGCATCCCTCCGGGCCGCTGCGGGCCAGCCAGGCCTCCGACGGGTCCTCGGTCCAGCCCAGGGCCAGCCAGCCGGCGAAGACGCGGGCCGACATGGCCGGCCCTCCGCGGGTCGTCGTGGGGCAGCCCGGCCAGGTAGCTCCGGTAGCAGGCCTGCACCGGCTCGCCGCCCGCCGCCGGGTCGAACCGCTCGAGGTCCATGGGCCAGCTAACTCAGGGCACCGGCCGGACCGCCAGTCATTTTCCGGCCGGGGCGGCCCGCCGTCAGGCGGGCGGCCCGGGCGGGACCGGGGGCGGATGCACCGCCAGCGGCCTTTACCCGATCGTTACCGGCCTGCCGAAGCCTGATGGCCCGGCCCGGCGTGTATAAGCCCATCAGCACAGTCCGCCGGTTGGGCGCGGAGAGGTGAGGCCATGCGGCAGGAAGCCGAGTTCCAGGCGTTCTATGAGGCCAATTACGGCCGGATCGTGGCCATGGTGACGGCCCTGCTCGGTGACCGGCTGCAGGCCGAGGACGTCGCCCAGGAGGCCTTCGCCCGGGCCTACAGCCGCTGGGGGCGCATCGGGCACTACGAGGTGCCCGAGGCATGGGTGCGGCAGGTGGCCATGCGGCTCGGGGTTGACGCTGGCCTGCGGATGCGGCGCGCGATCAGCGTCCGCGTCAGGCTGGCGGCGCAGCGGCGCCCGCCGGCCCCGAGCCGGGCAGCGACCTGGGGTTCACCGCCCTGGGCGGCGCTTTACGGGCGCTCCCGCTGCGCGAGCGCGAGGTCATCGTCCTGCACTACCTGGCCGACCTCCCGGTCGAGACCATCGCCCGGGAACGCGGCCTGCCCGCCGGGACCGTGAAGACGCGCCTGGCCGCCGGGCGGCGGCGCCTGGAGGCAGCCCTGACCGACAGCACGGAGGCGGTGCGCGATGCACGATGAGCAGATCCGCACGGAGTTCAGCACCTGGGCCCGTGAGCTGCAGGCGACGGCACCGCCGCCGCTCGCCGTGCTCCGCCGGAGGACCCGCCTGCGGACCGCCGCCCGGGCCGTGACCGCCGGGGTGGCCGCGGCGGCCGCCGCCGTCGCCTTGATCACGCTGCCGCGGCCGGGGACGCGCGGCCAGTCGGGCCTGGTGCACGGGGCACCGCCGTTCGCGGTGGAGCTGACGCACGGCGGGGCGCAGGCGTCCGTGCTGGACATGGCGACCGGGACGGTGCGCGGCCAGCGGAGCGCCCCCGGCGGGGGCCGGTTCACCTGGATCGCGGCCGCGGGCGGCGACCGCACCTTCTTGCTGGTTGACCAGTCACGTGATTTCACCAACCGCTTCTACCTGCTCCGGCTGGATGGCGCGGCCATCCGGTCCGGCTGTCGGGCACTGCCCGTCCCCCCGCTGCGGGCCTTCCAGGTGCTGGGCCTGGCCGTCTCGGCCGACGGCGGCGAGCTGGCCGTCGCGTGGCAGAACGTCCCCCAGGGGTCCGGCCCTCCGACGGGATGGAGATCGCCAGCCTGGCCACCGGCGCCCGGCAGGCCTCGAACTGGAACATCTCCGCTGCGCTCACCCGTCCTGGGGAGGGAACCGGATGCTGGCCCTCGACTGGCAGGCCCCCAACGAGCAGCCGCGGTCCGGGATCCGGGTGCTGACACCGCCCGCCACGGGGCCAGCCCGCAGCACTCGCGGCTGGTCGTCCCGCAGACGCTGCAGGCCTGCCAGCAGTCCCGGCAACCCGGTGCTCAGCCCGGACGGCACGGTCCTGTTCGCCTCCCTGGCCACCGGCACCGACGGGACCCAGACGGTGATCGCCCGGTTCTCGGCGGCCAGTGGCCGGGGGCTGCAGGCGGTGCTTACCCGGCCTGCGGGGACCGGGGCGGCCGCGCAGTACTGCGGCGTCCTGTGGGCCAGCCGGGACGGCCACCACCTGCTGACCCAGCGCGCGGCACGGCCCAGGGGGCCGTGACCGGCGACCGCTACACGCCTATCCGGCTGCCGTGGCTGCTCCCGGCGTCACCGGTCGGGTCCGGCAACACGTTCGCCTGGTAACCACGGCGGGGCAGCCGCGCAGCGGGGGCCGCTGGCCTCAGCGGGCCGCCCCGCTCTCCGAGACGATGACGGTCACCCGG
>CAVYEA010000016.1:0-151332 GCA_963767385.1 uncultured Actinomycetes bacterium | reverse complement strand
AGCGCGATCGGGCCGACGCTGATCATCTGGTGCACGGTCGGGGTGAGCGCCAGCCTGGCGCCGGCCATCCGGGCGATCCGGGGCGACCAGACACCGCAGCAGATGACGACGTTCTCCGTCTCGATCTCGCCCGCGCTGGTCGTGACCGCGCGCACCCGCCCGCACGCCGGCCAGGCCAGCAGCGTCATTCACCGTGAGGCCGTAGACCTCGGTGCCCGCCAGGACGGTGAGCGCGCCCGCCCGCTGAGCCCCTTCCCGCATATGCTGGCCCGCAGCGAGTCGACCACGCCCACGGTGGGGAAGTGCGCGCCGCCCAGGATGACCGAATCATCCAGGTAAGGCACCAGCTTGTTCACCTCGCCGGGCGTGATCACCTCGGCCGGGATGCCCCACGACTTGGCCTGGGTGCACCGCCGGCGCAGCTCGATCATCCGCTCCGGGGTGCGGGCCACCTCGATCCCGCCGCTTTCGGTGAACACCCCGAGGTCCTTGTACTGCGCGGTGCTGTCCGTGGTCAGCTCGAACATCATCTTCGAGTACTCGATCGGGAAGATGAAGTTGGACGCGTGGCCGGTCGAGCCGCCCGGGTTCGGCATCGGCCCCTTGTCCACCAGGACGAGGTCACGCCAGCCGAGCAGCGCCAGGTGGTGCACGAGGCTGTTGCCGACGATGCCCGCGCCGATGATGACGGCGCTAGCCCGTGCCGGAGTATCAGTCATGCTGGTGGTCTCATCCCGCCAGTAGTGGTTTGTCGATTCCGGTGCGCTCCAGCGCCGCCCGGCGCCATTGCTCGGCCTGCTGGATCTGGTTGAAGGTGAACAGGTGCAACCCGGCCACGCCCGCGTCCGGCGCGGTGATCACCGCGGCCGCGCGGTCGAGCAGCCGGTCCGGGCTGTACCCGCCGGGCACCCAGAACCGCAGGACCCAGCCGGGGTGCCTGGTGATGAAGCGGGCCGACTCCGAGGGCCGGCCACCGCCGCCATCCGCAGTAGCCGGGTGCGCTCGGCCGGCCCGGCCAGCCCCACCTACAGCGGCAGGGTCACGCCACGGGCCCTGATCCGCTGGATCCAGCGGCCGAGCCGGGCCGCGTCGAAGCAGACGTTGCTCACGATGTAGCTCGCGTACCTGCGCTTATCCCACATCGCCTGGATGGTGACGTCGTTGTGGATCTTGGGGTGGCTTTCCGGGTAGCCGGTGATGCCGATCCGGCTGAACGGGCTGCCCATCTCGGCCAGCCGCTCGAGCAGCGGCAGCGCGCTGTCGAACGGCCCGGCCGGATGCGAGGCGTCCCCGCCCGGTACGAACACGTCGTCCCACGCGGCGGCCTTCAGCCGGGCCACGATGCCGTCCAGGTGAGCCTGGTCGGCGACCGAACGGGCGGCCAGGTGCGGCACGACCCGGTAGCCCCGGGCGGCCAGCCGCTCGGCGAGCTCGATGGTCGCGTCCAGGCCCTTGACCGGCGACGCGGTGACGGTGACGGTCATCCCTGCGGGCACCCAGTCCGCCACCGCCTGTTCGGTGCCCTTGGTCGGGAACACCTCGTACCGCGGCCGGGCCAGCAGCGCGTCCAGGCTGGTCATCTGCCTCCTCAACGAGCGAAGCCAGGGCCTCCTCCAGCCGGGACACCCCGGTCTCGATCCTGGTCAGCGGCAACCCGAACATGGCCGCCATCCGCTCGGCCTCGGCGGCCAGCGCCGGGGTGGGCTGCTGCGCCAGCCAGACCAGCCGCCGGTAGTGCCCGAAGTAGTCCGGCCACAGCTCCGGGTACCTGTCCAGGCCGAGCTCGGCCAGCACGCTGCGGTCAAAGCTGCGCAGCAGGAAGTCGGTGAGCACGTAGGTGCCCGGCTCCGCCTCGAACATCGCCGCGACTCGCGGCGCCCCGGCGAACACGTCGTAGCAGTGCAGCCCGGGGAGCCGGCGCACGCCGTACCGGGCGCACAGCTCGTCCAGGGCGCCGTAGGTGCCGCAGTCGGCGTACGCCAGGGCTACCGTATGGCCCGAATCCAGGGCTGATACCACGGCCCGTTCGGCCCAAAGGGTTATCTTCTGCGGCCGGTTGTGCAGGATCGCGGGCAGGGACCGTACGGCGGCCGGCCAGCCGCGGCGGGCCACGATCTCCCGCACGTGCCCGGCCAGCGCCCCGCAGGCGATGATCTCAATTTGCGGGGAAGGGCTCTGCTCCTCCGGGGGGACACGCTGGCCACTGGGGCTCTGTCGGCCCGGGGGATACCCCCGGACCCCCACGGCCCTGACCCCGGTGGTCCTAACCCCCCGGAAACGGCAGTTGCTCGACGAAGCGGTCGTTGAAGTCGGCGCGGTCAGAGAGCTCGACATACCTCACCTCCTCGAGCAGCGCCAGGCCGCCTGCCTGCTCGCGCAGGCTGAGCAGCGCCATCTTCGCCCCCTCGCCGGCCACGTTGCCCGCCGAGACCACCCGGGGCACGGGGATCTTCGGGACCAGGCCGATCCGGATCGCGCTGGCCGCCGACAGGTAGCTGCCGAACGATCCGGCCAGCAGCACCTGCTTGACGTCGGCGGCGGTCAGGCCGGCCTCCTCGAGCAGGATCTGCCAGCCGGTCGCGATCGCCGCCTTGGCGAACTGAAGCTCCCGGACGTCGCGCTGGGACAGGTAGATGCTGTCCTCGGGCGCCGGATCCCGGTCCCCGCCAGTGCAGCACGAACACCCGCTCCTGGCCGATCCTGGTCAGCCGCCCGGCCAGGCCGGGCGCCGTGGCCGCGGCCTGCTCTTCGCTGATGAACCGGCCCGAGGAGTCCAGCAGGCCCAGCCGGACCAGTCCGGTCACCGCGTCCACCAGGCCGGAGCCGCACAGGCCCTGCGGTTCGGCGTCGCCGATCACCTTGAGGCTCAGTTCTGTCCGGGGTCATGGTGACGACCTCGATGGCGCCGTCGGCGGCCCGCATCCCGCACTTGATCGCGGCGCCCTCGAACGCGGGCCCGGCCGGGGCGGCCGTGGCCAGCAGCCACTCCCGGTTGCCCAGGACGATCTCGCAGTTGGTGCCGATGTCGACGAACAGGCGCACCCGGGCGTCCCGGTCCATCCCGCTGGCCAGCAGCCCGGCCGTGATGTCGCCGCCGACGTAGGCGCCGAACGACGGGAACACCACCGCGCGGCTCCGCGGGTGCACGGTGCCCGCCAGGCCCAGGTCGGCCGCGAGCACCTCGGGGAACAGCCGGGTGGACATGATGAAGGGCGCCATGCCGAGCGGTTCGGGGTCGATGCCGAGCACCAGGTGGGTCATGGTGGCGTTGCCCGCCACCGCGACCTCGTAGACCTCATCCGGCTGGACGCCGCCTTGCGCGCAGACCGCCTGCGCCAGCTCGGCCAGGGTCTCCTGGGCCAGCTGCTGCAGCTTGTCCAGGGCGCCCGGGTCCATCATGGTGGCGCTGATCCTGGTGATCACGTCGGCGCCGAACGGCTGCTGCTTGTTCAGCGTGGACTCCACCGCCACCGGGGTGCCGGTGGACAGGTCGAGCAGGGTGGCCACCACCGTGGTGGTACCGAGGTCGAAGGCGATGCCGAACCGGCGCCCGGTGGTGTCGCCGGGCTCGACCGCGATGAGCACGTCATCGACGACCACCGCGGTGACCTTGTAGTCCGCCTCGCGCAGCGTCCGGCCGAGGTTCTTGAGCACGGCCAGTTCGGCCCGCGGCTCCAAGTCCTCGAGCTGGGCCAGCACCCGCTCTACGTCACTGGCCTGGTCGGCCAGGCTCGGCTCGGCCAGCTCCAGGTACCGCTTCTGCACCGCCGGGCGCAGGATCACCTGCGGCCGACGCCCACGGTGGCGGCCTTCGGCCGGGTGGTCAGCGGCGGCACCTCCACCGCTATCCTGGGTCGCGATGGTGCGGCAGGCCAGCCGCCAGCCGTCCTTGATCTCGGCCGCGGTATAGGCCCTGATGTCCAGGCTGGTCGGCGCGGGCGGGTCGTCCGCGATCCTGATCCGGCATTTCTTGCAGGTGCCGTGGCCGCCGCAGGTGGAATCGATCGCGATGCCGTTCCAGCTGGCCGCGTCGAACAGGGTCACGCCGGACGGGACCCGCACGGGCCGGTCGTTGAAGAGCAGATTGACCCGAACGGGCCCGGGTGCTACGTCCTCGGTTACCGTCACGTGGCACCCGGCTGGGGCGCTTGTGCTTCTGCGGTGCGCCTGCTGCGCGGCCTGCTCTTTGGCCTGCTGGGCGCGGTGGGCGGCGATCCAGGCGGCGCCCCACTCGTCGCGGCCCAGCACCAGGTCGGCCGCCTTGACCGCGCGGACGATCTGCGGCGCGCGCGCGTCCATGATGGCGCTGGTCAGCCCGCATCTGATGGCGATGGGCAGGAACGCGGCGGCGATCGAGTGCCGGTCCGGCATGCCGAAGCTCACGTTGGACGCCCCGAGCGTCATGTTCACCCCGAACTCGGCCTTGAGCATCGCGATCGTTTCCAGCGTCCGGGTCGGGTGCAGGGTGTCCGCGCCGACCGGCATGGCCAGCGGGTCGATGACGATGTCCTCGACCGGGATCTTGTACTTCTCGGTGGCGACGCGGATGAGCTTGCGGGCCAGCTCGACCCTTCGGGCCGGCTCCTCCGGGATCTCCTCCTCGTCGTTCGGCAGCCCGATCACGGCGGCGCCGTACTTCTTGACCAGCGGCAGGATCGCGTCCAGCCGCTCGTCCTCGGCCGTCACCGAGTTGACCAGCGCCTTGCCCTGGTAGGCGGCCAGCCCGGCGTCGAGCACCTCGATGATGGAGGAGTCGATGACCAGCGGCAGGTCGGTCAGGCTCTGGATCAGCGTGACGGCCTGCCTCATCAGCGCGGCCTCGTCGGCCAGCGGCGCGCCCATATTCACGTCGAGCAGCATGGCCCCGCCGGTAACCTGCTCCTTGACGTCGATCTCCACCCGCGACAGGTCGCCGTTGCGCAGCTGCAGCTGGAAGATCTTCCGGCCGGTCGGGTTGATCCGCTCGCCGATGATCGCGAACGGCTGGTCGTCACCGAGCCGCACCGTCTTGGTCGCCGAGGACAGGATGGTGTGCACTGGTCTTTCCCTCCGGCGCTTTTGTTTCCCTCAGGTGCTCTGCTGGTCAGACGCTGACCGTCGCGCGGCGCTGCGCGAGCAGTTCCTTGGCCCGGACCACGGCCGCGGACGCGTCGGCGGCGTATCCGTCCGCGCCTACCACGTCCGCGTACTCCTGGGTGACCGGGGCCCGCTGACCATGACGATGACCTGATCGCGCAGGCCGGACTTCTGCAGCGCGTTGATGTTCGCCTTGAACATCGGCATCGTCGTGGTCAGGAACGCGGAGAACCCGACGATGTCGGGCGTGTGCTCCTTGATGGCCTCGATGAACTTCTCCGGCGCGACCTGCACGCCGAGGTCGATGACCCGGAACCCGGCGCCTTCGAACATGATGTTGACCAGGTTCTTGCCGATGTCGTGCACGTCGCCCTTGACCGTGCCCATCACGATCGTCCCGATGGTCTGCGCGCCGGTCTCGGCCAGCAGCGGGCGGAGGATCTCCAGCGCGCCGGCCATCGCCTTGCCCGCGATGAGCATCTCGGGCACGAAGAAGTCGCCGCGCTCGAACCGGGCGCCTACCTCTTCCAGCGACGGGATCAGGGCCTCGTACAGCAGCGTCTCCGGGCCGAGGCCCATGGCCAGCCCGTG
Organism: uncultured Actinomycetes bacterium; assembly: GCA_963767385.1. Taxonomy (GTDB): domain Bacteria; phylum Actinomycetota; class Actinomycetes; order Streptosporangiales; family Streptosporangiaceae; genus RYN-230. The sequence continues at coordinate 145,665 of CAVYEA010000016.1, read as the reverse complement.
GTTGGTGAGCTCGAGCACCGCGGGTTTGTTGCCGACCAGCGTCTGGTCGTAGAGCTGGCTGAGCAGTTCTTCGCTGGTCATGCTGTGTCTCCTGCTCGCGGGGGGGTTGGGGGGGGGGAGAGGTCAGGGGCGCGGCCGTTGGCTCGGTCATGCTGCACCTGCCTTCCGGGTCTGCCTGCTGGCCCGCTGCCGGTAGCCGAGCACCGCGGATAGACCCGCCGCCTCTTCCGCGCAGTAGCCGGCTATCGTCGCGACGCCGTCCCTGCTCAGCCTGTTCGTCGGGGCCGACACCGAGAGGGCGGCGACCACGGCGCCGTCGCAACCGCGGATGGGCGTGGCCACCGCGATCAGTCCGGGCTCGAGTTCCTCGTCGGTCACCGCGTAGCCGCGGGCCCGCACGGTGGCCAGGTCGCCGCGCAGCGCCGCCTCGCTGGTGATCGTCATATCGGTACGCCGCTCGAGCTTGCCCGGCGGCAGTTGGGCGGCGCCGTAGGCCAGCAGCACCTTGCCCAGCGCGGAGCAGTGCGGCGGCACCGACATGCCGATCCAGTTGGTGCCGCCGATCAGACCCGGCCCGCGAGCCAGGCCCCGGGGCGCCCGCCGGAACCGCGCCGGGCCCGCCGAGCCGCACAGTCTCCTGGGCCCGCAGTTCCACCCGGCGGATCTTGCCGGAGATCGTCTTGGGCAGGTCGCTGAACTCCAGCCGGCGCACCCGCTTGTAAGGGGCCAGCCGCTGGCGGGCGTAGGCGAGGATGGACAGCGCCGTCTCGGCGGTCGGCGACGCGCCGGCGGCCAGCGTCACGATACGCCTTGGGCACGGCGAACCGCATCGGATCGGGCGATGGGCACCACCGCGGCCTCGGCTACCGCCTCGTGCTCGATCAGCACGCTCTCCAGCTCGAACGGGGAGATGCGGTAGTCGGAGGCCTTGAACACGTCGTCGGTGCGGCCGACGTAGGTGAGGTAGCCGTCGCCGTCCCGGCTGGCCACGTCCCCGGTGTGGTAGTAGCCGCCGCGCATGGCCTCCGCGGTCCCGCTGGGCGTCGCCCCGGTAGCCGGTCATCAGCCCGAGCGGGCGCCGGGCCAGGGCCAGGCAGATCTCGCCCTCCTCGGCAGGCTCCCGGTCAGCGGGTCCACCAGCACCACGTCGTACCCGGGCAGCGGCCGGCCCATCGAGCCGAGCCGGACCGGCTGGCCGGGGGTGTTGCCCGACCTGCGCCGTGGTCTCGGTCTGGCCGTAGCCGTCCCGGACCGTCAGGCTCCAGGCCTGGCGGACCTGCTCGATCACCTCCGGGTTGAGCGGCTCGCCCGGCGCCACGCACTCGCGCAGCGGGTCACGTCGCAGCGGCCAGGTCCGCCTGGATGAGCATCCGCCACACGGTCGGCGGCGCGCAGAACGTGGTCACCTCGCACTCGCCGATCGCGTCGCATCAGCGCCTGCGCGCGAGAACCGCGTCGTAGCCGAGCACCAGCGCGGTCGCCCCGGCGTTCCACGGCGCGTACACGTTGCTCCAGGCGTGCTTGGCCCAGCCGGGCGAGGAGATGTTCAGGTGCACGTCGCCGGGCTGCAGGCCGATCCAGTACATGGTGGACAGGTGGCCGGCCGGGTACGAGGCGTGGGTGTGCTCGACCAGCTTGGGCTGCGCGGTGGTGCCGGAGGTGAAGTAGAGCAGCAGCGGGTCGCTGGCGCGTGGTCACGCCGTCCGGGCACGAACCGCTGCGGCCGCCGCCGCTCGGCGAAGCGATGCCAGCCTGCGGGCGGCTCCCGCCGACGCCGCGGCTCACCGCGATCCGCGTCCAGTCGCCCGGCACGCGCGTCGAACCGCGCCGGCCAGTGCCGGCTCGGCCACCACGTGCCGGACATCGCCCCGGGCCACCCGGTCGGCCAGGTCGTCCGGCCCGAGCAGGGTGCTGGCCGGGATGATCACCACGCCGAGCTTCATCGCGGCCAGGATGACCTCCCACAGCGGGGCGATGTTGCCCAGCATGAGCAGCAGCCGGTCGCCACGCCGGGCACCCAGGCCGCGCAGCCAGTTGGCGACCTGGTTGGACCGGTCGGCCAGCTCGCCGTAACGTCAGCCGCGCCGTCGGCGTCGGCGTCCGCGATGATGCGCAGCGCCTCGCGGTCCGGGTGCTCGGCGGCGATCACGTCGAACCAGTCCAGCGCCCAGTTGAACTCCTCCAGCTGCGGCCAGCGGAACTCGGCCATCGCGGCCGGATAGTTCACCCGGTGCCGGAGCAGCAGGTCGCGGGCGGAACGGAAGGCAAGCGTCGGTGATTGCACATCGGTCATGTGATCATCGTGGCAGGTCCGGGCGCTGATCGGGAGATGCCGGGCCGTGATCGATTCCTGACCGGGCGGCTGCCCGCCCGGTCAGGAATCACCAGCCAGCCGCATCACCAGGCCGTGCCACTGGTCCGGGGTGAGCGCGGCAGCGGCCGTCCCCGGGTGCGCGCCTGCCTCGATCAGCGCACGGCGGAGCGCGCGCGGGGGTGGCAGCCGGGCGCCGCGGTTCGTTAGGCATGAGAGGGCATGCTGGGCGGGGGCGGACGGGTGCCGGTAGGCCGCGCGGAGCAGGTGGCGCAGCAGGACCTGGCCCGGGCGGGAGCGCGGCCAGCGGGCGCGGCCGGGTGGACAGGTGCGCGGCGGCCACCCGGGGCGGCGGCGCGAAGCTGCCCGGCAGCACCCGGCGCACCAGCCGGATCCATAGCGCGCTGTCCACCAGGCCATCTCGGCGCTCGCGGGACCGCGTGGTCAGCCGGCCCGGGCCGCACCCCAGGCGATGATCAGGTCCGCACCCGGCCAGCGGGACGGACGGATCGCCCGCCAGGCGGCGCAGCAGCGCGTGCCGGCCGCGAACGGGATGTTCGCCACCACCAGGAACTCCCGGCGCGGCAGCGGGATCTCACGCAGGTCGGCGGTGAGCACGGTGACCAGCGGGCAGCCTGCCATCCGGCGGCGCAGCCCGCTGGCCGTCCGGGGATCCCGCTCGACCGCGATCACCCGCGCCCCGGAGGCGGCCAGCGCGGCCGTGATCTCGCCATGACCGGCGCCCGAGGTCCACGGCGAGCCGGCCCGGGCCCGCCCCGGATGCCCGGACCAGGTGGCGGATCAGTGCCTGGGTCACGCAGGAAGTGCGCGCCGGGCGGGTTCGGCGCCGCAGGCTGGCGTCCGGCCGCCTGGGATCCGCCCGGCTGGCGTCCGCCGGGCCGCTGTGCCGTGCGCCGCCGCTGCCCGCCGCCGGGCACGCAGCATCATGGCCATCGTCATGCCAGCTCCCGGTCGCCTGCGGTCAGCCTTCCGGCTGCGGACCGGATCACGGTAAGCCGGCCCGTGCGCCCGGGGCGACTGATTTTCCGGGCTGCCACGTCCGGTAACCGCCAGACTGCCTGGTCCGATGCCCGCCGGACTTCCGGGGCCGGACGGACGAGCATGAAGGCATGTCTACCTCACCAGTAACCACCCACCGGCAGCACGACCTCAGCAACCGCCGGGCCGGGGCGGGCCGCCGGTTCCTGGCCCGGGCCATCAGCCCGGCCGTGCTGGCGGACCTGCGGGCCGCCGACGACGCCGGGAACCCGCCCCGGCTGCTGACCGACACCGAGGGCGGCAGCCCGCTGCGCTGCTGCCTGCGGGCCAGTGCGCCGGGGGAGCGGGTCGCCCTCGTCTCCTACGCCCCGCTGCGGCGCTGGGCGCGGGCCACCGGGGCTGATCCCGGCCCCTACGACGAGGTCGGGCCGGTCTTCATCCACCCGGCTCCCTGCCCGGGACCGGCGGAAGACGGCCTCCCGGCCGCCCTGCTCGGCGCATCCCGGGTGTTCCGTGCCTACTCGGTGCGGGGGCACATCCTGGGCGGACGGCCGTTCGGCCTGGACAGCTCCGGTGCGGCCGCCGCCGAGGCGCTGCTGGCGGACATCTACGCCGACCCGGAGGTCGCCCTGGTGCACGTCCGCGCGATGGGGTTCGGCTGCTTCCTCTTCGAGGCCCGCCGCGCCGAGAGCGTCCCCCTGCCCAGCCCCTGAGCCCCGCGGCCCCCGCGGCCCGCGGGCGCGGGGGCCGGGAAAGGGCGTCGGCGAGGGGGCGGCCAGCACGGTAGCGTTTCGGGGCATGGCCCCCGGTGAAGACGGCGTGCCCGAGGTCCCGGTGCTGCTGGCCGCCGCGGTGGCCGGGATCGGCGGTGCCGAACGGCCCGGCCAGGTGGCGATGGCCGAGGCCGTCGAGAAGAGCCTGCGGTCCGGCGGGCACCTCGCCGTGCAGGCCGGCACCGGGACCGGGAAGTCGCTGGCCTACCTGGTGCCTGCGCTCGCGCACGCCATGTCCACCGGCACGGCCGTGGTGGTGGCCACGGCCACGATCGCGCTGCAGCGCCAGCTGGTCGACCGGGACCTGCCCCGGCTCACCGACGCCCTGGAACCGCTGCTCGACCGGCCGCCGGTGTTCGCCATCCTCAAGGGCCGCCGGAACTACCTGTGCCTGAACCGGCTGCGCTCGGGTGCCCCGGAGGAACCCGCCGACATGCTGTTCGACCCGGGCGCGGTGTCCGCGGTCGGCAAGCAGGTGCAGCGGCTGGCCGAGTGGGCCGAGACGACCAGCACCGGGGACCGCGACGACGTGGTGCCCGGGGTGGACGACCGGGCCTGGCGCCAGGTCTCGGTGCCGGCGACCGAGTGCATCGGCGCGCAGCGCTGCCCCTACGGCTCCCGGTGCTTCGCCGAGCGGGCCCGCGAGGCGGCCGGGAAGGCGGACATCGTGGTCACCAACCACGCGCTGCTCGCCATCGACGCGCTGGAGGATTACCCGGTCCTGCCCGAGCACGACGTGGTCATCATCGACGAGGCGCACGACCTGGTGAACCGGGTCACCACCCAGGCGGCCGGCGAGTTGTCCGCCGCTACTCCGGAGACCGCGGCGCGCCGCTGCGCCCGGCTCGCCTCCGCCGACGCCGTGGCCCGGCTGCGGACCGCCGGCGAGGCGCTCGCGGCCCTGCTTCCCGGGGTCCGTGAGGGCCGGATCGATGTGCTGGACGATGTCCTGGCCACGGCCCTGGTGGCGCTGCGGGACGCCGCGGCCGGGTGCGCCGCCGAGGTCCGGGCCACGGCCAAGGAGAACGGCGCCCGGGTCGACGGCGCCCAGGAGGGCGGGGCGGGCGCCGACCAGCTGGCCGCGGTGCGGGCCGCGCTGGCCATGCTGGATGACCTGGCGCGGACGTCCGACCGGATCCTGGCCTCGTTCGGCCCGGCGATCCCGGACCGCCGCGAAGTGGTCTGGCTGGATCGTCCGTCCGGCCCGGATCAGCGCCGCCCGGTCACGCTCCAGGTGGCGCCGCTGGAGGTGGGCGGGCTGCTCGCGGAGCGGCTGTTCCGCCGCCGGCGGGTGGTGCTGACGTCGGCCACGCTGGTCCTCGGCGGCTCGTTCCAGCCGCTGGCGCGCCAGTGGGGCCTGCCCGCCGTCCCGGCTGCCGTGGACCCGGCTGTCGTGAGACCCGCCGCCGTGGCCCCCGCTGCCGTGGCCACCGCCGCTGTGGACCCGGCTGCCGCGGACCGCCGCCGTGGACCCGGCTGCCGCGGACCCGGCCGGGGACGGGGACGCGAGCGCCCCGGAGCCAGCGCGGGCGCGAGGCGGACCTGGCCTGGACCGGGCTGGACGTCGGCTCGCCGTTCGACCATCCGCGGCACGGGATCCTGTACGTGGCCCGCCACCTGCCGCCGCCCGGGCGGGACGGGCTGCCCAGCGCCTACCTCACCGAGCTGCGCGAGCTGATCACCGCCGCCGGGGGCCGGACCCTCGGGCTGTTCTCCTCGATGCGGGCGGCCCGGCAGGCCGCCGCGGAACTGCGGGCCGAGCTCGATGTTCCGCTGCTGTGCCAGGGCGAGGACACCACGGGCCAGCTGATCCGCCAGTTCGCCGAAGACGAGCCGACCTGCCTGTTCGGCACCCTGTCGCTGTGGCAGGGGGTGGACGTCCCCGGGCCTGCGCTGCAACTGGTCGTCATCGACCGGATCCCCTTCCCCCGTCCCGATGACCCGCTGGCCTCGGCCCGGCAGCGGGTGGTGGGGGCGCGGGGCGGCAACGGCTTCATGACCGTGGCGGTCTCGCACGCCGCGCTGCTGCTCGCCCAGGGATCCGGCCGCCTGCTCCGCACCATGCAGGACCGGGGGATGGTCGCGGTGCTGGACCCGCGGCTGGCGACCGCCCGGTACGGCGGCTTCCTGCGGGCCACCCTGCCGCCGTTCTGGGCCACCACCGACCCGGAGGTGGCCCGGGGGGCGCTGCGCCGGCTGGCCGCGGGCGATTCCTGACCCACCGCGGATGGTTCCTGAGCCGGGCCGGGCCGAGTTCCTGACCAGGGGCGAGTGGCGGCCGGCTCGCGGCATTCGCGCGGGTATTGCCGTCCGGGCTAATCCGGGCCGGGCGTTTCGGGCAGACTTGCGTCTGTGGATCAGTTACGGGAGGCATCGGTCCTGGGGGGCCGGTTCCGGCTGATAGAGGCAGTCGGGGCCGGGGAGCCAGGCCGGGTATGGCGGGCAGCCGACTGGATGTCCCGTCACGACGTCGCGGTCAAGGTGCTCGATGCGCACCCGGCCGGGGATGCAGTGGCCCAGGCCCGGTTCCGGCTCGTCGCGCGCACCGTGGTCCAGCTGTCCGGCCCGGGCATCACCCCGGTGCACGAGTATGGCGAAGCTGCTCTGCCGGACGGCATCGCTCCTGCCCTACCTGGTCCGGGATCTGGTCGGCGGCCTGACCCTGGAACAGCGGCTGGCGCAGGGGCCGTTGCCGGCCGGCGAGGCGCTCGAGGTGGTCGCCGCGGTGGCCGGGGCACTGGCGGCCGCGCACCGGGCCGGGGTGCCGCACGGGCACCTGGTGCCGGCCAACATCGTGCTCGGGCCAGATGGCGTGCGGGTGACCGACTTCGGCCTGTGGGGGCTGCGCCAGCCCGGCGGAGGGCGATTACCCGGCCGGCCTGTCGTATGCGGCCCCCGAGCTGGCCAGCGGCGGCCCGGCTACCCCGGCCGCCGACATGTACGCGCTCGGCATTGTTTTCGTCGCCTGCCTGGCCGGGATCGGCCCGGGCGGCCGCGGGGGCCGCGGATGCCGGGACCGGGGACGCCACCACGGCCCGGGCCGGCGGCCATGACGCGGGACAGGCCGGCCCGGCACAGCCCGGCGGCTTGGGCGGGACCGCGTTCGGCACGATGGGGCTGGATGCCGTCCCGCCCGGCCTGGCCGCCCTGTGGGCCGCCTGCCTGGGGCCCGGCCCGATGGAACGCCCCAGCGCCGCGCATGCCGCCGTGATGTCCCGGCAGATGCTCTCGGGCGGCCGGGCCGTGGACGCCTGGTCGGCCGCGGCTGACCAGCCCGCGGTCCCGCTGGATCAGCCGGCCTGGCCGGGCCCCCCGCTGGATCACACCGGTGACCCGGGGACACCGCACTCCGGGCCGGCCACGCCAGCCCAGGAGACGGGGGCGGTCCCGGCCGGTGCCGCCCCGGCCGGTGCCGCCCCGGGCGGCGGGGCCGCGGTCCCGCCTGGTGCCCCGCTCGCCGCCGCATCGGCGGCCGCCGCCGGTTCCGCGCCCGCCGCCGCGTCCGCGCCCGCCGCCGGTTCCGTGCCCGCGGCCGGCTCCACGACGGCGGCCGGCTCCCGCCGGCCACCGCCGGGGAACGCCGGGCCCGCCGCAGGCGCGCGCTCTCGCGGCGCGGCCGGGTCGTCACCGCCGGGGCGGTGACCGGTACCGCCGCCGCCGCCGCGGTGGTGGCGGTCGTGCTGGCGTCCTCGCTGGGCGGGCGGCCGGTCACCCCGGGCTCCCTGGCCCACACCACCCGGGCCAGCGGCACCGCGGGCGCCCAGCCCAGTTCGGCGAGGACCGGGGAGGTCCCGACCCCGGAGGTCACCCGGTCCGTGCTCGCCTCGACGGCCCCGCCCGCTACCGCGGCCCCGCCGCTGACGCCACTGGCCGCGGTCAGCCAGATCTCCCGGACCGTCACCGCCGACGTGACGGCCGGCCAGATGCGCCAGGACGTCGGGGTGGACTTCGGCAACCTGATCCGGCCGGTCGTGGACGAGCTGGAACAAGGCCAGCAGGCCCCGGTCGCCCAGCTCGCCGCCGCCCTGCGGGCCAAACTCTGGACCCGGGTCAGTGAGGGCGCCGTCACCGTCGGCGCCGCGAGCGTACTCAACGACGAGATCACCGCGCTGGCACGCAGCGCCGGCTGAGCTGGGCTGTGCTGGCGGGCGGTGTGAGCCCGGGGGTGGCCCCCCGGGCTCACACCAGCATCAGTTGTTGGCGCAGGCCGTCCCGTTGACGGACAGCACGGTCGGCGCCGGGTCCTGCCCGGTGTCCGTGCCGTTGAAGCCGACGCTGACCGTCCCGCCGTTCGCCGCGATGGTCGAGTTCCAGCTGGCCGCGTTCACGGTCACGTTCAGGCCGCTCTGTGACCAGGTGCCATTCCAGCCGGACTGCACCGCCTCCCCGGCCGCCGGGAAGGTGAAGGTGAGCGTCCACGGGCTGATCGCCGTGGTGCCCTTGTTGGTGATCGTGATCGCCCCGCCGAAGCCGCCCGGCCAGCTGCTGGTCACCGCGTAGTGCACCGCGCAGCTGCTGTTGGCCGGGGGCGGCACGGTGAACGTCACCGGCGGGGACGGCAGCGAGGTGTTGCCGTGGCTGTCCACGGCGACCACGTCATAGGTGTAGCTCGCCCCCACGGTCAGCCCGGACAGCGACAGCGTGGTGCCGGTCGTCGTGCCCGCCAGCGTGCTGCCGCCGCCGCTGCCCTGCTGGTAGACCTGGTAGTTGGCGACCGGGTAGGTCCCGGCGGCCGACGCCGGCCAGGTGAGCGTGGCCACGCCGGAGGTGTTGCCGGAGGTGGACGAGGACAGCCCGGAGGCGACCGGCTGGCCGGGCGCGCCCGGTGCGGTCACCCCGGTCCCCCCGCTGCCGGGGATCTGCAGCACCGTCAGCGAGTAGGGCTGCACCGTCACCGAGGACGCGGAACTCTGGGTGGCCGAGGTGATCGAGGTGGCGTTAAGCCCATAGGTGTAAACGGTCGGTGACCCGGACGGCGTGAACCCGTTGTAGGCCAGGTTCACCGTGTACGAGTTCGACGGGTCCTCGTTGTCGATGAGGACGTCGAGGGAGCCGCCCGCCCGGCGCACCGCATGCACCCGGACCAGCGCGTTAGCCGAGGTTGAGGTGACCATCGTGTCGCCCGGCGCGCCGAGCTTGGTCAGCATCTCGATGCCGTAGTACGGGCGCGAACGGGGTTTCCGGGCCGGCTCGGCCGTGCCGCCGTAGTTCGACCCGTTGGAGAAGATGCCCTGGTCGCCGTAGTCGGTGGCGCCGTCCACGGTGCTCACCGTGCCTTCCCCGTTGTGCTCGTTCCACCAGTCGATGTTGGCCGCGCCGCTCTCCATCCAGGTCATGAAGTTGTCCGCGGCGAACAGGGCACCCGGCTGGGTGTCCATGCCGTACTGGGCGTTGGTCTCGGACACCAGGACCTGGATGCCGGACGGGTTGCTGATCCCGGCGTACTGGCTGATCTCCGAGCGCAGCGAGGCGATGATGCCGGGGATCCCGGGGTCTGGGCCAGGTTCGCCGCGGTGGACGAGCCGCCCGGGTAGTAGTGCACGATGACGCACTGCAACTGCGAGCCGAGGGCGGTCAGCACGGTCTGGTTCCACGACTGCGGGTACTCGGAGTTGGTCACCCCGTCCGGCCAGAACCCGGGCGTGGTGAGCACGGTGCACACCCGGGCATTCGGGTTGGCGGCGTGGATGGCCGTGGTGTACTGCAGCACGTTGGCGGCGTAGGTGCTCGGCCCGCAGTTGTAGGTCTGCGACGGCTCGCTGCCGACCGTCACCGGGGTGCCGTTCAGCGAGGTGTTGCAGTGCGCGTCCGTTTCCCAGTTGGCGCCGTAGGTGCCGTTGCCGTACACCTCGTTGCCGATCTCCCAGTACTTCACGTTGTCGCTGCTGGTGACCGCGTTCTGGACCCAGGCCGAGGCCAGCGCGGTGCTGCCGGTGCCGTAGTTGACCGTGATGACGGGCTCCGCCCCGGCCGCCTTGGCCGTGGTCATGAAGCTGGCGAAGCCGGTGTTCGGGGCCACGTAACCGCCGGCCGCGGCGGTGCCGGTCTGCCAGTTGTAGATGTCGGAGTAGGACCCGCCCGGGTAGCGCAGCGCGTCGATCCCGGCCGCCTTGAGCAGGCCCGGGACCGGCGCGTCGTTCATGTAGCTGTCGTAGACCGCGGCGCCCAGGCCGACCGCGTCCGACGGGATGGTGCCGAGCCCGGACGTCGCGTTCACCGTGACGCTGTCGGTCAGGGTGGCGGCCACGGCACGCTGGCTGGCCGCCCCGGCTAAGGCCGCCGCCGCCAGCGCCGCGCCCGCCAGTACCGCCAGGCCCCTTCTGGCCAGGTGACCCTGGCCCCACTTACCCTGCATCGCGGTTTCTCCCTCGCGAAGGTCGTCGCTGCCGCACTGACCGCGGTGGCAATCAAGACCTTTCGTAAGAGCAAGCCCGCGGGCCGTCTCAGCCGGCGTGTCGAAGCGCTTCGCCTGACGGTCACCCGCGCGGGTTCAGGTGCAGGTCAGGCGGGCTGGCCGGGGACCGCCCCGGGCGGCCGTGAAATGTAACCAAGGCGCAAGCCCGGGTTCCGGGCGGCGGCGCGGGGCCCCGGCCCCGCTGGCCCCGGCTATCGCCGGCGTCAGCCACGCGACCTTCACCAGCGGGATGAGTGCCTCGTTCCTGGTCGCCTCGGGCGTCGCCCTGGTCGGCGCGGCCGTCGGGCTGCTGACCAGGCAGGGCCGGGAGGCGCACGGCCCTGCAGTGCTCTGAGCCGGGCCCGGCCGCTGCTGCCGGGGACGGGCCCCGGGGCCGATGCCCCGGGGCCCGCATGACCGTTACCCGGTCCCCATGCCGCTGCTGAACCAGCCGAACGGCCGCCTCGTGCTACTCGCCCCAGGCCAGGCGGGAGCAGTCAGGCGGAGTCCCGGACGACGAGCTCGGTATCCAGCACCACCTGGGACGGTTCCTGCCCGCCGCGGGCGATGAGGGCCAGCAGCTCGCTGGCCATCCGGGCGCCCATCGCCTCGACTGGCTGGCGCACCGTGGTCAGCTTCGGGTCAGTGTGCTGGGCCAGCGGGGAGTCCTCGAACCCGATGACGGCCACGTCGTCCGGCACCCGCCGGCCGGACCGGCGCAGCGCGCCCAGCACCCCGGCCGCCATCAGGTCCGAGGCGGCGAACACCGCGTCGATGCCGGGCCGCCGGTCCAGCAGCCGGTACAGGCCGTGTTCCGCCGAGACCCGGCCGAAGTCGCCGAACACGACCAGGTTCGGGTCGGTCAGCCCGGCCTCGGCCATCGCGGCCCGGTAACCGGCCAGCCGGTCCGCGCCCGGGGCCATGTCCGGCGGCCCGGCGATCGTGGCGATCATGTTCCGGCCGGACTTGAGCAGGTACTCCACCGCCATCCGGGCCCCGCCGGCGTTGTCCGCGTCCACGTAGGAGATCGCCTCGTCGGCGCCGAACGGGCGGCCGGCCAGCACCACCGGGACGCCCAGGCTGCGCAGGTCGAGCGGCCGCTTGCCGTGCATGCTGACCAGCAGCGTGCCGTCCACGTGGCCGCTGCGCAGGTAGCGCGAGGCGATCTGGTAGTCGCGGGGGGAGTGCGCGGTGAGCAGCACCAGCTGGATGCCGCGGGCCGACAGCTCCCGGCTGACGCTGCGCAGCATCAGCGGGAAGAACGGCTCCGAGAACACCCGCGCGTTGTCCTCGCACACCATGAACGCGATGGACCCGGTGCCCCGCGCCGCCGAGGCCCGGGGGGCCCGGTTGCGCACGTAGCCAAGGTGGGCGATCGCGGCCTCGACCTGCTGCCGCGTCTCTGGCCGCACCCTTGCTGACCCGGTGAGCACCCGGGACGCGGTCGCCGGTGATACTCCGGCCTGCTGAGCGACGTCAGCCAGTTTAGGTCGTAATTTTGTGTCCGCACCCGGCACGCCAGCCTCCTCGCCAGCCATTCACCGAGGGCGGCGAAAATAGGCGGCCGAAGCCTAGCACGAGTGGCAGGGAGCCTATGTCGCGCACCCGGTTTTGTATCCTGAGAGTTACGGATATGAAAACTCTCTGCTGAATGTTCGTGCTAAATTCAGGCTGCTGTCAAGGGCCAGAGGCCGGCGATCCGGCCACGCGCCCTGTGCCCCGCGATGGGCCGGCCGGGCCATGAAAATTTCATGCCCGGCCCACCTGCGATCTTTACCAGCTCAAGGCGGCAGTAACCCCGGTCAGACGGCGGCCAGGATGTCGATCACGAAAACGAGGGTGTCGTTCGCCCGGACGTCGGGCGGATTCCCGGCCTGGCCGTAACCGAGGCTCGGCGGCAGCACCAGGAGCACCCGGCTGCCCACCGGCAGGCCGCCCAGGCCGGCCTCCCAGCCGGGGATCACCTGGCCGGACCCGAGCACGAAGGATTCCGGGAAGCCGCGCGCCCAGCTCGAGTCGAACACGGTGCCGGTGCGCCAGACCACGCCGGTGTCCTGGACGACCACGGTGTCGCCGTTATGCACCGGCCGCCCGTGGCCGCGGACGAGGACGTCCCGGACCAGCCTGGCCGGCGGCCGGGCCGCCTTCGGGACGGTGATCGACGGCCCGCGGGCGTTCCAGGTCACGGTGGGCAGGCCCGGGCCCGGGCGGTACGCCTGCGTGGCGCCGGCCACGTTCCCGTGCTGCGGCACCGCGCCGAGCAGGTCGAAGACGAAGATGAGCGTGTCACTGCCCATGACGTTGGCCTGCGGGTCACCGCGGCGGCCGAAGCCGTCCCGGGGCGGCACCACCATGAGCACCCGGCTGCCCACCCGCTGCCCGGCCAGGTGGCGCCAGGCGGGCAGGGCGGCCTGCGAGTCCAGCGGCAGTCCCTGTGGCTGCCGGTCGGTGTAGCTGTCCACCACCTCCCGGTCCCCGGCCCAGACCTTGCCCTGCACGTTGAACAGCACGTAGTCGCCGGGCCGGACCAGCGGGCCGTGGCCGGGGATGACCGTCTGCACGAAAAGCTGGGCGGGCGGGCGGCCGCTGGGCACGGTGACCACCGGGTCGGTGCCGAACGCGCCCGCGACCCCGGGCACCGGCCCCGGGTCCGAGCCGCAGCCGGCCGCTGCCGTCGCGGCGAACAGCAGCACGCTGAGCATGATCAGCTTGATGCGGCCGGGCATTCTAGTCACCTTCCGTCGGTGGTCACAGCAGGCAGGTTCCGGCCACTCGGGCCGGCTCGCCGCGCAGCCCGTGCGGGGCGCGCACCCGGGCCGTTCCCGGGTGCGCGCCCCGCCGTTCTCAGCGCGGTATTCGGATAGGGGTGCGGCCTAGAAGCCGGACGGGGGCGCCACCGTGGGGAACAGCTGCGCGAACGAATCGAAGGCGGTCGCGATATCCACCTCGGCCCAGAACCGGTGGTAGTTGAAGACCGGGGCGGAACCGCCGTTCAGGTAGGCCTGAACCTTGGACCACTGCGGATCGCCGATGTACCACGGGCGGATGGACAGGAAGGTGTTGGTGGACGAACTGAGCGGGATTCCGCCTGGGTATTTCCCAGTCCACCCGGAGGGAATGTAAACGCCCTCGATAGTTCGTCGTGTTGTACGGGCTGCTGAAGTTGCTGTAGTCGGTCCGGGTCTCCGGGGAGGAGTAACCGAGCGAGTCAGCGTAGAACTTGTGAATGACGTCGATGATGTTCTGCGCGGCGGTCTGGGCGGCGGTGTTGCCCGACTTGGCCGCGTAGTACTCATAGACCTTGGCCAGCGAGCCGGCCACGCCGACGTCCTCCGAGCAGCCGGTCACCGAGACGCTGAGGCTGGTGTTGGCCGGCGGCGGGGTGGATCCCGGAGGTGTAGTTCTCGCCCGGCTGCCCGGACCAGGTCATGGTCCCCGGCAGGCAGAACGTGCCCGTGCTGGTGTTGAACGTGGCCACCGACTCAGCCCAGGACACCCACTTGGCCAGGATCGCCTGGGCCTGGGTGTTGCCGGTGTCGTAGTAGTACTCGGCCAGCCGCTCCATCGGCCAGGTCTGGTAGCCGAACCACTGGTTGCTCGGCGGGTTCATGTACTCCGGGGCAGGCGTGTAGTACAGCCCGTCGAACGTGGTGTCCCCGGACGGCGGCTTGGACACGTCGCCGTAGTTGCCGCCCCAGTTGTTGGTGACGCCGCCGGCGATCGCGCCCTGCGATGACTGCAGCCACTGGAAGAAGTTGAGCTGCGTGGTCAGGCTGGCCGCCCAGTCCGCCTTCGCGGTCGGCGAGAGCGGGATCAGGCTGGTGTCGGTGGACAGCGCGTAGGCCGTCACCGGGTCCTGGTAACCCTGGTGGATGGCCTCGCCGCTGATCCGCCAGGACCAGGCGCCGGTGGAGGCGCCGCCCCAGGCGTAGTACCAGGACAGCAGGTAGGTGTCCTCGTTCGCCTTGCTGGTGCCCGCGGGGCAGCCCACCGAGCCGAGCTGGCTGCAGGTCGCGGTGATCTGCTTGAAGTACTTGTCGAACATGGAGTAGCGCAGGTAGTCGCCGAGCTTGGCCGCGTCGGCCAGGGTGGCCGAGATGGCCGACTCCTTGCCCTGCGCCTTGGCGTAGGTGTCCGCCAGGTACGCGGCCTGGATCATCCGCGCGTCGGCGTCCGGTGCGTCGGTGTACTTGTACTGCGACGAGAAGCTGCCGCCGCCGTTGTTGAACAGGTCCAGGAAGCCGTTCGGCCCGCCGTACTTGAGCAGGTCGCAGTCGGGCTGCGGGATCGTGTCCCAGACCGATTCCATCGGGCCGCGCTGGTAGCTGTTGATGAAGCTGGGCGTGGACGTGCCGTCCTCGCACTGGCCGAAGCCGTACCGGTTGTCGGTGTCCATGATCCACATGGGGGCGTAGATGTTGGACGTGCCGTAGGTGGAGGTCAGCTCGGCGGCCAGCGGGTCGGAGCCGACCGGCACCGAGGAGTTCAGCGCGACCGGGTAGTTGCTCGGGTAGGCCTCGTCCGGCCCGTACTCGGCCGGCGAGGACGCGTTGTAAGTGCTCTGCCCGGGCTGCTGCGACGCGCTGGGGATCATGTACGTCTGCATGTTGGCCCAGGCGTTGTTGAACGGCGTCCAGTTGCCGGTGACCCGGCCGTAGTCCGCCGTCAGCCACAGGTAGTAGCTGTAGGTCTCGGACGTGGTCTCGTGCCCGTAGTCCGGGGCCTCCACGATGAGCGTCTCGACCGAGTGGTACGGGATGCCCTTCGGGCTGAAGTAGCCGTTGGCCGGGTTCATGATCGTGCTGTAGAGGTTGAGGAACCACTGGTCGTACTTGGACTGCGAGCCGGCCGCCAGCGCCTCGGTGACCGTCGTGGTGCCGGCGGTGTACCCGGTCGCCGACGCGGTGACGGTGCCCTGCGCCCCGGCGTCCGCGGAGTTCGTCCCGGCCGTCACGCTGACGGTCTGCGGCACGCTCCAGTTCGAGGTGGTGAAGGTGAGCGAGGCGCCCGAGGAGACGGACAGGTCGGGATCACCGCTGCCCGCCACGGAGACCGTGACCGTGGACGACGGCTGCGCCGACAGGGCCACCCCGACCGTGGCCGAGTTGCCCTGCTGCACGGCGAGCTGGTTGGGGTTGATCACCACGGCGGGGGACTCGACCGTGATGGCGATCGGGTAGGAGGTCAGGCTCTCCGAGCCGTTGCTGGCCACCGCGGTGATGGAGTAACTGCCCGCGGGGACATTCGCCCACTGCACCGCCCAGGGACTGGCGGTGGCCACGCCGATCTCGGTGTCGTTGGCCGCGCTGGTGCTCTGGTAGAAGGTGACGGACGTGATCGTCCCGGAGCCGCTGACCGGGCTGGCCTGCAGCGTGATGGCCGAGCCGGGGGTGAAGATCTCCCCGGCGGTCGGGCTGGTGATGGACACCATCGGCGCCCCGCTCCCGGTCCCGCCGCCACCGCCGGTGGAGGTCGGGCTGGGCGAGGGGGAAGCGGTCGGTGAGGTCGACGGGGATGGCGACGACGTCGGCGAGGTGGTCGGGGACGGGCTCGGTGACGGCGAGGCCCCGTTGCAGGTGGTGCCGTTCAGCGTGAACGTCGACGGCGCGGCGTTGCTGCCGCTGTAGGTGAACTGCGCGCCGATCTGGGTCGAGGCGCCGCTGCCGAGGCTGCCGTTCCAGCTGGCGTTGGCCACCGAGATGCTCGAGCCGGACTGGGACCAGGTCCCGGACCAGCCGCCGCTCAGCTTCTGGTTACCGCTGTAGGAGTAGCCCAGGGTCCACGAGGTGATCGCGGAGCCGGTGTTGGTGATGGTGACGGCGATGACGAAGCCGCTGCCCCAGTCACTCTGCACCGCGTAGTTGACCTGGCAGGACGTGACGGTGGTGGCGGCCGGCTGCAGGGCTGCCGCGGCCCGGGCCGCCGCGGCGGCCTGCGCCGGTGCCATCAGGTGCGCTGGGGCCGCTGGGGCGGCCAGGTGTGCGGCGGCCGCTGCGGCGGCCGCGTGCGCGGCGGCCGCTGGCTGCCCGGCCGCCGCTGGGTGCGCGGCCGCCGCCGGGCGGCCGACGGCCGCCGCCGCGCCGGTGGCGTTCGCCAGCATCCCGGCCAGCAGTGCGCCGCTGGCCAGGCTGGCGGCCGATACGCGGAGCAGTGATCTTCGCGCTAACAGTCGCATCCGCATCCTCCTCACGGACAGGGCTGCCGGTACCGGTGTGATGAGCCAGGCAGCCGCGGTGGGGCGCTCCCCGGGCACGCGATGCGGGGGCGCGGGGAAAGCGCTTTCACTGGTGCGCCGGAGTCTAAGTTCGCCCCGTAGGGCCGGGAAGGGAGCCACTGCAGGGCGCGCTGCCGGTCACCGCGGGTGAGCAGGCGGCCGGTCCCCGGCGGTCCCGGCCGGCCGCTGGCCGCTGGCCGCCGGTCACCGGCATGACCAGCGAGGGAGCGCGGGTACCGGTGCCCCGCCCGCCGCCCGCGCCGGCCGTCCCGGGTTCCCCGGGGCAGCCCGGGCGCCCTCGCGGTGACCTTTGGTAACTGAACATTTCAGCTTCACGCCCGCCCCGCCACCGGCTGCAGTGAGGCGCCCGGTACCCGGCGCCTGGCGCCGGGGCGCCGGGGCGCCATCCCGATGCCGCACGTTTGCCCCGCCCCACGCGGCCCCTCAGCCCGGCCAATCGATTAACAGTTCGATTTTGACCCCCTGGAGGGGGTCCGATCTTAACGGCTGATGAAAGTGCCGGGCGGGGCAGCCGCGGGGGGCGGGTCAGGGGCGGGCCGCTTGGGCGGCGGTGGTGGCTTGGGCCAGGGCTCGCTGCCAGGCCTGGGCGGCGGTCAGCTGGCCGCCGCCCGCGGTGGCCAGCGCGTTGTCCAGGGCCGAGCCGATGGCATCGCTGGCCGGGCCGAGCGGGGCCGCGGGGGTCCGGTCCGCGGCCTGGCCGAAGATCTTGCCGACCGCGGCGCCGTGGAAGTAACCGCTGGTGGCCGAGTCGACCCCGGTGACCGCGGCGAAGTTGGCCGGGAAGTCACCCTGGGAGCGGAACAGGTCGATGCCCGCCTGCTCGCCGGTCAGGAACGCGGCCAGCTGGAAGGCGGCCTGCTGATGCTGGCCGGCCCGGGGCAGCGCCAGGTAGAACCCGCCCGCGTTGCCCGCCTTCCCCGGAGCGGCGATCACATTCCACTGCCCGGACCCGAGCGGCCCGGCCAGGTGGCTGATCTCGGGCAGCATCCAGGCCGGGCAGGCCGTGGTGGCGAACGAGGCACGGGCCACCCCGCGGTCCCAGGCAGCGGTCCCCGGGGCGAGCCGGGCCGTGAGGCCCTGCCGGGCCGCCTGGGCGGCGGTCTCCCAGGCCGTCCTGATGGCCGGGTTGGCCGCCACCGCCAGCTGGCCATCCGCGCTGTAGTACTGCTCGCTGGCCTGGGCCGCCATCGCGGTGAACAGGCCGGCCGCGGAGTCGGTGAACGCCGGCCCGTGCGGGATGCGCGCGGCGAACGTCCGGCCGAACGCCAGGAAGCCCGGCCAGGTCAACCAGTCCCGGGCCAGCACGGCGGGGCTGGTCGGCAGCCCCGCCTCGGCCAGCAGGCTGGTCCGGTAGCACACGGCGATCGGGCCGATCTCCGCGCCCAGCGCGTACAGGGTGCCCGCCCGGCTCGTCGCCTGCTGGGCCACCCAGGGCAGGTACTCCTCGCCCAGGGTGGAGGCCCCGCCGGCCGCCCCGGCCAGGGTGTTCAGCGGCACGAACTCGCCCGCCAGCGGCCCGGTCACCGCGGCGATGTCGGCGACCGGGACCGCCTGGATGTCGTCGAGGCCGTGCCCGGTGGCCAGGTGGCCCCGGAGCGCCGCCCAGTACCCGGCCTGCTGGGCGGAGTCCTGCGCGACGATCCTGATGTTCGGGTGCAGCCGCTCGTACTCGGCGTACAGCCCGGCCTGCCGGTACCCCGGATTGCCGTAGAGGCCCACCCGCAGCGTGATCAGCGGGCCGACCCGCTTGAACACCGGCTGGCTGCTGACGACCGTGCACCCGGCCACCAGCGCCACGGCGGCCAGGGCACCGGCCAGCCGGCGCATTATGGTCATGCATTGTGCCGTCGCGCGCATGTGCTCCTCCTCGATCAGAAGAAGAGAGTTGCCCGGCGGGGGCGGCCAGTCAAGGCATCATGAAAAGCGTTCCGCCCCGTCTGGGGTGAAAATTTCACCGGCGGCGGCCAGATATGTTGCACGCTGGCCCGCTGGCTACTGCTCATGCCCTCCGGTGGTGTCACTGTGCTGGTAGCAGGGTCGGCGGGCCGCCTTCACGGGCCGATGAAACTAATACTCTTTTTTCATTGAGGCGCATTACTTGACCGGTTTAGTGCAGGCCGTTATGGTCACCCCGTCGTCTTGTAGCCCGGCGGCTGAGCCATATCTGGCAGACTGCGGCACTGAGCAATGCAGGCAGCCAGGCGTCATTTTCCCAGGCTGCCGCTGAGTGCAGCCAGATCAATGACCCGGCACAGCGGCCGGGCCGTTGCCCGCTCCCGTTGGAGGTGTCTGTGGTGAGACTCAGCGTGATCCGACTGGCCACGCGCGCTCGGCTGCTCGCGTGCCTGCTGGCCGCCGGTGGCCTGGTGGCCGGCCTGACCCTGGCGGCCGTTGCGGCGGCTCCCGCCAGCGCGGCCACGTCGTGCCAGGTGGCGTACACGGCGAATTCGTGGAGCACCGGCTTCACCGCAGCGATCACGATCACCAACTCGGGGTCGGCGCTCACGTCCTGGAGCCTGACCTACTCCTACAGCGGGAACCAGCAGCTCACCCAGGGCTGGTCGGGGAACTGGACCCAGTCCGGTCAGAACGTCACCGTCACCAACGCCAGCTGGAACGGCTCGCTGGCCACCGGCGCCTCCACCCAGATCGGCGCCAACTTCTCCTACAGCGGCACCAACACCGCCCCCACCGCCTTCAGCATCAACGGCACCGCCTGCAACGGCAGCGGCAGCCCGTCACCGTCCCCGAGCCCGACCGGCTCACCGACCCCCACCACCTCGCCGACCCCGACCCCCACGCCCACCCCGACCATCACGCCCACCGGCGGGGCCGCCCCGCAGCTGCACGTGTCCGGCAACAAGCTGGTCAACGCCAGCGGCCAGCAGGTCCTGCTGCACGGCGTGGACCGCAGCGGCACCGAGTACGCCTGCGTGCAGGGCAACGGCATCTTCGACGGCCCCAACGACCAGGCGTCCATCACCGCCATGAAGAGCTGGGGCGTCAACGCGGTCCGGGTGCCGCTGAACGAGGCCTGCTGGAACGCGGAGTCCTACGTCAACTCGGCCTACGCGGGCAGCAACTACATCAGCGCGATCAAGGCCTACGTGAGCCTGCTGAACTCCAACGGCATCGTGGCCATCCTGGACCTGCACTGGACCGACGGGCTGTACACCGGCAGCTCCTCGGGCTGCTCGTCCGCGCAGGCCGTGTGCCAGAAGCCGATGCCGGACGCGGCGCAGGCCATCCCGTTCTGGACCTCGGTGGCCAGCACCTTCAAGGGCAACAACGCGGTCATCTTCGACCTGTTCAACGAGCCGTACGCGTCCCGGGCCACCGGGAGCACCACCACCGGCTGGCAGTGCTGGCTGTCCGGCGGCACCTGCGCCGGCATCGGCTACCAGGTGGCCGGCATGCAGTCGATGGTCAACGCGGTGCGGTCCACCGGGGCGGCCAACGTGCTCATGCTGGGCGGCGAGGAGTACTCCAACGACCTCACCTCCTGGCTGGCCTACGAGCCGACCGACCCGGACCACAACCTGGTCGCCTCGTGGCACTCCTACAACTTCAACACCTGTTCCAGCCAGTCCTGCTGGACCAGCCAGGTCGCGCCGGTCGCCGCCTCGGTTCCGGTCGTGGCCGGCGAGATCGGCGAGAACGACTGCGCGTCCAGCTACGTCACCCCGCTGATGAACTGGATGGATTCCGACGGCATCAGCTACCTGGCGTGGGCCTGGAACGCGGACTTCGCCTGCTCCTCGGGTCCCGGCCTGATCACCGACTACACCGGGACCCCGACCAACTACGGCGCCGGCGTGGAGGCCCACCTGAAGGCCCTCGCCGGGCTCTGACCGTCCCGGCCGGCCGGGTTGTGGCGTGCGCCTCCGGTGGCCCCGATGATCCGGGGCTGAGGAGGCGCATCCCGGCCGGCCGGGTCACGATCGTGGCGGGCTCCCGTGTGCGGGAGCCCGCCACCACCATGTGAGCCCCCCGTTCCAGCCCGGGCCAGCCCGCCGCGCCGCAGGGCCCGGCTGGCCGAAAGTTACATTCTCCCTTGCTGGTAACGCCCTGACGGAACCGGCTGCGGCCAGGGCAACCGCGGCCGGCCGCAAGGCCGCCCCGGGCGGCCTTTGCCGGGTCCTCCACCGCGCCCTAGCGTCCGCACCGGGCGCGCCCGCACCCGGGCGCGCCTGGCACCGGGACCACAGGCCCCGGACGCGGCCGAGGAGGACCAGCCATGAGGAATCCGTTCTGCTTAACCAGACGCGTGCGGGGGCTCGCCGCCCTGCTCGCGGCCTGCGCGCTCGGCCTGGGCGGGGCGCTGGCCGCCCCGGCGGGCGCCGGGGGTGCCACCTCGGCCTGCACGGTGGCGTACACCGTGGTGAACAGCTGGCCCGGCGGTTTCCAGGCGGGCATCACCATCACCAACAACGCGGCGCCGATCACGAGCTGGGCGCTGGCCTTCAGCTTTCCTGGTAACCAGCAGGTCAGCGGGGGCTGGGGCGGCACTTTCCTGCAGAACGGCCAGTCCGTCTCAGTGACCAGCGAAAGCTGGAACGGGGCCCTGGGCACTGGAGCGAGCGCCACGGTCGGGTTCACCGGCACCGTCGGCGCGGCGAACGCGGTGCCGTCCTACTTCACCGTCAACGGGTACGCCTGCAACGGCGCCGCCCAGCTGCCCTCGGTGAACATCATCAGCCCGGCCGCGGGCACCAGCTACGCCCCGGGTACCAGCGTGCCCATCACCGCGAACGCGAGCGAGCCCACCGCGTCCATCAGCAAGGTCGAGTTCTTCGCGGCCTCCACCCTGCCCGGAACCTCGCACGCCCCGGTGCTGATCGGCACCGCCACCGCCAGCCCGTACACCGTCACCTGGGCCAGCCCGGCGGCCGGGTACTACGCGCTGACCGCCGAGGCGTTCGACAGCGCCGGGGTGACCAGCACCTCGGCGCCCGACCCGGTCAGCGTGGTGTCCACCACCAGCACCGCCCCTCAGCTGCACGTGTCCGGCAACCAGCTGGTGAACGCGGCCGGGGCCCCGGTGGTGCTGCACGGCGCCGACCGTTCCGGCGGAGAGTTCGCGTGCGTCCAGGGCAACGGCATCTGGAATGGCCCGATGGACCAGGCCTCGATCACCGCGATGAAGAGCTGGGGTATCACGGCGGTGCGGGTGCCGCTGAACGAGGCGTGCTGGAACGGGGAGCCCTACGTGAACCCGGCCTACGCGGGCACCGCCTACCAGCAGGCGGTGGAGCAGTACGTCAGCCTGCTGAACGACAACGGCATCGTCGCCATCCTCGACCTGCACTGGACCGACGGTGCCTACACCGGCCAGTCCGCGGGCTGCTCGTCGGCTCAGGCGACCTGCCAGAAGCCGATGCCCGACGCGGCGCAGGCCATCCCGTTCTGGACGTCGGTGGCCACCGCGTTCAAGGGCAACGACGCGGTCATCTTCGACCTCTTCAACGAGCCGTACCCGGAGCGCGCGGACAGCTACAACGAGACTGAGGGCTGGCAGTGCTGGCTCAATGGTGGCTCGTCCTGCGTGGGCATCTCCTACACCGTGGCCGGCATGCAGTCCATGGTGAACGCGGTCCGCGGTGCCGGCGCGAACAACGTGATCATGCTGGGCGGCCTGGAGTACGCCAACGACCTGACCCAGTGGCTCAGCTACGAACCGTCCGACCCCGATCACAACCTGGTCGCGTCCTGGCACTCGTACAACTTCAACACCTGCTCCGCCCAATCGTGCTGGACCAGCCAGATCGCCCCGGTGGCGGCCGCCGTGCCGGTGATCGCCGGCGAGATCGGGGAGAACGACTGCGCGGACACGTACCTGAACTCCCTGATGGCCTGGCTCGACACTGAGCACATCGGCTACCTGGCGTGGACCTGGAACAACTGGGACTGCTCCCAGGGGCCCGCGCTGATCACCGACTATGCCGGGGATGCGACCGCCTACGGGGCCGGGTACCAGGCCCACCTGGTATCCCTCGCGGGCGGCTGAGTGGTGTTAGCCCGGGGGGACCACCCCCGGGCTAACCCGGCAGGATTTCACGTAGTTTCATCCGCATCACCTGGCACATCCCGCCCCACCAGCGGAAACGGCCGGCCGGGCCCGGGCCGCCGGGCCAGCCCTTGACCCGCTGGCGGGGCGGGCCGGTACGTTCACGGCGGGCCGCTGACCGCACGGCGATTCCGCCCGCGGCCGGCTGCCAATGCCCACGTGGTACCCCGACACGGTCACCCCTGGGCCGGGCGTCCCCCCCGCCCGACACAGTCCCGCGGGGCCGGGTGATCCCACCCACCCGGCCCCGCGGGGTTACCTCGCCGACGAGGAGACACCGATGCGGCTTTCCCGCGCTGCCGCGGCACTCGCCATCACCATCACCCTGGCCGGGGCCGGCCTCGCCGCGACCGGTGCCATCGCCGACGCGGCGTCCGGCCACGCCGCCGCCGCGGCGGCCAGCGGCGCGCGGGCGCTCCCCGCGGCCGGCGGCGTCGGGTCGGGCTACTGGCACGCCAGCGGCAACCAGATCCTGGACTCGTCGGGCAACCCGGTCCGGATCGCCGGGATCAACTGGTACGGGTTCGAGACTCCCGACGAGATCGCGCACGGATTGTGGGCGCAGGACTACCACGCGATCATCAACGACATCAAGAGCCTGGGCTATAACACCATCAGGATCCCGTTCTCCAACCAGATGGTGGAGAGCCCGATCGTGCCGCAGAACCTGAGCTTCTACAACACCGGCCCGATCAACACCGACCTGTCCGGCCTCAACTCGCTGCAGGTGCTGGACAAGATCATCGCTTACGCCGGGCAGGCCGGGCTCAAGGTCATCCTGGACGACCACCGCTCCGAGGCCGGGGAGTCGGCGGAGGCGAACGGCCTCTGGTACACCAGCGCCTACCCGGCCTCCGCCTGGGTGAACGACTGGGCGACGCTGGCCAAGCGCTACGCGGGCAACCCGACCGTGGTCGGCTTCGACCTGCGGAACGAGCCGCACACCCCGACCGGTGACACCTACGCCCAGGGCGCCACCTGGGGCACCGGCGACCCGAACACCGACGTCCGGCTGGCCTACGAGCAGGCCGGCAACGCCATCCTGGCCGCCGACCCGAGCGCGCTGATCTTCTGTGAGGGCGTCAGCGAGAACCCCACCTCCGCCGGCAGCGACAACTCGACCTGGTGGGGCGGGGACCTGGCCGAGGCCGGGCAGTACCCGGTGACGCTGAACTCCCCGGGCCACGTGGTCTACTCGGCGCACGACTACGGCCCGAACCTGTTCCAGCAGGCCTGGTTCAACTCCTCCACCACGCCCGCCAGCCTGGACGCGGTGTGGAACGCGAACTGGGGCTACCTCTACAGCCAGGGCATCGCCCCGGTCTGGGTCGGGGAGTTCGGCACCGACAACACCGCGGCCGACGTGTCCGCCACCGCGGCGGGCTCGCAGGGCCAGTGGTTCTCCAGCCTGGTCGCCTACCTCAAGGCCAACCCGGCGATGGGCTGGACGTACTGGGCGCTGAACGGCGAGGACTCCTACGCGCTGCTGGACGGCAGCTACGACCCCGCGCCGGTGAGCGCGGCCAAGCAGGCGGAGCTGGCCACCATCGAGTTCCCGCTGCCCGGCGCGGGCACCGGCTCGCCGTCGCCGACCCCCACGGGCTCGCCGACCACGACCGCGTCGCCGTCCCCCACCACCCCGACGGGCGGCGCGGTGTCCTGCCATGCCGTCTACTCGCTGACCAACACCTGGTCGGGCGGCTTCCAGGCGCAGATCGTGCTCAGCGACACCGGGAGCACCGCGATCAGCCCGTGGACGCTCACGTTCACCTTCGGCGGTGACCAGAAGATCACCCAGCTGTGGAACGGGACGTCGGCCCAGTCCGGCGAGCAGGTGACGGTCACGAACGCGCCCTACAACGCGACGATCGCCCCGTCCGGCTCGGTCACCATCGGCTTCACCGGCACCTACACGGCCAGCAACACCGCCCCGCCCGGCTTCGCCGTGAACGGCACCTCCTGCACCTGAACGCAGCCAGGCACGACAGTGGCGGCCAGGCGGGTGCGTGCCTGGCCGCCACTGCCTGCTGGTGGTTACCGGGTGAGGACGACCTTGAGCGCGCTGGTGTCCGCCGCGCGGCTGAACACGTCGTAGGCCTGGTCGAACTCGTTCAGCCGGAAGTGGTGCGTGACGAACTTCGCGGCGTCGAGCTGGTGGCTGGTCACCAGCTTGAGCAGGGTCGGCGTGGAGTACGCGTCGACCAGCCCGGTGGTGATCGTGATGTTCCTGATCCACTGCTCCTCGAGATGGAGCGTCGCCGGCTCGCCGTGCACGCCGATGTTGGCGATCCGGCCGCCCGGGCGGGACAGCTTGACGGCGAGCTCGAAGGCCGCCGGCACGCCGACCGCCTCGATCGTCACGTCGGCGCCGAGCCCGTCGGTGAGCAGGTGCACGACGTCCAGCGGGTCCTGCCCGCTGTTGTTGACCGTGACGTCGGCGCCGAACCGCTTGGCCGCCTCCAGCCGGGCGTCGGCCAGGTCGATGGCCACGATGTGGCTCGGGCTGTACAGCCGCGCGCCCATGATCGCGGACAGGCCGATCGGGCCGGACCCGACGACCGCGACCACGTCACCCGGCCGCACCCCGCCGTTCAGCACGCCGACCTCGTAACCGGTGGGCAGGATGTCGGCCAGCATGAGGATCTCCTCATCGCTGGCGCCGTCTGGCACCGGGTAGGTGGACGTGTCGGCGAACGGCACCCGGACATACTCGGCCTGGGTCCCGTCGATCTTGTGGCCGAGGATCCAGCCGCCCCCGCCCAGGCACTGGCCGGCATGGCCGTCCCGGCAGTACCGGCACGACCCGCAGGCCGAGATGCAGGAGACCAGCACCCGGTCCCCGGCCTTCACGGTCTTCACCCCGCCGCCGACGGTCTCGACCGTGCCGACGGCCTCATGGCCGAGGATCCGGCCGTCGGTCACCGCGGGGACATCCCCCTTGAGGATGTGCAGGTCGGTGCCGCAGATCGTCACCGCGTCCACCCGGACGATCGCGTCGGTGTCAGCGGTGATGCCTGGCTTCGGCACCTCTTCCCATGCCTTCTGCCCGGGGCCGTGGTAAACAAGCGCTCGCATAACCATCTCCTGAGGTCTTCCCGGACCGGCGGGCTGGCCGGCCCGGGCCACCTACCAGGCTCACCCCGGACGGCCCGGCCGGGCAGAGCCGGAAGGCCCGCAGGCCCGGGCAGAACGGCCCCGGGCGGACCCGGCCGGCCCGCCCGGGGCCTGCGGTCAGCGGGACACCCAGCTGGCTTACCTCCCAGGCGGCCAACCTCACGAGACGCCGCCGGTGCCCCGGAAAGCCGGATGGCGCGTGCGGTAGCAGGCCCCCAGGGAAATATCTGCGCCACAGCGTGCGCTCTACATGACGCGAGGAGCTGCCCTGGACCTCGGCGGTGACTTTTTCCGCATTTCTTAGAGCCGAGGCTGGCATGGACGCAATTTCCCGCTCCACCGACTTCATCAAGGCATGAGCACCGCTCATCGGTCAACCCCCGCCCGGCCGGGCCGGCCGAACACCATCAACAAGCTGAAGAAGCGGTCACCCACGCCGTCACCCACGCCGCCGGCGACCCCGCGCTGGCCGCTGTGGCTCCTGCTGGGCGGCGCCGTGCTCGGCGCCCTCCTCCTCTTCCACCCGGGTATCAAGAGCTCGGCGACCCGCGACTTCAGCTACAGCGGCTTCGTCAGTGAAGTGACGGCCAATAAGGTCTCCACGGCGACGATCAGCTCGACCGGGCTGGTGACCGGGAAGCTTGATAACGGCGCCAGCTACAGCTCCCAGATCCCCACCGCGCTGACCGACAACACCCTTTCGCCGCTGCTGCTCAAACACGGGGTCCAGGTAACGGGCACCACCTCGGGCAGCTACTCCGTGGCCAGCCTGATCTTCTCCTTGTGGCCGTTCCTGCTCCTGATTGGCATCTTCGTCTGGTTCGCCCGCCGCGGCCGCAAGCAGATTGGCGGGATCATGAGCTTTGGCCGGTCAAAGGCCAAGGTCTACGACGAGGAGAGGCCTTCCACGCGTTTCGCGGACATCGCCGGCTATGAGGGATCCAAGGCCGAGGTCATGGAAGTCGTCGACTACCTGAAGCACCCTGAGCGCTACGCGCAGGCGGGCGCGGTCGGCCCTAAGGGCGTGCTCATGGTGGGCCCGCCCGGGACCGGGAAGACGCTTCTGGCCAAAGCGGTCGCCGGCGAGGCGGGCGTCCCCTTCTTCGCGCTCAGCGGGTCGAGCTTCGTCGAGATGTTCGTCGGGGTCGGCGCATCACGGGTGCGGAGCCTTTTCGCCGACGCCCGCAAGCAGGCCCCGTCGATCATTTTCATCGATGAGATCGACGCGATCGGGGGCCGCCGCGGTCCCGGCGGGTTCGGCTCGAACGACGAGCGCGAGCAGACCCTCAACCAGCTCCTGTCGGACATGGATGGATTCGAGCCGGGCGCCAGCGTGGTGGTGATGGGAGCGACCAACCGGGCCGAGATCCTCGACACGGCCCTGCTGCGGCCCGGCCGCTTCGACCGGACCGTGGAAATCCCGCTGCCCAACCAGAAGGAGCGGATGGCGATCCTGGCCATCCACGGCCGGGGCAAGGCGCTCGGCCCCGACGTGGATCTCGACACGGTGTCCCGCGGGACACCGGGATTCTCCGGCGCTGATCTCGCCAACCTCGTGAACGAAGCGGCCATCAACGCCGTGCGGGACGGGCGCGCTGTCCTGTCCGCCGCCGACTTCGCCGCGGCGCGGGACCGCCTGCTGATCGGGCGGCGCGATGGCTCCAACGCGCTGCTGCCCGAGGAAAAGCGCTCGGTCGCCGTGCACGAATCCGGCCACGCGCTGGTCGCCGTCCTGTCCGAGCACGCCGACCCGGTGGCGAAGGTCACCATCCTGCCGCGCGGCGCCGCGCTCGGCGTGACCGAGCAGTTGCCGGAGTCCGAGCGTCACCTGTATCCGCAGAGCTACCTGACCGATGCGCTCGCCGTGCGGCTGGGCGGGCGGGCCGCGGAGATCGTCGTCCTCGGGGAGCCATCGACCGGTGCGGCGGATGACCTCGCCGGTGCCACCGACCTGGCCACCCGGATGGTGCGGGAATGGGGTTTCTCGACCGAGGTGGGGCCCATCGGATACGGCCCGGAAGGACCGAGCCGGGACAACCCGTTCGCCGGCCGTCCCTACGCCGAGGAGACGCAGCGGTCCATCGACCGGGAAGTCGCCAAGCTGCTCCGGGAGGCCGAGACCAGGGCGACCACGCTGCTGCGCCAGAATCTGGACACCCTGGGCCGGGTGATCGATCTCCTGCTCGAACGGGAGACCATTGACGGCGCGGACCTGGCGGCCATCGTCGGGGTGCCGGAACGGCACGCGCAGCCGGAAATGGTCTGGGCCCCCAAGGCCGTGGCCATGACCCCGGTAGAGACGGAGCACGGCGGAACCAGCGCGGCCAACGGGAAGGCCGCGCCGGTCGGTTAACCATGAGGCGGGCAGCCGTTGACCGAGCCGAAGCACAGTCCTTCGACCACGTCGCGGAGGACTTAGACCGGCTGGCCGAGCTGGACCGCGGCGACCTGGTCAGCTCCTGGCTGGAGAGCCTGCTGCCTGCGGCGGGCGTGCGCGCGGCCGACCTCGGCTGCGGCCCCGGGCGGCAGGCGGTCCTGCTCGCCGGGCGATTCCGGCAGGTCAACGCGATTGACCTGTCCGGGCCGATGATCGAGCTGGCCCGGGCGCGGCGGCCGCGGCCGAACATCACCTACCGGCAGGCCGACCTGCACGACGTCGGCGGGGCCGGCCAGTACGACTTCGTGCTCAGCGTGCGGACCCTGCATCATGTGCCGGACCTGCATGCCGCGCTGAGCCACGTCAAGACCCTGCTGGCGCCCGGCGGGCGGCTGGTCGTGGTGGACATGTACCCGTCCGGGTCGGCCTTGCGCCCGGCGCAGTGGATTCTGCGCCGGATGGTGCACCGGGCCGTCCCGCTGCGGCCCCGGTTGCACGCGCTGGCGGTGCAGCAGCTCGGCATGGACCTGATCCGCCGCGGGCCCGCCACGGCCTGGGCGGTGGCGGGCCACGCGGCATCGGGCTGATCTGGGATGCCCCGCACCGCGGGACCGGGGGCTGAGGTGCGGGGCCCGGGCCGCGGAGCCCGCCATCAGGCGGCTGCCCGGGCGGTCCCGGTCCAGCCGGTTAGCTGGGTAGTCCTGGCCGGTGCCCCGCAGCGGGGCACCGGCCAGGCACCGGATGGATGGTTACGGGACGGCCGGGAAGGCGTTCTGCACTAGCTGGGTGAACTGGGCCGGGAACCACTGGCCCGCCGGGATGTCGTAACCCGGGAAGGCGTTGGTCGGGTAGGTGTTCCCATTCCCGTCGGTGTTGGTGCCGTTCGGGTCACAGTGCGGGTCGCCATGCGTGTGAGTGGCCGTCGGGTAGTCGCCGTCCGACTCGCCCGGCGGCTTGATCCACACGTAGGCGTACAGGTGGGTGAATGAGGAGTTCGGGTTGGCCTGCGGGAAGGGCCCGAGGCCAGCGCCGTACTGGTTGCACCAGTCGCCCCGGAACGGGCGCCGGTCCACCTTGGTGGCGTTGACGAAGGTGTTCAGATCGGTGGATGTACTCGCCGCGGTGGGCCGGCTCGGGCCGCCCCAGCCGTTGCGCGAGGTGTCGATGAGCATCCCGATGTTGGCGCTGAACCCCGCGTTGACGAGGTTGGTGTACATGGCCTCGTTATAGGTGAGCTCGTCGATGTACGGGTTGAACTGGTAGAAGTTGGCCGAGTCCACCGGCTGGCCGCCGACGCTCTGGGTGGCCGTCATGTACGGCTCGGAGATCGGCGTGGTGTTCGCCGTGTCACTGATGAAGCCGTCCACGCTGGCCACGCCGGCGGTGGTGCCCGCGGCCACGGTGTGGATCAGCGAGACGGCCGGGCCCATGTTGCTGGACCAGCCGAGCCACGCCGAGTGCGCGATGTCGATGTAGTTGTACACGTTCGGGATCGCGTGCAGCTTGTTCAGCGCGTACTGGACGCCGGACACGTAGGCCCCGCTGGAGTTCGCCTGGGCGCAGTTCGCGTCGGCCAGGTTGGTGACCAGGTTGGGCAGCGAGTCCGGCTCGATGATCGCGACCACCCGGATGTTGGTGTGCTCGTAGTCGGTGAGGATCTGCGCGATCGGGTTGATGTAGGCCTGCTCGTAGTACTGCAGGCCGTTGTTACTGATGGTCAGCTCCCCGTTGGAGGCGAGGGCCGCGCAGTCCCGGTTCGGCAGGTCATAGACCACGATCGGCACGATGACCGGCGAGCTGCTGCTGGCCGCGTTGGCCAGCTGCGCCGCCAGGCTCAGCCGGTTGCTGTTCCCGCTGCCGCCGTAGATCGCGGCGATGCGGTCCAGCCAGATGCCGGTCGGCTGCTGCCCGACCAGGGTCATCTGCGCGGCCAGCGTGCCGCTGGCGCCGGCCACCGAGGTCGCGACCTCGGAGGTGTAGTTCGGGTTGACGTACCAGCTCGCCCCGGTGAACGGGTTCACCACGTGCGACGGGGTGGTCGTCGAGCCCGCCGTGGTCTGGGTCCCGGTCACGGTGACCGAGGTGCAGCCGGGGGCGCTCACGGTGAACGTGGCCGCCCCGGTCCCGGACGAATTGGCCGCCACCGTGACCGGCTGCGGCAGGTTCCAGTTGCTGGACGACAGCGTGATGGAGCTGCCGGCCGACACGGACAGGCCGCTGTTACCGGAGGTGTTGGCCACGCTGACGGTGATCGGCGTGGCTGGCGACGCGGACAGCGAGACACCGAACACCTCGCTGGTGCCCTGGGCCACCGAGAAGACGGCGGGTTGGCCTGGAGGCTCACGCCGGAGGCGCAGGAGCCGCCGCCACCGACGAGGTCGGCGAGGGCGAGGCCGTCGGCGAGGTGCTCGGCGACGGGGATGAGGTCGGTGATCCGGTGGGGGAGCCGGTCGGGCTCGGGGACGGTGACGGGCTGCCGCTGCCGTTGCAGGCGGTGCCGTTGATGCTGAAGGCGGTGGGGGCGGTGTTGGTGCCGCTGTAGGAGAAGTTGGCGCCGATCTGGGTGGAGGCGCCGGTGGCCAGCGAGCCGTTCCAGCTGGCGTTGGTGACGGTGACGTTCTGACCGGACTGGGTCCAGTTCCCCGACCAGCCCTGGGTGAGCTGCTGGTTCCCGCTGTAGGAGTAGGTCAGGCTCCAGGACGTGAGCGCCGACCCCAGGTTCGTGATGGTGATCGACGCGGTGAAGCCGGTGCTCCACGAGTTCGCCGTGTAGGCGACCTGGCAGGACGTGGCCGCGCTGGCCGGCGCGGCGGCTACCGCCGCCAGGCCGGCGCTGCCCAGGCCGATTACCGCTAAAGCCGTCAGCACCCGGCGCAACCTGAAACGCCCAGCTCTGATCAACGTTGGTCTCATGCAGGGATCCTCCTCAAGGCAGTCCAGGCCCTGTGACGTGAAGCGGGACGGGGCGGGCCAGGCCGGCCGCTTGCCGCGAACATAGGCATCCGGCCCAGGCCCGGTACAGCGGCCGGCCAGCCGGGCGGCCCGGCGCGGGCGCCGGGCCGGGCGCCGGGAGGCGCCCCCGCCCGCCCCGATACCGCCGGCGGGGCCGGGATCATGAGCCTGACCTGGGCCGTTAGGCACGAGGAGGAGTAGCGGGACGGATCACCCGCAGGCGGCCGGCCACGGGGGAGGCGCGCAGAAAGCCGGCCGTCAGGGCGGGAAAATTTCACCCCGGAGACGGCTCAGCGCGGCCCGCCGCACCCCCGGAGGAGTACCGCGTGCCGCGCTGAGCGCGGTGCTCAGAGGACGTCGTGGCCGGGGTGCGGCTCGGCCGGGATCTCGGTGGACCGCTGGGCCGGGATGGTGCCCAGGCGGCCCGCCTGGAAGTCCTCGAACGCCTGGACCAGCTCGTCCCTGGTGTTCATCACGAACGGGCCGTACGCGGCGACCGGCTCGCGGATCGGCTGGCCGCCGAGGACCAGCACGTCCAGCTCGCGGGCCGGGCCGTCCTGGGTGCCGGCTGGCCGCCACGGTCAGCGCGTCGCCCGGGCCGAACACGGCCAGCTGGCCGGTGCGCACCGGGCGCTTGCTCCGGCGCCCACGGTGCCGGACCCGCCGAGCACGTAGACCAGCGCGTTGAAGTCGGCGCGCCACGGCAGCCGGAGCTGCGCGCCGGGCGCGACGGTGGCGTGCAGCAGCGTGATCGGCGTGTGGGTGACCCCGGGGCCCGGGTGCCCGCCCAGGTCGCCGGCGATGACGCGGACCAGCGCGCCGCCGTCGGGCGAGGACAGCAGCGACACCTGGCCGGCCCGGATGTCCTGGTAGCGCGGGGCGGTCATCTTGAGCGCCCGGGGCAGGTTCACCCACAGCTGGAAGCCGTGGAACAGCCCGCCGCTGAGCACCAGCTCCTCGGGGGGCTCCTCGATGTGCAGGATGCCGCCGCCCGCGGTCATCCACTGGGTGTCGCCGTTGGTGATCAGGCCGCCGCCGCCGTTGGAGTCCTGGTGCCGGAACACGCCGTCGATCATGTACGTGACGGTCTCGAAGCCGCGGTGCGGATGCCAGGCGGTGCCCTTCGGCTCGCCCGGCGCGTACTCGACCTCGCCCATCTGGTCCATGTGGATGAACGGGTCCAGCTGGCGCAGGTCCACGCCGGCGAAGGCGCGCCGGACCGGGAAGCCCTCGCCCTCGAACCCGGACGGGGCGGTGGTCACCGACACCACGGGCCGCTCCGCCACGGCGGCGGGGTCCGGCTCCGGGATGCGCGGCAGGACCAGGATGTCGTCTACGGTCACCGCGGGCATGGCATCTCCTCTGGAACGTTCACGGGTCAGCTCACTACCGGCCCTAACGATAGTTGACCGCTCAACATTCCCGGCGGCCGGGGGTGGGCGCGGGGACGCCCGGGTGAGGGCGGGCGCCGGGCCGGACGATGCGGGCCAGGCGGTCAGGGCAGCTTCCAGTCGATGGGGGCGGCCCCCTGCTGCTCCAGCAGCGCCGAGGCCCGGCTGAACGGCCGGGAGCCGAAGAAGCCGCGGTCCGCCGAGTTCGGGCTGGGATGCGCCGACTCGATCAGCGGCACCCCGTCCAGCAGTGGCGCCAGGCTCCGCGCGTCGCGCCCCCACAAGATGGCGACCAGCGGGGTCCCGCGGGCGGCCAGCGCCCGGATGGCCTGCTCGGTGACCTCCTCCCAGCCCTGGCCGCGATGCGAGCCGGGCTTGCGCGGCTCCACGGTGAGCACCCGGTTCAGCAGCAGCACCCCGCGCTCGCTCCACGGGGTCAGGTCGCCGTTGGCGGGGGCCGGGTAGCCGAGGTCGGCGGTGTACTCCCGGAAGATGTTGAGCAGGCTGGGCGGCAGCCGGCGCACCTCGGGCGCCACCGAGAAGCTCAGCCCGACCGGGTTACCCGGCGTGGGGTAGGGATCCTGGCCGACGATCAGCACCCGCACCTCGTCGAACGGCTGCTGGAAGGCGCGCAGTACCCGGTCGCCCGCGGGCAGGTAGCGGCGGCCCGCGGCCAGTTCCGCGCGCAGGAAGTCGCCCATCGCGGCGATCCGGCCGGCGACCGGGGCCAGCGCGCGCGCCCAGCCCGGCCTCGACGATCTCACTCAGTTCACGGCCTGCCACGGGGTTCACTGTAAAGCCCCGGCCCGGGGCGCGGGCGGAACTGGCCGATCCCTTCTCGAACAAATTTTTGATAACGACATATCCTGGGGGAGATGGATGCTGCCCTGCAGGAATCCCTGCTCGACCTGGCCGACGAGCCGGCCCCCGGCCCGCTGGGCGCCGCCGTGCGCCGCATCCCGCTGGCCGGCGGCGCCTGGGTGGACATCCGGCCCGGGTGGATGGCCGGCGCCGCGGTGCTGTTCCGCCGCCTGCGGCAGGCCGTGCCCTGGCGTGAGGATCGGCGCCGGATGTACGAGCGGGTCGTGGACGTGCCGCGGCTGCTGTGTTTCTACGACGAGGGCCAGCCGCTGCCCGACCCGGCGCTGGAGCGGGCGCGCCGGGCGCTCGACGCGCACTACGGCCCGGCCCTGGGTGAGCCGCTCGTCACCGCGGGCCTGTGCCTGTACCGCGATGGCCGGGACAGCGTGGCCTGGCACGGGGACCGGATCGGCCGGGGATCCACGGAGGACACCGTCGTCGCGATCCTGTCGCTCGGCACCCCGCGGGCCCTGCTGCTCCGGCCCCGGGGCGGCGGCCCCGCGCTCCGGCACGACCTGGGCCACGGCGACCTGCTGGTGATGGGCGGCAGTTGCCAGCGC
Source organism: uncultured Actinomycetes bacterium (assembly GCA_963767385.1). Taxonomy (GTDB): domain Bacteria; phylum Actinomycetota; class Actinomycetes; order Streptosporangiales; family Streptosporangiaceae; genus RYN-230. The sequence goes on along the minus strand of CAVYEA010000016.1, from coordinate 111,631 downwards.
ACCTGGGAGCACGCGGTCCCCAAGACGGCCCGGCCCGCCGGGCCGCGGATCAGCGTCCAGTTCCGCCCGCGCGGGGTGCGCTGACCCCCGCTCCCCGCCCCCGCGCCCCGGCTCCCGCTTCCGCTCTTGCCCGGGCCTGGTGTCGCGGCGTCGGGGCGGCAGGGTGTCAGAGCGGCAGGCCGGCCTCCAGCTGGGCCAGGCCCGCGTCGATCGCCGCGAACAGGTCATCGATCTCCGGGGGGCCGTCCTCCAGGGCCGGCAGCGTCGTGGCCGTGATCACCCCGAAGATCGCCCCGGCCAGGGCGCGCACCGCCACCTCGCCGGGCTCCCGCCCGCTCCGGCGGGCCAGGGCCCTGGCGAAGATGTCCAGGGTGCGGGCGAACTCATCCAGCGCACGGGCCCGGATCTCCGGGACCGTCAGGGTCAGCGCGGTGGTCTCCCGGAAGCGCTCGCGGTCCGCCGCGGTGAACCGGGACCGGGCCAGGGCCACCGCGGCCCGCACGGCCGCGATCGGGGCCAGGCCGGGCGGCTGGGCCTCCAGCGCCTCCATCGTGATCAGGTCCAGGTCATCCTGGAGGACCACGTCTTCCTTGGTGGGGTAGTAGCGGTAGAACGTCGCCGGGGAGATCTCGGCCGCCTCCGCGATCTGCTCCACTGTGGTGGCCGCGTAGCCCCGCTCGCGGAACAGCCGCAGCGCGTGCTCCTGGATGGCCGCACGCGTCTTGGCCTTCTTGCGCTCGCGCAGGCCGGCGGCGGTCAGCGGCGCCGATGTCGCTCATGGCCCCGATTCTTCACGCTCCGCGCAGCCGCCGCGACCTGCTCCCCTCCTGCTCCGCGGTCACCGCGCTGCGGGACCGGCCCGGCAGGAAGGCCACGGCGAGCAGCGCGCTGGCGATCGCGACGACCGCGCACACCGCCAGCATCACGTCCAGGCCATGCACGTAGGCGGTACGGGTCATGGCCAGCAGGGCCGGCGAGTGCGCGGCGCGGGCCACCCCGACCCCGCCGGCCACGCTGCTGCGGGCCGCTCCCGCCACGGCCGGGGGCAGGCCGGCCAGGCTCAGCCGGTCCCGGTAAGCGGACAGCAGCACCGTGCCCAGCACGGCGACGCCGATGGTGGCACCGACCTGGCGCATCGCCGTGATCAGTGCCGAACCGGACCCGCTCCGCTCGGGGGACAGCGCGCCGAGAGCGGCGTTCATCGCGGCCGGCATGGCCACGCCCAGGCCCAGCCCGGCGGCGGCGAACCAGGCCGCGGCGAAGCCGGTCCCGCTGGCCAGGTGGGTGGTGGCGCCCACCGCCAGCGCGGCGGCCATGATCAGGAAGCCCGCGGCCACCAGGGCCCGGGCCCCCAGCGGAGCGTCTCCCGGCGGGGTGCCATCCGGGGCCCGGCGGGGAGTCTGCAGCCGGGTGCCGCCCAGCATGCCGACCACCATCCCGCCGATCAGCGGCAGCAGCCGCAGCCCGCTGCCGAACGAGTCCTGGCCCAGCACTTCCTGGAAGTACTGCGGCATGGCGAACAGGATGCCGAACATCGCGAACGACACGAACGTGGTCAGGATGGTGCCCCAGGTGAAACCGGCCGAACGGAACAGGTCCAGCTCGATGAGCGGCTGCCCCCGGTCGGTGATGCGGCGTTCCCAGGCCACGAACAGGGCGAGCAGGGCGGCGCCCGCCGCGACCGTGGCCAGCGCGGCGGGGCTGCTCCAGCCGTCCTCGCCCGCCTTGATGCAGCCGTAGGTCAGCCCGGCCAGCCCCAGGCTGGACAGCGCGATACCCGGGACGTCGATCCGGCGTCCCCGCGCGCCGTGCGACTCCGGCATCAGCGTGGCCACCGCGATCAGGGCCAGCACGGCCACCGGCACATTGATCAGGAAGACCGACCCCCACCAGAACTTGTCCAGCAGCCAGCCGCCGAGCAGCGGGCCGACCGGGAAGCCCAGGAACGTCGCGCCCATCACCACCGCGATGGCCCGGGGCCGCTCGTCCTCGGTGAACAGGACCGGGATCACCGCGATGGACATGGGCAGGATCACCGCGGCGCCGAGCCCGAGGATGGCGCGGGCCGCGATCAGCTCGCCGGCCGAGGTGGCGAAGGCGCACCCCACGGAGCTGACGCCGAACACGGCCAGGGCGATCAGCAGCATCCTCTTGCGGCCCAGCCGGTCACCGAGCATCCCGGCCGGCAGCAGCGCCGCCGCCAGCACCAGGCTGTAGGCGGCCGAGAACCACTGCAGGTCGGTCGTGGAGGCGTGCAGCTGCACGGACAGCGCAGGCAGGGCCAGGCTCAGCACGGTCAGGTCCAGGCCCACGACGAGCACGCTCGCCGCAATGGCCGTCAGCGCCCACCACCGGCGGGCGGGGGAGATGCTCATGGCGCCACCATCCCGGAAAGATTTGACATGCGGTCTAATTAGAAAGCTACTCTCACTTTTGAGTCTCTGTCAATAACGAGGTGTGTGGCGGGCGCATGGGATCCCGGGCTGGCTGTTAGGGCCCTGCAAGGAACCGGCCGGGGGACGACCCGGCCGGCTTAGCTGAGGGGGCTGGCCCGAGCCGTGGGAGCGACGGGCCGCGCTCATCGTGAGAGGAGACCGTCCCGTGTCCGGCACCCGTCGGATCATCATTGGCTGCAGCGGCTCACCTGGCAGCCTGCAGGCGCTGCGCCTGGCCGCCAGCCTGGCCCGGGAGGGCGACGCCACGCTCGTCCCGGTTCTCGCCTGGCTGCCGCCGGGCGGTGACCTGGCTGACCGCCGGTTTCCGTCCAGTTACCTGCGCCAGGTCTGGCGGGATGCGGCCTGGCTGGGAATGTGGACCGCGCTGGAGAAGGCCTGGGGCGGCATTGCGCCCACGGGCCGCCCCGCCGAGCCGCAGGTGCTCCGCGGAGAGCCCGGTGAGGTGCTGGTCGCAGCGGCCAGCCAGCCCGGAGACTGGCTGATCGTGGGCGCCCGGCCGCCGCGGTGCGCTGCGCCCGCTGGCCGGTGCCCGGGTGGCCCGCTACTGCCTGGCCCATGCGGTCTGCCCGGTCACTGCCGTGCCGCCCCCGGCGCTGGGCCAGGCGGCCGGTCACGGGCTGCGGGGCTGGGCTTTCCGGCACCGCGCGCTGGACGTGGACCGCCTGGCCCACAAGCCGACCTGAATCACGCCGCGCGCGGGACCGCCCGGGGAGCGTACTGGACTGCCGGGACTGGGTGACGGCAGGGGACTGGGTCAGCGGCGGCGGGATGGCAGGGCGACGCCGCCGACGAACAGGGCGAGGATCACCAGGCAGCCGAAGGCGATCACCGAGGAGGCCGGGATGGCGGGCGCGGTGACCAGCATCCACGTGGCCGCGCCGATGACGGCGAGCACGCCGCCGGCCACGACGAGCAGGGCCAGCGTCCGGCTGCCCAGGGACAGGCCGCAGCTTCCGTCGGCCCCGTGCATGAGGCGGGGCGCGCCGCACCGCCGGCAGCGGTCCCAGTTCCCTGGGTAGCGGGTCTGCACCTGGAACTGCGGGTCAGCGGCCATCGCACTCAGCTTCTTTCGCCAGCCTGCGCACAGCCGCTAGCCGGACCCAGCGGCCACGCCCCCGCTTCCAGGATGCCCCTGGAAGACCAGGATCACCAGGGCCGGGCAGCTACCTGTGGTGGTCCGGCCACGTTGCCCCGGGCCTGCGGAAATCGCCGTCCCGCGGTGACGGCCCGGGGCCGGGAGGGCCATCAGCCGGCGCTGAGGACGGCGCGGACCTGGCGGGCGATCTCGATGTCCTCCCGGGCGGTCACCACCAGCGTGGCGACGGCCGCACCGGGCGCGCTGATGTCGGCATCCCGGGTGGCGGCGCTGTTGCGCCCGGGGTCGATGGCGGCGCCGAGGAAGCCGGGCACGGCGCGGGCCCGGACCACCGCGGAGTGCTCGCCGATCCCCCCGGTGAAGACCAGCGCGTCCAGGCCGTCCATGGCCGCGGCCATCCCGGCGATCAGCTGGCGGAGCCGGTGGACGTACACGTCGAGGGCGAGCACCGCCGCCGCGTCGCCGGCGCCGGCGGCACTGGTCACCTCGCGCATGTCCGGCGTGCCGGCCAGGCCGGCCAGGCCGGAGTCGTGTTCCAGCCCGGAGGACAGCTCGCCGGTGGACAGCCGCCCGCCGGCGAGCAGCCAGAGCAGCAGACCGGGGTCGGTGTTACCGGCCCGGGTCGCCATGACCAGCCCCTCCAGCGGGGTGAACCCCATCGTGGTGTCCACGCTCTGCCCGTAGCGGACCGCGGCGAGCGAGGCACCCGCACCGAGGTGGCAGGAGACCACCCGGATTCGGCCCGGCGACGTGCCCAGCAACTCCGCGGCGCGGCGGCTGGCGTAAGCGTGCGACAGGCCATGGAACCCGTAGCGGCGCAGGCCGTAGCGTTCCCGCCAGGCGGCGGGCAGGGCGTAGGTGGCCGCCGCGGCCGGCATCGCGGCGTGGAACGCGGTGTCGAAGCAGGCCACCGTGGCCACCCCGGGCAGCACCGCGGCCACGGCGTCGATGCCGCCCAGCGCCCGGGGCTGGTGCAGCGGGGCCAGGTCGGTGGCCGCCTCGATCGCCTGCCGCACCCCGGCGTCGAGCACCGCGGCCCCGGTCAGTTTCGGCCCGCCGTGCACGATGCGGTGGCCGATGGCACCGACGCCGGGAAGGCCGTTGAGGAAGGACGTGAGGGCAGCGGGGGGCTCGTCAGTGTCCCAGTGGTCCACCTCGGTGGCGGCCACGACCTCGTCCGCCGGGCCGAGCAGGCTGAGCTTGAGGCTGCTCGACCCGGCGTTGACGACCAGGATGTTCATCCCAGCGCGGCGGGCGGCCCGGGCCAGACCCAGTCGCGGACCTCGGGCAGGTCCTCGCCGTGCTCCCGGACCCAGGCCCAGTGCCGGACCAGGGAGTCGGCCATCTTCTGGCGCAGCCAGGCGGCCCGGTCGCTGAGCCCGGGAACCCGGTCGATCACGTCCATGACCAGGTGGAACCGGTCCATCTCATTCATCACGACCATGTCGAACGGGGTGGTCGTGGTGCCTTCCTCCTTGTAGCCCCGGACGTGGATGTTGTGGTGGTTGTGCCGGCGGTAGGTGAGCCGGTGGATCAGCCACGGGTAGCCGTGGTAGGCGAAGATGACGTGGCGGTCGGTGGTGAACAGCGCGTCGAACTCGGCGTCGCTCATCCCGTGCGGGTGCTCGGACTCCGGCTGCAGCCGCATCAGGTCCACCACGTTGACCACCCGGACCCGCAGGTCCGGCAGGTGCTCGCGGAGGATGCTGGTGGCGGCCAGGATCTCCAGCGTGGGCACGTCGCCGGCGCAGCCCAGCACCACGTCGGGCTGGGCGCCGTCGGTGTCGCTGCTGGCCCACTCGAAGATCCCGGCGCCCCGGGTGCAGTGCAGGATCGCGGCGTCCATGTCCAGCCAGTCCGGGGTGGGCTGCTTGGCCGCCACGACCACGTTCACGTAGTCCCGGCTGCGCAGGCAGTGGTCGCCGACCGACAGCAGCGTGTTCGTGTCCGGCGGCAGGTAGACCCGGACCACCTCGGCCTTCTTGTTGATCACGTGGTCGATGAAGCCGGGGTCCTGATGCGAGAAGCCGTTGTGGTCCTGCCGCCACACATGCGAGCTGAGCAGGTAGTTCAGTGAGGCGACCGGGCGCCGCCAGGGCAGCGCGCGGCTGGTCTTCAGCCACTTGGCGTGCTGGTTGAACATCGAGTCCACGATGTGGATGAACGCCTCGTAGCAGTTGAACAGGCCGTGCCGGCCGGTCAGCAGGTAGCCCTCCAGCCAGCCCTGGCAGGTGGTCTCGGACAGGATCTCCATGACCCGGCCGTCCCTGGCCAGGTGCTCGTCCACCGGCAGGGTGGCCTCTTCCCAGGTCTTGCCGGTCACCTCCAGCAGCGCGTCGAGCCGGTTGGACGCCGTCTCGTCCGGCCCGACGACCCGGAAGTTGCGCGGCTCCGCGTTCATGCTGGTCACGTCGCGGAGCAGCCGGCCGAGCGCCCGGGTCGGCTCGGAAACCCCCGCCCCCGGCGCGTCCACGGCCACCGCGTAGTCCCGGAAGTCGGGCAGCGCCAGCTCGCGGAGCAGCAGCCCGCCGTTGGCGTGCGGGTTCGAGCCCATCCGGCGCTCCCCGGCCGGGACGTAGCCGAGGATCTCCGGCCGCGGCCGCCCCTCGCCGTCGAACAGCTCACCCGGCCGGTAGGACCGCATCCACGCCTCGAGCTGGCGCAGGTGCTCCGGGTTGGACCGGACCTCGGACAGCGGGACCTGGTGAGCGCGCCAGGTGCCCTCCACCGGGACCCCGTCCACCTCGGCGGGCCCGGTCCAGCCCTTCGGGGTGCGCAGCACGATCATCGGCCACCGTTCGCCGTGGCCCTCCGGGGCGGCGCCGCGGCCCGCGCGCGCGGCCCCCTGGATGGCCCGGATCCGGGCGATGGCCTGGTCGAGCACGACCGCCATCTCCCGGTGCATGGTCCCGGGGTCGGAACCGGCCAGGAACACCGGGTCGTACCCGTAGCCGCGCAGCAGCGCGTCCAGTTCCCGTTCCGGGATCCGGGCCAGCACGGTGGGGTTGGCGATCTTCCAGCCGTTCAGGTGCAGGATCGGCAGCACCGCCCCGTCCGTCACCGGGTTGAGGAACTTCCCCGAATGCCAGCTGGCGGCCAGCGGCCCGGTCTCCGCCTCCCCGTCACCGATGACGCAGGCCACGATGAGATCAGGATTATCGAACGCGGCGCCGTGGGCATGCGAGAGCGAATAGCCCAGCTCGCCGCCTTCGTGGATGCTGCCCGGGGTCTCCGGCGCCACGTGGCTGGGCACCCCGCCCGGGAAGGAGAACTGGTGGAACAGCCGGCCCATCCCGGCCCCGTCCTGCCGGATGCTCGGGTAAATGTCGGTGTAACTGCCGTCCAGCCAGGTGCTGGCGAGGGCCGCGGGGCCGCCGTGACCGGGGCCGATGATGTACATCATGTCCAGGTCGTGGGTGACGATGGCCCGGTTCAGGTGGGCCCACAGGAAGTTCAGTCCCGGGGTGGTGCCCCAGTGGCCGAGCAGCCGCGGCTTGATGTGCTCCGGCCGCAGCGGCTCGGCCAGCAGCGGGTTGGCCATCAGGTAGATCTGGCCGACCGACAGGTAGTTCGCGGCGCGCCAGTACCCGTCGAGGGCCTGCAGCTGGGCGGCGGTGAGCTCAGGCGTCGCGGTCACGGTCATCTCGGTGCCCCTTCCGGCGATGGGTGGACTGCGGTGGCTTCCCGCGTCGGTGCGCGGCTTTCGCTGCGGTACTGACCCTCCGGCCCGGCGGGTCAGGTGTCGTGGTGCCGCATCTCCGGCAGCTGGCGCAGGAACGGGTCGGCGCCGCCGTGGCCGGTCACCCGGACCCGGGCGTCCACGGCGGTGATGCCGTCGGCGCAGGCGATCACCGGGTTAAGGTCCAGCTCGGCGACCTGCGGCAGGTCATCGGCGAGCCGCGAGATCTTGAGCAGCGTGTCGCGCAGCCCGGCGATGTCGGCGGGCGGCTGGCCGCGGTGGCCGAGCAGCAGCGGCGCCGCCCGGATCGAGTGGATCAGGTCGTCGGCGTCGTCGGTGGTCAGCGGGGCCAGCCGGGCCGCGTGGTCGCCGAGCACCTCGGTGGACACGCCGCCGAGGCCGAACACCACCAGCGGCCCGAACACCGGCTCCTGGACCACCCCGATGATGGTCTCGGTGCCGCCGGTGATCATCGGCTGGACCAGGGCCCCGGAGAAGCGGCCCGCGAACCGGGTCTGCAGCTGGGTGAACGCCTTGCGGGCCTCCTCCGGCCCGGAGATGCCGAGCAGCACCGCGCCGGCGTCGCTCTTGTGCACCAGCCCGGGCACCTCGGCCTTGAGTGCCACCTCGCCGCCGAGCTCGGTGGCGGCCGCCGCCGCCTGACCGGCGTCGGTCACCAGCCGCGACGGCGCCAGCGGCAGCTGGTAGCAGCGGAGCAGCCGGTCGGTCTCGGCGGCGGGCAGCCAGCCGCCGCCCGGCACCCGGTCCAGGAACGCCTCGATCAGCTCGCGGGCCTCGCCGACCCGCAGGCCCTCGATGTCGGGCACGGTGTCCTTCGGCCGGGACCGCCACGAGCCGTACCGGGCGGCCCGGCTGAGCGCCCGGGCGGCGCTCTCCGGGTAGGCGTAGGCGGGCACGGACGGGCCGCCGCCGGCTCCCGGCAGCAGCCGCACCGAGTCGGGCTGGTCCAGCACCACGGTGGCGAGCGGGACCGGGAGCTGGGCGGCGGTGAGCGCCGGGATGAGGTCGGCCGCTGCGGTGGGCACGATGAGGGCCAGCACCGCGTCCACCCCGGAGTCGCCGGCCACGATCGCCAGTGCCTCGGTGAACGCGCTGGCGCTGACCGCGGCCGTGGTGTCGACCGGGCCGCCCAGCGCCGAGCCGGGCGGCAGCACCGCGGCCAGCCGGGCCTGGGCGCGGTGGCTGGGCGTGGCGACCGCCAGGCCCGCCTCCACGCAGGCGTCGGCGGCCAGCACGCCGGCCCCGCCCGCGTTGGAAATGACCGCGACCCGGCTGCCGGCCGGCACCGGCTGCTCGGCCAGCAGCACGGCCGCTTCCAGCAGTTCACCGAAGCTGGTCGTGGCGATGATGCCCGCCTGCTCGAACAGGGCCTGCCGGGTGATCAGCGGGGCGGCGGCCGCCGCGGTGTGCGAGGCGGCGGCCCGCTGGCCGGGGGCCGAGCGGCCGGCGTGCACGGTCAGCACCGGCATCTGCTGGCTGACCCGGGCCGCGGTGCGCGCGAACTTGCGCGGGTTGCCGAACGACTCCAGGTACAGCACCGCCAGCCGGGTGGTCCCGTCCTCGGCCCACCACTGCAGCATGTCGTTGCCGGACACGTCGAGCTTGTCGCCGACCGAGGCGAACGAGGAGATGCCGATGCCGAGCCGGGAGAAGTGCTCCAGCAGGGCCACGCCGACGCCGCCGGACTGGACCACGAGCCCGGCCCGCCCGGCGGAGGGATGGTGGACGGCGAACGTGGCGTCCAGGCCGAGGCCGGGTACGGCCACCCCGAAGCAGTTCGGGCCGACCAGCCGCATGCCCCAGCGGCGGCAGGCGTCGAGCAGGCTGGCCGACTGGGCGGCGTCCAGCCCGGAAGTGATGACGACGAGGGAGCGGGTGCCCCGCTTGCCGAGTGCGTGGGTCACGTCCACGACCCCGGCGGCGGGCACGGTGACAATGGCCAGGTCCGGCGCCTCCGGCAGCGCGGCGGCCGAGGGCACGCTGGTGACTCCGGCGATGTGCAGCTCGTGCGGGTTGACCGCGTACAGCGCGCCGGTGAACCCGGCGCTGCGGATGTTCATCAGGATCGCCCGGCCGATGGACCCCGGCCGGTGCCCGGCCCCGACCACGGCCACGGAACGCGGCGCGAGCAAGGGCTCCAGGCTGGCCACGTCGGCGCGCTGCTCCCGGCCGGCTACCGCGTCGAGGTACGTGCTGGCCTCGCTGAGCGCGACGCTGTGCGGGATCGGCATGCTCAGTTCCACCACGCCGTCCTCCAGGCGGCGCCGCACGCACAGCCCGGCGTCCGCGAACACCCGGAGCATGGCCGTGTTCTCCGGCAGGGTGGACGCGGTGAATTCCCGCACGCTCCGCTCCCGGGCCAGCGAGACCAGGTGCTCCAGCAGCAGGGTGGCCACGCCGCGGCCGTGCATCTGGTCGGCGACCGCGAAGGCGATCTCCGCCGTGTCCGGCCCGCTGGTCGGCTCATAGCTGGCCACGCCGACCAGCTCATCGCCCAGGAAGCCGAGCAGCGCGCCGTGGTTCTCCCCGTCGGCCCGGCACACCCGGCGGGCCTCCTGCTGCCCGGCCTGCCGGCTCATGGAAAAGAAGCGGAGGTACAGGTTGTCCGGGGACATGTCCTCGTGCAACTGCCTGACAGCCTCGTAGTCCCCCGGGGTGGCCGGCCGGATGGTGATGGTCGTGCCGTCGGCCAGCAGGGCATACGAGGAGCCTGGCGCGGTCAGCGCAGTCACTCCGTGTCTCCTGTTCTTCCCTGGATCCGCAGCCAGCCTGTCGTGCCGGGGTTGCTGGCTATTAGGGGCAAAAGTCCCGATTTGCCGGTCTAGTCCGTTACGCGCGGGCTCCGGTCCGCGCCCGGCGCGGCGGCGGGCCGGGACGGCTGGCCCAGCCGCGCCGCTGGCCGTCCTGGCTGGCCATCCAGCCCGTGTTTCACCCCACATCATGGCCCGCCGGCCGGGCGGGTGGCCAATCTGGCCGGGCGGTTTAGCGCCAGGTGGGCGAAGTTCCCGGTATTGGCAGCTGCTGGGCACGGCCCGGACATGCCACCGACACATTCTGGTAACCGTGCGGACGGCGGGCGGATCACCAGGAAGGCCGGGCCGTGCTCGGTGGCCTCGGCATAGTCGTAGACCTGGGCGATGCCCATGCTGCCGGCCGCGATCGGTTCGTCCAGACGGTACCGGCCGGTCAGCTCGGTGATGGGCCGCATGGACGCGAGCACTACCCAGCAGCGGCGACCTCATCCACGGCGGCCGGGACGAGCAGCCAGCCCGGGGCGACGTTGTAGCGCAGATCACCGGGGCGCAGGCAGAACTCGGCGTAGCTGAAGTTCCCGCCCGGCAGGTGCCAGATGGCGGTGCTGCGGGTGGGCAGCCAGCGTCCGCCCCGCTGGCGGCTGCCGTGCACCGGCGTGCTCCAGCGCACCCGGGCCAGGCCGCCGGGCAGGTCACACCACCGGTCCCCGGTGCTGAAGTCCACCGGCGCCCCCCGGTCGTCGGTGAACACCCGCGCCCTGACCTCGTGCCCGCGGTCCCGGATGGTCAGGTCGAAGCACCGGTCGCCGGCCTCATGCCAGGTGACCGGGAGGCGGAGCAGCATCGACGGCGCGCAGAACACCAGGTCGTCGAGGTAGGTGACGAGCTCGCTGACGTCATACTCCGGGCCGAGGCCGCCCGCGACCGGGACCACGCCGAGCAGCGTGCCAGGCCATGCTGCCCTGGCCCCGCACGTAGGCGTCGCGGGCGGTCATCGGCGGTGCGCCGATCCGCAGGTGGAAGATGCGGGCCACCTCCAGCGCGGAGTTGTACTGCCAGGTGACGCAGGGCAGCCATGGCCAGCCGGGGCGCAGCCGGAACCGCCCGGTGCAGTGGGCCACGAACGACCAGTCGGCTGGCCTGCCCGCCGCGCCCATGAACCGCAGGTAGGTGCGGGCCGCGGCCGGCAGCCCGGCCAGTTCGGCGGAGGTGACCGGACCGCTGGCGGTGAGCCAGGGGCCGCCCGCAGGCCCGGTGGGCAGGCTCAGCACATCGGTGTCCCCGGCCAGCCGGTGCCGCAACCGGGCCGCCCGGCGGCGGGCGGGCAGCCACGGGCCCGGGTTAGCGGACATCTCGCCTCGTTTTCCGGACGGCCGTCCCCCGCGCCCAGGCTGCTGGCCTGGCTGTCACGGCAGCCGGTCCCCGCGCCCTGTCCCGTTCCCCGCGTGCACCAGCCGGGTGTAAGGCCCCGGGTAGACGAGCGCAATGTGCCCGTCGGCCTGCCAGCGGACCACGTAAGGTGGCGACCCGTCCGCGTGCTGCAGGCCGATGATCAGGCATTCCCGCTGCCCGTCGGGGCCCTCGGTAACCAGCCGGTCACCAATGTTGGCCTTCATGGGTCGTCCTCCCAGCGCTGACGCCAGCATCACGGTCTGGGATTCGGGGCAGCTCCCCCTGCCTGGCTTCATGCTTCATGGTCGGCCGGCCGGCCGCCTGGGGGCATCGGGCCGACGTCCCCGCCCCGGGGGCCATTGGGCCTGCGCTGGCCGGGCCCCACGGCAGGCTGTGACCAACGTCCCGGGGGCCTCCCGCCCAACGTCCCTTCCCGGCCGGCCCGGCGGCGGTGAAGATCCAGAGCGCGGGCCCGTGCCGCGTGTGCGCCGGGCCTCCCCAGGCAGCACAGGAAGGGGATCTTGTGAGCGCGCTCGATCTGGCCCGGTGGCAGTTCGGGATCACGACCGTCTACCACTTCATCTTCGTGCCGCTGACCATCGGCCTGTCGCTGCTGGTCGCCGGCATGCAGACCGCATGGGTCGATCAAGAAGGACCCGACTACCTGCGGATGACGAAGTTCTTCGGCAAGCTCTTCCTGATCAACTTCGCGGTCGGCGTGGTCACCGGCATCGTGCAGGAGTTCCAGTTCGGCATGAACTGGTCGGCCTACTCGAAGTTCGTCGGCGACGTCTTCGGCGCCCCGCTGGCGATGGAGGGCCTGCTGGCGTTCTTCCTCGAGTCCACGTTCCTCGGCCTGTGGATCTTCGGCTGGGACCAGCTGTCCCCGCGGGTGCACCTGGCCACCATCTGGCTGGCGGCGATCGGCACCAACCTGTCGGCCTACTTCATCCTGGCCGCGAACTCCTGGATGCAGCACCCGGTCGGCTACCGGATCAACCCGGTGACGCACCGGGCGCAGCTCACCAGCATCTGGCGCGGTGCTCACCAACTCGACCGCGCTGGCCGCCTGGCCGCACGTCTTCTTCGCCGGGTTCGTGACGGCCGGCGATCTTCATGGTGGCGGCCAGCGCCTGGCATCTGGCCCGGCGGCACGACACTCGAGGTGTTCCGCCGCGCCCTGCGGCTCGGCCTGGTCGTCACCCTGGTGGCCGGCATCGCCACCGCGGTCACCGGCGACCTCCAGGCCCGGCTGATGGACACGCAGCAGCCGATGAAGATGGCGGCCGCCGAGGCGCTGTACAACACCGAGTCCGCCGGCCTCGTTCTCGCTGTTCACGGTCGGCTCGCTGAACGGCGAACAACGAAGTGTGGAGCGTCCGGGTCCCGTACCTGCTGTCGCTGATCGCCACCATGGACCCGCACGGCACGGTGCAGGGCATCAACAACGTCGAGCGCGCCTACGCCAAGAAGTACGGCCCGGGCGACTACCGGCCGGACGTCCCGGTCACCTACTGGTCGTTCCGGCTGATGATCGGGTTCGGCATGCTGGCCGCGCTGTTCGCGCTGCTCGGCCTGTGGCTGACCCGGCGGGCGCCGGATCCCGCGCAGCCGCTGGTTCTACCGGGCCGCGATCGCCGCGGTGGCGCCACCGTACCTGGCCAACACGATGGGCTGGATCTTCACCGAGATGGGCCGCCAGCCGTGGACGGTGTTCGGCGTGCTGCAGACCTCGCAGAGCGTGTCCGCCCGGTGTCGCGGCGGGCACCGTGCTGACCTCGCTGATCGTGTTCACCCTGCTGTACGGGGTGCTTGGCGGCATCGGCCGGCTGGCTGATGATCCGGCACATCAGCGGCGGGCTGCCGCCCGCGGAGTCGGCGTCCCCCGGCGCGGGCGAGCCCGTGCCCGCGTTCACCTACTGACGTCCGCCGCGGCTCGCGCCGCGCGCTGCTGACCGGAGGTCACCCAATGAGCTCACCACCGTCTGGTTCATCCTCATCGCGGTCCTGTGGACGGGCTACTTCGTCCTGGAGGGCTTCGACTTCGGCGTCGGCATCCTGCTGCCCTTCCTCGGCCGCAGCGACACCGACCGGCGCACGATGATCAACACCATCGGCCCGGTCTGGGACGGCAACGAGGTCTGGCTGCTCACCGCGGGCGGCGCCACCTTCGCCGCGTTCCCGCTCTGGTACGCCACCCTGTTCAGCGGCTTCTACCTGGCCCTGCTGCTGATCCTGGTCGCGCTGATCCTGCGCGGGGTGTCCTTCGAGTTCCGCGGCAAGGTCGACTCCGCCCGCTGGCGGCGGGTCTGGGACCGGGCGATCTTCTGGGGGTCGGCGCTGCCCGCGCTGCTGTGGGGCGTGGCGTTCGCCAACATCGTCCGCGGCGTGCCGATGAACGCCGCGCACGTCTACACCGGCAACCTGCTCACCCTGCTCAACCCGTACGGGCTGCTCGGCCGGCCTGGTCACGCTGACCCTGTTCACCCTGCACGGCGCCATCTTCCTGGCCCTGAAGACCACCGGTGAGCTGCGGGCGCGCGCCCGGGTGGCGGCGCTGCGGGTAGCGGCCGCCACGGTGCCGCTGGCCGCCGCCTTCCTGCTGGTCAGCCAGGTGGCGCACGGCCGCCTGGCGACGGACATCACCGCGGCCCTGGCCGCGGTGGCGCTGCTGGCCGCGGTGGCCGCGGCGCTGCGCGGCCGGGAGGGCTGGGCGTTCCTGGGGACCGCGGTCACCCTGGTGCTGGCGGTGGCCACGCTGTTCGGTGACCTGTGGCCGAACGTGCTGCCGTCGACCACGGCCGCGGCCTACAGCCTGACCGTGCACAACGCGTCGTCGTCGCACTACACGCTGACCGTGATGACCTGGGTGGCGGTGATCTTCACTCCCGTCGTGCTCGCCTACCAGGGCTGGACGTACTGGGTGTTCCGGAGCCGGCTCAGCGGCACGCCGCTGCCGTCCCCGCTGGCGGCCTGGGCGGCCTGGGCGGGCCAGGCGGCTCGCCGGACGGCCCGTCCAGCGGAGCCGGGCCCGGCCCGTCCGGCGGGCTCGGCGGCCCGGTGACACAGGTCCCCAGCGGTCCATGAGGCCGGTTGACCCACGTCTGCTCCGGCACGCGGCGGCCGCCCGCGGGTACCTGATCGTCACGATCGTGCTCGGGCTGGTCACCACCGGCCTGATCCTGGCCCAGGCCGGCCTGCTCGCCCACGCCCTGGCCAGCGCGGCCGCCCGCACCGGGGTGGCTGCGCTGGCGCTCACCCTGGGCCTGCTGCTGGCCGTGCTGGCCGCCCGCGCGCTGACCGCCTACGGCGGCGAGCTCACCGCGCTGCGGGCCGCCGCCGCGGTCAAGTCGCAGCTGCGGCGCCGGCTCACCGCGCACCTGACCCGGCTCGGCCCGGCCTGGCTGGGCGGGCAGCAGGCCGGCGAGATCACCACCCTGTGCACCAAGGGCCTGGACGCGCTGGACCCCTATTTCGCCCGGTACCTGCCCCAGTTCGTGCTGGCCTTCCTGGTCCCGGTCGCGGTGCTGGCCCGGGTGGCCGCGGCGGACTGGATCTCCGCCGTGGTCATCGCCGTGACGCTGCCGCTCATCCCGGTGTTCGCGGTGCTCATCGGGCTGCAGACGCGGGCCAAGACCGAGCGCCAGTGGCAGCTGCTGGCCCGGCTCGGCGGCCACTTCCTGGACGTGGTGGAGGGGCTGCCCACGCTCAAGATGTTCGGCCGGGCCAGGGCCCAGGAAGAGGTGATCAGGGACGTCACCGGCGCGCACCGGAGCGCCACGATGGCCACGCTGCGGGTCGCGTTCCTGTCCGCGCTGGTGCTGGAACTGTCCGCCGCGCTGGCCACCGCCCTGGTCGCGGTCGAGGTGGGCCTGCGGCTGCTGGCCGGGCACATGAGCTACCAGACGGCGCTGCTGGTCCTGCTGCTGACCCCGGAGGCCTACCTGCCGCTGCGCGCGGTCGGCACGCAGTTCCACGCCAGCATGGAGGGCGTCACGGCGGCTGGCCGGGCCTGCGAGATCCTGGACGTGCCCCCGCCCGCCACGGCCGTGGGCACCGCACCGCGCGGGCTGGGGCCGGCCGCGCCTGTCCGGCCCGATCTGCGCCGCGAGACCATCACCCTGAACGCCGTGACCCTGGCCTATCCCGCCCGCGAGGTCCCGGCCTTGGACGGGGTGACCTTGGACATCCGGCCCGGTGAGCGGATCGCGGTGACCGGGCCGAGCGGGGCGGGCAAGAGCTCGCTGCTGGCGCTGCTGCTCCGGTTCACCGAGCCGACCTCCGGCCGGATCACGGCCGGGGCGGCGGACATCGCCGCCACCGACCTGGCCGCGTGGCGGCGGCAGATCGCCTGGGTGCCGCAGCAGCCTTACCTGTTCGAGGGCAGCGTGGCCAGCAACATCGCGCTGGGCCAGCCGGAGGCGGCACCGGAGGCTATCGAAGCGGCCGCCGCGGCGGCCGGGGCCGCTGGGTTCATCGAGGCGCTGCCCCAGGGGTATGACACCCCGCTGGGGGAGCACGGCGCCCGGCTGTCGGCGGGCCAGCGGCAGCGGATCGCGGTGGCCCGGGCCTTCCTCCGGGACGCCCCGCTGCTGCTGCTCGACGAGCCGGCCGCGCACCTGGACCCGATCACCGCCCGGCAGCTGCTGGACGCGATCGAGGGGCTGATGGCCGGGCGGACCGTGCTGCTGGTCACGCACGGCCGGGGCTGGACCGGCGGCGCCCGCCGGGTCATCAGCCTGGACCACGGCCGGCTGGTTACCGGGCCGGCCACCCGCCGGGCGCCGGCCCGGCTCAGGGCGCGCTGGACGGATCAGCGGCGGCCGGCTCTGCGCTGAACGGCCCTGCGGCGGCCGGATCAGCGGCGGCCGGATCAGCGGCGGCTGGCTCCGCGCCCACCAGTTCCGGGCCGGCCGACCCGGCCAGCCCGGCCCGGGCGGGCACGCCATGACCGCCGTACCCGCCGCGCCGCCCGCGGCCCGCCCGCCCGACAGCCCCGGGGCCCCGCCCGCCGGCGGCCGCCCGCTGCTGCGGCTGCTCCGGATGGCCCGGCCGCTGCGCGGCCAGCTGGTGCTCGCGGTGCTGGCCGGTGCCGCATCCACCGGATGCGCGGTGGCCCTGCTGGCCACGTCCGGGTTCCTGCTCGCCCGGGCCTCGCTGCACCCCAACATCGTGGCCATCTCGGTCGCCGTGGTGGCCGTCCGCGGGCTGTCGGTCGGCCGTGGCGTGTTCCGCTACGCCGAGCGGCTCACCTCGCACGACGCGGCGTTCCGGGTGCTCGCCGACGTGCGGGTCCGGGTCTACCAGCGGCTGGAGCGGCTGGCTCCGGCCGGGCTGCGCGAATTCCGCTCCGGTGACCTGCTGGCCCGGCTGGTCTCCGACGTGGATGCCACCCAGGACCTGTTCATCCGCGGGGTGGCCCCGCCGCTGACCGCCTTCCTGGTCGGCGCGGGGGCCGCGGCCGCCTGCCTGGTCATCCTGGCCCCGGCGGGCCTGCTGCTGGCCGCCGGGCTGCTGGTGGCCGGGGCCGGGGTGTCCTGGCTGGCCGCCCGGCGGGCCGCGGTGGCGGGCCGCCGCACCGCCGCCGCCCGGGGTGAGCTGGGTGCCCAGGTCACCGGGCTGGTGGCGGGCGCGGCCGACCTCCATGCGTTCGGCGCCCAGGACGCCGCCCTGGCCGCCGCGCAGCGCGCCGACGCGGACCTGACCCGGCTGGCCCGCGGTTCCGCGGCCGGCGCCGCGCTGGGCAGCGGGCTGTCCCAGGCGGTCGCCGGGCTGACGCTGTGGGCGGTGCTGGTGGCAGGCGTGGCCGCGGTCGGTTCCGGTGCCCTGACCCGCGTCCCGCTGGCCGTGATCACGCTGACCGCGCTGGCCGCGTTCGAGGCGGTGACCGCGCTGCCCGCCGCCGCCATCCAGCTAGGCCAGGCCCGGGCCAGCGCGGCCCGGGTGGGCGCGGTGCTGGACGCGCCCGACCCGGTCCGTGACCCGGCCACGCCGCGGCCGCTGCCCGCCGGGCCGCTCCAGGTCCGGCTGCGCGGGGCCCAGGTCCGGTACGAGCCGGGCGGCCCGCTGGCCATCGACGGCATCGATCTCGACCTGACGGCCGGCCGGCGGGTCGCCCTGGTCGGCCCGAGCGGGGCCGGGAAGTCCACGGTGGCGGCCGTGCTGCTCCGGTTCTGCGAGCTGGCCGGCGGCCGGGCCACGCTCGGCGGAGCCGACCTGGCCAGCTACCCGGCCGACGCGGTCCGCACGCTGATCACCGGCTGTGCCCAGGATCCGCACCTGTTCGACACCACCATCGCCGCCAACGTGCGGCTGGCCCGGCCGTCCGCCACCCAGCAGGACCTGGACGAGGCGGCCGCCCGGGCCCGCCTGCTGCCCTGGATCGGCGCCCTGCCGCAGGGCTGGGACACCATGGTCGGGCCGCGTGGCATGGCTGTGTCCGGCGGGGAACGCCAGCGGATCGCGCTGGCCCGGGCCCTGCTCGCCGACCCGGCCCTGCTGATCCTGGATGAGCCGACCGCGCACCTGGACCCGGAGAACCGCCAGGCGCTCACGGCCGACCTGCTGGCTGCGACGGAAGGCCGGGCCACCCTGCTCATCACCCATGACCTGGACGGGCTGGACCAGGTGGACGAGATCGTCGTGCTGGACCGCGGCCGGGTGGCGGAGCGGGGAACGCACGAGGACCTGGTCCGGGCGGGCGGCCTGTACCAGCGCATGTGGGAGGTGCGTTAGCCCGGGGGGACTGCGCGCCCGGGTTCAGGCGTCGGTCCGGGTCAGGCGGAAGCCGTCGACCATGTCGGCCTGGATGGAGATGACGTCATCCGTCCCGCCGGCCACCCACGGGTCCAGCAGCGCGCGGTACCGGTCGGCTTCGCCGGTGTCGGTGACCCGGCTGGCCCGGCCGACGATGATGACGCTCCAGCCGAGGTGAGCGTCCGGGTCGATCAGGTCGGCCTCGTAAGCCACGACGGTGCCAGGATTGCCGCCCACGGCCGTGGCTATCGCGGTGCCCAGATACGTCCGGATGATGACCTGGTCACCCCGCACGATGTGATTCACCGGCCTGATGGCAGGCAGCGCCAGGTGAGTGAAGACCAGACGGCCCATCGAGACGCTGCCCAGCAGGCTCAGCGATTCCGCCCGCGGCAGGGCGCGCAGCCGCCTCGGCTGGGTCATCGTCATGGCACCTCCAGGCGGCCGGCCGCAGGTTTCCGCCGCACCGCAGAGCGCCACTATTCCCGGCGGCAGCCTGATCGGCCAGGGGCCAAAGGTCCTTCCCTTGCGGACCAGTCGGCCCGAGGCCGGGGCGGCCCGGACCAGGTGCGTCCCGGTTCCCGGGCTGGCCCGCCCGGGGACCATGGTCCCGCGCGCCCATGCCGTACGCCTGTGGCCGCCCGCCGGCCGCCGCGGGACGCTGATAGTTGAGCTAGATGACGTGAATTGACGTACTGGCCGTGGCGGCCAGGGGAGGTCCTCGATGACGATCAGGGTGGGCATCAACGGTTTTGGGCGGATCGGGCGTGCCTTCGTCCGCAGGTCCCTGGAGCGCGACGACATCGAGGTCGTAGCGGTCAACGACATCACCGACGCGGCCACGCTGGCGCACCTGCTGGCCTTCGACTCGACCTACGGGCGGCTCGCGGGGGTCACGCACGACGCGGACGCGATCCGGGTCGGCGGGCGCCCGATCGCGGTGACCGCGCACCGGAATCCGGCCGACATCGACTGGGCCGGGGCCGGGGCGGAGCTCGTCATCGAGTCCACCGGCAAGTTCCGGGCCCGGGATGACGTGGCCCTGCACCTGAAGGGTGGTGCCCGCAAGGTCCTCCTCTCGGTGCCGGGCAAGGGCCTGGACCTGACCGTGGTCATGGGCGTCAACGAGACCGACTACGACCCGCGGCAGCACGACATCATCTCCAACGCCTCATGCACCACGAACTGCGTGGCGCCGATGGCGAAGGTCCTGCACGACGAGTTCGGCCTGGTCCGCGGGTTCATGACGACGATCCACGCGTACACCGGCGACCAGATGCTGCTGGACGGCCCGCACAAGGACCTGCGCCGGGCGCGCAGCGCCGCGGTGAGCATCATCCCCACCACGACCGGGGCGGCCCGTGCCACCGGCCTGGTGATCCCGGAGCTGGCCGGGCGGCTGGACGGCGTCGCTCTCCGCGTCCCGGTGGAGGACGGGTCGCTGACCGACCTGGCGGTCGTGCTGGAGCGCGAGGCGGGCGTGGACGAGATCAACGCCGCCTTCCGCACCGCGGCGGACGGGCCGCTGGCCGGGATCCTCCGGTACAGCACCGATCCGCTGGTCTCCCGGGACATCGTCGGGGACACCGCGTCCTGCGTGTTCGACTCCGGGCTGACCCAGGCATCGGGCACGCTGGCCAAGGTGTTTGGCTGGTACGACAACGAGTGGGGCTACACCTGCCGCCTGCTCGACCTCGCGGTCCTGGTGGGCAACAAGTTGTAGCCGCGCAGTGGGGGGCCCGGCGCCGCCTGGCGGCGGGTACCCCCGTGCGGCGGCAGCCAGCGGGGGTAACGGCTTCACCCGGCCTTTCGGGGGAGGGATTGCCATGACCACAGCCCCAGTGCTGGCCTCCGCGCTGGCGGGCCAGGCCTTCCTGCGCGGGATGCCGACGGCGCACCTGGACCGGCTGGCCGCTGCCGCATCACTGACCAGCATGCCCGCCGGGCACCGCTTCTTCTCCGTTGGAGGCGTGCCC
This sequence comes from uncultured Actinomycetes bacterium, assembly GCA_963767385.1. Taxonomy (GTDB): domain Bacteria; phylum Actinomycetota; class Actinomycetes; order Streptosporangiales; family Streptosporangiaceae; genus RYN-230. The sequence goes on along the minus strand of CAVYEA010000016.1, from coordinate 91,502 downwards.
CGGCAGTTCTGGCTGATCCGGGCCGGGCAGGTCGCGCTGGACATCGACGCGCCGGGACAGCAGCGGATCATCGTGGAGACGCTGGGCCGCGGCGAGATAGTCGGCTTGTCATGGTTCCTGCCGCCTTGCGAGTGGCAGTTCGGGGCCGTGGCGCTGCAGCCCACCGAGGCGTTCGAATTCGACGCTGCGGCCGTCCGGCAGAGCTGCGAGGAGGACCCGGCCTTCGGCTATGAGCTGACCCGTCGGCTGCTCACCGCCGTGACGGGGCGGCTCCAGGCGACCCGGGCCAAGCTGATCGACCTGTCCACCCAGTTCGCCGCCGGGCGCTGAGCGCGCTCAGCGGTCAGCCAGGTCAGCCAGTCCGGCCAGGCCGCGGGCCAGGTCGCGGCGGCCTTCCGGGCTCATCCGGGTGAGCGCCCGGGCGATCGCGGCCTGACGCTGCCCCCGGACCCACCCGGCCAGCTGGCGGCCGGACTCGCTGGGCGCCAGCGAGATCTCCCGGCGGCTCCGCGCGGCCGCTTCCCGGATGACCAGGCCGGCCGCCTCGAGCCGGGAACACAGCTTGCTGGCCGCGGACGGCGAAGCCCCCAGTTCCCGGGCCAGCCTGCTCAGGTTCAGGCAGCCCGTCCCGTCGATGAGCAGCAGGGCGCGCAGCTGGGCCGGCGGGGTCATGGACCCGAGTTCCTCGACGGCGCGCTGCCAGATCCCGGCCAGCACGCCCAGCCCGGCCTCGGCGCTACCCAGGCCGGGCTGATCCGGGGACCGGACCCGGGCCGTTGTCATCCACCGGCCGGCGCCCGGCCGCTGACCCGGGCGACGATCTCGCCAGCCAGATCCCGCAGCTTGGTCCGGCGGTTGTTGGATGCGCGCCGGAGTATGGCGAAGGCCTGGTCGGCGGGGCAGTGTGACTCGGCCATGATGATGCCGATGGCCTGGTCGATCACCGCGCGGGACAGCAGCGCCTGCTCCAGCTGGGTGGCCAGTTCGCGGGTCCGGGAGTACCGGTCGGCGGTGATGATGGCGGCCGAGGCGGGCGGCACGAACAGCGTGATCAGGCCCTCGTCCAGCTGGTCGAAGCCGTCGGTGCCGCGGCTGCTCAGGTTGAGCGCGCCGAGCCGCCGCTCGCCCATGCCCAGGCCGGCGCACAGGTAGCTGCGCAGTCCCATCTCCTGGGCGAGGCGGGTGAACTCGGGCCAGCGCTGCTCGGCCTCGGCCAGGCTCCAGCTGCTGACCTGCTGGCGGCGGGCCGCGTCCAGGCACGGGCCGTCGCGCAGCAGGTACTGGCGGCGGTCCAGCTCCTCAGTCTCGGTGTCGGTCGCCGCGACGGTGGCCGGCTGGCCGTCCTCGTCTACCACGGTGATGCTGGCGGCATGGCAGCCCGGCACCAGCCGGAGCGCCAGCATCAGGATGCTGTGCAGCGTTTCCGGTACGGATTTGTCTGCAGCGAGCGCCCGGCACAGTTCGGTGAGCGACCCGATGAGGTCCTCATACCGTTCACCGGGCAGCGTCACCGCGTTTTCCTCGGTGACCACAGCGATACCCTCCAGCCGCCTGGCCTTGATTTCGCAGGCGGCGACCCTCCTATCTGCCGCGCCGGGCGCCGCTCAAACACCCGGCCCGCGCCTGGCCATGACGCCGCCCCCGCCCGGCCGGCGTCATGGCCAGGACGGCTACTGGGGATCTGGCCGGGAGCGGAGCGCCCGGCGGCGGTCCCCGGCCACCGCGGCGGGCATCCCCATGATCGCGGCGATCAGGTCCCAGCTCATCTCCAGCTGCTGGGCCACATCCAGCAGGTCGGCTTCCAGCCGGTCGAGGTAGAGCCGCAGGTTGCAGAGCAGCACCAGGGCCGCGCCCGCGTCCAGCAGGTCGGGTGAACGCGGCGCGCCGTGCCGGACGGCCTGGATCACGGCATCGACGGCCCGGATGTCTTCGAGGGAGCGCCGGAGCAGCGGTCCGCGTCCGGCCGCCGCACGCTGGGAATCGAGCCGCGAGCGCGCGCTGTCCAGGACCTCACGGTCCGGGGCGGTCAGCGCCCCCAGCTCGGCCCGCCGCCGGGCAGAACCGGACGCGGCCTGGCTGTCGGCGTCCATCTCGAGCATGGCTACTCCTGCTGTCACGGGTGACAGAGGTAGCCACGCTGCTTGGGCTACGTCCTGACTGCGCTGGGCGCCTTGGCATTATGTTCAGCCGCGCCGCGCCCGTCAACACGGGAGGGCCGCAGCGCCCGCAGGCGCTACGACCCTCCTGTGTGGCGCGTTTACCATGGCGTGGTCCCCGGACCCCGCCCGCGGCGCCGGGCTGCTAAGGCTGGAGCACGATCCGTGCCCTGGCCTTCCCCCGCAGCACCTCGTCGATGCATTCGTTGACCGCCTCGAGCGGGCGGGTCTCGGCGACCACGCGGGTCCGCCCCTGGCGATGCAGGTCGAACACAGTGGCCAGGTCGGCCCGGGTACCGACGATGGACCCGATCACGGACGTGCCGTTCAGCACGGTGTCAAAGACGGGCAGCTGCAGCGTGCCCGAGGCCGGCAGGGCCACCAGCACCAGGCGGCCGCCGCGCCGCAGGCCCGCGTAGGCGGTCGCGAAGGACTTGTCGTCCACCGCCAGGCCGATGGCGACGCTGGCGCCGCCGTGCTCCTGCAGCACCGCGGCCGGGTCCTCGGTGCGGGCGTCGATGACGATGTCCGCACCCAGTTCACGGGCCAGCTGGAGCTTCTCGTCGGTCACGTCGATCGCGGCCACCGTGCCGCCGAAGATCCGGGCGTACTGCAGCGCCATGTGCCCCAGGCCGCCGATGCCGGAAATGGCCACCAGGTCGCCGGGCCGGACGTTGCCGACCTTCACCGCCTTGTAGGTGGTGACCCCGGCACAGGTCAGCGGGGCCGCGTTGACCGGGTCGATGCCGTCCGGCACCGGGGCGGCGAAGGCGGCGTCGGCGGCGAAGTACTCGGCGAAACCGCCGTCCACGGAGTAACCCGTGTTGCGCTGCTGGGTGCACAGCGTCTCCCAGCCGGTCAGGCAGTGCTCGCAGGTGCCGCACGCGTAACCGAGCCAGGGCACCGCGACCCGCTGCCCGATCAGGGGGCTGGTCACTCCCTCGCCGACCGCGTGCACCAGGCCGACGCCCTCGTGGCCGGGGACGAACGGCGGGGTGGGGCGGACCGGCCAGTCGCCGTGCGCCGCGTGGATGTCGGTGTGGCAGAGCCCGGACGCCTCCACCCGGATCACGACCTGGCCGGGGCCGGGCTCCGGGATGGGCCGCTCCTCGATGACCAGCGGCTCCCTGAACGTGCGTACGACTGCGGACCTCATGACGAAACTCTCCTCGTGGGTGCCGGGACCGTGCGGGCCCGCGGCGGGATGTGGCGGGCGGCCGCCCGGGCGTGCCGGACCGGTCAGGTGGGTGGTGACCGGTCGGCGGGGCTGGCCAGTGATGGTGGGGGCGTCCCGCCCGGTCCACGCGGACCGGGCGGGACGCCGGCGGTCAGGACTTGCCGGCGGTGGCGGTGCCGACCGGGCCGGAGGTGTCGGCCGGGGGCGGCGAGCCGTCCGCGGAGGTCTCCTTCCAGCCGCGCCAGATCAGCCGGTGCAGCGGGATGTAGCGCGGGATGTCCCGCAGGCCCGGGATGAACGGGACCAGCAGCAGCAGGATGGTGCCCAGGCCGGTCATGTAGATGGCGATCAGGTCGGCGTTGGAGGACTGGCCCCAGCTGGTCTGGTACCAGAGCGTGTACAGCCACAGCCATGGCTGGCCGGGGTAGCTGCCGGTCTCGTTCATCACGCCCCACTGCTCACCGCTCAGGTGCATGGCCGTGGCCTGGTTGACGAAGTAGGCGCCGTCCTCGATGAACAGCAGGGGCCGGGTGAAGTTGGTGCCGTAGAAGCTCTGCTTGGCCAGCAGGTCGGAGTCCAGCGCGCCGCTGCGCGCCATGGTCAGCTCGTTGGCCAGCATGACCGGCACCGGCCCGTCGGCGGCGGCCGGGACCACCGGCTGCCCGTTCACGAACTTCACTTTGGTGACCGCGCTGGCGTAGGCGTTGGCCCACTTGAGCTGCTGGGCCGGGGAGGCGGCCCGGTAGATGGCGAGGGCGGCGGCCAGCGCGGGGTTGCCCACCGCGGCCGAGGCCAGCGGCGTGAGCACGAAGTCCTGCGCGGTGTTGATCGGCTGGGTCACCCCGAAGATGTTGGCCGGGGCGAACAGGAGCTTCTGCGGCTCCCCGTTCGTGTTGTACGGCGGGCCGTAGGTGGCCGTCTCGCTGGTGCCGTTCAGTTCGATGGCCGAGGTGGCCAGGAAGTCGGCGGGGGCGACCTTCGCCCAGTTCTGCACCGAGAGTTCCGGGACGTTGGGCGAGGAGAGCAGCGCGGACAGGGCGATCGTGAGCACCAGGATGATCACCCCGGCGATCGTGCCCTCCTTGAGGATGTCGTAGCGCCGGGTCGCGCCGCGCCACGGGGCGGCATCGGCGGTGGCCAGTGCCCGGCGGCGCTGCCGTGCCGAGCCCCGGCCCGGCAGCTTGACGGCGGCCGGCAGCGGGTGGGAGACGCCGCGCACCCGGACCAGCAGGACGTGCGCGCCGATGATGGCGGTCAGCGCGATCGGCACCAGCACGATGTGCCACATCAGCATCTGGCCGAAGTTCATCGCGTTCCAGATGGCGCCGATGCCTGCCGCGTTGAACGCGTCCTTGGCGCTGGTGGAGATCCACTGCGAGTCGAAGTTCTGCTGGGACAGGTACCCGGTGAAGCACTCGACGACCGAGGCCATGAACGCGACCACGCCGGTGATCCAGGTCCAGGCCCGCTTGCCGCGCCAGGCCGCCATCCAGAACTTGCCCCACAGGTGGATCACCAGCAGGGCCATGAACAGCTCGACGCTCCACAGGTGCAGGCTGTTGAAGAAGTGGCCGACCGAGTTGTACCGCCACCAGTCCGGGCCGCCCAGGGCTATCGCGAACCCGGACACGCAGGCCACGACGAAGGCAACCAGGCTGGCCACCCCGAAGACGTAGATCCAGGAGGCCACGTAGGCGGGCTGGCGGTCGGGCAGCATTTTGCCGGGGGGCAGGGTCCGGGTGGCGAAGCGCCGGACCTTGTTCGTCCACATGTTGCGGTCTTCGTCCTCGCCCGCGTACGCCGCCTCCACGTCCCGGCGGGTTCCAGTGGCCCCTGCCTCCTCGGGGACGGGCGGGAAGGTGCGTGCCCTGGGGAAGGGCAGCAGCAGCGCAAGGCCGAAGATGACGACCATCACGAGGATCAGGACCAGATTGGCGACCGACACGGTGATGATCCACCCGTGCAGATACGTTCCGGGCTGGTCGAGGTTAATGGGCGCGGATGCTATGTCAGCGGGCGGTTTCATGAAGTCTCCTAGCGCAGGCCCGAAAACTAGTGACTGGCACAGAATTAACCAGGACGATTATGACAGGGCAGGGATGTCGGTCATGGGGTGGCGGGACCTTGGTCCCCGCCTGGCATGGCGCGCTGAGCTTTCCGGAGTATGCCCGGGAATGGCGCCGGATACGCGCCCAGCCGCATCGCCGTGGTGGCGCCGAGCGCGCCGGCCAGCCGGGGCAGTGTCTCGCTGCGCGGCGTGGCCGGGTGCTCTTCCAGGCAGTGGACGTACTCCGGGCTCATCCGGGCCCCCTTGGCTGGGGCCGGTGCCCGGCACGCACAGAGAATCCATTTTCCTACCATGCTTGTCCAGGCCCTGGCCAGGGACACGTGACCCGGCCGGCCGGGACCTTGGTCCCGGCCGGCCGGGTTCTGGTTGGTGCGGGTGCCGCTCAGGCGGTCGCGGTGGTGGGGTGCACCGTCTTGGCGAACACTTCCTTCTCGGCCGGGACCCGGCGCTCGTGGACGACCCCGAAGATCGACAGGATCAGCATGAGGGCTGCCCCGATGAAGGACGCGATCGCGGCGAACAGGGCGATCTGGCCGAACATCCAGAAGCCGTAGGCCTCGAGCAGCATCGAGCGGAGTGTGGTGCCCTTGAACACGGTCGCCACCTCGGCGGCCAGTGTGGCGTTCTTCGGCTGGGCTATCGCTGCCGCGGACAGCTGCGAGTAGGTCTGCCCCTTGCCGATCTCGTTCAGGTGAACGGCGATGAAGTGGTTGGCATAGGTCCTGGCCTGCGCGCCGGTGGTCAGGGGCAGGCCCGCGTAGGCGCCCATGGCGGCCTGGTCCGCGGCTGGCAGGGCCTTGAACTCGGCGTTGCTCTTCGTCGGGAAGACGATCTTCTGTGCGGCGAGCTGGTCGTGCACCTGTCCGTTAGCGAACGAGTACCCCCACACCAGTAGGCCGCCCGCGACGAGCAGGACTGCTGCGAGGACGAAACCCGCTGTGCTGACCAGCACATCGAAAGTCTTGCGGCGCATTGTTCTTGCCTCTCTTTGGCACCGGGCCCGGGGCCCGGCGGTGAAGTTCCATCCCCAGCAGGGTCTCTCGCGGAGCCGGGGGCCAGGCAGGGCCGCGCGACCCGGCCGGGGAAGGACTTCAGTCACCGCTGGGACGGGCCTTGGTCGGGCGGAGGGGAGGGTGTCAGGGGGAGCGTTTAGTCCACTGTGGCTCGACGGAAGACCATTCCGCGGCCCAGCCCGCGATCCGGCGCCGGTCCAGCAATCGCCTGGTCAGCCACAGGACGGTGAGCAGCAGAATGCCCAGCACGGCCGGGGTGAGCGCCACGACGGCGACGACCCGGCTGGCGATCTGGCCCTCCCCGATGGGCGGGTAGGCCAGCGCCGGCCGTGTCCACCCAGATCGAGACCCGCCTGCCGGCCGCGCTGCCGACGGGGGCCGGCGCCTCGCCGACGCGTCGCTGGCCGTCCGGCGCCGTCCACCGGGCGGGGGCATAGACGAACTCGGCCGCGGCGTACAGGGAATCGTCCGGCGTCCGGGAAGCCCGCTTCAGCAGGACCGCTGTCACCTGGCGCTCGGTGGCCGCCTGGGCCCGGGCCGCGCTGGCGGACGCCTCGCTGGTCAGCCGGCCCAGGCCGAGCGCGGCCAGCGGGCTGGCCACCAGGAACGCCACGACCAGGGCCAGCCGCACCCAGGTCTCCACCCGGTCAGTGCGGCGGCGTAGCGGGTTGGCATCCAGGCCCATCCAGCGAGCCAGCACCGCCCCCAAGCGCCTGGGCGTCCGCGTCACGCTTACCATCATCACCTCTGGCCAGGCCGGCCCGGTCGGCAGGTCCCCCGCTGGCCCGCACCTGCTCAGGCGGCGGGGACGCTGCAGACACGAGTACGGCCGGGCGATACCGTTAGTTCAAGGCTAGGGAAAGTCTAGGGGCCGGTGGGGAGATTCTCGTGGAGTCGTCGGAACCGCGACCAGTGCTGCCGCAACTCCGGCTCGACGACCTGCTCACCGAGCTCCAGGCCCGCCTGCAGACGGTGCTGGCCACCCGGGACCGGGTCTACGCCCTGCTGGAAGCCGTCGTCGCCGTCGGCGCCAACCTCGACCTGGAGATGGTGCTCAAGCAGATCGTGGAAGCCGCCATCACCCTGGTCCGGGCCCGCTACGGCGCGCTCGGCATCATCGGCGAGGACGGCCGGCTGGTCGAGTTCGTCCCGGTCGGCCTGACCGAAGGCGAGATCGCTGGCATCCACCACTGGCCGGAGGGCCTGGGCCTGCTCGGCACGCTGATCCACGAGCCCCGCCCGCTGCGCCTGCCGGACATCGCGGCCAGCCCGGACTCGCACGGCTTCCCGGCGGGGCACCCGCCGATGCGGTCGTTCCTGGGCGTGCCGGTCCGGGTCCGGGACGAGGTGTACGGCAACCTCTACCTGACCGAGAAGCAAGGCGGCGCCGACTTCGACGAGGAGGACGAGGCCCTGCTCATCGCGCTGGCCGCGGCGGCCGGGGTGGCGATCGACAACGCCCGGCTGTACGAGGAAGCCCGCCGCCAGCAGCGCTGGCTCCGGGCCACCAGCGAGGTCAGCCAGCGGCTGCTGTCCGGGACCGCCCCCGACGAGGTGCTGAAGACGGTGACCCAGCAGGCGCTGGAGATGTCCGGCGCCGACCTGGTCGCGCTGGCGGTGCCCACCCCGGACCGCCAGCAGCTCGTCATCCAGCACGCCGCCGGGTCGGGAGCCGAGGACGCCCTCGGGCTGGTGCTGCCGGTCACGGCCTCACTGTCCGGGCAGGTGCTGTCCACCGGGGAGGCGGTGGCCGTGGCCGACTTCGGCCACGACGAGCGGGTCTCCGGAGCGGCCCGGCTGCACATGCCGCTGGGGCCGGCGATCATCCTCCCCCTGGGCGCGCCTGGTGACGTCCGGGGCGTCTTCACGGTCGGCCGCGACCAGGGCGCCATGCCGCTGCCCCAGCAGGCGATAGACATGGTCCGCACCTTCGCCGCCCAGGCGGGCCTGGCCCTCGAACTGGCCGAGCACCGCAGCGACGCGGAGCGGCTGGCGATCCTGCAGGATCGCGACCGGATCGCCCGCGACCTGCACGACCTGGTCATCCAGCGGCTCTACGCGACCGGCATGTCGCTGCAGGGCGCGATGCCGCTGCTCGGCCGCCCGGAGGCGGCCGACCGGGTTTCCAGCGCGGTGGACGCGCTCGACGAGACCATCCGCGAGATCCGCTCGGCGATCTTCTCCCTGCAGGCGCGCGGTGAGGTCAAGCAGCACCGGCTGCGGACCCAGATCCTCGAGGTCGCCGACGAGATGGCGGCCGCGCTGGGATTCGCCCCCGGGCTGCGGCTGGTCGGCCCGCTCGATGAGGCAGTCCCGGCCGAGGTGGGCGAGCAGATGCTCAGCGCGCTCCGCGAGGCACTGTCCAACGCGGCCCGGCACGCGGCCGCGTCCGTCGTGGACGTGACCGTGCAGGCCGGCGATGAGCTAGTGCTCCGGGTGGCGGACAACGGAGTGGGCATGGGCCGCACCGTGCGCCGCAGCGGCCTGGCCAACCTGGGCAAGCGGGCCGCTGAGCTCGGCGGCACGCTGGAAGTCGGCAGCGGCGCGGACGGCGGTACCTCGCTGGTATGGCGGGTGCCGCTCGACTGAGCGGCGACCCGGGCCGCTGCCACCGCCGTCACCGCCGTCACCGCCGTCACCGGCGGCGCCGGGCCGGGGCGGGTCAGTTACCCCGGGGAAGCCGTTCGTTCTGGTCGGGGTGATGCTCGTCGAAGACGCGCGCGGCGTAAGCGGCGGCCTGCGCGCGGCGCTGCATGCCGAGCTTGGCGAAAAGCGCGGACACGTAGTTCTTCACGGTCTTCTCGGCCAGGAAGAGGCGGTCGCCGATCTGCCGGTTGGTCAGTCCCTCGCCGATGAGCTCGAGGATCCGGCGCTCCTGGTCGGTGAGCCCGGCCAGCGGGTCGGTGCGGGCCGCCTGGTCGCGCATCCGCCGCATCACCCGGCTGGCCGCCTCCGGGTCGAGCAGGGACTGCCCGGAGGCGATGGTCCGCACGGCGCCGACCAGGTCGGTCCCGTGGATCTGCTTGAGGACATACCCGGCGGCACCGGCCATGATCGCGTCGAACAGCGCCTCGTCGTCGCTGAACGAGGTCAGCATCAGGCAGCCGACCTGCGGCATCTTGGAGCGGATCTCGCGGCAGACGCTGACCCCGTCGCCGTCCGGCAGGCGGATGTCCAGGATGGCGACATCCGGCTTGAGGGCCGGGATCCGGGCCAGCGCGGACGCGGCCGTCCCGGCCTCGCCGACCACGCTGATATCGGGTTCAGCCTCCAGCAGGTCACGGACCCCGCGCCGGACGATCTCATGATCGTCTAGGAGGAACACCGCAATCTTCGCACCGTTCTCTGCTGCCTCATTCATCCGCTGCTCTGCTCCTCGGCTGCACCATCCGGCTGCTCTGCCCGGTCCTCCGCTGTGCTCGGCCGGCTGGCCCCGGCCGCCGGTGTATGCCCAGCCTAACGGCGAAGTGCCCCGCTGGGCAGCGGGCGCTGGCCGGACACTCCGGCGAAGGTCCCCCGGATGCGGGATAAGTGGCCCTGCCATCCGGGCGCCGGGCGCCTTAGCGTGACCATGGTAGGCAGCAGAACTCGCTGAGCAGCAGTTTGCGAAGGGGGTTTACTGACATGCCTGGCATCGTCGTCGGGTTGGACGGCTCGGAGCACTCCCAGCTCGCCCTGGACTGGGCGCTGGACGAGGCGGATCTGCGGAAAGCGCCGCTGACCGTGCTCACCGTGAGCCCCTTGGTGACCGGCATCTTCGGTCCCGGTATCGCTCCTGCCGATTTCTTCCCCGCGGAGGAGGAAAGCCGCCTGCAGGCGGAAAAGGCCACCGAGCAACTCGTCGGCGAGGCCATCCAGCGCCGCGGCCGGGCTCCTGCCGCCGCGGTGACCGTACGGGCCGTCTGCGGGCTGGCCGCTGACGAGCTGATCAGCGCCTCGGACGGCGCCGACCTCCTGATCATCGGCGCACGGGGGGCCGGCGGTTTCGCCCGGCTGGTCATGGGGTCGGTCAGCACCCAGGTCACCCACCACGCCCGGTGCCCGGTGGTCTTGGTGCCCGGCCAGGGTCCCGGGCGCTGAGCCGGGGCCCGGGGCGCGGGGCGTACCGGGGGCCCGCGGCCCGCGGGGGCCGGCCCGCGGGCGGGCTGACCCGGGCGGGCCGCCCGCGGGCGGCGGGCCGTGGCGGCCCGGTTGGGTTAGCCTGAGGCTGGGCCGGGACTTTTCACGCGCAGCTCCCGGCCGCGGCGAGCAGCAGGGAGGCCAGTCATGCCACAGCCCACGGGAGCCGAGCTGGAGAAGGTCCGGGCGCGCCGGGAGGAACTGCGCCAGCGCTACCTGCGGCCGCTGGGCGAGCGCCCGCCCACGACGGTGGCTGGTTTCCACCATGTCGCCCTCATCTGCCGCGATGTGGAGGAGACGATCCAGTTCTACCAGGAGTTCCTCGGGTTCCCGCTGGTGGAACTGGTGGAGAACCGTGACTACGCGGGCTCCAGCCATTTCTTCTTCGACGCCGGGAACGGCAACCTGCTCGGCTTCTTCGACTTCCCCGGGCATGATCACCCGCCGTTCCAGGAGACCATCGGGGCCGTCCAGCACATAGCGATCTCCATCTCCCAGGAGCAGTACGACGCGGCCAAGAAGAAGTTCGATGAGGCCGGAATCGAGTACCTGGGCCCGGACCGCGGCGTGGAGGAGAGCATGTACTTCCGCGACCCGAACGGCGTCGGGCTGGAGCTGTACCGGGAGGATCTCGGCGTCTTCGTCGGCCACCGCCTGCTCGGCTGACCCCGGCCTGGCCGGCCGGCTCTACCGGAGCTCGCGCCGGATGACCAGCCTGAGCCCGGTCCACACCTGATCGATCGCGCACACCTTGTTGTCCACCAGGCCAGTCGGCAGCGCGATCTCCCGGACGGCGTGGTCGCTCATGTCCGTGGGCATCTTCGCCGCCCGCTTGGGCCAGGCGATCCACAGCCCGCCGGCCGGGGCCAGGTGCGCGCGCAGGCCGCCGAGCTGATCTTCGAGCTCGGCCCGCCAGGCCGTGAAGAAGACGATCACGTCCAGCGGGGGACCGTCCCCGAGGCTGGTCCGGATCCCGGCCGGGGCCGCCGGGCCGAGCTGCCCGGTGAACCCCGGCGGTGCGCCCAGCACGGCCACCTCGTGGCCCGGGCGGATGCCCAGTTTCACCGGCAGCGGAGTGCCGGAATACCCGGCGGGGCCGTGCCCCGCGGCCCGGTCGGCCATCGCCATCGTCCCCCTCACGCCACGGGCACCGCCCCTGTGCCAGGGCCCGGCCGCGCCGCAGCTACCTCCGCCCCGCAGACACGGTAACGGGCCGCGCCGCTTCAGTTCGCGATGCTGCCGAGCAGCAGGCCGCTGCGCCAGTACCGCTGCAGCACCAGGAAGAGGGCGATAAGCGGGACGATGGTCACCAGGCCGCCGATCACCACCAGCGGGAACAGCTCCGCGTTGCCGCTGTTCTGGGCACGCTGCGACCACAGGCCCAGGCCCACGGTGAGCGGGTACAGCTGGTTCTGGCTGAAGATGATCAGTGGCAGGAAGTAGTTGTTCCAGACCCCGACGATGGACAGCAGCAGCACCGTCATCAGCCCCGGCACCATGAGCGGCAGCGCCAGCCGGAAGAAGATCCGCAGCTCGCCGGCCCCGTCCAGGCGGGCCGCGTCGATCAGCTCCCGGGGCACGGACACCTCGACGAACACCTTCATCAGGTAGACGCCGACCGGGCTGACCATGCTGGGCAGGATCATTCCCCAGATCGAGTTGATCAGGTGCACCTTGGCGTAGCTCAGGTACAGCGGCAGCGTGATCGCCGTGATGGGTAGGCGGCGAACTTCATCTGGGCAGGCCCGGTCCAGTTGATCGTCACCTTGCTGCCCCCGCTGTAGGCGAATGGCCAGGCGTTGCCCTGCGCCATCAGGCTCATCACCCACTGCAGGTCCGTCGCGGAGAAGTTGGTCATGTACGCGGACGGGTCGTCCTTCTTGAGGGTGGCCGCGTCGGCGGCGAACTGCGTCCAGGTAGTGGGCGGCGTGATGTGGTACTTGGCCAGCAGCCCCGAGTTGTAGTAGAACGCCATCGGCCCGGCGTCGCCGGGCATCGCGTACACCGCCGGTCCCTGGCTGACCTCCTTCCAGGCCCAGGGCACGAAGTCGCTCTGGTACTTGGCGGCGCCGTACTTGGCCAGGTTCACCACGTTGTGCGTGACCTCGAAGGACGGCAGTTCGTCGAACTCGACCTCGGCCACGTCCGGCGCGCCCGACCCGGCTTTGAGCGCGTCCGAGATCTTCACGTACTCCGGGTCACCGGCTCCGACGTCCTCCTGGGTGACGCAGATGCCCGGGTGGGTCTTGTTGAACTCGGTGACGGCCCGGCCCATCCCGGGAACCCACGCCCAGAAAGTGATCTTCGTTGCGCTGGAGGATTTGCAGGAGCCGCCGGCCTCCAGCGTGGCGCCGCCACTGGCGGCCGCGGCGGGCTTGGACGAGCTGCCGGGGGTGGCCGCGCTGCCGCTGCTGCCGCCGCAGGCGGCCAGCAGGGACAGGGCGGCCAGGCCGGCCAGCCCGGCGACGGTGCGGCTGGGCGTGAGCGGCCAGCCGGCGCGCCGCGGGGAAGGGAGCCGGGGGCGGCTGGGGGTGAGGTGGAAGGCATCGTCGCAGAACTCCTCTGTGAGTGAGCCGTCGATTGTTTTCTTCTCGGGGTTTCCAGGGGGCGGTCCGGCCGGCCCCGCTGGGCCGGCGGACGGTCAGCCGTCAGCCGTCACCGCCGACAGGACGGTGAACGACTGCGGTGGCAGGCTGAGGGTGAGTGCCGGGCCCTTGGCGGCCAGCGTGCCTTCTTCCAGGCACGCACCCTCGACATCGGGCAGCACGCGGGCGCCCGGCCCGCGCTCGGCGGTGACGGCGGTGACCCGCGCGTCACCGTCGAAGATCGCCTCGCGGAGCACGATCTCGGCCGCCTGGGTCTCGTCCGGGCTCCGGTTGACCAGGGTGAGGGACAGCGCGTCCCGGCCCGCTGACATCGTGGCCGCCGCGTCCACCAGGCTGAACGGGCCCAGGTCGGCCACCCGGTGCGGCCAGCGGCTGTGGTGGTCCGGGCCGAGCGGGCTGACCGTGGGAGCGCTCACATGAACGTCGACCGCCACCTCCAGCGCGGCCTGGGCATGGAGCAGGACGGGGTAGTAGATCGGCTGCAGGGCGGCCGCGTCCGGGCTGGTGACGATCGGCGCGATCGCGTTCACCATCTGGGCCAGGTTCGCCATCCGGACCCAGTCGCAGTTCCGGATGAAGATGTTCAGGTAGGTCGCGACGGCCAGGGCGTCCGGGAAGGTGTACCGCTCCTCCAGCGTGCCGTCGTCGGTGCGGAACCACACGTTCCACTCGTCGTAGGCGATCCGCGGCGGGCTGGCGATCCGCTTCACATACGCGGCGCGCTCGATCAGGGCGCGGGCGCACCGGATGGCGCGCTCCGCCTGGTGCGGCTGGAGCACGTTGGTCCAGTAGTCGTCCGAGCCGGTGTAGATATGCAGCGAGTGGTAGTCAACCAGGGGGGCCAGGCCGTCGATGACCACCCGGTCCCAGTCGTTCCACCCGTTCATCCCGCAGCTGACCAGCTTGGCCTGCGGGTCCAGCATCTTGATCGCCCGGGCCCAGCGGGTGGCATTGCGGACGTACTCCTCGGCGGACACCGCGCCGACCTGCCAGTCGCCGTACATCTCGTTGCCCAGGCCCCAGTAGCGGACCCGGTACGGCCCGGCGTGCCCGTTCTCGCGCCGCCGCTGCGCCCAGGCGGTCTGGCCGGCGCCGTTGCAGTACTCGACCCAGGCCAGTGCCTCCTCCAGGGTGCCGGTGCCCATGTTCAGGCAGATGTACGGCTCGGTGCCGAGTTCCGCGCAGTAGGCCAGGAACTCGTCGGTGCCGAACCGGTTGGACTCCTCCGCGCCCCAGGCCAGCTCGGGCCGCCGGGGCCGCTCGTCCTTCGGCCCGATGCCGTCCGCCCAGTGGTAGTTGCTGACGAAGTTGCCGCCCGGCCAGCGCAGCACCCCCATCCGGAAGTCACGGAGCAGGCCGAGCACGTCGGTGCGGAACCCCCGGGCGTCCGCCAGCGGCGAGCCCTCGTCGTACAGGCCGCCGTAGATGCACCGGCCGAGGTGCTCCACGAAGCCGCCGAAGACGTTGCGGTCCACGGTCCCGATCTGCCGGGCCGGGTCCACCACAATCCGGGTCACGAATCCTCCTGGTCTCCTCGGGTGCTGCGGTCTTTGCCGCCACATGAGTCGCGCACGATCAGTTCCACCGGCAGCCGTAGCGGCGCCTCGGGCGCCGCCTCGCCCGCGATGCTGCGCAGCAGCAGTTCCACCGCCTGTTCCCCGGTTTCCGCGAACGGCACCCGGAGCGAGCTGAGCGGTGGTATCAGGAACTCGGCGAAGGGCATGTCGTCGCAGCTGACCACGGCCACGTCGTTGGGTACCCGCCGACCGGCCGAGGCCAGGGCGGACAGCACGCCGATCGCCATGGTGTCGCTGTGCACGAAGATCGCGGTCATGGCCGGGTCCCGCTCGAGCAGCAGCCGGGTCGCGGCCGCCGCGGTGCCCGGCGTCCAGTCCGCCTCCACGGCCAGGTCCTCGCCGGGCTCGATGCCCGCGGCGCGGAGCGCGTCCTCGTAGCCGTGCAGCCGGCTGCGCACGACGTGCCGGCGGAACGGGCCGGTCACCGTCCCGATCGTGGTGTGGCCGAGCCGGATCAGGTGCTCGGTCGCGGTCCGGGCCCCGGCCCGGTGGTTGGAGCCGACCAGCGGCACCCCGCCGCCCGGGACGTGGTGCAGGCTGACCGCCGGCACGTACCGGCGGAGCATCTCCGCCACCTTCGGGTCGCCTTCCAGCTGCGGGGCGGCGGCGATGACCCCGTCCACCCGGCGGTCGATCAGCATCTGCACGACCGCGGCGCCGTCCTCGCCGCCCTCGGCCAGGTTGCCCACCAGCACGGCGTGCCCGTGACGGCGGGCGGTGCGCTCGGCCGCCACCGCGAACTGGGACAGCGCGCCGTCGGTGATGTCCCCGGCCACCAGGCCGATGGTCGCGGTGGTCCGCTGCACCAGGCTGCGGGCCACCGTGTTCGGCCGGTAGCCGAGGCTCTCGGCGACCGCCATGATCCGGGCGGCGGTCTCCGCGGACACGCGCACGGTGCCGCCGTTGAGCACCTTGCTCGCGGTCTGGAAGCTGACCCCGGCGCGGGCCGCGACTTCCTTGATCGAGACATACCGGCGCGCCATCGACGTCCCGTTCTGTCCGGGTTCGCCCACATGAACGAACGTTCGCCTAGACGTTACGATTGGCCTCTATCGCCGGTCAAGACACGGTTAGATCACACTCAGGGTGGCATTCGTGCACGTCGAGCCCCTTTCCTGAGGCCGGGAACCGGTAACCGCTTACCCGCTGAGCCGCGCCAACGCCCCTAGTCAGCCGCGTCATTCCGGGCGATACCTCCCCTTTCGTCCCCCCATCCAGGCGCGAACGTTCGCTCGGTAGCTCCCGCCCGCGTGACGCCGTCCGACCGCTCCTGGACCCACTCTGCACCCCAGATGCACAGTCGGTGTCCATGTTTGACCGTTATGTCCGCGACAAATCGGTACTATGCCGCCTGCGGGCCGGGCGGGGGGCCGGGTGCGGGGGTGGGGTCAGACTTGGACGAACTCGATGCCGGATAGCTGGCAGAACACCTTCCAGTCGGCGGCGTGGTGGCCCAGGTTCATCACCTCGTGGTGCGGGCCGCCCGCGGCCAGCCACCCGTTCAGGCAGGCCCGCACCCCGGACGCCGGGCGGAACTGGCCGTAGGGCATCTCCAGGGCCGGCAGTTCCTGGCTGTCCAGGTTCTCGCCCTCGGCGCAGACCAGCCGGAACCGCTCGCCCTCCAGCGAGACCAGCGTGGCCAGGGTGGCCGGGCCGGGCTGCAACTGGAACAGGAAGGTGGGCGGGTCGTCCAGCCGCCCGATGCCCAGCGGGCGCTTGATCAGCTTGACCGGCCGGTCGGTGCGGGCCACCTTCCAGTTGCCCTCGCCCATGTGGCTCTGCAGGATCGAGTCGGACGGGAAGTCCATCGCGTACATCTCGGTGAAATGGGCGTCGCCGATCAGCGTGTGCCCGGCCGCGACCATGCAGGCGGTGAGCACGTCGCCCTCGGCCGCGTACCCGTAGCCCTTGGCCATCAGCGACGAGGCCGCGGCCAGCGGCAGCCGGCTGAACCGGCCGTCATCGCCGATCGCGTCGAAGTGCGCGGTGTACGCGCCGAACCCGCGCTCGACCAGGATCTGCTCGATGGCCACCTGCATCCGGGCGTGGTCCGCGCGCTCCGCCCGCGACAGCCGCGCGTCGATCTCGAAATTCTCGTCCTCGAACGCGATCACGTCGCTGACCTGGCCGTCGGTGACCACCTGCATGCCCCGGTACATGTCACCGGGAGCGACCGCGAGGATCTCCGGGCCGAGCGTGCGGATCAGCGCGGACTCGTCCACCCGGATGTCGCCCATGTCGTTCATGGCGTAGCCGAAGATCGCCGTCTTGAGCGACTTCCACCCGGTGATCGCCGCCGCGGCCCGGGCGAACCGGCCCACGTCCACCTTGAACTGCTCGCTGCGCCAGTCGTCGGTGAGCACCGCGAACCGCTTGCCCGCCCGGACCATCGCGTTGGCGGTGTCCTGCGCGCCGTGCACGCCCTGGTTGTAGGTCATGTCGGCCATGTCCCACGCCGGGGTCACGTTCGGCTCGGGCTGGATGTTGGCCAGCAGCACCGGCAGCCGGGACTCCGAGAGGAGCCGGGCGACCCGCATGGCCGGCCCGTACGTGAGCATGACGATCATGACCCCGTCCAGGTCGGCATTCTCGAACTCGCGCATGGCGCGGGTCGCGTCCTCCCGGTACTTGATCGCCTTGCTGGGGACGAACTCGGCCACGTCGGCCAGGTGCGCGGCTAGTTCCGCCGCGTAGCCCTCCTGCCGCTGCGCGATGCCGGGGATCATGTCGTCGTACAGGTCCTGCATGATGCCCAGGATCCCGATGCGGGGCTTGCGTCCGGTCATGGCCAGCAACCTTTCTTAACGATCCGCCCGTGGAACTGCCCAGCGAAGCCTGGTCAGCGCTGCCCGTACTCTTCCTTGTAGCGCCGGTGCAGTGCGTCTACCTGGTCCGGTGCCAGCGGCCGCAGCTCACCGAACTGCCGGGCCAGGTGCACGGTCCGGGCCACGTCCTCGCACATCACCGCGGCCTTGACCGCGTCACGCGCGCTGGCCCCGATGGTGAACACGCCGTGGCTGCGCATCAGCACCGCGGGGGAGCGGTGCCCGGTGAGCGTGCTCACGATGCCGCGGCCGATCTCGTCGCTGCCGATCAGCGCGAACGGCCCGAGCGGGATCTCCCCGCCGAACTCGTCGGCCATCGCGGTGATCACGCACGGGATGGGCTCGCCGCGGGCCGCCCAGGCGGTGGCGTACGTCGAGTGCGTGTGCACCACCCCGCCGACGTGCGGCATGTGCCGGTACACGTAGGCGTGCGTGGCGGTGTCGCTGGACGGGCTGTACTCGTCCTCGACCGCGTTGCCGTCCAGGTCGCAGAGCACCATCGTGCCGGGGCTCAGGTCGGCGTAGGCGATGCCGCTGGGCTTGATCACCATCAGGTCGGCGCCGGGCACCCGGGCGGAGACGTTCCCGGAGGTCCAGGCGACCAGGTTGTTCTGCACCAGGGCGGCGTGCAGCCGGGCGACCTCCTCACGGGCGTGCGAGATCGCCGTGCTGATCGCGTGGTCGGTGGTCATCGGCGGCTCTCCTCCTGGCGGGCGAGGCTGCGGTCCCGGATGTCCCGGAGCCGGTGCATTATCTCGTTGGCCCCGCGGCCGAAGTAATCGTGCAGGCGCGCGTACTCCGCGTACAGGTCGTCGTAGACGTCCGCGCTGGCCGGGTCGGGCGCGTAGGCCGCCTCACGCTTGCCGCCCATGACCGCGGCGGCCGCGGGGACGTCGGTGTAGGCGCCCGCGGCGACGGCCGCGTGGATGGCCGAGCCCAGCGCCGGCCCCTGGTCGGAGGTGATCACGCTGATCGGGCGGCGCAGCACGTCCGCGTAGACCTGCATGACGAACCGGTCCTTGAGCAGGCCGCCGGCCGCCACGAACTCGGTGACCGGCACCCCCGAGGCGGCGAACGTGTCGAGTATCACCCGGGTGCCGAACGCGGTGGACTCCACTAGCGCCCGGTAGATGTCCGGCGGGCGGGTCGCCAGGGTCAGTCCCACGATGGCCCCGGACAGGTGGTGGTCCACCAGCACCGAGCGGTTCCCGTTCAGCCAGTCGAGGGCAATCAGGCCGTGGGCCCCGGCGGGCTGGGCGGCCGCGTCCGCGGAGAGCAGGTCGAACAGGGAGATGCCCCGCCGGCCCGCCTCGGCGGCGTAGTCAGCGGGCACGCCATGGTCGAGGTACCAGGCGAAGATGTCGCCCACGCCGCTCTGGCCGGCCTCGTAGCCGTACTCCCCGGCGACGATCCCGCCGTCGACGACCCCGCACATGCCGGGTACCTCGGCCAGCCGGGTCGCGTTCATCACGTGGCAGGTGGAGGTGCCCATGATGGCCACCATCTGGCCGGGCGCGATGGCGTTGGCGGCGGGCGGGGTGACGTGCGCATCCACGTTGCCGACCGCGACGGCGATGCCCTCGGGCAGCCCGGTCCAGGCGGCCGCCTCGGCGGTCAGCGAGCCGGCCCGGGTGCCGAGCGCGGATACCTCGTGGGCCAGCTTGCCGGCCGGGAAGCCGGCGAACCGCGGGTGCAGCGCGGCCAGGTAGTCATCGGACGGGTAGCGGCCGTCCTGGTAGATGCCCTTGTACCCGGCGGTGCAGGCGTTGCGGGTCTCGGTGCCGCACAGCTGCCAGATGATCCAGTCGGCCGCCTCGATCCAGCGCTCCGCCCGGTCATAGACGCCCGGGTCCTCCTCCAGCAGCTGCAGCGCCTTGGCGAACTGCCACTCGGAGGAGATCTTGCCGCCGTACCGGCCGATCCACGGCTCGCCGCGCTCGTGGGCCAGCGCGTTGATCCGGTCCGCCTGGCGCTGCGCGGCGTGATGCTTCCACAGCTTGGGGTAGGCGTGCGGCCGGCCGTCCAGGCCCGGCAGCTGGCACAGCGGGGTCCCGTCCCGCAGCACCGGCATGACCGTGCAGGCGGTGAAGTCGGTGCCGATGCCGATCACGGCGGCCGGGTCGATGCCGGCCGCCCGGACCGCCTGCGGCACCGCCTGGCGCAGCACGTCCCGGTAGTCCTCCGGGTCCTGCAGCGCCCAGTCCGGGGGCAGCGGCGCCCCGGTCGCGGGCAGCTTCTCGTCGATCACGCCGTGGGAGTAGGCGTGCACCGCGGAGCCGAGTTCCGCGCCGTCGCTGACCCGGACCACCAGGGCACGGCCGGACAGCGTGCCGAAGTTGACCCCCAGCACGTACCGGTCGCCGGTGTTACCGGGCTGGTCCCCGGTACGGTGAGCGCTCACAGTCATCGTTGTCCTGTTCTGCCTTGGCCGGTGCCTGCCCGGTGCTGGTTCCTGCCCCCGGGTGTCAGCCGCCCGGTGCGGCGGTGCTCGACCGGACCACCAGGTGCGGGGGGACCGGGTCGGCGGCCGCGTCGTCCCGGCCGTAGATGAGGCCGACCAGCGTATCCAGCGCCCGCCGGCCGAGTTCGCCGAAATCCTGCCGCATCGTGGTCAGCGGGGGCGGGAAGTAGGCCGCCTCGGGCACGTCGTCGAATCCGATCACGCTGACGTCCTCCGGCACCCGCCGCCCGTGCTCGGACAGGGCCCGCAGCAGCCCCAGCGCCATGGGATCGTTCGCGCACAGCACCGCGGTCACGCTCTCATCGCGGGCCAGCCGCTGGCCGAGTTCATACCCGCTGGCGGCCGACCAGTCCCCGGCGAGCGTCTCCGGTTCCGGGGCCCCGGCGTTCCGCAGCGCCGCACGCCAGCCGTCCACCCGGGCCTCCGCGTCCAGCCAGGAGGCCGGCCCGCACAGGTGGTGCACCGTCCGGTGGCCCAGGTCCAGTAGGTACCGGGTGGCCAGGGCGGCGCCCTCGGCGTTGTCCACGGCGACGGAGCGCACCGGCGGCTCGGTCCGGCAGCCCATAGCGACCAGCGGGATGTCGTCCGGGCAGTGCCGCAGGGCGTCCACCGCCTCCTCCACCGGAGTGATCACGATGATGCCTTCCACGCCCTGGCCGGCGAACCGGTCCACCGCGTCGAGCACTGAGCGCCGGTCCAGGGTGGGCACGCTGGCGATCGCGATGAAGTAGTTATCCCGCGCGGCGCGCTCGATCCCGTACAGCATCGAGGCAGGCCCGTAGAGCGTCGTGTCGAAGCTGATCACCCCGAGCGTGTGGGTACGCCGGGTGACCAGGGTCCGGGCGGCGGCATTGGGCCGGTAGCCGAGTTCGGTGATCGCCGCGAGGACGAGTTCCCGGGTCTGCGGCCGCACGTTCGGGTGGTCGTTGAGCACGCGGGAAACGGTCTGGTGGGAAACTCCGGCTAGTTGCGCCACGTCGGTCATCACGGGCGGGCGGTTCCGGCCGCGTTCGGCAAGAGGCATCCCTGCTCCCTCCTGTCATCTCCATCAAGACCGCTGCTGGCGGCCGCCACCAGGCGGCCCCGGCTCACTACCCGAATCCGCGCGTGGTGCACCCAATTTAGAGGCAGGTGCCCATTCCTCTGTCCGCCGCTGCCAGGATTGTTATCGTTAACACGACGTCGGGTCAACCTTGGCTTCTCCCCGCGCTCGCGGCATAACGGGAACGGGCACCGGGCCGGCCTGCAGGCTGAAAGATTCGCGTGCTTAATCGGCCCGTGCCGGGGGGTATGCCCGGTTAGCCGGGCTCTCATGCCTCACCCCCGGCCGGCCCGCGGGCGGCGGCCCCTGGTCCCCGGCCGCTTCCGGCTGGCTCGCGGCCGCTCCCCGCGGGGGCGGCCGGGACGCTGGAGCCGCGCACCACCAGGCGGCTGGGGACAGTACACGCGCCATGCGACGGCTCGCCGTCGATGGCCCGCAACAGGTGTTCCGCGGCCACCCGCCCCACCTCCTCCAGGCACATGTCCACGCTGGTCAGCGGAGGATCCGCGCCCAGCGCCATCGGCGTCCAGTTGTCGAAGCCGACGAGTGCGATGTCCCCGGGCACCCGGTAGCCGAGCAGCCGCAGGGTGTCCGAGACGCCCCGGGCGATCTGGTCGCTGCCGCAGAAGATGGCGTCCACCCCCGGATCGGTGGCCAGCACCACCCGGACCGCCTCCCGGCCCCACCGCTCGCTCCATTCCCCGTACAGCACGTCACCCGGGCTGAAGCTGATCCCGGCCGCGGCCGCCGCGTCGCAGAACCCGCGGGCCCGCTTGCGGGCGGCCAGGAACCGCTCCGGGCCGGTGATGTGGGCCAGGCGGCGGCGGCCCAGCCCCAGCAGATGCTCAGCCGCGGCCCGCCCCCCGCCCGTGTCGTCCGGCAGGATGGCCGGCTCGTCGCTGTCCATCGACTGGGTCATCGCGTACACGACCGGGACGCCCAGGTCCAGGCCGATGCTGGGGCGCGGCTCGATCCGGCGGCCGGCCACGATGAGCCCGTCCACCCGGCGGGACAGCAGCATCTCCAGGTAGCGCCGCTCCCGGTCTGGCTCGTCCCTGGTATCACACATGAACACCGAGATCTGGCCGGCCCCAGGGCGTCCTCGGCACCCAGCATCATCGGGATGCTGAACCGGCCGAAGCTGTCCGTGGTGATCACCCCGACGGTGTAGGTACGCCCGGCGAGCAGCCCGCGGGCCAGCACGTTCGGCGCGAAACCCAGGGCGAGGGCCGCTGCCGCCACCCGGTCCCTGGTCTCCGCGCGCAGCTTGCCCTGCCCGTTGAGGGCCTTCGAGGCGGTCCCGATCGAGACCCCCGCGTGCGCCGCGACGTCGCGGATCGTGACCCGCCGGGCCGCCGGGCCACCAGGGGGCAGGCTCCCGGGGAGCGGGCCGCCGGCCCGGTGCCGCGGTGCGCAGGGCCGTCATGGGGCGGGCCGCCGGCCCCGGGGCCGCGCGGGGCCGGGCCGTCGTGATCCGGCCCGTTGTGAGCCGGGCCACCGTGATGCGGGCCGTGGTTACGCGGGCCGTCGTGGGGCGGGCCGTCGTGGGGCGGGCCGCCGGGAGGCGGGGTCCCGCCAGCAGGCGGGGTACGGGCAGGCAAACGGTTGCTCCGGGTATGAGCACGGCCAGGCCAGCCGTGAGAAGCGATCAAAACGTGACTATACAGGCTTGACGCCCGCTCGGCGCCCTTCTACTTTGCTGAGGAAAACCTATTCCTCAGCGCGGAGGTGGCGTCATCGCAGCGACCAGTGTGGAGGACACCGCGGTAGCCCGCGGCCCGGTCCGCCCCGGCCCGGACGCGGCCGTCGCGCACCGCCCGCTCGGTGGCGCGGGTGCCCGGCTGGAGCGGGGCATGCTGCACGACTGGCAGCAGCGCAACCACGCGGCCAGCCTGCCGCTCGCGCTGCGCCAGCTGGAAGCGGCCGGGAACCTGGCCAACCTGCGGCTGGCCATTGCCGGGGCGCACGAGGGGTACCGGGGCCCGGTGTTCATGGACTCGGACCTGTACAAGACGCTGGAGGCGGTCGGCTGGGAACTGGCCCGTGGTCACGATGACACGCTGGCCGGGTTCCTGGCCGAGGCCACCGCGCTGCTGGAGCAGGCCCAGCAGCCGGACGGGTACCTGAACTCGGCCATCCAGGTGACCGGCCGCCCCCGGTACGCCACCCTGGCCTCCAGCCACGAGCTGTACTGCGCCGGGCACCTGATCCAGGCGGCCGTGGCCTGTCACCGCGGTGCGGGGGCGGACGGCCTGCTCACGGTGGCCCGGCGGTTCGCGGACCACCTGGTGGACCACTTCGGCGGCCGGGAGGCCGGGATCGACGGCCACCCGGTGGTGGAGACCGCGCTGGCGGAACTGTACCGGGAGACCGGGCACGCCCCCTACCTGGAACTGGCCGGGCAGTTCATCGAGCAGCGCGGCCGCGGGCTGGGCGGCGACTCCGGGTTCGGCCGCCGCTACCTGCAAGACCACGAGCCGGTCCGTGAGTCGGCGACCGAGGTGGGGCACGTGGTCCGCGCCCTGTACCTGGAAGCCGGGATCGCCGACGTGGCCGCGGAGTCCGGCGACGCGGAACTGCTGGCCACGTCCCGGCGGCGCTGGGACGACATGGTCGCCGCCAAGACTTACCTGACCGGCGGGAACGGCTCCCGGCACGAAGGGGAGAGCTTCGGCGACCGGTACGAGCTGCCGCCGGACCGGGCCTACAACGAGACCTGCGCGGCGATCGCCAGCTTCCAGTGGAGCTGGCGGCTGCTGCTGGCCACGGGTGACAGCCGCTACGCCGACCTGATGGAGCGGGTGCTGTACAACGGCTTCGCGGCGTCCACCGCCACGGACGGAACCCGGTTCTTCTACGTCAACCCGCTGCAGCGCCGCGCGGATCACTACGAGAAGGACGACCCGGGACGGCGCCGGGAATGGTTCTCCTGCGCCTGCTGCCCGCCGAACATCATGCGCCTGGTCGCCTCACTCCAGCACTACCTGGCCACGGTGACCGGCCAGCCCGGGACGGGCGGCACCCTGTACGTGCACCATTTCGCCGGGGCGGCCCTGAGCACCCCGCTGGCCGGCGGCGTGCTGTCGGTGCAGATGACTACCGGCTATCCGTGGTCGGGCACCGTGGCGCTGCGGGTGGACGGCGCCCCGCCGCAGGACTGCGGGCTGGCACTGCGCGTCCCGTCCTGGAGCGCCGCACCGCGCCTGCTGCTGAACGAAAAGCCGGCCCACGCGGACCTGGAAGCCGGGTACCTGGTGGTGCGGCGCCGGTGGCGCCCCGGCGACGTGCTCAGGTGCGAGCTCGATCTTTCCCCCCGGCTGACCTACCCGGACCGGCACGTCAACGCGGTCCGCGGCTCGGCCGCGATCGAGCGCGGCCCGCTCGTCTACTGCTTCGAGCAGGCTGACCAGCCCGCCGGGGCGGCCCTGGAGGATCTCGCGGTCGTCCCCGGCGGGCTCCGCGAGCGGCCGGTCACCCTGCCCGGCGTCGGGGAGACGGTGCTGATCGAGGCGGGCGCGGTCCAGCTCGCCCCGGCCAGCGGCAGTGAGTTCCGCTCCGGCCCGGAGCCGGGCCAGGCAGCCGGCGCGGAACGGCCGTTCGGCATGGAAGCCGCGGCCGGTGACGGGCAGCCGGAACGCCCGGCGGCAGCGGGCGCGGCCGGCCAGCCGGTGATCGCGACCGCCCTTCCTTATTTCCAGTGGGACAACCGGGACGGCCGGGCCATGCGGGTGTGGATGCCGCGCGCCTGACCTTCCCCCGACCTGGCACATCGCGGCTCTCCTCAATGCGGAGGTACCTGACATGATTTCCCCCCTAGCCGGCGGATCCGGTAAGAGACGGCCACGGCTGCTGGCTGTCCTGGGCGCGGCGGCACTGCTGGCCGCCGCCTGCGGCGGCTCATCCGGGTCGTCCAGCTCGCAGTCGACCAAGGATTTCGGCGTGAACGCCACCGGGGTGGTCCATTTCTGGGCCCGCCAGGCGACCGACGGGCCGGCCAAGGCGCTGGTCGCGGGGTTCAATGCGACGCACAAGAACCTCAAGGTGGTGCTCCACCTGACCCCGCCCAACGACGACACCAGCCAGCTCGCTACGGCGATCCGGGCCGGCTCGGTGCCCGACGTGGTCGGGCTGAACGACATCGACGTGCCGACGTTCAGTCATGAGAACGCTCTCATGAACCTGACGAAGTACATCGACGCGCTGCCCTACAAGAGCTCGCTCAGCCCGGGCCACCTCAAGCTGGCCACCTTCAACGGGCAGGACTACGGGCTGCCCTACCTGGCCGACCTGTCGGTGCTCTGGTACAACAAGAAGCTGTTCAAGGAGGCCGGGCTGAACCCAGACGACCCGCCGGCCAGCTACGCGCAGATCGTGGCGGACGCGAAGAAGATCACCGCTCTGGGTCATGGCATCTACGGCTTCTCGTTCGCCGGCGACTGCCAGGGCTGCCTGGGCTTCACCATGCTGCCGTCGCTGTGGGCGGCCGGCCAGCACCTGATCAACGGCCCGCTCGGTACCCAGACGGCGAACGTGGCCAACGACGCGCCGCTCAACACGATGCTCGCGGCCTACCGGACGATGTGGGCTGGCCACATGACGCCGGTGGCGGACCAGACCCAGAACGGGCTGACCTGGGGCGCCGACTTCGAAGCGGGCAAGGTCGGCATCCTGCCCGGTGACTACGGCTTCGCGGCCAAGTTCACCACCAAGGCCCAGCAGGCCGAGTACGCCGACGCGCCGCTGCCCGCGGTGAACGGCGGCGGCTACAGCACCTTCGACGGCGGCGACGACTTCGTCATCCCGGCCAGCGCGCCCAACGCGTCCGGCGCCTGGGAGTTCATCAAGTGGGCGCTGGACCCGCAGCAGCAGGCCAAGTACCCGTCCGAGGGGATGACCCCGATCCGCAGCGACGTGCTGACCCCGTCCTTCGCCGCGACCAACCCGTACGACGCGATCGCGCTCAGGGCGCTGGCCAAGGGCTCGGTGGAATACACCCTGGCCTATGACGCGGTCTTCAACGAGCCGGGCTCGCCCTGGTTCAAGATGTTCGAGGACGCGGTCTACAACGGCAACATGACCGCCGCGTTGCAGGAAGGACAATCCGGCATATCCAGCACGCTGGCGAGCGTGAAGGGCTGAATCGAATCGTGTCAGGCCAGGTCAGTGCCCCGCCGTCGGAACGCGCGTCCCGCCGGCGGGGCGGCCTGACCCAAAGCTGGCTGCCCCGCGGCGGATCCGCCGCGGGGCGGTCGGCCGCGGGCGGGCCCGCGCCGCGGCCGCGCTCCACCGCCGCCGCCCGCCGCACCACCCGCACCGGACTGCTGCTGATCGCGCCCGCCCTGCTGTTCGTCACGGCCTTCGCGCTGATCCCGCTCGGCTTCGGGGCCTACATCTCGCTGACCAACTGGCCACTGGTCGGCCCGTACCACTTCATCGGGCTGGCCAACTACACCGCGCTGGTGCACAACTCGGTGTTCCTCCAGTCGATCCGGTTCACGCTGGAGTACACCGGGATCGTCACGCTGCCGATCCTGGTCTTCGGGTACGCGCTGGCCGTGTTCGTCCGGGCCAACCGGCCGGGCAGCACGGTGTTCCGCACGATGATCTTCGTGCCGTACATCGTCGGGCTGGTCGCGGAGAGCTTCATGGCCGTGGTCGAGCTGCAGCCGGACTCCGGCACGGTCAATTTCGTGCTGGCCAAGTTCGGCATCGTGAAGGCGTCCACCGCCTGGCTGGTGCACACCGGGCTGGCGCTGACCGCGATCAGCGTGCTGGTCATCTGGTTCGCCTCCGGGCTGACCATGATGCTGCTGATGGCGGGCATGCAGGCCGTCCCGGTGGAGCTGTACGAGTCGGCCCGGGTGGACGGGGCGTCCTGGTGGAGCGCGGAGCGGCGGATCACCATCCCGCTGATGCGCCGCTCGATCGCGCTCAGCCTGATCATCTCGGTGGTCTACTCGTTCCTGGCCTTCAACCAGTTCTTCATCATGACCGACGGCGGTCCGGGGACCAGCACCGAGTCGGTGGTGATGGCCATCTACCAGACCGCCTTCGCCGACTTCAACGTCGGCCTGGCCAGCGCGATGTCGATCGTGCTGATCATCGTGGTCGGGCTGATCACCTTCATCCAGTTCCGGTACCTGCAAGGAGACGCCGACTGATGGCTGCCGCATCCCGCGACCGGCCGGCCCAGCGCCGCGGCTCCGCACGCCGCCGCAGCGGGCTGGCCTGGTACCTGATCGCGGGCGTGGCCATCAGCGCGGTGTTCGTGCTGCCGCTGCTGTGGGAGGTGTTCCGCTCGCTGCAGCCGGAATCCGCGGTCAGTAACCCACCGTCCGCCGCCAGCTTCACCCACCTGACCTTCAGCAACTACAAGACGCTGCTGTCCGGCCAGGACGACATCCTGCGCAATGTGATCAACAGCCTGATCGTGGCCGTGCTCACCGCGGCGGTGACCTCGCTGGTGGCGCTGCTGGCCGGGTACGGCTTCGCGCTGTTCCGGTTCCGCTACTCGGGCCTCGCGTTCGGCGTGGTGCTGCTGGCCTTCATGATCCCGTTCCAGGCGGTGCTTACCCCGCTGTTCCTGGAACTGCATTTCCTGCACCTGCTGAACAGCCTGCTCGGGCTGGCGCTGTTCTACACCACGTTCAACCTGCCGATCGGCGTGTTCGTGATGCGGAACAGCTTCCTCCAGGTGCCCGGCGAGATGGTGGACGCGGCCCAGATCGACGGCGCGTCGGTGCTGCGCACCCTGGTCTCGGTGTACCGGCCGCTGGTCATGCCGGGCATCGCCACCACGGCGCTGTTCGCGTTCCTGTTCTCCTGGACCGAGTTCCTCGGCGCGCTCAGCTTCCTGACCAACGACAGCCTGTTCACCCTGCCGGTCGCGCTGAGCAACGTGGAGACCGGCACCTATGGCTCGGTCAACTACGGCCTGCTGCTGGCGGGCGCGGTGATCGCGATGATCCCGTGCATCCTCGTGTACGTCGTCCTGCAGCGGTTCTACGTCCGCGGCCTGGTGTCCGGCGCGCTGAAAGGCTAGACGCCGTCCCGCGGCCTTGATCAGCCGGCCAGCGCCCGGGAGCAGGCAGGCGCTCAGAAGTCGAACCCGCCCGGGCGGCCGTTCCGGTCGGCGATCAGCCCGGCCAGGGTGGCGATGGCGATCTCCGGGGGAGTGCGGGAGCCGATGTTCAGCCCGATCGGCCGGTGCACCCGGGCGATGTCGGCCTCAGCCACGCCGAGTCCCCGCAGCGCCGGGATGTGCGGGGCCGGATGGCGCGGATTGCCCATGATGCCCACCCATCGGGCCTTGCTGTCCAGCGCGTCCCGCAGCATGACGCCCAGCTCGGGCCGGTGATGGTCGGTCACCACCACGTCGGCGGTGTCATCCAGCTGGTCCCCGATCTCGCCGGTCACCGGATAGCCCCTGACCCACTCGGCACCGGCCCGCGCCATGTCCGGCTCGACCAGTACCACCCGGAACCCGGCGTCGCTGGCGTAGCGCATCAGGTACTCGGCCACCGGGGAGACGAACGCAGCGATCAGCGTCCGATCAGCGGCCGGCCCCGCGCCGTGGCCGTGCGCGACCTCACAGGCCGCGTCTTCCTGCGATTGCGTCATACTCCCGAGCTTGCCACGGATTCCCAGTTCCTGGCCACGCGGCGCGGCGGCGTACTCACGCCGTGGAGGCAGGGGAACCGCACCCCGCGCCGGGGCGGTACCGGCGCCGGCCACTTCAGTCTCCTCAGCCACACCAACCCCAGAGACCATGCCGCCGTCCGGGCGTCAGCGCCCGGCGGGCGATTGCCGGCCCAGGGGGCCGGTGCTGACCGGCTGCGGGGCCCTTTCGGTGAGCGGCGCCGCGCCCGCCGGCCGTCGGCGGCGCCGGGACGCCGCCTGCTGGAGCAGGGAGACGGCCAGCGGGACGCTCACGATCAAGGCGAGCACGGTGGACAGGTTCATCCCCACCATGTGCCGGGTGGTGGAGATGCCCGCGAAGTAAGCCGGCGGCACAAAGGCCACCACGGCGCAGCCGGTCATGCAGAGCACCAGGGCCGCGGCGTCCCGGTGCCAGGGCCTGGGCCGCCGTGCGGTCAGGCCGAGGGCCGCGAGGGCCGTCATGGCGATCCACAGCGGCAGGTACAGCCACACGCCGAGCCGTGGCGGCAGCCGCCGGGCCAGCCAGGTGAGCACCGCCATCCGGGATTCGTAGGCACCCTTGGGATGCCCGGCCGACACCGGGTAGTCGCCGAGCGTGGTGATCCGGAATTGCTGCGCGAACTCGGCCGCCTGCTGGCCCACGCTGACCGCCGTGCCGGGGTGGCTCAGCAGGTAGTGCGCGATGTTCCCGTCGGTCAGCCGGCCTTCGTACCGTTTGTACAGCGGGCTGAACCGCACCGACCTGGTGTCCCAGTAGTAGTCGCCGGCGTACGTGGCCCAGCTGGCCGGCAGCCCGAGCGCGCGGAGCTGGGCAGGCGCGGACGACTGGTTCGTCACGATGTCCGTGAAGATCATGTCCACGGCCTGGATATGGTGCAGCCGCTGGCCGTAGGAACTCGTGTAGTCCCAGGTCCAGTACCCGGCGGCCAGCACGGCCAGGGCCGCGGCGACCAGCAGCCCGGCTGCGGCCTGCCGGCTGCGGAACCGTTGCAGCCCCCGCCAGGGCCCGCGGCCCGCGGTAGCCAGGGCCAGGGTGAGGCAGACCGGCGCGGCCAGCACCAGGTACTGCTCCTTGGACAGGATGGCCAGGAAGCCACCGGTCCCGGCCAGCACCAGCCCGGACACCGTGGCCCGCCAGTCCCGCCCGAGGTAGAGCACCCCGGCGGCGATGAGCATCAGGCCGACCAGGGCGGCGGGCTCGCTGAAGGGGCCGCCGAAGACGTCGAAGAAGGCGGAGTCCGCGATGGCGAGCCAGCACGCCGCCGCCACCAGCAGCTGGGCCCACCACCTGATGCGCAGGCCGGCCGCCAGGCTGGCGATCGCGATCGCGGCCAGCACGCAGTACAGCACGCCGACGGCGATCAGGTTCAGGTTGCCGGGCAGGCCGAACAGTGGGGTCAGGAGCCGGCCGAGTTCCAGCGGCACCAGGGCCGAGGAAGGGTACGGATGGTGCGCGCCGCACGCCGGGGACGGCCGGTACACGAAGTAGGAGAACCGGAAGAACCGCGGATGGTGGCCGGTCACCGGCTCCATGCCGAGCCCGCACATCAGCCGCGGGCCGTCCCGGTTGTCGGCCTGGCCGACCGGGGTGGGCACCAGGAAGCGGGCGAGCAGCAGGATCAGCGCCGCACCGAAGAAAGCCAGCCAGCGGCCGGCGGGCGGGGGTATCCGGCCGGCCGGCGGCCGGCCCGGCCGGCGGCCGGGCCGCCCGTGTGGCCGGCCGGTGCCGCGCTGTGGTTCCGCCATTCCCGCCGTTGTGTGCATCGCCAGCTCGTCGCCAGGCACCCGGCCACCCTCTCAGTCTTAACCCTGACCTTTTGGTCCCTATGAGGCGCATATGGCATTTACCCGGCATGAGCAGCCCGGAGCCGAGGGATAAGGCTTGCCGGGAACTAGTCTCTACCTTCAGGTGGCCTAAAGCCTTTATGAACACTTAAATTTTCCGAGCCGCTGACCAGGGCGGCCGCAACTTAAGGACTTTGTCCTGGCCTCTGTTGCCGCAGGTCAGGAAGCAGGATGGAATGTGCGGGCCAGAGCCTGGAAGATATGCCAGCTCTGGCTCCATTCCGCCTGTGGGGTAGACCAGTACAAAGCGTACGCGTGCGTGAAATTGGCCAGTATGTTGCGATTCAGGACATGGGTGAGGATGCCCTGGCGGTAGTAGGTAAATTCCCAGTCCGCGGCCTTTTCGGCTTGCGCGTAGTGGATGGCCGCCAGGCGGATGCGGTGATAGCCCGGATAGGTCCCCTCCCGGTTCGCCTCCTGCTGCCGCCAGTCGGCCAGCGGGTTGGGCTGCGGGTGGCTGGACTGGTCGATCAGCAGGAACTCCGCTCCGGACGGCGGCGTCAGGTAGACGTAGTGCCCCCGATGGGACACCCGCCAGCCGTCCGGCATGGCGATCGAGAAGCCGGTCGGGTCCTGATAGCGGTGGAACCCGGCCGGGATGGGCACCGATGAGCCCACCCCGGTCCCGCCCGACCCGCCCGCGGTGCCGCCCGAGCCGGCTGACGGTGTGGCCGGGGGCGGCGGCGGGCTCGCCGTCGCCGGGCTTCCCCCGGCCGGCCGGGACGGCGCGGCCGAACCGTGCTGGGAACCGGACGGCGTCAGCGCCTGGGCCTGGTGATGGCCCGCGGTATCCGGCGCCGCGACAGTGCCGGCCGCGGCCGCGGCCGCCACGAGGCCGCCGAGCAGCCCCGCGCGACGGCGCCCGCGGCGGTCCGCGCGGCCCGCCATGGGCTCGGTCCCGTCACCGCCTGGCGGCCGCGCCGGGACCGAGCAGCAGGTCACTGACCGCGGCTCGGAGCGGGGCCAGCCGTGCCGCGGCGGCGCGCCGCGCGGCGGCCAGGCCGCCCGGGCCGGCCGGCTCGATCACTTCCAGGTAGGCCTTGAGCTTCGGCTCGGTGCCGCTCGGCCGGATCACGGCCCGCGCGCCGTCCAGCCGGAAAATCAGCACGTCCGACGGCGGCAGGTCGCCGCCGGCCGCCAGGTCATCCAGCCCCGCCACCGATCGGCCGCCGAGCGCCGCCGGGGGGTGCGCCCGCAGCCCGGCCATGATCTGCCCCGGCGACCGGGTCGGCACGGTCAGCGCCGCGCGCAGGTGCACGCCGTACGCGGCCTCCAGCGCGTCCCACCGGTCCAGCAGCGACTGGCCGGCCGCCCGCGCCGCGCGGGCCAGGCTGAGCAGGGCGAGAGCGGCCCCGATTCCGTCCTTGTCCCGCACCACCGCGCCGACCGCGTAGCCGAGCGCTTCTTCATACCCATAGGCAAAACGGAACCCATCCAGGTGCTCACCAGCCCGCACGATCCACTTGAATCCGGTGAGGGTCTCCGCGTAGCGGACGCCCGCCGCGGCGGCGATCCGGGACAGCAGCGTCGAGGACACGATGGTGGACACGACGAGGCGGTGCGCGGGGTCGGGGCCGGCCGCCGTGGCGTCCAGGATGAACGCCCCGAGCAGCGCGCCGACCTGGTCGCCGGTGAGCGCGCGCCAGCCGCCCTCGGCACCCGGGTCGGGCACCGCGACGGCGAGCCGGTCGCCGTCCGGGTCACTGGCCAGCACCAGGCCGGCGTCCAGCCGGCGCGCCTCGTCCAGCGCGAGGTCCAGGGCGCCCGGCTCTTCCGGGTTGGGGAAGGAGACGGTCGGGAAGTCCGGGTCCGGCTCGGCCTGGGCCGGAACCAGGTGCGGCGCCGGGAACCCGGCCCGCTCGATCGCGCGCAGCATCAGCGGCCCGGCCACCCCGTGCAGCGGCGTGTAGACGACGGACAGGTCCCCAGCCGGGGTGGCGGGGGCGCTGGCGGCGCTGGCCGGGGTGGCGGGGGCGCTGGCGGGGTGGCCGGGGCGCTGGCGGGGGTGGCGGTGCTGGCGGGGGTGGCGGTGCTGGCGGGGGTGGCGGCGCCGGCCGGGGTGGCGGCGCCGGCCGGGGTGGCGGGGGCGCTGGCGGGCCGCGCCGGGTCAGCCGCCAGGAGGAGGCCGGGGGAGGCGGCGATGATCGCGTCCAGGTAGGCCTGGGCGACCTCGTCGCCGTGCCGGGTGACGAGCGGGCCGGTGACCGGGCCGAGCGGGATCTCCGCCAGCGGCCCCAGGGTACGGATCAGGTCCTCGATCTGGGCGTCCACCGGCGGGACGATCTGCGCCCCGTCTCCCAGGTAGAGCTTGTACCCGTTGTCCGCGGGCGGGTTGTGGCTGGCGGTGATCATCACGCCGGCCGCGGCGCCCAGGTGCCGGACAGCGAACGCCAGCAGCGGGGTGGGACTGCGGCCCGGCAGCAGGTGCACCGGGATGCCCGCCCCGGTGAGCACCGCGGCGGCCTGCCGGGCAAACTCGGCGGAGTGGTGCCGGGCATCCCAGCCGAGCACCACCCCGGCCTGGGCCGCGTCCGGCCGGTGCGCGTGCAGCCACCGGGCCAGCGCCGCCGTGGCGCCCAGCACGACAGCCCGGTTCATCCGGTTCGGCCCCGCCCCCATCGCGCCGCGCAGCCCCGCGGTGCCGAACTCCAGGCGGCCCGCGAACCGGTCGGCCAGGTCAGCCCGGGCCGCCTGCCCGGCGTCCTCGCCGCCGTGCGCCGCGGCCAGCAGTTCTCCCAGTTCAGACCGGTCATCCGGGCTGGGATCATCGGCCATCCAGGCCCGTACCCGGCGTTCCAGTTCTGGGTCGTGCTCGCTCATGTCGCCGTCTCCCGGCTCCTCTGCCCAGCCTGCTTCCCAGCCTGACCGCCCAGCCTGCTGCCCAGCCTGCTGCCCAGCCTGCCCGCCCGCCTGGCGTCGTGATCATGACTTGAGTGTCGTGGCCACGACACTCAAGTCATGATCACGACGATGCACTCTGGATCTGGGGCAGCACGCTGGCCAGCAGGGCGCCCATCCGGTCCGCGGCCGCCTTCCCGGCCGCCACCACCTCGGCGTGGTCGAGGCCGTGCCCGGCCAGGCCGGCCGCCGGGTTGGTGACCAGCGAGATGCCCAGCACCTCGGCGCCCAGGTGCCGGGCGGCGATGGCCTCCAGCGCGGTGGACATGCCGACCAGGTCAGCCCCGAGGGTACGGAGCATGCCGATCTCGGCCGGTGTCTCGTAATGCGGGCCGGGCAGCGCGGCGTAAACCCCCTCGGCCAGGCTGGGGTCGGCGGCCCGGGCCAGCGCCCGCAGCCGCGCTGAGTACAGCCCGGTCAGGTCGGTGAACCGGGACGGGTAGCCCTCCGGGGGCGGCGGTCCCGATAGCGGCGAGCGGCCGGTCAGGTTGAGGTGGTCGCGGATCAGCACCGCCTGGCCGACCTGGTATCCGGGATCGATGCCGCCGGCCGCGTTGGTCAGCACGATGACCCGGCAGCCGGCCGCGATGGCGGTACGCACCCCGTGGACCACGGCGGCCGGGGAGTGCCCCTCGTACAGGTGGGTCCGGCCGAGGAAGACGAGCAGCCGGAGCCCGCCCGGGCCGGGCTGGCCCGCCTGGCTGTCCGGGGCGGCAGGATCCGGGACGGCAGCGCCCGGGACGGCAGGGTCCGGGACGGCAGCGGGCGCGCCGGCCGGCAGCAGCACGGAGCGGACCGTGCCGCGGTGGCCGCCGACCGTGGGCTCGGCGAAGCCGCCCAGGTCGGTGACCGGGATCTCGGTCACCCCCGGGAGAGCTCCGGTCAGCGCGTCGGCGGCCGGCGCCCACCCGGAGCCGAGGACGACCGCGGCGTCATGCCGCGGCGTCCCGGTCAGCCCGGCCAGCCGGGCCGCGCTGGCCCGCGCCGCCGTGAACGGGTCCCCGGCCAGTCCGTCGCTGGTCCTGCCGGCGCTGGTCATGCCTTCACGTACGGCTGGCCGTCGGCCTTGGGGGCGCGGACCTTGCCGACCAGCCCGGCCACCGCCACGATTGTCACCACGTACGGGGCCATCAGCAGGATGTTGGACGGGATGGGCACGTTCAGCGTGGACAGGATGGACTGCAGGGACGTGGCGAAGCCGAACAGCAGCGCGGCGGCGGTCGCGCCGAGCGGGGTCCACCGGCCGAAGATCATCGCCGCCAGGGCGATGTAGCCCTCGCCCGAGGACATGTCCTTGCCGAACGCGCCGACCTGGCCGATGGTCAGGAACGCGCCGCCGATCCCGGCGATCAGCCCGCCCATGATCACGTTGCGGTACCGGGTGGCGAGTACCTTGATGCCCACCGTGTCGGCCGCGGTCGGATGCTCGCCCACCGCCCGGACCCGCAGGCCCCAGCGGGTCCGGAACAGGCCGACCTGGACCAGGGCGATCATCGCGTAGGTGATGTACAGGAAGATCGTCGAGTCGAAGAACACGGGGCCGAGGATCGGGATGTCGCCCAGCAGCGGGATCTTGATGGCCGAGAAGGTGACCGGGGAGTTCAGCCGGTTCTGGTACGGCACCAGGGCCCGGTCGTACAGGTAGCCGGTCAGGCCGGAGGCCAGCACGTTGAGCACCACGCCGAGGATGATCTGGTCGACCAGGAACCGGATGGCGAACACGGCCAGCACCGCGCCGAGCAGCCCGCCGGCCAGCGACCCGGTGAGCAGCCCCAGCCACAGCGAGCTGAACGCGCTGGTGATCACGGCGGCGGCGAACGCGCCGAGCAGCAGCTGCCCCTCGATGGCGATGTTGATCACGCCGGACCGCTCGCACATGACGCCGGCCAGCGCGCCGAGGATGAGCGGGATGGAGTAGACCACGGTGCCCTGCAGCAGGTTGATCACGTTCAGCGCGGTGGAGTTCCCCGCGTCCGCCCAGCACAGCAGGGCGATCACGAAGCAGCTGACCACGATGGCGATGCAGGCCCGCCGCCCGCCCCGGGTCAGCGGTATCGCCGCGCGCACCACGCCGATGGCGATGGACACCGCGCCGAGCGCGTACGCCACCGGGGCGGCCGGCAGCACCAGGTTCGGCACGCCGACCTTGGCCCCGTACAGCTGGAACGAGAACGTCGCCGAGCCGTGGCTGTGCAGCCCGAACAGCAGGATGTCGGCCAGGCCGAACAGCACGTACGTGGCCGAGGCGATCGCCGTCCGGTTCACCGTGACCGACGACCGCACCGCCGTGGTCAGCGACGTCATGCGTTCCACCCCTTCGCCACGGTCTCGCCCATCCCGGCGGCGCGGGTCGCCCGCAGCCGGAACATGGCCCGGATCAGCGGCGGCGCCGCCACGAACAAGACGATGAGCGACTGGATGACGGTCACGATGTCCAGCGGGATCTGGGTGGACGCCTGCATCTGCACGCCGCCGGCGTGCAGCGCGCCGAACAGCAGCGCGGACAGCACGATGCCCACCGGGCGGGCCCGGCCGAGCAACGCCACCGTGATCCCGTCGAACCCGTAGGTGCCGTAGCTCAGGAAGTTCAGCTGGTAGTCGGTGCCCTGGACGACCGTGGACGCGGCCAGCCCGGCCAGCCCGCCGGCCAGCAGCATGGCCAGCACCCAGGCCCGCTCCACGCTCATCCCCGCGGTCCGGGCCGCGCTCGGGTTGGCGCCCACGGTGCGGAACTCGAAGCCGATCGTGCTGCGGTTCAGCAGCCACCACACCCCGGCCGCGGCCAGCAGGGCGAGCAGGAAGCCCGCGTTGATCCGCAGGCTCGGGCCGGCGATGTGCCACAGCCGGGCGCTGCCCGCGATCACCGGGCTGATCAGGTCGGTCCGCCCGGGCTGCTGCATCGACTTGGTGCCCAGGATGTAGGCCAGGAAGTAGTACATGACGTAGTTGAGCATGATCGTCACGACCACCTCATGCGCCCCGGTGCGCGCCTTCAGCTCGCCGACGATCCAGCCGATCACCGCGCCGCCGGCAAACGCGCCGAGCAAGCAGACGATGACGTGGATGACGGGCGGCAGGCTGACCCCGAAGCCCAGCCAGGTGGCCACGATCGCGCCGCCGATCCACTGCCCGGCCGCCCCGATGTTGAACAGGCCGGCCCGGAACGCCAGGCCCACCGACAGCCCGGTGAGGATGAGCGGGGTGGCGTTGACCGCCGTCTCGGACAGCGGGTTGAACACCGCGGCGACATAGCCGTCGTGCAGCGCCTGGCTGAGGGACGCCTGCTGGAACACGGCGGCCACGGTGTGCGGGTTGAAGATCGCGCCCTCGAACATGGCCACGTAGGCGCCGGCGGCGGCGTCCCAGGCCACGGCGATGGCGTGGCCGGGGTTGGAGAAGAAGGAAGCCCAGGCGTGCAGCACGGGCGGGTCGGTGAACGCGATCAGCAGGCCGCCGATCACCATCGCCACCGCGATGGCCAGGATCGTGACGACCACCGAGTTGCCCTCGAGGATGGCGTCAAGGATGACGCGGCCGTACTGCGGCCGGGTGCCCCCGGGGCTGCCCGCCGCCTGGTCCGTCCCGGCCGGCGGCTCGGCGGGTGCGGGCGGCTGGGGTGGCGCTGCCTCGCTCATTCCGGCTCCGCTTCACTGCCGCCTGGCGCGGGGTCCGCTGGCGGGCTGGTTTTCGTTGAGCTGGGCTGGTCTTCGGTGTTCACGTCCGGGATGCCGGTGCCGAGCAGCCCCGCTTCCATCAGGCCGGTCTCCGCGGCGGGCGGCGGCGCCGGGCCGCCGGCCTTCGCGGCCGCCGCGGCGGCCTGCTCGTCGCCCGCGCCGGCCATCAGCATGCCCAGTTCCTCGGCGGGCACGTCCGGCGGGCGGAACCCGGTGATCCGGCCTTCGTACATGACCGCGATCCGGTCGGAGAGGGCGTAGATCTCGTCCAGCTCCGAGGAGATGAGCAGCACCGCGAGCCCCTGGTCACGCTGCTCGATGATGCGGCGGTGCACGAACTCGATCGAGCCCACATCCAGGCCGCGGGTGGGCTGGCTGGCCACCAGGACGCGGCAGTCACGGCCGATCTCCCGGGCCAGGATCACCTTCTGCTGGTTGCCGCCGGACAGGGTGCCCACCGGGGTCGCGGTGGAGGTGGTACGGATGTCGAAGCGGGCCACCCGGTCGGCCGCGGTGGCGCTGATCGTGCCCAGGTCCATGGCGATCCCCGAGGCGTACGGCGGCTGGTCGTAGACGTCCAGGATCAGGTTGTCGGCCACCGTGAAGCTGGAGACCAGCCCATCCTCCTGCCGGTCCTCGGGGATGTAGCCGAGGCCGGCCCGCAGCCGGTGCTGCGGCCCCGCCCGGGTGACGTCGCGGCCGTCGAGGTGGATGGACCCGCCGGCGGCCGGCAGCACCCCGAGCAGTGCCTCGCACAACTCGGTCTGGCCGTTGCCCTGCACGCCCGCCATGCCGAGGATCTCCCCCGCGCGGACCTGGAACGAGACCCCGTTCACCGCGGGCTGCCCGTGCTCGCCGACGATCGTCAGGTCCCGCACGTCGAGCAGGGCCGCGCCCGGTTTCGCGGGGGACTTGCTGACCCGCAGCTGGACGGACCGGCCCACCATCAGCGAGGCCAGTTCCGCGTCGCTCGCCGTCGGCGGGCATTCCCCCACCACTGCGCCGCGCCGGATCACCGTGATCGTGTCGGCGATCGCCTGGACCTCTTTCAGCTTGTGCGAGATGAACACGATGGACCGGCCCCCGGCGCGCAGGTCGCGCATGATGCGGAACAGTTCCTCGGTCTCGCCGGGGGTGAGCACCGCGGTCGGCTCGTCCAGGATCAGCACGCTGGCCTGGCGCCGCAGCGCCTTGAGGATCTCCACTCGCTGCTGCACGCCCACCGGCAGGTCCTCGACCATCGCGTCCGGATCGACCTGCAGCCCGTACTGCTCGGACAAGTCGCGCACATCGCGGCGCATCCGCCGCCGGTCCAGCAGGCCCAGCGGGCGGGTCTCCTCCATGCCGAGCGTGACGTTCTCGGCCACGGTGAACACCGGCACCAGCATGAAGTGCTGGTGCACCATGCCGATGCCCGCCCGGATGGCGTCCGCGGGGGACGTGAACTGCTGCGGCTTGCCGTCCAGCAGGATCTCGCCCTCATCCGGCTGCAGCAGGCCGTACAGCACGTTCATCAAGGTGCTCTTGCCCGCGCCGTTCTCCCCGAGCAGCGCGTGGATCTGGCCCGGGTCCACGGTCAGGTCGATGTGATCGTTGGCCACGAGGCTGCCGAAGCGCTTCGTGATCCCCTTGAGCTCTAGCTTCACCGGCCCGCCTCCCATGCTCCGGGCTGCCGGGCGTGAGCTGCACCGGAGCCCCGCGTGACCCGGGCGGGGTTCCCGCCCGGGTCACGCGCAGCCAAAACTACTCGGCCGGGTTAGACGGGGCTCTTGGTGGGCGTCTTGATCGAGCCGTTCTCGATGCCCGCCTTCACCTGGGCCAGTTCCGTCTGGAGCGACGCCGGGACCTTGCTGGCGAAGTCGTGGTACGGGGCGAGCGTGACCCCGCCGTTGGCCAGGGTACCGATGTAGTTGCCGCCCTTGAAGGTGCCGTGCGCGGCGTTCAGCACCGCGGTCTTCACGGCGGTCTGGATGCCCTTCTCCACGCTGGTGATGAAGTACTTGCAGTACTGTGCGGCGCTGACGCAGCCGTCGGTGTCCACCCACATCATGTTGACGTTGTGGCCCTGCTGGTCGGCGGTCTGCACCGCCTTCGCCGCGCCCAGGCCGACGTTGCCGGCCACCGGGAAGATGATGTCCGCGCCTTCCTGGATGAACGTGTTGGTCAGCGTCAGGCCCTTGGTCTGGTTGGTGAAGTCACCGGTGAAGTTGCCGTTCTGGGTCTGCTCGCTCCAGCCG
Organism: uncultured Actinomycetes bacterium; assembly: GCA_963767385.1. Taxonomy (GTDB): domain Bacteria; phylum Actinomycetota; class Actinomycetes; order Streptosporangiales; family Streptosporangiaceae; genus RYN-230. The sequence continues at coordinate 52,145 of CAVYEA010000016.1, read as the reverse complement.
AGCACCTTCACGTTGGTGTGGTGCTTGGAGTTGTAGTACTGCACGCCGTCCCAGAAGCCGTCCATGTAAATGGTGACGGTGGGCAGCTTCTGGCCGCCGAAGGTGGCCACCTTCCCGGTCTTGGTCATCCCGGCGGCCAGGTACCCGCCGAGGAAGCCGTCCTGGACGGTGTCGAACAGCAGCGCGTCCACGTTCTTCAGCGGCGGCGTGTAGTTGTAGTCCACGATCGCCATCTTCTGGCTCGTGTGCGCCTTGGCGGCGGCCTCCGTGGCGCTGCCCATCAGGAAGCCGACCGTGACGATGATCCCGCACTTCTGCCCGATGAACGCGTTGATGTTCGGGACGTAGTCGCTTTCCGAGGAAGACTGCAGGTACTTGACACCCACCGTGCTCGGGTCGGCCGCGGCCGCCTGCTGCATGCCCTGCCAGGACGAGGCGTTGAAGGACCGGTCGTCGATGCCGCCGGTGTCGGTGACCATGCAGCCCTTGAAGCTGGTCGCCGAGGCGCTGCTGCTGCTGGACGAGGAACTGCTCGAGGAACTCGATGCGGACGGGCTGTTGGTGCTGCTGCCGCACGCTGCGGCGAGCAGCGCCACCGCGCCGACTGCTGCTATGGCCGGGACCGTGTGTCTCACGGATAACCTCCTGTTCCGGGGCGGCTGTCACCGCCTGCTGGTCCGGTGCGGCCGTGACCACAAGTCCGGGGTTGCCTCACGCCGCCCGCAGGGCCGCCGCTGGCCCCCCTCACTCCGCCCGGTGCCGGGGGCATTTGGAAGATCCGAAACGCCCCGCTCTGGGATGTCCGCAGGTTAGACCGGGTAAGGCGGCCAGGGAAGGAACGACGGCGTGCCGCGGCCGTCCGTTGCCAAATTGGAATCCGGTCATCGTCGCCGGGTGACCTGACCCAGGCGCCGGTCACCTGGGCGGGGCGCCGGTCACCAGGGCCCTCCCCGGGGTGATGCGTGAGGTCAGGTGGTCTTGAGGCTGCCGATGCTCAGCGAGCCGTCCGGGGCGGGGGGCTCCTCTGGCGGCGGCACGGTCTCCTCCACGGCACGGACGTAACCGGCCGGGTCCTTGTCCACCGGTGCCACCCCGGTGAAGTGCCGCGCCTCGAAGGCGGCGAAGGCGACGCCCAGATCGTGCCGCCGCTGCAAGCTGGCCAGGCGGCGGAAATCGGTGAGCCCTTCCCGCTCCTCCTCGGCCATGTGGTCGCCGTTCGCCTCGTTGGCCGCGGCGACCGCCGCGTACCACTCGTCGCTGCCCACCGCATGCTCGGCGACAGCGGCGACGGCGTCCCGGATGTCATTGTGGTCGTGGATGGCGTCCAGCGTCTCGTCCTCGACCGCGGCGGTGCGGCGGGCGCTGATGCCGGCCCGGAGCAGTTCCGGGTAGAAGATCTCCTCCTCGGCCTCCGCGTGCAGGTCAAGGAAGGCCGCCAGCCGGGCCCACACGGCGCGCAGCACGTCCGTGTTGCCCCGGTCCACCTGCTCGAGGATCGCGAAGAGCCGCCGCTGTTCGTGATGGTCGTCCAGGATCAGCTGGGTGATGTCCACGATGCCTCCTGACGCCGCGCGGTCCGGGTGCCGGCCCAGGCCTCCGGATGCTCGCTCCAGGCTAGGGGAGGGCCGGTGACCGGGGCGCGGCGGGCCCTGCCTCCTGGCACCGCGGCCGGCGGCACCAGGAGACGGGCTGCGCCGTCCGGCTCAGGGGATCAGGACGATCTTGCCCAGGATGTGGCCGGTCTCCAGCTGCCGGTAGGCGTCCTGGACGGCGCTGAGCGGGTACGTCGCGGTCACCGGGATCTCCAGCTCGCCACCGGCGATCAGCGCGGCCAGCTCGGCGAGCACGTCGGCGCTGGCGGCGTAGGCGCTGCCCTCCGCCTTGATGCCATAGCGCCCCACGGCCTCGAAGTCGGCGATGGTGTCGATCCGGGCGGGCTGGATGCCGAGCTGCTCCACGGCCAGCTGGACATAGCCCGAGCCGAACGTGTCGATGAAGGCGTCCGCCTTGCCGGCCGCCTGCTCGATCCGGCCCGCCACCCCGTCCCCGTAGCGCACCGGGATCACCCCATGCCCGGCCAGCCACTCGTGGTTCGCCTCGCTGGCCAGGCCGACGACCGTGGCCCCGGCCCGCCGGGCCAGCTGGACCGCGACCGAGCCGACCCCGCCGGCCGCACCCGACACGACGACCGTGTCGCCGTGCCCCAGGCTCACGGCGCGGACCGCGGCGTACGCGGTGGACCCGGCCACGAACAGCGCCCCGGCCACCTCCCACGGCACCCCGGCGGGCTTGGGGGTGAGGTTCTGGGCGGGCACCACCGCGTACTCCGCCTGGCTGGACCGGGTCTCCACGAAGCCGATGACCTCGTCACCCGCGGCGAACCCGGCCGTCTCCGGGCCGGTGCCCGCGACGACCCCGGCCAGGTCGCTGCCCTGGCCGGACGGGAAGGTCGCCGGCCAGCGCTCGTGCAGCAGGCCCTGCCGGATCTTGGATTCGCCCGGGTTGATCCCGGCCGCCTTCACCTGGACCAGGACCTCACCCGGGCCCGGTTCCGGCCGTGGCACGTCAACCACCGTGAGCACGTCGATCCCGCCGTACTCGTCGAACCGCACTGCCTTCGGCATCATGACTCCGTTCTCGTGACCAGCATCAGCCTCGGCGGGGGGCCAGCGCGCGGCCCCAGGCTCATGCCGGTGCCCCGCCGGCCTCGCCTGACGTGTCCCACCCGGCGCTAACCCGGCCGGGCCCGCGCCGATTCCGGGATTACGCGATCGGCCGGCTGGCCCGGTGAGTCAGCGGGGCGGGTGCCCGGCCAGGTTGGCGTGGCACACGTGCAGGGCGCGGCGCAGGCTGGCGGCCTGCGCCGGGGTGAGGCCGGCCAGCATGCCGGCCTCCAGCGCGCTGACCTGGCCGCGGTAGCGGTCGAGGAGTTCCCGGCCGCCGGCGGTGAGCGCGACGACCAGCCGGCGGCGGTCCGCCCGGTCACGGTGCCGCTCGATCAGGCCGCGGCCCTCCAGGGCGTTGATCATGTCGGCCATGGACTGGGCGGACACGAAGGAGTTGCGGGCCAGCTGGGCGGTGGACAGGTCGGGATGGCGCTCCAGCACGGTCAGCGCGGTGTACTGCAGGGCGGTCAGCCCGGCGGGGCGGACGATGTCGTCCAGCCGCCAGCGCACGGCCAGCTCTACCTGCTTGACGAGGTAGAGCAGCATCGGCTCGGGATCGTCCGGCGCGCTGGACGTCCCGCCGGCCCGGCCGGACGTCACGGTCATGTGGGCCTGCTGCTGCGCATAGGCCGAGGTTATCGCTGCGGATCGGCTCGCCCGGCCAGCCGCGGCCGGCCGGGCCTCACGGTCTTACCGGCCGATCCCGGCTGGCCGGTTCCCCGGCCGCCCGGTTCCCCGGCGCGCGGCCGGTGCCGGCCCGGCCGGCGGCCCGGCTCCGGCCCGGCGGGCCGGGAACCGGCCGTGAACCGCTGCTGCCTGATCAGTTGCGCCGGGGGCCATAGGGGCCGTTGACTCCCGTCAGCGGGCCGGGCTCGTAGTCCGTGAACCGGGCCGGGCCCAGGTTCAGCCCGCTGGCCACCTGCTCGAGGCTGGCCGCCGAGGCCGCCGAGTCCCACCGGCCGGCGGCCACCCGGTGGCTGAGCGCGAGCACGCCCGCGACGAGCTCCGCCGGGCTGAAATTGCAGTGCCCGATGCTGGCCACGTAGGCCTGCCGCAGCAGGTCCGCGCTTCCCGCCCGGCTGACCTGGCGGGCGTAGAAGTTCTCCTGCTGGACCGGCACCAGCTGGTCGGAGATCGTGTGCAGGTCGAGTTCGGGAACGGCCAGCCGCCCGGACGGGACCGAGGTCTGCTCCAGCGAGGCGACGGCGGCCGGATCCGCCGAGATGCCCGCATCCCGGGTCAGCGTGCCCAGGTCGCCGAGCAGGCTCAGGCCCGCCGCCCGGTACAGTGCCGCCACCTCGCCCAGGTAGGGGGACCGGGCCAGCAGGGCGGCGAAGTCCACGCCGCGGGTCCAGGTGGCACTGCCCCCCGCAGCCTGATCGACCGACGGCCGGGCGGACTCAATGAAGTCCAGGGTGGTGAACGACCCGGTGAACTCCACCTCGTACTGGGCGGCCTCCTGGGCAGCCGGGTCGGTGGGCGGCGCCGGTGCGGCCTGGCCTGCCGCCCACGGGGGGACGTTGATGAACGCCATGGCCAGGGCCAGGCGAGCCCGGCCGGCCGGGGTCTGCTGGGCCTGGGCCGCCGCGCCCGCCAGCGTGGCCGCGGTGCCGATCGCGTCGCTCGCGTTCGCGAAGCGCACCAGCTGTACCTGCTGGCCGGGCAGCAGCAGCTGGGCCAGCGCGTACTCTCCGTCGAGCTGGTAGTTGTTCAGGTTGATCCCGCCGGCGACGATCCCGCAGGTGGTCAGCGCGCCGTTGATCCGCCCGGCGCCGTCCTGCGCCTCCAGCGCGCTGATCAGGCCGCCCATCGACGTGCCGAAGGCCAGCACCTGGCGCGGCCGGCTGGGCAGCACGGCCGACTCCACCGCTCCCAGGGTCTGGAACTGGTCGCGGACCGCGCTGTCCAGTGCCCACATCGAGCCGTCCGGGTCGTACGACGAGCCGGCCAGCGCGTACCCGCGGGCCAGCAGCGCGGCCGAGGTGGCCGGGTCAGGGGCATCGGCGGCGGCCAGCGGGCCGAACCCGTGGCTGTAGAGCAGCAGGGTCCCGTTCCACTGGGCGGGCAGGTCGGCGATCCAGGCGGCGCCGTCGGGCAGCGTCCCGGTGAAGTGCCCGCCGGCCGGTGCGGTCACGGCGGCCGGTGCGGCCACGGCGGCCGGGATGGCGGCGCCGGTGACGGCCGCGGCCGCGGCGCCGGCCACCAGCCCGCGGCGGAGGGCTGTTCTTAACCCGGACCGCGCGGGCCGCCCCGGGCGGCGAAGCCCGGGGAGAGAGCGGGCATTACGGCGGGAACGGGCAGCAGGCGCCATGGGATGCCTCCTTGCATCCGGGGAACCACCAGGTCCGGGTGGTGTGAATGCTGTCACGGCGGTCGCCGGATGTACAGGTTTCCTGCGGATTATTAGCCAGGAAACCTGATCAATAAGGACGGTCCTGCCAGAGGCCGGTGATGGCCACCCCGAGGTCGGCGAGCAGCCTCCGCAGCAACGGGAGGGAGAGCCCGAGCACGGTGCCCGGATCGCCGACGATGGCCTCGACGAACGGCGCGCCCAGCCCGTCGAGGCTGAACCCGCCGGCCAGTTCCAGCGGCTCCCCGCTGGCCACGTAGGCGGCGATCTCGGCGTCGCTGGGCCGCCCGAAGCGCACCACGGTGCGGCCCACCCCCTCGGCCCGGCGCCCGGGGCCGGGCCCGATGAGGCAGTGGCCAGTGAACAGGGTGGCCTCCCGCCCGGACAGGCGGCCCCAGAGAGCGGCGGCCCGCTGCGCCGTGCCGGGCTTGCCGACCGCCTCCCCGTCCAGGTCGAGCAGTGAATCGCAGCCGAGCACCAGCGCGTCAGGGCGGAGGGCCGCGACGGCGGCGGCCTTGCGGTCGGCCAGTTCGGTGACGGCGGCCGCGGTGTCCAGGCCGTCCGTGGTCTCGTCCACCCCGCTGACGACGACCTCGGGGTGTATCCCGGCATCCCGGAGCACCCGGAGCCGGGTGGCCGAGCCGGAGGCCAGCACGAACGGGGCCGCGGACCCCGGCGTCACCAGCCCGCCCTGAGGTACCGGCGGGTCACGGCGTCGTTGTAGCGGGTGAACATGTCCGCCAGGCTACGCAGGTCGTCCCCGGTCCAGCCGTCCAGGAGCCGGCCAGTCCCGGCGCGCCCCCGGTCCTGGCCACCGGTCCTGCCCCCGGCCGCCGGTCCCCGGTCCCCGGCCGCCCGGCCCCCGGCCCTGCCCGGCCGCCGACCCTGCCCCCGGCCGCCGGCCCTGGCCCCGGGCGCCGGTCCGGGCCCCCGGTCCCGGCCGCCGGTCCCGGCCCGTCGGTCGGGGGCGGGGCGGCCCCCGTGGGATGTCCTGCCGAGGGGGACATCGGTAACACCAGCCGCTCAGGCCGCAGGAGTCCCGGGCGGGCGGGGATAGCAGGGGCGGCCGGGCCGGTTCGGGGCCGTTGCGGAGATCAACTTTTGATGATCATGACTTGGGTGTCGTTGCAACGACACCCAAGTCATGATCACGACGTCGAGCCGGGCTGCTGCGGAAGGGCCGGCGAGCGGATGAGGCTACCGTGAGCCGTGGTGAACAGGACGGGCGCTGCCGGACGTCGAGGCCGAGGAGTGATGCGGAATGCCGGCTGAGGCGGCCCGGGCTCCGCTGGCGCCGGGATGAGGGGCGGCAGCACCGGCCCGGCTGACGCGATGACCGGCCGCGCATGGCTTGCCGCCCTCCCGGCTGAGCTTGCCGGGCAGCGGCGTGTCATGTCCGGGCTGATCGAGTTCTGCGAAGTCACGCCGCTGGTGACCTCGCTGTCGGTTGGCTGCTCTCTCGGCCGGGGCGCGGCTGACGCGCTGTCGGATGTTAACGCCGCGCTGGGCGTCGCCGCCGAACGCGGAGACGCCGGCGCCGGGGCGGTGCAGGCCGTGGAAGCAAAGGTCGTGGCGGCAATGCCCGGCATCGGCGCGCTCGTTGACGTGCTGCGGCACCGGACCGGGCCGGCTGACCGGCTGATCCGCCGGATCTTCGCCCAGTTCGCCGACGGCACGCAGCTGGACCTGGCGGTCGTGGCCGAGGCCGAGGTGCGCCGCGGCGACGCCGCCCCGGACTTCGTGCCGCTCTACCAGGCCGCCGGGCGGCCGGGTGCCGGGACGCCCGCAGGCCGCAGCCCGGCCAGCGATGGACCCGCACCGGCCTACACGGTTACCGGCGAGCAGGTCCGGGAGTGGGCGTTCCTCGGCTGGTGCGCACTCATGGACGCGGACAAGTACCTGCGCCGCGGCTCGCTGTGGGAGGCCCACAACCGGCTCCACGAGGCGCGGCATCACATCTGGGCGCTGTGGGCGGCAGCGACCGGCGCGCTGTACCCCTGGCATGGCCTGTCGCAGGTCCTCGACCATGACCCGGGGAACCTGCCACCGGGTATCGAGTCCACCGTCGCGGGGCTCGATCCCGCGGACCTGCGCCGGGCCGCGCGCGCCAGCGCCGCGCTGCTCACCGAGGTGAGCGCATCCGCGGCGCAACGTCATCCAGCCGATCTGCCGTCGGCGATGGCCAGCCACGTCACCCGCGCCCTAGCACGCGACCGGTAGCCCGGGGGTGCCCGCCCAGCGCCCTGGTCTATCCGAGTTCAGAGTGTCCGGCGGCGGGTTTGCGGCCAGCAGGAACCCCTGCGGCGTGCGCTCCGGGAAGTCGCCATCCTGGTCCGGCTCACGCAGCAGCCGGGCCCGGGCCGGCAGCCCGGCCTGGTCCGGCAGCCCGGCCTGGTCCGGCAGCCCGGCCTGGTCCGGCAGCCCGGCCTGGTCCAGCAGCCGGGCGACATGCTCCGGCTGCCGCCGGTGGAGGTCCAGCGAGATGGCATGTCCCTGCGCCTGGCTCAGGTGCAGGGTCTCCTGCTGCCGGGCCTGGAAGGCCAGCAGCAGATAGCCGCCCGGGGCCAGCACGCGGCCGAACTCGGTGAAGACCCCGGGCAGCCGTTCGTCGGGGATGTGGATGGTCGAATACCAGGCCAGGACGCTGCCGAGTGCACCGTCCGGCAGGTCAAGGGCGAGCATCGAGCCCACCTCGAAGCGCAGTCCCGGATGAGACCGCTGGGCCGCGGCGATCATCCCAGGGGACAGGTCAACGCCGAACACCGGCACCCCGAGCTGGCTGACATGGGCGGTCACCCGCCCGGTACCGCACCCGATGTCCGCCACGGGCCCCGGGCCAGCGGCGCGGACCAGTTCCGCGAACGCGGCCAGGATGGCCCGGTCCAATGGCCTGACCGCCAGTTCGTCACGGAAACGCTCGGCATAACCGGCGGCCACGGCGTCATACGAGGCGCGCGTGGCCTGGACGAACTCGGGGCTCGGTCACGGCCGGAACCCTATTCAGGGACACAGACGGAACCGGGAGGCGCACGAGCCCGGAATGCGGGCATCGTGGTGAGCGGGCGGGCCGTGGCTGCATCCTGCGCGTTAGCCGGGTTCAGCCGTCCAGGTGATGGCGGGTGGCCGGATCCGGGCACAGACCGGGTTCCCCTGGGCGTCTGTCAGCCGGACCCTTGCGACGAGCCGGTGGCCGGGGCGCATGGCCTCCTCGATGAGGCCGGGCTCCACCTCCGCGAACCGGAGCTTGGCGCCACGGAACATCCGCAGCGTCCCGTCACCAGGCAGGCCGCCCCAGGCCAGGCCGAGGTGACGGTCGGTACGGACGCCACGCACGAACGGCCCGCTGAAGTCGAGGCCGTCCTCGCCGCGGCGCACGGTGACGGGCACTTCCCAGCGGGCTGACGGGGAATCGCCGGGCACGGGCCCGGTCGCCCGCAAGGGATTGCCGGGCACGACGAGCGTCGGCCGCTCCGTGCTCCGGGTGTACAGCGCGACGTGAACGTTCCGGTGAACTGGTCCGCCGGGTTCCGGCTGGCAGGTGAGCCCCGGCAGGTCGGAGCCCTCGATCACCACGGTGAGCGGGCCGAGCTTCGGCGCCTGGCGCCGGGCGGGACGCCGGGGCGGGGGCGGGCCCGAGTTCTCGTCGTAGGCGCGCTGGAGCCAGCCGAGGACCTCGTTGTCGATGTCCCCGGGCGCGGCGAGGGGGATCCGCACGGTGGCGGCGCCGACGCCGCCGTTAGCGGCCAGCAGGCGGCCGCCGGGCTGCGCATGCTCCAGCCGCAGGCCGAGGTCCACCCGGCTCCGGGTCGTCGCCTGCACCACGGCGAAGGTGCGGCGGGGGGTGACCAGGCTGACGAACGTCTTGCGGGCCTGCACTGTCACCGGGCCCAGCGCGGGCAGCGCCGTCAGCAGCGTGTCGAGGACAGGCCGCAGGCGGGGACGGTCTTCGTACTGGCCCGCGATCAGCTCCCGCATTTCTTCCCCCAATGTCAGCGGCGGGGGAGTTGCCGGTTCGCGGGCGGCCTGATCGCTGGCTGGCTCGCCGGCGGCGTGCCCTGCTTGGCTGCTCCCGGCCTGGCTGCTCCCGGCCTGGCGGCGTTCCACCTCGGCCTTGAGCCGGGGCCAGCTCGCGAAACCGTAGTCCCGGGCGATGGCCAGCTGGGCGGCCGACAGGGCGACCCTTCCGGAGACCGGCTGGAGCCTGCGGAGTGCGCCGGGGTCGCCGCTACGGGCGGACCGGTGCAACTCGCGGGCCTGGCGGCGGAGCTGATCCAGATCAGGGCGGGCGGGAAGCTGGGACATGGCGCGTCTCCTCGCAGAGCCCGGGGCCCGCGTTCCGGCTCGCATAAAGACGGTCCGGCGCTGTCCAGCAACACGTACCAGCCACCTGCAGAGGGGGACTCAGTCCTTCCCGCGGACCCGGTGGCGCCCTCCCGCGCCGGTGCCAACTTACCCGCACCGATAGCCGTCCGCCAGAATGGCCACGGGTGGCGGGAAGGCCGGCTCCGCCGCCCGGCCGCCCTGCGCGGCGGCCTGCGCCCAGCCGCGCTGAGCCCAGCCGGCCTGCGCCCCAGTCGCCCTGCGCCGCCCGGTCTGCGCCCGGCCGCCCTGGGCCCGGCCTGCGCCCAGCCGGCCTGCGCCCGGCCGGGCGGGGGGGGTCCCGGGGCAGGCCCGGACGGTGATGGCCGGCCCGGAGGGGAATGACTCCTGCGTCGGCCGCTCCGGCCGACGATGGATGCACCGCCGCCGCGGCCCGGGAGCCGCGGCCCAGCAACGGGAGGGCATGGCGTGGTGATCGACTGGGACGGGCTGCGGGCCGCGGCCACGCAGGCCGCGGAGCGGGCCTACGCGCCGTACTCGCGGCTGCGGGTGGGCGCGGCGGGCCAGGCCGCCGACGGGCGGGTGATCACTGGCTGCAACGTCGAGAATGCCTCCTACGGGCTCACCCTGTGCGCGGAGTGCGGCCTGGTCAGCGCGCTGCACGCGACAGGGGGCGGGACGCTGGCCGCGGTCAGCGTGGTCGCCGGGGACGGCGCGCCGCTGCTGCCCTGCGGGCGCTGCCGCCAGCTGCTCCTCGAGGCCGGCGGCCCGGACCTGCTGGTGAACACCGACCAGGGCCCGCAGCCGCTCGCCGTGCTGCTGCCCGCCGCGTTCAGCGGCACCGACCTCGGTGCCCGGCGGGACCGCGAGGCGCCCGCCGCTGACCCGCGGCCGGGCGAACCCGCGCCCCGGGCCATCCCGGACCAGGATCTCCGGGGTCAGGATCTCCGGGGCCGGGACCTGCGCCACGGTGACCTGCGGCAGGGAGACCTGCGGAATGGCTGAGCCCCAGCGCTCCGAACCGGACGCCGTCGAGCTGATCCGGGCCAAGCGGGATGGTGAGCGGCTGGACGACAGCCAGATCCGCTGGCTCATCGACGCGTACCTGCGCGGCGTGGTGGCCGAGGAGCAGATGTCCGCGCTGCTGATGGCGGTCTACTTCCGCGGGCTGGACCAGGCGGAGCTGCGCGCGTGGACCGCGGCCATGGTGAACTCCGGGGAGCGGCTGGACCTGACCACAGCCGGGCGCCCCACTGTGGACAAGCACTCCACCGGCGGGGTCGGCGACAAGGTCTCGCTCATCCTCGCCCCGCTGGTGGCCAGCTGCGGGGCCGCGGTCCCGCAGCTGTCCGGCCGGGGGCTCGGGCACACCGGGGGCACGCTGGACAAGCTGGAGTCCGTGCCTGGCTGGCGGGCCAGCCTCACCCCGGACGAGATGCTCTCCGTGCTGCGTGACACCGGCTGCGTGATCTGCGCGGCCGGCCCCGGCCTCGCCCCGGCCGACCGCCGCCTGTACGCCCTGCGGGACGTGACCGGCACGGTCGAGTCCATCCCGCTGATCGCCAGCTCCATCATGTCCAAGAAGATCGCCGAGGGCACGGCCGCGCTGGTGCTGGACGTCAAGGTGGGCAGCGGCGCGTTCATGCGCGAGGAAGCGGACGCCCGGCTGCTGGCCCGGACCATGGTCACCCTCGGTGCGGAGCACGGGGTGGCTACCTCGGCCCTGCTGACCCGGATGGACGTGCCGCTCGGCCGGGCGGTGGGCAACGCCGTCGAGGTCGAGGAGTCGGTCGCCACGCTGCGCGGGGAGGGTCCGCCGGACCTGGTCGAGGTGACCCTCGCGCTGGCCCGGGAAATGCTCCGGCTGGCCGGCATCGACGCCGACCCGGCGGCGGCACTGGCCGACGGCCGCGCGCTGGCCGCCTACCGGGCGATGATCACCGCCCAGGGCGGGGATCCCGATGCCCCGCTGCCGGCCGCCCGGCATGCCCGGCAGGTGCTGCCCGCCACCGAGGACGGCTGGCTGCACCGGCTCGACGCGCGGGCGGTCGGGGTGGCCGCCTGGCGGCTGGGCGCCGGCCGGGCCCGCAAGGAGGATGCGGTCAGCCCGGCAGCCGGCGCGCTCTGCCTGGTCAAGCCGGGGGAGCGGGTCGAGCGGGGCCAGCCCTTGCTGGAACTGCGCACCGATGACGAGTCCCGGTTCGGCCGCGCGGTCGCCGCGCTCGCGGGCGCCGTGACCATCGGCGCCGAGCCGCCCGGCCTGCCACCGCCCGTCATCGACCTCCTCCGGCCCGGGGCCTAGGCCGGCTGGCTGACCCGGCGGATGCTCCAGCCGAGGCGCGCCAGCGCGGTGGCTCCAGGCCGCCTACCCGAACTGGGTCAGGGACAGGATGTTGCCGTCCGGATCGGGGAACCAGGCCACCCTGTCCCCGCCCGTCGTCGTCCAGACCCCGGCTTCGTCCTGCTCCATCCCGTCATAACGGAGGAAGACGACGCCCTTGGCGGTCAGCCCCGCCACCGCGGACGCGATATCGGTGACCTGCCAGCCGAGAACGGTGTAGCCGGCGCGGGCCACTTCCGGGGCGGCCGTCACCCGGAGCAGGGTGCCGTTCGCGTCGAACACGCAGGCGAAGTCAGTCTGCCCGACCACGGTCAGGCCGAGGATCTCCTCGTAGAACGCCCGGGCCCGCGGCAGGTCGGTAGCCGCCGTGAACGCCATGACATCGCTTGACTGCAGCATGCGTCCTCCCCGCGCGGACCAGCCCGCTGGCCCGATCCTAGGGGGCATCCCCGTCCAGTGGCCGCCGCCCCGGCCGGGTCATCCAGCCCGGCCAAGGCCGGGCGCAGCCGGAGCGGGCACTCGGAGCGGGCCTACGGAGCAGGCACTACGGAGCAGGCGAGGCCGGAGCCGGCACTTACGGGACGGGCGTGGCCGGCGCGGCCGCGCCAGCCGCAGTGGCCGGGGCGGCGCGCCGGCGGCAGCAGGTGGCAGCGCTTCCACTTGCGGCCCGACCCGCAGGGGCACGGGTCGTTACGGCCCCGCCGGGAATCCGCGGCCGCATACCGCCCGGCCAGCTCGGACGGCGCGCGGCCCGCCCGCAGCAGCCCGCACATGGCGTCCATGGCCGGCCGGATATGGCGGAAGAACGCCTGGTATGACGGGCAGAGGTAGTGCAGCCCGGGCTCGCCGTCCGGGGTGGTCATGAAGCGGTCTTTCGGGCATCCGCCGTGGCAGGCGAACCGCACGTCGCAGTCCCGGCAGTAGCGCGGCAGCGTGTCCCGCTTGGCCTGGCCGAACTCCTGCTGCCGGGGCGAGATCACCAGGTTGACCAGGCGGGTCTCGCGGATATTGCCGAGCCGGTAGGCGGGCTCGACGTAGTGGTCACAGGAGTAGACGTCGCCGGTGTGCTCCAGGGCCAGCGCCAGCCCGCAGGTCTCGGAGTGGACGCACAGCCCGGGCGGCTCCCCGTACCAGTTGGCCAGCGCGACATCGAACATCTGCACGTAGACCTCGCCGATGTCGCGGCGTACCCAGTCCTCGAAGACGTCGATAAGGAACCGGCCGTAGCCGTCCGCGGGGACCGATCGGCCGGTCACCAGGTTCCCTTCCTGGACGTACATCGGGCGGTCGCGCACCCGGGCGCCCCAGCCCGCGTTGGCGACCGTGAGGGTCTCCGGGGTGGCCCGTTCCACGATGGGGATGAACTGCATGAACCGCGCGCCGCAGTCGTCCCGCAGGAACGCGTAGACCTCCCGGCCCAGGCCGTAGTTGGCCGCGTGCACCGTGGTCAGCGCATTCCACGCGACCTCGTGCCGCTGGAGCGCGGCCAGGCCCTTCATCACCCGGCCAAAGCTGCCCTTGCCGCCCTTGTCCACCCGGTAGGTGTCGTGCACCTGCTGCGGGCCGTCGATCGACAGGCCGACCAGGAAGCCGTGCTCGGCGAAGAACGCACCCCACTCGTCGTCCAGCAGCGTGCCGTTGGTCTGGATGGTGTAGGTGATCTGCTGGCCGGGCTGCCGGTACCGCTCCGCCAGTTCCACGGAGCGCCGGAAGAAGCCGAGTCCCATCATCGTCGGCTCGCCGCCCTGCCAGGCCACGACGACTTCCGGGGCGCCAGCGTGCGCCTCGATCAGCTGCCGCAGGTAGCTGTCCAGCAGGTCGTCGGCCATCCGGAACCGGCTGCCCGGGTAGAGCATCTCCTTGGACAGGAAGAAGCAGTAGGTGCAGTCAAGATTGCAGACCGCCCCAGTCGGCTTGGCCAGCAGGTGGAATGGCTGTGGTGCGGAGCGCGGGAGCAGCGCGCCGCCGCGGTCCCCGGTCACGCTCACGGCGGCCGGCTCATCCATGCCCGGTGCCTTCCCGTCCGCCCGCGCCATCAGCCCGCCGCTCCCTCGCCGACGCCGTGCGCCTGCGCGTGCGCGTGCAGCGCCTGCTCGTCCTCGTGGGTGGCGGGCTTGAGGTCGATGACCACCTTCTTGACCGTCCCGGTGAAGGCATAGGGGGCCTTGTCCTCGTAGGCGAGGTCGACGACCAGCCCGTTGTCGCGGCCGATGTCCATGCCCGCGTAGCTGGAGAAGGCAATGGGCACGGTGTGCGGCATCTTGCCCTCGCCGATCACCCTGCCGTCCGCCCACAGGGTCACGGTGCCGCCGGTGCCCGGCTTGGGCTCATCCGCGGTGAACAGCATCCTCACCGTCACGTCCCCGGTCGGGATGGGCTCCGCCGAGACCTGCTTGTAGGTCTCCGCGCCCAGGAACGAGTAGGTGTGGTGCAGCATCCTGTGCTCATCAGCCCACAGCCCGAACCCGCCGATGAAGTCGGCGTTGGCCACGATGACGCCCTCGGCTCCCCCCTCCGGGACGTGCAGCTCCGCCTCGATGGCGTAGGACCGCCCGAACACCCGTGGCACCATGCCGCGTTGCACGTTCTGCACGTCCCCGGCGAAGGTGTACCTGGTGACGGTGGGCAGCGGCGGCAGCTGGCCGAACAGGACGCTGAGCCCGCCGAGCAGCGGCAGCACCCGGTTGCGCTCCGCCTCGGCCCACCACAGCTCCTGCAGCTCGGCCAGCTGGCCCGGGTTCTGGGCGGCCAGGTCGCGGGCCTGGGAGAAGTCGTCGGGCAGGTAGTACAGCTCCCAGACGTCCTGCTCCGGGTCGTAGACCCCCGGCGCGAACCGCTTCAGCGTCTCCGGTGAGAAATCCCAGGGCGCCTTGTCCAGCTTCGTGCAGGCCCACCAGCCATCCTTGTACATGGCGCGGCTGCCGAACATCTCGAAGTACTGCACGGTGTGCCGTTCCTCGGCGTCCGCGTCGCCGAACGTGGCCAGGAAGCTGGTGCCGTCCATCGGCTCCTGGGCGATCCCGTCGACCGTCCCCGGCTCGGGCAGCCCCACCGCCTCCAGGACGGTGGGCGCGATGTCGATGCAGTGGGTGAACTGGCTGCGCACCCCGGGGCTGGGCGTGATCCGGTCCGGCCAGGCGATCACCATCGGGTCCCGCGCCCCGCCGAGATGGCTGGCGATCTGCTTGCCCCACTGGAACGGGGTGTTGCCCGCGTGCGCCCAGGCGGCGGCGTAGTGCGGGGCGGTGTGCGGCCCGCCCAGGCCTTCGATGCCGCCGTAGTGATCGATGAGCGCGAGCTGCTGCTCCGGGTCGAGCACCAGGCCGTTCAGGAACGTCATCTCGTTGAACGAGCCGGTGATGGTGCCTTCCATGCTGGAGCCGTTGTCGCCCCAGATGTAGAAGATGAGCGTGTTGCGCAGGTCGCCCATGTCCTCGATGGCATCCAGCAGCCGTCCCACGTTCCAGTCGGCGTTCTCGCAGTATCCGGCGAAGACCTCCATCTGCCGGGCGTACAGCTTCTTCTCAGTGTCGGTCAGCGAGTCCCAGGCCGGGAACAGGTCGGGCCGGGCGGTCAGCTCGGTGTCCGCCGGGATGATCCCGAGCCGCTTCTGCCGCTCGAAGGTCTCCTCCCGGAGGCCGTCCCAGCCGCCGTCGAACCGGCCCCGGTACTTGTCCGCCCAGTCCTTGGCCACGTGATGCGGCGCGTGCGCGCAGCCGGTGGAGTAGTACATGAACCACGGCTTGCCCGCGTCCTGGGCCCGGACGCCGTGCAGCCACTCCACCGCCTTGTCGGTCAGGTCATCCGGGAAGTAGTACTGCCCGCCGTCCTTGCCCTCCTGCACGCCGAGCGTCGAGTTGTCCTGGGTGATGATCGGGTCGTACTGGCCGGCCGCGCCGGACAGGAACCCCCACCAGTGGTCGAAGCCCCACCCCTGCGGCCAGTGGTCGAACGGGCCCGCCGGGCCCTGCACGTTGTCCGGGGTGAGGTGCCACTTGCCGAACCCGCCGGTGACGTAGCCGTTCTCGCGCAGGATGCGCGGCAGCGCCGTGCAGCTACGCGGCCGCGCCGCGGTGTACCCGGGGAACGGGCCCGGGTACTCGGCGATGGAGCCGAACCCGACCCGGTGGTGGTTGCGGCCGGTGAGCATCGCGGCCCGGGTGGGCGAGCACACCGCGGTGACGTGGAACCGGTTGTAGGTGATCCCCATCTGCTGCACCCGGGTGAGGTTCGGGGTGGCGATCGGCCCGCCGAAGGTGTCCGGGTTGCCGAACCCGGTGTCGTCGATGAGGACGATGAGCACGTTCGGGGCGTCCTCGGGGGCCTGCGGCCCCGGGATCATCGACCAGTCCGCGACCGACTGGCCCATCGTGCGGCCCATCGTCCCGCCGAAGGCGCGGTCGGGGATCGGCAGCACGGTGCGGTCCGGGCTGAACTTGCCCGCCGCCTCGGCCAGCGCGGCCTTCAGGTCCCGCAGGCCCCGGGAGTCCATGGGCGCGGCCGACATCGCCAGCGCGTCGGCCAGCGCCCGCTCGGCGGGCAGCCGGTCCTCGTCGTCGATCACCGCGATCACGACCGCGGTACCGGGCTGGAGCTTGTCCCCGAGTTCCTGCTCCAGGCCGCTGTCCACCCGGTGCTTGGTGAACTTGCCGATCAGGCCGCCGGCCGCGGCGCCGACCGCGACCGAGGCGAGCAGCGGCGGCGCGAACAAGCCGACTACCAGGCCCACCCCGCCGCCCCAGCCCAGGCCCTTGCGGCCGAGGTGGTCGCCGGTCTGGCTGACCGTGACCCGGCCGCCGCCGTCACGCGACACCAGGATCACGCCCTCTGACCGCACCGCCTTGGCTTTCACCAGGGAGACGAGCGCGTCGAAGTTGTGCTCGGCCGGCCCGGTGGACGAGTAAGCGGCCATGATCACGTCAAAGGTGTCACTCACTGTCGCCTCCAGCAGCGGCCGCACCCGGGGTCGGGGGCAACCCGGCGCTCACCGTGCGCGCACCACCCTCAGCATGCGTTCCGGCGGCCGCGGCGCGCCTCACCCCGCCCGGATGACTCCGCCCGCCGGCCGGCTCGTGTCACCATGGGATTCCGGCAGGCGGGCACGGGGAGGGACGACGAGCGGCCACGACGGCGGGGCAGAGCCCGGTCCTGGGGCACCGGACGCCGGGACGGAGCCGGATGCCCGGTTCACGCTGGCCAACGAGCGCACGTTCCTGGCGTGGAACCGCACCGCGCTCGCCCTGGTGGTGGCGGGACTGGGCATTGTGCAGCTGCTGCCGCCCTTCCCCGGGGTGCCGTGGGGCCGGCATCTCCTCGGCGTCCCGCTGATCGTGTTCGGCGCCGTGGTGTCCATGACCGCCTACCTGGAGTTGCGCCGGACCCAGGCGGCGCTCGTCCGCGGCGGCCCGCTGCCGCGGTCGGTGCTGCCGCGGCTCCTGGCCGCGCTGATCACGGCCGTCGCCGTGGCGGCGGCGGTGGTCGTGCTGATATCGGCCGGCCGGTGAGAACCACGGGGGCGGCACCCAGTTCCCAGCCTCCCGACCCCGGCCTGGCCCGGGAGCGCACCCGGCTGGCCTGGGCCCGGACCGCGCTCGCCTTCGCCGCCGTCGGCGCGGTCATCGCCCGCCGCGACCTGGTCGTCGGCCTGGCCGTCCTGGCGTGCACCCCGCTGATCTGGGCCCTGGGCCGGGTGGCCGCCCGCCCGGCCGAGCCGGCGCGGCCATGGCGGCTCCTGCTGGTGACCGTGGCCGTCACCCTGGTCGCCGTGCTCGCCGCGGCGGTGGCGCTGCTCGGGCACGCCCCGGCCAGCCTCAGCCAGCTGCTCCCCCGGCATGGCTGACCCCCGGGACCGGGGCTGATCTGTGACAATGGGCGGGTGACTCCCACCATTGAGGAGATCAGGGCCACGCCCAAAGTGCTGCTGCACGACCACCTGGATGGCGGGCTGCGGCCGGCCACGGTGGTGCAGCTGGCCGGTGAGATCGGTTACGACAAGCTGCCCTCCCAGGACGTGGAGGAGGTCGCGCGGTGGCTGCGCCGGGGCGCGCACCGCGGGCACCTGAACCTCTACCTGGATGCCTTCCAGCACACGGTGGCGGTGATGCAGACCCCCGAGGCGCTGACCCGGGTCGCCGCGGAGTGCGCCGAGGACCTGGCCGCCGACGGCGTGGTGTACGCCGAGGTGCGGTTCGCGCCGGAACTGCACGTGGCCGCCGGGCTGACCCTGGACGAGGTGGTCCGCGCGGTGCTGGAGGGCTTCCGGATCGGCAGCGCCGGCCGCGGCATCACCGTGTACGCGCTGCTCACTGCCATGCGCACCGCGGCCCGCTCGCTGGAGATCGCCGAGCTGGCCGTGCGCTACCGGGACGCGGGCGTGGTCGGCTTCGACATCGCCGGCGCCGAGGCGGGCAGCCCGCCCAGCCGGCACCTGGACGCGTTCCAGTACGCGGCCCGGGAGAACTTCCACATCACCATCCATGCCGGGGAAGGGTTCGGGCTGCCCTCCATCTGGGAGGCGCTGCAGTGGTGCGGCGCGGAACGGCTCGGCCACGGGGTCCGGCTCGTGGATGACATCCGGATCAGCCCGGATGGCACCGCCTCGCTGGGCCGGCTGGCCAGCTACGTGCGGGACCGGCGCACCCCGCTGGAGATGTGCCCCAGCTCGAACGTGCAGACCGGCGCCGCCCCCTCCATCGAGGACCACCCGATCCGGCTGCTCCGCCAGCTGTCCTTCCGGGTGACGGTGAACACCGACAACCGGCTGATGAGCGGGGTCACCCTGTCCTCGGAGTTCGCCCGGCTGGCCAAGGCGTTCGGCTACGGCTGGCGGGACTTCGAGTGGCTCACCATCAACGCGATGAAGAGCGCGTTCGCCCATTTCGACGAGCGGCTGCGGATCATCGACACGGTGATCAAGCCCGGGTTTGCCACCGCCCGCGCGGCGAGTGATGCTGTGGTGCGGGTACCGGGACGGAGATGAGCCGGGACGGAGGCAGCCAGGGCGTGGACAGCCAGCGGGACACGATCGTGACCGGCACCGCCGCCGTGGGCCTGGCCACCACCCCGGCCGGCGTCCTGCCCGCCGGGGCGGGCACCTCGGATGCGGCGCTCCGCCAGCTGCTGCACGGCCTGCCCGGGGTGGACCAGGTCGGCGCCACGGCGCGGGCGGCCGCCCTGGCCACCCGGTCCATCAAGCGGGACGCCAAGATGTGGGCGCTGGACGCGGCGATCCGGATGATGGACCTGACCACGCTGGAGGGCGCGGACACGCCCGGCAAGGTCCGCGGCCTGTGCGCCAAGGCCCGGCGCCCCGACCCGCGGGACGCCGCGGTGCCGCCGGTGGCCGCCGTCTGCGTGTACCCCGACCTGGTCGCGCTGGCCCGGCGGGAGCTGGACGGCAGCGGCGTGGCGGTCGCCTCGGTGGCCACCGCGTTCCCCTCCGGGCGGGCCGCCCTGGCGGTCAAGCTGGCCGACGTCGCGGACGCGGTGGCGGCCGGCGCAGACGAGGTGGACATGGTGATCGACCGGGGCGCCTTCCTGGCCGGCCGCTACGGCCAGGTCAGCGAGGAGATCCGGGCGGTGCGGGAGGCGTGCGGCCGGCCCACCTCAAGGTGATCCTGGAGACCGGGGAACTGGCCACCCTGGACAACGTGGCCCGCGCCTCCTGGCTAGCCATGCTGTCCGGCGCCGACTTCATCAAGACATCGACCGGGAAGATCAGCCCGGCCGCCACCCCGCCGGTCGCCCTGGTCATGCTCGGTGCCGTGGCGGATTTCGCCGCCGCCACCGGGCGCCGCGTCGGGGTGAAGGTGGCCGGCGGCGTGCGCACCGCCAAGGACGCCATCCGCTACCTGGTGCTGGTCCGGGAGACCGCCTGCCTGGACTGGCTCACCCCGTCCTACTTCCGGATCGGCGCCTCCAGCCTGCTCAACGACCTGCTCATGCAGCGCGCCAAGCAGCTCACCGGCAGCTACCAGGGCCCGGACTACTTCACCCTGGATTGAGGAGCGTGTAGGCCGCCCCTATGGCCCCCCAGAGGGGCGGCCTGGGCGGCCGCCGTGTCAACTCCCGGCAATTAAATGCCATGACCGGGCAATCAATTCCAAATCCTGGTAACTAATTGGCCTTCCGAGCACCATTAACGGCCGTTTCGCGCTCACCGCGCATCACACTCATTATGAATAAATCCCGAGATTTGCGCGGCTGGCCAGGTATCGCCAGGGCCAGGGCTCCGTGGCCGCGGAACCGGCCGAGACCATGCCTGGGCAGCGCGGACGCGGCTGTCAGGGGTGAGCAGCGTGGCGGAGAGCGGACGTCGGCCGGTGCGCAGGCCCCCGATCCTGGCGGGCGCCCTGCGGCGGCCCGGCCCGCCCCCGGGGGGCGGCCCGCGGCGGCCCGGCCCGCCCCGCGCCTCCTCCGATTTGCCGGCCAGGGTACTTTCCTGGTCAGCGGCCGTGGGATTGACAGCGGCCGCAGCGATCATGGTGGCGGTGTCCGCGGCGGCGGATCTCACCGCTGTCCCGGATTTCGTTGCCTCGGGCGCGCGCGGCGGGAGCCTGCCATGGTGGCTGCCGCTGACACCGCCGCTGCCGGTCGTGGTCCCGGCCGAATGGCTCATGGCGGCCCTCGGCTTCGCCGGCGTGGGCGCGGGACTGGCCGCGGTGGCACGCGGAGCCCGGCCATCCACCCGGCTGCTCGTCGCGGGCGCCTTCCTGATCGTCGCCGCCCTCGCCGTCCTGCCGCCGGCGGGGTCCAACGACGCGCTGAACTACGCCGTGTACGGCCGGATCGCCGTCCTGGGCCACAGCCCGTACGTGATGACCGCGCAGCAGCTCTTCCGTGCGGGTGACCCGGTCGGCCGGGCGGCGCGGCACCTGTGGCAGCACCAGGCGTTGACGTATGGCCCGCTGGCCACCGCGGAGCAGTGGGCCGCCGCCGAGCTCGGCGGGATCTCGATCGCCCGGATCACGTTCTGGCTGAAGCTGTGGAACGCGCTGGCGTTCCTCGCGGTGGTGCTCGCGCTGGACCGGATGCTCCGGCCCAACCCGGCGCTGCGGGCGCGCGCGCACCTGCTCTGGTCGGTGAACCCGCTCGCGCTCTGGGCCGTGGTCGCGGGCGGCCACATCGATGGCATCGGGGCGGCGCTCGGATTTGCCGGGGTGGCGGCGCTGAGCGTCCGGCGGCCAGGCCAGAGCCCGGATGCCCAGCACGCGCTAGCCGCGGGATTCCTCATCGGCGCGGCGGCCGCCATCAAGATCACATTCGCGCTGTACGGCATCGGGATGGCCTGGGCCGCGGTGACCACGCGGCGGCTGGCGGCCGTGGGCCCGTTCGCGCTGGCCGGTTTCCTGGCCCTCCTGGCACCGGCGTATCTCGTGGCCGGGCGGCCCGCCGTTGTCGTGCTCGTGCGCCGTAGCACCATGTTCACCTGGGGCAACCTGTACGAACTCATCTACCGGCCGCTCGGGTATGCCGGGCCGCCGCCGGGCATGCAGGTCGTCGCCTACATCACCTGCGCCGCGCTCGCCCTGCTGGCATTGTGGCGGCTCCCGGCCGGCTTCCCTGATCGCCCATTCGTCCGGCCCGCCCTGGCCCTCACGCTGGCGTGGCTGTTCACCTGGCCGTACCACTACCCCTGGTACGACGCGGCGGGCCTGTGCCTGCTAGTGCTCTACCCGGCTACCCTGCTCGACTGGGCGGTGCTGCTCCGGCTCCTGGCCGCGGCCCTCGTGTCGCTGCCGGGCGGCCCGGCCAGGCACATCATCAGCCGCCCGGTGCTGGCCATCACCGGGAACCTCTTCGCGCCCCTGGCCGAGCTGGCCGCTGTCCTTATCCTGCTCTGGCTGTGCCTCCCGGGTCCCTGGCGGCGGCCTGCGGTACCGGGGGATGCCGGTGCCCTCATCTCCCCCTCTGAGCCCGCCGCGGCCGCGCCGCGGCGGCGCTGACGTGCGCACGTATGTCCCGGGCGCGGGCGGCGAGCGGTCGATGGCGGTCGGCCGAGGGTGAGCCCCGGCCTCGCTCACGTGCTGGCCGCCGCCGGCACTCCCTGGACTGATCTCAGCTGCCGTCCGGGAAGCCACCACGGTGGGACACCATCGGGTAGTGCGGCAGCGCTGCCGCCGGATCGCTGATCATGGCCCGGGTACGGGCCAGGTAGGGCGGGTTCGCCCGCCATCCTTCCGGATAGGGAGCCAGCGCCGCCGCGACCGCGGACTGCCCTTCATGCTCAACGAAAAGCGCCCGCAGCGACTCACCCAGCGCCGTCACGGGGGCCGCGCCGAACCGGGCCTG
Organism: uncultured Actinomycetes bacterium; assembly: GCA_963767385.1. Classification (GTDB taxonomy): domain Bacteria; phylum Actinomycetota; class Actinomycetes; order Streptosporangiales; family Streptosporangiaceae; genus RYN-230. Next base: position 30,178 of record CAVYEA010000016.1, on the reverse strand, counting down.
CCAGCGTTCGGCCAGCGTGCTGGCCAGCCGGAGATACCCGGCCTGGGCGTGGCGGCCGCGCTCGGTGAGCCAGGCCGCCCTGCCCCGGCGCGCGGCCAGGTCGGGGCCGGTCGCCGCGTGGCCGCGTCGCTCCAGCAGGCCGAGCGACACCGCGACCGCTTCCTTGGATATCCCGGCCCGGGCGGGCAGGTCGCGCAGCCGCTGCGGCTCCGGGGTGAGGATGCGCAGCAGGTTCGCGCTGACCGGCAGGGCCAGCCCGGCCTCCGGCTCGTACTCCAGGCGCCAGGACAGCAGGGCGGCCGACAGCAGGGCGGGCAGGCCGAGCCCGCCCGCCGGGCCCCCCGGGGAGACCGGCCAAGGACCGCCGCCGGGCCTGGTGCCCGGACTGCCGGGACGGCCGGTATCCCAGTCCCCGGCCGGGCTGGCGCCGCGGTCCCCGGCCGGGCGGCCGCCCGCGTTCCCGGCCGCGCTGGTGCCGGGGCGGACCGGGGGACTGACGCCCGCCTTGCCCCGGGGGCTGGACCCCGCCTTCCCGGTAGGGCTCGCCCCGGGACTGGTACCGGGGCTGCCGCCCGGACTGGTTCCGGGGGCGTTGCCCGGGCTGGTTCCGGGGGCGTTGCCCGGGCTGGTCCCGGGGGTGCCGCTGGGGTCGGCTCCCGGGCCGTGGCCCGGACTGGTCCCGCGGCCGGCCAGCGGCCGGAGCCCGGCCGCCGCACGGGCCCCCGCGTCCAGCACGACCGGATCGGCCCGGTACATCCCGGACACCGGGAGGTAGGGCGGGAAACCGGCGGCGGCCCGGCCGGCCACGGCGCCCAGCCCGGCGCGCAGCCGCCCGAAGTCCACCGCGCCGAGCCGGTCCCGCCAGCGCTCCTCGATCTCCCCGGCCAGCGGACGCCAGACCTGCTGTGCCTGCCGCCCGGCCGGGGTGAGCCGGACCAGCCAGTCCGGCCGCGGCGGCGGCGCGCCGCCCGAGGCCGGCCGTCCCAGGCCGGCGCCGTCCCAGGCCGGCCCGCCGTCCGAGGCCGCCGCGCCGCCGGCCTCGCCGTCCGGGGCGACCACGAGGTAGCCCCAGCGCCGCAGGCCGGCCAGGTTGACCAGCGGGGCCAGCGCCGCCACCTCCCGGAACGGGATGCCCCCGGCCGGGATGAACTGGATGAAGTTCGCCCACATGACCTGGGAGACGTGCCACGGCCCGGGGGCGCCCGCGGCCGGGCCCCAGGTGGTCCGGTGCGGCATCCGGTACTCGAATTCGTTGTCGAACTCGATGGTGAACGCGACCAGCGCCTGGGACAGCAGCGCGGGCAGCGGCCGGTCCTCGGCAGCCCCTGACGGCTGCGGGGCGGGGGCTGCCAGTGGGGCGGCACGGTGCGTTCGGCGGGAGGGTTTCCCGGCGGGGCGGGGAGCGGTGGGCGCGGCACCTGCGCCCGCCCGCTCCAGGCGGGCGCTGACCAGCAGGGCCCGCGGCGAGCCCGGCTGGGCGGGGCTGCGGGGAGCCCGGCCGTGCGCGGCCAGCACCTCGCGGGCGCCGGCCAGCGTCGCTGACCAGCCGTGCCCCGCCAGCCAGCCGGCCGGGTCGTCCGGGGCCGCCGAGCGGCGCAGGGCCGGCCCCAGCGAGCCACCGCCCGGCCCGCGAACCCGGTTGCGGAACGTCAGGCCGAGCTGGCTGCCCGGCGCGGACAGCCGGGTGACCTCGCGTATCAGCCGGCCGACGGTGTCCGGGTCGAGGTAGACGAGCAGGCCCTCGGCGATCCACGCGGCCTGCCGGCCCGGTCGAAGCCGGCGGCCGCCAGCGGCGCCGGCCAGTCCGCCCGCAGGTCACACGGCACCGGGATGCGCTCGCAGCCGGGCCGGGCCTGCTGCGCGTTCAGTACCTGTTCCTTGACGCCGAGCACGCCCGGGGTGTCCAGCTCGAAACAGCGCACGCCAGGCGGCCACGGCAGCCGGAAGGCGCGGGCATCGAATCCGGCGCCGAGCAGCACCACCTGCCGGGCCCCGTCCGCGCAGGCCTGGTTGAGCATCTCGTCGAGGAACACGGTGCGGGCCACCACCCAGGCCCGCAGCGCGGCCGCGTGCCGCCCGCCCGGCTCGCCGGGCTCGTTCCCGGCCGCCGCTGCGGGCTCACCCCCCGGCGCCGTCCCGGCGGTGCGCAGTTCCGCGAAGGCCGCGGCCAGCGGATCGTTGAACAGCCGGTCCGGCCGGGCGCTCTCCCGCGCCCGGATCGCGGCGACCGCCAGCCCGGTCCCGCCCACCCCGTCCAGCGCCATCGGCGCATCCGGCGTATCGGCCACGACGACCACCCTAGGACGTCCCCCGGCCGCACCGTGATCGTGGTTGATTAAGGTCCAGATAGGCCCCCAATCAACCACGATCATGGGCGTTACCGGGGGCGGCCCAGACGGGACCGGAGATGGATGGATTGGTTGACCTGCGGTCGGATACGGTGACGCGGCCGTCGGCGGCGATGCGGCGGGCCATGGCGGACGCCGAGGTGGGCGACGACTGGTACGGCGACGACCCGACCGTCAACCGGCTCCAGGACGCCGCGGCCGAGCTGACCGGCAAGGAGGCCGCGCTCTACCTGCCGACCGGCGTCGCCTGCAACCAGATCGCCATGCACGCCTTCGTGCGGCCGGGCCGGTTCGTGGTCTGCGAGGCGGCGGCCCACGTCGGCGGGAGCGAGGCGGCGTCCGCCGCGGCCCTGTCCGGGATCGCCTTCCGCCGCATCCAGGCACCTGGGCGCGGCCTGCTGACCCCGGCCCAGGTGGCCCAGGCACTGGAACCCGACCCGTACGACGTGGACCAGGTCGACCTGGTGGCGATCGAGAACACCCACCAGCTTGGCGGCGGTTCGGTGCTCGGTGTCGCCGGGCTGGCCGGGATCGCCGCGGCGTGCGCCGCCCGGCAGACCCCGCTGTACCTGGACGGTGCCCGCATCTTCAACGCCACCGCGGTGACCGGGGCGACCGTGGCGCAGTACGCGGAGCATGCCGACGCGCTGATGTTCTGCCTGTCCAAGGGGCTCGGCGCGCCGATCGGGTCGCTGCTGGCCGGGGACGCCGGGTTCATCCGCGAGGCGCGCCGGCTGAAGGTGCTGTTCGGCGCGGCCTGGCGGCAGGCCGGGATCATGGCTGCGGCCGGCCTCATCGCGCTGCGGGACGGCCCCGGGCGGCTGGCCACCGACCATGCGAACGCCGGGCGGCTCGCGGCCGGGATCGCCGAGATCCTGCCCGGCGCCGTGGACCCGGGCGCAGTGGAGACCAACATCATCTTCGTGGACGTGGCCGGCACCGGCCACCCGGCCGCGGAATGGGCGGAGCGGCTGGCTGCGCACGGGGTGCTGGTCACGATGATCGCGGGACGGGTGCGGATGCTCACCCACGCGGACGTCCCAGCCGCCGCGATCGGGACCGCGCTGGACGCCTGGCGGAAGGTGGCGGCCGACCTGGCGGCGCCGCCGGCGGCGGGTTGATCCCGGCTTGACCTCGGCTTGGCCCGGGCGCCCTGCCCCCGGCGCCCCGCGTCGTCCTGCGCTGGCTCAGGCCGCCTCGATGAGGATGACGGCGCTGGCCCCGGCGTTCACTGGGCCTGACCGAAACTCAATTGGCGCCCCTACCAGCCCGTTTATCGGGCAGCGCGAAACCGGACGATCTTCTTACGGCCCGGTTACCAAGAACTGGTTAAGAACTCCTCTCGCTTGGCTAACGGCTTGGCTACCCGGCAGGAGACGGGGTGGGACCTGGCTCGTAAGTGAAAGGACGTTCTAGATGTCGATAGGGCATGGGACCGCGTGGCAGAGCGATGGGGCGCTCCGCCGGAGACGATTCCTCATGGTTTCCGGTGCGCTCGTCGGCGCGGTCGCGATCGGGGTGGGCGGGGCCGTGGCCTTCGGTGGCCTGGGTGGCTCGCAGGCCATCCAGAAGACCGCGGCGGCGGCCAACATGAACTGCACGCTGATCGTGCCGGCCAACCCGCTGACCGCGCAGGGCCTGGCCACGCCTTATCAGCTCACTGCGACCAATCCCGCCGACGGTCCCTGCAACGAAGCCAACGCGAACCAGACCGCGTTCGTCCAGGCGGCGGTGATCAACCCGGCCGACGGCCAGATCTCCGTGTACAACCCGCTGGTGGTCGACCAGGGCACCACCCCGGCCGCCGCCCCGGTCGTGCCCGCCCTGCCGGCCGGCGGTGTGGTCGGCATCTGGTTCGGCTTCAACGGCAACACGCTGTCGCTGCTGGGCGCCGACCAGGTGGCCGCCACCGCCGGTACCGGCACGGCCACCCCGGTGGCCAGCAGCACGGCGGCCACGGCGGCCGCGGGCACCGCCACGGCGACGCCCACGCCGCTGGCCACCCCGGCCAGCACTGCGGCGGCGGCCGTGGTGACGACTCCCGCGGCGACGACCCCGGCCACGGCCAACTCGGCGGGGCCGTCCACGATCGTGAACCCCGCGGTGAGCACGGCCCCCTCCGCGACGGCCAGCGCGGTGAACGCCGGGACGGTGACCACCCCGGCCGTGACCGGGACCACGCCGCCCGCCGCCGCCAACGCGCCTGCCGCATCCGGGACGCCCGACGCCATCCTGCAGGGCGCCAACTGCGTCGCGGGCGAGAACATCGCCGGCCAGGGATTCTCCTCCTTCACGCAGATGGCGGCCTGCGATGCGCCGGCGTTCTTCGCCGCCGCGAACACCGCGATCGGCAATGGCCAGCTGACCGTGCCGAACCCGGGCACCGCGGTGGACGGCCAGCCCTGCCTGACCACCCGGAACTTCGGGGTCATCGACCAGGACCAGAGTGACAACGTCACCACCAAGTACCTGGCCACCGCCAATGGCCAGACCGCGCAGGACACGGCGGCCACTACCGCTCAGCTGGCCGGGGCGACCACGCTGGTGAATGGCAGCGACAACGGCCTGATCGACTTCTTCGTGGACCCGGCGCTGCACTGCACCCCGTGGACCGTCCCCGACCTGGCCAGCCCGGGCACGGCGGCCCCGGCCCTGCCGCTCGACGAGCTGCAGTCCGCGGCCTTCGACAACGGCAATGGCGGCCCGGCGGCGCTGGTCCCGCAGAACGACCCGATGACGCTGGACAACAACGGCAATGCCAGCCCGGACAAGACCAACGCCTACCGGTCCATCGTGGACCAGGCGGCCCTCCCGGCCGGGGAGTCGCCCGCCGAGTACTGCGGTGACATGGAGAGCATCCAGGGCGTCCGGCTGCAGCAGGATGTGAACCTGCTGATCGGCGGCCCCAGCCCGATGCCGGCCGAGGCCAGCAACCTGTTCACCTTCCTGGCCATGCGGCTGCAGCAGTCGTTCACCAACCTGAACTGCCAGAACTTCGGGCTGCAGAACGACGTGAGCACCACGGTGGACGGCAACGGCGTCGTCGTCGCGGCCTGCTTCCGTCAGCAGGTCAACGCGGTCACCGCCGGTGCGGGCAACCCCACGTTCGGCATGACCATCTGCCCGGCGACCACCGCGTCGGCCACGCCCACGGCCAGCACGACGGCCAGCGCCACCACGTCGGCCAGTGCGGCGGCGACCGCGACCCCGACCGGGTCGGCCAGCCCCACCGCGGTGGTCAGCCCCACCGCGGTGGTCAGCCCCACGGCTACGGTCACCACGACCACGCGGAGGCGCCACCACCACCGCTTCTGACAGCATCCTGCGCGGCTGACCCACCGCTCCCCGGCCGCGCCCATGCTGCGGGCCCCCTCCCGTCCCGGAGGGGGCCCGCAGCCACGCTGGCCGCCCGCCGGGCCACGCGGCCGGGACCTTGGTGTCATCCCGGTCCCCGGCCGGCCGGCGTGTTGGTTAGGTGGGCGGCAGGGTGAGGGTCACGGCGGCCCGGGAGTGCTGCGGGCGCGCGCCGGTAAAGATCATGGTGAGCCTGCTGAAGTACTCGCGCCCGGAGTGCCCCGGCCACGGAGTGGCCCGCCAGAGCACGGTCAGCACCGAGTAGCGGATGTACTTGCCCTGCGCGCAGGTCGGCACGCAGTCATCGACCTTCAGCACGCCGCCGCCGAAGGCGGCCGACCGCCAGCTGGTCCAGTGCAGCTGGGCCAGCAGTTCGTTCGCCGTGCAGCCGATGTCGTAGCCGGATGGCCGGACCTGCCCCTGCCCGGCGCAGTTCACCATCACCACCGGGCTGGAGCCCGCCGCGGCCGGGCCGGCCGCCAGGACCGTGCCGGTCAGCGTCCCGGCCCCGGCCAGGACCCCGGCCGCCAGGATGACTCGCGCGCGTGTGAACCTCATTGGAAACCCCCTCCACCAGATGCCCCATCACCCGATTAGGACGCCGCAGCGCCCCCTTCGGCCGGACTTCGCTGATCACAGTTGGGTATCGGCGCGACTGGTGGCGGGCTGATCGCTCGCGGGCACGCGGGCCGGCCGAGGAGCCGGGCGGCGCTGGCCAGGTGGGCCGGGCGGGTCAGGTGCCGGTCCGCGGGTGCGGGGTCAGGCGCCTGCGGGTGCAGGGTCAGGCGCCTGCGGGTGTGTGGTTGGGTGTCGGCAAGCGGTAGGGCGCGGGAAGCCGGAACGGGCCGGTCTGCTCGTCCGGCCCAGGAGGCTGGTCTGCCGCCGCGTCTCCTCCGGCGGTGGCCTCTCCGGCGGTGGCCGCTCCGTCCGCAGTTCCTGCAGGCCGGGTCTCCCGGGCCACGGCGTCTCCGGGCGCCGGTCCCCCCGGGCAGGCGGGACGTCGCCGCCACGAGGCCCGGGCACGCGCCCGTCGGTCCAAAGCCCGCTCCCGTCGGCTTCGGGCAGCTGGCCACCGGCCGCCGCCGGCACGGGTCACCAGCCGCGCCCGGCCACGGCCTGACGTGCCGCCCGCGGGCACGCCTGCGCGGGCGGGCAGGCCGCCGCTCGGGCTCGCCTCCGCGGGCGGGCAGGCCGCCGCCGGGCTCGCCTCCGCGGGCGGGCAGGCCGCCGCCGGGCTCGCCCCGCGGACGGGCAGGCCGCCGCCGGGCTCGCCCCCGCGGACGGGCAGCCCGCCGCCGGGCTCGCCTCCGCGGATGGGCAGGCCACCACTGGCCGGCGCAGCGCTGACCGGCCGCTGGTCGCCCGGCGCCCGGCGGTCGGCCGCCGGGCGGATGGACAGGTCGGCGGTCTCGGCGAGGAACTTCCAGCTGCCCGCGATATCGCCGTTCGGGTAGATCGCGGTCCGCACCGTGGCGATGAGCTTGGCGACGGCGCGCTCCAGGTTCTCCTGATCGATGATCATCGAGGCGGTGACCCAGCCCTGCGCGAGGGAGGCGGTCAGGTCCACCTCCGCCACGGCCGGGTCCGTCTGCTCGATCTCGGCCAGGGCGTAGGCCAGCGCGTCGAAGCGAGTCGCCATCCAGGGACCGCTGCCCTGGACGCGCATCTCGCCGTAGAACTTCATCGCCGTGCCCCTTGCCGCGCCGGCCCGCGTGGCGCGGCCCCAGCTACTGGTCGGTTCTTCCGGAGGATGCCTAGCCCAGACCCCCCGGCCACGAGCTAAGCGCGTGGAAGCTGCCGGCGATGCCGCCGTGCATTCCTGTTGGATCACGGGCGATCTGGACCGGATCCGCCGGAAGGCGCACGCATCATCGGAGCACACGACCAGTCCGGCGACCCGTCCGGGCAGGCCCCGGACGGCGGCCGGATCATCGTGCCCGGTCATCCGGGCCAGGGACGGGCTCGCCCAGGGCCGCACCGCAGCAGCGCGGCCGTGGCGGCGCGCAGCGCGGCGGCATCCGCGAGCGCGTCCGTGCTGTCGATGAACTGGTCCACCGCCCCGGCCAGTGGCAGCTCCCGGATCCGCGGGCTGGCGATGCCGTCCGCGCAGCGCCTCGGCGAACCGGTCGCCGCCCAGCACCTGGTAGGGGCGGCGGTAGAACCTCCGCACGGTGGCTGGGACGGGCTCGGTCAGGCCGAGCCGGTTGTGCCGGCGGCGGCCGCCTCCAGCGCCTGGGCGAGATGCTGCTCGCGGGCCCGCCAGCGGGGCGCCGCCAGGGCGGCCGTGAGCGGCGGCCCCAGCCTCAGGCCGCCGGGGCACCGGGCGAAGGCGGTGCCGAGCCATTTGCTGTAGGGCGGGTAGCGGCGGTCCATCAGCAGGCACAGCCGCATCAGGTCCCGGCCCAGCCGGGCCACGATGACCGCCGACCCCAGCCCGTCGCCAACCTCCGCGCACCGCCCGGCGAACGCCTCTTCCTGGGCGATCCGGCGCCACTGGCAGGCCAGCAGGTAACGCCACAGGTCGTCGGGGTACCAGGCCAGCCGGTCCCGCAGCGGGCCCAGCTGGCCGAGTCCGTCATGGAACACCGCGCCGCCGGTGAACTCGGCCAGCCGCTGCGCGGGCGTGGCCAGCCAGTCCAGCAGGCTGATGCCCCGCTGCGGGTCGAAGCCGAGCAGCCGGCGCACCCAGCCGCCCAGTACCGCCACGGTGATGTGGTGCCGGGCGGCGCTGGGTGGCTCGCCGGTGAGCGGGAACCGGACTGGGTAGCCGCGGAAGCCGGCCGGGAGGCGCCCGGCCAGTGCGCGGCTGATCTGGTTCTTATCCCGGCTGGCGGTCCCGGCGGCAGGAAGACCTGCAGCCGGGGGCCCCAGTCGTGATCGGTGGAACGCTCGGTGTCGAAGCCGAGGACCTCGGAACCCGGGCCCAGCAGCGCCGCCGAGTAGCGCAGCCCGGGCGTGATCTCCTGCAGCAGCGGCGCGACCACCTCAGCGTGCAGATGCCGGGCGAGTTCCAGCCCGGGGATGAACGGTGCCGCCATAGGGTGATCCTGCCGCCCCGCAGGGTCATGAGGCGACAGGCTTCCGCCCGCGACCGCGGCCAGTACCGGAATCGTGCTGCCGGGTCAGCGGATGTGCCCTCCAGCCGCCCCGCGGCGGCGCAACGGCAACACAGCCCCGCCCCGCCCTCAGCCCTTGGTGAAGGACTTCAGTACCTGCTCGCTGGTACGATCGTCGGCCAGCCGGCCGTCCGGCTGGTCACCTCGGCCTTCACCGGGCCGACCCCGTTCGCCACCCAGGTCTGATGTCCAGGCGCACGGTCACGCCCAGAACGCCTCATCATCCTCTCGGTGATGAGCGTGGCCTGGAACGTGCCGGCCGGGCACGGTCACGCTCTGGGTCCCGTGCCCCGCACCACGACGCGCGGCCCCACGGTGATGGCCTTGCCCGGCCTCGTGCATGGTGATGACGAGGTGGTCGGTGTAGGGCTGGCCCGAGGCCAGCTGGGCCGCGCTGGGCCAGATGATGCTGCCGGACTGCACGCTTGACGGCCGTGCTGCCCAGCTGGGTCAGCGGCACCGCGATCGAGCCGTCGGGGTGGACCATGAAGTGCCGACGGGTCGTGGTGCGGGCCCGCCCGGGAAGGTTCTCCCGGATCTTCATGACCACCTGGCTTCCCGACGCGGCCGGGGTGACCGGGGTCACCTGATTGGTCACCGTGCCCTGCCCGCCGGACAGCTTCTGCCTGTACACCCAGGTGTTCCCGACGGCGATCGGGAAGAAGGCCGGGGAGCTGACCGTGCCGCTGGCGGACAGGACGCCGGGCTGGCCGCCGGGGCGGAGGACTGCCCGGACGCTGAGCCGGGCGCCGGCCGCCGGCGGAACCGGCGTTGCTGGTCCCGCAGCCGGCCAGGGCCAGCCCGGCGGCGGCCCCGGCGAGCGCGGCGACCGCGGTGCTGCGGAGCGGTGAAATCAGGTCGGTTCATGGCATGCCTCAGTCGTGATGTCGTGATCTGGCAGAGGAGTTGATGACCCCGCCGATGGCCCCGCCTGACGGACGCCTTGCGGCCATCCCGTCCCAGGTACGGCGCGAGTGGGGCGGCGAACACCGGCAGCGGCACCGACTGGAGCCACGCCGGCCGGGGCCGGACAGCACCGCGAAGTAATGCGTGTCGCCGCCGAAGTAGCGGTTGGCCATCCCTGGCACGCATCACCTGGAAGGACACCGTCGCCTCGAACAGCCCCACGTGGCCCGGGTGCACCCGGACCGACTGGCCGGCGGCCAGCGGCCAGTGGACCACCTCGCCGGCCAGCTCGATCCAGGCCCGTCCCTCGCCGCCGATGCGGTGCAGGACGAAACCCTCGGCCGCGAACATGCCCGCCCCGAGCGCCTGCCGGAAGCCGGTGCCCACCTGGATGCCCGCCGGTGCCGGCCAGGAACCCGTGCTGGTGCACCAGGTACTCCCGGCCGGGCGTCACGTGCACCGCCCGGATGCTGCCCGGCAGCTTCGCAGCGAAGGCCATGGTCCCGGCCGTTCCCTTGGCGGAGTAGGTGCTCATCAGCAGCGACAGCCGCCGACTCCGCCGGGCGCCCGTCAGGCGGGGCACCCGCCCCGCCGCCGCATGCCGGTGGACATCTGGATGGAGTCGGTCATCCAGGAGAACTCGCCGGCCTCGGCCACGACGCTCTCGCCCGGCTCGAGCAGGATCGACAGCACGGGCGCGCCGTTCCCGATCAGCTGGTCCCGCATGCCACGTCCTTGTCCTTCCGGGTGCACCGGGCCCAGGCAGCCGCCGGGCGCCGCGCCCCGGCGGTGGTCCCGGACGCCCGGGCCCCTCCGCCGGGCGTCCGCCACCAGGTGCCCGGCACGGGCCTGGGCACCAGACAGCAGGTGTACGCCAGGGCCGGGACGGGCCGCATCCCGGAAACCATGTACGGGCCCCGGCGCGCGGCGGCGGCCGCCTGGCCGGGCGGGGGACGTTCCCGCAGCCGCGGCGGCCGCGCCGCGGACGTTATAACACCGCGGAGGCCAGCCCGTGCGCGACCGCGTAACGGGCCGCGTCCACCCGGCCGCCCAGCCCCAGCTTGCGGTAGATGGTGGCCAGGTGCGCGCTCCACCGTGGCCGGGCTCAGGGACAGCTCGGCGGCGATCTGCTTGTTACTCATCCCGGTGGCGAGCAGCCGCAGCACCTCGGCCTGGCGCGCGGTCAGCCCGCCGGGCAGCGGGCTGGCCGCTGTCGTTCCCGCCGCCGTCACGCCCGCCTCGGCCAGCGCGCTGCGGACCTGGGCCAGCCGGAGCGGGTTCCCGATCTCCCCGGCCAGCGCCTCGGCGGCGCGCAGTTGCGCGGCGGCCTCCCCGGCCCGGCCCAGCCGCCCGGCGGCCCGGCCGAGCCCGAGCATGGCCTCCACCGCGTCGAACGGTGGCCAGCCTCCTGGTAGGCGGCGACGGCCGCCGCGTAATGCCCGGCGGCGTCCGCCCAGCGGTCCTGGCGCGCGGCCAGGTTGCCCTGGTTGCACCGGATGGTGCCGATCAGCTGCGGGTTGCCCAGCCCCTCGGCCAGCCCGGCGGCCTCGGCCAGGGCACGGCCGGCGGCCTCCCACTCACTGGTCCGGATCAGCAGGTCGGCCAGGTTGGCCAGGCCGATGGCGAGCGGCCGGTGATCGCCGAGCTGCCGCTTGATGGCCAGCCCCTGCTCGAACAGCTCCCGGGCCCGGGGCAGGTTCCCGTCGTCCACCTCCAGCAGGGCCATGTTGTTGATCGCGGCGGACATCGCCCGGCGGTCGCCCAGCGCGGCGCGCAGGTCCATGGCCATCTGGAAGCTGCGCCGGGCCGCGGCGCGGTCACCCAGGTAGCGGTAGGCCGAGCCGAGCACGGTGGCCGCGAACGCGGTCCGCTCGCGCAGCCCCAGCGGCTCCAGGATGCGCAGGGCCCGTCTGGCCTGGCGCACGGCCCCGGGATAGTCGCCGTTCTCGGCGGCCAGCACCGCGGCCGAGCAGAACGCCCGGCCGGCTGGCTCGTCGTGCCGCTGGCCGGCCCGGTCCAGCATCCGGTCCAGCCAGGCCCGCCCGTAGCTCAGCCGGCCGCGGAGCAGCCACCAGCGCCACAGCGCCGCGCCCAGCTCCAGGCCGAGGGTGATCTCGGCGTTGTCCTCGGCCCAGCGCAGGGCCTGGTCCAGGTCGGCGGCGGCCGCTTCCAGCCGGGCGGTCCACTGCGCCGCGTCCGGGCCGGCCAGGCCCGCCTCGCTGCCGCCGGCCAGGTCCGCGAAGTGCAGCGCGTGCCGCGCGCCGGATGCCCGGCCCGGTGCCGGACTCGGCCAGCCGGGCCGCGGCGAAGGTCGCGCATCGTGTCCAGCATGCTGAACCGGTTCTGCGCGCTGCCCCGGGTGACCATCAGCCAGGAGGAATCCACCAGGCCGCGGACCAGCCGCGCCAGGTCAGGCCCGGCGCCGGGCCGGCGTCGCGCTGACGGCCCGCGCATCGTCCAGCCGTGAAGGGCCCGGCGAACACGCTCAGCTCGGCGGCAGCCGCTGTTCCGCGGGCTGCAGCAGGTCGTGGCTGGCCCGGACCACATCCACCAGGCGGCGGCCACGGGCCTGCCCGTCCCGCGGCAGCTCCTGATCCAGCAGGACCGCGCGCTGCTGCAGGATCTCCTGGATGGACAGGGTGCTCACCCAGCTGGCGATCAGCTCGATGGCCAGCGGCAGCCCGTCCAGCCGGCGGCACAGCTCGCCGATGGCGTGCGGGGGGACGTCGGCGGTGCTCAGGCCGGGCAGCCGGTCCCGGGCCCGGGCCAGGAACAGCTGCACGGCGTCCGAGGCCGCCACGTCAGCGGCGCCGGCCGCGGCGGACGGGCAGTCCAGCGGCGGCACGGTCCAGCACACCTCGCCGGGCGCGCCCAGCACGACCCGGCTGGTCACCACGATACGGACCCCGGGATCCGCGCTGGCCAGCTGGGCGGCCAGCGTGGCCACCGCGTCCCGCAGATGCTCCGCGCCATCCAGCAGGAGCAGCCGCGGCGCTTCGCGCAGCGCGGCCGCTACGGATTCGGCCAGCGGCACCCCGGGCTGGTCCGCGACGTGCAGCCGGCTGGCGACCGCCGGGAGGAGCGAGCCGGGCTGGTGCACGGCATCCAGCGGGATGAAGACGATGTCGGCCGCCGCCGCATGCCGGCTGACGGCCTGCACCGCCAGCCGGGTCTTGCCCGCCCCGCCCGGGCCGGTGAGGCTGAGCAGCCGGGCCCGGCCCAGCAGCCCGGCCAGCTCGGCTAGCTCCCGCTCGCGGCCGATGAAGCTGGACGCGGCCACCGGCAGCGGCGAGGTGGGTGCCGCGGCGGCCCGGGCCTCGAACGCCGCGATGGCCCGGCCGGCCCGGGCCGACATCCGGGTCCGGCCCGACTCCCAGCGGTTCACGGTGGCGAATGACACGCCGAGCTCGCGGGCGAGCTGCTCCTGGCTCAGGCCGAGGCGGGCGCGCAGCCCGCGCAGCCGCGCCGCGGCGGCGGAGCCCTCCGGCCCGGGCAGCGGGCCATTCCCCTCGGCCGCCACGCCATTTCCCATGCCGATTCCGCCGTTCCCGGCACCATTCCCGCGGGACCCGCCGGGCGGGTCGCCATTAACGCGGGCAGCCTACGGCGCAGGGCCGGGCGGGGGGAGCTAGCTCGCAGGATTCGTTCAGCTGGCTTACCCAGAGCATTCAGCATGCCGCTGCCGCGCGGCGCTGCGCCCCCCGCCACCAGCCGCGGCGGGGTATCCATAACGGGCGGGCGGGCCCAGGCGAGCGGGGCAGGCGGGCGGCGCAGGCGCGCGGGCAGGCGGGCCGCGCAGGCGCGCGGGGCAGGCGGGCGGCGCAGGCGCGCGGGGCAGGAGAGCGGATTCAGGCGAGTGGGACAGGCGGACGGTGACGCGGGAGGCGATCATGACGGAGCTGGTGGACGGGCGGGCCATCGCGGCCGGCCTGCGCCGGGCAGACCGCCGCGGCCGCGGCGGCACTGCGGGCCCGGGGGATCACCCCTACCCTGGCGGTGCTGCTGCCCACCGATGACGCGGGCGCCGCCTGGTACGTGCGCTCCCTCCAGCGCGCCGCCGCCCGGTCGGGTGTCGGCTGCCAGGTGCATGAGGAGCGCGGCCCGGGCATCGCCGCCCGGCTCGCCGCCCTGTCCGCCGACCCGGCCGTGCACGGGGTCATCTGCCAGGCCCCGCTGCCGGCCGGGACCAGCCTGGCCGCCGTCTGCCATGAGGCCGAGGTGCTCGTGGTGGCCGCCGGCCTGGCCGGGCCTGATCGGGCGCGACCACGTGCGGCCGGGCGCCGTGGTGGTTGACGTCGGCACCAGCCCCGCCGACGGTGGCGGGATGGCCGGCGACGTGGACGCGGCCGCGGTCACCGGCATCGCGTCGGTGCTCACCCCGGTCCCCGGAGGGGTCGGCCCGGTGACCACCGCGGTGCTGCTGCGGCATACCGTCGAGGCAGCCGGGGCGCAGCCCGGCCCGGCCCGGCCCGGACGGTAGGACCCGGCTGCTGGCCAGCCGCCCCGGCACGCGTACCCGTATCCTGGCCAGGCAGGGACTCGGGCATTCCGGGCCGGACAAGGAGGTCCAGCGGCACATGGTCGCCACACCGGGCACCGCACCCCCGGCCGGGCCGTCCTGGGATTACGCGCCCGCCCCCGAGTCCGCCGACATCGTGTCGATCGCGCCCAGCTACGGGCTGTTCATCGGCGGCCAGTTCGTCCCGCCCGCGGACGGCGGCTCCTTCGCCACGCTGAACCCGGCCACCGAGGAGCCCCTCGCCCAGGTCGCCCAGGCCGGGACGAAGGACGTGGACCGGGCAGTCGCGGCGGCCCGGGACGCCTATCAGGGGGCCTGGGGCGCGCTGCCGGGCCGGGACCGGGCCAAGTACCTGTACCGGATCGCCCGGGTCATCCAGGAGCGGGCCCGCGAGTTCGCCGTGCTGGAGAGCCTGGACAACGGCAAGCCGATCAAGGAATCGCGGGACGTGGACGTGCCGCTGGCCGCCGCGCACTTCTTCTACCACGCGGGCTGGGCGGACAAGCTGGGGCACGCCGGGTTCGGCCCGGATCCCCGCCCGCTGGGCGTGGCCGGGCAGGTCATCCCGTGGAACTTCCCGCTGCTGATGGCGGCCTGGAAGCTGGCGCCCGCGCTGGCCGCCGGGAACACCTGCGTGCTCAAGCCGGCCGAGACCACGCCGCTCAGCGCCTTGCTGCTGGCCGAGGTCATCGCCGAGGCCGGCCTGCCGCCGGGCACGGTGAACATCCTCACCGGCGACGGCGCCACCGGGCAGGCCCTGGTCGCCCACCCCGGCGTGGACAAGGTCGCGTTCACCGGCTCGACCGAGGTGGGCAAGGAGATCCAGCGGGCGCTGGCGGGCACCGGCCGCAGGCTCACCCTGGAACTCGGCGGCAAGGCCGCGAACGTGGTGTTCGACGACGCCCCGCTGGACCAGGCGGTCGAGGGGATCGTCAACGGGATCTTCTTCAACCAGGGCCATGTGTGCTGCGCCGGCTCCCGGCTGCTGGTCCAGGAGTCCATCGCCGGCACCGTGCTGGACCGGCTCAAGCGGCGGCTCGGCACGCTGCGCCTCGGCGACCCGCTGGACAAGAACACCGACATCGGCGCGATCAACTCCCGGCAGCAGCTCGACAAGATCACCGAGCTGTCGGCGGCGGGGGAGCAGGAGGGCGCGCAGCGATGGTCACCGGCCTGCCCCCTGCCGGAGCGGGGCTACTGGTTCCCGCCCACCGTGTTCAGCGGGGTCAGCCAGTCGCACCGGATCGCGCAGGAGGAGATCTTCGGGCCGGTGCTGTCCGTGCTCACCTTCCGCACCCCGGAGGAGGCCGTGGCCAAGGCGAACAACACCCCGTACGGCCTGTCCGCGGGGATCTGGACCGAGAAGGGCAGCCGGATCTTCTGGATGGCGCAGCGGCTGCGGGCCGGGGTGATCTGGGCCAACACCTATAACCGGTTCGACCCGGCCAGCCCGTTCGGGGGCTACCGGGAATCTGGCTTCGGCCGCGAGGGCGGCCGGCACGGCCTGGCGGGATACCTCGATGCCTGACCGCAAGCCGCGAGAAATCCGGCCCAACGTCCCGGCCCCCCAGCCGCCCGCCGCCCGGCCCAAAGCCGCCCGGGATGGGGAGGCGGCCGCGCCTCAGGCCCCGCCCCGGTCCCGGGCCGCGCGCAACGGTGAGGGTGCCGCGCCGGCCCGGCTGGACGTGCGCAAGACGTACAAGCTGTTCATCGGCGGGGCGTTCCCGCGCTCGGAATCGGGCCGGTCCTTCCCGGTCACCGCGCCGGACGGGACGCTGCTGGCGCACGCCGCGCTGGCCTCCCGCAAGGACGCACGGGACGCGGTGGTCGCAGCCCGCAAGGCGTTCCCCGGCTGGTCCGGGGCGACCGCCTACAACCGGGGCCAGGTGCTGTACCGGGTGGCCGAAGTCCTCGAGGGGCGGGCAGGGCAGTTCACCGCGGAAATCGTTAAGAATGCGGGGGCCACGGCGGGGAGGCGGCCCAGCAGGTCGCGGCGGCCATCGACCGGTGGGTGTGGTACGCGGGCTGGCCGGACAAGGTGGCGCAGGTCGCCGGGGGCGCCAACCCGGTGGCCGGGCCGTACTTCAACCTCAGCGTCCCGGAGCCCACCGGGGTCGTCGCGGTGCTCGCGCCGCCGGGCGCGGGCCTGCTCGGCCTGGCCAGCGTGCTGGCGCCGGTGATCGCCACCGGGAACACCGCGGTGCTGGTGGCGCGACGGGCCGGAGGCGCTGCCCGCGGTGACCCTGGCCGAGGTGCTGGCCACCTCCGACGTGCCTGGCGGCGTGGTGAACGTGCTGACCGGGCGGGCGGCGGAGCTGGCCCCGGTGCTCGCCGGGCACATGGATGTGAACGCGATCGACCTGACCGGCGCGGCCCCCGGGGACCGGGCCGCCTGGAGCGGCTGGCGGCCGGGAACGTCAAGCGGGTCTACGGCCGGCCGGCCGGGACGGCTGAGGACTGGCGCCGCCGGGCCCGGCCCGCCTGCTCGCCTTCCTGGAGATCAAGACCGTCTGGCACCCGGTCGGCATGTAGTCCCCGCCCCGCAGTCCCCCCGCCCGGAGTCCCCCGGCTCCTCTCGCCCTCGGCCGACTCCGCACCCATCTGGCCCGGAGAAATGCGGAGGAAACGGGCATCCGCTGCGCATCTGGGGTGCGAAGTGCCGTCAGACCGCGCCGAACAGGCGGTCGCCGGCGTCACCCAGGCCGGGCAGGATGTAGCCGCGCTCGTTGAGCCGCTCGTCCAGGGCGGCGGTGACCACGCGGACCGGGATCGGCTCGTCGTCCGGGAAGGCGGCCGCGACCCGCTCGATGCCCTCCGGGGCGGCCAGCAGGCAGACGGCGGTGACCGACGCCGCCTCGCGCTGGGCCAGCATGGTGATCACGGTCTCCAGCGTGCCGCCGGTGGCGAGCATCGGGTCGAGCACGAAGACATCCCGCCCGGCCAGGTTGGCCGGGAGCCGGTTGGCGTACGTCGCGGCGACCAGCGACTCCTCATCCCGGGCCAGCCCGACGAACCCGACGTCGGCCATGGGCAGCAGCCGGGTCATCCCGTCGAGCATGCCGATGCCGGCCCGCAGCACCGGCACCACCAGCGGTGGCGGGCTGGCCAGCTTGACCCCCTGCGCCTCGCCCACGGGAGTGTGCACCACCACCGGCTGCACGTTGATCTCCCGTGTCGCCTCGTAGGCCAGCAGCGTGACCAGCTCATCGGTGAGCCGCCGGAAGGTCGGTGCCTCGGTGGCCTCGTCGCGCAGGGTCGTGAGCTTGTGCGCGATCAGCGGGTGATCGACAACCAGAGTCTGCATGACCGGTAGTGTCCCAGGCCGGGCCGCGCTGCGCTGCGCCGCCCGGCCGGCGGCCGCCACGGGCCATCCCGCCAGCGGCGGTCAGATGTCACCAGACGTTCGCCCCCCGGCACGGCGCTGCTGGTGCCGCCGCCACGCCGCCGCCGCAGGGTGGAGGCGTGCGGATCGGCATCATCACAGAATCCTTCCCGCCCGACGTGAACGGCGTGGCGCACAGCGTGCTGCGGGTCGCTGAGCATCTCCTGGCCCGGGGGCACCAGCCGCTGGTCATCGCGCCGGAGCCGGCTCCCGGCGCCCCGGCCCTCGCGGATCCTCCCGGCTACCCGGTGCTGCGGGTGCCGTCCCTGCCGCTCCCCGGCTACCGGGCGTTCCGGCTCGGCCTGGGCGGCGGCCCCGGCACCGCGCAGATCCGTGGCTGGCTGGCGGGCCATCGAGCCGACCTGGTTCACCTGGCCAGCCCGTTCGTTCTCGGCGCCCGGGGCGGTAAGGCCGCCCGCCAGCTGGGGCTGCCGGCCGTGGCTGTGTACCAGACCGACGTGCCCGGCTACGCCCGGGCGTACCACTACGGCCGGGCCGCCGAGGCGCTCGCCTGGCGCTGGGTCCGCCGGATCCACAACGCGGCGGCCCGCACCCTGGCCCCGTCCACGGACAGTGCGCAACGGCTCAGCCAGCACGGGGTCGAGCGCATCTGGATGTGGGGCCGCGGCGTGGACTGCGAGCGGTTCCGCCCGTCGGCCCGGAGCGGGGAGCTGCGCCGGGCGCTGGCGCCCGGCGGGGAGGTCCTCGTCGGCTATGTCGGGCGGCTGGCCACCGAGAAGCAGGTAGACCTGCTGGCCCCGGTGGCTGGGATTCCCGGGGTACGGCTGGTCATCGTGGGCGCCGGGCCCGCCGAGGCCCGGCTGCGGCGGCTGATGCCCGCCGCGCTGTTCCTCGGCCAGCACCGGGGGGAGCAGCTGGCCCGGATCTACGCCAGCCTCGACGTGTTCGTGCACAGCGGCTGCCACGAGACGTTCGGGCAGACCATCCAGGAAGCCGCGGCCAGCGGCCTGCCGGTGGTGGCCCCGGCGGCCGGCGGCCCGGTCGACCTGGTCCAGGACGGTGTCACCGGGTACCTGGTGCGGCCGGGCGACGCCGCCGCCCTGGCCGGGGCGGCGGCCCGGCTGGCCGCCGACCCGGCGGCCCGCGCGGCGCAGGGCCGCGCAGCCCGGGAGCGGGTGCTGGCCCGCAGCTGGACCGCGGTCGGCGACGCGCTGATCGGGCACTACACGGCGGTGCTGGCCGGGGGCCAGGAGCCGGGTCAGCCCGCCATGTCCCGGGCGATCAGCGCTATCCCGTGCCCCCAGGCGGCGATCTCGGCGGCGGGCAGGAACGCGGTCCCCGACTTGGTGTGATCGACCTCGGGCATGGCCAGGAAGCGCTCACGGCCGTGGGCGTCGATGAAGTAGACCACCGAGCTGTGCACCACGTCGGCGTTCGGGCTCGGCGCCTGGACTTCGATGTTGAACCCGCGCCACACGGCGCGGAGCTGCGGCACCGGGCCGGTGAAGAAGTGCCAGTCCGGGATGGCGGTCAGGCCGTGCTCCTGGCTGTAGGCGGCCATGTCGGACACCTTGGCGTGGTACTGATTCACGTTGACCGCCACGAACACCACCTTGCTGGCCAGCGCGCCCAGGTCGTGGTAGGCGTCCACGTACTCCTGCGACACGATCGGGCAGATGTCGGTGCAGTGCGGGTCCATGAACTGGAGCACCACGACCTTGCCGTGCAGCGAGGACAGGGCGAGCATCCGCCCGTGCTGGTCGGTCAGGGTAAAGCCGGGGGCGGCCGGGGAGGGCAGTGAGGACAGCGACATGAGGTTGGCCAGCCCGGTCGGCACGTCCGACGGGATGCCGGAGACCCGTGGCAGCTGGGCGGCCGCGGCCCGCTGGTCGTGCCGGGAGACCAGCACGACCGGGATGGCCACCGCCGCGCCCACCAGTACCGTCAGGCCGGTCACCAGCAGGATCAGCCACGTGAGCCCCCGCTTACCGGGCGATTCGCTCACTGTCGACCAACCCCCTTATCCACGGGCCGCACGGCGTGCGCCGCACGGCATGGGCCGCGCGGCAGGCCACCGCTTGCCGAGCATAGCCCGCCCCCGGCGGCCCGGCCCGCATGGCCCGGGCGGTCAGCCGGGCTCCGGCTCGATCGCCAGGCCGGCGTCGCGGGCCGCCAGCAGGATGAGCGAGGCGAAGTCGAGGCCCTCGCCGAGGCCGGAGGCGACCAGCCGGGTGAACGCCACCTCGGTCGCGGACGTCACGGCCATCGGCACCTCGTGCTCTGTCCCCAGCTGGAGAGCGAGCCGGAGGTCCTTGCGCTGGCCCTCCGGCGTGAACGCCGGAGCCAGGTCCAGCCGCACGCAGCGCGTCCGGTCTTGTACGCGGGTGAACGGGGAGCCGATCGCGCTGTCGTTGATGAACTCCATCAGGGCGCGGCCGGCGCACCCCGTGGCTCTGGCCGAGCACCAGCGCCTCGGCCAGCGCCTGGGTGAGCACGGCCAGGACCAGGTTGGTGCACAGCTTGACCACCCGTGGCCTCGTTGCCCGCTCCCGACCACGTGGATCCGGCGGCCGATGATGGACAGCAGCGGCCCGGCCACGGCCGCGATCGCCCGGCCGGGCCCCGACACCGCGAAGATCAGCTTCCCGGACCGGACGCACCGACGGATTGCCGCTGACCGGCGCGCAGACGAACGCATGCCCCGTGCGCGGCCGCCGCGGCCGCCGCGCGCTGCGACGCCGCCGGCGACACGGTGGAGCAGTCGACCCAGACCCGCGGCGGGCGGGCGCCGGCCAGGATCCCGTCCTCCGCCTGCCACAGCGCGTCCAGCGCCTCGTCGTTGAGGACCATGCTGAACGCGACCGGGGCCTCGCTGAGGGCCGGGGAGGCCAGCGGGCTGGCGCCCGCGGGCCAGCAGGCCGGCCAGCTTGCCCGGGGTCCGGTTCCAGGCCATGACCCCCACCCCGGCGGCGAGCAGGCGCTCCGCCATCGCCTCGCCCATCCGGCCCGCGCCAAGCCAGCTCACCTGGTCATGATCGGCCACCCGCCCGGAGGGCCCGGCGGGCGGCACCGGCCGCCGGGCCACCGGCCGGTCAGTCGGGTTCATAGATGTAACCCGCCTCTTCCAGGCTGGCGGCGCCGCCATAGCACCAGATCAGGACGGCCCGTTCGGTGTCGGACGTGTTCCAGAACCCGTGCGCCTCCCCGGCCCGGGCGACCACCACGTCACCCGGCTCCATCCGCACGTCGGAGTCCCCGACGCGGGCGATCCCGGTCCCTTCCACCAGGTACTCGACTTCCTCGGCGTGGGGATGACGGTGGATATCGTGCTGGCCGCCCGGCGGGAAGGTGGTGATGCCGAACACGGTCTTCTCGGCACCGCCGCGGGCCCGCGTGATCACCCACTGGACGGCCATGTTCATCCAGCCGTCCTCCTCGCGGTGCTCGTCAGCGGGCGGCACCTCAGCGACCCGGATCTTCTGCGGATGTGTGTCCACGATCGGCCGTTCCAATGGTTGACCTCCAGTTTCCTGAATGGGCGATGGGCGGACTGAGCTGCCCGGTGAGCCGCCCGCCCGCGGCCGGTCCCGGCCCCGCGTGCCGGTGCGCCGTCCGGGTGCAGGCGCCGGGCCGGGCCGCGGCGGATCAGAAGTTGTAGTTGTTGATGTTGGCCTTGGTGAAGATGAGCGGATTGCCCACGTTGACGCGTCGTCGGTGACCGTGAGCGATGCCGAGGCGGCCGGCCTTGAGCGTGCCGTTCGCGGGCAGCTTGCCCTTGATGGCGGCGTTGATGGCGTAGACGTCCGCGTAGGCGGTGTCCGCCGGGCTCCACAGCACGCAGTTCTTGATCAGGCCGGAGTTCACGTCGACCTTCACGTCACTGGGAATGCACAGTCCGGCCACCGGGATGGAATGCGGGTTGATGCCCTGCTGCTGCTCCGCCTTGATCGCGCCGGACATCCCGCCGCCGATCACCCAGACGCCGGTCGTCGTGGACTTGTGCGCTGACAGGTAGCTGCTGGTGACGCTCAGCACGGTCGCGGGGTCGTCGTTGCCGGGAATGACCTGGTCGATGTGCATCTGCGGGTACTTCGTCGGGATGTACTTGCGCATGTAGGCGATCCAGGTGTTCTGGTTCGCCGCCGTCGAGGTCGAGCTGACCAGCAGGAAATTGCCCTTGCCGCCGGTCTGCGCGGCCATGGTGTCCACGATCGCCTTGGCGATGGCCGTGTTGCTCGCCTGGCTGATGAAGAACTGGCGCGCGTCCGGCGCCACGTCGGCGTTGTAGGAGGACACCACGATGCCGCCTTCATGGCCTGCTTGAGTGCGGGCGCCACCGCGTTCGGGTCGTCGCCGGAAATAGTGATTGCCGCCGGATGCTGCCGGATCGCGTTCTCGATCGTGGTCACCTGCCCGGACGCGTCCGCCGTGGTCGGCCCCACGTAGTCGATCTTGTAGCCGAGTTGCGCGGCGGCCTGCTTGGCGCCCTGCTCGGCATTGGTGAAGAAGGGGTCACTGGTCTGCTTCGGGATCATCACGATGACCTTGGATTTCTTGCTCGCCGCCGAGGCCGAAGAGCCGCCGGTTCCGGTGCTGCACGCCGCCAGCGTGACGGGGAGCAGGAGCGCGATGCGCCGCCGGCGTGCTCCTCCGCCACGTCACGCCACTCCGGCTGGGTCTGTCCATGCGTCCTCCATTTCAGTTCTCCGCCCCGGCGCCCGGGCTCCACAGGGCCGAGGCACGGCTGGTCAAACAATTCGTTGATGACGATCGCGGCGACCATGACGACGCCGATGGTCACGTACTGCCAGCTGGTATCGATGCTCGCCAGCTGGAGGCCGTCCGGGATGACCCCGATGACGATGACGGCGAGCGTGGTCCTGGCCGCGGATATCTCGCCGCCGCGGATGCTCGCCCCGCCGACCACGACGGCCGCGATGGCCAGGAGCTCGAGGCCGGTGCCCGGCGTCACCGCGGACGCTGAACACGCGGGACGAGTAGATGAGGCTGGCAACCCCGGTGAGCAGGCCGCTGCTGCCGTAGACGGCCAGCCGGACCGCTCCGACCCGGATGCCCGCGAACGACGCGGCAACCTCGTTGATCCCGACCGCGAGCAGCCGGCGGCCTGCCGGGGTCCTGTTCACCACCGGCGTAGTCACGGCGAGCGCCAGGACCAGCCAAACGATGACCTGGGCCGGAACCGGGCCGATGTAGGTCTGGCCGAAGTACTCGAAGGAGAGCGGGAAGCCCGAGAACCCGTTGCCGTTGGAGATGCCCAGGGCGAGGCCGCGGTACAGGGCCAGCGTGCCCAGCGTGACCAGCAGCGGGTGCAGCCGCAGTGCCACCACCAGCACGCCGTTGATGAGGCCGCACACCAGGCCGGTGAGCAGGCAGACGACGGCGGCCACGGCCACCGGCTGGCCGTGCTGGACGGCGTAGCCCATGGTCACCGAGGAGAGGGCCAGGATCGAGCCCACCGACAGGTCGATGCCTCCCGAGGCGATCACGACGGCCATGCCGAGCGCGATGATGCCGTTCTCGGTGTCCAGCGCCATGACGTTGAACAGGTTGGAAGAGGTCAGGAAGTCGGGGGACAGCACGGTGAACACCGCCAGCTCGATGACGAGGAGCAGGACGAGGCCGGCGACCTTGGTGGCTGTCTCGGAACGCACGCCAGGAATCAGCCGCATGATCAGCTCACCTTCTTGCTCAGCCAGAGCCGGTCGCGGGCCACGGCCAGCAGGATGAGAGCGCCGTAGACGAACTGGAACCAGACGCCCGCGACGCCCAGGACCACGACCCCGCTGGTGATCACCCCGATGAGCAGCGCGCCGGTCAGCGGGGCCAGGTCCGTGCCCCGGCCGCCCTGGATGCTGGTGCCGCCGATGGCGCAGGCCGCGATGACCTGCAGGACGGTGTTGGTGCCGATGACCGACGTCTCCATGCCGCCGACCTCGCCCAGGTACATCACCGCGGCCAGCCCGGCCAGCGTCCCGGCCAGGGTGAACGCGACGATCAGCTCGCGGCGGACCCGCACGCCCATGGTCTGCGCCGCACGCCGGTTGGCCCCGACCGCGATCAGGTCGCGGCCCGCGTTGGTATTGCGCCGCCACAGGGTGATCACCGCGAAGGCGCCCAGCACCACGAGGGCGCTGGCCGGCACGCCCGAGCACCGAGCCCTGGCCCAGGACGCTGGCCGAGGCGGGCACCGAGACCACGTTGTGGCTTCCGGACAGCAGCAGCGCGATGCCCTGGTAGACGTACAGGGTGCCCAGCGTGGCCACGATGGAGGGCACCGGCGTCCAGGCGACGATCAGCCCGTTGATCACGCCCGCCGCGCAGCCCACCGGCACCGCCACGGCCAGGGTCAGCCACAGGTTGTCGGTGGCCACGGCCACCGGCCCGGCCGCGAATCCGGCCAGGGCCAGGATGGAGCCCACCGAGACGTCGATCTCACCGGCCAGGATGACCAGGTTCTCGCCGAGCCCGATGCAGGCGATCACCGCCGCGGAGATGACGATGCTCCTGATGTTGTCCACCGAGGCGAACCCGCTGGCGAACACGCCGAACAGGACGGCCGCAGGCGACCAGGGTGGCCAGCACGGTGGCGTCCGGGTGGGAGAGCAGGAAGGTCACCCGGATCCGCCGCCCGCCGGTCACCGCCCGGTGTGGCGGTCATGCCGCTCACCGCTGGCCGCCGTGCGCCGGCGTCGGCGCCCAGGGCCGCCGCGCCGATGTTCATCTCGGTCAGGTCGTCCCCGGAGAACTCGCCGACCAGCTGCCCGGCGCGCATCACCACGCACCCGGTCGGACAGGGCGAGCAGTTCCTGGATGTCCGAGGAGATCAGCAGGATGGCCACCCCGGACTCCGTCAGCTGCTCGATGATCCGGTAGATCTCGAACCGGGTGCCGACGTCGATACCGCGGGTCGGCTCGTCGAGGATCAGCACGCTCGGCTGCAGGGCCAGCCACCGGCCCAGCAGCACCTTCTGCTGGGTGCCGCCGGACAGCGTGCTGACCGGGGCGTTGATGTCCCCCTTGACCGCCAGCCGGGCCAGGCGCGTCCCGGACGTAGCGGTTCTCCCGCCGGGGCGACACCACCCCCCAGGACTGGATCCGGGCCAGTGCGGCCATGGAGACGTTGCTCTTGCTGCTGAGCGCGAGGAACAGCCCTTGCGCCTGCCGTTCCTCGGGCACGTAGCCGACGCCGTGCTGCACCGCCTGCCGCACGCTGCGGATGCTCACCGGGTGCCCGGCCACCGCGAAGCTGGCCGCTGGTGAGCTTGTCCCGGCCGATGACGGCCTGCGCGAACTCGCTGCGGCCCGAGCCGATCAGGCCGGCCATGCCGACGATCTCGCCGCGGCGGATGGTGAGGTCGACCGGCCCGAAGACGCCGGCCCGGGCCAGGCCCGCTGACTCGAACGCCACCTCGTCCCGGGCCGACGTGCGGCGTCCCGCGTGCTGCACCAGCGGCCGGCCGAGCATGCTCGTGACCAGGGCACGCCTCGTCGAAGTCCTGGCACGGCCCGCTCCTCGACCAGCCGGCCGTCGCGCATGACCGAGACCACGTCCGCGATCTGCAGGATCTCCGGGAGGCGGTGCGAGACGTACAGCACCGCCACGCCGGAGGCGCGCAGCGCCGAGACCACGCCGAGCAGGCGCTGGGCCTCCCACTCGTCCAGTGACGCGGTGGGCTCGTCCATGATCAGGACCCGGGCGTCCAGCATCAGCGCCCGCCCGATCGCCACCAGCTGGCGGTTCCCGTGGGTGAGCTGCTGCACCTGGCTCGCGGGGTCGATCGTCACGCCCAGCCGGGCGAGCTGCTCCGCGGCGCGCTTGCGCATGGTGTGGCCCGCCGATCAGGTGACCACGGGACGCGCGGGCCGCGGCCGGCCGACGTACATGTTCTCGGCGACGCTGAGTGACTCGTAGAGCTGGAGTTCCTGCGGGATGAGGACGACTCCGAGCGCCTCGGCGTCGCGGGCGGAGCCGAACGTGACCTCGCGGCCCGCCAAACTCGACGTGGCCAGCGGTGGGGCGGATCACGCCCGCCGCGATCTGGGCGGCGGTGCTCTTGCCGGCCCCGTTCTCCCCGACGAGCGCGTGCACCTGCGCCGGCGCCAGCGTCACGGTCAGCTCGTGCACCGCGACCGTGGCGCCGTAGACCTTGCGGATGCCGCGCAGGCGCCAGCACGGCCGCCGCCCGGCTCCCGCGCTGGCCGGGGCGGGCGGTCGGGGTTCCGGGTGAGGGCGGCCCGGCCGGTGTCCCGGGGACGGTCCGCAGGGGGTCGCGAGCGCCGGATGCTTCTGTCACCGGGCCTCCATCCGATGCCGTTCGGGGCAGGCGGGTTCCTCGTGCGACTGGTCGGTGCGCTGCGCATCGCACCCGGCGGGTGGCCGGGGCGCGCGGCTGGTCCAGGTGAAGGTCTGTTCTCCCTGGTGGCGGCCCCGCAGCGGGGTCTATGGCGGAATCTAGATCGGCAAATCCAGATATGTCAAACGTTTGCCATGAGTGTTACCTCCGCGTTACGCTGGCACCTCGGCCGAAC
Organism: uncultured Actinomycetes bacterium; assembly: GCA_963767385.1. GTDB lineage: Bacteria > Actinomycetota > Actinomycetes > Streptosporangiales > Streptosporangiaceae > RYN-230. Next base: position 4,042 of record CAVYEA010000016.1, on the reverse strand, counting down.
GTGCCCGGTCAGCGCGGTTCCTCCCGTTTTGCCGCAGGTAGCCGGACCGGTTCCGGCTCCTGAGCCCGGCTTCATGAGGTGAGTTGGATGGCAAACGCTTGCCGAGAGCGGAGGAGCCGTGATTCCTGGTATGACAGGCGCATGGCCGGTGGCCTGCGCCGCGCAGGCCGGACCACGCGGTGACAGGAAGTCATGAGCGCACCATCAGGACCTCAGGCGGGCGGCCGCCGGAGGAGGCGCCGGCGGCTGGATCGCGGCCCCCAGCGGCCCGCCCGCCCGCCTCGCGCATGCCGCCCGCATCCCCGGCGGACGGCACCGACCAGGGCCCCGTGACGCTCGAGGACGTGGCGCGGGTCGCGGGCGTGCACTACTCGACGGTGTCCCGCGCCCTGGATCCGGCCAAGGCGTGGCGGGTCGGGGCCAGCACCCGGCGGCACGTGGAAACCGTGGCGCTGGAAATGGGCTACCGGCGGCACATGGGCGCGTCCGGCCTCAAGCGCGGCCGGACGCACACCGTCGGCGTCATCGTGGCTGATCTCGGTAACCCGTTCATCTCCCCGGTGCTGCGCGGCCTGGCCAACCGGCTGGACGAGGCCAACCTGATGCCGCTCATCACCGAGACCCAGGACGATCCGGCCCGGCTGTCCCGCGTGCTCAATCACGTGCTGGAGCGCCGGGTGGACGCGGTCGTGGTCGGGGCGGCCCGGCTCGGGCAACGCGCCGATCCTGATGGAGGTGGCCAGCAGGCGGGTGCCGCTGCTCCTGTTCGACCGCAACGTGCCGCAGACCGGCCTGCCCTCGTGCACGCACGATCACCGGCAGGGCGGCAGCCTGGCCGCGCGCCCATCTGCTGGAACTCGGGCACCGCCGGGTCGCCCAGCTGCGCGGGCCCGCCGACGTCAGCTCGTTCGTGGACCGGGGGCGCGGCTTCTCGGAGGCGGTGGCCGGGCGGGGGCCACCGAGATCGACCTGCCGGACGTGGCGTCCAAGCCCGCCCTCGACGAGGGCCGCCGGCTGGCCCGGATGCTGCTCGGCCAGCCGGGCGGCGCTGCCCACGGCGATCTTCGCGCACAACGACCTGATGGCCCTCGGGGCGCTCGACGCACTGGCCGAGGCCGGATTGCGCTGCCCGGATGACGTGTCCGTCATGGGCTACAACGACTCGCCGCACGTGGACCGGGTGTCGCCGCCGCTGACCACGATCCGGCTGCACGGCCAGGAACTCGGCCGGCTGGTGGGGGAGATGGCGGTCACCGCGATCCAGTCCCCGGGCCAGATCCCGGTGTCCCTCACCCTGCCGCCCAGCATCATCATCCGGGAGTCAACCGCGTTCCCGCCGCGCGAAGGAGAGGAGCCGCGATGAGCGACGCGACCGCTCCGCCACGGTCGTACCACGACCGGGACGAGGGCGCCCTGGCCCGCCTGCGCGACCGGCTGCTGCGGCCGGCGGGCCGGGGCCGGGTCCTGCTGCGGGGCGCGACGGTGCTGACCATGGACCCGCGGCATCGGTGACCTCGCCGCCGGGCGACGTCCTGCTCAACGGGGCAGTGATCGAGGCGGTCGGTCCCGACCTGGCCGCCGCAGGTCACCGACCCGGATCTCGATCATCCTTGATCTGCCCGGCATGATCGTGCTGCCTGGCCTGGTGGACGGCCACCGGCATTGCTGGCAGAACCAGTTCCGGCGGCTGATCTGCGACGCGGACATCGACGAGTACATCGCGATGACCCACGGCAGCACGGCCCTGCACTACCGGCCGGCCGACATGTTCGCCGGGGACCTGGTCAGCCTGCTCGGCGCCCTCGACTCCGGCGTCACCTGCGTCCTCGACTTCTCGCACAATTCGCGGTCTCCCGAGCACTCCGACGCCGTGTTCGAGGCATACCGGGAGAGCGGTGCGCGGACGGTGCATGTCAGCGCCCCGCCGAACGCCGGGGTCCTGGGCGGAGCAGTTCCCCGCCGACCTGCCGCGGCTGCGCAGCGAGCACTGCGCGCGGGCCGGCCCGCTGTCCACCGTGCGGATGGGCATCGACCTGCGCCGTGTCCGGCCGGTCGCGGACCTGATGAGCTACGCCCGGGAGCACGGATTCGCCATCACCTTCGACGGGGTGATGGGCCCGCCCTCGTCCGCGGAGGTCGAGGAACTCGGGCGGAACGGGCGCCCTGGGCCCGGACGTCACCCTGGTGCACTGCACTGACATGTCCGGGCTGGCGTGGCGGCTACATTGCCGACTCGGGCGCCCAGGTCACCCTGGCGCCGACCTCCGACGAGCAGCTCGGCCTGGCCGACGGCGTCCCGCCGGTACAGCGCGCCCTCGACTTCGGGGTGCGGCCGAGCCTCAGCGTCGACGTGGAGATCTCGCTGTCCAGCGACCTGTTCGCGCAGATGCGCTGCGTCCTGCTCACCCAGCGGATGCACGCGACGCAGCGCAGGTACCGCGGGCGACGCCTCGGCGCCAGCGTTCATCAGCCACCGGGACGTGCTTGAATTCGCCACCGTCGCCGGGTGCCGCGGACGTCGGCCTCGGCGACCAGATCGGCTCGCTCACCCCGGGCAAGCAGGCCGACATCGTGGCCATCCGCGCCGAGGACATCAACAACCTGCCGCTGAACAATGCCATCGGCACGGTCGTCCAGGGCGCGGACACCAGGAACGTGGACACCGTCCTCGTCGGCGGCCAGGTCCGCAAGTGGCGCGGGCGAGCTGGTCGGCGTGGACATCGACCGGGTGCGCTCGCTGGCCTATGAGTCGCGGGACTACCTGGCGGCCCGGGCCGGGTTCACGGTCGACCCGGTCGTCCCGCCGTCCCGGCGGGAGATTCAGGACCCCTACCTGCGCGAGTACTTCGCGTCGCGGGAACGGCAGTAGCCGGCCCCGGGAGGGCGGGGGCCGCACCGCGCGGCAGGCCGGGAGAGCGGCGCGGCTGGCGAGGGAATCCGCGGCAGATGTTGCGGCCGGCGGCGCCCGCACGCCAGGATGTCCCGCGTTGTCGGCATTATCCGCAGATGCCCTGCCTACTGCTCTGACTCATGCTGAGGGGGTCAGGTGCCCGCTGGCGTTCGGCCGGTGCTCCCGCAGCCGTTAGTCCCGCGCGTGCCGCGGCGCTGGCTGCGGCGGGCCGCCCGGGGACAGGGTGCGCTGGCCGGGATCGCGGCCGCGGCGCTGGCGGCGGTGCTGGCCGGGTGCGCGGCGGGCGGCCCGGTGCCGAATGTCATCGCGGTGTCGGCCGGCGCACTGCGGCACCGGCTGGCGGCAGGCAGCGGCCGGCCTGCAGACCTTCCAGCTCCGCAACACGGGCACCGGTGCCGCCGGAGTGGACCTGATCGACCCGGCCACCGGGGCGGTCTACGCCGAGGCCGCGGTGGTCGCGCCGGGCACCACCCGCCCGATGCGGGTGGACCTGGGGGCGGGCCGGTACGCGTTCCGCTGCCTGCTGCAGCCGGCACCGACCCGCGCACCGGCCCGGTGGTGCGGATCGGCGGGCACCGGCAGGGCACCACCGCCGTCCTCCCGGTCACCGCGGCCGACCTGCCGCCCGGCCCGGGCCTACCGCAGCTACGTCACCGCGGGCCTGGGCACGCTGGCCCGGCAGGTCGGCGCGCTCGCCGCAGACATCCGCGCGGGCCGCCTGGCCGCGGCCCGGTCCGCCTGGCTGCCCGCGCACCTGAGCTATGCAGCGGCTCGGCTGGGGCCTACGCCGCGTTCGGCAACTATGACACCCAGATCGACGGGCTGCCGGGCGGGCTGCCCGGCGGCGTCACCGACCCCGCGTTCACCGGGTTCTACCGCCTGGAATACGGGCTCTGGCATGGCCAGGGCGCCAGCCAGCTGGCCGGGCCGGCCGGCCCTGGACAGTGCGGTGCGGGCGCTGCACACGTTCTGGCCGTCGATGCAGCTGCCGCTGCCCGGTTTCGCCCAGGCTGTGCTGCGGACGCTGGAGGACACGGCGCAATTCCAGCTCAGCGGGCACGATGACTTCGGCAGCGGGACTACGCTGGCCACCGCCGCGGCCAGCATCGGGGCGGCCCAGGAACTGCTGGC
>CAVYEA010000015.1:0-323876 GCA_963767385.1 uncultured Actinomycetes bacterium | reverse complement strand
TTCGGGTTAGACCGTCTGCTCGTCTGATCTGATCACGCAGATCCAGAGCATCCTCTCCGCGTACCACTAGCGGCGGGCTGGTACGGGGTCGCCTGGCATAGACCAGGCCGCAAACCCCTCGCCAGACGTGCCACTGCGGGAACTCGGCCGCGTAGGGCCACCAGTCTGGGACATCGTCGTCCGGGGTTCTATGGGCCCGAGACGGTTGCTCTGCCTCCACGGTGCCCTCCCTGTCAGCCCAGTGAGTCTTGGCATCAGTGTAGAGCAGATCAGTACAGAGCAGAGCAGATATACCAGGTGATCAACTCTGATCTTGGGTGATCTAACTTGATCATGTGACCGTTGATCACGGGGCACCGGAGCCTGCCTACCAGCAGCTAGCCGCCATCCTCCGGGCCAGGATCGCCAGAGGCGAGTGGCGGACCGGCCCGCTGCCGTCCGTGAAACAACTCCAGCAGGAGCACGACGTAGGCCGAGATACCGTTCTTCGCGCCGTCGAGATCCTCCGCGACGAGGGCCTGGTCTTCACCGTGCCCCGTCGAGGCACCTACGTCAGCCCAGACGCCAGATAGTGGTCGCTTCAGCGTTCATCGGGGGCCATAGGGTGATCATGATGAGGGTAGGCAGCGCGCCTTGATCATGCCCAATACGTGCCGTAAATCGGCCTGAGCAACGGAACGCCAAACCGCGTCTCCGCAGCTCAACCGCCCTGAGATGACCCACTGGCGGGCTGGACTCATAATCCGTCGGTCGTGGGTTCGAGCCCCACCCGCCCCACTCTCACAGCCCCACTCACAACGGATCGGCCTCGGTTGATCCTTGACACGCTCTAGACGCTTTCGCACCGCCCGCCTTGCCGGATGGAGAGTGGGCTGAGGCCCTCGGCTTCGGCAGGCACAGGCCTATCCTGCCTTGCCCGCGGCATCCCGGACCAGGTCAGCCTCGTGATCAGCGGCTCCGCGGGCCCGGCGTGCCGATGTGGCGGCATATCGGTTCGCGCAGTTGTCCATCTGGCCGGTCCCGGTTCGTCGTTGGGGTGACCGGCCAGCTGGCCCGCCGGCACACAGGGCCGTTATGGCCCAGTGACCGAGGAGGAAGCCATGTATCCGGCCACCATGCAGACGATCAGCGCCGAGCGGAGCAGGGAGATGCGGGAGCAGGCCGCCGCCTGGAAGCGCGCGCGGGAGACCCGCAATGCCGTGCAGGCATGGCCCGCCAGGGTCTCTTTCGCACTCCTTGCGCGCCTCGCGCGGAACGCACGGTCCCGGCCCGGGCAGAAGCCGGTGCAAGGAGCAGCAGCCTGAGAACGTGTAACCCGCGGGCGGCGCGCGCAGCGAAGGAGGAGCCATGAGGTACCTGATGATCCACTGGATCGACGAGGCCGTGCTGGCAGAGAGCGCGGCGATCGAGAGCGAGGTCGAGGCCTGGACGGCCGAGATGGACCGCCGTGGCGTGCGACTGCAGGGGGAGCCGCTGCGGTCGGTCAGCGAGGCCGCGACCGTGCGGATACGCAGCGGCGGCCGCCCCAAGGGAAGGTGGTCTTGTGGCCGACGATGAGTACCCGCCTGTTGCCGTTTCGCGGCGGATCTGTGCCCCAGCGCACGAGATCTTCCAGGTCCTGGCCAATCCGGTGCGGCATCCGGAATTTGATGGCTCGGAGATGCTGCGGGGCGCGGGTTCTGCCACGGTGATCGCGGCCGCCGGGGATGTGTTCCTGATGAAGATGTACTACTCCCAGATCGGCGAGTACGAGATGAACAACCATGTGGTGGAGTACGAGCAAGACCGGCGGATCGGCTGGGAGCCCGCAGCCGGGCGCGGGCATCCGGACTACGACCCCGGCAGTTCGGCCCCGGCCCGCTGGGGGCACCGGTGGAGCTACCAGCTCACCCCCGATGGCCCGGATGCGACCATAGTGACCGAGATCTACGACTGTTCGGCTGCGCCGGAGCGCGAGCGCTTGGCAATAGACAACGGCGCCATCTGGGCCGGGGGCATGGCCAAGACACTGGAGCGGCTTGACGCGCTGTGCGCCCGGCGGGGAAACCAGCCCAGCCCGGCGTAGTCTGCGCTGGCCGAGGATCCGGGTCATGGGCCGATGAGTTGCTCGCCGTCGCTGCCGCCGAGCAGGAAGACGAACCGCTCAGCTTGAATGTCGGTCAGCACCTCCCCGGGCACCCGTAGACGCGCATGGCATCCACGAATGGCAGCCACACCGGCCGGGCGGTCGCCCGCATCACTGCCTTGGCGAGCACGCAGAACCGGGAATGGTCATCGATCCTGGTCACAATCTTGACCTCGGTGCCATTGGTCAGGAATGCGCTGGCGGTCACATCCAGCTGCCACAACTCCATCGGAGTGCTAGCGGTAGTTTGTTGACTGCGGATCAGGGTCGCGGTATGCCGGGGATAGTGCTGCGACCATGCCCTGGAGTGTGTGATGACGCGACGTCGGTCCTGTCCTGCGGCGCCGGGCCCTTTGGAGGGGTATGCGGCCCGGTTCGATGACCTGTTCAGCTCGCTGGCGCAGCGGCGGGGGTTCCGGGAGTACCTGGCTGGGCTGCTGGCGCCGCGGGACCGGAACAAGACGCTGACGGCGCTGGCGGGGGCGGAGCCGGTGGCCGGGGCGCAGCATCCGGCGGTGCAGCGGCTGCAGTTCTTCCTGTCGGAGTCCCGGTGGGACCCTGAGCAGGTCAATACCCGGAGATTAGAGTTGCTGCTGGCCGATCCGGCGACCGCGCCGCATGGCGGCGGGGTGCTGGTGATCGACGATTCCGGGGACCGCAAGGACGGCACGAAGACCGCGCATGTGGGCCATCAGTGGCTGGGCCGGTATGGCAAGACCGACAACGGCGTGGTCACCGTGACCACGCTGTGGGCCGATGAGCGGCTCTACTATCCGGTGAATGCCATGCCGTACACCCCGGCCAGGCACTTCCCGAAGGGGAAGAACGATCCGGCGTTCCGCACCAAGCTGCAGATCGGCGCGGAACTCGCGATCGCGGCCAAGGCGGCGGGCTTCGTGTTCCGCGCGGTGGCCGCGGACAGCGCCTACGGGGACCAGGACGGGTTCCGCGGCGAACTGCGCAAGGCCGGCCTGCCGTTCGTCATGGCCCTGCGGCCCCGCCGCGGGACCTGGGCTTACGGCGCTGACGCGCACACCCCCGTGGACGCGGCCCGGGCCCTGGCCTGGGACGGGCCCGACGATCCTGGCGACTGGCGGCCGGTGACCCGGGCCTTCCGCGATGGGCACGCCGAGACCTGGTATGCCGCGGACGCGACGCTGGGCTGGTGGGGCCCCGACGGGACCACGCGCCTGGTGGTGGCCACCGCAGACCCGGGCACCCTGCCGGAGAAGGCCACCTGGTACCTGGCCACGAACCTGCCCCGCGCCGGCGGCCCGCGCGAGGCTGCCAGCCCGCATCCGCCGGCGGACCTGGCCGAGATCACCCGGATCTACGGCATCCGGCACTGGATCGAGCAAAGCTACAAGCAGGTCAAGGACGAGCTGGGCTGGGCCGACTTCCAGGTCCGCTCCGACACCGCGATCCGCCGGCACCAGACCCTGGTCAACTGCGCATTCTGCTTCTGCTGGGACGCCTGGTTCCACGAACATCCCACACCGCACGAGACGGCGGAACCGCGGACGGCACCCGGCCGCGGAGAGAGGGGGGCCGCACGCCGCCTTACCGCCGCCGGCGCCGTCCTGGCCACGGGCCCTACGCGCGATACGCGCCTGGCTTTCCCCCTGGATCGCGCTGCAACGCTGGTGGCAGGCATGGTCCGACAGGCCGCCGCCCCCGCAGCTGCAAGCCCTGATGAACTCGGTTGCGGCAGGCTACGGCCTGCACCTCTACCTCCCGAATTAACAAACTACCGCTAGTGTCCCGCGTCTGAAATACGTCAGAAAATTATAGACTTCGCCTGTGACGCGAACCGGGAGGCCGAAGGCCCCGCTTGTGCTGACGGATGCGGAGCGTGATCAGCTGACTCGCTGGGCGCGGCGGGCGAAGTCGTCGCAGGCCCTGGCGCTGCGGTCGAAGATCGTGCTGGCCTGCGCGGAGGGCCTGCCGAGCCGGGAGGTCGCGGAGCGGCTGGGTGCGCACGAGGACACGGTCGGCAAGTGGCGGCGGCGGTTCCTCGCGCAGCGCCTGGATGGCCTGGCCGATGAGGACCGGCCCGGCCGCCCGCCGTCGGTCACGCTGGACCAGGTCGAAGACGTCCTGGTCGCCACGCTGGAGCAGGTTCCGGCGGATGCCACACACTGGTCCCGGTCCTCGATGGCGAAGAAGGCCGGGCTGTCGAAGTCAACGATCGGGCGGATCTGGCGGGACTTCGGCCTCAAACCGCACCTGGCCGACGGGTTCAAGCTGTCGCCTGACCCGCTGTTCATGGAAAAGGTTGTCAACGTCGTCGGGCTCTACCACGACCCGCCGGAGAAGGCGGTGGTCCTATGCGTGGACGAAAAGAGCCAGATTCAGGCCCTCGACCGGTCGCAGCCGGTGCTGCCGATGATGCCCGGCATGCCGGAGCGGCGCAGCCACGACTACTACCGGCACGGCATTACCAGCCTGTTCGCCGCGTTCAACATCGCCGATGGCACGGTCATCTCCGAACTGCACCGCCAGCACCGGGCAACCGAGTTCAAGAAGTTCCTGATCTCGATCGACAAGACCGTGCCCGAAGGCCTCGATGTGCACCTGGTCTGTGACAACTACGGCACCCACAAGACCCCCGCCATCAAGGCATGGCTCGGCCGGCATCCGCGCTTCCACATGCATTTCACGCCGACCGGGTCGTCATGGATCAACCAGGTCGAGCGGTGGTTCGGGTTCCTGACCGATCAGATGATCCGCCGCGGAGTCCACAAGAGCGTGCAAGCCCTCGAAGCTGACATCCGCGGCTGGATCGCCCAGTGGAACCAGGACCCGAAGCCCTTCGTGTGGAAGAAGACCGCCGAGGAGATCCTCGACTCCCTCGCCCGATATTGCCGACGTATTTCAGACGCGGGACACTAGCGGTAGTTTGTTAATTCGGGAGGTAGAGGTGCAGGCCGTAGCCTGCCGCAACCGAGTTCATCAGGGCTTGCAGCTGCGGGGGCGGCGGCCTGTCGGACCATGCCTGCCACCAGCGTTGCAGCGCGATCCAGGGGGAAAGCCAGGCGCGTATCGCGCGTAGGGCCCGTGGCCAGGACGGCGCCGGCGGCGGTAAGGCGGCGTGCGGCCCCCCTCTCTCCGCGGCCGGGTGCCGTCCGCGGTTCCGCCGTCTCGTGCGGTGTGGGATGTTCGTGGAACCAGGCGTCCCAGCAGAAGCAGAATGCGCAGTTGACCAGGGTCTGGTGCCGGCGGATCGCGGTGTCGGAGCGGACCTGGAAGTCGGCCCAGCCCAGCTCGTCCTTGACCTGCTTGTAGCTTTGCTCGATCCAGTGCCGGATGCCGTAGATCCGGGTGATCTCGGCCAGGTCCGCCGGCGGATGCGGGCTGGCAGCCTCGCGCGGGCCGCCGGCGCGGGGCAGGTTCGTGGCCAGGTACCAGGTGGCCTTCTCCGGCAGGGTGCCCGGGTCTGCGGTGGCCACCACCAGGCGCGTGGTCCCGTCGGGGCCCCACCAGCCCAGCGTCGCGTCCGCGGCATACCAGGTCTCGGCGTGCCCATCGCGGAAGGCCCGGGTCACCGGCCGCCAGTCGCCAGGATCGTCGGGCCCGTCCCAGGCCAGGGCCCGGGCCGCGTCCACGGGGGTGTGCGCGTCAGCGCCGTAAGCCCAGGTCCCGCGGCGGGGCCGCAGGGCCATGACGAACGGCAGGCCGGCCTTGCGCAGTTCGCCGCGGAACCCGTCCTGGTCCCCGTAGGCGCTGTCCGCGGCCACCGCGCGGAACACGAAGCCCGCCGCCTTGGCCGCGATCGCGAGTTCCGCGCCGATCTGCAGCTTGGTGCGGAACGCCGGATCGTTCTTCCCCTTCGGGAAGTGCCTGGCCGGGGTGTACGGCATGGCATTCACCGGATAGTAGAGCCGCTCATCGGCCCACAGCGTGGTCACGGTGACCACGCCGTTGTCGGTCTTGCCATACCGGCCCAGCCACTGATGGCCCACATGCGCGGTCTTCGTGCCGTCCTTGCGGTCCCCGGAATCGTCGATCACCAGCACCCCGCCGCCATGCGGCGCGGTCGCCGGATCGGCCAGCAGCAACTCTAATCTCCGGGTATTGACCTGCTCAGGGTCCCACCGGGACTCCGACAGGAAGAACTGCAGCCGCTGCACCGCCGGATGCTGCGCCCCGGCCACCGGCTCCGCCCCCGCCAGCGCCGTCAGCGTCTTGTTCCGGTCCCGCGGCGCCAGCAGCCCAGCCAGGTACTCCCGGAACCCCCGCCGCTGCGCCAGCGAGCTGAACAGGTCATCGAACCGGGCCGCATACCCCTCCAAAGGGCCCGGCGCCGCAGGACAGGACCGACGTCGCGTCATCACACACTCCAGGGCATGGTCGCAGCACTATCCCCGGCATACCGCGACCCTGATCCGCAGTCAACAAACTACCGCTAGTCCCTCCGCAGAATTGTTTCCTCGATGTCGCTGTTCCGGCCGGGTGCGAAGGAGTTCTCGGTTCCGATGATCTTGAAACCAGACTTCTGGAGGACCCTGAGCGAGCCGACGTTGTCGCTGGCGGCGCGGGCGTGCAGTGGCCGGGTGGGGACTAGGTCCATCAGCAGCTCCAGGGCTCGGGTCGCGATGCCGCGTCCCCAGGCTGCCCGGTCGATCCAGTAGGTGACGTCGGTCTCGCCGTCGAAGACGAAGGAAGCGACGCTGCCCACGAGCTGGCCGTCGCACGTGACCGCGCGCAAGGTGGTGTCGGGCGAGGATCTCACCTTGGCCATGTGCACATCGAATGCGGTCCTGTCGTCCGGGTCGTCGGGAGTGAACGCGGCCATCCAGACCGACTCGGGGTCACGCATCTGATCGAACAGCGCGTCGAGGTCAGCGTCCGCGACCGGCCGTAGCGCGATGACTGGCACGTCTTTCATCCCTGCTTCTGGTGGGCCGGGGAACCGCCTGGAGCCTGCTCGGAGTCTGCCCCTGTGCGTGCCTGCAGTGCAATCGCGATTCACCAGCCCCCGGCGCGCGCCGGATGACCGCGCTGTTCCGCAGCCCGGTGGCCGCGCACAGATCCGGTGTCATGATGAGCGACCCTGCGAACCCCAGGTACCGGATCCGCCGGAGTACGCTGCGGCCTGGTAGCGGTGGATCTCCCTGCTAGTGGTCCGGGGCACCACGGCGACAGTCTTGCCGTCGATGCTGAGCTGGAAGCTATGGTCGTCCGCCGGGGCGCGGCACGCGCCGGGAGGGTAAAGCGTTGGATACCAGCTCACCCGATGCCGTAGCGTCTGCGTGTGGCGCGCGATGAACGCGGAGTGACCCCGCAGAGCGAGGACTTCTCCGCCTGGTACAACGAACTCGTCTTCAAGGCCGAGCTCGTCGACCGGGGGCCGGTCCGGGGCACGATGGTTATCCGCCCCTACGGATACCGGATCTGGGAGCTGCTGCAGGCCGACATTGACCGGCGGATCAAGGAAACCGGTCACGTCAACGCGTACTTCCCGCTGCTGATCCCGCAAAGCTACCTGGAGCGCGAGGCTGAGCACGTGGAGGGCTTCGCCCCCGAGCTCGCGGTCGTCACTCACGCGGGCGGCAAGGAGCTCGACGAGCCGCTGGTCGTGCGCCCCACGTCGGAGACGGTCATCGGCGAGATGATGTCCAAGTGGATCAGCTCGCACCGTGACCTTCCGATGCTGCTCAACCAGTGGGCCAATATCGTCCGCTGGGAGATGCGGCCGCGGATGCTGCTGCGCACCACCGAATTCCTCTGGCAGGAAGGGCACACCGCGCACGCCGACGAGGACGAGGCGATGCGCGAGACTATGCTCGCGCTCGACCTGTATGTGGACGTGGCCGGGCAGATAGCCGCCATGCCGGTGGTGGCGGGCGAGAAGACGGCGGGCGAGCGGTTCCCCGGCGCCCGCCGGACCTTCACCGTCGAGGCCATGATGCGGGACGGCCGCGCTCTGCAGTCGGGCACGTCGCACTACATGGGCACCAACTTCGCCGAGGCGTTCGGCATCCAGTACGCCGCCGAAAGCGGTGAGCTCAAGCACTGCCACACCACGTCGTGGGGCATGAGCTCCCGGATGGTGGGCGGCGTGATCATGACACACGGAGACGACAAGGGCCTGGTGCTGCCGCCGCTGCTCGCCCCATACCAGGTCGTGATCGTCCCGATTGGCCGCGGTGACCAGGCCGAGCAGGTGCTCCGGCCGGCCATGGACCTGGCCGAACGGCTCCGCCGCGCAGGTATCAGAACGCACGTGGACAACCGGCCGCAGCTGTCTCCCGGCTTCAAGTTCAACGACTGGGAAATGCGCGGGGTCCCGATCCGGCTGGAGCTCGGCCCCCGCGATCTGGCCGACGGCTCCGCGCTGATGTCCACCCGGCTCGGCGAGGGCAAGACCGCGGTCTCGCTTGACTCGGCACCGGCCACGCTGGAACGCGAGCTCGCCGCGTTCCAGGACATGCTGCTGCAGCGGGCCACCGAATTCCGCGATTCGCGCATCCGCTCGGTGGACACATGGGAGGAGTTCGTCGAGGCGGTCAAGACCGGCTGGGCGCTGGCCTTCCACTGCGGCTCGCCCGAGTGCGAGGACGACATCAAGGCCGAGACCTCGGCCACCCCGCGCTGCATCCCTTCCGAAGGCCAGCCCGAGGAAGGCCTGTGCGTTCGGTGTAATCTGCCGTCCGCCTACGGAAAGCGGCTCATCTTCGGCCGGGCCTACTGAAGATCTTTAACGGCAGGGGTAACGGAAGGGCGCCGGCTCATCGGGTCCTTGGCGACGTCACCCTCTCGCTCGGGGGCGACCGAGCCGTATTCCGGCTTCCCTGACGGCTGGTAGATGTGGGCGACGACCCCACGGCTGGTGGTCTTCGTGTCGATGAGCTCTACCGGTCTGCGGGCAGCCGGTCTGCGCCGTGCCGGAGCGGGACGCGCCATTCCACGATGACCCCGCGGGGGCGGCGGGCACGTATGGCGCAGTGCCCACCCAGGGCCGCGGCCCGGGTGGCCATATTGCGCAGGCCGTTGCCGGTGCCCTGCCCGGCGGGCGGTCCGATGCCGTCGTCGGCGACGGTCAGGATCAGCTCAGGCCCGGCCGCGACGGTTACCTCGACGGCGGTCGCCTGTGCGTGCCGCAGCACGTTGGACAGCGACTCGCGCAGGACGGCCATCATCTGGTCGGCTATGGCGGGCGTGACCAAGGTGTCCACGGGGCCTTCGAAGTCCACTCGCGGCGCGAAACCGATCTGCGCGCCGGTCTCCGCGGCAAGTGTCGCGACCTGCGTGCGCAATGTGGCTGGGATGATTTCGGGCCGGCCGGAGGGGGAGGGGTCCTGAAGATCGAAGACGGTGGTGCGGATGCAGGTGATGACGTGATCCAGTTCGCGGATTACCTCGTCGAGCCGCTCGGCGATGAGGCTTGGCGCGAGTGGGGTCAATGAGGCGACGCGCATGCTGAGAGCGGACAGCCTCCGGATGACCTGGTCGTTCAGGTCGGCGGCTATGCGATCACGCTCTGCCAGCGCCTGCATCTCACGCATCTGCTCTTCGGCCAGCTTGATCTTGGCCAGGCTGGCCGCCAGTTCGGCGTTCGCCTCCTTGAGCTTGCGGCTGGCCTCGGCTACCTCCCGCGTCCGCTGGAAGACCTCTGCCTCCATGATGTCCGCATGGGACCGCAGATCGCGGGCGAGCTGATGCTGGGCGTCACCGGCCTGCTTGACGTGCACGAACTCGGTCACATCCTCGACCCGGTGAATAATGTAGGCCACTTCCCCGCCAGGTCCGAAGACCGGCGAGTTGACCGGGCTCCAGAACCGCTTCTCGAATCCGCCACCATCAGATTCGGGCTTGCGGATGTCGTACCTCTGAACCGGCATCGCATCGGTCACGCCGTCGTTTATCACCCGCTGCAGCGACGCTCTCACGTTGCGGACACCGGCAGGCTCAGGGTCAGCGGGGTTGTCCGGGAAGACTTCGAACACACCCCGGCCGAGGATCGCGGGGCGCTCGGTCATGGTAGCCCGCAAGTAGGCATCGCTGACCGCGACTACGCGCAAGCCAGGATCCAGGACGAGGTAGGAGCCGGGTGCTGCCTCGAACAGAGCCCGGAAGTCTGGGACCTGGCCACCAGGATCCACCGCGCTGACCTCCCCACGAGAGGAATACGGCCCGGCACCGGGTCGAGGCGCAGAAACGCGGCCGTACCCGGCACGCGGTTCGCCCAAGTTCCCGGCTACCCCAAGCCGCAGGAACCTGGGCCAGCGCAACGCGCCCGCACAAACCAAAAAGTAACACCAGCCTGGCTTGCCCTCCATGGTTCATGTCCAGCATGGACGCCCGGATCCCAGTGAGCGGGACGAGCCAGGCGGCCCGCCTCGGACAATCAGGTGGGCCGCGGCTCTCGGGCCGGAGATCATCGACAAATGTCCGGCTTTGACGTAGCGATGTTGGAGTGCGCGCCTCGTCATAAGAATCAGCTCGGCAGGCGCGATGGCCCGGGCCCAGGGATGCCGCTGATCAGGCCGGGTTAGCTCCTTCCTTCATGTCCTTGAGCTCCTCCAGCGCTTCCCCCGTCACCTGGGCTAGCTGCTTCGCCTGCTCGGCGGCCGCCTTCGCCTGTGCTTCCGCGGCCCGGTCAGCCTCTTTCAGCGCCTCGTTCTCGGCCTTGATCTCCGCGACCGTGGCCATCGCCCTCTCGCCGGACTGCAGGCCCATGCCGCCCGGTGCAGCCTGAGCCGATGGGTCCGCGTGCTCGCTCGATGTCGTCATGCCCCGACAGGTGTCCCGGGATCGGCCCGCTACTCGCCGTCGGCGCCCTCAATTCTGGCGGCTGCCGGCGAAGCCGTCCCGCCCGGTCCAAGCCGCGGGCCTCCTCGGTCATGGAGGGCATCAGCGACATTTTCGGCTGAACGCGGAGTTGAGGTCATGGCTCGCGCATGTGTCGGTGCCGTCCGTCACACTGGCTGAGCGGGCGGGTAGCCCGCGGGGACGGCCGAGAGC
The DNA here is from genome assembly GCA_963767385.1 of uncultured Actinomycetes bacterium. Classification (GTDB taxonomy): domain Bacteria; phylum Actinomycetota; class Actinomycetes; order Streptosporangiales; family Streptosporangiaceae; genus RYN-230. Next base: position 312,784 of record CAVYEA010000015.1, on the reverse strand, counting down.
GGGAGCGGGCACGTGGAGAACTGGCAGCCGTTCGGGCCGAGCATGCCCGGACCGGCGGAGCACCCGGGCCCGGTGGGGCACCCGGAGCCGGCGGGTCACCCGGGCCCGGCGGGGGATCCGGAGCCGGCGGGGGACCCGGAGCCGCCTTCGCGGATGCTGACCGGGCCGGAGGAGCGTGCCCGGACGCTGAGCTTGATTGACTTCCTGGCGGACTATCACGCCCGCCGCAACCCGCCGGTTTATGACATCAGGAAATACGACCTCTTCCTGCTGCGTGACTGCGACCTGCCCGAGCTTCCGGGGGTCAGCGTGACCCCGGCGGCGGAGGCCTGGCTGACGGTGGATTTCCTGGACCTCCCGGCGCCGCCCGAGGTGCCCGCCGAACTGGTGCCGCTGCTGGGGGAGTCGGCCACGCTCAGCCCGCACCGGCGGCCTGAGCTTCCGGCAGAACCGGGCCCGGCAGAACCCGGCCCGGCAGAACTGGCCCCGGCGGAGCCGGCCGGGCCCGCCTCCGACCCGGATCTGGCCGCCGCGGCCGGGCAGTGGATCACCGACGTCTGGGATCCGTTCGCCGCCCGCTGGGCGGAGGTGAACGCGGCCAAGACGCTGCACCGGAACCTCTTCCAGCAGCGCGAGCTGCTCGCCACGGACCGGGAATCGGTCGAGCTTGTCTGGGGCTTCGGCCGCCTGCGCTGGCGGCATGACGGCGAGGTCATCGACCATCCGCTGATCTGCATCCCGGTGGAGGTCGAGCAGGACGAGGCCACCCAGCAGGTCCGCGTGTGCCCAGCCGGCGCCCCCGAGGTGGAGGCCCGCTGCCTGGCCGGGCTGTCGCTCGCCGACCGCGCGGGATTCATGAGCATCCGGCAGTCGGTGAATGACGAGGGCACCGACCTGTGGGACGGGCCAGTCCTGCACAGCCTGCTGCGGCCGCTGATCCGGGCCATCGACCATGAGGGCACGGTCGCCGGGCAGGCGACGGCGGCTGGGGACGCGGCGGTGGTGGATGGCAGCTGGGTGCTGTTCATGCGCCGGCGCCTGCCGGACTACCTGGGGTTCCTGGACCGGATGCGGGCGCTCTACCGGGACGACACCGTGCCCGTGCCCGACACCTTGCAGGCCGTTGTCTGCGATGCCCCGTCCGTGCTGGCCGGGCAGGCCGCCGCGGCGTCGGCGGATGGCGCGGCCGAGCCGCTGCTGCTGCCCTTGCCCACGAACGAGGAGCAGCGGCGCATCCTGCTCCAGGCCCAGCACCGCACCGGGGTGACCGTGCAGGGGCCGCCCGGGACCGGTAAGTCCCACACCATCGCCAACATCATCAGCCACTATGTCGCCTACGGGAAACGGGTGCTGGTGGCAGCCGAGAAGGAACAGGCGCTGAAGGCGCTGACCGGGAAGATCCCGGCCGGGATCAAGGACCTCACGGTGTCGGTGCTGGGTTCCGACGGGGAAAGCCGCCGTGAGCTCGAGTCGGCCATCGGGCAGATCCAGACCCGGGTCACGGCCATTGACAAGCCCTTCGCCGACGAGCGCATCCGGCAGCTGACCACTGAGCTGGACGCGGTCAGCCGCGCGATCGCGGCGGCAACCCAGGCGCTGCTGGCCACCCGCGAGGCGGAAGTCGAGCGGCTTCCCGGCCAGTGGGCCGCCGGCGAGGCCCCGACCAGGGCCGGGGCGGCCCGGTGGGTGGCCGGGAACGCGGAACGCCTCGGCTATGTCGATGATCTCGTCACCCCGATGACGCCATGCCCGGTCAGCGCGGGGGAACTCGCCGAATTCACCGGGCTGATCCGCCGGGTGGGCGTGCACCGGGCCGAGGCTTGTGCCTACGACCTGCCTGAGCTGGGCGCCATCCCCGCGGCCGCGGTCCTGGCGGAGCAGTTCGCGGTGCTGGCGGACCTGCAGGCGTCCGTCCGGTCACTGGGTTCCGCCGTGCGGGACTGGGAGCGTGCTGCCGCCTGCGGCCTGGATGGCCTGCAGGCGCTCGCGTCCCGCTGCCAGGCGGAGATGGAGTGGGCCGCCAAGATCGCCGGCAGCTGGCTCGGCCAGGTCCGGGACCAGGCTGGCGATCCGCTCCTGGCCCAGGACTGGGCCGCCTTCCACGCCCAGCTGGCCCAGGATCGCGAGCAGGTGCTCGGCCTCCGCCGGGTTCTCACCGCGCACCAGGTGGTGGTCCCGGACGTGACGGAGCCGTCGTTCGTCGATGGGCTGCAGCAGGCCCGTGACCGGCTGGCCGCGTCGGGGAAGCTCGGCATGTTCGCCGGTGCCGCCAAGCGGGCGGTACAGGAATGCCAGGTGGACGGCCGGCCGCCGAGCACCGCGGAGGACCTCGACCTGTGCCTTCAGGCGGTGATGCTGGGCGGCCTGCGCCGCCGGATGCTGACCAGCTGGCACAACCAGCTCGCCCGGGTCGGCGGCACCGAGCTGCGCGCCGCGGTCCCCGAAGATGTCCTCGGCCCGCTGCTGGACGAGCTGACGCGGGCGCTCGGCTGGCCCCGCACCTGGGCACAGCTGCGGGCTGACCTCGGCGCCGCCGGGATCGCGGCGCCCGCGACCGCGGACGCCGGCACCCTCGGTGGCCTGTCCGAGGTGTGCGGCCGGAGCTGTGACCAGATCCGCTTGCAGCAGCTCACCCACTCCTTCCGTCAGCTGAACGACTGGCTGGCGGCCGGTGCCACCGCGCCGGCCGCTTCGCCGTTGTGGGGCCTGCTCGCTGACGCACTGGCCCGCCAGGACCTGTCGGAATGGCACCGGCTGTGCGGCGAGCTCAAAGACCTGCAGGAGATCGCGCCGGCTGCCGGGCGGCTGCGCGAGCTGCGCGCCCGGCTGTCCCCCGCGCGCCGATCTGGACATCCCGCATCCTTGCCGACCCGGCGGCCGCGGGCGAGCCCGCCGAGTGCGATGCCGCGTGGCAGTGGCGCCAGCTGGACTGCTGGGTGCGGGAAGCGCTGGCCGGGCCGACTCCGGCCCAGCTGCAGGCCCGGCTGGAGGAGCTGTCCAAGGAGCGCCGGCGCGTGGTCGCGGACCTGGTCAGCGAACGTGCCTGGCGCCGCCTGGCCGACAACATCGGTGACCGGCAGCGGCAGGCGCTCAACAGCTATGTGCGCGCGGTCACCCGGTACGGGAAGACCGGGGGCAAGTTCGCGCAGCGCTGGCTGGCCGAGATCCGCGCGGCGCTGGATGAGTCCAAGGACGCGGTCCCGGTCTGGATCATGCCGACGGCACGGGCGCTGACCAGTTTCCGCCCGGAAACCGACCCTCCGTTCGACGTGCTGATCGTGGACGAGGCCTCGCAGATCGGGCTGGAGGCGCTGCCCCTGCTGGCCCTGGCCAGGAAGACGATCGTGGTCGGCGATGACAAGCAGACCAGCCCGGAGAACGTCGGCCTGAACCGCCAGCAGGTCTTCGACCTGCTGGATGAGCATCTGGCCATGGTGCCCAAGTACCGGACCCTGTTCGACCCGGACAACAGCCTGTACGACATCGCGTTCCAGAAGTTTCCCGGTGTCGTCATGCTCTCCGAGCACTTCCGCTGCCTGCCGCAGATCATCGGCTTCTCCAACGCGCACGCCTACGACAACCGGATCATCCCGCTGCGCGACCAGCCGCCACATCCCGGCTGGGCCGCGCTCGGCGCGGTCAGGGTGCTGGACGGCTACCGGGACGGCGACATCAACGAGCCGGAAGCCGACGCGGTCGTGGACCTCGCCGCTGAACTGTGCGCCAACCCGGACTACGACGGCATGGACATGGGAGTCATCTCCCTGCTCGGCTCCAGCCAGTCCAAGCTGATCTGGGAGAAGCTGTATGACCGGCTCGGCCCGGACGTCATCACCGCCAGGCGGCTGCGCAGCGGTGAGCCCGCCAACTTCCAGGGCGACGAACGCGATGTGATCATCATCTCGACCGTGGTCGCCGTTGACCCGGCCATGCCGGCCGGCCGGGTCGCGGCCATGACCGGGAACGCCGCGGCCCGGCGGATCAACGTGGGCGCATCCCGCGCCCGCCAGCAGATGTGGGTCGTGCACTCCGTGGACGCGGGCCAGTTCCCCGACGGGGACCTGCGCGGCGCGCTCATCCGGCACTGCCGGGATAGCGGGGCCAGCACCGCGCCCTCAGCCGGCCCGCTGGACGCCTGCGAGTCCCAGTTCGAGCGCGACGTGCTGCAGCGGATCATCGCACGTGGCTACCGCATGGTCGCCGTGCAGCACAGCGTGGGCCGCTACCGCATCGACATCGTGGTCGAGGGGCCGGACGCCCGGCTCGCGGTGGAATGTGACGGAGACCGCTGGCACGGCCCGGACGTCTGGCATCGGGACCGGGCCCGGCAGCAGGTCCTCGAGCGCGCGAACTGGACCTTTGAGCGGATCCGCGGGTCCGCCTTCTACCGGGACCCGGAGGCGGCCCTGGGACCACTGTGGCAGCGGCTGCAGGATCTCCGCATTCCCACCGGGGACTGGTGGTCGGATGAGGCCCCGCAGCCGGTCCTGCGTGAGGTTTCCAGGCCGGTCAGCGTCCCTGACCCGGAGGGATCGGCGACCCTGGATGATCAGGCCGGCGCCGGGCCGGGAACCGGCCGGGCTGGCTCAGCCGGCCAGCGCGTGCCACTGGGCGGTGACCATGGCCGGGTCGGTGGCCCAGCCGCTGAGCACGAGCAGCGCCGCGGTCAGCAGCGGGTCCACGATCAGCAGTTCCGGGCTGGTCCCGGTAGTGAACGCGAGGGGTTCTGGCAGCAGGTGGTAGCGCTGCCGCGACAGCGGGAACGTGAGCATGCAGCCGGAGTCGGTCAGCATGTCCCCGATGATGTGCGTGCTGCAGCCGAGGAACACCGCGATCGGGATCAGCCGCAGCCCGTACCCGTACCAGACCTCCCAGGCCGCGACGCCGATCCCGATCACATCGGCGGTGTGCCCGCGGACCAGGTGCAGCGCCTCCAGGCCGGCGGACACGCTCAGCGTCATCAGCAGCGCGAGGCCCGCCTTGCCGCCCCAGTCACCGCGGAAATGACAGGACACCCAGGCGAGAGCGGTGAAGGCGGCGATGCCGAGGAACGAGTGCGTGGCGTGCCGGTGGCCGCCGCTGAGGCGCCCGGCGATCCAGGCCACCGTCTCGGACAGGAAGCCGAGGCAGCGGGCCGGGGAGGAGCCGCATTTGTCGAGGTCCGGGAGCAGCGCCATGCCCGCGGTGAAGCCGGCCAGCGCGCCCACCTGGGGCAGCGGCAGGTGCAGGAACAGCCCGGTGCCCAGGCCGGTCACCGCTCCGGACAGGGCATGAGAATGACCGAGCATCAGCCGTGCCTCCCGGCCCGCCCGCTGGCCCCGCGCATCGCCCACCGCCTCTCGCCGGGCAGATCGTAACCAAGGCGGGCGAACGCATCCGGGAGGCGCGCTGGCCCGCCGCGTGGTCAGGCCCGAGACGCGGCATCACCCTGGAGGAGTACGGCTGCCCCGGCCCGCGCCCGGCTGCCTTATCCTGGTTGTCGTCCGCGCCGTGATGGGAGACCAAGTAACCGGGCGCTGATGCTGCACAGAGAGCCGCCGGCAGCTGAGAAGGCGGACAGCGGAGCCCCGGTGAAGACACCTCCCTAGCGGGGATCGCTGGCCACGTCACGGCCGCGAGAGGCCGGCTGCGAGCCGGCGAAGGTGTGGTGGCACCGCGACCTAGCCCCCGCCCACACCTCCAGGGCCACGTTCCGGACTGGAGGTGACCATCATGACAACAACCGCCCGGCCGGGCCTGTCCCGCACGCTTGCCGCGGACCTGCCGCGGGCCGAGCCGGGCCGCCCGGTGCGGATCGAAGGCTGGGTGCACCGGCGCAGGCAGCTGGCCAGCGTGCTGTTCCTCGTCATCCGCGACCGGTCCGGGCTGGCCCAGGCCGTCGTGCGGGAGCAGGCGGCCCTGGAGGCCGCCCGCCGCTGCGGTGAGGAGACCGTCGTCGCGGTGACCGGGGTGGCCACGCCCAACCAGGCCGCGCCGGGCGGCGTGGAAGTGACGCAGCCGGTCATCGAGCTGCTGACGGACCCGGCCCAGACCCCGCCGGTGGAGCTGTGGCGGCCGTCGCTGGACGCCGGGCTGCCCGCCCTGCTCGACCACGCGGCCGTGACCTGGCGTCACCCCGCGCGCCGCGCGCGCTGGGAACTCGCCGCGGCCTCGCTGCGCGGATACCGGTCCGCACTGGATGACCTGGGGTTCACCGAGATCCAGACGCCCAAGCTCGTGCCGTCCGCCACCGAGACCGGGGCCAGCGTCTTCCGGGTCGACTACTTCGGCCGGGACGCTTACCTGGCCCAGTCGCCGCAGTTCTACAAGCAGGCCATGGTCGGCGTCTTCGAGCGGGTGTATGAGACCGGCCCGGTGTTCCGGGCCGAGCCGCACGACACCGCCCGGCACCTGGCCGAGTACGTGTCACTCGACGCGGAGATCGGCTTCATCTCCGGCCACCGCGATGTCCTCGCCGTGCTCCGGGACGCGCTGGCCGGGATGACGGCGGCGGTCACGGAGCAGGCCGGGGACGCGGCAGGCCTGCTCGGCATCACGGTCCCGCGGGTGCCGGAGCAGATCCCGGTCATCCACTTCCGGGACGCGCTCCGCCAGCTGGGCGCGCCGCCGGACGAGCCTGACCTGGCCCCCGCCCACGAGCAGGCGCTGGGCGAGTGGGCAGCGGACCGCTACGGGAGCGACTTCCTCGCCGTGGAGGGCTACCCGATGGCCAAGCGCCCCTTCTACACCTGCCCGCAGCCGGGTGACGAGCGCTGGTCGAACAGTTTCGACCTGCTCTTCCGCGGCCTTGAGCTGGTGACCGGCGGGCAGCGGCTGCACCGTCACGCCGACTACCTCAAGGCCATCGCGGCCCGGGGCGAGGACCCGGCCGTGTACGCGGGGTACCTGGAAGCCTTCGCGCACGGCATGCCGCCGCACGGCGGATTCGCGATCGGGCTGGAACGCTGGACCAGCCGGCTCACCCGGGCCGCCAACGTGCGGGAGGTCACCCTGTTCCCCCGGGACCTGCACCGGCTGGCCCCCTGACCGCGGCGGCCGCCCGGAACGCGGGGGTTGGGCCGCCGATCCGGGGTAGGGGACCGGAGGTACCGACCGGGCAGGCAACGCCGGGGATACCGGGGAGGTCCCACGATGAGCAGCGATTTCTACGGGGCGGAGGATTTCGGCTCCAGTCCGTTCGACGAATTCCTCGCCCGTCTCTACGGCACCAGCGGGGTGCCGCGGCGGCAGGTGCACCGGGTGGACATCACCCGGCTGATGAGCGCCCCGGCCCGGGAGCTGCTCTCCGCCGCCGCGGAGCTTGCCTCGCAGGCCGCCGGGGGCGGCGGCGCCAACCTGGACACCGAGCACCTGCTCTGGGCGGCCGCCACCCGCGAGCCCACCCGGACGCTGCTGGCCCAGGCCGGGGCCGACCCGGATGCGATCGCCCGTGAGATCGAGGCGATGCAGCCCGGGGCGGGGGAGGGCAGCGGTGAGCCGCCGCAGCTGACCCCGGGCGCGAAACGCGCCCTGCTGGACGCGCACCAGATTTCCCGCACCGTGGGCTCCACCTACATCGGGCCTGAGCACATCCTGTTCGCGCTGGCGGTCAACCCCGAGTCGGGCGCCGGCCGGATGCTGTCCGCGGCCCGGGTCACCCCGGAGGCGCTGCAGCGGGCGCTGGCCGGCCAGTCCGGCCCGGGCGCCCCCGGCGGGCCGGGCGGTGCCGGCGGCCGGTCGGCCACCCCGACCCTCGACCAGTTCGGCCGCGACCTGACCGCCCTGGCCCGGGAAGGCCGGATCGACCCGGTCATCGGCCGGGACGACGAGATCGAGCAGACCGTCGAGGTGCTGTCCCGCCGCGGCAAGAACAACCCGGTGCTGATCGGCGAGGCCGGCGTGGGCAAGACCGCGATCGTGGAGGGCATCGCCCAGCGCATCGTGGAGGATGACGTGCCGCAGACGCTGGCCGGCAAGCGGGTGGTCCAGCTCGAGCTGGCGGGCGTGGTCGCCGGCACCCGCTACCGCGGTGACTTCGAGGAGCGGCTGAAGCGGATCATCGACGAGATCCGCGAGCACGGGAACGAGCTCGTCGTCTTCATCGACGAGCTGCACACCGTCGTGGGCGCGGGCTCGGCGGGTGAGGGCGGGATGGACGCCGGCAACATGCTCAAGCCGCCCTGGCCCGTGGTGAGGTGCACATCATCGGGGCCACCACGCTGGATGAGTACCGCAAGAACATCGAGAAGGACGCGGCGCTGGCCCGGCGGTTCCAGCCGATCCTGGTGCCGGAACCTACTCCGGACGACGCGATCACCATCCTGCGCGGGCTGCGGGACCGCTACGAGGCGCACCACCAGGTCCGCTACACCGACGAGGCCCTGGTCGCCGCGGTGGAACTGTCCGACCGGTACATCACCGACCGGTTCCTGCCGGACAAGGCCATCGACCTGATCGACCAGGCCGGCGCCCGGGTCCGGCTGCGCACCAAGACCCCCGGCCGGGAAGCGCGGGAACTGGAGCGCCGGGCCGAGGAACTGCAGCGGGACAAGGACCAGGCGGTGGCCAGCGAGCAGTACGAGCGGGCCTCCCAGCTCCGCGACGAGATCACCGCGGTGCAGCAGCAGATCGCCGAGCGCGGTGGCGGCCAGTCCGCGGTGCCGGAGGTGACCGTGGACGACATCGCCCAGGTGGTGTCGAGGGCCACCGGTGTCCCGGTGCAGCAGCTCACCGCGGAGGAGAAGGACCGGCTACTCGGCCTCGAGCAGTACCTGCACGAGCGGGTCATCGGGCAGGATGAGGCGGTCGCCGCGGTCGCCGAGGCGGTCCGCCGGTCCCGCGCGGGCCTGGGCGACCCGAACCGGCCGGTGGGCAGCTTCCTGTTCCTCGGCCCGACCGGGGTCGGCAAGACCGAGCTGGCCCGGGCCCTGACCGAGGCGCTGTTCGGCGCGGAGAGCCGGATGATCCGGCTGGACATGAGCGAGTTCTCCGAACGGCACACGGTGAGCCGCCTGGTTGGCGCGCCGCCCGGCTACGTCGGCTACGAGGAAGCTGGCCAGCTCACCGAGGCCGTCCGGCGGCGGCCCTACTCGGTCGTGCTGCTCGACGAGATCGAGAAGGCGCACCCGGACGTGTTCAACATCCTGCTCCAGGTGCTCGACGACGGCCGGCTCACCGACGGGCAGGGCCGGACCGTGGACTTCAAGAACACCGTGCTGATCATGACCAGCAACCTGGGCTCGGACCTGATCACCCGGCGGGGCGGCCCGCTCGGCTTCGCCGGCCGCGCGGCCAGTGCCGGGAGCGTCCAGCAGGACGGCATGCAGGAGCAGTTGCTGCGGCGGCTCCGCGAGTCGTTCCGCCCCGAGTTCCTGAACCGGATCGACGAGATCGTCGTCTTCCGCCAGCTGGACCAGGCTGAACTGCGCCAGATCACAGGGCTGCAGCTGGAGGAGACCCGCCGCCGGCTGCACGCCCAGGACGTGGCCCTGCAGTTCGCCCCGGCCGCCGTGGACTGGATCGCCGAGCACGGCTACCAGCCGGAGTTCGGCGCCCGGCCGATGCGCCGCACCATCCAGCGCGAGGTGGACAACGAGCTGTCCCGGCGGCTGCTGAACGGTGACATCATGCCGGGCCAGGAGGTGATCGTGGACGTGGCCGACGGTCATCTCACGTTCACCGCCCGGGACCAGCGCGCGCGCGTGCCCGCGCCGTAAGGCGGCCGCCGCGGCCCGGCCGTCCCGCGCGGAGGCGGCCGGCCGGAAGAACAAGAACCGTGCTTCTTAACGAAAGGCGCGACATGGACCGAGGCAGCTCCAAGCACAGCCCGCGGCTGGACGAGGAGATGGAACAGGAGACGGCAACCATCCGGCACGATGGCCAGCCGGCGCACACCGAGGAATGGCGCCAGACCGAGCCGTTCGACGAGGAGCCGCTCAGCCTCGACCTGCCCGAGGACGAGGCGCCCGGCACCCCGCCCGGGATGACCGAGGCGGGCGTGGAGCTGCGCGCGGATATCGCGATCTGGCTGGAGCCCCGCAAGCTGCCCGCGGACCGGGACTCCCTGCTGGGGCAGGCGCGGCAATCCGGCGCGCCGGATGGGGTCCTGGACGCCCTGAGCCGGCTGCCGGCCGGACGGCAGTTCGGCACGGTCGGCGAGATCGTCCGTGCGCTCGGCATCCGCACCGAAGAACCCCGCGACCGGGGCGCCGGCTAAGCGGAAGCGAGTCCGGCCACCAGCCTCAGGGGCCGGTGAAGAAGATCTCGCGCACCTCGCGGGCGGCGTAGAAGACCAGCACGTAACCGGCGGCGGGGTCGGCCTGCCACCAGCCGGCCAAGGCGTTCAGCGTCAGGCCCAGCAGGACCGCGGTGGCCAGGATGCCGTCGATCATGGTGACCCGGCCCTCGGTGCGCAGCACCGGGTTGTCCAGGGCCCGGCCGGTCCGGGCCTTGCCCGCCGCCAGGGCGAACATCACCACCGCGGTCAGCGCGGTCCACGCGATGCCGAGCACCGAGTGCCGGGGGCGGAACCCGGTGGCCAGCACGACGGTGGACTGCACCAGCAGGTAGGCGGCGAGGGCGGCGAACGCGTAGCCGATCAGGCGCAGGCCGCGCCGCTGGCGCTCCTCGCCCGTCCCGGACAGCTCCCAGATGACGACGGCCGAGGCGCCGATCTCGATCAGCGAATCGAGGCCGAAGCCGGCCAGCGCCACCGAGCGGGCCGCGACGGCCGCGATGGCCAGCACGACGATCCCGGCCACGTTCCAGCCCAGGGTGACGTACTCCAGCGCGAAGCCGCAGCGCAGCAGGGCGCTGCGGGCCGGGCCGGGCTCGGGGATCACGGGCACGAGTCTGCCAGCCGCGGCGGCCATACTGTCCTGGTGCATAAGACCACCGGGGTCCGTGACCCAGCGGCTGAGTTCCCGCTGCCCGCCACCCGGGACGACGCGGCCGACCGGCGCGCGGCGAACCGGGCGGTGGCGGTCAGCGCGGTGGGGCTGGCCGCCACGGGCCTGGCCGAGCTGGCACTGGCCGTGCTGACCGGCTCGGTCGGGCTGCTGGGCGACGCGATCCACAACCTGTCCGATGTGTCCACCAGCGCGGTCGTGTTCCTGGGATTCCGGCTGTCCCGGCGGCCGCCGTCCGAGCGGTACCCCTACGGGCTGGAACGTGCCGAGGACCTGGCCGGGATAGGCATCGCGGTCGTCATCTGGGCCAGTGCCGTGTTCGCCGGGTACGAGAGCCTCCGCAAGCTGGTGGAGCATGGGACCACCAGCCACGTGGGCGCGGGGATCGCGGGGGCGGCGATCGGGATCCTCGGTAACCAGGTCGTGGCCCGGTACAAGCTGGTCGTCGGCCGTCGCATCGGGTCGGCGACGCTGATCGCGGACGCGCGGCACTCCTGGCTGGACGCGCTGTCGTCCGCCGGCGCGCTGGCCGGGCTGGTCGCGGTCGCGCTCGGCCAGCCGTGGGGTGACCCGGTTGCCGGGCTGGCCGTGACCGCGTTCATCTGCCACGTCGGGTACGAGGTCACCAGGGAGGTCGTGCACCGCCTGGCCGACGGCATCGATCCCGGGATCATCACGAAGGCCGAGGCCGCGGCCGGGTCGGTGCCGGGAGTCCGGCATGCGCACGCCCGGGCCCGGTGGACTGGCCGGACCCTGCGGGTGGAGATCGAGGGCTGGGTGGACCCGGACCTGCCTGCCCGGGACGCCGACGCGCTCGGCCGTGAGGTGGCCAGCGCGCTGGCCGGGCAGCTGCCTGAGGCGGGCAGCCTCACCTGGACCACCCGGGCCGCCCCCGCCTGACCGCCGCCCGCCTGGCCGCGGGCCTGCCGCCTGCCGGGCGCCGGGCCCGGGCCGCCTGCCGGATCCTGGGTCAGCGGTGCCCGGCGAGCAGCGCGTGGTGGTCGTGGCCCTGGGGTTCAGGATCGGCATGCACGAGCGCGCCGGCCAGCCGGGGCAGCGCGTGGAGCAGGCTGTGCTCGGCGGCCACCGCGACCTCATGGGCCTGGACGGCGGTGGCGTCACCAGCCACGATGACTTCGCATTCGGCGCGCAGCTGGTGCCCGGTCCAGCGCAGCCGGACCCCGCCCAGCCCCAGCACCCCGGGTGTGCGGTGCAGCGCCTGCTCGGCCTGCCCGACCAGGGCGGGATCGACGGCGTCCATGAGCCGGCGGTAGATCTCCCGCGCGGCCTGCCGGAGCACGGCCAGGATGGCCACCGTGATCAGCAGGCCGGCCAGCGGGTCCGCCCAGTCCCAGCCGAGCGCGGTGCCGCCCGCCCCGGCCAGGACGGCCAGGGAGGTGAACCCGTCGGCGCGGGCGTGCAGCCCGTCGGCGACCAGCGCGGCCGAGCCGATCCGGCGCCCGGTCCGGATGCGGTAGCCGGCCACCAGCTCGTTGCCGGCGAACCCGGCCAGGGCCGCGGCCGCCACCGCGATGAGGCTGGTCACCGGGCGCGGGTGCGCGAGCCGGGTCAGCGCCTGATAGGCGGCCAGCGCCGAGGACGCGGCGATGAAGAGCACGATCACCACCCCGGCCAGGTCCTCGGCCCGCCCGTAGCCGTAGGTGTACCGGCGGCTGGGCGGCCGCTTGGCCAGCACGAACGCGATGGCCAGGGGCACGGCGGTGAGCGCGTCCGCGGCGTTATGCAGCGTGTCGCCGAGCAGTGCTACCGAGCCGCTGGCCGCGGCGACGGCCCCCTGGATCACGGCCGTGGCGGCGAGCACGGTGACGGAGATCCAGAGTGCGCGCATGCCCGCCGCGCTGGCGTGCATGGCCGCGTCCACCTTGTCCGCGGTGTCGTGAGAGTGCGGCCGAAGCGCATGCACCAGCCCGGCCAGCACCCGGCGCGGGGCGGAGCGGTCGCCGCGGCCGCCATGGCCATGGCCGGAGCCGCTCTCGTGGCCATGCCCGGCCCGGTCATCATCATGATGGGTGCCGTGGCCGTGGCTCTGTGCGGCCCGGAGATCGTGCTGGGACTCGTGGCCGTGTCCGGGGCCGTGGGCGTGTCCGTGGCCGGCCAGGCCGGGATCAGGGTCGTGCATGGCTCCAGGGTGCCCCGGAAATCCCGTTGCGGCATCCCGCCAATAACCGCAGGCCCGTACCTGCAATCTGGTCGCGGCCGTGGAGCGCGAAACTCGTGTACCGCCGCACGCGGCGCGCCGCCGGTTCGCGAGGGGGTTGTCCGTCCATAGCGGACGATCAAGGGAAAGGAGAGTACCCACCCCTCTCCACTTTCAACGTATAGCGCACCGGGGGGCTTGCGGCAAGACCCGGGTCGTGCCGCATAATCGCTGGCCGGGCCAAGAACATACAGAAATGGGGGACGCGAAATGCGCGTGCTGCTGTCGACGTATGACTCGCGGGGGGGCGAACCGCTGGCGGCACTCGCGGTGCGGCTGCGGGAACTCGGCGCGGAGGTGCTGGTGTGCGCGCCGCCGGACTGCGCGGAGCGGCTGGCCGAGGCCGGCGTGCCGCTGCTGCCGGTCGGCCCGCGCCCAGAGCTTCAACGCGCTGTTCGGCGCGGCGCTCAACACCCACCGGACGTCGGCCGGCCTGCCGCCGGTGGACAACATCCGCGACTACGTGTTCACCGGCCACCCGTGGCTGGCGTCGGCGAGGTCAACCAGCAGGCACTGTTCGGCCGGGTGGCCGCCGTCGTGCACCACGGCGGCGCGGGCATCACGACGACGGCCACCCGGGCCGGGCGCGCCTCAGGTGGTGATACCCCAGTGGGGGGACCAGCCATACTGGGCCGGCCGGGTGGCCGGCCTGGGCATCGGTACGGCCCACGACGGCCCGGCTCCGACCACCGGGTCCCTGTCGGCCGCGCTCAGGACGGCCCTGGCCCCCGAGACCCGCGCACGGGCGACCGCGGTGGCCGGGACGATCCGCGCCGACGGGGCGACGGTGCCCGCGACGCTGCTGGCCGGCGCGCTCAGCCGGGAAAGGCCGCCAGCGTCCGCGTGAACCACACGGGATCGCCGGGCCAGGACCCACGAGAACCTGCGCCATGGCTGCCAGCGACCTCAGATCGGAGCTGATGCTGTGAATCCCCTGACTACCAGCGCGTTTGACCTTCCCGATCGCCTCACCGCCAAGGCCGACCCGAGGCTGATCGCCGGTGACGAGCAGCACTTCGCGGCCATCGCGGAGAGCCTCGGGCAGTCGATCGCCGACCTGTCCGACCGCCTGGATGCCGAGCGCAAGGCGCCCGGCGGCATCGGCCAGAAGGCGATGGACCGGGACATGGAGATCCACCGGCTGAGCGCTCGCCTGCGCGTCCTGCGCCGCTTCGGTCTGGACTTGTGCCTCGGGCGCATCGTCGGCGCAGACAATACCGAGCCCGTGTACGTCGGACGGCTTGGCCTGACCGACAGTGCGGGTCGTCGGCTGCTGGTTCACTGGCGTTCCCCCGCGGCTGAGCCGTTCTTCGGGGCGACCCACGCCAACCCGATGGGCCTGGCCAGCCGCCGCAGGTACCGGTGGACCCGCGGCCGGATCAGCGATTACTGGGACGAGGTGTTCACCCCGGACGGGCTAGTCGGGCACGCCGCGCTCGACGACCAGTCCGCCTTCATCGCCAGCCTGGGCAGCAGCCGGTCGGCCCGGATGCGAGACGTGCTCGGCACCATCCAGGCCGACCAGGACGCCATCATCCGCGCGGGATCCCGCGGCGCTCTCGTCGTCGACGGCGGCCCGGGTACGGGGAAGACCGTCGTCGCCCTGCACCGCTCCGCCTACCTCCTCTACTCCGATCCGCGCCTCGGTCACCGCCGGGGCGGCGTGCTGTTCGTCGGCCCGCACCAGCTCTACCTGGCCTACGTCGGCGACGTTCTGCCCAGCCTCGGCGAGGAGGGCGTGCAGACCTGCACCCTGCGCGACCTCGTCCCCGAGGGAGCCGCGGCAGCGATCGAGGCCGACCCGGACGTGGCCCGCCTGAAGTCGTCCGCGGGCCTGGTGAAGGCGATCGAGGCCGCCGTCAGGTTCTACGAGAAGCCGCCCGCCAAGGGGATGACGGTCGAGACCCACTGGTCCGGCATCTGGCTCAGCGCCGGCGATTGGGCCGAGGCGTTCGAAGCACCAGAACCCGGTACTCCGCACAACGAGGCGCGCGACCAGATCTGGGCGGGGCTGCTCGCAATCCTGATGGACTCCCGCGACGGCGACGGCGACGGCGACGGCGACGGCGACGTCCCGGCTGACCTGCTCCGCAAGTCGCTGCTGCGGAACCGGGAGCTGCGCACGGCCCTCAACCGCGCGTGGCCGCTGATCGAAGCGGCTGACCTCGTCGGAGACCTGTGGTCGGTACCCGCCTACCTGCGCCTGTGTGCTCCCTGGCTCAGCCCCGCTGAGGTTCAGCAGCTGCAGCGCGGGGACGCCCAGGCCTGGACGGTGTCCGACCTGCCGCTCCTGGACGCAGCACGGCAGCGGCTCGGCGACCCGGAGGCGTCACGACGCAAGCGCCGGCATGACGCCGCGGTCGCCGCTGAACGCGAGCAGATGGCCCGGGTCGTCGACAACCTGATCGAGGCCGCGGACGACGAATACGGCGTAGGCCTGGTGACGATGCTGCGCGGCGAGGACTTCCAGGACGCCCTGGTCAATGAGGCCGCACTGCCCGGTACCGATCCGGACCGGCTCGCCGGCCCGTTCGCGCACATCGTCGTGGACGAGGCTCAGGAACTGACCGACGCGGAGTGGCAGATGCTGCTGCTCCGCTGCCCGTCCCGGAGCTTCACCATCGTCGGGGACCGCGCCCAGGCCCGGCACGGGTTCACGGAGTCGTGGCAGGAACGGCTCGAGCGGATCGGGCTCGACCGGATCAGCCTGGCTTCCCTGAGCATCAACTACCGGACGCCGGAAGAGGTCATGGCGGAAGCCGAGCCGGTCATCCGGGCCGTGCTCCCGGACGCCAACGTGCCGACCTCCATCCGCAGCCGCGGCGTCCCGGTCGTACACGGATCTGCTTCGGACCTGGGCCCGATCCTCGACACCTGGCTCGCCGCGCATGCCGAGGGGATCGCCTGCGTCATCGGCGACCCCACGTTCCGGGCGACGTCCCGCGTCCGGTCGCTGACCCCGGAGCTGTCGAAGGGGCTCGAGTTCGACCTGGTCGTCCTCATCGACCCAGAGGCGTTCGGCCAGGGTATCGAAGGAGCGGTCGACCGCTATGTCGCGATGACCCGGGCGACCCGGCAACTCGTCATCCTCACGAGCTCCTGACGTCGCCGCCGCGATCACCAAGAACGACGCCAGCGGCGACGGCTGAGCCAGGCATTAAGACAATGTGCGACCAGGCGGCAATCACAACGGGGATACCCCCGTGAGGCATACCCCATAGGGGTATAGTTGCCGGGGGTGGCGGCGTACGGGACGGGGAACGGCCGGTACGGCCACGCCCGGGGCGGGCAGAAAGGGAGTGCGCGTGACGACCATGACGTACGCGGTGACCGGGATGACCTGCGAGCACTGCGCGCGCGGTGACCGAGGAGCTGTCCGGCCTGGCGGGCGTGTCGCAGGTGGATGTGGCCCTGGTGCCAGACGGCGCGACCCGGGTGACCGTGACCAGCGCGGCGCCCCTGCCGGAGCCGGCCGTCGCCGCGGCGCTGGACGAGGCCGGGGACTACCGGCTCGCCAGCGCGTAATCCCCGGGGGCGCCCGCGTGGCACCGCGGGGCTGGCCCTGGGAGCGGCCGCCACCGGGCAGGGAAGGAGCGGTGATCCGTTGAGCACGAGCAGCACGCGCAGTCAGGCGGCCCCGGCCGGGCCGGGGCGGAGCGTGGAACTCTCGGTCGGCGGGATGACCTGCGCCTCGTGCGCGGCGCGGGTCGAGAAGAAGCTCAACAAGCTGGCCGGCGTCACCGCCACGGTCAACTTCGCCACGGAGAAGGCCCGGGTCAGCTTCCCTGACGCGGTCAGCCCGGACGACCTGATCTCGGTCATCGAGCGGGCCGGGTACCGGGCCGCGCTGCCCGCCCCGCCCCCGGCGACGGCGCCGCCCGGGACCGGGCCGGGACAGGCGGCGGCCAGCGAGACGGCCGACGGGACGGCGGCGCTGCGGCAGCGGCTGCTGATCACGCTGGCGCTGGCGGTCCCGGTGGTCGTGCTGGCCATGGTGCCCGTGCTCCAGTTCCGCAACTGGCAGTGGCTCTCGCTGACGCTGGCCGCGCCGGTGGCCATCTGGGGGGCCTGGCCGTTCCACCGGGCGGCGCTGGCGAACGTGCGGCATCGGCGCGGCGACCATGGACACGCTGATCTCGCTCGGCACTGATCGGCCGCGTTCGGCTGGTCGCTGTACGCGCTGTTCTTCACCGGCGCGCGGGCAGCCCGGGATGAGGATGAGCTTCACGCTGCTGGCGCAGCATGCCGGGACCGACGGCCTCTACCTGGAGGTCGCCGCCGGCGGTCACGGCCCTGGTCCTGCCGGGCCGCTACGCCGAGGCCCGGGCCAAGCGGCGCTCCGGCGCGGCCCTCCGCGCGCTGGCTCCAGCTCGGCGCCAAGGACGCCGCGGTGCTCCGCGACGGCCATGAGGTGCGCATCCCGGTCGCAGCAGGTCGCCGTCGGGCGACCTGCTTCGTGGTCCGGCCGGGGGAGAAGATCGCCACCGACGGGGTCGTCGAAGCCGGCAGCTCGGCGGTCGACGCCTCGCATGCTCACCGGCGAGCCGGTCCCCGTCGAGGTCAGCCCGGGCGACGCGGTGACCGGCGGACGCGTCAACGCCGGCGGCCGGCTGGTGGTGCGGGCCACCCGGGTCGGCGCCGACACCCAGCTCGCCCAGCTGGCGCCGCCTGGTGGAAGAGGCGCAGAACGGCAAGGCGCCGGTGCAGCGGCTGGCCGACCGGGTCTCCGCGGTGTTCGTGCCGGTCGTCCTCGGGCTGGCGGCCGCGACCCTGGCGGCGTGGCTGGCCGCCGGGCAGCCGGCCGGTGCCGCCTTCACCGCGGCGGTCGCCGTGCTGATCATCGCCTGCCCGTGCGCCATGGGACTGGCCACCCCGACCGCGCTGCTCGTCGGCACCGGCCGGGGCGCGCAGCTCGGCATCCTGATCAAGGGGCCCGAGGTGCTGGAGTCGACCCGCGCCATCGACACCGATCGTGCTCGACAAGACCGGCACCGTCACCACCGGCCGGATGAGCCTGGTCGACGTGGTCCCCGTGCCCGGCGCGGACCCCGATGAGCTGCTCCGCCTGGCCGGGGCGGCTCGAGGACGCGTCCGAGCACCCGGTCGCGCGCCGCCATCGCCGCCGGTGCCCGCCAGCGGCTCGGCCCGGACCTGCCCGCCGTGGCGGGGTTCGCCAGCCAGCGACGGCCTCGGCGTCGCAGGCGTCGTGGACGGGCACGCGGTCGTGGTCGGGCCGGGCCAGCTGGCTGGTCGCCGGGCGGGCGCAGCCCGTCCCGGCCGCGCTGGCGGCCCGCGCCGCCGAGGCGGAGGCGGCCGGGCGGACCGCGGTGCTCGCCGGCTGGGACGGCCAGCTCCGCGGCCTGCTCATCGTGGCCGACACCGTGAAGCCCACCTCGGCCGAGGCCGTCGCCCGGCTGCGCGGCATGGGCCTGCGCCCCGTGCTGCTCACCGGCGACAACGCCCGCGGCCGCCCGCGCCGTCGCGGCCGAGGTCGGCATCGACGAGGTGGTCGCCGAGGTGCTGCCCGCGGACAAGGCCGGGGTGGTCCGGCGCCTCCAGGCCGAGGGCCGCGTCGTGGCCATGGTCGGCGACGGCGTGAACGACGCCGCCGCGCTGGCCCAGGCCGACCTCGGCCTCGCCATGGGCACCGGCACCGACGTCGGCCATCGAGGCCAGCGACCTCACCCTGGTGCGCGGCGACCTGCTCGCCGTGCCGGACGCCATCCGGCTGTCCCGCCGCACGCTCGCCACCATCAAGGGCAACCTGTTCTGGGCCTTCGCCTACAACGTCGCCGCCATCCCGCTGGCCGCGGCCGGGCTTCCTCAACCCGCTGATCGCCGGGGCCGCCATGGCGCTCTCAGCGTGTTCGTGGTCACCAACAGCCTCCGGCTCCGGCGCTTCCAGCCTGGCGCCTAGCGCGGCCGTGTCCCGGGCCCGGCGCCTGCTCGTTGTGCTCGGGCTCAACCTGGCACTGGTGGCCGGGCTGGCGGTCGCCGGGGTGACGGCCCATTCGCTGGCGGTGCTCGCGGAGGGCGGTGACTACCTGCTCGATGCGGCGGGGGTGGGCGTCGCGCTGTTTGCCCTCCGCCTCACCGCCCGGCCGCCCGGCCCCGGGCGGCCGGGCGGCCACCCGAAGGCCACCAGCGCCGCCGCGCTGATCAATGCGGGCTGGCTGCTCGCCCTGGAACTGCTGGTCGCCGCCGTGGCCGTGGACCGCCTGCTCACCCGGGTGCCGCGGGTCGCCGGCCTGCCCGTGCTGGCGATGAGCGGCATCGCGGCGGCCGTGATGGCGGCCGGTGCGCTGATCCTCCGCGCCGACCGGGGCGGAGACGGGGCCGGGACCGGCGAGCGGGACCTGTCGGTCGCGGCGGTCCTGCTCGACACGACCGCGGACGCGGCCGCCGCCGCAGGCGTGGCCGCGGCCGGCGGCGTCATCCTGGCCACCCGGGGCTGGTACTGGCTAGACCCGGCGGTAGCGTGCGCCGTCGCGGTCGTGGTCGCCTACCACGCGGCCGGGCTCATCAGGAAGGCCGTGCGCGGGCTCCGGGCGCCCGCGGCGGGCCCCGCTGGGTGATCCGGGCGCGGCCTGGGCCGGGCCCGGATCCTCGCGGGACAGGCCGCGGAGATGGGCTGGCCGAACACGACCCGGAAGGGATGCCCGAAGGCCAGCCCGGCCACGCCGGCCGGGATGGCCAACGCGGCGGGCCGCGGGCGGGTCGTCCCGGTAGAGTCGGCGCGTTATGGGATCTCCCACCCTTGTCCTGGCCGGGCGGTACCGGCTCGAGACCCGGATCGCCGCCGGCGGCACGGGTGAGGTCTGGCGGGCCACGGACCCGGTGCTGGGCCGGGCGGTGGCGGTCAAGCTGCTGCACGCCGGCTACGCCCAGCACGCCCACACGCTGGCCCGGTTCCGGGCTGAGGCGCGCCACGCGGGCGCCCTGTCCCATCCCGGGATCGCCCAGATGTATGACTACGGCGAGGATGGCCAGCCGTTCCTGGTGATGGAGCTGGTGGACGGCCCGTCGCTGGCCGACGTCCTGGCGCGCGGGCCGCTGAACGCCGCCCGCACCATGGACGTGATCGCCCAGGCCGCCGCCGCGCTCGCTGCCGCCCACGCCGCGGGCCTGGTCCACCGGGACGTCAAGCCGGCGAACCTGCTGGCCGGCCCGGGCGGGCAGGTCAAGATCACCGATTTCGGCATCGCGCACGCCGCCGGGTCCGCGCCGCTGACCCGGACCGGGACCCTGATCGGCACCCCCGGCTACCTGGCCCCGGAACGGGTCGCCGGCCGAGTCGGCCACCCCGCGCCAGTGACCTGTACTCCCTGGGCATCGTCGGCTACGAGTGCCTGACCGGGTCCGTGCCGTACACCGGCACCCCGCTCGAGGTGGCGCTCGCCCACTCCACCGGCCACCTGCCCCCGCTCGGCCCGCACGTCCCGCCGGAGGTGGCCGCGCTGGTCGCCGCCCTGACCGCCAAGGACCCGGCGGCCCGCCCGGCCAGCGCCGCGGACACCGCCGCGGTGGGCCGCCGGGCTGCGCGATGCCCTGGCCGCCGGGGCCGGCCACCGGGCGTGGCCGCCCCCGGTGACGCGCGCGGACTCCCCGCCTGGCACCTGGCCTGGCCAGGCTCCGGCCGCCCAGGCGTACGCGCACACCGCGGTGCTGGCCGCGCCGCAGGCGGCCGGCTACCCGCCGCCGCGGCGCGGACGGGCGTCCCGCGGGCGGGTCGGGCCCTGGTGGTCACGGCCGCGGTGGTCACGGCCGGGCTGGCGGCGTGGGTGCTGGTCGGCGGCGCGGGCCCGGCGCCCCCGGTTCAGCAGAGCAGGCCCGCGGCGCCGCCCAGCGCGTCCCCCGCGGCGCCGCGCCTGGCCGCCGTCAACCAGGGCGCACTGGCCGGGCAGCCGGTCGACGCCGTGGTCCAGCAGCTGCGCCAGCTCGGCCTGCATGTCCAGCTCGCGTGGCAGTACAGCGACCAGCAGGACCCCGGGACGGTCATTTCCGTGCAGCCCAGCGGCCAGCTCACGCCCGGCACCACGGTGGTGGTGACCGGAGCCGTGTCACCCTTCCACCACCACCATGGCCACGGGCACGGCGGTAACTGACGCCGCGGGCGGCTGACTCCCGGCCCGCCACCCGGGCATCGCGTCCCCGGCCGGGGCTACCCGGAATCGTGCAGCAGGAAGGTGACGGTGACGGTACTGCCGCCAGGACCGGCGTGCAGCCTGGCCTGGTCAGCTACCTGATGGACCAGCCACAGCCCATGCCCGTGCTCGATCTGCCAGCCGGCCGCCTCGGCCGGCTGGTGATCCCGGGCCGTCCGCGGCCCGGGCGGCGCCGTCCGCGGTCACCTGACCGTCGGTGACCTGGCAGTACAGGGCGCTGCCGTCGGCCCAGATGCGGAGCCGCCCCTGGCCGGCGCCGTGCCGGACGGAGTTGGCGGCCAGCTCGTGCACGGCGACGACCAGGTCATGGACCCGGGCCTGGGGCAGGCCGGCCCGGGCGGCGTGGGCCCCGGCCGCGGCACGCAGCGCGTACAGCGAGCCCGCGTCGAAGGCCTGCTCCAGGATCGGCGGCGAGCCCGCGCCGGGGCGGGCGTCCGCCGGCCGGGCAGCGGGCCGCCGCCCGCCGCCGTGCTCATTGCTCATCGGCGATCACCAGGCTGATCCCGGGGGCATCGGAGGCGCCGTACAGGGCGAGCCGCCGGCGATCTCCGGCGGGCACTGCAGGATGACGGCCCGGGCGGGGGCGACGCTGCGCGCCGCGTCCACGATCATGCGCGTGCAGGGCGCGTCCATGAACGCCAGGGCGGCCATGTTGATGGTGATATCGCCGTCCAGCCGGATCGCCTCGGCCAGGGCCAGCGCCAGCGCCTCCTCGGCCTGGTAGTCGATCTCCCCGGCCAGCCGTATGCCGGGCGGTGCGTACTGGCGGCAGATCCTCAGGACCGCGTCCGCGTAGTAGGTCGCGGCCGTGACCGAGCGGGTGTGGACGGCGGTGACCGAGGCCAGCGTGACCGGGTCGAACCGCTCCCGGTCGTACTGGCACAGCACCGACACCGTGGTCCCGTCCAGGGCGGATGCGATGCCCTGCTCGAATTCCGGCAGCTGCTCGATCCCGGTGACCGGCCGCAGCGCCCAGCCCATGTCCACGGCGACCCGCAGCCCGGGGAAGCCCTCCTGGCGGCAGGCGGCCATCTGGCGGCGCAGCCAGCCCATCGCGTGATCAGCGGCGAAGGCCTGGGCGGACAGCAGCTGGCTGTCGCAGGCGGCGGCGTTCATCTGGCCGGCCGCTATCGCCGCTTCCACCGGGATCCCCCGGAGGGCCAGCTCCCGCACCGCCTGGCCCGGCGCGCTGTCGCTGAGCCAGACGACCTTCAGCCCGCTGGACAGGCCGTCCCGGACGAACGCGGCCGTGAGGTCGAGCAGCTCCTCGGGCTCGCCATACGTCAGGCACGCATGATCGTTCACCGCCAGATCAGTGATCTGCGTGCTGGCGCCAGCGGTCACCCCGCCACCTCCACCCTCCCGCCCCGGGCCTTCTGTCAAGGCATGACCGTACCGTCCGGCCCGCGGCCCCGGTGTGCCACAGCGCTGAGAACGGTCCCCCGCGGCTACGCGCACGACCGGACCATCCCTGCCTGTCGTCCCGGCATCGCCCGCTACTACCCGCGGGGACCGCGTTTCATCCGCCGCGGCATGGGTTCAGGTGAAGATGATCTCGCCGCCGGCCGCCAGCCCGTAGAACTCGCCGACGGTGATGATGTCCTTGACCTGGTCGATCAGGTCGTCCTTGGTCAGCCCGAACAGGTCGCACGACGCCTTGCAGCCGTAGAGCCCGGCGCCCGGAGTCGGCGATCATCTCGATGAACTCCGGGATCGGCGGGATGTCGAGCTTGCCCATCTTGCGTTCCAGGTACGTGCGTCATGAGCGCCGCACCCCGGGCAGCGCGCCGACCAGCGTGGCCAGGTGCAGCCCCGGGTTGCCGACCGTGGCCATCTTGATGTGCTCGTGGCGCTTGCGTGCTGATCGCGTCGAGGCCGAAGAACGTGAAGAACAGGTTCGCCTCGATGCCCTCGGCGCGCGCGCCGTTGGCCATGATCAGCGCCGGGTAGATCGCCCTCCAGCGACCCCTTCGACACGATGATCGAGACCTTCTTGATCGGTCTCGCTCCATGACGTGCGGCTCCTCTCTTCAGATGCAGCCGCGGGGCTTGGGGATGCCGGCGATCTTGGCGGCGGTCTTGGCCGGGCCCTTGGGGAACAGCTGGTACAGCTCCTTGATGCGGCACGCCCGACGTCTTGCCGAGCGCGCGGACGGTCGGGCCGGTGCCCTTCGCCGCGTACTCGGCGCGCATGAACCGGATGACCTGCCAGTGCGCGTCGGTCAGCGCGCCGATGCCCTCGGCCTCGGCGATCTCGCGGCGCCATGTCCTCGGTCCACTGGCCGGGATCGGTGAAGAAGCCCTCGTCGTTGACGGTCGACGGTCGCGCCCGGCGTAGTGGCGGTCGGCACGGTCAGCACCTCCTTCGTGTCGCTCGGCTGCCGGTGCGGCCGGCCGCCGGTCTTCCGTCGCCGGGCATCCCGGCGCCGATGCCGGGCACGTCCCGGCCGGGCAGCAGGCACGTGCCAGTAGAACCACTGGAACGCCAGCTTGCCCAGGTGGTTGAGCCGGGACTCACGCAGCAGCGGCAACCCGACCGCGGCCGGGGAAGTGCCCGGCAGCGGCTCGGTGTCGTAGTTGAAGTCGATGAGCAGCGCCTTGCCGAGCCGGTCTCGATGAAGCAGTTGGTGTGGCCGTCGAAGGCGGCGTCGAGCGGCTCGCCGGCGAGGAACCGGCGGACGTTCTCCGACCAGGACCTCGCCCTCGAAATGGGCCACCGACCCGGCCTTGGAGGTCGGCACGTCGGTGGCGTCCCCGAGCGCGAACACGTTCGGGCTGGCCTTGGACTGCAGGGTGCGCGGGTCCGCGGGACGAAGCCCAGTTCGTCGCCGAGGCCGGGGGAGCGGTCCACGTAGGCGGCGCCGCCGTGCAGCGGGATGACGACCGCGAGGTCGAAGGGCGACCTCCGCTCGTCGTAGGAGATCAGGCGGCCGCCCGGCCCTCGGCGCCGTCCACCGTGCCGGTGCTGAAGTCGGTCACCACCCGGATGCGCTTCTCGGTCAGCAGGCCGGTGAGCTCGCGGTTGCACACCGGCTTGGTGAACGCGCCGTCCAGCGGGGTGACGTAGGTCAGCTCGACCCGGTCCCGGATGCCGCGCGGCGGAAGTACCAGTCGGCCAGGAAGCAGAACTCCAGCGGCGCGACCGGGCACTTGACCGGCATGTCGATCACGTTGACGGCCAGCCGGCCGCCGGCGAACGACTGCAGGGCGTCGCGCAGCGCGGCCGCCCCCTCCGGGGTGTAGAACGTGAAGACGTCCCGCTGCCAGCCTGGCCCGGTCAGCCCCTCCGTCTCCCCGGGCAGCAGCCGGGCCCCGGTCGCGGCGATCAGCACGTCGTAGTCCAGCGCCGTGCCGTCGACGAGATGAACCCGGCTGGCGGCGGTATCCACCCGGTCGACCTCGGCGGTGCGCAGCGACACGCCCGGCCGGAACTGCCGGTGCCGGGGCCGGACCAGGTCGGCCACGTCGGCCTGGCCGAACGGCACGAACAGCAGGCCGGGCTGGTACACGTGCCGGTCGTCGGAGTCAACCACGACGATCTCCGCCTCGGCCGCGCCGTACGCCGGCGCAGCCGGTTCGCGGCGAGCGTCCCGCCGGTGCCTCCACCCAGGATGACGATGCGCTTCACAAGATCATCCTCTGCGTACGATACCCCCCGGGGTAGTGCCGTTAGTCCCGGGCCGCAGTGACCATCCGCCGCCCGCCGGCGAGGCGGGGCGCGCCGATGGCGTGTCCCCTCCGGGCCGGCGATGGGCGGGGCTCCGGGGTCGTTGCCACGACGGAAAATGCCGGGGGTCCAGGGAGCCGTCCCCCGGACACGCACATCGCCCGGCTAACCTCGGGGCAGGGGCACACGTGCCCAGGCGGGACGACGCTGTGGAGGCCGCGGATGAGACAGGCACTGGCCACGGAGGCACCGGGCACTCCGACCCTGGGCCGGGTGCCGCTGCCGCTGGTCGGACGGGCCCGGGTGTACGCCTGCGGGATCACCCCGTACGACGTCACCCACCTGGGCCACGCGGCCACCTTCATCTGGGTGGACACGCTGGCCCGGGTGCTGCACGCGGGCGGCGCCGAGGTCCTCGTCTGCCGCAACGTGACCGACGTGGACGACGTGCTGCTGGGCGCGGCCAGCCGGGCCGGCGCCCCGTACGGCCGGTTCGCGGCGATCGGCCAGTTCTACTTCGACCAGGACATGGCCGCGCTCGGGGTCCGGGCGCCGGCCTTGCAGCCACGGGCGCACGCCTACATCAAGCAGGTGATCGCGCTGGCCGCCGGGCTGCTGGCCCGCGGCGCCGCCTACCAGCGGGACGGGTACGTCTACTTCCGCGGCGCGGACACCGCGCTGCGGTCGGGCCTGGACCGCTCCGAGGCGCTGCGGCTGGCCAGTGAGTTCGGCGACAACCCCGGGGACACCCGCAAGGACGACCCGTTCGACGTGGCCATCTGGCAGGCGTCACGGGATGGCGAGCCCGCCTGGGAAAGCCCGTGGGGACCGGGGCGGCCCGGCTGGCATGCCGAGTGCGCGGCGATGGCCCTGCACGAGTTCGGGCCCGCCGTGGACGTGCACGCGGGCGGCGGTGATCTCCGCTTCCCGCACCACGCCTACCAGGCGGCCCTGGCCGAGGCGTGCACCGGGGTGACCCCGTTCGCGCGCGCCCGGCTGAACGTCGGCGTGGTCGGCGTGGACGGCGCCAAGATGGCCAAATCGGCCGGCAACCTCGTGCTCGTCGGGGACTTGCTGCGGGATTACGCCGCGGGGGCCGTTCGGCTGCTGATCCTTGACCGCCGCTGGGACCAGGACTGGACCTATGAGCGCGCCGGGCTGGACGCGGCGGCCGGCCGCTGGAGCGGCTGCAGACCGCGGCCGGCCGGCCGGATCGCGGCGGGCCGGGAAGCGCTGACGCGGCGGTGCGGGAGGTGCGCGCGGCCCTCGCCGCCGACCTGGACGTGCCCGCGGCGCTGCGGATCGCCGAGGACAGCGGCGGCCAGGCCGCCCGGGTCCTCGGCTCGCTGCTCGGCCTGTGGTGACCGGCCCGTGGTGACCCGGCCGGCGGTGACTGGACCGTGGTGACTCAACCATGCTGACTCGACCGTGCTGACCGCCGCGCCGGGGGGCGGGTGACCGGCGCGGCCGGGGAGCCGCCGGAGTACCGGCTCTACCAGGACCTGGCGGCGTGGTGGCCGCTCATCTCCCCGGTCGGCGAGTATGCGGCGGAGGCGGCTTACCTGCGGGACGTGCTGCGCACCGCGGCCATCCCGGTGCGCGAGGTGCTGGACCTCGGCAGTGGGGGCGGGCATGTCGCCGCCCATCTCCGGCAGTGGTTCAGCCTGACCCTCGTGGACCTGTCGCCGGACATGCTCGCGGTGTCCCAGCAGCTCAACCCGGGATCCGCGCACCGCCAGGGCGACATGCGGACCGTCCGGCTCGGCCGCGCCTTCGACGCCGTGCTCGTGCACGACGCCATCGACTACATCACCAGCCAGGATGGTCTCCGCCAGGTGATCGGGACCGCGTGGGCGCACTGCCGTCCGGGCGGCATCGCCGTGTTCGTCCCCGACTACACCGCGGAGAGCTTCCGGCCCGGCCGCGGCGGCGGGGGCAGCACCGCCCCGGACGGACGCCAGGGCAGCTTCCGCGAGCGGCGGTCCGATCCCGACCCGGCGGACGAGACGATCGAGGTGGCGTACGAGTTCGTGCTGCGCGGCGCGGAGGGTGCCACGCAGGTCATCCGGGAGGCGCACCGCCTCGGGGCGTTCCGCCACGCCACCTGGCTCCGGCTGCTCCAGGAGGCGGGATTCGGGGCGGCCGAGGGTGGCGCCGGCATTTTCCCGGGGGACGAGGAAGGCCAGCCGGCCAACCTGTTCACCGGCCGCCGGCCCGGGGACGGCCCGGCTTAAGGACGCTCCGGGCCTACCACCTGAGCTGGGCGATGGCGTCATAGTCGGCGGAGGAGTAGCCGACCAGGCCATCCGAGAG
Source organism: uncultured Actinomycetes bacterium (assembly GCA_963767385.1). Classification (GTDB taxonomy): domain Bacteria; phylum Actinomycetota; class Actinomycetes; order Streptosporangiales; family Streptosporangiaceae; genus RYN-230. Next base: position 285,535 of record CAVYEA010000015.1, on the reverse strand, counting down.
CGCGAAGATCCACTCCGCTATGCCCAGGGACAGGGCCAGGCGGCTGCAGCGGGCGCAGAAGTGCGGATCTTCCAGCCGGACCGAGTCGTCGGGCCCTAGCCGCACGTAGACCAGCTTCGAGCCGTGCAGCTTCTGCCAGCCCTCGCCCTCGCGGGCCAGCGTGATCGCCCGCTGCTCGGCATGGGTGCGGCACTGGTCATGATCGCCGTGCTCCGCGACCTTGCAGTAGCAGTGGTCCTCGCCGGGGTAGGGCACGCCGTTCGTGCCCCAGCCCAGCAGGCTTCCCTCCGACATCAGCACCGCGGCGTGCCGGGTCCGGGCGTGGGAATCACGGGCCAGTCCCGCCGCCCGTTCCACCATCTGCTCCGCGACCTGGCTGTCATGGCGTGTCAATGGCCGCCGCTGGGGCTGTGGCCCTGGTGGCACGTGATCCCCCTTCGCGGCAGGGCTCCGTCGCCGCCCGTTCTCAGTGTCCCGGGCGGCCGTCCTTACCGGGACCGCGGGTTCGGCGATCCGGCAAGGAGCAACATTAGCGGCTGCCGGTTGCACCACCACGACCAGCGTCGTTACTGGCTCGCACGAGCCGATGCGGTGCCGCGGGTCAGTGTGCCTTCCCGGCCCGGTTCTTGCGGGCTGTCATAACGCGTCGTGGCGCGCAGATCGGTGTTCCTGGGCCGGCCCGATTGGGAATCCGGGCGCTGCGTAACCACGCGACTTCGATTTCCCGGTCACGCGAGGATGAACATTCCCGTGCGCCGGGCCCTGGCATGCCCCCGCGTTCAAGGCACGCAGCCGGACCGCTTACGATCAAGTAATCACTGGACCAGATGGGATAAAGGAACGATGGCGACTCTGACTCAGGTGACGCTCACCTGTGATGTCTGCGGCAAGGCCAAGGACATCCAAACCCACACGATCGGGCTCGATGGCGCGACGTACGAGATTGACCTTTGCCCGAAGGACGGAAAGAGCCTTAGCAAGGCAGCAGCCGAATACATATCGAATGCCCGGAAAATCACGACCCGGCGGGCACCCCGCGAGACGAACGGGCACCGGCCGCGCTCCCGGGCTGAGACCGCCGCCATCCGCGACTGGGCCAAGGCATCGGGAATGAAGATCTCCGACCGGGGCCGCGTCCCGGCGGCTGTCTTCCGCGACTACCAGGCCGCCCACTAGCCCGGGTAACCCCAGGTATGCGTCCGGCCCGGGCCAGAAGCGGCAGCCGTCCGCGCTGATGGAAATGCGGCCCGGGGCGCTCTGGCGCGACAGCCGCCCACGGGCTCCGGCGCACTGACCCGTATCGTGGGCTGACCCGCGTGCACCGGGAATGACACCAGCAGCCGCGGGCCGGAAGGGGCCTGACATGAACTTCGTGCTGATCATGAAGACCGGGCAGTCCGATCTGGTGGCGATTGGCCCGGTGGCCATTGAATACCAGGCCGCGATGCTGCGTGATGAGATCGAGGAGAGCTCGGACTGGACCACGGTCGGCATCGCCCGGGTTCTCACCGAGGCTCAGGCCCGCGACCGGATCACCGCGGGGAAGCAGTAGCCCGCTATCGCGCGGGTGTCAGCCGTCATCCTCCGGGCGCATGGCGTGGACGACGCTGACCATCCGCGCTTGCCGCTCGAGCAGCCTGGCGACTGCTCCTGCTTCCAGTTGTCCCATTCCGGCCAGCGCGGCCGGCACGTCTGCGAGCACGCCTGCCATTCCGGACACAACGGCCTCCGCATCCGCCGCGCCCTCCAGGCGGCGATCCGGACCGGTGATGACCAGGACTTTAACCAGCTGCTCAGCGACATCCTGCGAACAGCCAAGACCGGCCTCAATCAGGTCACTCCAGCGGCGGCCTATCGTCCGCAAGCCTGTCCAGGACCGGTAGCCAATGAAGATTGACTCCCATTGGCGGAGGATGAATTCCTCCCACCCCAGGTCCTCCACCTCGTCAAGATCATGGTCATACACGAGCCCAACAGTACGGCCGCGTGATCGGAGCCTCGCTCGCACGCGGCAGCGCCCGGGCTTGGCGGCGGGTACTTCTGGCGATTTCCCGGGCGATGCCGCGCTGATACGTTCGCATTGTGCCTGACGGGCCAGCCTTCGACGTTATCCGCAGCGGCCGTGATCCCGAACGCCGCAATCCGGGACGCGGGCGGCTGCTCGCTGGCGTGGCGGTGGCGGTGCTCGTCGCCGGCGCTATCGCTGTCCACCTGATCCAGGGTGGTTCTGGCCTTCCGCGTCACCACGCAGCACGCAGTGTCCGGTCAGCGGTAGCGCTGGCCGCACCGCCGATCTTCCACGGGACACCCTTGCGGCCGGGCATTGCGCGCCCCGCACTGCTGTTCCTCGGCGGCGGCGGACTGCGGCTGCTGAATGCCGGTGGGCAGGCGCCGGCATCGCTGACCGATGTGTGGTCGGGGGCAGTGTCCGGCCGCGACCCGCTCGGCCCGGATGCCGCCGTGCAGCAGGTCGCCTCGGTGTCTGGCGGCGTGGTCGCGCTCATATCGGGCCATGGCGCAGCAGGTCTCCCCGATACCGGGGACGTCCTGTTCATCCCGGTCAGCGCGTCGGGGGCCGGCGTGCCGCGCGTCATTGCCCGGGCGAACTACATGGCTGTGGCCCCGGGCCAGCGCCGCATCTGGGTCGAGCAGGCGGGGCCGCCCTGGGGCAACGGGCCGGCGGAGAGCCCGGCCTGGCTTATCGATGAGGCTGGCCATCGCGTGTCCGGCCCCCTTGACCTGGGTGAAAGGGTGCTTACCGCCGCCACGGTCAAGGGCTTGCTGCTCCAGGGGCCTGCTGGGGTACTCACACTGACCGACCCAGCCGACGGCAGCGCTGAGGCTGCGGGCATCCCGCAGAACGCGATCCTGGCCGGCGCTGACGCCTACCAGGTGGCCTGGCAGGCCGCGTCCTGCCCGACCCGTTGCCCGCTGCACGTCACCGATCTGCGGGGCGGCCCGGGCACGGAGATCGCCCTGCCACCGCACACCGCCCTCAATCCCGACGACACGCCGGACTTCGACCCGTCGGGCCAGCGTTTCGCGCTTCCGCTGGACACCATCGATCATCAGGGCCTGGCCACGGGCACGTACGTCTATGTCGCGGACATCCGCGCCCGCAAGCTAGTCCGGGTTCCAGGCGGGCCAATCCCGGTCGCCACGCTCCCCGCCGTACTCGGGGCATTTCCCGCGGGCGCCAGTGACGTCGTTTCCGCGCGCTGGACCGCAGATGACTCAGGCCTGTGGATCGTGGCCACCGATGGGCTCTTCTTCCAGGTCGCCTACTGGACGGGTACCGGCCCGCTGCGCGTGCTCCAGCCCCAGGCCGGGCTGGCGTACAAATTCGACATCCCGCGGAACGGTACGCCAGGTCCATGACCCGCCTGGCCGCAGCGCAGGCAATTCCGCGGATACCAGTTCCTGGGCGGCGGAGGGGACATCCGCGCATCCGGCGCGTGGGGCATGGCCGTTCTCCGCCAGGCCGTGATCGTGAGTTCGACATGATCGGCGGCGGCGGCGTAGAGTCCGCAGGGCATCGGCCTGGAGATCGTCTGGGGAGGCGCTCGCGGGTCCGGCTAACGGGGATCGGGGGGAATCACATGGCGTATGGCGTGGTCCACAAGTTCGCTGGTGGCACCAAGGAGCAGTACGAAGCATCAATAGCGGCGGTGCATCCGGAGGGCGGGGGGCTGCCTGAGGGGCAGTTGTTCCATGCCGCGGGCCCATCCGCCGACGGCTGGGTGATCGTCGCGGTGCATGACTCGCGGGAGGGCTGGGAACGGTTCCGCGATGGCATCCTCATGCCCCGCATGGCGCAGGGAATCGCCGGTGGCTTCACGGTGCCGCCCGAGGAGACCGGGTTCGAGATCTACAACGAGGTCACGGCCTAGCCGCGACCCGGCGGCCCGGTTCAGCTAGCGGCTTCGCCCGGCCTGCCGCTCAGCCCTCGGCTAGTGCCGGCCACGCCGCCTACAGTGGGTCAGGCAGATTCCATGGCGGCCGGAGGGGCATGTACGCGCTGCTGTTCTCGCTGGTGTTCAGGCGGATGCCCGCGGAGGCCGCGCACCGGGCCGGTTTCTGGCTCATCCGGGCGGCCGCGGCGGCCCCGGGGCTGTCATGGCTGCTGCGCCGCTGGCTGGCGCCGTCCGATCCGGTGCTGCGGGTCCGGGTGTTCGGGCGTGACCTGCCCGGCCCGCTGGGGCTCGCGGCCGGGTTCGACAAGGATGCCCTGGCGCCGGACGCGTTCGGCATGCTCGGCTTCGCGTTCGTGGAGACCGGCACGGTGACCGCGCGGCCCCAGCCCGGCAATCCCCGGCCCCGGCTGTCCCGCCTGCCCGCGGACCGGGCGCTGGTCAACCGGATGGGCTTCAACAACGACGGCGCGGCGGCCGCGGCCAGCCGGCTGCGCCGCCGCCGCGGCCGCGGCCTCATGGTCGGGGCGAACATCGGCAAGTCGAAGGCGGTCCCGCAGGCCGGCGCGATCGGTGACTACGCCGCCAGCGCCAGGCTGCTCGCGGACGCCGCGGACTACCTGGTGGTCAACGTCAGCTCCCCGAACACCCCCGGGCTGCGTGACCTGCAAGCGGTCAGCCACCTGCGGCCGCTGCTGGCGGCGGTGCGCGCCGCGCTGGACGAGGCGGGCCCCCGGCGGGTGCCGCTGCTGGTCAAGATCGCGCCTGACCTGGCCGACGAGGACATCGACGCGCTCGCCGATCTCGCCCTGGACCTGGGGCTGGACGGGATCATCGCGACCAACACCAGCAACTCCCGCGAGCACCTGGCCAGCGATCCCGCCGGCGGTGGCCGCCGCCGGGCCCGGCGGCCTGTCCGGGGCACCGCTCAGGCAGCGTTCCCTGGAGGTGCTGCGGCGGCTGCATGCCCGCACCGCGGGCCGTCTCGTGCTGGTCGCGGCGGGCGGGGTGGAGACCCCGGACGACGCCTGGGAGCGGATCCGGGCCGGGGCCACGCTGGTGCAGGGCTACACCGGCTTCGTCTACGGCGGCCCGCTCTGGCCGCACCACATCCACGCCGGCCTGGCCCGCCGGGCCCGGGCCGCGGGCCTGAGCTCGATCCAGCACGCCGTCGGCACCAGCCCGGCCGCGGCCCGCACCGCTTAGCCCTGCTTAGCCCTGCGCCGGGTGATCGCGGATGAACTCCGCGATCAGCCCGGCGAGCCGTTCGCCCGCGTCCTCCTGCAGGAAGTGGCCGGCTCCCTCGAGCACCGGGTGCTCGATCCCGGCCGCGCCGGGCACCGTGCGGCGGAGTACCGGGCCCATCGCGCCGGTGATCGGGTCGCGGTCGCTGAACGCCACCAGGAAGGGCCGGTCCCAGGCGGCCAGCCGCTGCCAGGCCGCCCGGTTGGCCTCGCTGGCCGGGTCGTCGGGGGTGGTCGGCACCAGGCCGGGCATGGCCCGCGGGCCGGCCATGTACGACTCGTCCGGGAACGGGGCGTCGTAGGCCGCGAGCACCGCCGCGGGCAGCGGGGACTGGCAGCCGGACTGCACCAGCCGGGACACGCTCAGCGCGGGCGCGGCGGCGACCACGTCCCGGAACCGCAGCCATACGTCGGGCATCGGCTGGTCCCCGGTGGGCAGCCCGGTGTTGGCCGCCACCACCCGGGCGAACCGCTCCGGGTGCTCGGCCACCAGCCGGAGCCCGATCAGGCCGCCCCAGTCCTGCCCGACCAGGGTGACGCCGCGCAGGCCGAGCTGGTCGAAGGCGAGTGCCCGGATCCACTCGACGTGCCGCGCATAGCTGTGGTCACTGATCGCGGCCGGCTTGTCCGAGCGGCCGAACCCGGCCATGTCGGGGGCGATGGCGCGCAGTCCCGCACCGGCCAGGACAGGCAGCATCTTCCGGTACAGGTACGACCAGCTCGGCTCGCCGTGCAGCAGCAGCACCGGCTGCCCGTCCGGCGGCCCGGCCTCGACATAGGCCAGCCGCAGCCCGCCGGCCTCCGTGTACCGCGGCGGGTAGCCGAACCCGGGCAGGCCGGCGAAGCGTTCTTCCGGGGTACGCAGCACTTCCATCCGCTCATGCTGTCACGCGGGCCGGTTTCGGCGGCCCTCCCGTCGCGGCCGGCGCGCTAGGGCCTGGTGGCGGTGCCCTCGTAGGTGTAGCCGAGGGCACGCGGCCAGCTCATGTAGTACGTGTCCAGCCGCCCGATCTTCAGCCCGGCGGCGGTGATCAGCTCCCGGACCGGCCGGTCCAGGTGGCAGCCACCGGCCAGGCGGCGCTGGACCGGGGTGAGCCGGTGCTGCAGCCGGGCGACGGCCGGGTCGGGGGCCAGGCCGTGCTCGGCGAAGTGCAGCGTGCCGCCCGGGCGCAGCACCCGGCAGATCTCGGCCAGCGCCTGCCCCGCATCGGGAACCGTGCACAGCGTCCAGGTACTGAGCACGTGATCCACCGTGGCATCCCCGGCCGGAAGCCTGCTGGCGTCCAGCCCGGCGAACTGCACCGGGACCAGGCTGCGGCCGATCCGGCGGGCCGCCAGCCGGCGGCCCGCCGTCGCCGGGTCCACGGCCAGCACCCGGCGCACCGAGGCCGGGTAATAAGGCACGTTAAGCCCCGAGCCGAACCCTATTTCCAGCACCTCGCCATCGAGCCCGGCCGCTACGCGGGCCCGGACCCGGCCGAACGCCGCGCCGCGCATGCTGACATCCAGCGCCCGCGGCAGCACGTGCTCGGTGTACCAGCCCACCAGGCCAGTTTGCCAGCCGGGCGAAAGGTGATGATGAAGGTGTGGACAATGGCCGGCTCTGGCACGTGGATGCGTTCGCCACCGAGCTGTTCGCCGGGAACCCGGCGGCCGTGCTCATCCTCGACCGGGAGCCCGGTGATGAGCTCGGCGCCCGGGCCGGGGCGGAACTGAACCAGCCGGCCACCGCCGTGGCCTGGCCCGGGGACCGGCCCGGCTGGTTCGGGTTGCGCTGGTTCACCGCCACCCGCGAGCTGGAGCTGTGCGGGCACGGCACCCTGGCGGCGGCCCGGGTGCTGCTGGACAGCGGCGCCGGGGTGGACGGCCGGATCTGCTTCGAGACCATGGCGGGGACGCTGGAGGCCCGGGCGGTGGGGGAGTGGGTGCAGCTGCGGCTCCCCAGCCTGCCGCCCCAGCCGCTGATCGACGCCGCCACGGCCGAAGAATCGCCGGGCGATGCCGCGGACGGGGAAGCGGTACTCGGCGAGGCGGTACGGCAACTGCTGGACGTGCCGGTGACCGGGATGATGCGCAACGACCTGGACGTGGTCGCTGTCCTCTCCTCGCCCGCGGACGTCCGGCGGGCTCACCCGGACCTGGCCGCGCTGGCCCGGCTGCCGGTCCGCGGGCTGGTCATCACCGCGGCGGGCGACGTCGGCGGGAACGGCTCCGGGCCAGGCGGCGCGGCTGATTTCGTGTCCCGGTTCTTCAGCCCGGCGACCGGGATCGGGGAGGATGCGGTGACCGGGTCCGCGCACTGCGCGCTGGGCCCGTACTGGATCCGGGAGCTGGGCCGCCAGCCGCTGCTGGGCCGCCAGCTGTCCGCACGCGGCGGCGTGGTCCAGGTGGCCGAGGACGGTGACGGCGTGCTGCTGGCCGGCCCGGCACTGGTGCTGTCCGAGGGCAGCTGGCAGCTCCCCGCCGGCGCCTACCCCGGCCAGCCGGCCGCGTCCGGCTGAGCCGGGCCGTCCCGGTCCGCCCGTTCTCCCTGCGCGCTGGTCAGCCTGCCGGGACCACAGCCAGGCCGGGCTGCTCCGGGCCGTGCGGGATGTCGATCCGCTCCTCGCCAGTGCGCAGCGCGCGCAGGATGAACTGGCCGGCGTACTCAGGACTGTGCGCGATCATGCCCGGGCGGGGCGCGGCCCCGACTTGAACCGGCCGCCGGCGAACTCGGTCGCGGTGATGGACGGCAGCACCAGCGACACCGCGATGCCGTCCGGCTCCAGTTCCCTCCGCCACACTGCGCTGAGCTGGTTGACGGCGGCCTTGGTCGCCGAGTAGGCGCCGACCCCGGGCTGCGCCATCCTGGTCGACCCCGAGCTGATGTTCACGATCCGGCCTGCCCCGCGATCGCGCATGGCGGGCAGCACGGCCTGGGTCATCGCGACCAGGCTGACCACGTTCAGGTCCAGCACCCGGGCGAACTCTCCGAGGTCCAGCCGGTCCAGCGGGACGTGCAGGCTGACCCCGGCGTTGTTCACCAGCCCGTCGATCCGGCCGCGCCGGTCCAGCGCCCGTTCGGCCAGCCGCTGCACCGCATTGCGGTCGGTCACGTCGGTGGGCACCGCCAGGGCCCCGCCCAGTTCACCGGCGAGTGCCTCGATCCGGCCCGCGCGCCGCGCGGCCAGCACCGGATGGGCTCCCGCGGCGTGCAGCAGGCGTGCCGTCGCGGCGCCGATGCCGGAACTCGCCCCGGTGACGATCACCGCGGTGCCGGTCAGGTCGATGAGGTCCACCCGGCCATTGTCGCGTTGTCAGGGGGCGCGGGCCCGCGAGGGGGGTTACGCGGACCCGCGCCCGGGATGGCGCGGGCCCGTTAGGGTGTCACGGGCCCGCGCCTGGCCAAGAGTCAGCTCACCGGGAAATTGAAATAGTGCAGGCTGACGAAAGGCGGATTGCCGGTCGCACCGGAGGAGAACTCCAGGTAAACGGTGTGCGTGCCGGTCACTGTGGTGATGTTGGCGGGAATGGTCTTCCAGGTGCTCCAGCCGCCGGTATTTCCTACCGCGAAGCTGCCTACCGGGGCATTCGCCGGGTTGTCCAGCACCACCTTCACCAGGCCGCTCACCCCGCCGGCCGCGCCGGATGCCACCCGGGCGTCGAACTGGCTCGATCCGGAGCCGAAGCTGACGCCCGGATATTCCAGGTAGTCGCCGTTGGCCAACTGCGCGGCCTGGTTGCCGTCCACCCCGGACGGGTTGGTGTCCCCGGCCGCCGGGGTGACCGAGATGGTGCCCGCCGAACCGGAGTAGCAGTCGGCGGAGATGTCCGCGGTCGCGGTCGTCGTGCAGGACTTGCCGCCGCCCCCGCCCGAGCTGCTGGTCGGGGAGGGAGACGGAGACGGTGATGCGCTCGCGCCGGACGTGGTATAGACGGCGACGTAGCCCACGCTCATCGGGGCGCCGGAACTCGTCGCCGACGACGGCGAGGTGCAGCCGCACACGCCGTTGGGGTATCCGCCGCCGATCGCCACGTCCAGTATCAGGAAGAACCCATGGTCCACCGCGGCCTGCCAGGTGGCGGTGCCCACCTGGCTTTCCGTTACGGTGTAATAAGCAGTTCCGTTGAGGTAATAGGTTATTGATTCGTTGCTGGTATTGGTCCGGTTCACGATGACCGAATAGGTGTTGTAACCGGTCTGGCAGCCGGAGCAGGACTGCAGCCCGCTGCCCAGCCCGGTCGTCTCATTGCACGGGCCGCCCGGGTCCGTGCCGCAGTGCAGCGTGCCGGAATGCTCGGACAGCGCGTTGACGTCCTCCATCACGTCGATCTCGCCCGTGGACGGCCAGTTGGCGCAGTTCATGGTGCCGGAGGTGCCCGCGCCGCTGGAGCGGAACCCGGCGCCCAGCATCCAGAACGCGGGCCAGTAGCCGAGGCCGGTGGCCGGGTTCGGCTGCTTGACGGAGGCACTGACCTCCATCTCACCGCCGGCCGGCGCCGCGAAGCTGTCGCTGACCGTCTCGATCCGGCCGGAGGTCCACGACCCTCCGGAGCTGACCGGGGTGATGTTCAGGTGGCCGCTGCCGTCCTCGGACACGTTCGCGGTGGAACTGGTGTTGCTCTCCACCTCACCGGTGCCGTAATTCGCCGTGCAGCCGGTCCCGTTGTACTGCGTGCCGGTGTCGTAGGTCCAGTTCGAGTCCACCTTGGAGCCGGCCGCCCCGGAGAAGGAGTCGCTGAACGTCGTGGTCCAGCCGGACGGGGGCCCGGGGACTGTGGTCGCCGAGCTGCTGACCGCGAAGGTCAGGCTGGTCAGCGTCGCGGCCAGTAAGGCTAATGCGGCCGCGGCGGCGGCCAGGGCGGCGCGCCGCGCCGGGATCGCGCGGGGCAGCCAGCGGGGGGTGAGGTGCATCCGGTTCTCCTCTCTGAGTAGGCGGGCAGCGGTGCCCGCCTGTGGCCGGCCGGTCCGGCCATGGGCTGCGGATCAGGGGGCTGCCGGGGGCGGGCAGCCGCAACTGGCCCTGATCTGGCACTGGGTGGGCAGGATCTCGGTGTACGGGGCCAGGTCCCGGTCCTCGATCCGGGCCCGCAGCCGCTGCGCGGCGCGGTGACCCAGCTCGCGGAGCGGCTGGCCGACGGTGGTCAGCGCGGGGGTCACCACGCGGCTGGCGTAGATGTCGTCGAACCCGGTCACCGCCACGGAACCGGGCACGGCCACGCCGGCCTGCTGCAGGGCCAGCAGCATGCCGATCGCCATCTGGTCGTTGGCGCAGGCGACGGCGTCCGGCAGCGGGCCCGCGGCGAGCATCCGCCGGGCGGCCCGGGCCCCGCTCGCCTCGGAGAAGTCCCCGTCCAGCACCGGATCGAGGACGCACCCGGGATGCTGCGCCACGGACTGGCGGAACGCGGCCAGCCGGTCCCGGGCGTCCGGCGAGTCCGCCGGGCCGGCCACGAAACCCAGCCGGCGGTAGCCGTGCACCCCCATCAGGTGGGCGGCCAGGGCCCGCATGCCGGCCGTGTTGTCCACCGCCACTACGTCGAGGCCGCGCTCACCCGGGCGGCCTGCGACCGACACCACCGGGATCCGCCGGGCCAGTGCCCGCAGCTGGGCTGAGGGCATGACCTCCTCGGCGATGAGCAGGCCGTCCACTTTCCCGGACAGTGACCTGACCCGCCGCTGGAACTGCTCCCCGGCCGGGCCGAACGTCAGCAGCAGCGAGCAGTCGGTGCCGCGGAGCACGGCCTCCACCGCGTGCACGAGCTCGTCCATGAACAGCGGGCTGGTCTTCTCGATGCCCACCTCGGTGACGCCGCGTTCCAGCCCGGCCAGGCCGATGATGTCCTTGCGGCGGCGGCTCAGCCCCTGGGCCGACCCGTCCGGGACGTAGCCCATCTCCTCGATGACCGCGAGCACCCGGTCCCGGGTGTCCGGGTGCACCAGGGCGGATCCGTGAATGACCCGTGAGACGGTCGCGGTGGACACCCCGGCCCGGTCCGCCACCTCGTAAACGGTGCTCATGGAGCCCCAATGGTGTAAGCGGTTACATCAGTACGTTACCGGGATGTTAAGGAGCCGATGTAAGCGCTGTCAATGGTGTGTATCAGGTCAGTTCGCCTTGAGTCACGGCCGCTGGCGGCCGGGACTGGGCAGCAGCCGCGGGCACGGCCGCCTTACCGAGTGCTTACGGTCGGGGCCGTGCCGCGCTGCCGGGTCATAGTCCTGCCAGAGTCCGTACCAGGAAAGGAGGCAGCCATTAGCGGGACTCCGGATGATGGGGCGCTGGGGCTGCCGGGACTGCCGCAGCCCGGGGCCGGGCAGCCCGCGGCGCCGCTCCGCTGGCGCCGCGTCTTTCCGGGTCAGGAGGAGGAACTGCGGAGCACGCGGTACTGGCTGGCCGGGCTGCTGCCGGACTACCCGTCCCGCGCGGACGTGCTGACCGTGGCCACCGAACTGGCCGCGAACGCGGTCCGGCACTCCGCCAGTGGCCGGGGCGGTTATTTCGCCGTGGAGATCAGCTGGCTGGCCCGGCCGGCCACCATCCGCATCGCCGTCGCGGACGGCGGGGGACCGGCCAGCCCGGCCGGCCTGGCGGCGCTCAGCCTGCCCGGGACCAGCCTGCCCGCCGTCGAATCCCTCACCGAGAGCGGGCGGGGGCTGCGCCTGGTGCGTGCCCTGGCCTTGCGGGCCGGCATGTGCGGCGACGAGCGGGCCGGCTGGTCTGGGCCGACGTGCGATGGGACACCGACGACCAGCCCGAGCCGGGCTTCCCGGACGGGTACCGCGCCGCGCTGCGCGATGTGCAGGCCGTGCTGGCGGCCCGCTACCCGGAAGCGGCCATCTGGTTCGGGCAGGCCACCATGCACTGGTGGGCCATGGTCGGTGAACCCGCGGGCGGCCCGGACAGCCGGCTGCTGACCGCGGAGTCCCCGCTGGAACTCGCCCGGCTGCTCGACCTCTACCGGGCCCGGCAGCGGCTGGAGCGCCGCCCGAGCCGGGGACGTCACGGAGCGACCGGCCGGCGGCGTGGCTCGGCCGGGTCCCGCCCGGCCACCGGGCCGGCCTGCGGCCCGCCGCGCCCGCCCGCCGCGGGATGCCCCGCCGCGAGGTGGGCGTGGCGCCGCCCGGGTGGCCGGGCGGGCCGCCCCGGGTGCCGGGATGCCGGGGGTGCCTGGGATGCCGGGCGGGCCCAGGGTCCCCGTGCGGCCACTGGCTGGTGTGGTGACCGGCTGAGCTACTCCCGGCCGAGCAGGTCGGCCACCGCCGCCCGGAACGCCTCGGTGTGCCGGTCGACGTCGGCCCGGGTGGTCACCGGCGACATCAGCGCCATGTTGTGGAACGGCGTGATGAGTACCCCGCGATTCATGGCATGCAGGTGGAAGTAGCGTTCCAGGGCCGAGTCGGCCGCCTGGTGGGCCTGGGTGCCGTTACGCGGTGGCTCCGGCTCGAAGCGGTACTCGGCGCGGCAGCCGAGCTGGGTCACGTGCCAGCCGCAGTCCGGCCTCCCCGATGACGCCCTCAACACCCTGGCGGAACCTGCCCGCCAGCGGGATCATCTGCTCAAAGGCCCCGGCGGTGAGCACCGTGCCCAGCGTGGCCCGCATGGCCGCGAGGGAGAGCGCGTTGCCGGCCAGGGTCCCTCCGACGCCGCCGGTGTCCTCGTAGTCCGCGTCGACCTGGGCCAGCATCTGGCCGACGGCGTCCCCGGAAACGCCCAGCGCGCCGGAGGCCACGCCGCTCCCGATGGCCTTGCCCATCGTGACCATGTCCGGTTCCAGGCCCCAGGCCGCGGTGCAGCCGCCGGGCCCGGCCGACAGGGTGTGTGTCTCGTCGATGATCAGCAGCGTGCCGGTGGCCCGGGTGATCTCGCGGAGCGCCTGGTGGTAGCCCGGGCTCGGGCAGGATGATGCCCATGTTGGTCATGGCCGGCTCGGCCAGCACGCAGGCGACGGAGCGGTCCGCCAGTGCCGCTTCCAGCTGGCCGGTGTCGTTGAACTCGACCGCGACCGTGGTCTGCGCCGGGTCGGCCGGCGGCCCCACGTTGCCCTCACGGGAGACGGTCGCGCCGCCTGGCCCGCGCACCGCGAACGTTTCGTCCACCGAACCGTGGTAGCAGTAGCTGAAGACGAGCACTTTGGGCCGCCGCGTGATCTGCCGGGCGATGCGCAGTGCCGCCCGGTTGGCGTCCGTGGCGCTCAGCGTGAACAGCCAGTGCGCCACCCCGAACCGGCGGCCCAGTTCCTCGGCCACCCAGATCGCGTCCTCGGTCGGCAGCATGGTCGTGATGCCCCGCTGCGCCTGGCGCAGCCACCGCGGCCAGCACGGACGGCGGTCCGTGACCGGTCATCGCCCCCGTGTCGCCCAGGCAGAGATCCACGTACTCGTGCCCGTCCACATCCGTCAGGCGGGCCCCCGCTGCGCTGGCCGCGAACGGGGGGAAACCGCCCGCCCAGCGCATCATCCAGGGCATCGGCACGCCGCCGATGAGGGAGCGCTGCCCGCGGCCGAACAGCTCCGCGGACACCGGGTGCTCATCGGCGAACCGGCGCAGTTCCCGGTCGGTCAGTTCCGCCAGCCGCTCCCGGCCGATCGGGCCGGGCGGCGTTCGCCGGTCGTTCATCACAGTAGCTCCGCGGTTCCTGGTCAACTCATTCGGTTGCTGTCACGATCACAGGCAACTATTTCCGTGCTGCTGGCATCGTATCGAGCAGTTTTCCGCACTATTGGGCCCGCGGTCAACGGGCGGCCGGCTGCCGTCCGCGCGGGCCGGTCGGCAGGGCGGGCGGGGCGGGCGCGAGGCCGGTGACCAGCGCCGGACCGGGAAAGAGCGCCAATGTGCCGGAACGTGGGCAGAAAGTGACAACCGGCCGAGCGGACGGCAATCGTCGCCGGCATGGTGTTCAATAGTCGCGGTTGTCGCCGAAGTTCGTGAAGCGGGGCCGGCCCTGTTTGACGGGGACGGCCGGGCGTCGTGAATCACTGAGAGTCCCGCCTTCGAAAGGGCAGACTGTCGCAGCAACCCGGGAAACACATCCGTGGATCCCGACTATCGCTCGGAGTAGGAGAGAGTACGTGGCTCAGGGCACCGTGAAGTGGTTCAACGCTGACAAGGGCTATGGCTTCATCGCCCCCGATGACGGCACCGCCGACGTCTTCGTGCACCACACCGCCATCCAGGCCGACGGTTTCCGCAGCCTGCAGGAGAACCAGAGGGTTGAATTCACCGCAGGCCAGGGCCCCAAGGGGCCGCAGGCGGAGCAGGTCCGCCCGGTCTGACCGCAGGAACGCGCCCGATGCGGGGCCGGCCCTCCGGGGCCGGTCCCGCACCGTTTTCCCGCCTTCCCTGCTTTACGCCGTCCAGTCCGGCCGCGGCTCCGGGATGGCAGGCTGCCGTCCGTGCGCCTGCGCCTCGGCCCGGCCAGCCTCTCCCCCCGGGGAACGGAGGATCCGGCCCGGGAAGATCACGAGGCTCTCCGCGGAGACTGGCTCCAGGTTCTCCAGGTTCGTCCCGACGCGGCGGCTCTCCGCTATGAGGGTGCCCTCGATCATGAAGATCTCCTTCTAGCCTCCGCATGCCTGCGGGCGAGCCGGGCGGCGGCTGAGAAACGCAAAATTTGCTGTCTATGCATGAATTGAGTGCACAAAGGTTGACAGAAACCTCATCCAAGCATTAGGACGTCAGGCAGAGCCTGCGGGATGAGCTCTGGGCGGTTGCGCAGGAGCCAGGACCGGGCCCCTGCCTTAGCCGTTCCCATGTCGATGGTGCGTTCTCAGGACCTGGCGGAAGGACCACGATGGGCAAGCGGTGGGCGCGACTGTGCGCGGTTGGCGGATCATTAATCGTCATCGTCGGGACGGCGACCGGAGGCAGCCTCGCGGCCAGCGCTGCTTCTACTCATGCGGCCGCGTCGGGTGCCGCCACGGCCGTGGCCCCGAACCCCGTGAACATGCTCGACTGCAACGGGCACAGCACCAAGTACAAAGACGTCAAGCAGGACCTCGGCGGCCTCTGCACCGACCCGCGCGGCACCTGGGGCGGCCGGTTCGAGGACAATGGCACGTACATCGGGCATGACGAGCCGTCGGTCAAGTTCATTTCCAGTGCCCCGGGCAGCGGGAATGACATGACCTATGTCAACCGGCTGAGCCGGGACCCGGCGGGCAACGCCGACCGTCTCGCCGAACGGCAAGACGGTCAGCGACTATGCCGAGCTGAGCCCGGCACCCTGGTTCGGGCTGCCGATCTGCGACCCCGGCTCTTACCCGCAGAACCCGTGCAAGCCGGACAGTGACTCCAACAGCGGCGGCATCAACGATCCCAACGCGGCCGGGTCGGCCTTCCTGGAGCTCCAGTTCTACCCGCCCGGCTACGGGCCGTTCGTCGATGCGCCGAGCTGTGACGCCACCCACTGGTGCGCGGCGCTGACCATCGACAGCCTCGAGTCCGAGTTCAACTTCGCCAACCTCAACGCCGCGTGTGAGGAACCGGTCAACTTCGCCTTCCTGCAGCGCAACGGCGTGCCCTCCGGGCCGCCCAGCCCGCAGCTGGCGGACGTCAGCACGTTCACGCCCAACTCGCAGACGCTGCTGATGAACCCGGGTGACGTAGTGTCCACCACCCTCCGCGACACGCCGGACGGGCTGCTCGCCGCGGTGACCGACCTGACCACGCACCAGACCGGGTACATCGTGGCCAGCGGCAAGAACGGCTTCATGAACACCAACTACAAGACCTGCGCCGGCACTCCGTTCAACTTCCACCCGGAGTACAACACCGCGCGGCAGCAGAACCAGGTGCCGTGGGCGGCGCTCGAGGGCGGCGTGCTGATGCAGCAGGAGATCGGCCACTTCGAGCCGTGCTCCTCGGTCACCAACACGCTGGCCTACACCGCGCAGTACGCCGGACGGCCAGTCCTTTAACGACCCGAGCACCGCGCAGACCTGCGTCGGCGGCTTCGAGGGCCCGGGGAAGGTCGGTGAGGGGCCGTGCAGCCTCGACCACGGGAATCTGCAAGAACGCCACGACACAGGGCGGAGGGGCGTGTCCCAGCAACAACTTCACATCTGGTTCGCTGTGTGAGTTCTCCGACATGACGTGTGTGCCCGGCAGGCCCGCGCACCGTGTACGTGAATGGCACTCCAGAGAAACTAAGCTGGCCTATAGCCGGCTGCCAGGATAATTTCTTCCAGAACGGTGATCTCGACTTCGACGGGAGCTCGTATATACGTGACTGGCCGGACGGCTCACCGAACCATCCGTCCACGTTCTCCTATACCGGGCCGGTCACTCATGGCAGAAGTTATCCGCAGATACAGTTCGAGACCGATGTGGCCGGGTCCGAGAACGACTGCAACGTGGCCACCGGAGGTGGCTGCACCGCGCCGCCGGCCGGGGCCAAGTTCTACCCGTTCTGGTCGCTGAGCCGCGGCTGCCTGTGGAACTTCGGTGACGTCATCCAGGGCCAGACTCGCACGGCCTTCGGCGGCGATGCGCAGTACGGCACGCCCGACGTCGCCCGGTACGGCGGGACGCTCACCAGCCCTGTGCTGAGCAACCCGCAATCCACCGGAAGCTGTGCCGGATCGGCAGCAAAGCAGGCCAGCCGGCTGTAGCCGGGTCAGCCTGACAGCACCCCGGGCGCGGCAGCGCCCGGGGTGCTGTCATCTGCGGGGCTGGCCACGCCCTGGCCGGCGCCGGGTCCCGGCCGTTCCGCGGCGCGGCACGGGGCGGGTTAACCGGCGCTTGCGGGGCCGGCCCGGCTCGCTCAGGTGCTCCGGCCGCAGCCCGAAGAACAGCGCCAGCATGATCAGCAGGTCAAGGATGGCGATCAGGCCGCCGATGTAGGGCCCGGGACCGCCCAGTGAGGCCAGGTAGCCGCCGAACGCCAGCACGACGACCATGGCGCTCAGGGCTCGTGGCCGCCCGCTGTGCGCCAGCCGTTCCGGCACCTCATACGGTGCCCGGTGCACGTAGTTGTCTGTGGTCGCCCGGTCCTGGGCGATCTTGAGCCAGAGATCGTAAAGTTCGGGCGCCTTCTCGCGCAGCAGCACCGCTTCCTCGACCGAGGGCATCTGCTGCGGCGGGTCCGGGTGCGCCCCGGCGCGTTCCGCCGCCATCCGCTCGGACACCATGCTGGCCAGCCGCTCGAGGTCGACGTGGGCCTGATCCCCGCCCGGCGCGGCGGGCGCCGGGCTGCCGCGGCCAGTCCCGTCCGGGGCGGCCGGCGTCCCCGCATCAGGGACCGGGCGCAGCGGCACGCCGGCCCCGGTCCCGGCCCGGCTGACCGGTGCCGTGGCGGCCAGCGGAGCGGGCTGATCGTGCAGGGACGGCAGTGCGGGCGCGCCGTCCGCTCCGGACGGGTCCGCGGGCAGGGAAGGTCTGGGCGAGCCGGGCAGCCCCACCGGGGCGGCCGGCCCCGGTAGTCCGGGCGCGGGCTGGCCCGGCAGCTTGGGCGGGCCAGGCGGCCCGGCAGCGCGGCGCCCGGCTCAGGTGGCTGGCCGCCCTTGACCCCAGGCTCGTGATCGGTCATGCCGGCCCGCCCGTGCCGCCCCGGCGGCTGGCGCGCATGAGCGCCTCAGAATGCGCGTCCTGGATTATTGCCGTGGCGACCTGGAATGGTCCTTCCGGGGGTGCCTGCCCGGTCTCCGGCAGCTGGCTGCGGAGTGCACGGTAGATAACTGCGCCAGTGATATCGAAAAGCGCAGCGGCGCCGAGGGCAAATGCGAGAACCCGTCGCGCTGACCTGTCCGTGGGCATACGCGGTACTTTCCCGCTTGTCCGCGACACAAAACTGATGCCTGATTACCGTCGTTAGGTGATGCTTTAATAGCACAGATCCGGGCATAAGCCGACATGTGCGGGCCGCGGGCCGCGAGTCATTCCGCGATGTCGCGCTGGGCCACGATGCGGGCCGGGGTCACCCGGACGATCAGTTCCCCGGGGACCGCGTTGCGCGCGCCGTGCGGGTCCCCGCCATCAGGAAGTCCCACGTCTCCTGCGTGGTCATCGGCGCCATCGGCCCTTCCTCCTCGCCCCCGCGAGCCGCCACCGGGAGCCGGGCCGCCGCCGCGGTGTCATCAGCCAGCCTACGAGGGACCCTGCGCCGTCCCCGGCGTGGGTGGTTGCCTGCCGCCCCGGGTCAGGCGCTGGGCGGACCGCACGCCGCGGCGGGCGTCCGGACCGCGCCGGCGCGGCCCGGCCGGGCCGGCCGGGTCCCGCCGGGCCGGTACATCCAGACCCGGCTGCGCACGATCAGCGGGTTCCGTGGCCCGGCCGCCGTCAGCGGAACGCCGGGCAGGACGGCCCGGTGCCCCAGCACGTCGGTGACGCGGATGCTGGCCCGGGGCGGGACGGCCCGTTCCGCCTGCCCGCCCGGCCAGGCCCAGTACCCGTCCGGCTGCGGCACCAGGCGGGCCCAGGCGCTGTGGGCCGCGGGGCCAGCGCGGGTGACCCGCACGGCCACGGCAGCCAGCCGGTTCCCGTGGTTCAGCACCTGGACAGCGAGCGGCACGCGGCCAGCCGCCACGGCGATGCGCAGGGCCAGCGGGCCGGGCAGCGGCGGGTTCCGGGACGCCCAGTAGCGCACCGGCACCGTTCCCGCCCGCGGGTCCCCGATGCGCCTGAAGGCGGCCCGGCTCAGGTCGATCGTGCCCGCGGCGCATTCCGCGCACAGGTCCACCACCTCGGCCGTCGCGATGCCGGACGGGCTGCTGACCGTCAGGTAACTGCCGCAGGCGGTGCCCCCGGCGTACCGGCCGGAGGCAGGCTGGCGTACCAGCCCCCCGCCGGGAACGGCCCCAGGGCACAGCTGCCCGCCACCCGGCCGGGATCGTAGAAGACGGCCCGGCCGGTGCCGCCCCGCCGCGCGGTGGCCCGCGGTCCGCCCGCCACCGCGGTCCCCGGCCCGCCACCGGGGGTTGCGGCCGCCGGGCTGGCGCCGCCAGCGGCCATGCTGAGGGCACCGGCCGCGGCCGGAGCCGCCCCGGCCGAGGCCGGCCCGCGCCCGCCGTGGACCAGCGGAGGGCCACGCCGGCCAGCGTGACGACCGTGACAATGCTGGTGACCAGCCAGATCCGGTTGCCGCGCCGGGGCCTGCGCGGGCCGGCGCGGGCGGAACCCCCGGGAACCAAACGCATGGCACCAGCTTGCCGAGCGCGGCCCCTTAACTACTCCATGTAATCGAAGAGTTACCGTCCACTCACCGGGGCGCGGGCCGGCCTGGCCGGGCTGGTCGGCTCCCCGGTCACCGGTTCCCAGCCACGGGCCAGGACCAGCACCGGTTAGTCGTCCGGGCCGGCCGGGCTCGTCTCCGGGCTGACGCCGGGGCCGCCCGGGCTGCGCAGGCCGCCCGGGGCGGCCGGGGCGTTCCCGTCCCCCGGCGGGCCGCCCCCGGGGAAGCCGGTGCGGGCCGCCGCCCCCGGGAAGCCGTTCGGAAATATGCGGCCCTTCTGGCCGGCGGGCGGGCGCCTGTGCGCGCGGCCGCTGAGGCTGGACAGCGCGGGCGCCCGGGCCACCATGATCACCCCGATGACCAGGGCGACCAGTCCGGCGGCCTGGAGCGCGATCATCGGCGCGGACGCCGGCACCCGTTCCCGGAACGCCACGATGCCGAGAATGATCCCCGACACCGGCTCGGCGGCGGTGATACCGGGCAGGGAGGCGTGCAGCGGCGCCGCGTTGAAGGCGCTCTGCATCAGCCACAGGCCGGTCACGGCCACTACGAGCAGGCAGTACGCCGGCCAGCTGGTCAGCAGCGTGGCTATCTCGTGCAGGCTGCCCAGGGAGTCGACGGTGACCCGGGTCAGCGCGTCCTGAATGCCGAACACCAGCCCGGCCGCGGTCCCGGTCAGCACGGCCCGGACATCGCCACGTCGTCTCCGGCCGAGCTCGGCGAAGCAGGCCGCGGCGGCGGCGATCGCCGCCCCCGCGTAGGGCCAGTAGGCGGGGGAGCCGACCGATTCCTGCACCGAGGCCACCGACCGGGCCACCGACAGCGCGCTCACCCCGGCCAGCAGGACGAACGCCCCGAGGATCTCACCCCGGTGGACGCGCTGGCCGCTGATGCGCCCGGCCAGCGCCAGCGCGACCAGGAGGTTGGTGGCCAGCAGCGGCTCGGACAGGGCCAGCACCAGGTGCCCGATGACCCAGGCCGACAGCAGCTGGCCTGCCACCATCACGCCGATCCCGGCCAGCCAGCGGCGCTGCTGGACCAGGTCCGCGAACAGCCGGAGGCGGAGGAAGTCCGTCCTCGGGACGCGCTGCGCCGCGTCCTGCTGCAGGACGAACCCTGTGCCGAGCAGGACCGCTGCTATCGCGCCAAGGAAGTACTCCACCGGCTCCCGACTACCCCTGCCGTGGCGGGGTCATCCGGACTGACCCGCACCAACCATCCTGCACCACCGCGGGAGCCGGGGAGCCGTGCTCAGAGGCGAGTCCAGGCCTCGGTGAGCACGCTGCGCAGGATTTGCTCCATCTCGGCGAAGTGTTCCGGCCCGCAGGTCAGCGGAGGGGCCAGCTGGATCACGGGGTCGCCGCGGTCGTCGGCCCGGCAGACCAGCCCGGCGTCGAACAGGGCCTGGGACAGGAACCCGCGAAGCAGCCGCTCGGACTCATCCTCATCGAACGTCAGCCGGCTGCCCTTGTCCTTCACCAGCTCGATGCCGTAGAAGTACCCGTCACCGCGGACGTCGCCGACGATCGGCAGGTCGTTCAGCTTCTCCAGGGCGGCCCGGAATGCCGCCTCGTTCGCCCGGACGTTGCCCAGCAGGTCTTCCTTCTCGAACACGTCCAGGTTGGCCAGGGCCACCGCGCATGACACGGGGTGCCCGGCGAAGGTCACCCCGTGCAGGAAGGTGGCCGACCCGTCGCTGAACGGCTCCATCAGCCGGTCGCTGACCAGCATGCCGCCGAGCGGGGCGTAGCCGGAGGTCAGTCCCTTGGCGAAGGTGATGATGTCCGGCTGGTACCCGTACCGCTGCGAGCCGAAGTAGTGGCCGAGCCGGCCGAATGCGCAGATGACCTCGTCGGAGACGAGCAGCACGCCGTGGCGGTCACAGATCTCCCTGACCCGGGCGAAGTAGCCGGGCGGCGGCGGGAAGCAGCCGCCGGAGTTCTGCACCGGCTCCAGGAAGACGGCGGCCACCGATTCCGGGCCCTCGCGCAGGATCGCGCGCTCGATCTCGTCGGCGGCCCACAGCCCGAACGCGCCGAGGTCGTCGGCGACGAAGCCGGGAGCCCGGTAGAAGTTCGTGTTCGGCACCCGGACGCCGCCGGCGGCAGCGGCTCGAACGGGTGCTTGATCCCGGGCAGCCCGGTGATGGCCAGCGCCCCCATGGAGGTGCCGTGGTAGGCGATGTCCCGGCTCAGCACCTTGTACCGGCCGTGCTCGCCCGTGGTCTTGAAGTACTGCTTGGCCAGCTTCCAGGCCGATTCCACCGCTTCGGAGCCGCTGGTCGTGAAGAACACCCGGTTCAGGTCACCCTGCGCCAGCGTGGCCAGCCGCTCGGCCAGCTCTACCGCCCGGGGATGGGCATACGACCAGAGCGGGAAGTAGGCCAGCTCGGCGGCCTGCCGCGCGCCGGCTTCGGCCACTTCCCGGCGGCCGTGCCCGATCTGGCTGACGAACAGGCCGGACAGCCCGTCCAGGTAGCGCTTGCCCTTCTGGTCGTACACGTACTGCCCGGAGCCGCGGACGATCACCGGCATGTCGGCGTCGGCATACGACGACATGCGGGTGAAGTGCAGCCACAGGTGCCGCCGCGCGGACTCCTGCATGGCCAGGTCGCCGGGTCCGCCAGAGCCCAGGCTGCCGTCGGTGGCCGAGGCCGGGCCCATCGGGTCGATCTGCCCCGGCGGGATGGCGCCTTCGGCGCGGCCCGGGTGGTCCGGGTACCTCGGGTGGCTTGGCGTGGTCATCTGGTCCCCCAGCCGTAGGTCTGCTTGCGGAGTTTGAGGTACACGAACGTCTCCGTACTGGTCACGCTGGGCACCGAGCGCACCCGGCTGAGGATCTCCAGCAGGTGGGAGTCGTCCTCGCAGACGACCTCGACCAGCAGGTCGAACGAGCCGGACGTGATCACCACGTAGTCGATCTCGTGCATGGCGGCCAGGTGGTCGGCCACCTGCTCCAGGTCCCCGCCGCACTTGATGCCAATCATGGTCTGCCGGCTGAACCCGAGCATGAGCGGGTCGGTGACCGCGACGATCTGCATGATCCCGGCATCCACCAGGCGCTGTACCCGCTGCCGGACCGCCGCCTCGGACAGCCCGACCGCCTTGCCGATGGCAGCATAGGAACGGCGGCCATCTTCCTGGAGCTGCTCGATGATCCGCTTCGACAGGTCATCCAGCGCGGCGCCGGGCGCCCCCCGCGCGTGAGCCCGGCCGTTACGGCTGGCCGCCGGCTGGACCCCGCTCGGTGCGCTGGGCATGACGTGCGCTCCGGGGCTGTGAACCATGCGGTCCTCCTTCGCCTGCCATCGTGCCATGCCTGCCCAGCGTGTCAACTGATTTCGTTGCTATCCATGTTATATGCCACGGATTCACTTGTATGTGATTGCTTTCTCTGCGAGGGTCGGAGGCACTGGGCGCGATCTAGGCAACTTCCCGTTACCGGCCACCGCGCCCGGCGACTCATCACGGGGAGAGGGACCTTGACGGCAGCCACGAGCCCGCGCGCCGGCCTGCAGGAACTGAGCAACTTCGTCAACGGGCAGCACGTCCCGGCGGTGGCCGGCCACAGCAGCGAGGTGGTCGATCCCAGTACGGGAGAGGCTTACGCCCGCGCGCCGGTCTCCGGGCCTGAGGACGTGGACGCCGCGCTGCGCAGTGCCGAGGCCGCGCGCGAGGCGTGGCGGGATGCCACCCCGGCGCAGCGCAGCCTCGCCCTGCTGAAGATCGCGGACGCGGTGCAGGCGCAGGCCGCCCGGCTGGTCGAGGCGGAGTGCCGGAACACCGGCAAGCCGGTCGCGCTGACGATGGCCGAGGAACTCCCGCCGTGCGCCGATGAGCTGCGCTTCTTCGCCGGCGCGGCGCGCATCCTGCAGGGCAGCGCGGCCGGGGAGTACGTGCGCGGCCACACCTCGATGATCCGGCGCGAGCCGGTCGGGGTCTGCGCCCAGGTCACCCCCTGGAACTACCCGCTGATGATGGCGATCTGGAAGATCGCCCCCGCGCTGGCCGCCGGGAACACCGTGGTGCTCAAGCCCTCCGACACCACCCCGGTCTCCACGCTGCTGCTCGCCGAGATCGCCGCCGAGTTCCTGCCTCCCGGCGTGCTCAACGTGGTCTGCGGGGATGCTGGCACCGGCCGTGCGCTGGTCAGCCACGACATCCCGCAGATGGTGTCGATCACCGGCTCGGTGCGGGCCGGGATGCAGGTCGCCCAGGCCGCCGCGGCCGGGCTTAAGCGGGTGCACCTGGAACTGGGCGGCAAGGCGCCGGTCGTGGTGTTCGACGACGCGGACGTGGCCGCCGCCGCGGAGGGCATCGCCGGTGCCGGCTACTACAACGCGGGCCAGGACTGTACCGCCGCCACCCGGGTGCTGGCCGCCCCGTCGGTCGCCGGTGACCTGACCGACGCCCTGGCCGAGCAGGCCCGGCGCACCACGGTGGGCGGGCTCGACGTCCCGGGCGCCGACTACGGCCCGCTGAACAACCCGGTCCAGCTGGCCCGGGTGGAAGGGTTCCTGAACCGGGCGCCGGACCACGCCCGGCTGGTCACCGGGGGTCACCGGGTGGGGGAGCGCGGCTACTGCTTCGCCCCCACGGTCGTGGCCGGCCTGCGCCAGGACGACGAGATGATCCAGGACGAGATCTTCGGCCCGGTGATCACCGTGCAGCGGTTCGGCACCGAGGAGGAGGCGGTCCGCTACGCCAACGGGGTCAAGTACGGGCTGGCCGCCAGCGTCTGGACCAGGGACCACGGCCGGGCGATGCGGCTGGCCCGGCGGCTGGATTTCGGGGCGGTCTGGATCAACACGCACATCCCGTTCGCCTCGGAGATGCCGCACGGCGGGTTCAAGAATTCCGGCTACGGTAAGGACCTGTCCATGTACGGGTTCGAGGACTATACGCGCATTAAGCACGTGATGAGCTACCTGGGCCAGTGAGCATTTCCGCTTCTGGGTGTAACCGAATCCGTCCCTAGCCCTCTTCTTAACGACTGATTCAGTTGATTTTGCAGAATCGGTCTGCCAGGATCGGGTCACTTGACCGCAAAATGCTATTTGCCTGGTTAGCCAGGCCGGCCAAGGACCCGGCGTGCAGCGTGGTGCACGGGCACCGGCTGGGGACCCGAGGGCCTGAGACGAGGGATATGCGCCGGATGACCGACACGGATGCGTCCGCGACCGTGGCAAGGCCCCGGCGATGCGGATGATCGCCCGGGTCCGGGGCCTGATCGCGTGGTGACCAGTAGCGGATGACAGAAGCCAGGCGCCGCGGCGGCCGGCTGGTTCCACCGGGAGGGGGCCAGCGGGCCGGCCCGCGCCGCCGGGACTTCCTGGCCCTGGGCGGGCTGGCCGCCGCCGGGGCCGCTCTTGCCGGGTGCAGCGGGGGAGCCCCGCTCCCCTCCGTGCCGCATCCGCAGAACCCGGTGACCAGCTACTGGTCCCGGCAGCGGAAGCACGGGCACGTCAATTTCGCCAACTGGCCGCTGTACATCGACACCGGCCGCAAGACGCTCCAGGAGTTCACCGCGGCCACCGGGACCGGGGTGAGCTACTCCGAGGTCATCCAGGAAGACTCCTCCTGGGTCAGCAAGATCAGCCCACTGCTGCGGGCCGGCCAGTCCATCGGGTACGACCTGATGGTGATCACCAACGGGTTCTGGTTCTCCCAGCTGCTCACCCAGGGTGACCTGATCCCGCTGGACCAGGGCCTGCTGCCGAACTTCCACCGGTACGCCTCGGCCAAGTTCCAGCACCGGTCCTTCGACCCGGGCAACGCCTACAGCATCCCGTGGGCATCGGGGACCACCGGCATCGCGTGGAACCCGCGGTTCATCCAGACCCCGGTCACCAGCATCAACGAGCTGTGGAACCCCGCTTATCACGGCCGGGTCGGGATGCTCGCGGACATCCAGGACGTGGGTAACGTCGGGATGCTCAAGCTGGGCATCGACCCGGAGACGTCCACCGCGGCCGACTGGCGGGCGGCGGCCGCGGTGCTCACCAGGCAGCGCGACGGGGGCCAGGTCCGCGGCTACTACCAGCAGTCCTACATCGACGAGCTGACCAGTGGCCGGACCTGGATCTCCATGGCCTGGTCCGGGGACATCTTCCAGCAGAACCTCTCCTCCGGGACCGACCTGAGGTTCGTCATCCCGGACGAGGGCGGCACGCTGTGGACCGACAACATGGTGATCCCGAAGTTCGCGCAGAACCCGGTGGACGCGATGATGCTGATGGACTGGTACTACCGTCCCCAGATCGCGGCCCAGCTCACCGAGTCGATCAACTACATCAGCGCGGTGCCCGCCGCGCAGCGCATCATCGCCCGGGACGCGGCGCGGGCCGGCGGCCCCACCCGGCAGATGCTGCACGAGGTCGCCACCAGTGAGCTGGTCTGGCCGTCGGCCGCGGACTACCGGCGGCTGTACAACTACGCCGATGTGAGCGGGAAACTCCAGGCTGTCTATGAGTCGATCTTCAATCCGGTCATCAGTGGCTGAGCCAGTGGCCTGCCAGGCCCGGGCGGCCACCGGGGCGGCCACCAGGGCGCTCCGGGGCGCGCGGCCGGCCAGCTTCTGGCTGGACCGGCCGGACGCGCCTGCCCCCGCGGCGGCGCTCCGCGGTGAGACCACGGCCGCCCTGGCCGTGGTCGGCGGCGGCTTCACCGGCCTGTGGACCGCGCTGCTGGCCAAGGAACGCGACCCGGCGCGTGACGTGGTGCTGCTCGAGGGACGCACCGTGGCCTGGGCGGCGTCCGGCCGCAACGGCGGCTTCTGCTCGGCCAGCCTCACCCACGGCCTGGCCAACGGCTTCGACCGGTTCGGCGCCGAGATGCCCGCGCTGCACCGGCTGGGCCAGCAGAACCTGGACGAGATCGCAGCCACCGTGGCCCGGTACTCCATCGACTGCGGATTCGAGCGGACCGGCGAGCTGATCGTCGCCACCCGCGACTGGCAGCTGGCCGGCCTGGAGCACGCTGCTGAGCTCGCGGGCCGGGTCGGCGAGCGCCCGGTCCTGCTGGACGCCGCCGGGGTCCGGGCCGAGATCGACTCACCCAGCTACCTGGGCGGCCTGTGGGACACCAGCGGCTGTGCCCTGGTCGACCCGGCCCGGCTGGCCTGGGGCCTGCGCCGGGCCTGCCTGGCCGCCGGGGTGCGGATCCACGAGGGCTCGCCGGTGACCCGGATCAGCCGGGACGGCCGTGGCCTGCTCCTGGCCACTCCGCGCGGCAGCGTGCGCGCCGCGCAGGCCTGCCTGGGCACCGGGGCCTACCGGCCGCTGCTCCGCCGGCTCGCGCACTACCTGGTGCCGGTCTATGACTACGCCCTGATGACCGAGCCGCTGTCGGCGCCGCAGCGGGCTGCCCTCGGGTGGCGGCACCGGCAGGGCGCCGCCGACGTGGGCAACCAGTTCCACTACTACCGGCTGACCACCGGCGGCCGGATCCTCTGGGGCGGATATGACGCCGTCTACTACAACGGCGGCCTCATCACCGCCGCCCGGGACCAGCGCCCCGCCACCTTCCGCCGCCTGGCCAGCCATTTCTTCGAGACCTTCCCGCAGCTGGCGGGCCTGCGCTTCACCCATGCGTGGGGCGGGGTGGTCGACACCTGCGCACGGTTCTGCGCGTTCTACGGCACGGCCCATGACGGGCGCCTGGCCTATGCGGCCGGCTACACCGGGCTCGGAGTCGGCGCCTCCCGGTTCGGCGGCAACGTCATGCTCGACCTGCTCGGCGGCGAGCAGACGGAGCGGACCGCGCTGTCCATGGTGCGCCGCAAGCCGGTCCCGTTCCCGCCCGAGCCAGCCCGGTCCGCGGTCATCCAGCTCACCCGCTCCGCGCTGGCCCGCGCGGACCGGCAGGACGGCCGCCGTGGCCTCTGGCTGCGCACCCTGGACCGGCTCGGCCTCGGCTTCGACTCGTGACCAGGGCGCGGCGCGGCGCGGTAAAGTCTGGGCCGGGGGCGGCATGGCCGAGCCATTCCGGCGGTCCAAACCGCCGATCGCGGAAAGGCAGACCTGATGACAGGGGAATGGCTCAGCGCGTCCCTTCCGGCCCGCCCGGACCAGCCTGTGGACTTCGACACCAGCGTGGCGCACATCGCCCGGGTGTACGACTACTGGCTGGGCGGCAAGGATAACTTCGCGGCCGACCGGGAGGCGGGCGAGGAGGCCCTGCAGGCCTACCCGGACCTGGTCTCCTCGGTCCGGGCCAACCGCGCTTTCCTGGCCCGCGGCGTGCGCTACCTCGCGGCCGAGGCCGGGATCCGCCAGTTCCTGGACATCGGCACCGGGATCCCCACCGCCAACAACACCCATGAGGTGGCCCAGTCGGTCGCGCCGGGCAGCCGGGTCGTGTACGTGGACAACGACCCCATCGTGCTGGCTCACGCCCGGGCGCTCCTGGTCAGCGGGCCGGACGGGTCCACCGACTACCTGGATGCCGATCTGCGCCAGACCGAGCAGATCCTGGACCATGCCCGCACCCGGCTCGACTTCTCCCAGCCGGTCGCGGTCATGCTGATCGCCGTGCTGCACCTGATCGGCCCCGAGGACGACCCGTACGGCATCGTCCGCCGGCTGATAGCGGCGGTGCCGCCAGGCAGCTACCTGATGATCTCGCACGTGGCGTCCGACATCGAGCCCGAGAAGATGGCCGAGATGGCCAAGCGGCTGAACCGCCTGCTGGCGCAGAAGGGCACCTACCGCAACCGGGAGCAGGTCACGGACTTTTTCGCCGGCCTGGACCTGATCGAGCCCGGCGTCGCCCCGGTCCAGCACTGGCGCCAGGACTCCGAGGTGGAAGGGGCCCGCCGGGCCGCCATGTGGGGCGGCATCGGCCACAAGTCCCGCTGACCGCCCGCCTCAGGCCACCCCGGCCGCGATGACGCACTGCACAGCCGGGATCCGGGCGGCACCGGGCACCGGGCGGAGCGTGGCCTGGCGGCGGGTGCCCGGGGGCAGGATGACGGTCCTGCGCGGCGGCGGGCCGGGGATCCAGAGCGGCCCAGGCGGGCTGGTGACCCGGGTGGCGCCGCGCGGCAGGACGGCCTTCTTGCACCGGGACGGCAGCACGATGCACCGGCCCGGGATGATCGTGGCCCCGCCAGCAGCGGCGGGCAGCCGGCCCGGCGCTGGGCGGAGCAGGGCCGGGACCGGGCGCACCCGTCCCGTGGCGCGGCGCACCTGGGCCGGCGTGAGGCCCGGAACCCAGCGGAGCGGGCCCGGGAAGGCGCGGGCCCCGGCCAGCCGCCGGACCGCGCACGGTACGGGTACCGCGATGCACTGACCTGGCTTCACCCGGGCCTGGCCGGCGGCGCCGCGCACCCACCCCGGCTTCCCCCCGGGCCGGGCGGGGATCAGGACGACCGGCCCGGACGCGGCCGGGCCGGCCTTTCCGGCCCCGGATCACCCTGGACGGGCCGATCGCGCACCGGACGCTGGCCAGGCTCGCGGCCTGGGTGCTGGTGCGGGCCGGATGCGGCCGGGCTACCACCCACCCGGTCCCGGCCGCGGCCACGAGCACGGCCACGGCCGGGACCACCGCGATCCGCCGGGACCTGGCCAGTGCGCGCCCCCGTTCGACGGCCGCGCCGGCCATCAGGTCGAGCCCGGCCCGCCACGGAGTGCTGTCGCCCTCCGCGATGAGTTCCTCGCTCAGGCTGGCCACCTCGCTGCCGTAGCGGGCCCGCCACGCCCGCGGGTACAGCGCGAGCGCCCAGCGCACCATCCGCCGCCGGCTCTCGCCGGGCTGCCGGCGTCTCATGACGAGGCCGCCGCGATGCGGGCCAGGCCGATGCTGGCGATGCGCGCGGATTCGGCCAGCCGGGTGCGCAGGTGTTCCCGGCCTGCCTCGGTGATCTGGTACGGGCGGCGCCGCTCGTCGGCGGGCAGCGGCTCGACCAGCCCGGCCCGTTCCAGCTTGGCCAGCGCGCTGTACAGGGTGCCGGCGCCGAGGGTGACCCCGGCGAAGCCCTGGATGTCCTTGATCAGCGCGTAGCCGTGCCTGGGTGAGCCGGCCAGGCTGGTCAGGATCAGGATGCTGCGGTCTGAGGAGCCGCGGAGCGAGTCGCCCGTCATCTGCCCGCCTCTCTCTGATAGCTCCAAGAAGAGTACATCGAAAAGTGTACTAGTGGGAGCGTGGTCCTGGCACCGGCTTACCGGGACAGCAGGGCCGCGGCAGTGCGGCGGGCACCATCGCGGGCGAGCCGGGCCAGGTGCTCGGTGAGCAGCTCGCGGAGGACCGCCGACTCGGCCAGGTCGCCGAACACCTCCCGGATGCCGAGCAGCGCCCCGGCCACCCGGGCCGCCTGGCCGGCCCCCTCCCCGGCCTCGCCCACGCTCCCAGCACCCGCCCCGGCGAGCCGGGAGCGGAACAGTCCCGCCAGCGGGTCATCGACCGGGAACGGCCGCCCGTCATCCGTGTGCCCGGTCCACACGTGCCGCATCCAGGCGGCGACCGCGAGCGCCGCCCACACCGGCGTCGCGCCGGCCGCAAGCCGGTCCCCGACCGTGCCGAGCAGCCGCTGCGGCAGCTTCTGGCTGCCGTCCATGGCCACCTGCGCGCACCGGTGCCGAAGCGCGCCATTGCCGAACCTGCGGAGCACCTGCCCCGGGTAAACGTCCAGGTCCATCCCGGCCGGCGGGTCCAGGGTAGGGGCGGCGTCCTCGGTCATCAGCCGGTCCGCGCAGCCGGCCAGGTGGTCGTCGCCCAGCGCGCCGATGATGAACTCATACCCGGCCAGCCCGCCGAGATAGGCCAGCGCCGAGTGCGCGCCGTTGAGCATCCGCAACTTCACCTTCTCGTAGGGCGCGACATCGGGCACCAGCTGCGCCCCGGCCTTCTCCCAGGCCGGCCGGGGGCCCGCAAACCGGTCCTCGATGACCCACTGGGTGAAGGGCTCAGCGACCACCGCGCCCAGATCGCGCACGCCCAGCAACGCCGCAACGTCCGCCCGGTCGGCGTCGGAGGCGGCGGGCACGATCCGGTCCACCATCGTGGCCGGGAAGGCGACCCGCCCGCCGATCCAGCCGGGCAGTGCCGCGGCATCGGCGTGCCTGGCCGCGTACGCCTCGGCGTACGCCAGCACGAGGCCGCGTACCGTTGCCCCGTTGGCGGGCAGGTTGTCGCAGCACAGCACGGTGACCATCCCGGCGTCAGCGGCGGCGCGGGCGGCCAGCCCGGCGGTGAGCTGGCCGATCACCGTCTGCGGCGGGCGCCCGGCCAGGTCGGCGGCGATCTCCGGATCGCGCAGGTGCAGCCGGCCGGTAGCCGGATCATGCCGGTAGCCCTTCTCCGTCACCGTGAGGCTGACGATGCTCACCCGGGGGTCGGCCATCCGCGCGGTCACCGCCGCCGGGTCGGCACCCGCGTAGAGCACCTCGCGGACCGCGCCGATCACCTGGGGCCTGGCGTCCGTGCCGTCGCGCACCAGCAGCGTGTACAGGTAGTCCTGCGGTGCGAGCTGCTCGGCCACCCGCGGGCTGCGCTGGGTCACGCCGCAGCTTCCCCAGTCGCCGCACTCCTCGGTGTACGCGGCCTGGTGGGCACGGTGGAACGCGCCGATGCCCAGGTGCACGGCGCGGACCCGGCGCTGGCGCGGGTCGATGGCCGGGCGGAACGCGGCGGGCACCCGGTGCAGTTCGGCGAGGCTGAGCCTGCGGTCCCCGCCCGGCATCCCGGACGAGCCCGGGGGCTGCGTCACAGCACCACTCCGAGCTGCCACGGAGTGAACTCCTCATCGCCGAACCCCAGCACCTCGCTGGCCGTGCGCCGCCCGGACGCGGTGGCCAGGACGAGGTCGAAGATGCGGCGGCCCAGCGTGGCCACGGTGTCGGTGCCGTCGGCGATCTCGCCGCAGTTCACGTCCATGTCCTCGGTCATCCGGCGGTAGGTCTCGGAGTTCGAGCAGAGCTTCAGGCTGGGCGCCGGCTTGCCGCCGAACACCGAGCCGCGCCCGGTGGTGAAGCACACCACCTGCGCGCCTCCGGCCACCATGCCGGTCACCGACACCGGGTCGTATCCGGGGGTGTCCATGAAGACCAGGCCGTTCTCAGTGACCGGCTCGGCGTAGCGGTAGACAGCCCGCAGCGGAGTAGTGCCGCCCTTGGCGACCGCGCCGAGCGACTTCTCCGTGATCGTCGTGATGCCGCCCGCCTTGTTGCCGGGCGACGGGTTGCCGTCCAGCGTCGCGGCGTCCTTCTCGGCGTACGCCTCCCACCAGGCGATCCGCTCCCGGATCGCGTCGGCGACGGCAGGCTCGGCGGCGCGGGCGATGAGCAGGTGCTCGGCGCCGTAGATCTCCGGCGTCTCGCCCAGCACCGCGGTGCCGCCGCAGCCGACCAGCAGGTCCGCGGCTGCGCCCAGCGCCGGGTTGGCGGTGATGCCGGAGTAGCTGTCCGAGCCGCCGCATTCCAGGCCCAGGATCAGCCGGCTGGCGGGCACCGGCACGCGGCGGGCGGCATCCGCGGCGGGCAGCAGTTCCGCCAGCGCGTCCAGGCCGGCCCGCACCGCGGCGGTGGTGCCGCCCGCCTCCTGGATGCTCAGGGTGGCCGCCGGGTTGGGGCCGCGGGTGAGGTCCAGGTCGGCGAGCTGGTTGACCTCGCAGCCGAGCCCGACCGTCAGGATGGCGGCGAAGTTCGGGTGCGCGGCGTACCCGTGCAGCGTCCGGCGCAGCAGCTGCATCCCTTCACCGGCGACGGTCATGCCGCACCCGGTGCCATGGGTGAGGGCGACAACGCCGTCCACGTTCGGGAACGGGCCCAGACGGCGCTCGGCCTCCCGTGCGATCAGCTTCGCCACGGTGGCCGAGCAGTTGACCGAGGTCAGTACGCCGATGTAGTTGCGGGTGCCGACCCGTCCGTCCGCCCGGACGAACCCGTCGAACGTGGGCGGCGGCTGGTGCCCGCCAGCCGGTGCGGTGCGGCCGGCCGCCCGGCCCGCGGGTGCCGCGCCGCTGGCCGCCGCCGCACCGCCCGCCGGGGCGGCACCGCCCTGCATGCCCGGCGCGAACTCGAGGTTGTGCGTGTGCACGTGCTCGCCGGCCGAGATCGGCGCCCCCGCCACCCCGATGATCTGGCCATACTTGCGGACCGGCGCCCCCGCTGCCACCTCGCGCACCGCGATCTTGTGCCCGCGCGGGACCGGGCCGCGGACGGTCAGCGGCGGCGGGCCGGACGGGCTGTCCAGCCGCTCACCCGCCGCCAGGTCGTCCAGCGCGACGGCGATGTCATCGCCCGGTGCCAGCATGAGCAGCCGGGAGTGTGCCGGGGTCATCGTGTTCCTCCTTCGTCCAGGCGGTAGGCGCGTTTCGGCAGCCGGTAGGCGAGATCCCTGGCGACCTCGGCGGCCTCATCGGCGGGCAGCCGGTGCTCGGCGACCAGCCGGGCGAGGAAACCGCAGTCCACCCTGCGGGCCACGTCGTGCCGCACCGGGATGGACGGGAACGCGCGGGTGTCGTCGGTGAACCCGACGGTGTTGTAGAACCCCGCCGTCTCCGTGGTCAGCTCGCGGTAGCGGCGCATGCCTTCGGGGCTGTCGAAGAACCACCAGGCCGGGCCGAGGTAGACAGCCGGGTACACGCCGGCCAGGGGTGCCAGCTCGCGCGAGTAGGCCGACTCGTCCAGGGTGAACAGCACCAGCCGCAGCCGCGGGTCGCCGCCGAACCGGTCGAGCAGCGGGCGGAGGGCGTGCACGTAGTCAGTGGCGGCGGGGATGTCGCCACCCGAGTCCGGGCCGAACGCAGCGCTGAGATAACCGTTGTGGTTGCGGACCGCGCCGGGGTGCAGTTGCATGACCAGGCCATCGTTCGACGGACATCCGCGCCGACTCGGTCAGCATCTGGGCGCGGAACAGCTCGGCATCGCCGGGGTCCGGGCCGCCGCGCCCGGCGTCCCGCAGCAGCCGGCCGTACAGCCGCGCCGCGTCGGCGGGATCCAGGTCGGCGGTCAGCGCGGTGGGGTGGCCGTGATCGGTGGCGGTCGCCCCGGCCCGCCGGAAGTCCTCGCGCCGCCGGGCCAGCGCGTCCAGGTACCCGGCATAGCTGCCGGTGCCGGTGCCGGTCAGCTCGCCGAGCCTGGCGACAGCCGCGGCCCAGCCGGGCCGCTCAGGGTCGGTGACCGGGTCGGGGCGGAAGGTCGGGATGATCCGGCCCTCCGGGCCATTGGCCGGCGAGGGGGGGCGCGGCGCAGCCGTGTCCCCGCCGAGCCGGCGATCCCGGGGGGTTCCGGGGGGCCGTCCCCCCGGGCCAGCGAGGCCGTCCGCCGCCAGCCGGGCATGATGATCCAGGGTGTCGGTCGGGGAGTCCGTGGTGGCGAGCACCTCGATGCCGAACCGCCGCAGCAGCGCGCGGGGCCGGTAGGCGGGCTCGGCGATCCTCGCGGTCAGCTCGTCGTACACCGCGTCCGCGGTCTTCGGCCCCAGCCGCCCGGTCACGCCGAAGATCTCGGCCAGGGACTGCTCCAGCCAGAGCCGGCTCGGCGTGCCGCGGAACAGGTACCAGTGCTCGCAGAACGTCCGCCACGCCTCGCGCGGGCCGACCTGAACGCGGCCGTCCCGGTCCGGTACCCCGACCTGCTGCGGCGGCACGCCCTGGCTGTACAGCATCCTGGTGAGGTAGTGATCCGGCGCGACGAACAGCGCGGCCGGGTCGGGCAGGGGCGCGTCCTCGGCGAGCAGGGCCGGGTCCACGTGCCCGTGCGGGCAGATCAGCGGCAGGCCGCGGACCTCGGCGTACAGCTCGCGGGCGATGGCCCGGGTCGCCGGGTCGGCGGGGAACAATCGGTCCGGATCCATCATCAGCACTCCTTGCTGCTCCTGCTGTCGTGCTCTCTCGCTTGTCGTGCCCGCGCCAGCCGCCCGCTCACCAGTCGTGCACGCTGCCGTCGGCGAGCCGGTTGACCGGCAGGTAGGCGGGCGCATAGGGGTACCTCGCGGCGAGCTGCTCGTCGATCGAGACTCCCAGGCCGGGCTCCTCCCCGGGATGCAGGCAGCCATCGCGGAAGCGGTGCGCATGCGGGAATACCTCGTCCACGATCGGCTCGTGCCGCATGTATTCCTGGATGCCGAAGTTGGGGATGGCCAGGTCGAGGTGCACGGCGGCGGCCATGGAGACAGGTGACAGGTCGGTCGCGCCGTGCGAGCCGGATTTCACCCCGTACACCTCGGCGAGGCCGAAGATCCGCCGGACGTGGCTGATGCCGCCGGCGTGCACGACGGTGGTGCGGATGTAATCGATGAGGCGCTCACGGATCAGCTGCTCGCAATCCCAGACCGAGTTGAATATCTCGCCGACCGCCAGCGGTGTGGTGGTGTGCTGGCGGACCAGGCGCAGCGCGTCCTGGTCCTCCGCCGGGGTGACGTCCTCCAGCCAGAACAGGTCGTACGGCCCGAGGGCCTGGCCGAGCCGCGCCGCCTGGATGGGGGTGAGCCGGTGGTGCGCATCATGCAGGAGCGGCAGCTCCGGGCCGAAGCGCTCCCGGACCTTCTCGAAGACGCCGGGGATGTGGCGCAGGTAGGCCCGCGAGTCCCAGGTTTCCCCGGCGGGCAGGCCGCCGCGGGCCGCGGGCTCGTAACGGCCGGGGGCGACGCCGCGGCCCACGCCATAGATCGGGCCGAGACCGGGGACCGCGCTCTGGATCCGCACCGCCCGGTAGCCCAGCTCCAGGTGTCGTTCCACGGAGTCGAACAGCTCGGGCAGGTCATTCCCGCTGGCGTGGCCGTAGGCCAGCACGCCGTCCCGCGCGGCCCCGCCGAGCAACTGGTAGACGGGCAGGCCGGCGATCTTGCCCTTGATGTCCCACAAGGCCACGTCGACCGCGGCGATGGCCGTCATGGTGACGGGGCCGCCTCGCCAGTAGGCCCCCTTGTAGAGAAACTGCCAGGTGTCCTCGATGCGCTGCGGATCCCGGCCGATCAGCAGGGGGACGACATGGTCGCGCAGGTAGCTGGCCACAGCCAGTTCGCGGCCGTTGAGCGTCGCGTCGCCGAGGCCGGTCACCCCGTCGGTGGTGGTGACCTTCAGCGTGACGAAATTCCGTCCCGGGCTGGTGACTATCACCTGGGCGTCGCGGATTTTCATGCCTCACCCCGCCCCTGGCCGGCCTGCCAGCCGATCGTCAGTCCCGTGGTGTCCGGCAGCGCGGGGAGATTTTCCTCGTCCCGGTCGAAGTAGCCGGGAAACCGCTCGCGTATCGCGGGCAGGGCGCCGAGCACGGTGCGAAGGTGAGCCGTGAGCACCTGGTCGGCACGCTGAGCGTCACCGGCCCTGACCGCGGACGCTATCTCCTCATGCTGCCGCAGGGCGGCATCGATGCCATGCGGCTCGGGCAGGCTGAGCCATCGCACCCGGTTGAGGTGAGCACGCGCGCCGCCCGCCAGGCGGCCGACCCCGTCGAAGCCGCTCAGCCGCGCGAGCTCGGCATGGAAAAGCTCGTCAGCGTCGTAGAACGCCTCGTAGTCCTTTCTCGCGGCCGCCTGCCGCTGGGCATACAGCGTGGTATCCAGGCCGCCGCAGGCGTCCTCGGTGGTGTCCCGGCAGCCCACCGCCAGGACCGCTCGTTCCAGGACTTCGCGGATGAACTGGGCCTGGCGGACCTGACGGGTGCTGATCCTGGCCACCGCCGTCCCGCGCTGCGGCGAGATGACGAGCAGGCCGTCCTCGGCGAGCTGCAGGAATGCCTCGCGCACCGGGGTCCTGCTGACGCCCAGGGCGGCGGCGACCTCCTTCTCCGACAGTGGCTGCCCGGGCGTGGCCCGGCATTGCACGATGTCGCGCAGCAGCCGGCGGTACACCTGCCCCCGCACGGAGGATTCCCTGGACTGCTGGCTGGAAAGAGCCTGCCCGTGCGGCTGGATGTCCGATGTCACCATGCCGTGCCTGTCATGCCGCTTCCGCTTCACCACGGGCGCCTCACCACGGGCGCCTCACCACTGGCCGCGGGTATCACGCGGCCTCTGCATACTACCATGGTAGTATGCAGGCGGTTTCTGGGCGACGGAGCGGGATGCCGGGAGGCGTGATGACGGAAGTCCTCGAGGCAATCACGGCCGCCCGCCTGCTCCCGGTGGTGGTGATCGACGACGCGCAGGCCGCGCTGCCGCTCGCGGCGGCGCTCCAGCGCGGCGGCCTGCGCTGCGCCGAGATCACCCTGCGCACGGCCGCCGCCGAGGCGGCGATCCGGGCGATGGCCACCGATCCCGGCATGGTGGTCGGAGCCGGCACGGTGCTGAACGCCGCCCAGGCGGCCCGGGTCATCGACGCGGGCGCCCGCTACATCGTCACGCCGGGCCTGAGCCTGGAGGTCGTCCGGCACTGCCAGGCTAGGTCGGTGCCGGTTTTCCCTGGCGTCGCGACCGCATCCGAGCTGCTGGCCGCGCTCGACGCGGGAATCGAGACGGTGAAGTTCTTCCCCGCCGAGCCGCTGGGCGGGCTTCCCATGCTGAAGGCGCTCGCCGCGCCGTTCGGGATGATGAGGTTCATTCCGACCGGCGGGATCACGGCGGCCAATCTCGCCGGCTACCTCCGCCATCCCGCCGTGCCAGCGGCCGGCGGCAGCTGGATGGTCGCCCCCAGCCTCATCCGTGCGGGGGAGTTTGACGAGATCGCCAGGCTGACCGCGGAAGCCGTGGCGATCGCGGACGCCAGATAGGAGAAGCTCATGGCTCTCATCGGGACCAGGCCGGCCGGGGAATGCCGGTTCGACGAGATCTCCCTCGGCGAGGTCATGCTGCGCTTCGACCCCGGGGATTTCCGCATCAGGACGGCGCGTTCATTCCGTGTCTGGGAAGGCGGCGGCGAGTACAACGTCGCGCGCGGGCTGCGGCGCTGTTTCGGGCTGCGGACCGGAGTGGTGACCGCATTCGCCGACAATGACATCGGCAGGCTGGCCGAGGATTTCATCCTGCAGGGCGGCGTCGATACCTCGCTCATCCGCTGGGTCCCCTTTGACGGGGTCGGGCGCACCGTCCGCAATGGGCTCAATTTCACCGAGCGCGGCTTCGGCGTGCGCGGCGCCCGTGGCGTATCCGATCGCGGCCACACGGCAGCCAGCCAGCTACGGCCGGGTGATATCCCGTGGGAGCACATTTTCGGCACGCTGGGCGTGCGCTGGTTTCACACCGGCGGCATCTACGCCAGCCTGTCGCCGGCCGCGGCGGACGTGGTCGCGGAGGCCACCCAGATAGCGCAGCGGCACGGCACCGTCGTCTCCTACGACCTGAACTACCGGCCCAGCCTCTGGCAGGCGATCGGGGGCCAGGCACGCGCGCAGGAAGTCAACCGCAGGCTGGTCGAGCACGTCGACGTCCTGCTCGGCAACGAGGAGGACTTCACGGCCTGCCTCGGGTTCCAGGTGCCGGACACCGGGGCGGACTTCGCCTCCCTCAGTGCCGCGAACTTCAAGCGGATGATCAGTGAGGTGACCAGCCAGCTGCCGCACCTGAAGGCCGTGGCGACGACCTTGCGGACGGTGCGGACGGCCTCGGTCAACGACTGGGGTGCGGTCGCCTGGGCGGGCGGGGAATTCGCCGAGGCGGCCCACCGACGCGACCTGGGAATCCTGGACCGGGTCGGCGGCGGTGACAGTTTCGCCTCCGGGTTGATCTACGCCCTGATGAACGTCGATGACCTCACGACCGCGGTCGAGTACGGGGCGGCCCACGGGGCGCTCGCCATGACCACGCCGGGGGACACCTCGATGGCGAGCCTGGCCGAGGTGGAGGCGCTGGCCCGTGGCGGCAGCGCGCGCGTCCAGCGCTGATCGCCTGCCTTGACGGGGTGAGTGACGCCTCTTACGGTCGTATATGAGATGTCATATTCCACGGTATCCGTCATGCCCGGGGCCATCCCCTCGCGCACCGAGGCGGTGCTGACGGCGATCAAGCACGCCATCCTGGCTGGTGAGCTGCGGCCCGGGCAGAGCCTGGTGGAGGCCGAACTGGCCCAGCGGCTCGGCGTGTCCAAGACGCCGGTCCGGGAGGCGCTCAAGACACTGGCCGGGGCGGGCCTGGTCACGATGAGTGCCTACCGCGGCGCCGCGGTCCGGTCCATCGATGAGACGGCCGCGGCCGCCATCTATGATCTCCGGCTGCTGGTCGAGCCGGAGGCGCTGCGCCGGGCCGTGCGCGAATCCGCGGCCGGCGGCGCCGCGAGCTGGCCGCTGGCCGCCGGGGCGCTCGCGGCGGCGGCGCCGCCGCCGGCCAGGCGCAGCGCAGCCTGGCCAACCGGGAGTTCCACCGTGCGCTCTACCTGGGCTGCGGCAACCCCCTGATCGTCAAGGTGCTGGATGACCTGCGGGACCAGACGGCGCTGATCTCCGCGCTCTCCTGGGAGCAGGCCCCGTCCTGGGAACAGGAGGCCGCCGAGCACGAGGCCGTCCTGGCCGCCGCCCGGGATGGCGAAGCGGACCGCGCCGCCGGCCTGCTCCGCCAGCACATCGCCGGGTTCGCCGCGCGGCATTTCCCCCCGCCCGGCACTGCCACCGAATGGAGCCCGGATCCATGAGCGGTGCCAGTCCGGCGGGAGACCTCCCGGGACCGCCCCGCGGCTCGCTGCGCAGCGACCGGTGGTTCGGGGGAGATGGGCTGCGCGCCTACAGCCACGGCACCCGGATGCGCCAGATGGGCGCCGACCCCGCGGATTACCAGGGCAAGCCGATCATCGCGATCGTCAACACCTGGTCGGAGATGAACCCGTGCCATATGCACCTGCGGGAACGTGCCGAGCAGGTCAAGCGGGGCGTGTGGCAGGCGGGCGGCTTCCCGGTCGAGTTCGGCGTGGCCACGCTGTCCGAGACGTTCCAGAAGCCGACCCCGATGCTCTACCGCAACCTGCTGGCGATGGACACTGAGGAACTGCTCCGGTCCTACCCGGCCGACGGCGCGGTGCTGATGGGCGGGTGCGACAAGACCACGCCGGCCCTGCTGATGGGCGCGGCCAGCGCCGGGATCCCGGCCATCTACCTGCCCGCCGGGCCGATGCTGCGCGGCAACTACCGCGGCGGCGTGCTGGGCAGCGGCACCGACCTGTGGAAGTACTGGGACGACAAGCGGGCCGGGCTGGTCGGCGACTGCGAAATGGCCGACCTGGCCTGCGGCATCGCCCGCTCGCCCGGGCACTGCATGACGATGGGCACCGCGTCCACCATGACCTCGGCCGCCGAGGCGCTCGGCATGACGCTGCCCGGCGCCGCCTCCATCCCGGCGGTGGACTCCGCGCACTACCGGAACGCCACCGCCACCGGCCGCCGGATCGTGGAGATGGCCTGGGAGGACCTGACCCCGGACAAGATCCTGACCGCGGAGGCGTTCGAGGACGCGGTGGCCACCGTGCTGGCCCTGGGCGGCTCCACCAACGCGGTCATCCACCTCATCGCGATGGCCGGCCGCTGCGGCGTGCCGCTGTCGCTGGACGACTTCGACAAGATCTCCCGGCGGGTACCGGTGCTGGCCAACATCCGCCCCGGCGGCCAGTACCTGATGGAGGACTTCTATTACGCGGGCGGGCTGCGCGCTCTGCTGGCCCGGCTGGCCGAGGTGCCGGGGGCGCTGCACACGGACCGGATCACCGTCACCGGCCTGCCGCTCGCCGAGCAGATCGCCGGCGCCGAGGTCTACCACGAGGACGTTATCCGTAACGCCGGTACGGCGCTGGCGCCCGAAGCCGGGCTGGCGGTGCTGCGGGGTAACCTCGCCCCGGACGGCGCCGTCATCAAGCACATCGCGGCCGATCCCGCGCTGCTCAGGCACACCGGCCCGGCGGTGGTCTTCGACGACTACCACCAGATGCAGCAGCAGATCAACGACCCGGCGCTGGGCGTGACCCCGGACTCGGTGCTGGTGCTGCGGAACGCCGGCCCGCTCGGCGGCCCCGGCATGCCGGAGTACGGCATGCTGCCCATCCCGGACTACCTGCTGGCCAAGGGGGTCCGGGACATGGTCCGGATCTCCGACGCGCGGATGAGCGGCACCAGCTACGGAGCCTGCGTACTGCACGTGGCGCCCGAGTCCTACGTGGGCGGGCCGCTGGCGCTGGTGCGCACCGGAGACCAGATCACCCTCGACGTGCCGGAGCGGGTGCTCCGGCTGGAGGTCAGCGAGGCCGTTCTGGCCCGGCGACGGGCCGCCTGGCAGGCGCCGCCGCCTCGGTTCGAGCGCGGCTACGGCGCGCTCTACGCCGCGAACGTCACCCAGGCCGACATGGGCTGTGACTTCGGGTTCCTGGCCCGGCCCGGTCGCGATCCCGAACCCGATCCGCGCTGACCGGGGTGCCCCCGGCCAGCACCACGAACCACTGGAGTCCCCTGCAACCCGGAGGTAGTTCAATGCCGAACGAGCTCAACCGCCGTGACCTGCTCCGCTTCTCGGCGTTCGCCGGCGCGGGCGCGCTGGCCACCCCGTTACTGGCCGGCCGGGCCAGCGCCGCCGCGGGGGCGCCGCCGGCCGGCCGGGGCGGCGGGCCGCCGCGGACCGGGCCGCCGACCGCATCGTGGCCGCGGTCCGGCGGCCCCGTTTCCCGGACCGGGAGTTCCCGGTGACCAGGTTCGGCGCGGCCGGTGACGGGACCACCGACTGCACGGCCGCCTTCGCGGCGGCCATCGCCGCCTGCCACCGCGCCGGGGGCGGCCATGTGACCGTGCCCGCCGGGACGTTCCTGACCGGCGCGATCCACCTGCTCAGCCACACCGACCTGCACCTGGAGCAGGGATCCGTGATCCTGTTCAGCCAGGACCCGAACGCCTACCTGCCGGTGGTGTTCTCCCGCTGGCAGGGCATCGAGCTGATGAACTACTCGCCGTTCATCTACTGCTACGGCCAGCGGAACATCGCGATCACCGGTTCCGGCACGCTGGACGGGCAGGCCGACGCGAACCACTGGTGGAACTGGAAGAGCCGGGAGACCCCGGACTTCACCGCGCTGGAGACGATGGCCGACGGCAACGTGCCGGTCAGCCAGCGCGTGTTCGGCGCCGGCCACTACCTCCCCCCGCCGATGATCCAGCCGTTCGCCAGCGACACCGTGCTGATCCAGGGGGTCACGATCGTGAACTCCCCGTTCTGGCACCTGAACCCGAACCTGTGCGCCAACGTCACGGTGGAGGGCGTCTCCATCAGCTCGTCCGGGCCCAACACCGACGGGTGCGACCCGGAGTCGTGCACCGGGGTGGTCATCGACCGGGTCACCTTCGACACCGGCGATGACTGCATCGCCATCAAGTCCGGCCGCGACGCTGACGGCCGCCGGGTGGGCGTGCCGTGCACCGACCTGGTCATCCAGAACTGCGACTTCGCCAACGGGCACGGCGGGATCACCCTGGGCAGCGAGATGACCGGCGGGGTGGCCAACGTGTACGCCCGCGACCTGTCCATGAACAGCGCCAACCTGCAGGCCGGGCACCGGATCAAGACCAACACGCTGCGCGGCGGCTATGTGCGCAACAGCAACGTGTACCGGGTCACGGCGGGCACCATCGGCGGCCCGCTGCTGCTCATCCAGGGCAACTACAGCGGGCAGACCGGCAGTTTCCCGCCCGGCCTGACCGGGATCACGCTGGCGGACTGGACGGTGGGCACCTGTGCCGGGCTGTGGTCGCTGACCGGCGCGTCCGCAGCCGACCCCGTCGGCACGGTCACCCTGGAGGACATCAGCGTCACCACGTCCACGGCGGCGAACTCGGCGCACTACGTCGCGAACCTGATCGTCACGGACGTGACGGTCGGCGGCGTGCCGGTGACGGCATGAGGGCGGCGCTGGGCGTGCTCGCGGCGGCCACGCTGGCCGTGCTCGCGGTCCCGGCTGGCCCGGCATCGGGCGCTGCGGCGGAACGCGACTTACCGCACCGGGTGCTGGTGGTCGCCCAGGATGGCCGGCCGGGCCACTTCGCCAGCGTGCAGGCGGCCATCGACGCGGTGCCGGCCGGGCGCGGGCCGGTCACCATCCGGATCGAGCCCGGGACGTACTGGGGCCAGGTCTACGTGCCGGCCTCGAAACCGGGCATCACGCTGGCCGGGGCGACCGGGAACCCGCGCGACGTGGTCCTGGTGGACGACATCGCGCACGGCACGATCGCGCCGAACGGCAACCAGTACGGCACCGACTGCAGCGCCACCCTGTCGGTGGCCGGCGACGGATTCGCCGCCTACGGCCTGACCGTGCAGAACTCCTTCGACCCGGCGGCCAGCCCGCAGATCACCTCGCCCCAGGCGGTGGCGGTCAAGACGGTGGCCGACCGGGTGGTGTTCGCCCGCGACCGGCTGCTCGGGATCCAAGGACACGGTGTTCGCCAGCTCCTACGCTGACCCGTTCACGCCGGCCGAGTGCTTCGCGCCGGGCGGGCCGCCCGCCACCGCGCCGCCCGGGTCGGCCTGCCCGCCCCCGTCCCGGCAGCTGTACGCCGACGACTACATCACCGGGGACGTGGACTTCCTGTGCGGATCGGGCACCGCCGTATTCGCCCGCGACACGATCGACATCCTCGGGCACCCCGGCGGCACGGTCAGCGCGCCGGACACCAGCCTGGCCCAGCCGCGCGGTTACCTGATCACCGGGAGCCGGATCATCAACTCGGCCGGGAACCTGGCGGCGGGCAGCTACTACCTGGCCCGGCCCTGGCGGCACACCGGGGTGACCAGCCCGGTCGGCCAGATCACCATCCGGGACACCTGGCTGGCTGCGGCGGTCAACCCGGAGCAGTGGCAGAACTGGTCGAGCCCGCCGTTCCCGTGGCAGGACGCCCGGTTCTCCGAGTACCGCAACGCCGGGCCCGGTGCCGTCGCGGCCCCGGACGTCCCCCAGCTCACCGCGGCCCAGGCGGCCCAGTACACCGTGCGCAGTTACCTGGGCGGATGGCGGCCGCCCGGCCTGGAAAGGCGGTCATCCCGGGCATGAGGCAGCGGGACGCCGGCGCGTAATGTGGACCGACGCGCCGGCGATCCCGCTGACTGAGCAGCGACAGGACGGAAGGTTCATGATCCAGGGATACGACCCACGGACCGGCAAGCCCGCCGGGGAGCCGGTCCAGGAGACCGCCGACAGCGCGGTGGACATGGCGGTGGCCGCGGCGGCCGCGGCCGCGGAGGGCTGGGAACGGCTCGGCCCGGCAGGCCGGGCGCCGGCCCTGGCCGCGGTGGCCGACGCGCTCGATGCCCAGGCCGCCGACCTGGCCGCGCTGGCCGACACCGAGACCGCCCTGGGCAGCGCCCGGCTGACCGGCGAGGTGACCCGCACCACCGGCCAGCTGCGGATGTTCGGCGATGTGCTGGCCGACGGCGGCTATCTCGACACGATCACCAGCCCGGCCGCCACCGGGGTCCCCGGGCTGCGCCGCATCGTCCGGCCCATCGGGCCGGTCGCGGTGTTCGCGGCGTCCAACTTCCCGTTCGCGTTCTCGGTGGCGGGCGGCGACACCGCCTCGGCGCTGGCGGCCGGCTGCCCGGTGGTGGTCAAGGCCCACGAGTCGCACCCGCAGACCTCGGCCGCCACAGCGCGGATCGTGACCGAAGCCCTGGCCAGTGCGGGGGCACCGGACGGGACGTTCGCGATGGTGCACGGCGTGCCCGCCGGGATCCGGCTGCTGCGCCACCCGGCGATCACCGCGGCCGGCTTCACCGGCTCGGCCCGCGGGGGCCTGGCCCTGCAGCAGGTCTGTGCCGGGCGGGAGGTGCCGATCCCCTTCTACGGCGAGCTCGGCTCGGTCAACCCCATCGTCGTGCTGCCCGGTGCCGCCGCGGCCCGGGCCGCCGAGGTGGCCGCCGGCTACGCGGGCTCGGTCACCCTGGGCGTCGGCCAGTTCTGCACTAACCCCGGCCTGCTGTTCGTCCCGGAAGACGACGGCCTGCTGACGGCCATCGCGGATGCCGTCCGCGCGACCAGCGGCGGCCCCATGC
This sequence comes from uncultured Actinomycetes bacterium, assembly GCA_963767385.1. Taxonomy (GTDB): domain Bacteria; phylum Actinomycetota; class Actinomycetes; order Streptosporangiales; family Streptosporangiaceae; genus RYN-230. Next base: position 241,345 of record CAVYEA010000015.1, on the reverse strand, counting down.
TGTCCGAGCGGATCCACGACGGCTTCGAGGCCGCCATCGCCGCGCTGGCCGGGCACCCCGCCGTCAGCCCGCTCGCGGCTGGCCAGCCCGGTGACGGGCCCTGGGCCGCCACCCCCCAGGTGTTCCGGACCACCCTGGCGGACTTCGCCGCGGGCCTGCCGGAACTCGCCGAGGAGCGGTTCGGGCCGGGCGGCCTGGTCATCACCTACCCGTCGGTGGAGGTGCTGCCGGGCCTCCTGGCCCGCCTCGGCGGCAACCTGGCCGGCGGCATCCACGGCGACCCGGGCTCGGCGGCCGACCTGGTCGCCGCGGCCCAGGTGTCCCGGGCGCTGGCCCGCGGCGTGGGCCGGGTGATCTGGAATGGCTGGCCGACCGGGGTGGCGGTCACCTGGGCGCAGCATCACGGCGGCCCCTGGCCGGCGACCACCAACCCGCACTACACGTCGGTGGGGGCGACGGCCATCCGGCGCTGGCTGGTTCCCGTCACCTACCAGGACTTCCCGGAGGAGCTGCTGCCGGGGCCGCTGCGCGCGGCCAGCCCGGGGCCGCCGGGCGCCTAGCGCGGGCGCCAGCGCCTTTCACGGTTGCTTTCATCGCCCCGCCCCGCCGCGGCGTGACCAGCCAGCCCGGACGGCCCGATGCGGAAACTCCACCCGTCGAAGCGCTTCGCAGGAGGCGTCCGGCGATCTAGTGTCGCGGGCACGCGGCCCGGGCATCGGGGCGCCTGGCGGGACGTCATGAACGCGGAGCGCCGGGCGGGAGCGGGAGCCGCACCGCCTCGCCGCGTCCCCGTCTCAAGGAGGATCCATCGTGCGGAACCCGATCCGCCGGCCCCGTCCGGCCGCCCCGCGGCTGGCGGGGGCCGCAGTTGTGAGCGCTCTCATCGCCGGGACCAGCCTCATCCTGGTCCCGGCGGCCTCCGCGGCCCTGGCGGCCAGCTCCTCCGCCGCCACCCTGGCCACCGGCGACAGCCGGGCCATGTCCCAGCCGAGCGTGCCAGCCACCTGCGCCACGCTGAGCGCCGCCCTGGCCACCAGCAATGAGCAGTTCAGCAGCAGCGCCGAGACCACGCCGCCGGACACCGCCCGGATCCAGGCCGCGCTGAACAGCTGCCGCGGCACCGGCAAGGCCGTCGTGCTGGCCGCCAGCGGCGCCAGCAGCGCGTTCCTGTCCGGCCCGCTGAGCCTGCCGGCCAGCGTCACGCTGCTCATCGCGCCGGGCGCGACCCTGTACGCCTCCCGGAACCCGGCCAGCTACCAGGTCTCCGGCCAGGCGGCCTGCGGCGCCACGGCCAGCACCGGCAACGGCTGCAAGCCGTTCATCACCGTCACCGGCTCGAACGCCGCGATCATGGGCACCGAGGGCTCGGGCAGCGCCCAGGGCGTCATCAACGGCCGCGGGGACCAGGACATCCTGGGCACCAGCGGAAGCTGGTGGGCGCTGTCGGCGACCGCGAAGGCCAACAGCGACAAGCAGAACAACCCGCGGCTCATCCAGGCGCAGCACGTCAACAACTTCACCGTCTACGACGTGGACCTGGTCAACGCGCCGCTGTTCCACATCTACTTCGAGGGCGGTAACGGCCTGACCGTCTGGGGAGTACGGATCAAGACCCCGGCGACCGCGCGGAACACCGACGGGATCGACCCGGACAGCGCCACCAACGTGACCGTCAACGACTCCTACATCCAGGACGGGGACGACGGCATCGCGATCAAGACCAACTCCGGTGCCGCGTCCAGCATGACCATCGAGAACAGCCACTTCTACGGCACCCACGGGATCTCGGTCGGCAGCCAGACCCAGTACGGCGTGACCAACATCCTGGTCCGGGACAACACCGTCAGCGGCACGGACAGCGCGGGCAACGTCAGCGGCGACAACAACGGCCTGCGGATAAAGACCGACTCGAGCGAGGGCGGCACGGTCAGCGACGTGACCTATGACAGCACCTGCCTGACCGGCGTGAAGCACGCGCTGGAGTTCAATCCGTACTACTCCAGCGGGAACGGGTCCACCACCCCGTACTTCACCGGGATCGTGGTCGACGGGCTCAGGGCGGTCAGCCCCGCGTCCGGTGCCCAGTCCGTGCTGGACGGGTACAACGCCAGCCATCTGCTCGGGCTGACCCTGGAGAACGTCAGCCTGGACGCGACCAGCACCTCCGCCGAGTACGCCAGCATCGGCACGTACAACTCCAACATCACCGCCTCCGGGACCGGCGTCACCGTCACGGCGGTCAGTGGCAGCGGCAGCGTGCCGTCCTGCTCGTTCCCCAGCTACCCGGGCCTGTAAGCCGCGGCCGGGCATCCTGCCCCGCGGCCCCCGGCCCAGCACGGCCGGGGGCCGCGGCCCACCCCGAAGGAGTTCCGGGCATGACCTCCCAGCACGACTCACCGGGCCGCCGCGCATGGGGCCGGCGGCAGTTCCTGGCCCGGGCCGGCCTCGGCGGCCTGGCCCTCGGCGCCGGCGCGGCCGCCGCCGGCGCGTCCGCGCGGCCCGCTCCGGCCTGGGCCGCCACCGCGTTCGGCTACACCAGCAGCGGCGGCTACTACACCGTCAGCACCGGCGCCGGCCTCGACCTTCAAGATCAGCCAGAGCACGGGCGGCATGACCTCCCTGAACATCAACGGCACCGAGCTGCAGCCGCCCGGGACCAACGAGTCGCACGTCGAGTCGGGCCTCCCCAGCCCGGCCGTCAGCGCGCGGCAGACCGGGAGCTACATCATCATCACCGCGTCCACCAGCACCTGGTACGGCAGCGGCACGCTGCAGCACTACTACGTGGCGGCCAGCGGGCAGAACAACATCTACATGGCCACCTACGTGGGCTCCGCCGGGGAAGTGCGCTGGATCCAGTACCTGAACCGTGCCATCCTGGCCGACGTCATCACCGCGTCGGACGTCCGCGGCGGGACCGTGATCGAGTCCGCCGACATCGACCTGGTCAACGGCCAGACCCGGTCGAAGTACTACTCCAACCGGCAGGCGATGAGCCTGACGCCGCGCGGCGCGAGCGGCAGCGGCATCGGCGTGTACATGGCCTACGGCCTCCGGGAGAGCAGTTCGGGCGGCCCCTTCTTCCGCGACATCGAGCAGCAGGGGACCAGCGCCTCGGTGGAGGTCTACAACTACATGTGGTCGGGCCACAACGACACCGAGGCGCAGCGGCCCGGCGTGCTGCACGGCCCGTACGCCCTCATGGTGGCCGGCCCGTCAGCGCCCGCCGCCCCGGACATGAGCTTCATGGCGACCCTGGGCCTGGCCGGCACGGTCGCCCCGTCCGGGCGCGGCTACCTGGTCGGGTCCGTGTCCGGGGTCACGGCCGGGCTGGCCGCCACGGTCGGCTGGGCGAACTCCGCCGCCCAGTACTGGGCCGTGCCCGGCGCGGACGGCGACTTCGCCAGCCCGCTGATGAAGCCGGGCGGCTACACCCAGACGCTGTACCAGGGCGAGCTGGCGGTCGCCACCCGGACGGTGACGGTGACCGCCGGCGCGATGACCGCCGGGCAGAACATGGCGTCCGGCTGGGTCACCCCGGCCAGCCCGGTCTTCCGGGTCGGGACCTGGGACGGCACCCCGAGCGGCTTCCTGAACTGGCCGGACCTGACCTGGATGCATCCATCCGATGCCCGGATGGCCAGCTGGGGGCCGGTCACCTACACGGTCGGCAGCACCAGCCCGGCGCAGTTCCCGGCCTACCAGTGGAAGGCCATCAACAATCCCACCAAGATCAGGTTCACGCTCACGTCCGGCCAGCTGGCCGCGCGCACGGTGCGGATCGGGATCACCGCCGCCTACGCGGGCGGGCGCCCCCAGATCGCCGTGAACAACTGGACATCGGCGGCGCCCGCCGCCTCCAGCCAGCCGGGCTCGCGCAGCCTGACCATCGGCACCTACCGCGGCAACAACGCGCTCTACAGCTACGCGGTCCCGGCCAGTGCCTTCGTGACCGGGACCAACACCATGACGATCACCGTGATCAGTGGCTCGGGCGGCAGCGGCTACCTCAGTCCCGGCTTCAGCTACGACTGTGTTGAGCTGTACTGACCGCCGGGCCGGGCGGCCTGCCCCGGAAGGCCGGGACCGCCCCGCCCAGCGGTCCCTGGCTACGGCTCGGTGCCGTAGATGAGGGTGCCGTTGTCGTAGACGGTGATATCCGGGTTGGCGGTGAAGCTGGCGTCGGCCGCATTGAACGAGTAGTCGTTCGTCTGCGTCATCGTGGCGTAGTCAGCCTGGTAGATCCGGTTCTGGATGCCTCCGGTACTGGCGCCGGGAGCCAGCGACCCGGCGCCGCTGGTGAACCCGATCTGCAGGTAGTGATCGGCGCCGGTCAGCGCCGGGCTGACCACCGCGAACGAGCCCGCCACGTTCGCGCACCCGACCGGCGCGTAGTCGCAGGAGTACTGCAGCGGCTGGCTGCCGTCCTCGGTGAACCAGTACCGGATCGTCAGGTTCGACAGCGGGATCGCGCTGGTACCGGTGTTGACCAGCTGGATCTGGTTGCTGATGGTGGAGGTGGCCGCGGTGGTCGCCGCGGTCTCGTACTGCGCGGTGACCGACGCCGTCCCGCCGCCACCCGTTCCGCCGCCACCGCCGCCCGGCACGCATTTCTCGTCAGCGGTGGTGGACGGCACCTGGCCGTAGGCGAGCTTGCCGCCCGCGTAGACCGGGATGTAGGGGTCAGGCGTGCTGGCGTAGGTCCCGGCGGCCAGGCCGGTCAGGCTGGGCGAGGCGGCCGAACTCCAGTAGGACTTGTAATTCGGGCCCTGCGCCGCGTTGATGCCGAACTCGAAGGCCCGCGAGGGCGGCAGCCCGATCTGATCGCCCGACCAGTCCACGGTGACGTAGTAGACGCAGCTGTTCGCGTCACCCCACTGGACCGGGGCGCTGATGGACGTGGGCCGGCCGTCGATCTGGTCGGCCGCGTCGTAGTAGACCGGCGTGGAGATGCTGCTGATGGTCTGGCCCTGCGCGTACAGGGAGCTGATGTCGAAATACACCCGCGCGCTCAGGTCGGTCTCGAAGTGCGGCGGCTCGTCGGCCACGTTGTTCACCGTGATGGTGAGCTGGGTGCCCTGGTTGCTGTCGGTGTTCAGGGCGGCGGTCGCGTAGTAGGGCGTCCCGGCGGGCTCGGCGGGCGGGGTGAAGCCGGTCATCGCCTGGCTCTGGCCGTAGTACTGGTACAGCCCGGCCAGCGCGCCGACGAACGCGGCGTTGTAGTCCACGGCGACCTCGTTGAGCACGAAGTCGGTGGTCACGTCGTCCGGCTGGTCCGCAGAGCTCGGGCCGCCGACCAGCGCGCCCCACAGGATGTGCCGGTCGGTGGCCGGGTCGCTCTGGCTGTTGGTCAGCGAGCCCTGCGCGTCGCCGTGGTGCGGATGCGACGCGGCGGTCGCCGTGCCGCCCACCTCGGCACCCACGCCGGGCGTGGTCGAGCCGAAGCCGACGATGTAGGACCAGTCCGCCGGGTTGTCGCCCATCAGGTAATTCATCTGGCCCATGGCCCAGTTGCTGAACAGCACGCTCTGCGGGTCGGACGGGAAGTCCTTCCGGTAGGCCAGCGCCTCCAGCTGCGCGGCCGTGTTGTACCGGGCCGAGCCCCAGCTGGTCAGGTAGGAGAACCCGGCCGGGGTGGCGGCGATGAAGTTCGTGTCGCCGGCGTTGTCGTGCGGCACGTGCGACCAGTACTGGACCTGCCACTTGTCGAAGTAGTGGATGGACTGCTGGGTCGTCGCCGGCACGCTGGCGTTGCCCGCCACGATCGGGTCGAGGACCGAGAACACGCCGCCCCAGCGCGAGTCCCAGCTCATCACCCAGGTGTTCTGCCACGTCGAGCCGGGGCTGGTGATGATGTTGGCGAGATAGCCGTTGTACGCGCCGCTGGCATTGGTCGAGATGATGTCGTTGATGTAACTGAAGGTGCCGGTCGCCAGGTACAGCCAGTCCGCCGCCCATGCCTCCTCGCTCACGTACCCGCTGGACGGGTAGAAGCCGCCGGAGTAGCCCGTGCCCGGGTTGGCCCGCGCGAACGCGTAGAGCGCCTCGGCGTACTGCAGGCACTTGGCCGAGTAGCTGGCGTTGCTGCTGGCGGTCAGGATCGACTCGACGGCCAGTGCCGCCGCGGCACTTGCGGCCTGGTCGGCGGCCGGGGCCTGCGCGGTGGCGAAGTAGGCCGGCCGTGGGTACGTCGTCGCGCTCTGCAGCTCCGACGGCCCCCAGTAGTCGTGGTTGACCGACCCCTCGCCGACCTGGTAGGCAAAGGCGACGACCTGGCCGGAGGAGTTGAGGAAGGTGGACCGGAGGAAGTAGTCGCTGAACCACTTCATCTCATCCAGGCCGTGCGCCCAGGTGCCGGTGGCCTGGTAGGCCTGCGGGAACTCATACATGCCCCAGCCGAGCACCGAGGCCGCGTAGGACTGGGGCAGCCCGAACTTCACGTGATCCCCGGCGTCATGGAAGCCGCCGGACAGGTTCACGCACCCGGTGTTCCCCGGGTCGAGCACGGATTTGTTGGCGGCGATGAACGCGGCCGTCAGATTGGTGCCGACGTGATTGGCCATCGGCTGCAGCGGCACGCAGCCGTCGGACGGCTCGGAGTCACCGCGCCAGGACAGCGGCTGGTCGCCGTCGGCCCGGGCCGGCCCGGACTTCTGCGCGTCATAGAAGTACAGCGATTCCTGCAGCGCCAGCGGCAGGCTGTAATGCGGCACGCTGGCCAGCGCGGCGTCGGCCGGGCTGGCCGCCACCGCGCTGAGCAGGCTGGCTGCCAGGCCCGTCACGGCCAGGCAGGCGGTCACCCCCCGGCGGCGGGCGGCCCGGGGGAGGCAGCGGCCTAACCAGCTGAGGGGGCGGCGGGAGGGATGTCGGGTCATGGCTGCGCTCCGGGTCGGCGGCGGGGCCGCGCGCCCGGACCGGGCGCGCGGCCCCGCGGACGGGCTGGCGGGGGGGACCGCGCGCCCACACGGTAAGGCGGCCCGCGCGGCCCGGCCAGGCTGCCCGCGGTGCCCCCGGCCGCCCTGTCCGCCAGGGCGGTTCATGACCAGCCGGGACTGGCCCTGGCCCGCGGGCTGGCCAGGTGAAATTTCAGTTCCCGCCGGGCTCCCGCCCGCCGGGCGCCCCGGGCGGGGAGCGGTGCCCGCCGTAGGCCAGCAGGGCCACGTGCAGCGAGGACCGGGATTCCGCCGCGTCCAGGCTCACGCCGAGGATCCGCTCGATCTGCCGCAGCCGCTCATACAGGGTCGGCCGGGCCAGGTGGGCCCGGCTGGCCGCCGCGGCCTTGTTGCCGCCGGCCGTGAGGTAGGCGGCCAGCACCCCGGTCAGGTCGGTGTGGTGCGCGGCGTCGTAACGCAGCAGCGGCCCCAGTTCGCGCTCCACGAACGTGCTCAGCCTGCTGTCCCCGCCCAGCAGGTAGACCAGGCCGCGGAGCCGCAGGTCGGCCAGCCGGTAATAAGGCCGCCCGCCGCCCGCCGGCGCCTCCGCGGCGGCATCCGCGACCTGCCGGGCCTCCAGCAGGCAGCGCCGGGCGTCGGCCATCGTGGCCGCCGGGGTGCCGACGCCGATCACTGGCTCACCGCCCGGCATCCCGTAGGGCCGGGTGGCCCGGCGGGCCAGGCCGCGCCGGATCGCCTGGCCTACCCGGGCCAGCACCTGGTCCGGGTCCGCCGGGCCGGGCACGGACAGCAGCGCGGCCGCGCGCACGTCGTCGAGTGACCCGACCAGGGCCGGGATCCGCTCAGCCCGGCAGGCGTCCGCCGTCGCCTCGGCCGCTTCCAGCACCCGGGCCTGGGCCAGCAGGCCGGCCCCGCCGTCCGCGGACCTGACCACCATCGCGATCAGCTGCCGGCCGCTGACCGGCACCCCCAGCGCCCGGGCCTGGGCGGCCACGTCGTCCGGGTCGGCGGCCGGGTCGGCCAGGATGGCGCTGATCAGGGTGCGGTGCGCCTGGCGCTCCAGGCTCTCCTGCTGGCGGGCGAGCAGGCGGCCGAGGGCCAGCGTGGTGGCGGTGCGCTCCACGAGCACGGTGTCGCCCGGCCCGGGCGGGCCGCCGCAGACCAGGATGACCCGGCCCCAGTCCTCACCGCGCGCACCGACCGTGGTGACCAGCCAGCCGGTCCCGGCGTGATAGCTGGTGCGCGCCGCCGGCCGGCGCCCCCGGACTGGGCGGCCCCGGACTGGGCCGCCTGGGAGCGGGCCGGGAAGTCCGCCAGCAGCCCGGCTGGATCCGCCCCGGCGGGCTCGCAGGCGAGCACATGGTGGGCCAGGTCGGCCAGGATCAGCGGGCGTCCCGCCAGCAGGCTCGCTTCCCGCAGGATCTCCTGGGGCCCGGCCCCGGCCACCGCCAGGTCGGTGAACACCTCGTGCAGCCGGGCTGCGGCGCGCAACTGGTCCAGCTGGTCATCGATGATCCGGCCGTGCACCGCCTCGGTGATGCCGATGAACGGCACCTCGCGCTGGAACACGATGAGCGGCAGGGCCCGGTCCCGGGCCGCCCGCACCAGGGAGCCCGGCAGCCCGCCGGTGTACTTACGGCCCAGTTCGACCGCCAGCGCGCTCACCCCGACCCCGGCCAGCCCAGCCACGTACTGCTCGAGCAGGTCGTCCTCATCGGGCAGCGCGATGCCCGTGCTCAGCACGAGCTCCCCGCCGCGCAGCAGCCGGGCGGCATCCGGCAGCTCGATCACGTGCACCCAGCGCACCGGCGTATCCAGCCGCTCCGCGGCCGCCAGCACCCGCGGCTCCCCGCGCCGGACCGCCTCCAGCCCGAGTACCTCCGCGACTGTCAGCCCCACGTGCCCTCCCGCCCGCACCCGACTCAGTGGGTCGTGATCATCATAGTGTCAGGAAACTAAGGAAGTTCTGACGATGTGTCGGGGGGCCGGGCGGGGAAGGCAGGGCAGACTGGGGGGATGTCGGAACTCCATGAGCGGCACCGCCGCGTCCTGCCCAGCTGGCTCCCGCTGTACTACGCCGACCCGCTCGAGCTGGTCAGCGGCAGCGGCAGCCGCGTCACCGACGCCGAGGGCCACAGTTACCTCGACTTCTTCTGCGGCATCCTCACCAACATGCTCGGCTACGACGTGCCCGAGGTCCGCGAGGCGGTCGAGCGGCAGCTGGGCACGGGCATCGTGCATACCTCGACGCTGTACCTCATCCGGCATCAGGTGGAGCTGGCCGAGAAGCTGGCCCGGCTGTCCGGGATCGAGAACGCCAAGGTGTTCTTCACTAACTCCGGCACCGAGGCGAACGAGACCGCGCTGATGATCGCCACCGCCGCGCGCCGCTCCAACCAGGTGCTCGCGCTGCGCAACAGTTACCACGGCCACTCGTTCGGCGTCATCGCGATCACCGGGAACGGGGCCTGGAAGAGCACGCCGCTCGCGCCGTTCAGCGTGCAGTACCTGCATGGAACGGACCAGTACCTGCCGGCCTTCGCCGGGATGGATGACGCGGCCTACCGGTCGGCCTGCGTAGAGGATCTCCGGCACGTGCTGACCACGGCCACCGCAGGGGACGTGGCCTGCCTCATCGCCGAGCCGGTGCAGGGCGTCGGCGGGTTCACCATGCCCCCGGACGGCCTGCTCGGCGAGTACGCCGCGGTGCTCCGGGAGAAGGGCACGCTGTTCATCGCCGACGAGGTGCAGACCGGATGGGGCCGGACCGGCGAGCATTTCTGGGGCTTTGAGGCGCACGGCACCGTCCCGGACATGATCACTTTCGCCAAGGGGCTGGGCAACGGCATGGCTATCGGCGGGGTGATCGCCCGCGGCGACCTGATGGACGGGCTGCCCGGGTACGGCATCTCCACCTTCGGCGGCAACCCGCTGTCCACCGCGGCGGGCAACGCCACGCTGGACTATGTGCTCTCCCACGACCTGCAGCGGAACGCCGCCGAGCTGGGCAGCATGATCATCAGCGGGCTGCGCGAGGCGGCCGGGCCGCTCGCCGTCGCCGGTGAGGTCCGCGGCAAGGGCCTGATGTTCGCCGTCGACCTGGTTAACCCGCAGACCGGCGCGCCCAGCCCGGCACTGGCCACCCGGATGCTGGAGGCCACCCGGGAACGCGGCCTGCTGATCGGCAAGGGCGGGCTGTACGGGCACGCGCTCCGGATGGCCCCGCCGATGACCCTGTCCGAGGCCGACGCCAAGGAAGGCCTCGGCATCCTGGCCGACGCGCTGCGCGCGGTCAACGAGGAGGCAGCCCGGTGAGCGCCATCCGGGACTGGCTCGCGAGGCCGGGCCGCCAGGCCCGTCCGAGTGGCCGGTGGCCTGGTCTTGGCCGCCGGATGGTGCGAACGGCTGAGGAGGCAGAGTGACCGGCACGGCGAAGCATGTGACGCACTGGATCGGCGGCCGCGAGTGGGACGGTGCCGCCGAGCGGCGCGGGGACATCTATAACCCGGCCACCGGGCAGGTCACCGGCACCGTGGACTTCGCCTCGGCGGCGGTCGTGGACGATGCGGTGGCCGCCGCCGCGAAGGCGTTCCCCGGCTGGCGGGCCGCCTCGCTGGCCCGCCGGGCCAGCGTGCTGTTCAGCTTCCGCCACCTGCTGGCCGCCCGCGCCGATGAGCTGGCCGCGCTGATCAGCGCCGAGCACGGCAAGGTGACCACGGACGCGGCCGGTGAGGTAGCCCGCGGCCTGGAGGTCGTCGAGTTCGCCTGCGGCATCCCGCACCTGCTCAAGGGCGGCTTCTCGGAGAACGTCTCGACCGGGGTGGATGCCTACTCCATCCGGCAGCCGCTCGGCGTGGTGGCCGGCATCACCCCGTTCAACTTCCCGGCCATGGTCCCGATGTGGATGTTCCCGATCGCGATCGCCTGCGGGAACGCGTTCGTGCTGAAGCCATCGGAAAAGGACCCGTCGGCGTCCCTGCTGCTGGCCCGGCTGTGGGCCGAGGCCGGGCTGCCGGACGGCGTGTTCAACGTGGTGCAGGGCGATAAGGAGGCCGTGGACGCGCTGCTCGGCCACCCCGACGTGCGCGCGGTCAGCTTCGTGGGCTCCACCCCGATCGCCCGGTACGTGTATGAGACCGGCACCCGGGCCGGCAAGCGGGTCCAGGCCCTGGGCGGGGCTAAGAACCATATGGTCGTGCTCCCGGACGCGGACCTGGACCTGGCCGCCGACGCCGCGGTCTCCGCCGGGTTCGGCTCGGCGGGCGAGCGCTGCATGGCGGTGTCCGTGCTGGTCGCGGTGGGCTCGGTCGGCGACGAACTGGTCGCCAAGATCGCTGAGCGGGTGGCCCGGCTGAGGGTCGGGCCGGGCAGCGACGAGCGCGCGGAAATGGGCCCGCTGGTCACCGCCCCGCACCGGGACCGGGTCGCCTCCTACCTCGACTCCGGGGTGCGCGACGGCGCGACGCTGGCCGTGGACGGCCGGGTGCACCCGGTGATCGGCGGCGGCCGGGACGGCTTCTGGCTCGGCCCCAGCGTGCTGGACCACGTCACGCCGTCGATGGCCTGCTACACCGATGAGATCTTCGGCCCGGTGCTGTCGGTGGTCCGGGCGGCCAGCTACGACGATGCGGTCCGGCTGGTCAGCGAGAACCCCTACGGGAACGGCACGGCCATCTTCACCAACGACGGGGGAGCGGCCCGCCGCTTCGTGTTCGACGTGGAGGCCGGCATGGTGGGGGTGAACGTGCCGATCCCGGTGCCGATGGCGTACTACTCGTTCGGCGGCTGGAAGGCCTCGCTGTTCGGTGACACGCACGTCCATGGCCCCGAGGGGGTGCACTTCTATACGCGGGGCAAGGCAGTCACCTCCCGGTGGCTGGACCCCAGCCACGGCGGGGTCACCCTCGGCTTCCCGGTCAACCGGTGAGGGTGGCGAATCGGTCCCGCGGAGGACTCCTCACCAGGTCGGTACCGGGGGAGTCAGCGGGACGCTGCGGGGCGGCGGGGTCCTGGTCGGCTCCAGGCCGGCCCGCTGGGCGGCCGCGGCGAACTCGGCCGAGTTGACCACCGCGGCACCGCCCGGGTCGTTGTTGAAGTACACGTAGATGTCGGCGTCGGCCGGCCAGGTCCCGCGGAGCCGCTCGGCCCAGGACCGCAGTGCCTGCCGGCCGTAGCGCGGCCAGGGCTGCGCGGCGCCCTCGTGGAAGCGGAGGTAACCCCAGTCCGTGGTGCGCCACAGCGGGGTGACCGCGCGGCCGAGCCGGTCCGCCCAGCACAGGGCCGCGCCGTGCTCGGTGAGCACCTCCCGCACCTCGCCGGCCCACCAGGACGGGTGCCGCGGCTCGACCGCGACCCGGACCGGCCCGGTCCCGGCCCGGCGGGCGGCGGCCCGGAACTCCGCCAGGCAGGCGGCGAGCAGGCCCGCGTCCGCGGCCAGTGTGGGCGGGAGCTGCAGCAGCACCGGGCCGAGCCGCGGGCCGAGCCCGGCCGCGGCTCCGAGCAGCCGGGCAACCGGCTCGGCCGGGTCGCGCAGCCGCCGGACGTGCGTCAGGTAGCGGCTCGCCTTGACCGCCATCACGAAGCCGTCCGGCGTCCGGGCCCGCCAGCCCTCGAACGTCTCCCGGGCCGGCAGCCGGTAGAAGCTCGCGTTGTTCTCCACGGTCAGGTACTGGCTGGCGTAGTGCTCGAGCCAGCGCCGCTGGGGCAGGCCGCCCGGGTACAGCCCGCCACGCCAGTCACGGTACTGCCAGCCGGAGGTGCCGACGAGGACGGGCATGCCTCCCTCCTACCCCACTGGCGGCAGCCATGCGGCGTCCGGCCCGGGCACGCCATCCGGCAGGCCCGCCACCCGGGTCATCCGGCAGGCCCGCCACCTGGGCTGCTGGCCGGGCTCTGGGCGTTCCCACAGGCTGGGCTGAGGACTTAGAGAAGGTCGATGCCTAACGTGAGGCAGGCAGGCACCCGTCACCCACCGCGGGTGCCGCGCGGGCAGCGGCCAACCTCGCAGGCGCTGGCGGTCCCGGCGCCCGGGGCGCTGCCCGCGGTGGTCACGGACCGCCGCCCCCAGGGCGGTCCGGCCACAGGCCAGGGGTGGCGACCGGGGACCCCCGCCCCAGGTCGCCACCCCGCCTGTCTTTCCAGGCCCGGGCTCAGCCGGCCGCGGCGGCGAAGGCCTGGTAGTAGCCGCCGGACTGGCCCGCGGCGGTCGGATGGTAGGAGTCGCTCAGGTTCAGCCAGTCCACCGAGTGCAGCCAGCTGCCGGAGTCGCAGATCTCGTGGCCGGCGAAGGCGCTGCGCACGTCCACGAACACATCGCCATGCCGGGCGGCGGCCGCCTGGATCGCACTGTCCAGCTGTTCGGCGCCCTGGTTGAGGTCGGTGCGGTCGGTGGTGCTGAGCCCGACGCAGCCGGCGGACCTGGACAGGTCGTAGAACTCGGGGTAGCCGAGCACCACGACCCGGGCGCTGGGCGCGTCGGCGCGGATGGCGTTCAGCACGGAGTCGAGCTCACCGGGCAGCTGGGTCGCCACCAGGTTCTCCGCCTGGCTGACGGCGCTGGCACAGCTGCTGGTGGGCAGCAGCACGCAGGTCTCCATGACCGAGCTGAAGCCGACGTCGTTGCCGCCGACGGTGATGGACACCAGCGTGGTCGCCGCGCTGAGCGCACCCAGCTGGGAGCTGAGCACGGTCGCGGTGGTCGCGCCGGAGCAGGTCTCGGAGACGTAGGAGGCCGGCTGGCTGGCCGCGGCCCAGAGCGCCGGGTAGGCGTTCGTGCTCTGGTCGCAGGAGCCGCTGGCGGGGATGTAGCTTCCTGCTCCCAGGCCGGAGGAGTAGGAGTCGCCCAGCGCCACGTAGTGCACGCTGCTCTGGGCGCTGGCCGTGGTGGCGGCGAGCAGCGGCACCAGGGCCGCGGCGAGCGCGGTGGCGGTGGCGGTTAAAGCGCGGCGGGCTCGATGGGGCACGGTGTCCTCCTTGACAGCGCCGGACCGATGTAACTCGTGAGTAACATCAGGCTCAGAGGCAGTCAAGTGAAAGTTCTGCGCAGGTAAAGAGACCGCCGCCGGGCGGTGCGCCCGGCGGCGGCTCAGACTGCGGCTGCGCGCCTCACAGCGTGGCGAACGCGTCCTCCAGGATGGACAGGCCCTCCTCCAGCAACTGCTCGCCGATCACCAGCGGCGGCAGGAAGCGCAGCACGTTCCCGTGCGTCCCGCAGGTCAGCACGACCAGGCCGGCGGTATGGCAGGCCTTGGCCACCTTGCCCGCCACGTCGGGGGCGGGTTCCAGCGTGCCGGGGCGGGTGAGCTCGATGGCGATCATCGCCCCCCGGCCGCGCACGTCCCCGATGACCGGGTAGGTCTCGGCCAGCTTGTGCAGCCGGGGCAGCATGATCTCGCCGATCCGGCGGGCCCGGCCGGCCAGGTCCTCGGCGGCCATGGTCTCGATGGCGCCCAGCGCGGCCGCGCAGGCCACCGGGTTGCCGCCGTAGGTGCCGCCGAGGCCGCCCGCGTGCACCGCGTCCATGATCTCCGCCCGCCCGGTCACCGCGGCCAGCGGCAGGCCGCCGGCGATCCCCTTCGCGGTGGTGACGAGGTCGGGCACGACGCCTTCGTGGTCGCAGGCGAACCAGTCGCCGGTCCGGCAGAAGCCGCTCTGGATCTCGTCGGCGATCAGCAGGATGCCGTGCTGGCGGCAGAACTCGGCGAGCCCCGGCAGGAAGCCGTCCGGCGGCACGATGAAGCCGCCCTCACCCTGGATCGGCTCGATCAGCACCGCGGCCGCGTTGTCCTCGCCGACCTGGGTGTGGATCAGCCCGGTGATCACGTCGAGCGCGTCGGCCGCGCACGCCTCCGGGCCGCCCGGCCAGCGGTACGGGTAGGCCATCGGCATCCGGTAGATCTCCCCGGCGAACGGGCCGAACCGGTGCTTGTACGGCATGTTCTTGGCGGTCAGCGCCATGGTCAGGTTGGTGCGCCCGTGGTAGGCGTGGTCGAACGCAACGATCGCGGGCCGCCCGGTCGCGTGCCGGGCGATCTTGACCGCGTTCTCCACCGCCTCCGCGCCCGAGTTGAACAGCGCCGACCGCTTGTCGTGGGCGCCGGGGGTGCGCCGGGCGAGTTCCTCGCAGACCGCCACGTAACCCTCGTACGGGGTGACCATGAAGCAGGTGTGCGTGAACCGCTCGACCTGCTCGCTGACCCCGGCCGCGACCCGGGGGGCGCTGTTCCCCACGGATGCGACGGCGATGCCGGAGCCGAAGTCGATGAGGGAGTTGCCGTCCACGTCGATGAGCACGCCGCCGCCGGCGGCGGTGATGAACACCGGCAGGACGTGGCTGACCCCGCGGGCCACGGCGGCCTCGCGCCGGGCCATCAGCTCGCGGGAGCAGGGTCCGGGGATCTCGGTGACGAGGCGGCGCACCTGGGCCAGGCCGGGGCCGCCGGGGAAGGAGGGTTGCACGGTCATACAACTGACGATAGGCCCCCACCCCCGGTGCCGCGCAATGCCCCGGCCAGGTCACGGACCGGCCGTTCCCAGCGCCCGGCCGGCCGCGTCGTACGCGGTGACCCGGGCCAGGACCTGCCCCGCCGGGACGGCCACGGCGGCGTACTCCCGCCCGGCCACCGCCGTCACCGCGGCCCGCGCCGTCCCGCCCCCGGCCAGGGTGGCCACCACCGAGGCGGCCCGGGCCGGGAGCAGCGCCGCGTAGACGGCCAGGCCGGCCCCGGGCGGCAGGGGCAGCCGGTGCAGGGCCACGGTGCCCGGCGGGGGCGTGATCGGCACGCAGGTGCTGCCGCCTTCCGCGGCCTGCCCGCCGTGCACGGCGGCCGTGTAGCACTCACCGTCCGCGCCGAGCAGCACGGTGACCCGCCAGGCGGTGCGTCCCGCCCGCCCGGCACCGACCGGGCCGCCCGGCATCGCGGCGCCGGGCTCCCACAGGTGCTGCCAGGCCCCCGGGACCAGCCGCAGGGTCCGGCCGGGCTGCCCCGGCCACGGCGGGGGCCGGCACGCTGCCCGGGCCCGTGCCGCGGACGAGGCCGCCCGGCGGGCTGACCGTGGCGGCGGCCTGGCGGCCGGAGTACGCGGTGATCCTGGCCACCCCGGACGCCGGGTAGGCGAACCCGGCCAGCCGCACCGGCCGGCCGCAGGCGTGCACCGTGACCGGCCGGGCCGTCAGCGTGCCGCCGCCCGCCAGCCGGGCGGTGAGGCGGGTGACCGGCGCCGCCACCTGCAGCACCGCGAAGCCGGCGCCGGGCCGCCCGGGAACATCGCTGAGGAAGGCGAGGCTGCCGAGCGCGCCCGGAGTCGGCGCGCCGTCCGGCAGCAGGTCCGCGTCCGTGCCGTTCAGCAGGAGGGCGGGAAGGCAGCGGGCGCCGGGGTCCGCGATGTTGCCGGCCGACAGCCGCCACGGCAGGCCGCCCGCCGTGCCCGACGCGATGAGGGCGCCCGCCGTGGCCCGGGCCGGGCTGGCCGGGGCAGGCCCGGCTGCCGGGCGCCCCGCGGGCGTGAACCGGGCGGCCGGCGCGGGCCGGGCGGGCGCCCCGCCGGCCTGGAGGGCGAGGACGGCGGCCGCGGCCGCCACCGCGGTCCCGGCGCCGGCCGCCGCGCGGCGCCGGGCGCGGCGGGCCGCGCCGCGCCGGAGGACCGCCTGCACCGGGGCGGGGGTGGCCGGCAGCGCGGCCAGGTCGTCGTGCAGCCGGTCGCGGAGGGCCCGCTCGTCGATGGTGTTCACTGACTGCCTCCTCGGTCGGCCAGGACGGCGCTGGACCGCAGCTTGGCCAGCGCCCGGGAGGCCTGGCTGCGCACCGTGCCCGGGGAGCAGCCCAGGGTCTCGGCCACCTGCGCGTCGCTCAGGTCCGCCCAGTACCGCAGCAGCACGATGGCCCGCTGCCGGGCCGGCAGCTGGCGCACGGCGGTGAGCAGCACGGACCGCTCGCCGATCAGGTCCGACGGGTCCGCGACGGTGCCGTCCGGCAGGTCACCCGGCTCCCGGGCCTGCTCGCTGACCCGGCGCCGCCGGAACCGCCGGTTGCTGGTGTTGACCAGGATGCGGCGCACATAGGCATCAGGGTCATCGGCCCGGCGGACCCGCCACCAGGCCGCATAGGCGGTGGCCAGCGCGGCCTGGGTGATGTCCTCGGCCAGCCACCGGTCACCGGTCAGGCCGTAGGCCAGCCGCACCAGGCTGGGCCAGCGGACGGCCATGAACTCGCCGAACTCCGCCTCGCGCGCGGAACTCGACGGCTGGGCGTCTGTGGTGTCTAGGATCGCTGCCTCCCCTGTCACATCACTTAGGAGCACCGGCTGGGTACGCAGCGTTGCACGTCGCGTCAGATTTTTCTGCCGGACGGGGTTACGGCTGGTGGCGGGCCGGGCCCCGTTAGGGTGGGGCCGTCCGTCTCCCGGCAGCAGGAGCACGCGTGCACACTCCCGATGGGCTGTTCAGCGGCGTGTTCGGCCGCGGCGCTGTGGACACCTCCGACCAGGCCTGGCTGCAGGCCATGCTGGACACCGAGGCCGCGCTGGCCCGCGCCCTGGAACGGGCCGGCCTGGCCGATCCGGGGGCGGGTGCGGCGGTGACGGCGGCCGCCCAGGCCGGCAGCTTCGACGCGGCGGAACTCGGCCGGCAGGCGGCGCTCACCGGTAACCCGGTCCCGGCGCTGGTCCGGGAGCTGAGCCGGCGCCTGCCCGCCGGGCCCGCCGCGGCCGTGCACCGCGGCGCGACCAGCCAGGACATCCTCGATACCGCGGCCATGATGCTGGCCCGCGACGCCTTCGCGGTCATCTCGGCCGACCTGGCCGCCGGGGCCGGCGCGGCGGCGGGGCTGGCCGCGGCGCACCGGGACACGCTGATGACCGGGCGCACCCTGCTCCAGCAGGCCGTGCCGGTGACCTTCGGGCTGGTCGCGGCGGGCTGGCTGACCGGCCTGGACGAGGCCCGGGCGGCGCTGGACCGGGTCGCGGCCTGCGGCTGGCGGTCCAGTTCGGCGGCGCGGCCGGGACGCTGGCGCCGCTGGGCAGCGCCGGGCCGGAGGTCGCCGTGCTGCTCGCCGCCGAACTGGGCCTGGCCGCGCCGGTGCTGCCCTGGCACACCGAGCGGCTGCGGCTGACCGAGATCGGCGCGGCGTGCGCGGGTGCCGCGGGGGTGCTGGGCAAGATCGCCCGGGACGTGACCCTGCTCGCCCAGTCGGAGGTGGCCGAGGTCCACGAGGGCGGCGGGGCGGGACGGGGCGGCTCCTCGGCCATGCCGCACAAGCGCAACCCGGTCGCGTCGATCGCGGTCCTCGGCTGCACGAAGCAGGTCCCCGGCCTGCTCGCGACCCTGGTGGCCGCGGCCGAGCAGGAGCACCAGCGGGCGGCCGGGGCATGGCACGCCGAATGGGAGCCGCTGGCCGGGGTGCTCCGGCTGACCGGCTCGGCCGCGTCCTGGGGAGCCGACCTGCTCGGCGGGCTGGAGCCGGACCCGGCCCGGATGCGCCAGAACCTGGACGCGGCCCGCGGTTTCCCGCTGGCCGAGAGCGTTGCCGCGCTGCTCGCCCCGGCCCTGGGGCGCATCGCCGCGCACGACCTGCTCGCCGCGGCCAGCGCCCGCGCCGCGGCCAGCGGCGCCACCCTGCGCGAGGCCCTGGCCCAGCCGCCCGAGGCGGACCGGATCGCCGCCGCCGGCATCACCCCCGGGCAGCTCGACCACGCCCTCGACCCGGCCGGCTACCTGGGCGCGGCCGGCGATTTCGTCAGCGCCGCCCTGGCCGCGCACGCGGGGCTGGCCGCTGGGTAGTGTTCCTGGCCGACTGCCGTACCGTCTCGGGAGCCCCACGGAAAGGCTGGCCATGAACGATGCCGAACGAAAAGCCCAGGGGATGACTGTCCGCCGCGAGGTCCTGGGTGATGCGCACGTGGACCGGGCGACCGCTGCGGCGACTCCGCTCACCGAGCCGTTCCAGGACTTCATCACCCGGTACGCGTGGGGGGAGGTGTGGTCCCGGCCCGGCCTGTCCCGGGCCGAGCGGAGCATGATCACGCTCACCGCGCTGGCCGCGCTGCGCCAGGAGGAAGAACTCGCCATGCACCTGCGTGCCGCGCTGCGTAACGGGGTGACCCCGGAGCAGATCCGCGAGGTGCTGCTGCACACCGCGGTGTATGCCGGCGTGCCGGCGGCCAACCGCGCATTCGCCATCGCGCAGCGGGTGCTGGCGGAGGCGGGCTGACCCGGCCTGGGCCCGCCGGGCGGGCCGCGAAGTGTCCGTATGACGAACGACTGTACTTATCGCGACCATCCGGTCATGATGGTGTCCGGTATAGGCGGTCCAGGGGCAGGAGGATATGGCGGAGATCGTTTCACTGGCCGAGGCGGTCGCCCGTGCGGTCCATGACGGGGACGCCGTGGCGATGGAGGGATTCACCCACCTCATCCCGTTCGCCGCCGGGTGCGAGGTGATCAGGCAGCGGCGGCGTGACCTGACCCTGATCCGGATGACCCCGGACGTGCTCTACGACCAGCTCATCGGGGCCGGGTGCGCCAGCAAGCTGATCTTCTCCTGGGGCGGCAATCCCGGGGTGGGCTCGCTGCACCGGTTCCGCGACGCGGTGGAGAATGCCTGGCCGGGGCCATTGCAGCTGGAGGAGCACAGCCACGCCGGAATGGCGAACCGGTATGTCGCCGGCGCCTCCGGCGTGCCGTTCGCGATCCTCCGCGGGTACAGCGGCACCGGCCTGGAGGGCCTGCCCGGCCTGGACGGCCAGCCCGCGGTGCGCCCCATCACCTGCCCGTTCACCGGGGAGCGGCTCACCGCGGTGGCGGCGCTGAACCCGGACGTGGCGGTGATCCACGCGCAGCGCGCCGACCGGGCCGGGAACGTGCAGTTCTGGGGGATCACGGGGGTGCAGAAGGAGGCCGTGCTCAGCGCCCGGCGCTCGATCGTGACGGTGGAGGAGATCGTGGGCGAGCTGGCCCCGCAGCCGACGGCGGTCGTGCTGCCGTCCTGGGTGGTCGACTACGTGGCCGAGGTCCCCGGCGGCTCGCACCCCTCCTACGCGCTCGGGTACTCCGCCCGGGACAACGACTTCTACCAGGCCTGGGACGCCATCAGCCGGGACCGGGACCGGTTCGGGCAGTGGCTGTCCGACGAGGTGTTCAGTGCTAGCCCGGGGGGGCGACCCCCCGAAACCCCCCGGGATCTCACCCCGCGGCCGCGGCCCCCAGGAACCCCCCGGCATTCCACCCCGCGGCAGCACCCCCCCGGAACCCGCTCGCCGCTGCGCGCCGAGAGAGGCGCGGCGTGACCGCGGGCGGCCCGGGCCCGGCCGCGGCGGCCGAGGCCGACGGTCCCGCGGACTTCACCGCCGACGAGATGATGACCGCCTGCGCGGCCCGGGCCCTGGCCGACGGCATGACGTGCTTCGTCGGCATCGGGCTGCCCAGCGCGGCGGCCAACCTGGCCCGGGCGACCCATGCGCCGAACCTGGTGCTCATTTACGAGTCCGGCACGATCGGCGCGAAGCCGGGCCGCCTGCCGCTGTCCATCGGGGACGGCATCCTGGCCGAGACCGCGGACGCGGTGGTCAGCGTGCCGGAGATCTTCAACTACTGGCTGCAGCCGGGGCGGATCAGCATCGGCTTCCTGGGCGCGGCCCAGATCGACCGGTTCGGCAACATCAACACGACGGTCATCGGCCCGGCGTACGACGACCCGAAGGTACGGCTGCCGGGCGCCGGGGGTGCCCCGGAGATCGCCGCGTCCTGCCGCGAGGTCATCGTGGTGGTCCGGCAGACCCGCCGTTCCTTCGTGGAGCGGGTGGACTTCGTCACCTCGGTCGGCTTCGGTGACGGGCCCGGCTCCCGGGAGCGCCTCGGCCTCACCGGGGCGGGACCCCGCAAGGTCATCACCGACCTGGGCATCCTGGAACCGGACCCGCAGACCTGCGAGCTCACCCTGACCGGCTGCTACCCCGGGGTGTCGGTCGCGGACGTCCGGGCCCGGACGGGCTGGGAGCTGGCCGTCTCGGAGTCCCTGCAGATACTGGAGCCGCCGGGCGGGGCCGAGCTCACCGCCCTGCGCCAGCTTCAGGCGGCCAGCCCGAGCCTGTGAAGGAGCAGCCTGATGACCACCCGCCCGTCGTCCCCGCCCGCCGGGTTCAGCCTGCCGTCCTATGAGCGGCCGGCCGGGGTGCACCCGCCGCTGGACTCGCCGGGGTACCGGTCCACCGCGCTGCGCGCGCCGCACCGGCCGCCGGTCCTGGCCCCGCAGCGGCTGACCGAGATCACCGGGCCGCTGCTGGGGGAGGGGCGGGTCGCGGAGGCCGACGCCGACCTGACCACCCACCACGCGGGCGACCCGCTGGGGGAGCGGATCATCCTGAGCGGCCGGGTGCTGGACAGTGACCAGCGGCCGGTCCCGGACACCCTGATAGAGATCTGGCAGGCCAACGCGTCCGGCCGGTACCGGCACTCGGTGGACAGCCACCCCGCCCCGCTGGACCCGAACTTCACCGGGGTCGGCCGGTGCATCACCGACTCCGAGGGGCGGTACCGGTTCGTCACCATCAAGCCCGGCGCGTACCCGTGGAAGAACCACCCGAACGCCTGGCGCCCGGCGCACATCCACTTCTCGCTGTTCGGCCGGGCGTTCACCCAGCGCCTGGTGACCCAGATGTACTTCCCGTCCGACCCGCTGTTCCCCTACGACCCCATCTTCAATTCCATCCCCGACCCGGACGCCCGGCAGCGGCTGATCTCCCGGTTCGACATGGACCTGACCGAGCCCGACTGGGCGCTCGGGTTCACCTGGGACATCGTGCTCCGCGGCCGCGGCGGCACCGTCTTCGAGCCGCGGGAGGACAGCCGGTGACCTCGCTGCCGATCACCCCGTCCCAGACGGTCGGGCCGTACCTGGCCATCGGGCTGCCCTGGCCAGACGGCCCGTTCGTGGTCCCGGAGGGCACGCCGGGCGCGATCACCATCACCGGCCGGCTGCTGGACGGCGCCGGTGATCCGGTCCCGGACGGGCTCATCGAGACCTGGCAGGCCGACCCGGACGGCTACTTCGGCCACCCCGACGACCCGCGCGGCCCGAACCCGTCCGGCGCGGTGTTCCGCGGGTTCGGCCGGTGCCCGACCGGCCCGGACGGCTCCTACCGCATCGTGACACTGCGCCCGGGAGCGCTGCCCAGCCCGGATGGCGGCACCGAGGCCCCGCACCTGGATGTGTCGGTGTTCGCCCGCGGGCTGCTGCACCGGGTGGTGACCCGGATCTACTTCGCCGACGAGGCGGACGCGAACGCCGCCGACCCGGTCCTGGCCGGCCTGGTGGACGATGACCGCCGGGACACCCTGCTCGCGGTGCCTGAGCCGGGGTCTGCGGGGGTGTTCCGCTTCGACATCCGCCTGCAGGGGGACGGCGAGACCGTGTTCCTGGATGTCTGAGCCGTCCGCGGCTGGCTCGCCCAGCGCTGGCTCCGGGCCCGGCTCGCCCGCCCCCGGCTCGCCCCCCGGCTCGCCCGCCCCCGCCTCGCCCGGGAAGAGCGGCCCGGTGCGGCTGGCCGTCTCCGTGGAGGGACCGGAGGAGGCACCCCCCCTCGTGCTCGGCAACTCGCTGGGCACCACGTCCCGGCTGTGGCAGCCGCAGCTGGCCGCGCTGCGCACCCGGTTCCGGCTGATCCGCTACGAGCACCGCGGGCACGGCGGCTCCCCGGCGCCGCCCGGCCCCTACAGCCTCGCTGACCTTGGCGGCGATGTGCTCCGCCTGCTCGACGACCTCGGCGTGCGGCAGGTCTCCTACTGCGGGGTGTCGCTCGGCGGCATGGTCGGCATGTGGCTGGCCGCGAACGCGCCCGGGCGGATCGGCACCCTGGCCGTCTGCTGCACGTCGGCCCGGTTCCCGGACCGGAGCCTATGGGAGCAGCGGGCGGCAGCCGTCCGTGGCGGCGGCCTGGCGCCGATCTCGCACCAGGTGGTGAGCCGGTGGTTCACCCCCGCGTTCAGCGCCCGTGAGCCAGGCGTCCCGGCCCGGTTCGTGGCCACCCTGGAGCGGGACGTCCAGCCGGAGGGGTACGCGGGCTGCTGCGAGGCGATCACGGACATGGACCTGCGCCCGTCGCTGCCCGAGATCACCGCACCCACCCTGGTGATCGCCGGGTCCGAGGACCCGGCCACCCCGCCGTGGCACGGTGCGGTGATCGCCCGCGGCATCCCGGGCTCCCGGCTCCGGGTCATCCGGGGCGCCGCCCACCTGGCCAACGTGTCCAATCCCGCCGAGGTGACCGCCGCGCTCGCCACTCACCTGCTCGCTGCGCCGGCCGGGTCGAAGCCGGCCGGGGATCAGTCCCGGGCCCGCCTGAGCAGCGTGCGCTGCAGCGACCGGCCGTAGGCGGCCGCCATGACGAGGGCCACGATGGCCCCGCTGAGGTAGAAGCCGGGACCGGTGATCCCCCCGATACGGGTGGGCCCGCCACCATGCATCAGGGCGAGCCAGGTCAGGCCCAGCCCGGCCGCGCCGAACAGGCTGACGGCGATCGTCGGCGTGAAGCCATCCGGCAGTACGCCCGGTGTCCGGCCACGTCGCGCGGTCAGGCGCCGGGCCAGCAGGTAGCCGCCCAGCAGGACCAGGCCGAGGAGGCCGGCCGCCCCGCGGAGCGTGACCGCGTCGGAACTGCTCTCCAGCATGTACGCCTGGGCGCAGGAGTGTGCGTGCGGCCAGATGCCGAGCCAGTACTGGCAGTCGGCAGCGGGCAGCTTGGTGCCGGGCGCCACCGCCCCGACCACAAATGACCGGCCGAACAGCCGGTTCATCACCGCTACGACCAGCCCGCTGGCGCCGACCGCCAGCAGCCCGATCGAGCCGAGTTTCCAGGCTGACATCACGAGGTCGGCCAGCACCGCCAGGCCGGGCACGCGGTGCCGCTGGACCTGGTGCGCCCGGACCACGGCCCGCACCGACCCGAAACTCGAGATGGCGGCCTCCTGTGCTTCCCGCTTGCTGAGCCCGGCCGCCAGCCCTTCGGCGACGCCCTGCCGCAGGTGGTCGTCGGCCTCGGCGAGCAGGCGCCGCCCCCGCCGCGGCGACCCGCGCAGCCCGGCGTACAGCTGGTCCAGGTAATCCTCGATGAGATCCCCATCGGTCGTGCTCATGCCAGTCCTCCTGCGGTAATCGGCCCGGGCGCCGGGAACGGGCCGCCGGTGACGGCCTGGATGGCTCGGGCGAACCGGCTCCACTCGCCCCGCTCGGCCGCGAGTGCGGTCGCCCCCTGGCTGGTCAGCGCGTAGACGCGGCGGCGGCGCCCGTCCGCCTGGGCCCAGCTGCTGGACAGCAGCCCCGCGTCCTCCAGCCGGTGCAGCGCGGGGTAGACGGTGCCCTCGGGCAGGTCGAACGTGCCCTCGCTGCGCTGGCGCAGCGCCGAGATGACCGCATAGCCGTGCGCGGGCCCGGCGGCCAGCACGGACAGCAGCAGCAGGTCCAGATGCCCCTTGAGTCGTTCCCGGTTCATACCAAGTAATACTAGGCATAGAAACCCGAGGCGTCCACTCCCGCCCCCGTCCGCGCCCCCCGTCCCCCCTCGCCCCGTCCCCGGCCCGCCCTCGCCTCGTCCCCCTCGCCCCCCGGCCCCCGCCCCTCGCCCCAGCCACCATCACTCCACTCCGCACCCCACATGCGCGGAATCGCCTGGCCATTTGCCCGTTATGCCGCAATTCTGGGGTGCTAAGTGGGCCAAGGGCGGGACGGGTGAGGGGCCCGGGGCTGGTGGGGTTTACGGGACGGGTGGGGTTCTGTGGCAGATGGGAGCACCGGGGCTGGTGGGGCTGGGTGGGGTTCTGTGGCGGGTGGGAGCAGGGGGCTGGTGGGGCGGGGGGGTTAGCGGGCGGGGGGGGTTAGCGGGTGGGGGTGAGGTGGGTGAGGACCGGGCGGATCACCACGTCGGCGCCCCGGGCGGGCCGGCCGCCGAATCCCGCCCCGGGGAGCTGGCTGCTGCTGTCCAGCAGCTCGTCCAGGGCCCGGTTGAAGTGCCGCGCGGTCACCCGCAGCGGTGCTTCCGGCGCCCCGCCATCCGCGCGCGCCGGCGTCCGGTGCCCTGCCCCGCCGCGCACCGGGCGCGCGGCGGCGTGCAGCGCGGCCCGGCGGAGCAGTTCCTTCATGAACGAGGCGGTCACCCCGTCGGTGCGGGCCACGACCGCGGCCGCCGTGGACCGGCTGAACTGCAGGTTGCCCTGGTACACCCGGAGCAGCCGCCGCCGGGCCCCGGCGTCCGGCAGCGGCAGCCGGGCCGTGTGGTCAACCCGGCCCGGGCGTCCCGCCAGCGCCTCCTCCAGCAGGTCGGCGCGGCTGGTGGTGAGCAGGAAGGCCACGTCGGCGCCGGCGCTGGTCGCGTCCATCTCGCTGAGCAGCTGGATCAGCAGCGGGTGCGGCGGCGAGCCGGGCCGGCGCTGGGCGGCGATCAGGTCCACATCCTCGACCACCACGACCGCGGGCTGCAGCGCCCGCGCCATCTCGCACGCCTCGCCGATGAACGACAGGGCCGCGCCGGTGAGCAGGATCGCGGTCACCTCCGGCAGCTGCCCGAGCAGGTAGCGGACGGTGTGCGACTTGCCCGTCCCCGGCGGGCCGTGCAGCAGCACGCCCCGCTTGAGGTGCTGGCCGTTGGCCAGCAGTGTCTGCGAGTGGCGGGCGATGCCGAGTATCTGGCGCTCGATGCCGTCGAGCAGGTCGCCGGGCAGGACGACCTGCGACCGCGCCACCACGGGCCGGCCGGGAAAGCGGGCTGGCCGCCGCCGGGCGCTCCGGGGCCCTCACCACCGAACGAGATCACCTGGCCGCGGTACACGCTGTGCCCGGCGGCCAGGGCGCGCACCCGGTCCAGGACCTGCTCGCCGGTGTCCAGGTCCGGGGCGATCACCTGGAGGGTGACCGGCTCGGCCGGGCCGCCATCAGCCGGGCCGTGCAGTAGCAGGGCCAGCCGCCCGCCGTCGTCCTCCACCAGGTAGGTACCGCGAGCGACGCACCTGCGGGCCAGCCTGCCCGGCCCGGCGGGCCGGGCGGCCGTGCTGATGCCGCCGAGGTCCGCCGCCTCGCCGGTCAGGTCGGCCGGCCGCCGCCGCGCGACCAGCCGGCAGCCTGCCGCGCCCGGCCCGGCCAGCCACGTGTCCAGGCCCGTCTGCACGTTCACCTGGTCCCAGGCGGGCCACGCCGCTATGGACACTGGCCAGGCGGCCGCCTCCGGGCCGAGATGCGCCGCCACGGCCCGGTCCGGCGGGACATCCCCGGCCCAGGCCGCGGGCCGGGCGCCGTCCGGCGGGACCTCGCGCCCGCGCGCAGTCCAGGGCGCGCCGCAGCAGCCAGCCGGCCAGCCAGGCCGCATCCTCGAATTCCGGGCGTGGGCCAGCGCTGGCCGCGGAGTCCCATGCCCAGCGCCCGAGGCCTCCCCGTGGTATCCCCGGAATGCCCACGTGAGCAGCATAGACACGGCAAGCAGGGTTTTTTAGGACAACAGCAACCGTGCTGCCGATTCGATGGCCGCTTCGGACAGCAGGACCGCTTCGGCGGCATCGCCGAGCGGGATGAAACTGTCCGCGCTGGTAACGCGGGCTGTCCGGCCGGTGAACCCGGCATCCGCGAGGACCGCGATGAACCCCCTCGGAGACGCCCCCGGTGCGCCGGGTCTCGTCGGCCACCAGCACCCGGCCGGTGGCCGTGGCCTCGCGCAGGATGTCGGCGGCGGGCAGTGGCGCGATCCAGCGCAGGTCCAGGATCCGGCAGCCGATGCCGTCGGCGGCCAGCCGGGCCGCCGTCCGCAGGCTCATCCGCAGCCCGTTGCCGAAGGTGATGATGGCCAGGTCCCGGCCGTTGCCGTAGCTGCGCCCGCCGCCGACCGGGGCGTAGCCGGCCGCCCAGAGAGCAGGCGGGTCGTAGGGCGCGAGCCAGCCGCCGTCGCCCGGCTGGTGCAGGTCGCGGGTGTGGTAGAGGGCGATCGGCTCCACGAAGACGCAGACGCTGCCGTCGGCCTGCGCAGCGGCCAGGCAGGTGCGCAGCATCGCGGCGGCGTCGTCCGGCCGGGCCGGGCAGGCGATGATCACTCCCGGGATGTCGCGCAGGCTGGCCATCGCGTTGTCGTTGTGAAAGTGACCGCCGAAGCCCCGCTGGTAGGCGAGACCGGCAACGCGCAGCACCAGCGGATTGCGGTACTGGCCCTGGGAGAAGAACGACAGCGTGGCCGCCTCGCCGCGGACCTGGTCCACCGCGTTGTGCAGGTAGGCGAGGTACTGGATCTCCGGCACCGGGAGCAGGCCGGCCAGGCCCGCGCCGAGGGCCAGGCCCAGGATCGACTGCTCGTCGAGCAGCGGTGTCGAACACGCGCCCCGCGCCGAACCGGTCCAGCAGGCCCCGGGTGACGCCGTACACCCCGCCCTTGCGGGCGACGTCCTCCCCGAACACGATCATCCCCGGCCGGACCGCCAGGGCGTCGGCCAGTGCCGCATTCACCGACTGGGCCACGGTCAGGCCGCCGGCTTCCTCGGGCAGCCGCCCGGCAAAGACGTTCTCCCGGATGGGCTGGCCGGCCGCGAGGCAGGCGCCCGCCCAGACCTGGTCGGGGTGGTGCGGGGCGAGCGGCGCCATCACCTGCCCGGCGGTGGCCAGCCGGGGTGCCCCGGCCACCTCGGCGGCGCGGCGGAGCACCGCGGCCCGCGATTCCTCGTACCGGGCCAGGACCTCCCCGGGGGTGAGCAGGCCCGCCGTCACCAGCAGCCGGGCCGTGCCCAGCAGCGGGTCGGCGGCCAGGTCGGCCTCGATCTCGGCGGCGGGCCGGTAACCCGTCTCCACGTCCGAGCCGGCGTGCCCGCCGAAGCGGACCGTGCGCAGGTGCAGGAACGCGGGGGAGCGGCGGCCGCGGACCCAGGCGGCCGCGGCCAGCGCCGCATCGTAGACACCCGCGAGGTCCGACCCGTCGGCCTGGAAGTAGCCGGTGCCCGGCACCGACCGGGTGGCCGCCTCGACCCAGCCCGCCGGGGTCCGCACGCTGATGCCCAGCCCGTTGTCCTCGACCACCATCAGCAGCGGCAGCGGCAGGTGCTGGAACGAGCAGTACGCCGCGGTGTTGATGGCCCCGGCCGCGGTGGAGTGGTTGACCGACGCGTCGCCGAGGCTGGCCACCACGATCGCGTCCCGGGGCCATTCGGCCTGGCCGGCCAGCCGGGCGGCCCGTTCCATCGCGAACGCCAGGCCCATGGCCCGGGGCAGGTGTGAGGCGATCGTCGAGGTCTGCGGGATGACGTTGAGCCGCCGGTGGCCGAACACCTTGTGCCGGCCGCCCGCGATCGGCTCCCCGGCCGCCGCGACCAGGCCCGAGCAGCACGTCCGCCACGCCGTCGCGCGGCGGCGTGGCCTGCTGGCAGCGGGCCAGGTAGAAGCCGCCGGACCGGTAGTGCAGCAGGGCCGGGTCGGTGAGCCGCAGCGCCGCGGCCACGCCGGCGTTCCCCTCGTGCCCCGACGAGCCGATCGTGTAGAAGCCGGCGTCCTGGGCGCGCAGCCAGCGGGCGGCCAGGTCCAGGTGGCGGCTGGCCAGCTGGGCGGCGAACAGGTCCAGGCACCGCCGGCCGGTCAGCGCGGACCCGGGCCGGACGGGGCCGTCCCGGCGCGGCCGGGGCCGTCCGGGCCGGCCAGCGCACGCACCCCCGCGGCGAAGTGGCGCTCCACCGCGTCCCGGCCGGACGCGTCCGGCCCGGGCAGGCCCGGGCCAGCGGGTGGGCGCGGCGGCCGCGGGTCCCGCCGCGGCGGCAGGCCCGGCGGCGGGCGGCGCGTCCCGCGGCTCCCCGGGCCCTCGCTCGGCCTGGTCGGCGCTCATTCCTCTACGGTAGGTCCAGCCGGTCCCGCCGCTACTGCAGGAGGCCTGATGCTGCCCTGGTCCGCCCAGCTGGCTGGCCGTATCGACGAGCACGTGATCACCAGCGAGCTGCTCCGCGGCAACCCGCTGGGTGATCCGCATGAGCGGCCGCTGTGGGTCTACGTGCCGCCTGGCTACGACGAAGAGCAGGGCCGGCGGTACCCGTCGGTCTACGTGATCCAGGGGTACACGGGTCATCTGGCCATGTGGCGGAACCGGTCGCCCTACCGGCAGCCGTTCCCGGAGACGGCCGATGCGGTGTTCGCGTCCGGGCAGGCCCCGCCGGTGATCGTCGTCTTCGTGGACGCCTGGACCGCGTACGGCGGCAGCCAGTTCGTGGACTCGCCGGGCACCGGCCGGTACCACTCCTACCTGTGCGACGAGGTGGTGCCCTGGGTGGACGCGCACTACCGGACGCTGCCCGCGGTGGCGCACCGGGCCATCACCGGCAAGTCCAGCGGCGGGTTCGGCGCGATGATCACCCCCGATGCTCCGGCCCGACCTGTTCGGCGCCCTGGCCAGTCACGCCGGGGACTCGCTGTACGAGCTGTGCTACATCCCCGAGTTCGGCAAGTCCGCGCGCCACCTGCGTGACTATGACGGGGACATCTGGCGGTGGTGGGACGACTTCCGGTCCCGGCCGTCCTTCACCAAGGAAGCCGACCACGACCTGCTCATGCTGCTGGGGGTGTCCGCCTGCTTCTCCGCCCGCGAGGATGGCGGGGTGGACCTGCCGTTCGACCCGCAGACCGGGATGCTCCGGCCCGAGGTCTGGCAGCGCTGGCTGGACTGGGACCCGGTGCGCATGGTGCCCCGCTACGCGGACGCGCTGCGCGGGCTGCGCGGCATCTGGCTGGACGCCGGCAAGCGGGACGAGTGGTTCCTGGACCTGGGCGCCACTGCCTTCCGGGCGCAGCTGGGCCAGGCCGGGGTGCCTGATGAGGTGATCCGGTTCGAGCTGTTCGACGCCACGCACATGGGCATCGACTACCGCTACCCGCTCTCGCTGGCCTGGCTGGCCCAGCGCATTGCGGAGTGACCAGGGGCGCCGGGCGTCCAGGTAAGAAATCCGTAAGGCGGAAAGGCCGCCCCGGGGTGAACGCGGGTGCCGGGCGGTACGTGCTCCGGGTTATTGACCGCAACCTTCCTCGTGAGCGGAGAACTCGATGCGATACCGCAGTTGGGCACCCGCCTTGCTGGCCTTCCCGGCCCTGTTGCTGGCCGCCTGCGCAAGTGGCACCACTCCTAGTACCGCGAGCGGCAGCGGGGCTGCCTCCAGCCAGTCCCCGATGTCCGCCAATCCCGTCTCCAGCCCCGGCTCGGGGATGATGTCGTCGGGCGCCACCTTGATGAAGGTGAAGACGTCGATCGGCCCCGTGCTGGCCGACTCCAAGGGCCTGACCCTTTACTGGTACGCGAAGGACACCCGGATGACCTCGGCCTGCACCGGCGGGTGCGCGACGGCCTGGCCGCCGCTCACCGGCAAGCCGATGGCGGCGATGGGGGTGAAGCTGACCGGCAAGCTCGGCACCGTCACCCGGGCCGGGGGCGTCCTGCAGGCCACCTACAAGGGCCACCCGCTCTACACCTACGCCGGGGACATGGCCCCCGGCCAGACCAAGGGCAACGGGGTCGGCGGGGTGTGGCACGTGCTGCGGGTGAACGGCATCACCGCGGTGATGCCCGGCTCGATCATGATGTCCAGTGCACCGAGCCCGGCGGCCAGCAAGTCGGGCGGCAGCGGGGGTTCCGGCGGCGGTGGTTATGGCGGTGGCGGCTACTAGCCCGCTGTCCGGTGTGCAGCGGCCCGGCCGGGGCTGGTCCCGGCCGGGCCGCTGCCGCTCCGCCGCCCCCGGGCCCTGGGCTGGCCCGGGGCCTTCACGCCGCATTCTCCGGAGTGCTGGGGTCACAGCGCAGGCGCCCGGTCACTCCGCGTGACCCACGGCCGTAAGGAATCTTCCGCCGGCGCCTTGGCCCGCGATTTTTCCCGGTAACCGGCCGGAGTCGGAGTAGCGTGACCAACGTCACTCAGGGGGCTGGTGCCGCCGTCCTTACCTG
Source organism: uncultured Actinomycetes bacterium (assembly GCA_963767385.1). GTDB lineage: Bacteria > Actinomycetota > Actinomycetes > Streptosporangiales > Streptosporangiaceae > RYN-230. Next base: position 210,527 of record CAVYEA010000015.1, on the reverse strand, counting down.
GTGCCAGGTGGCTGCACAGACCGTGGGGCCTGGCGGAGGAGGGGCGGCCGGGCCCCACGGCTGAGCCGCCCGCTGGTTCGGCTGGCAGGCTCAGGCGGTCTCGCCGAACAGGTCGCTGTGCACCCGGGCCAGGTGCGCGCGCATGGCCTCGGTGGCCCGGTCACTGTCCCGGGCGCGCAGCGCGGTGACGAGTTCCGTGTGGTCGGCCTGGTACTTCTCCCGGCGCTCCCGTGACGCGCTGCGCCGCTTCATGTCCCCCCACGACTGGCCGTGCCGGGCACGCTCGATGACCGCGTAAAGCTCGGCGAGCAGCGGGCTGTGGCTCGCCGCCATGATGCTCCGGTGCAGTGCGAGGTCCCAGGTCTCGAATTCGTCATAGCTGCCCGCCCGGCCGCCCCCGGCCAGGCAGCGGTCCATCTCGCGGAAGTCGCCGGCGGTGGCCCAGGCCACCACGAGCGGCATGGCCAGCGGCTCCAGCAGCCGCCGGATCGTCATCACGTCGGCGGGCGCGAACCCGGCACTGCCTTCGGCTGGCGGCCTTGCGCCACCCGGCCTGGCCACCCGGCCGGCGTCCCCGGCCAGGCGCAGCGCGCCCGCCTGGTCCGGGTAGCGCCGCCCGGCCGCCCCGTCATCCGGCCCGGCCGGGCCGCCGTCCGGCCGGAGCGGGGTGAGGAGCGCGCCTCCCGTTCCCGGTGCCTGCTCGGCCGGGGACCGGCGCAGGAAGGTCCCGCGGCCGACCTCGCGGGAGATGTGCCCCTCGGCTTCCAGCATGGCCAGCGCGTGCCGGACCGACGTCCGGGTCGCGCCCAGGTCGGCCGCGAGCTGGCGTTCCGTGGGCAGCCGCGACCCCGGCCCGAGCCCGGCCCGCGCCGACTCGGCCAGGATCAGCTCGGCCAGCTGGTGCGTGAGCTGGGCAGGCACCGGGGCGGACGGCCTTGCTGGGTACCCCATCCGGGTTCTTCACCTTGCCTTCTACGGTGCCCTCCTGGGCATTCAACCAATCGTACCAATCGAGACAAGACTGTGACTACGGTTGCAGCGTAAATTTCCCTTCACCCTATTGACCCCCTGAACCAGTGCGACCTATTCTCAACCAATCGCACTGTATACAACCAATCTGGTTCAGCTCAACCAATCGCCGGCCAGCTGGAGGCGCTCCCATCCGGCAGGCGCCCGGCCATCCGCCACTAAGCCACCAACCGGCCATCACCACCACGAACGAAGGAGATCGGGCACGTGAGGCTCGCCACCATCGCCACCCCCGACGGACTGCGGCTGCACGTCCGGGCGCGCTCCGGTTACGTCGATGTCGCCGAGGCGATGGGTGATCCCCGGTTCGCCTCGCTGCACTATGTCCTGGAAGCCGGCCTGCCCGCCATGGATGCGGTGCGGGCTCTCACCGGCGCTGAGGGGCGCGAGGTGGCCGAGGCTGATTTCGGGCCCGCGGTGCCGCGGCCGCCCCGGATCCTCTGCCTGGGCCTGAACTACAGCGAGCACGCGCTGGAAGGCGGCCGCGCGGTTCCCACCTGGCCGGACGCCTTCGTGCGCGGAGCGGACAGCGTGCTCGGCCCCTACGCCGACCTGGTCCAGCCGGCGCTCACCGAGCGCTTCGACTACGAGGCGGAACTCGGCATCGTCATCGGCAGCGGGGGCCGGTACATCAGCGCGGACAAGGCGCTGGACGCGATCGCGGGCTTCGTGGTGCTCAACGACGCCTCGGCCCGCGACTGGCAGCGGGCGGCCAGCCAGTGGACGGCGGGCAAGAACTTCGAGGGCAGCATGCCGATCGGCCCCGAGGTGGTCACCACCGACGAGCTCGACGTCAGCGACCTGGCCATCAGCTCCACGCTCAACGGCCAGGTCATGCAGTCCGCGCGGACCTCGCTGATGCTCGTGGACGTGCCGAGCGCGGTCGAGTTCTTCTCCTCGTTCACCCGCCTGCGCCCGGCGACGTGATCGCGACCGGCACCCCGGGCGGCGTCGGTTTCGCCCGCACCCCGCCGGTCTGGATGCAGCCGGGCGACGTCATCGAGATCACCGTCGAAGGCATCGGCACCATCCGCAACCGGGTGGTCGCCGAGGAGGGCGCCCCCGCCGACTGGCGCTGGCGCCCGGGCGGCCCGCTGCCCAGCGGATTCTGAACCCGCTTCCGGCACGGCCCGCCAGCACCTGACTAAACAGCACTGAACAGCACATCACGTCACTCCACCAAGGTACGGAGGGGGACAATGAAGTTCACCACTCTCAGGCGCGTGGCGCGGGCCGCTGGCCGACTGCGCCAGGCCGCCTGGTCAGCCGCCTGGCCCGGGCGGACGTCCGGGCCAGGCCTGCCCGCCAGGCCCGGGCGCGGCGCGGGCTGGCGCGGTACTGGCCGCCGGTGTCCTGGCGGCCGGGCTGGCCGCCTGCGGCAGCAGTTCCTCAGGCGGTTCCTCGGGCGGCAGCAGCTCCGCGAGCAGTTCCGGCGGCTCCGGCAAGCGCTCACCGTCGCCGACGTGGCCCCGTTCAGCGGGGCCGACGCCGCGCTCGGCCCACGTACCTGGCGTCCTGCTACGGCGCCACGGCCGCCATCAACCAGGCCGGCGGGGTCCTCGGCCACAAGCTCACCTGCAAGAGCGTGGACACCCGCGGCGATCCCGCCGACGCCGTCCCGGCGGTCAACCAGATGTTCGCCTCCACGTCCAACCTGGCCCTGGTCATCGGCTGCACCTCGGACGAGGCGGCCTCGGTGGTCCCGGTCATCAACGCGCACAAGATGGCCATGTTCTGCATGACCGGCCAGTCCGAGTTCGACCACGTCCAGTACCCGTACTTCTACCGGCTGGTCCCGCCGGACCTGGAGGAGTCCTACGCGATGGTGGCGATCGCCCAGCAGCTGCACTACAAGCGGATCGCGCTGGCCTTCGGCAACGACATCGGGTCGCAGACCTTCATCCAGCCGGCGATCAGCGCGCTCAAGAAGGCCGGGATCACCCTGACCACCAACCAGACGCTGGACCTGAACGCCACCACGTTCCGCACCGAGGCCGAGGCGATCGTCCAGTCCCACCCGGACGCGATCATGACCGAGGCGCTCGGCGCCGCCGACCCGACCCTGTTCTCCGAGATCAAGCAGCTCAACGGCGGCAAGGTCATCCCGATCATCGGCACCTCGGCGGCGATCTCGCCCGCCTTCTTCAAGTCGGCCGCGGCGGCCGCGGTCGGCGCGAGCACGTTCGCGCAGCAACTTCCACGCCGACAACCTGGTCGTGGAGACGAGCGGGCCGGCCTTCGGCGCCTTCAAGCCGCGCTGCTGTCCCAGAAGGGCAAGGTCCCGGCGCCACCGGTGACTTCACCACCTACCTGAGCGCGCCGGGCGGCGTGCACCTGTACGACGGGATCAACCTGGCCGCGCTGGCCATGCTCATGTCCAAGAGCACCAGCCCGAGCGTGTACGGGCCGGACATCGTCAAGATCGGCAACGGCGTGCCCGGTGCCACGGTCTGCTACTCGTTCGCCGCAGTGCGCCGCGCGCTCAAGGCGGGCAAGTCGATCCGGTACGAAGGGCCGGGCGGGCCGACCAACTTCGACAGCTACCACGACTCGACCGGCATCTTCCAGGTCGACACCTACAGCCCGTCGGGCCAGGTCAACGTGGTCGGCAACCTGACCGCCGCCCAGCTGCGGGCGCTGTCTTGACCGCAGCGCCCGGCACGCGGGCCGTGGCCTCCCTGACCCCTCCGGGGAGGCCGCGGCCCGGCGGGCGGCCGCACCGTCGTCCCGCCCGCGGGGACGGGCGATGCCGGGTGAGCCTGTTCGTCGCCTCCATCGGCTTCGGCCTGGTCACCGCGTCGGTGCTCGCCATCGCGTCGGTCGGGTTCACCCTGCAGTTCGCCGTCACCGACGTGCTCAACCTGGCCTACGGCGCCGTCATGATCTTCGGCGCGTTCGTCGCCTACGCGGTCAACCAGGCCGGGCTGTCGGTCTGGATCGGCCTGCTCGCGGCGATCGCCGCCGGCTCGCTGCTGTCGGTGCTGCTCAACATCGTCGTCTACACGCCCTTCCAGCGGCGCGGCGCCGTCCCCGATCACCATGGTGATCGTGTCGCTCGGGATGACGCTGATCCTCGAGTTCGGCCCCAGGCGGTGGCCGGCGGCGACCAACGTCTCCTACCCATGAGCCAGCGGCCCGACGCTCACGCCGGCGGGCTCAACCTGACCGTCGTGCAGTTCGCGATCATCGCGCTGAGCCGTGCTGGTGATGGCTGGGCGTGCACGTCCTGATCCGCTACACCCGGCTCGGCAAGGCGATGCGCGCCACCGCGGCCAACCGCACCCTCGCCCGCAACTGCGGCATCCGCACCGGCCGCGTCGTCACGATCACCTGGCGCTGACCGGCGCGCTGTGCGGGCTGGCCGGCGTGGTCTTCGCGATCGACTCGGGCACCTTCGGCGCGACCAGCACCGACCTGTTCCTCGTGCTGATCCTGGCCGCGGTCTTCCTCGGCGGCCCGGGCCAGCCCTACGGGGCGATGCTCGGCGCGCTCGTGATCGGGCTGGCCACCGAGGTCAGCGCCGCCTTCATCGCGGCCGACTACAAGTACGTGGTCGCCTTCGTGATCCTGCTCGCCATGCTCGCCGTGCGCCCGACCGGGCTGCTCGGGGCGCGGGCATGACCGCCGGAGCGCGAGGGAGCGCGGTGAACGCTTCTACGTCATCAACCTCCTGGTCTACGCGGCGGTCGACGCGATCGCCTGCCTGGGCCTCAGCCAGCAGTTCGGCGTCGCCGGGGTCACCAACTTCGGCTTCATCATCTTCCAGGCCGCCGGCGGCTACGCGGCCGCGGTCCTGTCCCTGCCCGCCGACAGCGCCAACGGCGGCTTCCAGTCCTACGTCGGCGGCTGGAACCTGCCCTTCCCGCTGCCGTGGATCGGCGCCGCGCTGGTCGGCGGCCTGCTCGCCCTGCCGTTCGCGTTCCTGGTCGGCCGGCGGCTGCGCGGCGACTTCGCCGCGGTCGGCCTGCTGGTCACCGCGGTCATGTTGAACCTGCTGGTGACCAACTACCGGCCGCTGCTCAACGGCGACGCCGGGCCTGTCGCTCGTCCCGCCGCCGCTGCGCGGCGCCAACGTGTTCATCCGCCACGTCCGCCGGCTACCAGTGGGCCTTCGCGGCGGGCGCCGTGCATCCTGCTGGCCTGGCGTGTTCTGGTTCGTCTGGCCGGATCACCGAGTCGCCGTACGGCCGGTCGCTGCGCGCGATGCGGGACAACGACGTGGTGGCCGACTCGCTGGGCAAGAACCTGCTGTCGCTGCGCACCTCCTTGCTGGTCGTCGGCGGCGCCATCGCCGGGCTGTCCGGCGGCGATCCTGGTCGGCTACATCACACCTGGTCGCCGGCGGCCTGGGGCTACGCGGAGACCGTCGTGCTGTTCGCCGCGGTGATCATCGGCGGGGCGGGCAACCATGCGGGGCGGTGCTCGGGCGCGATCCTCGTGCCGGTCGGCTTCGAGGAGGCCACCCGCTACATCCCCACCTCCAATAACCTGCCGCCCAACCTGATCCCGTCGCTGGAGTGGGTGGCGATCGGCCTGCTGATCGTCGTCTTCCTGTGGTTCCGGCCGCAGGGCATCCTGCCCGAGCGCAAACGCGTCATCGCGTGACGCCGGCGTCGGCCCCGGCGGGTGGGGCGCCGCCGGGCGGCCCGAGCGCGGGGTCGGCGTCGGCGGGTACGGCGAGCGCGGGCTGGCAGGCCGATGCGGTGGCTGAGGCGAGGCCGGCCTCCGACGGTTCGGCGATGGCCCAGCGGCCGCGATTACGCCCGCTTTCGGCCACCCGGCAACGCCCGGCGCACAGCGGCCCGCCTTGGCGGCGCCTCGGGCAGCCGAGCCCGGGCAGGCGGTGGCGGGCGCGGGCGCGGAAGGCGATGCTGCGCGGCAGGGTGCAGGTGAAGGGGCTGACGGCCCGTCGTGCTGGAGTGCTGTCGACCTCGTCAGGAGTTCGGCGGGGTGCGGGCGGTCGACGGCGTGTCGTTCGGGGTCAGGCAGGGCACGCTGACCGGGCTCATCGGGCCCAACGGGGCCGGCAAGTCGACGCTGCTGGCGATGCTGGCGGGCACCCTGCCGGTCACGTCCGGGACGATCCGCTACCAGGGCCGGGACGTCACCGGGCTGGCCGCCTACCGGCGGGCCCGGCTCGGCCTGGTCCGGACCTTCCAGCTGGCCAGCGAGTTCAAGCGGCTGACCGTGATGGAGAACCTGCTGTCCGCGGTCCCCGGGAACCGCGGGGACACCTTCCGCGGCGCGCTGGCGGGCCGGCGGTACTGGGGGGCGGATGAGTCCGCCGCCATCGGCGCGCGCCGAGGCGCTGCTGGAGCGGTTCGGCCTGGAGCGGTTCGCCAACAACTACGCCGGGGATCTCAGCGGCGGGCAGCGCCGGCTGGTGGAGATCATGCGGGCGCTGATGGCCGAGCCCGACGTGCTGCTGCTCGACGAGCCGATGGCCGGCGTGCACCCGCACCTGGCCCGCCAGATCGGGGACGAACTCGTCGCGCTGTGCGCCGAGGGCATGACGATCCTGATGGTCGAGCACGAACTGGCGATCATGGACGAGTTCTGCGACCCGGTGGTGGTGATGGCCGAGGGCAGGGTGCTGGCCGAGGGAACCATGGCGCAGCTGCGCGGCCGCAGCGAGGTCGTGGAGGCCTACCTTGTCGGCTGAGCTTGCGCTGCGCGGCCTGCCGCTGCACGCCGAGGGCATCACCGCCGGCTACGGCGGCGACCCGGTGATCCGGGACATCACGGTGAGCACCACCCCCGGCGAGGTGGTCTCGCTGGTCGGGCCGAACGGCTCGGGCAAGAGCACCCTGCTCAAGAGCCTGGTCGGGGTGGTCCGCATCTCGTCGGGGCGGGTGCGGGTCGGCGACCGCGACCTCACCAACGCGGCGCCCGGAGCAGATCGCCCGCGAGGCGGTCGGCTACGTGCCGCAGGTGGACGACGTGTTCGCCCCGCTGACCGTCCGGGAGAACCTGGAGATGGGCGGCTACCTGCTGCCCCGCCGCGCAGATCCCGGAACGGATCGACCGCGTGCTGGCCATCTTCCCGCGGCTCGGCGACATGCTGGCCCGCAGCGCCGGGAAGCTCAGCGGCGGCGAGCGCAAGATGCTGGCCATGGGCCGGGTGCTGATGCTCGACCCCGGGGCTCTTCCTGCTGGACGAGCCGACCGCGAACCTGGCGCCGAAAGTGGCCACCGCGCTGCTGGAAGAGCACGTCCGCCACCTGGCCGCCAGCGGGGCCGCGGTGCTGATCGTCGAGCAGCGGGCCCGCGCGGTGCTGGCCATCTCGGACCGCACCTACGTGCTCGGCGGCGGCGAGGTGCGGATGGAGGGGACGCCCGCGGAGCTGTCCGCCAGCCCGGAATTCGTCGAGTCCTTCCTCGGCGGCCGCGGGCCCGCCGCCAAGCCGGGCCGCCTGCGGCCGACCGCGACGCCTGACCGCAACCGTGCGATATTCGCCGGCGAGGCGGGGCGCGCCGCAGGCGTGCCCCCTCCAAGCCGGCGAATGCGCGGGGGTTCCGGGGGTCGCCCCCGGGTGAGCAGAGCCCGGGGGGTCGTCCCCCGGGCCAACGCCGCGGGCGCGGCGTAGCATCGCTGGCATGGCGGGTCAGGCGGGTGAGCCACAGGTGGCGGACGGGGCAGCGGCCGGTCTGGCCGGGGCTGGCCCCGGCTACCTGCAGGTGCAGACCACGACCGATTCCCGGGCCGAGGCGATGGAACTGGGCCGCAGCGCGGTCGAGGCCCGGCTGGCCGCGTGCGTGCAGGTGGCCGGGCCGGTGATGAGCACGTTCTGGTGGGAGGGCGACCTGGAGCGGGCCGAGGAATGGCTGCTGCTGTTCAAGCTGCCCGCCGCCGGTTACCAGGACCTGGCCGACTTCCTGACCCAGCGGCACAGCTACGACGAGCCCGAGATCATCGCGATGCCCATCGTGGCCGGCTCGGCGGGCTACCTCAGCTGGATGGAGGAGGAGACCCGGCCGCGCTGACCGGGACGTTCCAGGTCAGGACCACCGGGTAGTCGTGCTCGGTGCCGAGCGTGCTCAGCGTGCCGGTGTCCAGCCGGAACAGCCGGCCGCCCGCCGGCTCCAGGCCCAGCCAGCGCGCCGTCAGCACGCGCAGCAGGTGCGCGTGCGAGACCAGCACCACGTCCCCCTCGGCGCAGCAGTGGCCGCACCCGGGCCAGCACCGCGTCCGGCCCGCGCCCCCACCTCCGGTCGACAGTCTCCCCGGGGTGCTCGCGCATCCCCGGGCCGCACGCCGTCGCGCCAGAGGTACCAGCCAGGACGGGCCGCCCGGATCTGCGCCGTGGTCATCCCCTCGTACCCGCCGTAGTCCCACTCCTGCAGATCCGGATCCGGCTTCGCGCCGTCCAGCCCGGCCAGTTCCGCCGTCCGCACCGCCCGCTGCGCCGGGCTGGTGAACACGGCGGCGATGTCCCGGCCCGCGAGGGCGGGCGCCAGCGACGCGGCGGCGGCTTCTCCGGCCGGGGTGAGCGGGATGTCGGTGCGCCCGGTGTGCCGGCCCGCCCGGCTCCACTCCGTCTCGCCGTGCCGGAGCAGGATCAGTTCTCCCATGGCGACCATCATCGCTGACCCGGAATCCGGCCCGGCCGGCACCCGGCCGCTGGCCCCGCTCCCGCTGGCCCCGCTCCCGCCGGCACCAGCCCACTGGTACCCGGTCACCGGCCTGTCTCCAATGTGCGTTGACGGCGAGCCCTTTCACATGTAAGTTTTTTATTACAGGTGAAAGAAAGACTGAAGGAGCGACGCTGACCAGTGACGAGCTGCTTACCGTGCTCAGCGCGGTGGCCAATCCGCACCGGATGCGGATCGTGGCCGAGCTGGGGCATGGCCGGGTGCACGTCAGCGAGCTGGCCCGCCGGCTGGGCCTGTCCCGGCCGCTGCTCTACATGCACCTCGACAAGCTGGAGAAGGCGGGCCTGGTGGCTGGCCAGCTGGAGCTGTCCGAGGACGGCAAGGCCATGAAGTACTTCGAGCTGGCGCCCGTTCGACCTGCGCCTTAACGCCGAAACGATCATCTCAGCGCTGGGTCAAGACGGCGCGGAAGGGGACGTCGTGGGAACCCGAGAGAACGAAGCGGAAGGAAACAGCCAATGACCGCGATGCACGTGGCCGCGCTGACCAGCGGGGCCGAGGCCGGGATAGTCGTCGGATTCGGCATCCCGTTCTGCATCTGCGCGGCGGCCGCCATCATCGTGTGGTCGTACTTCCGGCTGCAGCGTCACCGCGCCGACGCGGTGGCCATGGCGCACTACCGCAAGCTGGCCGAGGAGGCGGTGGCCAACCAGCAGGAGCTGCGCACCGAGCTGGCCAAGCTGGCCGAGCACGTGCAGGCGGTCGAGCAGCTGATGCGAGATGTCGGATGAGCACCCGGCTGCGGCTGTACCGTAACCCGCTGCACCAGCTCGCGGCCGGCAGCACCTGGCGGGCGGCCTGGTTCCTGCTCGCCTACCTCGTCTTCGGGTGGCTGCTGTGGGGCTGTGTCCTGGCCGCGACGCTGACCACCGTCATCCTTGCCATCACGCTGGCGGGCATCCCGCTGCTGATCGGCACGGCCGCGGTGATCCGGGGCTGCGCGAACGCCGAGCGCTGGCGGCTGCGCGGGGTGCTGGCCGAGCCGGTCCGCGGCGGGTACCGCGTGGCACGCCGGCCCGGCATCCTGCCCAGGTCCGCACCCGCTGGCGCGACCCCGCGACCTGGCGTGATTTCGCCTACCTGTTCGGCCTCTTCCCGCTGCTGTGGGCGGTGGACCTCGCGGTCATCGTGGTCTGGCTGGTGCTGCTGGCCGGGGTCACCCTGCCCGCCTGGTACTGGGCCCCGCCGGAAACGTTCAACAACGGGCAGAGCGCGCACGGCGTGCAGCTCGGCTACTTCCCCAACGGCCCGCACGGGCCCGGTGCCTGGGGCCTGTTCGTGGACACGATGCCCAAGGCGCTGCCGCCGCTGCCGTCTTCCTGGTGCTGTTCCTGCTGTTCAACTACGTGCTCGTGCTGACCGCGCGGATGCACGCCCGGGTCGCGAGGGCGCTGCTGCGCGCTCCCGGGGACCCGCTGGCCGAGGCGAAGGAGGTGCTGACCCACCCGGGCCCGCTGGGCCCGCTGCATCCCGAGACGATGCACCCGGCTCAGTAATGCCGCGCCCTCACCCATGAGGGTCCAGCTCATGGGTGAGGGCTCACGACAGACTCACGCACTGCCCTGAGAGAGGCCATCATGCGCCAGCCGTCCAGTTCAGTATTGCCCGAAACCGGGCCTGCCCGCGAGCCCCACGCCGCACCGACCCCGCGCGCCCGTCGTCGAGCGGATCGCCGGATGGAGCGCCCGGCACCGCAAGACGGCGGTGCTCGGCTGGCTGCTGCTCGTCGCCGCGATCTTCGTGGCGCGGGCAGCGCTGCGCGCCAAGAACGTGCCGTCCTACGACGCCGGCCAGTCCGGGGTGGCCGAGCAGACCCTGCACCGGCTGGGCGTGGCCAGCCCGCCGGCCGAGAGCGTGCTCATCCAGCGCGCGGGAGCGGCGGGCCGGCGCACCTTCGCGCACCGACCCGGCCATGCGCGCAGGCGGCCCGGCAGGTCACCGCCGCGCTGGCCGCGCTGCCGCACGCGGCGCGGGACATCGCCTCGCCGCTGGATCCGCGGGCATCCCGGGCTGGTCTCCGCGGACGGGCGGAGCGCCCTGGTCACCTTCACGGTGCCGGGGACGTGAGCAACGAGGACCAGGCGGTGGCCCCGGCGCTGCGCGCGGTGGCCGCGGTGGCGGCCCGCCACCCGGGCCTGCTGGTCGCCGAGGCCGGAGACGCCAGCACCGACCGCGCCGCCAACGCGCTGATCAGCCACGATTTCCGGCAGGCCGAGGTGACCTCGGTGCCGGTCACGCTGATCCTGCTGGCCGGGGTGTTCGGCGCGCTCATCGCGGCCGGGATCCCGCTGCTGCTGGCGGCGACCGCGGTGATCACCGCGGTCTCGCTGCTGGCCATTCCCGGGCAGTGGCTGCCGGTCGGGTCGAGCACCTCGGAGGTGGTGCTGATCATCGGGATGGCGGTCGGGATCGACTACTCGCTGTTCTACCTGCGCCGGGAGCGGGAGGAGCGGGCCCGCGGCGCGAGCACCACCGAGGCGCTGCGCCGGGCCGCGGCCACCTCGGGCCGGGCCATCGTGGTCTCCGGGCTGACTGTGATGATCGCGCTGGCCGGCCTGTTCCTCACCGGGTACTCGGTATTCACCGGCGTCGCCATCGGCACCATCGCGGTGGTCGGCGTGGCGGTGGCCGGCTCGCTCACCGTGCTGCCCGCCCTGCTGGCCTGGCTCGGCCCGCTGGGCCGACCGGGGCCGGATCCCGTTCCTGGGCCGGCGCCGCACCGCGGCCCGCCCGTCCCGGCTGTGGGCCGCGCTGGCCCGCCGGGTTGTCCGCCATCCCGGCGGTCATGGGGCCTGGTGGCGGCGCTGGCCATGCTGGCGCTGGCCGCCCCCGCCCTGGGCCTGCGGCTCGGCAACCCGCCGGACGGCGGGTTCTCGGCCAGGGTGCCGGTGGTGGCCAGCGCTGGACCGGATCCACCGGGCCTTCCCGCGGCCACCCCCGCCCGCCCAGGTCGTCGTGACCGGCCATGACCTGGCGGCCCGGCGGTGCGGCGCGCGCTGGCCGCACTGCGGGCCGCGCCGTCGGCGCACGGTCCGGTCCGGCCGCCGGTCACGGCCGGCGCCGATCGGCGGCGGCCGCGCACTGCTCGTCAGCGTGCCGCTGGCGGGCAACGGGGTGGATTCCGTTTCGAATCAGGCTCTGCTCGCGCTGCGCGACCAGGTCCTGCCGGCCACCCTGGGCCGGGTGCCGGGGCATCAGCTACGCGGTGGCCGGGCAACACCGCCGCAAACTACGACGACATGGCGGTGCTGCACGCCCGCACCCCGCTCGTGCTGGCCGTGGTGGCCGTGCTGGCGTTCGTCCTGCTGCTGGTCGCGTTCCGCTCGGTGGCGATCCCGCTGGTGTCGGTCTCGCTGAACCTGCTGTCGGTGGCCGCGTCCTACGGCCTGCTCACGCTGGTCTTCCAGCACGGCCGGGTGGCCAGCTCGCTCGGCCTGGTCAGTTACGGCGCGATCGTGCCGTGGATCCCGCTGTTCATGTTCGTGTTCCTGTTCGGGCTGAGCATGGACTATCACGTGTTCATCCTGAGCCGGATCGCGGAACTGCGGCGGCGGGGCGCCAGCACGCCGGACGCGGTGGTCGGCGGGGTGGCCAGCAGCGCCGGGGTGGTCACCAGCGCCGCGGTGATCATGGTGGCGGTGTTCTCGATCTTCGCCACGCTGTCCCTCGTGCAGTTGCAGATGCTGGGTGTCGGCCTCGGCGGCCGCGGTGCTGCTCGACGCCACCGTGGTCCGCGGCATCCTGCTGCCGGCCTGCCTGGCCCTGCTCGGCGAGCGCAGCTGGTACCTGCCGCGCTGGCTGCGCTGGCTCCCTGGCCGGGGGCTGAGCCAGGAGCGAGCAGGCTGAACGTTAGCTGTAAGGTTCCGCATAATCTCTGGACGCTGACGTCAGTGTCATAAAGATCTGGCATGCTGAACGGGATCCATGACACGCGCGTCAGTTAACCCTGCGCGCGGGTCGGCCCCCATGTGACCCCCCGCGAGGCATGATGCGCGACATGCTCGACCCGGCGCCGCCCGGCGCCGTTACCCCGCCGCCCGCCCTGCCTGCGGTACCAGGCCCGGCGCCGGAAGGCCGCAGGCAGGCGGCCGGGCGGCCGTCCGGGGACCGTCCCGGCCGGCCGCCCATGGTGGAGCGCATCGCCTGCTGGAGCGCACGGCACCGGGTCTCCGTCATCATCGGCTGGCTGGTGCTGGCCGCGGTGGCCATGCTGGCCGGGCAGCTGCTGGGCACGCAGAATCAGCAGCAGTACGACCCCGGGCAGTCCGGGCAGGCCGAGCGGGTGCTGCACCAGCTGGGCGTGGTCAGCCCGCCCGCGGAGACCGTGCTCCTGCAGGCGCGGGGCCCGGGCCCCGGGACCACCTGGGCCCATGACCCGGCGCTGCGCGGCGCCGTCGCGGACGTGGTCAGCGCGCTGCGTGCGCACCCGGGGGCGGCGCGCGGCATCCGGTCCCCGCTCAGCCCGGGCGGCCAGGCCATGGTCTCGGCGAACGGCCGTACCGTGCTGGTCACGTTCGACGTGGCCGGGCCGCACGCGCAAGCCGACACCACCGTCGGCACGGACCTGGCCGCGGTGGCCCGGGTCGCGGCTGCCCACCGTGGCCTGAGCATCAGCCGAGGCCGGTGACGCGAGCACCGACCGGGCCGCCAACACCATGATGGGCCAGGACTTCCGCAAGGCGGAGCTCACCTCGGTGCCGATCACGCTGATCCTGCTCGTCGCGGTGTTCGGCGCGCTCATCGCGGCCGGCATCCCGGTGCTGCTGGCCGGCAGCTCGGTCATGGTGGCCGTTTCCCTGCTCGCCGTGCCCAGCCGCTGGCTGCCGGTCGGGTCCAGCACCTCGGAGGTGGTGCTGATCATCGGGATGGCGGTCGGGGTCGACTACTCGCTGTTCTACCTGCGCCGCGAGCGGGAGGAGCGGGCCGCGGGGGCATCCTTCCCGACCGCCCTGGCCACGGCCGCGGCCACCTCCGGCCGGGCCATCGTGGTGTCCGGCCTGACCGTGATGATCTCGCTGGCCGGGCTGCTGCTCACCGGCATCGACTTCTTCACCGGCATCGCGGTCGGCACCATCCTGGTGGTCGGCGTCGCCGTGGTCGGCTCGGTGACCTTCCTGCCCGCGCTGCTCAGCCTGCTCGGCCCCTGGGCGGACCGGGGACGGATCCCGTTCCTGGGCCGGCACCGGACCCAGGCCCGGCCATCCCGGCTGTGGACCGCCCTGGTCCGCCGGGTGGTACGCCGCCCGCTGATCTGGGGCGGCGCGGCCGCCCTGACGCTGCTGGCGCTGGCTGCCCCGGCGCTCGGCCTGCGCATCGGCAGCCCGGCCATCGACCTGCCCGCGCGGCTGCCGGTGGTGCGCACCCTGGACCAGATCGCGCACGCGTTCCCGGGCCGCCCGGCCCCGGCCGAGGTGGTGGTGACCGGCGGCGACGTGTCCAGTGCCAGCATGCGCAGTGCGGTGGCCGACCTGCAGTCCCGGGCCTCGGCCCACGGCGTCATCCACCGGCCGGTCACCGCGGACGTGGTCGGCGGCGGCCGGGGGCTGGTCATCTCGGTGCCGCTGGCCGGCAACGGCTCCGACTCGGTGTCCCGCGCGGCCCTGCTGGACCTGCGCAACCAGATCCTGCCCGCCACCATCGGGACCGTGCCCGGGACGAGTTACGCCGTCACCGGGAACACGGCGGGCGGTTATGACTTCAGCGCGGCGCTGCGGTCCAGCACGCCCATCGTGTTCGGGGTCGTCGCGGCCCTGGCGCTGGTGCTGCTCATGGTGGCGTTCCGGTCACTGGCCATCCCGCTGGTGTCCATCGGGCTGAACCTGCTGTCGGTCGGCGCCGCCTACGGCCTGATCACCCTGATCTTCCAGCAGGGGCGGCTGCAGGGACTGCTGGGCTTCACCTCGTTCGGCGCGATCATCCCCTGGGTGCCGCTGTTCATGTTCGTGTTCCTGTTCGGGCTGAGCATGGACTACCACGTGTTCATCCTCAGCCGGATCCGGGAGCTGCGCGGCCGTGGCGAGCCGCACCGCGACGCGATCGTGGGCGGCATCGCCAGCTGCTCCGGCGTGGTGACCAGCGCCGCGATGATCATGGTGGCGGTGTTCTCGATCTTCGCCACGCTGTCCATCATCGATCTCAAGATCATTGGTGTCGGCCTGGCCTCCGCGGTGCTCATCGACGCGACCGTGGTGCGCGGCATCCTGGTGCCCGCGGCGCTGGCCCTGCTGGGCGAGCGCGCCTGGTACCTGCCGCGCTGGCTGGCCTGGCTGCCGGGCCGCCGCCTGCTGTGCCACGAGCAGGACGTCGCCGGCGGGCCCCGGGCCGGGGGCCGCCGTGCCCGGGGGGCCGTGCCGGAGCAGGCCGTGCTGGAGGGGCGGGGGCAGCCCGTGCCGCAGGCCGCGGCGGCTCAGGGCAGCGTCAGGATCTCGTAACCGTTCCCGGTGACCAGGATGGTGTGCTCGAACTGCGCGGTCCGCTCGCGGTCCTTGGTGACCGCGGTCCAGCCGTCGTCCCACACGTCGTAGGCGATGGTGCCCAGGGTGAGCATGGGCTCGATGGTGAACGTCATGCCCTCTTCCATGATCACGTCCACGTCGGGATCGTCGAAGTGCGGCACGATCAGCCCGGAATGGAAGGTCGTGCCGATGCCGTGCCCGGTGAAGTCGCGGACCACGCCGTAGCCGAACCGCCGGGCGTAGGACTCGATGACCCGGCCGATCGCGTTGAGCGGGCGGCCCGGGGCGACCGCCCGGATGCCCCGCATCATGGCCTCGCGGGTGCGCTCGACCAGCAGCCGGGACTCCTCGTCCACGTCACCGGCCAGGAAGGTCGCGTTGGTGTCGCCGTGTACCCCGTCCAGGTAGGCGGTGATGTCCACGTTGACGATGTCGCCGTCGCCGATCACGGTGTCGTCCGGGATCCCGTGGCAGATCACCTCGTTCAGCGAGGTGCACAGCGATTTCGGGTAGCCCCGGTAGCCGAGCGTGCTGGGGTAGGCGCCGTGGGCGACCAGGTACTCGTGGCCGACCCGGTCCAGCTCGTCGGTGGTGACCCCGGGCGCGACGGCCCGGCCGACCTCTTCGAGCGCGCGGGCGGCCAACTGGCTGGCGGCCCGCATCCGCTCGATCGTCCCCGCGTCCTTGACCTCAGGCTCGCCGGTACGGGGGAACTTGCGGCCCACGTACTCCGGCCGGGGGATGCTGGCCGGGACCTGCCGGGGCGGGGAAAGCCGGCCGGGATGGAGCACAGTCGCCATGATCTGGAAGTCTAGTGGCATGGACGAAGACCAGAGCTGGTGGTACTGCCTCAAGCACCGGACCGTCGAACATGGCGCGGGCTGCGCGGGTAAGGACCGGCTCGGCCCTTACCCCAGCCAGGAGGAGGCGGCCCGGGCGCTGGAGATAGTCCGGGAGCGCAACCAGGAGTGGGACTCGGCCGACGCCGATCCGCCCGGTCACGGATGATCGCCGCCCGCCAGCGGGAGTGATGTCGCTTCCGCCCGGGTATCGTGGGTGCGACCGCTGGCGAGGCGGGGCCGCGCCGCAGGCGTGTCCCCTCCCGGGCCAGCGAATGCGGCGGGGACCCGGGGGATCGTCCCCCCGGGCTGGTGATGCCGGAAGGGGCGCATGGTGGCGGATGACCGTGCGGGCAGTGACCTCCCCGAGGCGGCCAGGGCCCGCATGCGTGAGATCCAGCGCAGCGGGACGTGGGGCTCGGCGCTCTCCAGTGATGAGTTCGCCGCCATCCGCGGCGTGGGTTTCGAGCCGGCCGGCCAGGTCCTCGGGGCGGCCGTGTACAACATCGGCTTCACCGGTGGCTACAACTGCCCGGGGGCATGGTCGGCCTATGGGGGCTACGCCCAGGCCTACCGCAGCGTCACCCAGGTGTCCGGGCAGGGCGGCTACGGCTCATTCGGCCCGCTGACCCAGGCCATGTACGCGGCCCGGCACCACGCGATCAACCGGATGGTGGCCGAGTGCGCCGCGCTCGGCGGGCACGGCATCGTCGGGGTCTCGCTCACGATCGGGGGCTTCCCGGCCGGCGGGCTGGAGTTCAAGGCCATCGGCACCGCGGTCCGGGTGCCCGGGGCGGCCCCGCTCAGCCAGCCGTTCAGTTCTGACCTGTCGGGGCAGGACTTCGCCAAGCTGTTCCGGGCCGGCTGGGTGCCCGCCGGGCTGGCCCTGGGGATCTCGGTGGGCGCCCGGCACGACGACTGGCTCACCGTGGGGCAGACCCGCTGGGGGGCCGGGAACGCCGAGGTGACCGGCTACACCGAACTCGTCAACGACACGCGGCACGACGCCCGGGTGCAGCTGGAGAAGGACGTGCGCCGGATCGGCGGGGACGGCGTCGTCGTGTCCCGTGCCGACATGCGGGTGCACGAGCGGGAGTGCCCTGTCCAGGAGCACGGCCGGGACCACGTCATCGAGGTGACGATCGTCGGGACCGCGATCACGCGGTTCGCGCAGGCCGGGAAGCCACCGCCGCCGCTCGCCATCATGTCGCTCGACCCGCAGCGGCGACAGGCCGCCCGCGTCCGGCTCGGCCGCTGACCGGCTACTGAACGCATCGGAGGAAATGGGATGACCGACCAGCAGAGCCCGCAGCTCGGCGCGGCGGGGGGCGCCGGGATCGGCGACGCCGCGAGCGCGGAGCTGAGCGCCGAGGGGGTACCCCAGGACGCCATCCGCCGCCTGGCCGAGCTGCGGCCCGGCCGTCCCGGCTCCATCTTCACCTCCGACCTGTCCGTGAATGAGTTCCTGCTGGTCCGCGAGGCCGGGTTCCGCCCGCTCGGCCTGGTGCTGGGCAGCTCGATCTACCACGTCGGGCTGCAGGTGGGCCGCTGGGGCAAGAACCAGGAACTGGACGTGCTGTCCCAGGCCATGTACCACGCCCGCGAGCTGGCCATGACCCGGATGGAGGCGGAGGCGGACGCGCTCGGCGCGGACGGCATCGTCGGCGTGCGGCTGGACGTGGAGATGAAGGAGTTCGGCAACGACATCGCCGAGTTCATCGCGATCGGCACCGCGGTCAAGGCGGAGCCGGGCGCGGGCGGCGGCGGGGTCACCGAGTGGCGCAACAACAAGAAGCAGCCGTTCACCTCGGACCTGTCCGGGCAGGACTTCTGGACGCTGATCCGGGCCGGCTACGCCCCGCTGGGCATGGTGATGGGGTCGTGCGTCTACCACATCGCGCACCAGCGGCTCGGCGGCAAGATCAGCAACATCGGCCGCAACGTGGAACTGGAGCAGTTCACCCAGGCGCTGTACGACGCCCGGGAGCTGGCCATGTCGCGGATGCAGGCGGAGGCGGAGGACCTGCACGCCGAGGGCATCGTCGGGGTGCAGCTGCGGCAGCACAGCCATACCTGGGGCTCGCACACCACGGAGTTCTTCGCCATCGGCACGGCGGTGCGGCCGCTGCGCGAGGACCACGTCATCGAGCGCCCCACCATGGTCCTCAGCCTGGACTCCTGAGCGCACCCGGCCGCCCGGTAGGGCCCCTCAGCCGGGCTGGCCCGGCCCGGCGTCCCCGGGCTGATCGCGTCCCCGGGCGGGCCCACCTGCAGCCGGTCGAGCGCGTACAGGCTGTCGATGCTGAGCTGCTGCGCGTCGGCGAGCACCGCGTCCTGCTGCGCCTGTGCTTTCTCCGCGGTCTGCTTGGCCAGTTCCGAGGCCAGCCCGCCCAGCTGCCGTACCCCGGTGTGATCGACGAGGACGCGGCTGGCCGAGAGGATCGCGATGCCCTCCACCCGCGGCTTGTGCTGCCCGGGCAGGGACAGGGCCGCGCCCACCTTGGCCGCCTGGAAGGGGTCCGCCGGGTGCGTGGTCACCTCCGCGCGCTCCGCCAGGACCCATTTGTGGAACTTCATGACCTCGCCCTGCAACGGCAGCGACCGCACATCGTCCGCCCCCAGGCCGAACCGCTTGCCGTTCGCGAAGCAGCGGGCATAGGCGACCAGCGCCGCCGACCAGAGCGCCTGCGGCACGACCGCGTCCCGTTCTTCCTCCGGCTTCGCCAGCTCGGCCAGCAGGCGCTTGCAGCACTCCATGACGAACTGGAGATCCTGAATGGTGGCCACCAGGTCGGCGAGGACCTGCGCGGAGGGCAGGTCCAGCGGAACCGTGGGCAGCTCTGTCGTGACCGGTGCTGCGTTCGTCTCATTCATGGCGCCTCGCGTGTCTTATCGGCTGCGGCGGTCCCTGCGGGACCATCCTCGCCCGCGTCCTGGCCGGCGAAGGTCTCACCTCGGGACAGCGGCGGTCATCCGGTGACGGCGGCCCGGAACGCGGAGCGGCCCTCGGCGGCCAGCTCCAGGAAGCCGTAGCTGCCCTGGTCGCGGAGCTCGCGGGCGGCGGCTGCGGCCGCGCCCAGCGCGGCGAACGCGAACGACGCTCCCACCGACACCCGGCGCACCCCGGCCGCGGCCAGGTCGGCCACGGGCGGGCCGCCCGGCACGGCCAGCACGTTGACCGGGCGGTCCACCGAGCTGACCACGGCACGGATGTCGGCCAGCCTGGCCAGGCCGGGCGCGTACAGCACGTCCGCGCCCGCCTCCTGGAAGGCCTGCAGCCGGGCGATGGTGCCGGCCAGGTCGGGCCGGCCGTGCAGGTAGTTCTCGGCCCGGGCGGTCAGCACCAGCGGGCCGGGCGCCGACCGGGCCGCCTCGGCCGCCGCCACGACCCGCTCCCGGGCCAGGCCAGGCTCGTAGATGTCCCGGCCGGAGTAGTCCTCGACCGAGCAGCCAGCCAGCCCGGCCGCGGCGGCCAGCCGCACGGTGTCCGCCACGCCCTCGGGGTCATCGGCGAACGCGTTCTCCAGGTCCGCGGTCACCGGCAGGCTGGTCGCGGCGGCCACGGCGGCGGCGTGCGCCAGGGCCTCGTCCCGGGTCACCGCCCCGTCCAGCCGCCCCAGGGTGGCCGCGTGGCCGCCGCTCGTCGTGGCCAGCGCCGCGAAGTCCAGTGAGGCGAGCAGTCGGGCCGAGCCAGCGTCCCACGGATTCGGCAGCAGCAGCACGTCCGGCCCCTGGTGCAGGGCGCGGAACAGCCGCGCCTTGAACGCCTGAGAGCCTGCCGCGTCATCGCCCAGGATGGTCATGGCGCCCACTCTAGAGCGCACCACGGGCCGCGCGCGGCTAGGCGGCGCTGCCGGGACGCTGGTGGGCGTGCAGGGTGGCAACCAGGTGACCGGCCAGGGTGGCGGCCTGGTCACGGATCTCGGGGATGGCCGTCGTCTCGTAGCGCACGCCGCGCAGCGGCGGCCCGAGCGTGAACAGCGCCCGGCTGGGCAGGCCGCCCGCGTCGAGGACCGCGCCCTCGGGGCTGGCCTCGATGCCCAGCCGGAGCGGGTCCGGGCGGGCCAGCCCGACGGTCAGCAGGTCGCGCAGCAGCGGGTCGGGCGTCCGGGTCACGTCCGCTCCCGGCCCGGTCGCGTTGACCAGCCAGCACGCCTCGCGCTCGGTGACCCGCCCGTCCTGCTCGATGCTGATCCGCAGCCCGGCGCCCTGCCCGGTCACGCTGGTGACCCGGCCCGCCTGCACCGAGAGCTGGCCGGTGCCGCGCAGCGCGGTCACCTGGCGGGCGGTGGCCGGCGGCATCCGGTGCCGGTGCACCTCCCAGTACCGGGCCACGTGCCGCAGGAACAGCCGCTTGTCCCCGTCGGACAGCCGCTGCCAGAGCGCGGGCACCTCGGGCCGGAGCGCGTCGACGACCTCCTCCCAGCGCTGCGGCCGGCTGGCCATCGCGGCCCGCACCTGCCACAGCAGGTCGCCCAGCCGGACCGGCCCGCGGGAGTCGGCGAGGGCGGGCAGCCAGAGCCGAGCGGGAGCGGCCGGCTCGCCCCGGTGCGCCCGGGGCAGCAGGCCGTGCCGGGAGACCGCATGCACCGTCGTGCGCGGGCTGCCGTGGGTCACCGCCAGGGCCACGTCCACCATGGTGAGGCCGGTGCCCAGGACGACCACCGGGCTGCCGTCGCCGGCGGCGGCCAGCGCCCCCGGCGCCCACGGGTCCGCGATGTAGCGGGGGGAGTCCGGTACCGCGACCGGGGACCCGGGCGGCGGGTTGCCGGTGGCCAGGATCGCGATGTCCGCGTCGAGGCAGCCGTCGTCCAGCACCACCCGGAGAGCGCGGCCGGCCGGGTTCGGCCGGATCGCCAGCACCCCGGCGGTCAGCCGGGTGACCCGGGACAGCGGCGCGGCCTGCCGTTCCGCGTCGTCCAGCGTGTCGCGCAGGTACCGGCCGTAGGCCGCCCGGGAGAGGAAGCCGTGGTCCGGCAGGCCGGCCGCGGCCGCCCAGCGGGTCAGGTGGCCCGGCTCGCCGGCCACCGCGCTCATCCGGTCGGCGGGCGCGTTCAGCAGGTGCCCGGGACTGGTGGTGGAGTACGCCTGGCCCAGGCCGTGACGGCCGAGCCGGTCGATGAGCGCGATCCGCAGCTGGCCGCCGGTCCCGGCCACCGCGCGGAGCAGGTGCACGACGGCCAGCGTGCCGCTCGCCCCGCCGCCGATCACCGCGACGGCCAGGCCGCGGCCGCCCGGTGCGGGCTTGCTGTAGCGGCCTGGCGGCCCGGCCCAGGACGGGCCGCCGGGGTTACTGCTCATCGTCGGCCCCCGTCTCGGGACGGGTGAACCGGCCCTGATGGTGCAGCAGCGGCAGCGTGCCCGTGCCCAGGATGGCCTGGGTCACCTGGCCGATGACGAGCTCGTGGTCGCCCACGGTGACCAGGGCGTGCCGGGTGCAGATCAGGTGCGTCGTCGCGCCGCCCAGCAGGGGCAGCCCGGAGGGGCCGTGATGCCAGCGTGTCGGCGGGCCGAACCGGTCCGCTCCCTTGCGGGCGAATCTCGCCGCCACCGCCTCCTGGCCGTGGTCCATCAGGTTCACGGCGAAGTGCTCCGCCTCGCGGACCGCGGGCCAGTTCGAGGAGCCGTGCCCGATGTAGAACGACACCAGCGGCGGGGCGAGGCTGGCCGAGCTGAACGAGGTGACCGTCAGGCCGGCCCGGGCAGCGTCACGATGACCACGCCCGCCGCGTGCCGGGCCAGGGCCTGGCGGAAGGTGTCCGCGTCAACCATGCCTGCGGCGGGGTTGGTGACGGGAGCGGCCGGGGTGATGGTCATGGGCGCCTGCCTTTCAGCTCGGATCGGGAGCGGCCGGGGTCCGGGGGCCCGGTCAGCCGACGGGTTCAGGGATGGCCTGCCGGGCCGCGGCGAACTGGCTGTCCGGCCGCGGGATCCCGTAGTGCTCGCGCAGCGTCCGCCCGGTGTACTCGGTCCGGAACAGCCCGCGCCGCCGCAGGAGCGGGATGACGTGATCGGCGAAGGCCTCCAGCCCGGAGGGCAGCGCGGCGGGCATCACGTTGAACCCGTCCGCGGCACCGCGCTCGAACCAGTCCACGATGGTGTCCGCCACCTGCTCCGGGGTGCCGGCGAAGGTGCGGTGCCCGCGGCCGCCGCCGAGCCGGCCGATCAGCTGCCGGACCGTCAGGTTCTCCCGCCGTCCCAGCTCGGTGATGAGGTCGAAACGGCTCTGCGCGCCCTCCACCCGCGGCCGCTGGTAGACCTCGTCGGGCAGCGGCCGGTCCAGCCGCAGCGCCTCGGCCGGGATCTCCAGCACGCGGGACAGCTGGGCCAGGCCGTACTGCGGGATGATCAGCTCCTCCAGCTGGTCGCTGAGCGCCCGTGCCTCGGCCTCCGTGGACCCGATCACCGGCACGATCCCGGGCAGGATCTTGAGCAGGTCCGCGTCACGGCCGAGCCGCCGGGCCCGCCGCTTCATGTCGGCGTAGAACTGCTGGCCGTCCTCCAGGGTCTGCTGCGCGGTGAAGATCGCCTCGGCGTAGCGGGCGGCGAACTCCCGGCCGTCCTCCGACGACCCGGCCTGCACCAGCAGCGGGCGGCCCTGCGGGGACCGGGGCACGTTGAGCGGGCCGCGGACCCGGAAGTAGCGGCCCGCGTAGTCCACCCGGTGGACACGGTCAGGGTCGGCGTACAGGCCGGCCGCCTTGTCACCCAGTTCGGCGCCGTCCTCCCAGCTATCCCACAGGAGCTGGGACACCTCGACGAACTCGGCGGCCCGCTCGTACCGCTCGTGGTGCGACGGCCGGTCGTCGAGGCCGAAGTTCTGCGCCGAGGTGCGCTCGGCGGTGGTCACGATGTTCCACCCGGCCCGGCCGCCGCTGATGTGGTCCAGCGAGGCGAACCGGCGGGCCAGGTTGAACGGCGCGTTGTAACTGGTTGACGCGGTGGCGATCAGCCCGATGCGGCTGGTCGCGGTGGCCAGCGCGGTGAGCAGCACGGTCGGCTCGAGCGCCCCGGCCGGGCGGTACTTCGGGCTGTTCCACAGGGCCGGGCTGTCGGCCAGGAACAACGAGTCGAACGCGGCCCGCTCGGCGGTCTGGGCCAGGTGCCGCCAGTGCGCCAGGTCGGTATTGGCGAACGGGTTGCTCTGCGGCAGCCGCCAGGCGGCCTCGTGGTGGCCCGAGCTCATCAGGAACGCGTTGAAGTGCAGCTGCCGTGTGCTGCTGCCCATGACGGTGACCTCCGGGTACGTAGGTGTGCGGTGAGCCGCTACCGGCTCAGCGCCGGGTCGGGCGGCTGGACCAGGGCGGCGGCCCGGCCCAGCGCCGCGGCGACCAGGGCTGCCCATGGGTCCAGCACGCTGGCCGCCTGGCCGAGGTCGGATTCGAGGAAGGCCAGCCCCGGCCCGGGTACCGCCGCACCGAGTTCGGTCAGCAGCGGCCGCAGGTGCACGTCCACGGCCAGGGCATGCTGCGGGACCCGCATGACCAGCAACGGCAGCGCGGTGACCCCGGACAGCGCCTGGTAGTCCAGCCGGTCCAGGAAGA
The DNA here is from genome assembly GCA_963767385.1 of uncultured Actinomycetes bacterium. Taxonomy (GTDB): domain Bacteria; phylum Actinomycetota; class Actinomycetes; order Streptosporangiales; family Streptosporangiaceae; genus RYN-230. The sequence continues at coordinate 187,007 of CAVYEA010000015.1, read as the reverse complement.
CCTTGAGCAGCCCGGTGTAGGTGCCCTTGTAGGTGGGGCTGGCCACCAGCAGCAGGCCGGCCGTGGTGACCTGCTCCACCGCGTCCTCCACGGCCTGGGACGGCTCATCCAGCAGCAGCCGGCGGGACAGCCCGGACAGGTCCACGACCTGGTGCCCCTCCGGGCGCCCGGTGGCCCGGCTGACCGCGTCCGCGGCGAGCCGGGCGATCTGCAGCGTCCTGGATTGCGGCCTGGGGTTGCCGGCCAGGATGACGAAGCTCAACGGTGCCTCCTCTGTGTTGGCCCGGGTGGGCGACCCCCCGGAACCCCCCGCGATTCGCCGGCTCGGAGGGGACACGGCTCCGCCGCGCCCCGCCTCGCCTGCGAAGGCCCGGGTGGGCGACCCCCCGGAACCCCCCGCGATTCATGCGCTAGCGCGCGGCGGGTCATGCGCTGGCCCGCAAGGGCTGCCGGCCGGAGTTCCCGGTGGCGGCCTCCCGCCGCCGGATCTCGGGCAGCACCCCCTCGCCGAACCAGTACGCCTCTTCCAGGTGGGGGTAGCCGGACAGGATGAACTCGGTGATGCCGAGCGATGCGTACTCCTCGATAAGGTCGGCGACCTTCTCGTGCGAGCCGACCAGAGCCGTCCCGGCGCCGCCGCGGACCAGGCCGACCCCGGCCCACAGGTTCGGGTAGATCTCCAGGTCCTGCGCGGATCCGCCATGACGGTACGTGGCGTGCAGCGCGCGCATCCGGTCCTGGCCGACCGACTCGCTGGCCCCGAGGATCTGCTGGGCCTTGGTGATCTCGGCCGGGTCCAGGTAGTCCAGCAGCCTGCTGGCCTCGGCCCAGGCGTCGGCCTCGGTGTCCCGGGTGATCACATGCAGCCGGATGCCGAACCGCAGCGTGCGGCCCTGGGCGGTGGCCTGCTCGCGGATCCAGCTGAGCTTCTCCGCCACCTGGGCGGGCGGCTCGCCCCAGGTCAGGTAGACGTCGGCGTGCTGGGCGGCCACCGGGCCGGCCGCGGCGGACGACCCCCCGAAGTAGATGCCCGGGAGCGGCTCCGGCGGGTGGAGCACGGTCGCGCCCTCGACCTGGTAGTAGCGGCCGCGGAAGTCGAACGGGCGGCTGCCCCACGCGCCGCGCACGATCTCCAGGAACTCCCCGGTCCGGGCATAACGCTCGTCATGGGACAGATGATCACCGAACCGCCGCTGCTCGTCGGCCTGGCCGCCGGTGACCACGTTGAGCAGCAGGCGGCCGCCGGACAGCCGCTGGTAGGTGGCGGCCATCTGCGCGGCCAGGGTGGGGGAGGTCAGCCCGGGCCGGAACGCGACGAGGAACTTGAGCCGCCGGGTCTCCCGGGTCAGCGCGGCGGTGACCAGCCAGGCGTCCTCGCACCAGGTCCCGGTGGGGGTCAGCACCGCCTCGAAGCCGAGCTGTTCCGCGGACCGCGCCACCTGGGCCAGGTACTCGATGTCCGGCGGCCGCTCCCGGGCGGCCGCCCCGCGGATGTGCGGGGCGGCGGTGGCCGGCCGCCAGCCCGGGCCGCCGCCCTGGCTGGCCGGGGGCAGGCTGTGCCCCCGGCCCATGATCGACCGGCCGTCACCGGTGGTGGGCAGGAACCAGTGGAACGTCAGGCTCATGAGGACCCCCCGGCGGTTGCGTTGAACGAGGTGACCACGTACTTGGTGAAGTCCACGTGCCCGGGGATCAGCCCGGCGGACGTGAACGCGTTGGAGACCGACTGCTCGGAGCTGATCACCGCGGGGGTGATCGGCACCGCCGTGGCGAAGTCGTCCTTGGCGGCCTGCGTCATGACCGCTGTGGGCAGGCCGGTGGCCTTGGCCCAGACGGCGGCCCAGGCCGCCTGGTGGGTCGCGGCCCAGGCGTGCGCCTGGGCCAGCAGCTTGAGGTAATCGCGGATGGCGGCGGCCTTGGCCGGGTCGGCGAGCGCGCCCCGGGCGGCCACGGTGAAGGAGTACGGGCTGCCGTAGCCCACGCCGCTGACCAGCTCCCGGGCGTGGTCGGCGGCCTCGGCCTGCTCCACGAACGGCGACCAGATGTCCCAGGCGTCCACGTGGCCGGAGGCCAGCGCGGCCAGGCCCTCGGCCGGCTGGAGGTAGACCAGCGTGACGTCGTGCACCGACAGGCCGGCCTTGCTGAGCACGGTCAGCAGGTGGTAGTCGGCCGAGCTGCCCTGCGCGACCGCGATCCGCTTGCCCTTCAGCTGGGCGATCGTGCGGATGGCCGAGGTCTTCGGCACCAGCAGCGCGGAGCCGTGCGGGTTGGCCTGGAAAGCGCCGACGATGGCGATGTTGTCCCCGCCCGCCGCGGCGAAGACCGGTGGCGCGTTGCCCACGCTGCCGATGTCCACCGCGCCGCCGGCCATGGCCTGGAGCATGGGCGGCCCGGACGTGAAGTCCGACCAGGTCGCCTTGAACGGCAGCTTGCCGATCAGCCCGGCCGCGGTGAGCAGCGCCTGCGCCCCGGAGCCCGCCTGGTCCCCGATGTGCAGGGTGACCTTGGAAACCGCCGTGGTCCCGGCGCTGGCCGTGCCCCCCGAGCTGGCCGTCGAGCCGGACGAGGTGCTGCCGCTGGACGAGGAGCAGCCCGCGGCGACCAGCGCGAGCAGGGCCATGCTGGCGGCCAGCGGCAGCGCGCGGCGGCGCCCGGCGCGGGCCGCGCGGCGCGGGGCCTGCAGGCCGGTGTTCGTCGTGGTCATCAGTTTCCCTCCGAGGCAACGCCCAGCTCGGTGAGCAGGCGGGTCCGTAGTCCGGTGAGACCGGGATGGTCCCGGTCCCGGGGCCGGGGGACGTCGATCCGGCCGCTGTAACCGATCCGGCCGTCGGCCAGTACGAGGACCCGGTCGGCCAGGGCCAGGGCCTCGTCCACGTCGTGCGTGACCAGCAGCACGGCGGGCTGGTGGTGCGCCCACAGCCGCAGCACCAGCCGGTGCATGGTGATCCGGGTCAGCGCGTCCAGCGCGCTGAACGGCTCGTCCAGCAGCAGCAGGCTCGGCTCGCGGACCAGGGCCCGGGCCAGCGCGGCCCGCTGCGCCTCGCCGCCGGACAGGGTCAGCGGCCAGGCCTCCGCCCGGGCCGCCAGCCCGACCTCCTCCAGCGCGCCGGCGGCCACCCCCGCCGCGCCGGGAGTGCGCAGCCCCAGGCAGACGTTGTCCCGCACCCGGCGCCAGGGCAGCAGCCGGGGTTCCTGGAACGCCACCGCGGCGGTGCCGTTCACCTCGAGTTCCCCGGTGACCTCACGGTCCAGCCCGGCCAGCGCGCGCAGCAGGGTGGACTTCCCGCTGCCGCTGCGGCCGATCAGCGCGATGAACTCGCCCGGCGCGATGTCGAGATCCAGGTTGTCCAGCACCTGGCGGCCGCCGAACTGGCGGCTGAGCCCGCGGATCCGGGCTGTGCTGGCCCCGGGGGGGCGATCCCCCGGAACCCCCCACGATTCGCCGGCTAGGTGACCGCTCAGGCTTCCAGCAGTCCGCGGCGCCATGACAGGGCCCTCCTTTCCAGCAGCCGGACGAGGGCATCGGTGAGCAGGCCGAGCACGCAGTACACGAGCAGGGCCACGAAGATCACGTCGTTGCGCAGGAACTGGGTGGCCTGGCTGATCATGAAGCCGAGGCCGGCGTTCGCGTTGATCTGCTCGGCGACCACCAGCGCGAGCCAGGCGACGCCGAGGCTCTGCCGCAGGCCGACCAGTATCTGCGGGAGCGCGCCGGGCAGGATGACGTGCCGGATCATCTCGGTGCGGCCCAGCCCGAGCGTGGTCCCGGCCTCGGCCAGCTTGCTGTCCACGTTCCGGATGCCGGAGAAGGTGTTCAGGTAGAGCGGGATGGCGGCACCCAGGGCGATCAGCAGGATCTTGGGCAGGTCGCCGATGCCGAACCAGATGATGAACACCGGGATGAGGCCGAACAGCGGCAGCGTGCGGAGCATCTGCATGAGCGGGTTGACCGAGTTCTCGCCGAGCCGGCTCAGCCCGGCGATGACCGCGAGGGCCAGGCCGGCCGCGCCGCCGACGGCGAAGCCGATCGCCACCCGCTCCAGGGACACGAGCATGGCCGACTGCAGCGTGCCGTAGGCGGCGGAGTTGGTGGTGACCAGGCTGACCGCCGTGTGGAACACCGTGCTGGGCGACGGCAGTTTCTGCTGCGACACCAGCCCGGACGCGCTGACCAGCTGCCAGGCCGCGAGGAATACCAGCGGGCTGATCACCCGGTACCAGGCGCGGTTGCGCCGTCGGGGGTGCTTTGGCTGGCTGGGCGTGGGCGTGGGCGTGGGCGTGGGCGTGGGCGTGGGCGTGGGCGTGGGCGTGCGGGCGCGGGCGCGGGGCGCGGGCGTGGGCGCGGGGCGGGTGGCGGCCAGTGCGGCGCCCGCCCCGGGCCGGGGTGGCGCGGGGCTCGGGGTGCTGCCGCGCTGGGCGGGCAGCACCCCCGTCGGGGTTTCTCCAGGCATGGGGACCTCGCTGGTGGTAGCGGGAGCCGCCGCGCGGGCCCAGCTCGTGACTGGCCCGCGGGCGTGCGGCTGGTATTGGCTGTGGCTGGTCAGCGGGGAGCGGCGGTGCGGTGCGGGCACGCCGCGCCCCGCTGCCGGCACAGATCGACGTGGCGGCGCGAAACCAGGAGCGGGAGGTGAGCCATGCGCCCATCGTCAGAGAGTTTCCCTATATTGTCAATAGGGAATCTAGACAGTGTGAGCGGCCGCACAGGACGGCCGCACAGGACGGGCGCACAGGACGGGCGCGCAGGACGGGCGCGCAGGACGGGCGCGCAGGACGGGCGCGCGGGGCGGGTGGCGCGGCGGCCAGGCCGGGTAGGTCAGGCCGGGGCGGTCAGCCGGGGGCGGTCAGCCGGCGGCGGGGCCGCTCACCGTGTCGAGGACGCGGTTCAGCCACTGCCGGAATCCGCGGCGGGACTCCACGTCGGGCTGGCAGGCCGCCGAGCTGACCAGGTGCTGGGCGCCGTCGAAGGACACCGGGGCGACGCCCGCGGTTACGGCCAGCACCTCATGGGCCAGGCGGTCCAGTTCCGGGTCCCCCTGGTCGAGGGCGAGAACCGTGGCCTTCTTCCGTGCGCCGTCCACCCGTTCCAGCAACGGCGCCGGCGCAGGCCCGGCGCTGACCACGAACACGGTCTCACCGCGCGCCACCTGCTCCAGCCGCTGCACGCCGGTCCGCAGGTGCGGCGGGGCGTCCGGCGGGGGAGCCCAGCGGACCAGCGTGGGCGACAGGCCGGGCAGGCCGGCCAGCCGGCTCTCCTCGGCCAGGTGCGCGGTGAGATGCCACGGCTCCTCGGCCGGGGTGCCCACCACGAGCAGTCCGCCGGGGGTGCGGGACCGGCGCAGCGCCCGCGCGAACGCGGCGGTCTGCTCCAGCCAGCCGGTCGGCGCTAGCAGTGCGCGCAGCGCGGCCACCTGCTCGGCGTCCATCAGCCCATCGTGTCACGCGCGGGATGCCTCTGGCAGGATCTAGGGCTATGCCCGCGGAACACGAAACCTCCCCTGACGTCGCGCAGCTCACGATCGGTGTCCTCGGCGGCACCGGGGACCAGGGACGCGGGCTGGCCAGCCGGCTCGCCGCGGCCGGGAACCCGGTCATCATCGGGTCGCGGATCGCCGAGCGGGCCCAGGCCGCGGCGGATGAACTCGGCGGGGCGCCGCGGATCCGGGGGATGGCCAACCCGGACGCGGCCCGCGAGGCGGACCTGGTGATCGTGGCGGTGCCCTGGGAGGGTCACCGGGATCTGCTGGCCTCCCTGGCCGGGCCGCTGGCCGGGAAGATCGTGATCGACTGCGTCAACCCGCTCGGCTTCGACAGGCGCGGCGCCTACCCGCTGCCGGTTGCGGAGGGCAGCGCCGCCCAGCAGGCCGCCGCGGTGCTCCCGGACAGCCGGGTGGTCGGGGCGTTCCATCACGTGTCCGCGGTCGTGCTGCTGGACCCGGAGGTCGGCATCGTGGACCTGGACGTGATGGTGCTCGGCGATGACCGGGAGGCCACCGACCTGGTACAGGCGCTGGCCGCCCGGATCCCCGGGGTACGGGGTATCTACGCGGGCCGGCTGCGCAACTGCGGCCAGGTGGAGGCGCTCACCGCCAACCTGGTCTCGGTCAACCGCCGGTACAAGGCGCACGCCGGCCTCCGCGTCACCGACGTCTGACCCCGCCCCGCCCTCGCCGTGGCCGTTGCGCGGTGAGTTGTGAGCCCTCTACGGTCACAACTCACCGCGCAACCGCGCCGGCCGCGCCCAGGGGCGGGCTAGTGGTAGGAGTGGGCTTCGTCGGGGAAGGCGCCGCCGGTGACGTCCGCCGCGAAGGACCGCGCGGCGTCGCCCAGGACGGTGGCCATGTCGGCGTAGCGCTTGACGAACTTCGCCGTCCGCGGGCTGAGGCCGGCCATGTCCTGCCACACCAGCACCTGGGCGTCGCAGTCCGGGCCCGCCCCGATGCCGATCGTCGGGACGGACACCGCGGCCGTGACCCGCGCGGCCAGGTCGGCGGGCACGCACTCCAGCACGATGGCGAAGGCGCCCGCGGCCTCCATCGCCTTGGCGTCGTGCAGCAGCCGCTCGCCGTCCTCGCCCCGCCCCTGCACCCGGTACCCGCCGAACGCGTTCACCGACTGCGGGGTGAGCCCGAGGTGCGCCATCACCGGGATGCCCGCCGCCACCAGTTCCTCGGCCTGCCGCAGCACCCGGTGGCCGCCCTCCAGCTTGACCGCGTGCGCGCCGGCCTCCTTGAGGAACCTGATGCCGGCCGCCAGCGCCGCCTCCGGCGACGCCTGATATGAGCCGAACGGCAGGTCCGCGACGATGAGCGCGCGCCGGGTCCCGCGTACCACGGCGGCGGTGAGCGGGATGAGGTCGTCCACTGTGACCGGGATCGTCGTCTCGTGCCCGAACACCACCATCGCGGCCGAGTCGCCGACGAGCAGCACCGGGATGCCGGCCTTGTCGAAGACCCGCGCGGTGAGGGCGTCGTAGGCGGTGAGCATCGGCCACTTCTCGCCCCGGGCCTTGGCCGCCGCCAGGTCGTTCACGGTGACCCGGCGCGCAGCCCGGCCGCCGTACAGCGGCCCGGCTGACGACGCGCCGCCCGCCGTGGCGGGCGGGGGAGTGCTGGCGGGCTGGGCGCCGCCCGCCGGGGAGCCGGCCGGGTCAGGCCCGCCGGTCCCGGGGGTGGATGCAGAGCCGGATACGGAGCTGGCCGGGTCATGGGCACCGGCTGGGGCTGGCGCACCGGTCCGCGGTCTGGTCGCGGCCGTGCCCAGGCCCCGGGCAAGGGCATTCATGCTGGGTTCCTCCATGTCTCGTGGCGCCACTGCGGCGTCCCCGGACATCTCGATGATGGCATGCGGCGGGCGCCTGAGGTAACCCCGGATTTCCGGCCCGGCCGCCCCGGCGGGAATTGCCGCGGCTGGCGGGAATCTTTTCCGATACGGGTTGGTTCCGTATCGATAGCTTCCCGGCGGCCCGCGTCCGCCGGGCGCCTGTCCCGGGTAACACCGCCGGCCGCGCCGGCCTTCCCGGGCCCGGGCGGCGTTGACGTGACAGACCACTGACCCAGAAGGACTCCATGGTTAACCGCAATGCAGGGCCCGGTTCCGGGCCCGCCGGGGCGCTCCTGCCGCCCTCCCGGTCGGCCGCCGCCGACAGGATCTACCGCCGCCGCTGGGCCATCCTCAGCGTGCTGGTCATCAGCCTGATCGCCATCGTGCTGGACAACACGGTGCTCAACGTCGCGCTGAAGACCATCGCCGAGCCCAAGCTGGCCGGCCTGGGCGCCAGCCAGAGCCAGCTGGAGTGGGGGATCAACTCCTACACGCTGGTCTTCGCCGGGCTGCTGTTCACCTTCGGGGTGATCGGCGACCGGATCGGCCGTAAGCGCATGCTGATGATCGGCATGGCCGCGTTCGGGCTGTTCTCGCTGCTGACCGCGTACTCGCGGAACCCCGACCAGCTGATCTTCGCCCGGGCCGCGATGGGGCTCGGTGCGGCGGCCGTGATGCCGCAGACACTGTCCATCATCTCCAACGTGTTCGACCCCAAGGAGCGCGCCCGCGCCATCGGCATCTGGGCGACCGCGGTGGGCATCGGCGTGGCCATCGGCCCGATCGTCGGCGGCCTGCTGCTGGCCCACTTCTGGTGGGGCTCGGTGTTCCTGATCAACGTGCCGCTGACCGCGGCCGGCGTGCTGGCCATCCTGCTGCTCGTCCCGGAATCGCGGAACCCGAGCCCGGGCCGCATCGACTACCTGGGCGTGCTGCTGTCCATCGTGGGCCTGGTCCTCGTGGTCTACGGCATCATCCAGGGCGGCGACAAGGGCACCTGGGTGCACTGGGACGTGCTCGGCATCACCGTGCTGGGATTCGCCGTGCTGGCCTTCTTCGCCTGGTGGGAGAGCCGGCTCAGCCATCCCTCGCTGGACGTGAGGCTGTTCCGCGACCCGCGGCTGTCCTCCGCGGTCGGGGCACTCGGGCTGGTCTTCTTCGGCATGATGGGCGCGCTCTTCTTCCTCAGCTTCTACCTGCAGAGCGTGCGCGGTTACAGCCCGCTGGACGCGGGCCTGCTGACGCTGCCGTTCGCGGCGGGGCAGATGCTGATGGCGCCGCGCAGCGCCCGGCTGGTCAGGCGGTACGGCACCAAGGCCGTCGCCGCGACCGGCCTGGTCACGGTGGCGGTGGCGCTGTTCGGCTACCTGCTGCTGGGGGTGAGCACGCCGATTTGGGTGCTGGGCGTCATCTTCTTCATCCAGGGCGCCGGCATGGGGTCGGTGATGCCGCCGGCCACCGAGGCGGTCATGTCCGTGGTGCCGCGGGAGCGGGCCGGCTCGGGATCGGCGCTGACCAACACGGCCCGGCAGGTCGCCGGGGCGCTGGGTGTCGCGGTGCTCGGCTCGATCCTGGCCCAGGCGTACCGGGGCCAGCTGGACCCGCACCTGACCGCGGTGCCGGCCACGGCCCGGTCCGCGGCCAGCGGCTCGATCACCGCGACCCAGGCGGTGGCCGCCCGGCTGGGCGGCGCGGGAGCGCGGCTGGACAGCTACGCCAACACCGCGTTCGTGCACGCGATGCACATCACCACCCTGATTTCCGCGGTGATCACCCTGCTCGGTGCGCTGGTCGTGCTGATCTGGATGCCGGGCCGGGCGACTGCCGCCGCGGCGCCGGCCGCGCAGCCCGGCGCCACGCAGGACGCGGGTCATGAGGACACCGTCGTGGCCGAGATCCCGGCCGCGCTCGGTGCCGAGGTCCGCGTGGAAGGCTGAGGTCATGCACACCGCAGGCGACATCGTCGTTGAGGGGACCGGGCCCGGCGAGGGCCCGGCCCCCGGCCGCGGCCCGGGCACCAGACCGGCGGCTGAGCAGCGCCGCCCGGGCCGGCCGCGCAGCGAGCGGGCCGACCGGGCCATCATCGACGCCGCGCTGGCCCTGTTCGCCGAGCACGGCGTCGAGGGCCTGTGCATCGAGAAGGTGGCGGCCCGGGCCGGCGTGGGCAAGGCCACGATCTACCGGCGCTGGCCCGGCAAGGAAGACATGCTGCTGGACGCCCTGACGGCGCTGAAGAACCCGCTGCCCGACCCGCGCGGGGAATCCGTGCGGGACGACCTGGTCGCGCTGCTGACCGCGATGGCCGCGGACTACGCCGACCCGCGGCGGGCCCGGCAGTTCGCGCTGCTCCTCGGTGAGGGCGCGAAGTTCCCCCGGCTGATGTCGAAGTACACCGAGACCGTCGTGGAGCCGCGCCGGAACGTGATCCGGTCCGTGCTGCGCCGCGGCGTGGCCCACGGTGAGCTGCGGCCGGACACTGACACCGAGGCGGCGCTGTTCATGCTGACCGGGGCGGTGCTGGCCCGTGGCAAGGACCAGCCGGAGGCGGTCTCCGCGGCCTACGCGGAACGGGTTGTCGAACGAGCTGCTCCGCGGGCTCGCCGCGCGCTGACTCGCGGCAGGCGTGGCAGACTCGCCCTCGTGCGACGAGCCTTCAGCCAGGTTGACGTGTTCAGCGCCCAGCCGTGCCAGGGCAACCCGGTCGCGGTCGTGCTGGACGCCGGCGGCATGAGCAGCGATGCGATGCAGCAGTTCGCCAGCTGGACCAACCTGTCCGATAGTAGGTGAACAAGTGTCCAGCATAGCCAGGGCGTGTGTCAGTTGCGCGTGACTGATCTGCGGCGGTCGATGATGGGACACTCGCGTCATGCTTCGCACCTTCATGCAAGTGGATGTGTTCACCACGACCGCATACCGGGGCAACCCGGTGGCTGTGGTGCTGGAAAGCGACGGGCTCAGCGACGAGCAGATGCAGCGTTTCGCACGGTGGGTCAACCTGTCGGAGACCACTTACCTGCTGCCACCCGCCAGCCCGGAGGCCGACTACCGGGTGCGGATCTTCACCCCGGCCAGGGAACTGCCGTTCGCCGGTCATCCCACGCTCGGCACCTGCCACGCGTGGCTGGCGAATGGCGGGACGCCCAGTGACCCCGGGACGGTCGTTCAGGAGTGCGCCGCGGGCCTGATCGACATTCAACGCACCCCGGATGGCCTCGCCTTCGCCGCGCCGCCGCTGCTGCGGGAAGGTCCCGTGGAGCCCGCTCTGCTGGCCCGGATAGCGTCCCAACTGGGAATCGGCCAACCCGCCATCGTGGACGCCGCCTGGGCCGACAACGGGCCGGGCTGGGTCGCTGTGCTGTTGGCCAGCGCGCGAGAGGTGCTCGACTTGCGGCCGGGCGTGGTCGATCTGGACCTGGGTGTGGTCGGCCCGTATCCGCCCGGCTCCCCGGAAGCCTTCGAGGTCCGCGCGTTCACCCCGCTCATCAACGGGACCGGCGAGGACCCGGTCACCGGCAGCCTGAACGCCTCGCTGGCGCAATGGCTGCTCAGCACCGGGCGGGCCACCGCCCCCTACGTCGCGCGCCAGGGCACTGTGCTGGGCCGGGCGGGCCGGGTGCACATCTCGGCCGATCAGCGGGGCGTGATCTGGGTCGGCGGGTCCACGCTTACCTGCGTGTCTGGCCAGGTGGACATGTAAGCCGTGGTCGGGCTCGGCCTCGCCCTCCACGAGGGAGACGTCCTGGTCTCCGTGAAGCTCGACCGGTGGGGCAGGAGTGTCCAGCACCTCCTACAGGTCGCGGCCGACCTCGAAGCCAGGGGAGTCGGGCTCCGGTGCCTTGACCAGCCGATCGACACCACGACGCCGGTCGGGAAGCTGGTCTTCACGATTCTCGCCGCCGTTGCGGAGTTCGAGCGGTCACTCATCATCGAGCAGGACACAGCAGGGCCTGATCGCAGCACGCGCTCGCGGCCACATGGGCGCGCGTCCCAAGAGCTACACGGACCAGCAGTGCCAGGTAGCCCGGATGCTCCGCGACCAGGGCGAGATGACAGCCCAGGAGATCGCGGACCTGCTCGGAATCAGTCGCGCCACATACTTCCGGGCGCTCAAGGACGTTCAGGCGGCCTAGACAGTGACACACCACCACGATCGCGAGAGGAGAACAGTGGCAGAACCTGTAGATGACGAGCTGGAGCCCTTCACGGGCCGGTACGACTGGGAAGAGGCATTCCGCTAGAACCCAGGCCAGGGCCGTTTTGATGTCCCCCAGTGGATGCGCGACCGCAGCCACGGGACGGAGAGCGCCGAGGACGCCCAGGCCCGCGCAGCGGCTGATGAGGCCGAAGAATGGCTGGCGATCGTGGCCGACGTCGAAGGACTGTAAGCAGTGCCCGAGGGCCCCCGGCTTGTCTAGGCCGGGGGTCCTCCGTTGCTGGCGTCCCTCATAGCTGCCGCAGCCGGTCGATGATCAGTGCCCCGAAGACGTCACCCGCATGGATGAGCCCGCGCGGAAACCGAGAGCCCGTGTCCGTGCCCGTCTCCCTGGACTGCGCCAGCAGACCCATCACTATGCTGAGGTCGCGCGATGCGTGGATCTTCACGTCGCTCGAACGCAGCCAGCTCCCTCTATCGGCCACGCTGAGCCGCGCCCAGCGACCCGTGTAACTTTCCCCCGCTGGGACCAGATCGATGCGGTCAGGCTCGGGCTTGAGGCTCTTCAGCCGCTTCCGCTCGGCACGCAGCGCTGCCATCCGGACGTCGAAGTCGTCATCGTCCAGATCCTGGAGCGCGAGGTCGCTGATCTGCTGCTCGATCTCCTCTATCTCGTCCCAGTGGTCACGGCCCGGCACCACGGCTCGCTCCATGATCGGCATGTTCAGGCTGACGAAGAAGTCATCAACCGCAGCGTCCAGGGCCTCGCACGCGACCGTGAACTTGCACGTTGACTTCCGCGCCGGGTACGCCCCGACGCAGTAGTAATACGCGATCTTCCGGCTGCCCGGCTTGTGGTTTCTGTACATCGGGCCGCCGCACCCGGCGCAGAGCAGGACGCTCGACAGCAGCGCCTTGTCCTCGTTCCGCATCGGCCCTCGCCTCGGCCGGTTGGCTAGCGCCTCGCCCGCCCGACGCCACGTAGCCGTATCCACCAGCGGCTCACACCGCAGGATCGTCCGGCCGAACTCCTTAGTCACCGGGTCCTGCTCGGCCCGGCGTCCGGTGTAGGTAGGAGACTTGATGATCTTCCCGATCGAGTTCGCGCTCCATGCGGTGGAGTTCGGCGGCTTCACGCCCTCGGAGTCCAGCCAATCAGCAATCGTGCGCAGCGACTCCCCGGCGATGCACCGGTCGAAGATCTCTGGGATATACCTGCGGCCCAGCTCGTTCGGAATGAGTGTCTTGTGGCCGCCGTCAGCGTCAGCGACGTCATAGCCGAATGGTGGGCGGCCAACGAGCTTGCCCTGGCTTTTCAGGTAGTGCTGCATCCTGCGGTAGCGCTCGCTGGTGTTCTTCCACTCCTCGTGGGCCTGGCTGGCGAATATCTCCCAGGAGAGCTGCTCGGCCTGGTTCGACGGGGGCCAGTGCAGGGATGGGGAGACGATGAACAGCTCCTTGCCGTGCTCCTGAGCCCACAGCCGGATCTGGATCTCGTCGGACCACTCGGCCCGGCTGAGCCGGTCGGACTTGTACGCCACGATGCCGTCGTACTGGACTAGCTTGTCGGGCTCGGTCACCCACGCCTTGAGGTTCGGCCGCGCCCACATGGCGGTCGTACCGCTCTTCGTGTCCGCGACGGTCTCCATGATCTCGTGGCCGTGTTCCTGAGCCCACCGCTGGGCCTCAAGGTCGGAGCTTTCGATGCCGGTCTGCTCCCGGTCCTTGGCCTTCTGGCTGAGCCGGGCAGCGTGCAGGAGCCTCATGCTGCCCTCCGCGTGGCTTCAGGCACTTTGTGCAGGTTGACGCCTATCATGCTGCTGGTCTCGGTCACGTTTCCCCCCGCCTGCCACGCTGACCTGGGCGGGAAGATCCTAACACGTGACTATGTACGAGAGACCACGTTCGTGCTCCCGCCCGCCAGTGACGGGGCGGACTACCGGGTGCGCATCTTCACCCCGGCCCGGGAACTGCCGTTCGCGGGCCACCCCACCCTCGGCACCTGCCACGCCTGGCTCGAGGCCGGCGGGGTGCCGGCGGCCCGGAGTGGTCGTTCAGGAATGCGGGGCCGGGCTGGTCCGGATCCGCCGGGACGCGGGGCGGCTGGCCTTCGCTGCGCCGCCGCTGCTGCGCTCCAGCCCGGTGGACGAGCCGCTGGCCGGGCGCATCGCTGCGCAGCTTGGCATCGGGCGGCCCGACATCGTCGACCTGGCCTGGGCGGACAACGGCCCGGGCTGGGTGGCCGTGCTGCTGGCCAGCGCGGAGGCGGTGCTGGCGCTGCGGCCCGCGGAGGTCGGGATGGACATCGGCGTGGCCGGCCCGTACCCGCCGGGCTCCCCGGAGGCCTTCGAGGTCCGGGCGTTCACCCCGCTGATCGGCGGGACGGGGGAGGACCCGGTCACCGGCAGCCTGAACGCCTCGCTCGCGCAGTGGCTGCTCGGCTCCGGCCGGGCCACCGCGCCCTACGTGGCCAGCCAGGGCACCGCGCTGGGCCGCGCCGGTCGGGTGCACATTTCCGCCGACCTGTCCGGCCAGGTCTGGGTGGGCGGTGCCGCGCGCACCTGCGTGTCGGGGCACGCGGACCTGTAGGCGTAGGGCAGCCTGGTGCCGGGCATCCATCCCGGTGCGCCCGTCCCGGGGTACCCGCGACGGCGCGCCCGCGCCCGCGGCAAGGAGGGCTGGCACGCTGTGGACCTGACGGAGGAATGGGCTGACCTGCTGCGCGCCGGGGCGGCCGGCTACGCGGAGGTGGCGCTGGCCAACATCCGGCGGGAGTTCCCTTCCGGCGTGTACCACACGATGACCGCGCCGGGTGACTTCCCGTACCGGCCGCGGGCGCGCACCCCGGTGTTCTACGGCAGTTACGACTGGCACTCGTGCGTGGAAATGCACTGGCTGCTGGTCCGGCTGCTGCGGGTGGCCGGCGACGCGGTGCCCGCGGCGGAGGCCCGGGCCGCGCTGGACAACCAGTTCAGCCCGGTGGCGCTGGCCGCGGAGGCGGAGTTCATCGGCGGCCCCGGCGGGCTCTCGGAGCGCCCGTACGGCTGGGGCTGGGCGCTGCTGCTCGCCGCCGAGGCCCAGGCGCTGGCCGGGCCGGACGGCCAGCGCTGGGCGGCCGCGCTGGCGCCGCTGGCCGAGGCGGTCACCGGTGCCTTCCTGGAGTGGCTGCCCAAGGCCACCTACCCGGTCCGCCACGGGGTGCACGGCAACAGCGCGTTCGGCCTGTCCCGGGCGCTGCCCTACGCCCGGCTGCGGGCAGGCGCCGGCGACCCGGCGCTGCTGACCGCGATCACCGGGAAGGCACAGGACTGGTTCGCCGGCGACACGCTTTACCCGGGGGGCTGGGAGCCTTCCGGCCAGGATTTCCTCTCACCCGCCCTGACCGAGGCGGAACTGATGGCCCAGGTGCTCCCGGAGGCGGAGTTCGCCACCTGGCTGTCGGTCTTCCTGCCCGGCATCGCGGGCGGCCAGCCGGCGTCCCTGTTCACCCCGGCCGTGATCTCCGACTCCAGCGACGGGTACATCGCCCACCTGCATGGCCTGAACGCGAGCCGGGCGTGGTGCTGGCGCCGGATCGCCGGGGTGCTGCCGGCCGGTGACCCGCGCACCGGGCCCGCCCTGGCCGCCGCCCGGGCCCATGCGCAGGCGGCCCTCCCGCACGTGGTCGGCGACGACTATGCGGTCGAGCACTGGCTCGCCTGCTACGCGGTGCTGCTGCTCAGCTAGCGCCCGGGTGCGGCTCGCGCCACCGGTTGGTGATCGGCAGCCGCCGGTCCCGGCCGAAGTTCCGCGGCGTGATCTTCGTGCCCGGCGGGTACTGCCGCCGCTTGTACTCGGCCCGGTCCACCAGCCGGATGACCCGGTCCACCAGGCCCGGGTCGTGCCCGGCCGCGATGAGGTCGGCCGCGCCCAGGTCCTTCTCCACGTAGTCGTCGAGCAGCGCGTCCAGCACCTCGTAGTCGGGGAGTGAGTCGGTGTCCAGCTGCCCGGGGGCGAGCTCGGCGCTCGGCGGCTTGGTGATCGAGTTCTCCGGGATGGGCGGGGTCTCCCCCCGGGCGGCGGCCTGCTCGTTCCGCCACCGGGCCAGGTCCCACACCAGCGTCTTGAGCACATCCTTGATCACGCCGAAGCCGCCCGCCGAATCCCCGTACAGCGTGGAGTACCCGGTGGCGATCTCGCTCTTGTTGCCGGTGGTGAGCACCAGGTGCCCTTCGGCGTTGCTCAGCCCCATGAGGATCACCCCGCGCACCCGGGACTGCAGGTTCTCCGCGGCCAGCCCAGTCAGGTCCAGCTCGCCCTCGAACGCGTCCACCATGGCCGCGATGGGCACCGTACGGACCTGCAGGCCCTGCCGCTTGGCCAGGTCCTCCGCGTCGCTGACCGAGTGCCCCGAGGAGTACCGGCTGGGCATCAGCACCACGTGCACCCGTTCCGGGCCGAGCGCGTCGGCGGCGATCGTGGCCACCAGGGCCGAGTCGATCCCGCCGGACAGGCCCAGGATCACGGAACGGAAGCCGTTCTTCCGTACGTAGTCGCGCACGCCGGTGACCAGCGCGGCGTAGACCTCCGCCAGTGGCGGCAGCCGGGGCCAGACGAGCGGGCCGCCCGGCTCGGGCCGGGCCGGGGGAGCGGGCGCGGCCGGCGGGGCGGGCAGCGCGACCCGGTGCACGGTCATCAGGGTGCCGTCGCTGGCGTCGGCGGGCGTGTCGCCGCCGGGGAGGCTGTCCCGGGCGGCGGGCAGGTCGAGGCCGGCCACCAGCAGGGCTTCCTCGAACTGCGGGCCGCGGGCGATCAGCTGGCCGGCCGCGTCGACAATGATCGAGTCGCCGTCGAAGACCAGCTCATCCTGGCCGCCCATCATGTTCACGTAGGCCAGCGCGGCCCCCGCCTCGCGGGCCCGGCGGGCGACCAGCTGCCGCCGGGCCTCGTGCTTGCCGCGCTCGTACGGGGAGGCGTTCGGCACCACCAGCAGGCCGGCCCCGGCCTGGCGGGTCACCGCCACCGGGCCGCCGTCCTGCCACAGGTCCTCGCAGATGGCGATAGCCACGTCGACGTTCTGGCCGCCGCTGGCGGGGACGCGGATCACTGGCAGCCGGTCGCCCGGCACGAAGTAGCGGTACTCGTCGAACACGCCGTAGTTCGGCAGGTGGTGCTTGGCCGTGGTCACCGCGACCGCGCCTCCGTAGAGCAGCGCCGCGGCGTTCTGCGGCGCGCCGGCCGGCTCGCCCGCGCGGGGCGTGCCCCCCGCCCGCCGGCCGAGGTAACCGGTGACCACCGCGATGCCGCCCAGGCCGCCCGCGGCCAGCTGCCGGGCGGTGTCCTCCAGCGTGACCATGGACGCGGTCACGAACGAGGCGCGCAGCGCGAGGTCTTCCACCGGGTACCCGGTGAGCATCATCTCCGGGAACACGACGAGGCCGGCCCCGGCCTCCGCCGCGCGGCGGGTCCACTCCAGCACCGTCGCGGCGTTGCCGGCCAGGTCGCCGACGGTCGAGTTCACCTGGGCAAGGGCGATCCGCAGCCTGGTCACCCTGTCACTTTATGCGGGGCCGCTCATCCACGGCGGCGGCGGTGCCTGGCACGGCCCGCACCCGGCTGGCCCGGATCCGGGTGGCCAGCTGGCGGGTCTGCGGGGCGGGCGGGACGCCCAGCTCCGCCTGCAGCCGGGCGCTCAGCCGCCGGTAGGCGATCAGGGCGGCGGCCGCGTCCCCGGCATCAGCCAGCCAGCGGATCAGGTCACGGGCGGCCTGCTCGTCCAGCGGCTCCAGATCAGCCCGGCGCCGCGCCCAGGCGGCCGCCGTGCTGGCATCACCAGCGGCGCCGGCCTGCTTAGCCATCCCGCCGAGCACCAGGGCCAGCCGCTCGGCGTGCGCCTCCCGGGCGTCGGCCACCCAGTCATCGTCCAGGTCGGGCAGCAGGTCACCGCGGCACAGCGCCATCGCGTCGGCATACCGGCCTGCCTCCGCCAGCCGGCTGAACTCGTGCACGTCCACGACCAGGCAGTCGGCCCGCAGCCCCACGGCCGCCCGGTCCGCGGCCAGGCACTCCGCGGCCGGGCCGAGGGACCTGTGCAGCGCCCAGACCGCGCTGCGCAGGCTGGCCCGGGCGCTGCGGTCCGGCACGTCAGGCCAGAACCAGGCCGCCACCCGGGCCCGCGGGTGCAGGCCCGGGTACAGCGCCAGCCAGGCGAACAGCGAGCGCAGCCGGGTCCCGGGCGGCAGCGTGACGCGGCTGCCCCGGCGGTACACCTCCAGCGCGCCCAGCAGGCACACATGCAAGACCATGGCCCCGTTCCCCCCAGCCAGCCTAACCGCCGCCGTTGTCCCTGGCACAGGGGCATTTGACGGCCAATTGACGGTGCCAGCGGATGCTGGCCGCAAGGCACTCGATGGGGAGGGATCTCGATGGCAGCCAGTGACACCCAGACGACCCCGGCCGCGTTCGACCTCGCGGCGCTGCGGCGCAGCGTGGAGCAGCGGGACGTCGCGACCATGCTGCGGCTGTACGACGACGACGCGGAGATAGTGATCACCGACCGGGACCACCCGCCGAGCATGCCGCAGGTCATGCACGGGCGCGCGCAGATCGGCTCGTTCCTCGGCGATCTCATGGGCCGGGAGATGACGCACACCCTGGATCATCTCGTCGCCTCCGGCGACACCGTGTCCTTCGTCGAGCGGTGCCGGTATCCCGACGGCGCCAGGGTGACGTTCTCCTCGGTGCTGGACATTGTCGGCGGCCGGATCGCCCGTCAGGAGGGCGTGCAGTCCTGGGACGCCAGCACCGGCCCGGCCGCCGAGTACAAGGACTTCACCAAGCCGGACGAGGTACGCCGGTTCGACCACGGCCGGATGGAAGTGCTGCACCTGGCCGCGGGCACGGTGGGCCGGATGGTGCTGGAGCCAGGCTGGCGCTGGTCCGAGCACGTCAAGCCGAACGCGGGCACAGACCTGTGCGAGGTCACGCACTTCGGCTATCAGGTGTCGGGGGTACTGCGGATCCGGCTCGCCGACGGCACCGAGGTCGAGGCCCGGCCGGGCATGGTCGGCAGCGTGCCGCCCGGGCACGACGCGTGGGTGGTCGGTGAGGATCCCGCGGTCCTGCTCGACTGGGCCGGGGCGGCCAGTTACGCGGCTGGCCGGGAGCAATAGTTACGGGCCAGCCGTAGGCTCGCCGGGGCCGCAGCGAGTAGACTCGCTGCGGCCTTGTAACGTCCCGGTAACACGGTCGCGAGACACTGGCGCCCAGGGCAGGCTCGGTCAGCCGATATGCTGTGCTGCCCGCATCCACGCAGGTAAAGCCGCTGACCAGCAAGGACAGGCTGTCATGGACAGGCAGGAAGAATTCGTCCTCCGCACGCTGGAGGAGCGGGACATCCGCTTCGTCCGGCTGTGGTTCACCGACGTGCTGGGCTACCTCAAGTCGGTGGCGGTCGCCCCTGCCGAGCTGGAGGGCGCGTTCGCCGAGGGCATCGGGTTCGACGGCTCAGCCATCGAGGGCTTCGCCCGGGTCTACGAGGCCGACATGCTGGCCAAGCCGGATGCCTCCACCTTCCAGCTGCTGCCCTGGCGCGGCGAGGCGTCCGGCGTCGGCCGGATGTTCTGCGACATCCGGATGCCGGACGGCTCACCGTCCTACGCCGACCCGCGGTACGTGCTCAAGCGGGCCCTCGGCCACGCCGCCGACCTGGGCTTCACCTTCTACACCCATCCCGAGGTGGAGTTCTTCCTGCTCAAGGAGAAGCCGGTCGCCGGGCTCAAGCCGCAGCCCATCGACACCGGCGGGTACTTCGATCACACGCCGCACAGCATCGCCCACGACTTCCGGCACGTGTCCATCCAGATGCTGGAGAGCATGGGCATCTCGGTCGAGTTCAGCCACCACGAGGGAGCGCCCGGCCAGCAGGAGATCGACCTCCGCTACGCCGACGCGCTGACCACCGCGGACAACATCATGTCGTTCCGGCTGGTCATGAAGGAGGTCGCGCTCCAGCAGGGGGTGTACGCGTCCTTTATGCCGAAGCCGTTCACCGAGTATCCCGGCTCCGGCATGCATACGCATATGTCGCTCTTTGAGGGTGACCGTAATGTCTTTTATGAGCCGGGCGCGGAATTTCAGCTGTCCAAGCTCGGCCGGGCCTTCATCGCCGGGCTGCTCCGCCACGCTGCGGAGATCACTGCGGTGTGTAACCAGTGGGTGAACTCGTATAAGCGGCTGTGGGGCGCGGCGGAGCGCACGGCCGGAGCGGGCGGGGAGGCGCCTGCCTACATTTGCTGGGGGCATAACAACCGGTCGGCCCTGGTCCGCGTGCCCATGTACAAGCCGCAGAAGGGAAATGCCACCCGTGTCGAGTTTCGCTCGGTAGACTCGGCCTGCAACCCTTACCTTGCGTTCGCGGTGGTCCTGGAAGCAGGGCTGAAAGGAATCGAGGCCGGGTACGAACTGCCGCCAGGGGCGGAGGATGATGTGTGGGCGCTCACCTCGGCCGAGCGCCGGGCGCTGGGCATCTCGCCGCTGCCGCAGAGCCTGGATCGAGGCGATCACCGCGATGCAGGACAGCGAGTTGGTAGCGCAGGCGCTGGGGGAGCAGGTCTTCGATTTCTTCCTGCGCAACAAGCGTGCTGAGTGGCGTGAGTACCGGCACCAGGTCACCCAGTTCGAGTTGGACCGTTACCTGCCGGTGCTGTGACAGTCAGCCAGGACTGTGGCGGGAGCTGGCGCCGGGGCGGCGAGTGGGGACAGGGATCGGGGTTAAGGCACGGTGTTCTGGGTGGGAGTGCTCGGGCCATTAATGGTTCGGGCAGACGGCGCCGAGGTGACCGTCCCTGCACCCAAGCAGCGGGTGATCCTCGCCGCGCTGGCTCTCCGTGCTGGGCAGGTGGCCTCCTACGACGAGCTGGCTGAGGTCATCTGGGACGGTGCGCCCCCGTCCGGCGCCCGGGTGGCGATCCGCAACTACGTGAAGCGGCTCCGCCAGGTCCTCGGGCCGGTGGCCGGCCCGAGGATCATCACCCGTGACCCTGGTTACGCGCTGGAAGCCACGACCGACGAGGTGGACGCGCTGCACTTCACCGTGCTGTGCGCGCAGGGTGCCGACGCGGTCCGGCAGGGCGATCCGGCGGCCAGCGCCGCGAGGACCTGGGAGGTGCTCGGCGAGGCGCTCGGCCTGTGGCGCGGGAACCCGCTCGTCGACGTGCCCTCGAACGCGCTGATCACGGCGGAAGTGCCACGCCTGGACGCGCTGCGGATGCAGGCCCAGGAATGGCGGATGGACGCCGGGCTGGCCCAGGGCCGCCACGCCGAGCTGGTCGCCGAGCTCACCCAGCTGGCCCACGAGCACCCGTGGCGGGAGCGCTTCCACGCCCAGCTGATGCTGGCCCTGTACCGCTGCGGACGGCAGGCCGAGGCGCTGGCCGCCTATCAGCGGACCCGGCGGATGCTGGTGGATGAGCTTGGCGTGGAGCCGGGCCGGGAGCTTCGTGACCTGCATGTCGGCATCCTGGCTGCCGATCCCGGGCTGGCCGCGCCCGGGTCGGGCCCTGGCCGGCTTCCTGCACCAGCCCGGCCAGCGCGCCGCGGGTGCCGCCGGCGATGCCGCGGCGCCGGGCGGGATCGCGGCGGCCGATGGTGATCCCGCGGTGGTGCCGCGACCGGAACGCGCCAGCCGCGGCGGCCGCGGCCCAGCCTGGCCGCGGGCGGCGCGCGGGCGGCCCGCGGGCGGGCCAGGCCGGAGCCGCCCGCCCGGAGCCTGCGAAGGCCGGGCAGGACCGGATCCGCTCAGCCGGGTCGGCCCGTGCTGGCCAGGGCCGGATGCGCGGCCGGCCGGCGCGCACCTGGCCGGGGCGCCCGCCGGGAGCCCGGCCGCGGCTGTCCCGGGAACGGCCGCGCCTGGCGCTGCGCCGGGCCCGCCCGTCCGGGAGGCGGCGGTGGTGCCGCGCCAGCTGCCGGCCGGCGTGGCTCACTTCGCCGGGCGCGGCGCGGAGCTGGCTGAGCTGCACGCCTGGATGCGCGACGCCGCCGCGTCCCGGGGGGTCAAGATCCTCGTCATCGGCGGGACGGCCGGGGCGGGCAAGACCGCGCTCGCGGTGCACTGGGCTCATCAGTGCGCGGCGGAGTTCCCCGACGGCCAGCTGTATGTCAACCTGCGCGGCTTCGGCCCCTCGGGCGCGCCGGTGACCCCGGCTGATGCGCTGCGCTGGTTCCTCGGCGCGTTCGGGGTGACCGAGGAGCAGATCCCGGACAGCATCGACGCCCAGGCGGCCCTGTACCGCAGCGTGCTGGCGGACAAGCGGATGCTGGTCATCCTGGATAACGCCCGCGACGCCGCCCAGGTGCGGCCGCTGCTGCCGGGCAGCCCAGCCTGCCTGGTGCTGGTGACCAGCCGGGCCCGGCTGCCCGGGCTGGCCGCCACCGAGGGGGCCCGGCTCGTGCCGCTCGACGTGCTGACCGCGGCCGAGGCCCGTGAGCTGCTGGCCGGGCGGCTGGGCGAGCGGGCCGGCGATGAGGCCGATGCGGCCGGCCAGCTGATCGAGTCGTGCTCCCGGCTGCCGCTGGCGCTGAGCATCGTGGCCGCCCGGGCGGCGGCCCGGCCGTTCCTGCCGCTGGCCGGGCTGGCCCGCGAGCTCGCCGACGCGCAGGGCCGGCTGGACGCGCTGGACGCCGGCGACCCCGTGGCCAGCGTCCGGGCCGTGTTCTCCTGGTCCTGCGAGCAGCTCAGCGAGACCGCTGCCCGGCTGTTCCGGCTGCTCGGCGCTGCACCCCGGGCCGGACGTCAGCATCCCGGCCGCGGCCAGCCTGGCGGCGCTGGAGCCGGCCCGGGCGGCGGCCGCCGTCGCCGAGCTGGCGGACGCGCACCTGATCGCCGAGCACGCTCCCGGCCGGTACGCCTTCCATGACCTGCTCCGCGCCTACGCGGCCGACCTGGCCAGCACGACGGACGGCGAGGCGGAGCGGCGCGCAGGCAGTGCACCGGGTCCTGGACCACTACCTGCACACCGCCTACTCGGGCAGCCTGGCCCTCAACCCGACCCGGGCCCACGTGCGGCTGGCGCCGCCGCAGCCGGGAGTAGCCCCGGAGGCCCTGGCCTCGGTGAGCGAGGCACTGGACTGGTTCGGTGCTGAGCGGCAGGTCCTGCTGGCCGCGATCGCGCTGGCCGACCAGGCCGGGTTCGGCAGCTACGCGTGGCAGCTGCCGTGGGCGGTATGGCTGCTGTTCGACCGGGCCGGTGCCTGGCACGACCAGGTCGCCATCCAGCAGAGCGCGGTGGCGGCGGCGCAGCGCCTCGGTGACCTGAGCGGCCAGGCCCACGCCTGCCGGGACCTCGGCGCCGCCTATGGCCGGCTTGGCCAGCTCGCTGAGGCGCGCGACTACTGCCGTCAGTCCCTGGACCTGCACCGCCAGGCCGGGCGACCGGCTCGGGGAAGCCCGCGCGCACAACGAGATCATGCTGCTGGCCGAGCGGCAGGGCCGGCTCGCCGAGGCGCTCGGGCACGCCCAGCGGTCCCTCACCCTGTACCGGGACGAAGGCGACGAGCCGGGCCAGGCCCGGACGCTCAACGCCGTGGGCTGGATACACGCCAAGCTCGGCGACTACGAGCTGGCCCTGGAGTACTGCGAGCAGGCGCTCGGCATGTACCAGGGCCACGGCGACCCGCTCAACCAGGCCGCCACCTGGGACAGCGTCGGCTACGTGCTGTTCCACCTGGGCCGGCTGGACGAGGCCATCGGCTGCCTGCGCACCGCGCTGCGGACCATCGAGGGTTTCCGGCCGGGCTACTACCAGACCACGATGCTGGTGCACCTCGGGGACGCCTATCACGCGATCGGCGAGCCGGGGCCGGCCAGCCAGGCGTGGCAGGACGCGCTGGCCATCCTGGAGGCGCTGGAGCACTCGGACGCGGACCAGGTCCGGGACAGGCTGCGCGGCGAGGTGCCGCTGCCCGGCACCATCCCGGCCGCCGCGGGCGAGGGCACGCTGGCTGGCCGGCTACGCGCCAACCACGCGGTCGGAGCCTGACAATCCGCGTGCTAAGCGACGCTACCGGGACGTTACCGGGCCGGCGGAGACTATCTGTTGTGCACCTACCCCCCCCGGTGCACCCCCCTGCCGGGGCCGTCTCCGGACGGCCCCGGCGCCGGAGCCTCCCGGCTTCTGATAGGGAGCCGGAGGGTTTCCCAGGCCTAGCACTCCCCCCCAGCTAGGCCGGGGAACCCTCCGGCAATCAGGCCCTTCCCCCCGGGCCAGCCTCACCCGCCCCGGCCGCGCCGCGTCCCGCAGCGCCTGCCCGGGCCCGCTGCCCGCAGCACAGTCCCTCCCGGCGATCCCTGGCGCGCTCGTTGCCGTTACGGTGCAGGGGTGAGCGTGCGCCGGAGGACGACACCGGCCGGGAGGCTGGCCCGGATGGGCTTCGCCGACGCAGCCCGGGCCGAGCGGATCATCAGCGACGACCTGGCCCTGGACGCGGACGGTGCCGACGAGACCCTGCTGGCCGCGCTCGCCGCCGCGGCCGACCCGGACCTGGCGCTGACCGCGCTGGCCCGGATGCCCCGCGACGCCGCCCTGACCGGGGCGCTGCGCGAGGACGCCGGGTTGCGTGCCCGGCTCACCGCGGTGCTCGGCGCCAGCACGGCTCTCGGCGACCACCTGGCCCGCCACCCGGAGGACTGGCACGTGCTGTCCGGACCCGATGCCCTGCGCGGGGCGTCGGCCGAGGACCTGCGGGCTGAGCTGCTACGGGCGGTCGGCGCGCGCCCCGGCGATGACGGCCCGGTGGCGGACCCGGCCGCCGCCCACGGCGGTGATCCCGCCACCGCGCTGCCCGCGGCCTACCGCCGCCGCCTGCTGCACCTGGCGGCCCGGGACCTGACCGGCGCGGTGACCGTGGATGAGACCGCGGCGGAACTCGCGGACCTGGCGGCCGCGGCGCTGGAGGCGGCGCTGGCGATAGCCCGGTCCCAGCTGCCAGACGACGCGGCGCCGGCCCGGCTGGCGGTGATCGCCATGGGCAAGTGCGGCGGCCGGGAACTCAACTACGCCAGTGACGTCGATGTGATCTTCGCCGCCGCACCAGTGCTAGCCCCTGGCGACGGCCCCCCGGAAGCCCCCGCGATGGCCCAGCCGGACGAGACCGCGGCGCTGCGCACGGCTACCCGGCTGGCGGCCGGGCTGGTCCGGGTCTGCTCGCAGGCCACCGCCGAAGGGGCGCTGTTCCCGGTGGACCCGAACCTGCGCCCGGAAGGCCGGGACGGCCCCCTGGTGCGCACCCTGGCCAGCCACCGCGCCTACTACGAGCGCTGGGCCAAGACCTGGGAGTTCCAGGCGCTGCTCAAGGCCCGCCCGGTAGCCGGCGACCGGGAGCTGGGGCAGGCGTACATCGACGCGCTCAGCCCGATGGTGTGGCAGGCCTCGCAGCGGCCGCACTTCGTGACGGACGTGCAGGCGATGCGCCGCCGGGTGATCGGCAACCTGGCCCCCGGCGAAGCCCCCCGCCAGCTCAAGCTCGGTCCGGGCGGGCTGCGCGACATCGAGTTCGCCGTGCAGTTGCTCCAGCTGGTGCACGGCCGGACCGATGAGGCGCTGCGGGAACGGGGCACCCTCCCGGCGCTGGCCGCGCTGGCCAAGGGCGGCTACGTCGGCCGGGAGGACGCGGCCACGATGGCCTCCGCCTACCGCTTCCTGCGCACCGTCGAGCACCTGCTGCAGCTCCGCCAGCTGCGGCGCACCCACACGCTCCCGGAGGATGACGCGGCGCTGCGCCGGCTGGGCCGCGCGCTGCGCCGGGCCCGCACCCGGGACGGGGCGGCCGTGTCCGCGCCGCCGTCGCGCGCCGACCCGGCCGCTGAGCTGATGGCGCAGTGGCGGCAGCACGCCCGGGAGGCCCGGCGGCTGCACGAGAAGCTGTTCTACCGGCCGCTGCTGGACGCGGTGGCCCGGCTGCCCGCGGACGCGGTCCGGCTGACCCGCGAAGAGGCCCGGGTCCGGCTGGAGGCGCTCGGCTACGCCGACCCGGCCGGGGCGCTGCGGCACATCGAGGCCCTCACCTCCGGGGTGTCCCGGCGGGCCTCGATCCAGCGCACGCTGCTGCCGGTGATGCTGGAGTGGTTCGCCGACGCGGCCCAGCCGGACGCCGGGCTGCTGGCGTTCCGCCAGGTCAGCGACGCACTGGGGGACTCGCCCTGGTACCTGCGGCTGCTCCGCGATGACACGAACGTAGCGCGCCGCATGGCCCGGCTGCTCGCCTCCAGCCGCTACGCGACGGACCTGCTGATGCGCGCCCCGGAGACAGTCGCCCTGCTCGGCTCGGACGAGCAGCTGGCCCCACGCCCGTCCGCGGCGCTGCACGCCGAGGCGGCCGCCGTCGTCAGCAGGCACGCCACCGCCGATGCGGCGGCGCGGGCGGTCCGCGCGCTGCGCCGCCGCGAGCTGCTCCGCACCGCGGCCGCGGACCTGCTCGGGCTGACCTCGGTGGAGGAGTCCAGCGAGGCGCTGACGGTAATCACGGCCGTGGCCATCGGGGGCGCGCTGGACGCGGCGATCCGCCACGTCGAGCGGGAATCAGGACCGCTGCCCACCCGGCTGCTCGTGGTCGGCATGGGACGGTTCGGCGGCCGTGAGACTGGTTACGGCAGCGACGCGGACGTGATGTTCGTGCACGACCCGCTGCCCGGCGCGCTGGAGCAGGCGGCGTCGCGGGCCGCGCACGCGGTGGCCGAGGAGATGCGCAGGCTGCTCTCCCAGCCGGCTCCCGATCCGCCGCTGGAGATCGATCCCGGGCTGCGGCCGGAGGGCCGGGCGGGCCCGCTGGTCCGCACGCTCGCGTCCTACCGCGCCTACTACGAGCGCTGGTCGCTGGCCTGGGAGGCGCAGGCGCTGCTGCGGGCGGAGCCCGCCGCGGGGGACCGGGAGCTCGGCGACCGCTTCCGGGTGATGGCCGATGAGTTCCGCTACCCCGCGGGCGGCATCTCAGAGGCCTCGGTGCGGGAGATCAGGCGGCTCAAGGCCCGCATGGAAGCCGAGCGGATGCCCCGTGGCACTGACCCGGCCCTGCATCTCAAGCTCGGCCCCGGCGGCCTGTCCGACGTGGAGTGGGTGGTCCAGCTGCTCCAGCTCACCCACGCGCATGACGAGGCCGGGCTGCGCACCACCCGCACCCTCGCGGCGCTCGGGGCGGCCGAGCAGGCGGGCCTGATCCGCGGCGATGACGCGGCGGCGCTCGCCGCCGCCTGGCGGCTGGCCACCAGGATCCGCAACGCGGTCGTGCTGCTGCGCGGCCGCCCCTCGGACATGCTCCCGGTCAAGCAGGCCGAGCTGAGTGCGGTGGCCAGGATCCTCGGCTACCCGCCCGATGGCGGGCAGGACCTGGTTGAGGACCACCGGCGTACCGCGCGCCGGGCCCGCGCCGTCATGGAGCGGCTGTTCTACGGCTGAGCCGCGCCGGCTGGGACCGGGCGGGGCCCCGGCTCCTCCTGGCGTCTCATGACCGGCTCGTACCTGGGTAGCGGAACCGCGGTCCGTCCGCCCCCGGTCGGGCACGGAGGACGGCACCGCAGGCCGATGTGCCGCAGGCCGGGGCCGGCGATCGTGGCGGGGTGAGCATAGAGGAGACGGCCCAGCCAGCGCCCGTCCCGGGGGCGGCCGCCGCGCGGCCGGCCGGAGGGCCGGGGCGGCGGCGCAGCGCGCGCCGCTGGGCGGTGGACCTGCTGCTGATCGCGGCGTGCGTGGCGTCCGTGCTGCTGGAGCCGGTGTCGATCGCGATCCACAGCGTGATCGGGCTGGTCTTCGCCGGGGCGGTCGGCCCGCACCTGTGGCACCGCCGGGCGTGGATCTGGGGCACCATCCGCCGGGCCTGGCAGCGGCGGTCGCTGTCCCGGGCGGTGCGCTGGAGCCTGTCCCAGGCCAGCGTGCTGCTCGCGCTGACGGTGTTCGTCACGGCCAGCGGGCTCTGGGACTGGCTGGAGCCTCGCACCAGGATCGCCTTTCACGGGCTGTCCAGCCTGGTCCTCATCGGGTTCCTGATCCGGCACACCTGGACCCGGCGCCGCTCACTGAAACTCAGCCGCGGCCGTTGGCGCGCAGCAGCGCCAGGGCATCCACGGTGATCGCGCCGCGCCAGTCGGCGGCAGCCGCCGGCGACCACGCCAGCCAGTTGAATCTCCAGCCGCCGTCCGGCTGCTGCGCGGCGGCCAGGTGGTCGAGGTGCGCATCGATGACCTGCCCGCTGAACAGCCGGCGGCCCAGCGAGCCGGGCCGCGGCGCGAAGTCCAGCGGGGTGTGGATCTCCCCGGGCGCATCCGGGTCCAGGGTCACCAGGCCGCCGTCCAGGATCACCGGGCCCGCCGCCTGCAGCGCCGCCGCCGCCCGGTCCCGGTCCGGCACCCGGTCCAGGAAGTACAGCACGGCGCGCATGTCGTACGGGCCGGCGCTGCCCAGGTCGTCCAGCCGGCTCCACACCCACCCGGTCGCCCGGTCCAGCCAGGGATGGCGGACCTGGCGGCCGTGCAGCGTCCCGGCCAGCAAGGCGGTCGTGATGAGCCAGGCGGGCTGCCCGGGCTCCGGCACCCACCACGGCGCGTGCGGCCACTCCTCGATGCCCGGGTCGGCGAAGACAGCGCCGCCCTCCCGGGGGGCGTTCGCCGCCAGCCACCCGCAGGCTCCCTGGACGAGCGTGTCGTCCCAGGCGTCGGCCTCGTGCAGGGTCTGCAGGGCGAGCTGGATGGCGAGCGGCTGGCTGCCCGGGCCCCGGGCGTCCGGTTCCAGGGCGTGCCCGAACCCGCCGTCGCCGTTGCGGTAGGCAGCCACGGCGTCCCGCACCGGCCGGGCCGCCCCGCCCAGGAACAGCCGCTCGAACCTGCGCCGGTCCAGGACCCGGGCGGCGCCGACCAGGAACGCGTGAGCGGCGTCGAAGTCTGGTTTCATGCCCCTATCCTTGCGCCCCCGGCGCCCCGGCCTCTTGAACGAATCGGACTCCTGACGGGCAGCCCAGGCCGGCGTGCCAGACTCGGGATGTGGACTGGGCACCGGGCTACCGAGAATTCCGGCCTCCGGCCCCCCTGGCCGGCGCGCTGTCTTGCGCCTGGGTGGGGGTGACCCCGCCGGGTGGCGCACCGCCGACCCGGGTCCTGCCCGATGCCTGCGTGGACCTGATCTGGTGCCGCGGGACCGGGGTGTTCCTGGCCGGCCCGGACACCGGCCCGGTGATCATGCCGACGGCGCCGGGGACCGTGCTCGCCGCGGTGCGGTTCCGGCCCGGCGCGGGCGGCCCGGCGCTGGGCCGCCCGCTGAGCGGGCTGCTGGATCAGCGGCTCAGCGCGGATGACCTGCGCACGGAACTTCCCGGCGGGACGGGCCGCACGCTGGGCGGCCGGCTGCACCCGGACCTGGACCCGGCGGCCGCGCTGCGGCTGCTGATCGACCTGGCCGGCCGCCTGGTCGCCGAGCGGCCGCCGGATCCGCTGGTCACCGCCGTGGCGGAGCGGCTGCGCCGTCCCGGGGCGCAGGTCAGCCAGGTGGCCGGGGAGCTGGCCGTGAGCGAGCGGCAGCTGAACCGGCGGTGCGGGGCGGCGGTCGGGTACGGCCCGGCGCAGCTGCGCCGGGTGCTGCGGTTCCGCCGGTTCGTCTCCCGGGTTGACGCCGCCCCGGGCGGCGCTGACCTGGCGTCCCTGGCCGCGGACGCCGGGTATGCCGACCAGGCCCACCTGACCAGGGAATGCGGCCGGCTGGCCGGGCTGACTCCCGTGGCGCTGACCCGGGACAGGCGCGGCGGGGCGGAAGTCCGGCCCGGTGGCACAAGTGTGTGATGATGAAAGGAGGCCGCGGGCATTCCGAACGCTGACAGTCGCGCCGGCGCCGTCCGCTGGCCGGGAAGCCCGGCGCGCCCCGTGCCGGGGATGGGATGGCCGATGTGTTCGGCTTCAGGATCATCCGGCAGTACGAGCAAGGCATTGTCTTCCGCTGGGGCCAGGCCCAGCCAGGCGTCCGCACAGCGGGCCTGACCTGGGTCAACCCGTTCACCAGCAAGCTCACCAAGGTCAACATGCAGATCGCCGTGGCGAATGTGCCCGCGCAGGAGACCATCACCCGGGACAACGTCACGCTGAAAGTGGACGCGGTCGTGTACTACCGGGTCGTTGACCCGCTCAAGGCGATCATCAACGTGCAGAACTACCACTTCGCGGTCTCACAGGTGGCCCAGACGTCGCTGCGGTCGGTCACCGGGCGCAGCAACATGGACCAGCTCCTGTCCGAGCGGGAGCATGTCAACGCCGAGCTCAAGGAAGTGATCGACGCTCCCACTGAGGGACCCTGGGGCATCCGGGTGGAGCGCGTCGAGGTGAAGGACATCTCCCTGCCCGAATCGATGAAGCGCTCGATGTCCCGGCAGGCGGAAGCCGAGCGTGAGCGCCGCGCCCGGATCATCGCGGCCGATGGCGAGTACCAGGCCTCCAAGAAGCTGGCCCAGGCCGCCTCGGTCATGGCAGCCGACCCGGCCGCGCTGCAACTGCGGCTGCTGCAGACCGTCGTCGAAGTCGCCGCCGAGAAGAACAGCACCCTCGTCATGCCGTTCCCGGTGGAACTGCTGCGCTTCTTCGACCGCGCGCAGCTGCCCGCCATCCCGGCCCCCGAGGACGCCGGGGCGGAGGAGACGGCCGCCTTGCCGGCCCCGCCGCCCGCACTGCCCGCCACCATGCCGGCGAACCTGGCCGCCAGCCCCGCCGAGATCACACCTCTGAACGGCTCCCCGGGCCCCAGTGCCACAAGCTGACGCTGGCGTGCCCAGCGGAATGCTGGCGTCCAGCCCCGCCGCCGCGGCCGGGCGGGCCGCCGATGTGGTTGCCGGGCGCGTCCCGGGGTGCGGATACTGGCGGCATGCCTGATCGCAATGTGCTGGGTGGTGAGCTGGAGCTGTGCGGCACTGACCCGGTCACCGGCTTCTACCGGGACGGGTGCTGCAACACCGGTCCGGAGGACCAGGGCAGTCACACGATCTGCGCCGTCGTGACTGCTGAGTTCCTGGAGCACCAGCGCCGCGTCGGCAACGACCTGGTGACCCCGGTCCCGGAGTTCCGGTTCCCCGGGCTGGCGCCCGGGGACCGCTGGTGCGTGACGGCCAGGAACTGGCTCCGGGCTCACCACGAGGGTGCCGCCGCGCACGTGGTCATGGCCTCCACCCATGAGCGGGCGCTCGACATCGTGCCCCTGGCCGTGCTCAGGGAACACGCCGTTGACGTCCCCGCCGATCCCGGTTCACTCGCGCCGTGAGGTCCTGCGCCCGGCCCGGCGGCCAGGGCGGTTAGGCTGGCGGGCATGCCGACAGAGGGCCTGCCCGCGGTTGAGTTCGCCTTCCCGGGGCTGCTGCGTGACCAGCTGGTCGCCGCGATCCTCGCGGGCCGGAAGACGACCACCAGCGGGCTGGTCGCGGACTACGAGCATGACGGTGCGCCGCTTCCCGTTCCCGGGCTGCGGCAGGTCGTGATCGACTCCGCTGGCGACCCGGTCGGGGTGATCGAGACGACCACGGTGCGGGTGGTGCGCCTGGCCGACGTGGACCTGGCGCACGCGCTGGGCGAGGGTGAGGGGTACATCTCGGTCGCGGAATGGCGGGCCGGGCATGAGCAGTTCTGGCACTCCGACGAGATGCGGGCGGCCATGGAGGACCCGGGATTCACCGTCGGCGACGACACCCTGGTGGTAGCCCAGGCGTTCCGCCTGGTGGACGCTAACGGCGGATGTGCCGGGTCGCTGCCCGCGGCCGGGTGACTCAGGCACGGTTGCCGCTCATGCAGGAGCGGGCGCGGTCTCACAGGTCGTGCTGCATCCAGATGTTCGGCTCCCAGTAGGCGCCCGTCTGCCCGTTCACGCTCAGCGGGGCCAGGCCCCCCGGGAAGACGTACTCGCCGTCATCGGGGAACGCCATCTGTGTCCACGCCTCCCAGTCGGTGGTGGGCGCGGTGATCTCTAGCGACCGGGGCTCCGGGCGGAGGATCCGGGCTCCGAGGCGGGCATGCACGCGCAGCCATGGGTCGAACGGCATTCCGTCCTCCCGCCGCCACCTGGCGTAGCGCTCGATGGGAATCAACGGGTAGCGGTCCTTCCACGACGGGCGGACCGGGGCTACCAGCGGTGCCAGATGGTGACGGCGGGCCACCGCAGCCATGGCGGCCACGACGAGCCCGCTCAGGCCGCCGCCCTGGTAGCCGTCGGCGACCTCCGCGGCCAGGGCCGACAGCGCCGTGGGACGGCCCGGCTCGTCGATGGCCTGCAGGCCGAGGGCGTCGATCCCCGCTGGGAGGGTTTCGATGGTGCCGTCCCAGCGGAAGGGAATGGTCCGTCCCCGGGCGACAAGATGGCCGGAGCGCCGGTCGGCAAAGAGGATCTGCAGGCCGGCATGCCGGGGGAACAGCGAGCCGAAGTAGCGGCCGGTGTGATTGCCATGGTGGTTGTACGCCGGCCACAGGCCCTCGAAGAGCCCATCGTCGCGAGCTCGCGACCACAAGTCCGGCCGCTCGGCCGCGGTGAAGGCTTCCAGCCACCTGGGCGCGCCCGATGGTGCCTGCACGTGCGCACTCTACAACCGTGCCGACAGCCGGCCGCAAGGCGCCACGCGCTCACGACGCGGCCCCCGGCTCCGGCGTTTCCGCGTACCTGGGACGCAGGTACGCGGCGCCGGAGACCTTGATGTGCACGCGGGCGCCGTCGATCCCCGGGCCTGCGGATGAACCTTCCCGGCCGCAGGGCCGTTCCGGAACTGAGGGCACGGGAGCGGACCGCCGGCCCCGCGGCCCGGGGGAAGGCGCGTGTCCCTGGAGGAAGAGGCAGTCTCATGAAGAGCTTCCTGCTTATCGGCGGGGGTGTGCTGATCGCGCTCCTGGGTGTCCTCTTCACCCTGCAGGGCCTTGGCGCCATAGGCGGAAGCGTCATGTCTGGCGTCACCTTCTGGGCCGTGGGCGGCCCGGTGATCGCGCTGGCCGGCCTGGCGCTGGCCGCTATCGGCCTGCGCCGCCGCTCCGCCTCCTGAAGATTCCCGCTGCCGCTGGGTCGCTAGGCCGGCGCGCTGATGAGCTCGTCGGTGACCCACTGTGCGACGTTGGCGGGGTAGGGCGCCGGCAGTCCGAGGACGATGTGCCGGAAGCCGGCGTCGATCGCTTCGCCGATCGCGTCCCGGGTGCTGCTGGGCTGACCGTAGGAGACCGGCAGGTGGATCGAGCGGGTGACCGAGGCGGGGTCACGGCCGATCTCGGCGCAGTAGCGGTCCAGCAGTGCGCTCCGGCGGATGACGTCGTCGATGTCGCCGCCCGGGATGTTCCACAGGTCGGCGTGCTCGGCGGTCACGCGCAGTACCGGGGCCGAGCGTCCGCCGATGAGGATCGGCGGGTAGGGGCGCTGGACGGGTTTGGGGTTGCAGAACGCCCCGGTGAGCTGGACGTAGGTGCCCTGGAAGTCGAACGGCTCGGCCTCGGTCCACAACCGCCGGATCACCGCGCACGCTTCGGCGAGGCTCCCCACGGCGTGGGCGGCGTCGTGGAAGGGCAGGCCGTGTGCTTCGTACTCGCGCCGGGCCAGCGGATAGCTGGGTCGTGAGCCTGCGCCGATACCGAAATCGAGCCGCCCGCCGGAGACGATGTCGACAGTTGCGGCGATCTTGGCCAGCATGGCGGGCGGACGGAAGCGGTTGCTGGTCACGAGCAGGCCGAGGCGCAGTCGCCGGGTCTGCGCGGCGAGGGCCGAGAGCAGTGTCCAGCCTTCGAAGATCGGTCCGCCCGGGTCGCCGCCGATCGGCATGAGGTGATCGAACAGCCACGCATGCTCGATCTGCGGGATGGTGTCCGCCTCGCGCCAGACACGCAGGATGTCGTGGTAGCCGACCTGTTGTGGGGCGGTCGCGATCCCGAAACGAGGCCGGGCTGTTAGGGGCATGAGTCCGTTGGTCCTTTCAGCGGGTGATCTGACGAGCGATCAGCGACGGCGCAGTGACGGGTCGAGCAGGGCGGGCGGGCTATCAAATTTTTCGTCTGCGGCGAGGTCGGTGCCGGGAGCGACGATCGCGTCGATCGCGTCGAGGACGTCCGCGGAGAGCACGGTGTCGGCGGCCGCGAGCTGAGAGTGCACGTGGTCCATGGTGCGGGGGCCGATGATCGCGCTGGTCACGCCGGGGTGCGCGGTGACGAATCCGAGCGCGAGCTGGATCATGGTCAGGCCGGCGTCGTCGGCGACCGTGGCGAGCCGCTCGACGGCATCGAGCCTGGCCCGGTTGGAGGGGATGGCGGTGTCGAAGCGCTGCGGCATCAATGCCGAGCGGCTGGTGGTGATTTCCTGGCCCTCGCGGATCGCGCCCGACAGCCAGCCCGAGGCCAGCGGGCTCCACGCCAGCACGCCGAGTCCGTACTGCTCGGTCACGGGCAGGACGTGGGTCTCGATCCCGCGCTGCAGGATCGAGTAGCTGGGCTGCTCGGTGACGTAACGGCTCAGGTGGTTCTCCCGGGCGGCCCACTCCGCCTGCACGATGCGGTACGCGGGGAACGTCGAGGAGCCGAAGTAGCGGATCTTTCCCGCGCGCTGCAGGTCGGTCAAGGCCGACAGCGTCTCCTCGTCGCTGGTGCTCGGGTCCCACCGGTGGATCTGGTAGAGATCGACATGCTCGACGCCTAGACGGCGCAGGCTGTTATCTAGCTCGGTGACCAGCCAGCGGCGCGAACTGCCCTGATGGTTGCGCTGGTCGCCCATTGGCATGCCCG
This sequence comes from uncultured Actinomycetes bacterium, assembly GCA_963767385.1. Classification (GTDB taxonomy): domain Bacteria; phylum Actinomycetota; class Actinomycetes; order Streptosporangiales; family Streptosporangiaceae; genus RYN-230. The sequence continues at coordinate 152,802 of CAVYEA010000015.1, read as the reverse complement.
CCTTCGTGGCCAGCACGATGTCGTCGCGGCGGCCGGTGATGGCCTTGCCGATCATCTCTTCTGACTCGCCCTGGCTATACCTGTCGGCGGTGTCTATGAGGTTGATCCCCCCCTCCAGGGCGGCGTCGACCATGGCGGTGACCTCGTCCTGGGTGGTACGTCCCAGACTGCCGAAGTTCATCGCGCCGAGTACGAGGGTGCTGACCTGCACGCCGGTGCGGCCCAAGGTGCGGTACTGCATGACTGTTCCTCCTGGAGAGGTGGAGCGGGCTTGCGAGGCGTGGCTTGGCCATCGGTCGCCTGTTGTGGCATCATGAGCAAGTGGAACCGTGTTCCGTTAATTACTATACGGAACCATGTTCCGTTTGACAAATTCAGTGACGGAGGTAGCGGCGCAGTGGCCGGCATCGACAGCGGATCAGGGCCGCCAGCCCCGCGGAAGCGGGCCGACGCCCGGCGTAACGAGGAGACGCTGCTGAACGCGGCTGCCGCGGCTTTTGTCACTTCCGGCGTCGATGTGCCCGTGCGCGACATCGCGGCCAAGGCCGGCGTTGGCGTTGGCACGATCTACCGCCACTTCCCGACGCGAGCCGATCTCATCGTCGCCGTCTACCGGCACCAGGTCGAGGCATGCGCTGAGGCCGGCCCGGCACTGCTGGCGAACAGCAGCACGCCGCACGCCGCCCTGGCACGGTGGATCAACCTCTTCGTCGATTTCCTGGTCACTAAGCACGGCCTCGCCGAGGCGCTGCAGTCCGACGATGCCGCCTTCGAGACTCTGCACGCCTATTTCCTCGACCGCCTCGTGCCCGTGTGCGCCCAGTTGCTCGACGCCGCTGCTCAGGCGGGCGAGATCCGCACCGACACGGATGCCTACGAGCTGCTGCGCGGCGTCGGCAATCTCTGTATCGGCGCGGGCAACAGCCCCCGCTACGACGCACGTCGCATGGTCCAGCTCGTCATCGCGGGGCTGCGCCTCCACTAAAGGGAGAGTCAGCCGCGGTTCCTCGCGCGGCGGCGCGCCGGCAGCGGTTCCAGACCACTCGGTCGCCCACGTGAGTCCGGCTGGCGAGTATCACCGATTCAGCGCGGCGTAGGCTCTGGCTGCATGACGCCTGATGAGCGGTGGCTGGCCGCGGTGTGGCCGTACGTCCGGGGCCAGTTGCCGGCCGCGCCAGCACGGGTGATCGAAGTCGGGTGCGGACCGCTGGGCGGCTTCATTCCCATGCTGGTCTCGGCGGGCTATGACGCGGCCGGCGTGGATTCCGGGGCTCCGGCTGGGCCGTGGTACCGCCAGGTGGAATTCGAGCGATATGACATGACCGGGCCCGCGGATGCGTTCGTGGCCTGCACGTCCCTGCACCACGTCGCGAACCTGGGCGAGGTGCTGGACCGGATGGGGTCGGGGCTGCGGCCCGGAGGCCGGCTGGTGATCGTGGAATGGGCCCGGGAGCGGTTCGACGAGGCTACCGCCCGCTGGTGCTGGGCCCGGTTGCCCCGGACGGCGGCGAGGACAACTGGCTGCAGCAGCTGTGCGGACAGTGGCGCGAGTCGGGCATGTCCTGGGACGCCTGCTGCCGGTCCTGGGCGGAGGCCGAGAATCTGCACAGCGGCCAGGACATCCTGCGGGAACTCGATGCCCGGTTCGACGCCGGGCCGGTCAGCTACGGCCCGTACTTCTTCCCCGACCTGGCCGGCACGACCGAAGACGATGAGCAGGCCGCCATCGACAACGGCGAGATCCAGGCGGGCCGCATTCACTACTCAGGCCGCCGGCGCAGCGAATGACCTGCCTGCCTGGTCATGGCTACGCCGCTGTCCGGCGACTACGACTGACCGCAATGGGGGCACCCCGCTGGCTCATCCGCTCTTAGCCGCGAGGAGCCTGGACGGCGGTTTACTCGTCCGCCAGGTCTTCCCAGGTCTTGCGGCTGCGCACGCTCCGCGGCTGCTCGGCCACGATGTCCGAACCGGGTCGCGCGTGCTCATCACGGGTCTTGACCAGAATCCAGCGGCGCTCGCCGGCCGGGTCAGGGCGAAGCCTCCGGAGAGCTTGCTGCCGCCCAGGATGACGGACAGGTGGCCAGGCTCATCACGGATGATCTCAGCGGCGCCCTCATCCCAGATGATCACCGCGCCCGTACCGCGTGCCTGCCCGGCCCGGACCCCCTCATAGTCCCCCGCGGAGAGGGAGTGGTCCCCCACCGGCACGGCCAGCCGCCGGACAGCGGGATCCAGCGACGGCCCCCTGGGGACCGCCCACGACCGCAGGACCTCACCGGTCCGGATCCGGAGATCGAAATGCAGCGTCGTCGCGTCGTGGAGTTGCACCACGAAGCGCGACACCGTCACGGCGCGACCTTACAGCCGGAGACGCACGGCCGGCCTCAGTTGACCACGCGCAGCCTGGCGCCGGCGGCTCCCGGCACCCGGTTAACGGCCTCGGCGGTGGCCCGGTCCGCGGGTAGCAGCACCGTCAGCTGCTGGGCGTCTGCGGGCGGGAGTTCCAGGATCTCGCGGTCCCAGCGCAGCTCCCGAACACGGGCAGCGTCCACCGCAGCGTGCCCGGGCCGGCAGCCGGTGCCGGTTCAGCCGGCCGGTGAACTGCTCCCCGGCCTGGGCGCTGAGGCGGGACCGGAATGCGGCCGAGAGTAGCCGCCGCGCGCCTGGCCTGACATCCCGGCCGGGTTGCGCCCGCGCCCCGGCACAGGTCCCGCCGGTGGTCTTGGTCAGCTGACGCAGGTGCTCCCGCTCGGCGGCGTCCAGGCGCAGCGCGTCAGCCAGCGCGTTCACTACCGCCGGGGACGGGTTGCGATCGCGGCCCTGCTCGATCCGGACCAGGTACTCGACGCTGATCCGAGCGCCGCAGCCCCGGCGCCCGGCGGCGCGGCCCCGCCGGCAGGCCCGCCACGTCCGGGCTGGTGGAGTTCCGGCGCGCACGGGGGAAGTCACCCAGCGGTGTACCCATCCCTCACAGCGTAGGACGGACAAGGGGACGATGCCGGCCGCTGAGGGCCCCGTTGTGGCCTCCTGGGTCGCCGGCCAGGCCGCCGCCCACGGAGGCTTTGATGTCACGGTGGTCAACCTTGGCCGACTACGAGATCCCCCTCTCCCTGCCGGCCGCGTCACCCAAGTACGCCGGCGCCGCCTACCCGCGTCCGGACCACATGGCCGAACTGACGGCACGGCTCGAAGCGGCTGACACGTTCATCTTGGTCACCCCCGAGCACAACCACAGCTACCCCGCCTCGCTCAAGGCGGCCATCGACTGGCACTTCACTCAATGGACCGCCAAACCGGTCGCGTTCGTCAGCTATGGCGGCGCGGCCGGAGGCCGCCACGCCGTCCTCCACCTGGAAGTTACGCCAAGACGCTGCTGGATCAACTCGCCTGGTGGGCCGCCACCCTCCGCACAGGGCGCGCCGGAACGCCCTACCCCGCAGGCTGATATGGGGGACGTTCGTTTCCGGGCAGATGGCGTGCGCTCCGGGTTATCCGGGTAGCCGGGCGAAGGCGCGGACGGGAATGGTGCCCAGCCCCTCAACGCGCAGCGGCACAGCGGTGAACCGGGCACCGGTCGGTGGCAGCTGCCCCAGGCCGGCCAGGTGCTCGATGATGGGAATGCCGGCCGCAAGCAGCAGGGTGTGCGCGGGCCGCTGGCCGTCCGCGGTGTCATCGATGTTGAGCGCGTCGATGCCGACCAGCGCCGGATCCTGGCCAGCCAGCCATGCGGCGGCGGCCCTGGTCAGGAAATGCCGGTCCTCGCCGTACGCGGGAGAACCGAACCGGGCATCGTCGCCGGTGTGCAGCAGCACGGCCCGGCCCCGGACATCCAGCCCGGCCAGGGCGCCGGCATCAATGCCGGGCTGCCGTGCGCCGGTCACCCGGACCACCACGGCCGGCAGATCGGTGGTCCGGGACAGGGGAATGGCGCTGAGGTCCGCTCCGCCGGGATAGCGATGATAGGGCGCGTCGAGATAGGTCCCGGTATTGCCGACCAGGGTGAGCCGGCCGATGGCGAACTCGGTGCCGGGAGCGTACTGCTCTCGCGAGGCTTGCCTGGTCAGGTACGGGGTGATCTCCGGGCCGGGAAGCCCGGGGTAAGTGATCATGCCAGCCCGGATCACATGGCTGAGCTCGACAAGCCGGCCGCCCGCGGCGGCCAGGCCAGGACTGTGATCCGACGGCCCTCCCCGCGTCCCCTTGTGCGGTTCGGCGAAAATCTCGACGTTGCTGAGCTGGACCGACTCCGTCATCAGCAGGCCGAGCGAGGCGACGAACAGGGCGGCAATCGCGGCCTCAGCCACGTCGGGTGAGGGAACGTCAACGCGGAACCCGTGAGCGGTCAGGTCACCGCCGTTGCTGAACCTGATGGCGGCGTCAAAGGACGCACGATATTCAGTCACAGCGACCCCGTCCGGCATGAGCGCAGCAGCGAAGACCTGGCGCGCGCGGTAACCCGGGTACCCATGTCACCGCCGGCGGTCCGGGCGCCAGAGCCGGGCCAGGGCAGCGCCGGTGAAGACCGCCGCGCCGAGCAGGACTGACAGCAGGCCGAGCCGCCGAGGGCGATGGCCGTCAGCGAGCTGGGGGAGCTGTCGGAAGACGAGTGGTCGGCGAGGGGGAAGGCGACCGGCACGCTGGCAACGATGCAGATGCCGCCGAGAGCGGTGAACGCCGCGCCCAGGCGTAAGGCCAGGGACCATCCTGTGCGCCGGACGCGAGTAGTCACATGCTCATGTTAGGAGACCGCGGGCCCGGCGGGCCTGAGCAGGAGCAAGCCGCACGACCCGCTGGGCAAGCAGGTGGTCCCGGTAGCGTACGGGGATGGCATCGACGGAGAAGATCGAGGCGTTCCTGGCTGAGCCGCGTAACGTCATCGTCGCCGGCATCCGCCGCGACGGGCGCCCGCACCTGAGCCCCAACTGGTTCTACTGGGATGGCCAGCGGTTCTACGTCTCGACAACACGGGACCGCGTGAAGTATGCGATCTTCCGCCGGGACCCGCGGGCCCAGCTGCTCATCGATGATCCGGCCGGCTTCCGCGCCGTGCTGCTCCCGGCCACCGCCGAGATCCGCGAGGATATCGCCGCTGAGCTGCCCCGCTTCCGCGCTATCCGGGAAAAGTACGGGCTGGCCGTGCCGGACGACGATGAGCACCTGCGGGCGCTGACGGCGGAGGCTCGTGTCCTGCTGGCCATCACGCCCGACGGGCCGCCTTCGAGCTGGACGAGCTGGGGCCTGGACTGACGGCCGCCCCGGGTTCTGGCCAGGCCGGCATCGTGATCGCCCGCGGGGGCACTCGTTAGGATCCCGGGGTATGAGTCGCGTGGTCGTCATCGGCGCTACCGGGCATATCGGCAGTTACCTCGTGCCGCGGCTGGTCCGCGGCGGCCATGAGGTGATCGCGATGAGCCGGGGGCTGCGCGATCCCTACCATGCGAGCGCCCAGTGGGACGCGGTCACCAGGGTCACCGTGGACCGCGACGCCGAGGACGCGGCCGGGACGTTTGGCGCCCGTGTCGCGGCGCTGCGCCCCGATGTGGTGGTCGACCTGGTCTGCTTCACCGCGGCTGCGGCGGGGCAGCTCGTTGACGCGCTGCGCTCGTCCCGGCCGCTGCTGCGTGCACTGCGGGACGATCTGGGTGCACGGTCCGGCGCTGCGGGTGCCGGTCACCGAGGACGAGCCGCGGACCGCCTATGGCGAGTACGGCACGGGCAAGGCGGAGATCGAGGCCCTGCTGCACCGCGAGACGCGGTCCGGCGGGGTGCCCGCGGTCGTCCTGCACCCTGGTCACATCAGCGGCCCGGGATGGCCGGTCGTCACCCCGGCCGGCAACCTGGATCCGGCCGTATGGACCGCCTGGCCACCGGCCAGCCCTCGCGCTGCCCGACCACGGCCTGGGCGTGCTGCACCACGTGCACGCCGACGACGTGGCCCAGGCCTTCGAGCCGCGCGCTGTCCCGGCCCGCCGCGATCGGGGCCAGCTTCCACGTGGTGGCCGGGCAGGCCATGACGCTGCGCGGGCTGGCGGACGGCGTGGCGCGGTGGTTCGGCCGCGAGCCCGTGCTGGAGTTCGTGGACTGGCCGGAGTTCGAGCGGCGGGCCGGCGCCGAGCACGCCGGGACGACCCGCGAGCACACGTTCCGCAGCATCACCGCGAGCATTGAGCGGGCCCGGCGACACGCTGGGCTACGCCCCGCGGTACAGCTCGCTCGAGGCCCTGCGCGAGGCGCTGGCCTGGCTGGCCGCCCACGGCCAGGCCGACCTCGGCGGCCAGCCATTCACGAGCTAGGGCGAGCGCCAGGCGGGGCCGCTGCGCTCGCTGAGCAGGTCGCTGATCAGGTAGGCGGCCTGCGGGGTGCCCAGCCCGGTAGCCATGTCATAGCCCCGGGTCGCCCGGTAGCAGGGCTGGCGGGGCAGTCCGTAGTACGTGCAGGTGTCGTTGGACGGCTGGCCGCCCCCCGCCAGGTAGTCGTTGGTGCCGGCCGTCACGTCGGTGAGGGCGCGCGGATCCTGCCGGTCGATGGCGTACAGGCTGGGGGACAGCAGGCCCACCCGCCCGCCCGGCGCCTGCTGGTCGGCCAGCGCCGTCAGGGCGGCCCACAACGGGCTGGCCAGGCTGGTGCCACCCGCCGTCACCCAGCCGATGCCGTGGAATCCCCCCGCCGTGCCGTAGATGACGTAGCCACGGGTCTCCGGGGTGCCCGCGGCGGCCAGCGCTGACACGTCAGGGACCTCACGGCAGTCAGTCCCGGACGGGGCGCCGCAGCGGGCGCCGCTGGCGTTGCCGCTGCGGTCGAGGCCGTCCTGCCAGGGCGGCATCCACCAGCGACGGGAAATGCCGCCGCTGCCGACATAGTTGCCCGGGTACCCGGCCGGCCGCCCTGCCCGTCGAACGGGGCCGGGAAGCCGTTCCCGCCCGGGCTCTGGTTCCACGCCGACTCAGACGGCGGTGAGCCGTAGCGGGTGATGGCCGTGCCCCCGATGGCGGTGACAAACGGCTGGCTGGCCGGATCACCCACCTGCAGGCTGTACGCCAGCCGGGACGGCACCAGGCCGAGCAGGCGCAGGCAGTCCTCGGAGCCCGGCATCCCCGGCGGCCGCCATCATGGACTGGCCCTGGACGGCCATCTCCTGGAACAACTGTGCCTCGACGCGCAGCACGGACTGCGGGATCACCGGCTCGCAGTAACCCCAGGAACTGCTGACCACCTGGGCGCGGTTCTGCTGGACGATGGCACCGAAGTTGTCCACGAAGGACGTGAGCCCGCCCGGCAGCGGCGCCTCGTAGGCCAGGACGCTGGCGGCCGGGGCGAGGGCCGTGACGACCTCGATGTCGGCGGTTTCCTCCACCGTGCCCCCGGGATCAGCCGCGACCGTGGTGCCGCCGTTGACGGGCACCCGGCGGACGGACGGATCTACCCGGTAGCACCGGTTGTACGTCGCGATGTCGCGGCCGGAGTAGTCGGCCAGCTCGAACAGGGCGACGGTGACGTGCTGCCCGAAGTCGCCGCGGCGGTACAGCGGGCCGAACTGGTAGGCGCGGGCCAGGCCGGCCGCCGTGTACACGTGCGGGGTGGCCCGGGCCGCGCGGCAGGCCCTGGGGCCCGGGATGAACCCGGGCGCCAGGGCAGGCTGGGGCAGGTACAGGTTGTCCAGGCCGATGACGGCCGAGATCCAGCGGTGCAGGGCGGCGGGCACCTGGGGTGCCTGCCGGTTGACCCGCGCCGTCCGGCCGCCGGGCAGGCGCACCTCGTCGATGGCCGTGCGGAACGCGGCCTCGATCCGGACGGCTGGCCCGGAGACCGGCAGCAGCAGGCCATCACCGGAGGCCGGGCCGGTGGCCAGGTGCTGGCTGCGCAGCCAGGAGCCGACCGCCGCCGCGGCGCCCGGCCGCGGGCCGAACCGGTCCCGCACCTGCCCCGGGCGGAGGAAGTGCCGGAACGCCCGGCTGCCGGGCGTGGCCACCTGCGCCGCCCGCCGCTCCAGCCCTCCCGGATTACCCGGGCGCAGGGCCACGGTGACGTGCAGGACGGCCGGGCCAGGCTCCGGGCCGATGACGCGGGCCCCGGCGGGCAGCCGCGGCGCCACCCCGACCGGGGCCGGGACCGTCCCGGCCGCTGCCGGGCCGGCCCCGGTGACCCCGGCCGCGCCCATGACCGTGACCGCCGCCAGCGCCGCCGCGCACCCCGGCCCGATCCGCCGCTTCAGCATGTCTGTCCCCCCGGTAGCAGGCTGAAGATCAGCAGGATGCTAGGAGAAGGCCAGGTGCGGGCGGGGGAGCGCGCCGATCACGGCGATTACCGGGCGGAAGGCACGGACCGGCCGCTTCCGGCTCTTGGCCCTGGTGCGTCAGCAGCGTCATGCCCCGTTCCGCTCGCCGGCCTGCCCGGCGGGCGTGCCCCTGGACTCGGTGGCGCGCAGCACGCTGGCCACCCGGTCGGCGGCCTCGGGGACCTGCCCGGCGGGGGAGATGCGGGTGGCCCACGGCCACCAGAACCAGCAGCTCCCGTCGCGGTCCGGGGCGGCCAGCACGTGGTCGTTGAGGGCCGCCGCGCCGGGATCCGGGTTCTGCACGAACAGGCTGGGCCGGCGGCCCCCGGGCGCCAGCAGGCTGGTGACCCAGCCACGGCCGGCCAGTTCCCGGCGCAGGGTTTCCAGGTGCCCGGCGGGACCGCCGGGGTGGGGGGCACGGCATGGGGGCGCTCCTTGCGTTGAGAAAATGAGGGCCTTCAGGATCGCGGGGCAGGTCTACGCTCTGGAAGCAGGCCGGCACGCACCGCGCTTCTATCAGGGCCCGGTGCCATGCTGTGCGGAGCGCAGGCGATCAGTAAGGACGGCGGCATGGCCCGTGACAGCGACGTCAGCGCGCTCGCGCTGTTCTCCGCCGAGTTGCGCCGGGCGCGGGCGGCGGCCCGGCTGACCCAGGAGCAGTTAGCCGACAAGGTGGGCTACAGCCCGTCGCTGGTCGCCCATGTGGAGACCGGCAGCCGGGCGCCCAGCCTGGATTTCGCCCGCCGCTGCGACGAGGCGCTGGGCAGCGGCGGGTTACTGGCCCGGCTGCAGCCGCTGGCCCGCAGCGCGGCGTACCCGGCGTGGTTCCGCGACTGGGTGGAGACCGAGCGGGAGGCCACCGCGCTGCGCTGGTTCGAGCCGCTACTCATCCCGGGCCTGCTGCAGACCGAGGAGTATGCCCGCGCGGTGCTCGCGGCCGCGCATCCGGCGTCCCCGGAGGCGGAGGTGGAGCGGCTGGTCAGCGCGCGGATGGACCGGCAGGCCATCCCGGACGCCGAGGGGCCGCCGCTGCTCTGGGTGATCCTGGACGAAGGGGTGCTGGCGCGCCCGGTCAGCGGCCCGGCGGTGATGCGGGCGCAGCTGGACCGGCTGATCGAGGCGGCGTGCCGGACGTGGTGTACCTGGACAACGCGCTGGCCGGGCAGGTCGTGGAGCGTCCCGCTGAGCTGGCCCGGGCCGCGTTCCTGTACGACATACTGAAAGCGGAGGCGCTGTCCCCGGGTGCCTCGATCCAATTGGCGAGGAAGGCGATCGAACAATGGACCTGACCGGCGCCGCCTGGCGCAAGTCCTCCTACAGCGGTGGGAATGGCGGGGCGTGCGTGGAGGTCAAGGTCGTGCCCGGCTCCAAAGAGGGCAGCGACTACGTGATCGCCATGCGCGATTCCAAGGACCCCGACGGCCCCACCCTGTACTTCACCCCGGCCGAGTGGGAAGCGTTCACCCTCGGCGTCCAGGACGGCGAGTTCGACGTGCCCGAGGACGAGCCCGCCACCTGACCAAGGTGGCGGGCCCGGCTGCCGGCGGCGGTGCCTGGTCAGCGGCGGCGCAGGCGCTTGTCCTGGAGGGCGGGCGCGTTGTAGAAGATGTCGCGGGGGTTGACGTTGGTGCCCGGCGGGACGATCTCGTCGATGGCGTCCAGGACGTCCTCGCCCAGCGTGACGTCGGCCGCGGCCAGCAGGTCGGCCAGGTGCCCGGGCCGCCGCGGGCCGATGATGACCGAGGTGACCGCGGGGTGCGCCCGGACGAACGCGGTGGCCAGGTGGCTGAGCGGCAGCCCGGCCTGGGCCGCCAGATCCGCGAGGCGGCGCACGGCGTCCAGCTTCGCCTGGTTGGCCGGGACCGAGAGGTCGAACATCGGGGCCCCGCGCCCGGCCGCCCGGTGCCCGCTGGCCGGGTCGGCCCGGCCGGACAGCCAGCCGGAGCTGAGCGGCCCGAAGGTCAGCACGCCCATCCCGTGGCGCTGCGCGGTGGGCAGCATCTCGGCCTCGATGCCGCGCAGCAGGATCGAGTACGGCGGCTGCTCGGTGCGGAACCGGGCGTGGCCGCGCCGTTCCGCGGCCCACTGCGCCTCGACGATCTGCTGCGGCGGGAACAGCGACGAGCCGATGGCCCGCACCTTCCCCGCGTGGACCAGGTCTGACAGTGCGCTGAGCGTCTCGTCGATGTCGGTGTGCGGGTCGGGCCGGTGCATCTGGTACAGGTCGATGTGGTCGGTGCCCAGCCGCCGCAGGCTGTCCTCCGCGGCTCGCATGATCCACCGGCGGGAGCCGCCGCGGTGGTTGGCGTCCGCGCCCATCGGCAGGCTGAACTTGGTGGCCAGCACCACGTCGTCGCGGCGCCCCGCCAGCGCCTTCCCGACGATCTCCTCCGACTCGCCGCCGGAGTAGACATCGGCCGTGTCCACGACGTTGATGCCGGCGTCCAGCGCGGTGTGAATCATGCGGGCCGACTCGTCGTGGTCGGGATTGCCCATGGCCCCGAACATCATCGTGCCGAGCGTGAACTGGCTGACCGAGATGCCGGTCCCGCCGAGAATCCTGCGTTCCATGTTCTCTCCTTCCTCCCTCCAGCTAAGTACCGGGCGGGGCGGTCCCGCGCCGCCCGGCAGGCCCTCCCGGACCCGGGGCCCGCCAGTACCCCCCTGGCCGGCCCGGCCGCGGCTGGCCTCGCCTACCGTGGACGCCATGAGCCAGTCCGCCGCCGCGACCGGGCCCCATACCGACCTGGGGGAGTTCCTGCGCTCACGGCGGGAGCGGATCACGCCGGCCGAGGCCGGCCTGCCGGTGCAGCCGGGGTCGCGCCGGGTACCGGGCCTGCGCCGGGAAGAGGTGGCCCAGCTGGCCGGGGTCAGCGTGGACTATTACGTGCGGCTGGAACGGGGCCGGGGCGGCAATGTTTCCGAGGCCGTGCTGGGCGCGTTGTCCCGGGCGCTGGGCCTGGACGACACCGAGCGCAGCCACCTGTTCGCCCTGGCCCGGCCAGCCCGCCCACGGCGCCGGCCGGTGCCCCCGCAGCGGGTCCGCCCCGGCCTGTACCAGGTGCTGGAGTCGCTGGCCACGGTGCCGGCCGTGATCTTCGGGCGGCGCTGGGACGTGCTGGCCAGTAACCCCCTGGCCCGCGCGCTGTACACGGACTTCGAGGCGCTGCCGTACCGGGAGCGGAACATGGTCCGCTACCTGTTCCTCGATGACGCGGCCCGGGACCTGTATGAGGACTGGGCGGGCGCGGCCCGCGGCACGGTGGCCTCGCTGCGCCTGTACGCCGGGCGCCATCCGGACGACCCCCAGCTCGCCGAGCTGGTCGGCGAGCTCTCGGTACGTGACCCGGATTTCCGCCGCTGGTGGGCTGACCAGGACGTGCACCGCCGCAGCTACGGCAGCAAGCGCTACCGGCACCCGCTGGTCGGCGAGCTGATCCTCGGCTACGAGGCGTTCACCCCGGCCGCCGACCCCGACCAGGTACTGGGCCTGCACACCGTCGAGCCGGGCAGCCCGTCCGAGACGGCGCTCCGGCTGCTGGCCAGCTGGGCCGGCCCGTCAGCCGATCCGCGGCTCCCAGCGGAAGAAGCGCACCGCCAGCAGCAGCCCGGCAGCGCCCCACGCGGCGACCACCAGCAGGTCGGTCCAGTCGAAGCTGGTGCCGAGGAAGCCCGCCCGCATCCCGTCCGCGAAGTGCTTGACCGGGAAGACCCGCGCCACCCAGATGATCCATGACGGCGCGTTGTCGCCGAGCGGGATGAAGATCCCGGACAGGAACAGCAGCGGCAGGATCGTGATGTTCACGATGGCGGCCGCGGCATCGGCGTTCGGAATCGCCGCGGTCACCGCGAGGCCGAGGGCGCAGAACGCCGCGGCCCCCACCATCAGCATGGCGAGCAGCCGCAGCAGCGTCACCCCGGACGGGATGGCGGCACTGTAGAACACCCGGCCGAACGCGGCAGTGATGGCCACCAGCACCACCGCCACCAGCAGTGCGTGCAGCATCCGGGCGGCCAGGAACGAGGCGCTGGGCAGTGGTGTCCCGTTCACCCGCTTCAGCACCCCGGTGTCCCGCTGGGTGGTCACCCCGATGGCGATGTTGTTGTAGCAGACGGTGATCACCGCGAACGCGGCCATGGCCGCCACGTAGTACGTCGAGTAGTTCACCGTGCGGGCGCCGATGCGCACGGTGAAATGCCCCAGGAGCGAGGTGAAGATAACCAGGAAGATCAGCGGGAACGCGAACGAGAAAAACGCCGACGCCGGGTTCCGCCAGAACGCCTTGTTGACGTAGCGCACCTGGGAGAGCGTCAGCGCGGTCGCCGTCATGGCCGGATCCCTTCCTCGGGCCGGGGGGCCGGGACCAGGGGTTCCTGGCCGGGGTCCCGGGCGGCCGGCGCGCCGGTGAGGGCGAGGTAGACGTCCTCCAGCGAGGGCCTGATCACTTCCAGGCCGTCCAGGGCCACGCCTTCGCTGATCGCCCAGCCGGTGAGCCTGTGCAGCACCGGTACCGGATCGCCGGTGATTATCTCGGTGAACCCGTCCGGCCCGGGCGGCCCGGCCGCGCCAGGCGGGAGGGGGAAGGCGGACAGGCCGGGGAAACCGGCGGGCGCCCGGAACCGGATGCGGGCCCGGTCACGGTCCCGGTCACCCAGGGTGGCGGGCGGGCCCTCCGCGACGATCCGGCCGTCCGCGATCACCGCCACCCGGTCCGCGAGGAACTGCGCCTCGTCCATGTAATGGGTGGTCAGCAGCACGGTCATGCCGAGCGCGGCCAGGTTCTTGATCAGGTCCCAGGCCTCGTGCCGGGCCGAGGGATCGAATCCCGTGGTCGGCTCGTCGAGGAACAGCAGTTCCGGGTTGCCCGCCAGGGCGATCGCCACGTCCAGCCGCCGCTGCTGGCCGCCGGACAGCCGCAGCACCCGGTCATCGCCTTTCGCGTCCAGGCCGACCAGGTGGATCACTTCATCCACGGGCCGGGGGCGCGGGTAGAAGCCGGCGTACATGGCGATCGTCTCGCGGACCGTGAGGTACCGGTCCACGCTGGTGGCCTGGAGCACGATCCCGATCCGGCTCTTGAGCAGTGCCCGCTCCCGGCCCGGGTCGGCGCCGAGCACGCTGACCTCGCCGCCGTCCCGCTTGCGGTAGCCCTCCAGGATCTCCACCGTGGTGGTTTTCCCGGCGCCGTTGGGGCCGAGCAGGGCGAACACCTCACCGGGCCGGATGGCCAGGTCGATGCCCCGCACGGCCGGGTTACCGGAGTAGGACTTGGTCAGGCCGCGCACCTCCACGGCCAGCGGCCGGGCACCGCCGTCCCGCAGGCTGTCCGCCATCACCGCTCCCGGCCATGCTGTTGCCCGCTGCCAGTTCCGTCCTCACTGTGGCCTAGCCGGCCTGGCCCTGGCCAGGGCCGTTCGGCCTGCGCTGGAGGCCCATGGCGGACCGGCCGGCGGCGTGCGGGCGAGCGCTCTCGGGCGGGCCGGTGCCGGCCGGGGTGGCGGCGCGGGGCAGGCCCTGGCCGGCGCCGTCACGGCCTACTGGTCCGGCGTGGCGTTCACCGGCCCGGCCGGCTGCAGCTGCCGCGGGAGATGACCGAGCCGCTCGGCATGCGCGACCGGGTGCGCCTGGTGGCGGCGGCCGATCACATCGGCGTGTGGCCGGACACACCGCGCCCAGGCCCGGCTGGCGGTCCGCCGGAGGCCGCCCCGGTGGCCGGGGACGGGGAGGAACGATGAGCCAGCCCGCGGCGGGCCCGCTCCCCGGGGCGGCCGCGGTCCCGGCCGGCCCGGTGCTGGCCGAGGTCAGCGACGTGACCCGGACGTTCGGCCGCGGCGCCGTGGCCGTCCACGCGCTGCGCGGGGTGTCACTCAGCGTCCGGCGCGGCCAGCTGGCCGCCCTGTGCGGGAGGTCCGGCTCGGGCAAGACCACCCTGCTCAACATCATCGGCGGGCTGGACCGCCCGGACAGCGGCGCGGTGCGGATCGATGGCCGGGAGATCTCGGCGATGAGCGAACGGGACCGGACCCGGATGCGCCGTTCGGAGGTGGCCTTCATCTTCCAGTCCTTCGGGCTCATCCCCATCCTGTCCGCCGCCGAGAACGTCGGCATGCCGCTGCGGATCACCGGCCTGAGCCCCCGGGAGCAGGACGACCGGGTCCGCCTGATGCTGGACGTCGTCGGCCTGGCCGGGCACGCCCGGCAGCGCCCCGGGGAACTGTCCGGCGGCCAGCAGCAGCGGGTGGCGATCGCCCGCGCCCTGGCCGGGAGCCCGCAGCTGCTGATCGCCGACGAGCCGACCGGGCAGCTCGACTCGGAGACGGGTCGGCAGGTCATGCGGCTGCTGCGTACCGTGGTCCGCGCCGAAGGGGTCACCGCGCTGGTGGCCACGCACGACCCGGCCTTCGTCGACCTCGCGGACGACGTGCTGCGGCTGGAGGACGGCCGGATCGCCGCCGGGTGAGCGCGGCGCGGCCCCGGCCAGGCTGGGCCGCCCGGCCGGGGCGCGGGGGACCGCCTGCCGCGAAGGCGCTAGGGCGCGGGGGACCGGCGGTCGAGTACGCCGGCCACGGCCAGGCCGGCGCTGGCCCCGATCAGCGAGCCGATCACGGTGTCGCCCGGGTAGTGCACCCCGGTGTGCACTCGCGAATAGGCCACGGCGGCGGCCAGGAACCCGGTGCCCAGCGCGACCCACGGGCGCTCACGGCTCAGCGCGGTGGCGAAGGCGAACGCGGACGCGGAATGCCCGGACGGGAACGACGTCGAGGCCGGCATCGCGACCTGGCGGACACCGGGCACCCCGGCCCCGGCGCGGTCCGGCCGCGTCCGGTAGGCCAGCGGCTTGATGGCCAGGTTGACGAAGGCCGACGTCGCGCCGATGGCCAGCACGCCCCGGACGGCCGCCCGGCGGCCATGGGGGCCGCCGGCGGCAGCCAGCACCCCCGCGGTGGCCAGCCAGAGGCGGGACTTGTCCGCGGCCCGGGACAGCCGGCGCAGTGGCTTGTCCAGGGCCGGGGTAGGCGTGCTGGCGATCGCCTGGTACACGGCCCGGTTGACCTGGCCGAGCTGGCGGATGCCGTTCACCGCCTGCTGCCGGGCCGGGCCGGCCCGCTCCGCGGCCTTGCCGGCCACCCATTCCGCGATCGACTGCCGCTCGGCCGCGGACTGCTCGGCCGCGGACTGACTGGCCGCCCACCGTCTGGTCACGGGCGTATGCTAACACCCAGGTAACTGGGTACTACCGTGGGCCATGGAGCCCGGCGCGAGACCCGCCGGGCCGGCCGGGTGCCCGCGGGATCGCCCGCCGGGGGGACGCGTGGCCGGTGATGAGTCCACGCCCAGCAGCCGGCCGTCATCCCCGGTCACGCGGGAGACCGCGGCGGGGGCGGAGCGGCCTGGCCCGGGGGAGCGGCTGTCCGCCGCCGCCGCCCTGCTGGCGCTGATCGCCGCGGCCGGCCTGGCCCTCATCGGCATCGCCGTCCACCTGCTGGCCATCGCCGTGGTCACCGCCGGCCTGCTGATCTGCGTGGTGAGCTCCTGGTACCTGGTGTCCCGGCGGGGCCTGCGGCGGCTGGTCGCACTCGGCGTGGCCCTCGCGGCGCTGGGCGGGATGGCCGTCGGCCTGGTCTTCGCGCGCATCAATGTGCCGCTCCTGGCCCTGATCGTGGCGCTCGGGGCCGTGTCAGTGCTGGCGGCGCGGCAGGCCCTGGGCCGCACCGACGGGCATGCCCGCGCGCGGACCGCGCACCTGCCGCGGGGGGAGCGGCCGCGGCGGGGCGTTCTGATCATGAACCCCAAGTCCGGAGGCGGGAAAGCCGGGAAGTTCGCGCTGGCCAGCGAATGCCGCCGCCGCGGCATCGAGGCCGTGGTCCTGGAACCCGGCGACGACCTCCTGGAACTGGCTGAGGACGCGGTCCGGCGCGGGGCGGACTGCCTCGGCATGGCCGGCGGCGACGGCTCGCAGGCGCTGGTGGCCTCGGTGGCGGCGCGCGCCGGGCTGCCGTTCGTCTGCGTTCCGGCGGGCACCCGGAACCATTTCGCCCTGGACCTCGGCCTGGACCGCGGGGACGTGGTCGGCGCCCTGGACGCCTTCGCGGACGGGGTCGAGCGCCGGATCGACCTGGCCGCGGTGAACGGCCGCACGTTCGTGAACAACGCGTCGCTGGGGCTGTACGCGAAGGTGGTCCAGGCCCCGGAGTACCGCGACGCCAAGCTCCGCACGGCGGCGGCGCTGCTGCCCGGCCTGCTCGGCCCCGGCGCCGAGCCGCTCGACCTGTGCTTCACCGGGCCTGACGGCACCGAGCACGAGACCGCCCACCTCATCCTGGTGTCCAACAATCCCTACCAGCTGGTGCCGGCCGACGGCGGCCTGGGCACCCGGGAACGGCTCGACCGCGGGGTGCTCGGCATCGTGGCGGTGACCATCGCCGACGCCGCGGAGGCGAGCGCGTTCCTGGCCCTGCAGGCCGCGGGGCAGGCCCGCCGGTTCCCCGGGTGGGCGGAGTGGACGGCGCCGGACTTCGAGATCCGGTCGGCCGGTGCCGTGGAGATCGGCGTGGACGGGGAGGCACTGACCATGCCGCCGCCGGTGCGGTTCAGTTCCTGCCCGGGGGCGCTGCGGGTCCGGCTGCCCCGGCGCACGCTCCGGCTGTCGCCCGCGGCCCGCACCGTGCACGTGCTGTCCGTGTCCACCGTCACCAGCCTGGGCCGGGTGGCCGCCGGCCGCGCGCCGCGCTGACCGGGCCACCCGGCGATGACCGGGACTCAGCCCACGATGAGCTGGGCGCGGACCGCCAGGTGATCGGACCCGACCGGGTCCAGCACCTCCCCGCCTGCCGCCGTCACGCGGCCCCGGATGAGCACGTGATCGAGCTGGATCAGCGGTCGGCCCGCGGGGAAGGTCCGGCCGCGCACCACGTGACGGTAGCCGGGCGCGGACAGGGTGCCCAGGCGGGGCATGTTCAGGTCCCCGGCGATGACCGTCGGCACCGTGGGCGGCGGCCCGGCCCGGCCCGGGCCAGGCCGGCCGGCCAGCCGGTAGGCCAGCAGCGCGAGCTGGGCCGGGCTGGTGTACCGGTGGGTCAGGTGGGTGTTCACGACACGCAGCGGGGTACCGTCCGGCGTGGTCACCGTGACCACCTGCGCCGCCCGGCTGATCCGGTCGCCGGGCGCCCGGCCCAGCTCGATCTCGGCGTACCCGGTGATCGGGAGCATGCTCAGCACGGCCAGGCCCCAGCTTCCCGACCCGTCGTCGTGCCCGAGGCCGAGCGAGGCCCGGTTAGTGCGGGTGGCCAGTCCGCGGTGCCGCACATCGGCCCCGAGGGAGGCCGCCACGCCGGTCACGGCATCCGGCTGCTCGTCCGGCCGCCACGCCTCCTGCGCGACGATCAGGTCGGCCTTGAGCCGGTGGCAGGCGTCCGCCACGTCGAAGGGGTCGCCGCGGCTGGTCAGCCCGCCGTGCAGGTTCAGGCTGGCCAGCGTGATCAGGTTGTGGTGGCTCATCCCCGCCCCGGGCCGATCATCCGTCCTGTTCTCCCATCCTGCCCCGTCATCATGACCGGTGCGGGCCCGGCGGGGAAAAGGCAGGAGGCCGCCGGGCCGCCCGTTGCGGGCGGCTGACGGCGGCCTCCTGGCTGTGCTCAGGCGGGGCTGGCCCGTCCTTACACGTCGAAGTACATCGCGAACTCGTGCGGCGTCGGCCGGAGCCGGACCGGGTCGAGCTCGTTGGTCCGCTTGTAGTCGATCCAGGTCTCGATGAGGTCCGAGGTGAACACGCCGCCTTCCAGCAGGTAGTCGTGGTCGGCCTCGAGGGCGTCGAGCACCGCCTCCAGCGACCCGGGGACCTGCGGGATGGCCGACGCCTCGTCCGGCGGCAGCTCGTACAGGTCCTTGTCCACCGGCTCGTGCGGCTCGATCTTGTTCTTGATGCCGTCGATGCCGGCCATCAGCATGGCCGAGAAGGCCAGGTACGGGTTGGCGGACGGGTCCGGCACCCGGAACTCCAGCCGCTTGGCCTTCGGGTTCGAGCCGGTGATCGGGATGCGCACGCAGGCGGACCGGTTCCGCTGCGAGTACACCAGGTTGACCGGGGCCTCGAAGCCGGGCACCAGGCGGTGGTAGGAGTTCACCGTCGGGTTGGTGAAGGCCAGCAGCGTGGGCGCATGCTTGAGCAGGCCGCCCACGTAGTACCGGCCGGTGTCGGACAGGCCCGCGTAGCCGACCTCGTCGTAGAACAGCGGCGAGCCGTCCTTCCACAGGCTCTGGTGGCAGTGCATGCCGGAGCCGTTGTCACCGAAGATCGGCTTGGGCATGAACGTGACGGTCTTGCCTGCCGCCCGGGCCACGCTCTTGATCACGTACTTGTAGAGCATGAGGTTGTCGGCCTGCTTGAGCATCGGGCCGAACAGGATGTCGATCTCCGCCTGCCCGGCGGTGCCGACCTCGTGGTGCTGCATCTCGACCGTGATGCCGGCGTCGATGAGTGCCCTGACCATGGCCGAGCGCAGGTCGGTGTAGTGGTCCACCGGCGGCACCGGGAAGTAGCCGCCCTTGTACGGGGGCTTGGAGCCGAGGTTGCCGCCCTCTTCCTCCCGCCCGGTGTTCCACGCGCCCTCGAGCGAGTCCACGTAGTAGTAGCCGGCGTTCGCCCCGGTGTCGTAGCGCACCGAGTCGAAGATGTAGAACTCCGCCTCCGGGCCGAAGTACGCGGTGTCCGCGATCCCGGTCCCCTTCAGGTACGTCTCCGCCTTACGGGCGATGTTCCGCGGGTCGCGGGTGTAGGGCTCGCCGGTCAGCGGGTCGTGCACGAAGAAGGTGATGTTCAGGGTGGGGTGCTGGCGGAAGGGGTCGACGACCGCGGTCGTCACGTCCGGCAGCAGCAGCATGTCCGACTCGTGGATCTGCTGGAAGCCGCGGATCGAGGAGCCGTCGAACATCCGGCCCTCGGTGAACACTTTCTCGTCGAACGTCTCGACCGGCACCGTGAAGTGCTGCATCGTCCCCGGCAGGTCACAGAACCTGACGTCAACGAACTCGATCTTGTTATCGCCGATGTACTTCAGGACCTCGTCGGCGCTCTGGAACATCAACCCTCCCTGAACGGAGCTGGCGCTCTGTTAGCTGGCACTGTGTTGCCCTCCCTGGGGTTGCCTCCCGGGCCGCCGCGGCTGAAGGGCCGCGGGAAGACGGCCACGCAGAGCTGGCCGCATAGGGGGTCTGGCCTGCGGCAGGAACGATTCGGACGTTAGTTCCCGGCGATTACCGAGCCGTGTCTCTAGTGTTTCACACGTGTTACGCCTGGGCGCTGCGAAGCGCCTGGGCCAGGCAGCAGAACCCGCAGTCCAGGAGCGGCCGGCCTGGGCTCAGGGGCCGGCCGCCGGGTCGCGCCCGGGCGGTACCGTGGAGGGGTGACGGAGCGACGGTGGGCCGGGGTCCTGCTGCCGGGCTTTCGCGAGCCCGGGGCCGAGGAAAAGTACCCGGGGGAACGGTTCGGGCTACCCGAGCAGGGGCCCCGGTCGGTGGCCAGCATGGGGCGCCGGCTCGCCGCCCTGCTGATCGACTGGGTGCTGTGCCTGATCATCGCGCGGGCGTTCCTGCACGGTGCCTCCGCCCCGGTGCTCACCCTGGCCATCTTCGGTGCCGAGGTATACGTGCTGACCGCCCTGACCGGGTTCACCGTGGGCAAGCGGGTGCTCGGCATCCGGGTCGCCCGTCTCGACGGCAAGCCGGTCGGCCTGCTCTGGGCGCTGGTCCGCACGCTCCTGCTGCTGACCGTGATCCCGGCGCTGGTCTCCGACCGTGACCTGCGCGGGCTGCACGACCGGGCGGCCAACACCATCGTGCTGCGCGTCTGAGCGGGCGGCCTGGCCCGGTCAGCGTGCCTGACCGGTCATCGGGTCCGGGGCCGCGGCGGCCGTGGCATCCGCCCGGACCGGGGCATCGGGCCCTTGGGCGCCTGCAGCGACTGGGGCAGTGCCTTGAGCCGGTAGTTCAGCTCGGTGACCTCGGCGCCCTTCAGGTTGCGCGGCAGCCGCATGATCTTGCGCTGCAGCTTGCTGATCGGCACCTGGCCCTCTTCGCTGCCGACCTGGAAGTCGTAGATCGGAGTCTCGTAGGCGACCCGGGAGATCCGCTTCTTCTCCGCCGCGAGCAGCCCCGGCAGCCTGGTCGGGGACCCTTCGCCGACCAGGACCACCCCAGGCCGGCCAACGGCCCGGTGCACCACGTCCATGTTCCGGTTCGCGGCCACGGCCGGGGTCACCGTCCAGCCGCCCCGCATGCTCTGCATGATGGCGGCCGCCGCGCCAGGCTGCCCCTCCACCGCGGCGTACTGGGCTGACTGGGCGAACCGGCCGAAGAGGATCATCGCGGTCGCCAGCCCGGCCAGCACGCCGAACGGGATCAGCAGCCCGGCCAGCCCGGTCAGCAGCCCCACGATCACGAAGATCGCGATGATGCCGACGCCGCTGGCCACGACAATGGGCAGGGCCCGGGGATTCTTCTCGCGGAGGATGCCCGCGACCATGCGGATCTGCTTGATGCGGCCGGGAGGGGCGTCCGCCCCGTCCTTCGCCGAGCCTGCGGCCTTGTTCGCCATGGAGGGCAGGATACGAGTCAGCGGGCCTGGGCGGAAATCGCGGTCGCCTGACCGGCGGCCGCCGCGGCGGGATCCGGTGCCGCGGTGCGGCCCGCCCGGCGGCCCAGGGCCTCCCGGTAGAGGCGCCCCGCACGGTAAGAAGACCGGACCAGCGGCCCGGACATCACCCCGGAGAAGCCGAGGGCCAGGGCCTCGTCGCGGAGCGCCGCGAACTCCTCCGGCCTGACCCACCGGTCCACCGGGTGGTGCAGCGGGGACGGGCGCAGGTACTGGGTGATGGTGAGCAGTTCGCAGCCGGCCGCCCGCAGGTCGGTCATGGCCTGGCTGATCTCGGCCGGCTCCTCGCCGAGGCCGAGGATGAGGTTGGACTTGGTCACCAGGCCGGCCGCCCGGGCCTGGGCCAGCACGTCCAGCGACCGCTGGTAGCGGAACCCGGGCCTGATCCGCCTGAAGATGCGGGGGACCGTCTCGATGTTGTGCGCCAGTACCTCCGGACGCGCCGCGAACACCGTGGCCAGCCGGGCGGCATGCGCGTTGAAGTCCGGGATCAGCAGTTCCACCCCGCAGCCGGGCACGGCCGCGTGGATCTCGACGCTGGTCTGCGCGTACAGCCACGCCCCGCCGTCGGGCAGGTCATCCCGGGCCACCCCGGTGACCGTGGCATAACGCAGGCCCATCGCGGCCACCGACTCCGCGACCCGGCGTGGTTCATCGGTGTCCAGCGGCTCCGGCTTCCCGGTGGCGATCTGGCAGAAGTCGCACCGCCGGGTGCACTGGTCACCGCCGATGAGGAAGGTCGCCTCGCGGTCCTCCCAGCACTCGAAGATGTTCGGGCAGCCCGCCTCTTCGCAGACGGTGTGCAGGCCCTCCCGCTTGACCAGGTCCTTCAGCGCCGTGTACTCAGGCCCGGTGCGCAGCCGGGTCTTGATCCACGGGGGCTTCTTCTCGATCGGGGTCTGGCTGTTGCGGGCTTCGAGGCGGAGGAGCTTGCGTCCCTCGGGTGCGAGTACCACCCTTCAAGCGTACGTCCCGGCCGGCATGCCCGGCGCGGGCGGCGCCCCGGTGCCCCGTGGGTATGGAGAAAGCCATGATGCTCAGCACGATGAACGACCTGCCCGGCTATGAGATCACCGAGGTGCTCGGGGAGGTGTTCGGCATCACCGTGCGGTCGCGGCACGTCGGTGCCCGGCTGGGGGCCAGCTTCAAGTCACTGGTCGGCGGCGAGCTGGCCGGCATGACGAAGATGCTGGAGGAGAGCCGGCTCGAAGCACAGCAGCGGCTGGCCGAGGCGGCCGGCCAGCGCGGCGCGGATGCCGTGCTGGCCATGCGGTTCGACGCGAACGAGCTGTGGGACGTCGGCCAGGAGATCTGCGCCTACGGGACCGCGGTGAAGGTGCGCCGGCTGACCTGACCTGCGGCCGCCCTCCGCTGGGCGGCCCGGTCAGTTCCCCTGTGGTGCCGCGCGGCGGCGGGCGCGGAGCCGGGCGTAGCGCAGGCCGCCCAGCGCCCCGGCCACGATGCCGCCGCCGCCCGCGATCAGCAGCACGACCCGGGGGTTGAGCGGGGCGAGCAGGCCGCCCGCGGCGGCCATGCCCAGCGACATCGCGCCGAACAGGATGCCCGAATAGGCGGCGAAGACACGTCCCGAGATGGCCTGCGGGACCCGGTGGTTGAGGAAGCTCCGGGTGGCGACCACCTCAACCCCGTTGGCCAGCCCGCCGACCCCGTAGGCGGCGGCCGCCTGCCAGAGGGTCATCGCCCCGGCCGCCAGCGCCACGCCGGTGCCCGCGGCCAGGCAGCCCAGCAGCGTGGCCTGGGCCAGGCGCCGGGACGGCAGCCGGCCGGCCAGCAGGGTGCCGGCCAGCATGCCCCCGGTCCACGCCGCGACCAGCACCGAGTACCCGGAAGCGCCAGCCTTGAGCACTCCCTCGGCGAAGGCCACCTCCGCCACGCTGGCCATGTTGCCGAACGCCACCATGATGGCGACCACGACCACGAGCAAGGAAGCCTCAGCGTCGTTACGGAGGAACCGCAGTCCCGCGCTGATCTGGCCGCCGCGCGGCTCCGCCGCCGCGGCGGACGGGGTGCCGGGATCCGGGGCCTGCGCCGGGGCGTCCGTGATGCCGGGACCGGGGCGGCCGGCCGGGGCCAGGCGGAGCAGGCGCAGGCCGACCGCCCCGATCCCGTACACGACCGCGACGGCGGCCAGCGCCAGGCCGGTGCCCCCGGCCGCGGTGAGCACGCCCGCCAGCAGCGGCCCGACGGTGAAGCCGCCCCAGGTGGCGGCCTGGAGGTAGCCGTTTGCCTTGGTGACCCCGGCCGGGCCGGCCACCCTCGGCACGATCGCGCCCAGCCCCGGCTGGAGCACGGCGGCACACAGGCCGAACCCCACCGACAGGCCGAGGATCGCGCCGGTGCCGGTGAGCCGGGTCAGCGCCAGCGCCACCACCGCCTGGGCGGCGGCCGCCGCGACCAGCACGGGACGGACCGGGAACCGGTCCAGCACCAGCCCGGCGACCGGGGACAGCGCGGTCATCGGCACGCTGACGGCGAGGAAGACGCAGGCCACTGCCCAGGACGCGTGTGAACTCTGGTACACCCGGCTGGCCAGGGCGACCATGGCCAGCCCGTCCCCGAGCGAGATCAGCACCTGGAGCACGACGGCCAGCGGCAGCGGCGACCGGAACGGCCCGCCGCGCCGGGCCGGGGCCAGGGCCTCGTCCTGCGGGCGCGCGGCAGCCACGTCGGTGACCTGTGAGGGCGACACGGGGGGAACTCCTAGGATGCGGGTGAGCTACGGCAAGAGTGCGCAGGTGACAGGGCCGCTGAACCTAGGACATGGCTCCACGGTAGCACGGGCCCCGCGATGCCCGCTTCGTGATTAGTGCTCACGCAGCGTGCTCACCGGCCCCGCCCCGTCCGGCGGGGCAGGACGGGCAAAGCGGGCCGTGCGGAGCGCGGGCGCGGTATCGATGTGACGGGAAGCGGTCCGGTCGGGGAGCATGGGCGCATGCCGATGCAGTTCGATCCCCCCTCGGGGACACGTGATTTCCTGGCCGCCGAGCTCGAAGCGCGGGAGCGCGCGTTCGCGGTGATCCGGTCCGTCTTCTCGCGCTACGGATTCGAGCCGTTGCAGACGCCGGCCTTCGAGCGGCTCGACGTGCTGCTGGGCAAGTACGGGGAAGAGGGCGACAAGCTCATCTTCAAGATCCTGCGGCGGGGCGAGCACGAGGCGTCCGGCGAGGCCGACCTGGCGCTGCGGTACGACATGACCGTGCCGCTGGCCCGGGTCGCAGCCGCGTACGGCAGCCAGCTGCCCACGCCGTACAAGCGCTACGCCATGGGCCCGGTCTGGCGGGCGGACCGGCCCGGCCGGGGCCGGTTCCGCGAGTTCGTGCAGTGCGACCTGGACACCATCGGCACGACCTCGACCCTGGCCGACGCCGAGGTGATCTGCGCCGTGCACGACGCGCTCACCGAGCTGGGCATCGACGGGTTCCGCTTCCTGCTCAACTCGCGGCACGTGCTGGCCGGCCTGCTCGAGGCGTTCGACGTCCCGGCCGAGCTCGGGCCGGGAGTGCTGATCACCCTGGACAAGCTGGACAAGCTGGCCCCTCCTGAGGTGACCGCCGAGCTGGCCGGCCGTGGCCTGGCCCCGGGCCTGGCGGGCGAGCTGGTCGCGACGATGACCGCGCCGGACGCGGCCGAGCGGATCAGGGCCGCGCTCAAGCCGAGCGAGGAAGGCGCGGCCGGCCTGGACGAGGTCGAGGAGGTGCTCCGGCTGATCGGCACCGCCGTGCCGCCCGGCCGGGTCCAGTTCACCCCGCGCATGGTCCGCGGGCTGAGCTACTACACCGGGCCGATCTGGGAGGTCGTCGCGGAGGGGGTGCCCGGGTCGATCGCCTCGGGCGGCCGCTACGACCACCTGATCGAGCAGCTGGGCGGGCCGGACGTCCCCGGGACCGGCGGCTCGCTGGGCATCGAGCGCATCCTGCTGCTGCTGCCGGACGCCGCCCGGGCCGGGACGATCCGGCGGCTGGACGTGGCGGTCACGGTGATGGGCGAGGAGCTGGCCGGGGATGCCTTCGGGTTCGCGGCGGCCGCGCGCCAGGCCGGGCTGCGGTCCAGCGTCTACCTGGGCGCGTCCCGGAAACTCGGCCGCCAGCTGAAATGGGCCAGCGACCAGGGCGCGCGCTGGGCGCTGCTCTACGGCCGCAGCGAGCAGGAGGCCGGCACGGTCACCGTCCGGGACATGGACAGCGGGGACCAGTCCGCGGTCGCCGCCGTCGAGCTGCCCGGCTTCCTGGCCCGGCTGGCCGGGCCCGCCGTGAGCTAGGAAGCCGCGGCGACCGCCGGGGCTTCGGGCCGTCCGCCCGGAAGCGGAGCGTGCCGCCAGGTGGCCGCCCCGAGCACGCCGGCCAGGTGCTTCTCCACCAGGCCGGTCATCTCCTGGACCGTGACCGGCCCGCCGCACTCGGCGGACAGGCTGGTCACGCCAGCGTCCCGGATGCCGCAGGGCACGAACCGGTCGAACCAGCCCAGGTCGCAGTCGCAGTTCAGGGCGAAGCCGTGCATGGTCACCCCGCGGGACACCCGGATCCCGATCGCGCCGACCTTGCGGTCGGGCCGGCCGGGCGGCTGCCGGTTCCGGCCTGGCCGCGGACCCAGACCCCGCTGCGCCCCTCGACGCGGGCCGTGGCCAGCCCGGCGTCGGCGCAGGCCCGGATCAGGGCCTCCTCGACCGTCCGCACGTAGGCGACCACGTTGACCGGCTCGCCGAGCCGGATGATGGGGTACCCGACCAGCTGGCCCGGGCCGTGCCAGGTGATCTTGCCGCCCCGGTCCACCTCGATCACCGGGGCGCCCGCGTCGCCGGCAGGCCGGTCCAGCGGGCCGGTCCGCTTGCCCGCGGTGAACACCGGCTGATGCTCCAGCAGCAGGCAGGTGTCCGGGATGGCATCGGTCACCCGCTGGGCATGCACCTGCCGCTGCAGGTCCCAGCCGCGCAGGTAGGGGACGGCGTCGGCGCCGAAGCCGGCGTGCACATAGACCAGGTCGCTCCGCACGCTGTCACCTTACCCGGCGCCGCCCGCCCAGGCCGGCCGGCGATTTCCCAGCGAACAACCAGCCGCCGCCCCGGGAAGGATCGGGCCGGGTGGGGTAGTTACCCCGCTAGGAGGTACTTCGCGTGATAAGTCTGGACGAGCTGCGGCAGATGAGTCCTGGCGAGCGGGCGGAGCTGTCCCGCACCCTGGCGGCGCTTGATGATCCATCGCCGCCGGCCGAGGAGGATCTCCCGGGCAGCCCGCGCCGCCGGGCCCTCG
Source organism: uncultured Actinomycetes bacterium (assembly GCA_963767385.1). Taxonomy (GTDB): domain Bacteria; phylum Actinomycetota; class Actinomycetes; order Streptosporangiales; family Streptosporangiaceae; genus RYN-230. Next base: position 126,607 of record CAVYEA010000015.1, on the reverse strand, counting down.
TGCTGGCCACCATTCTCGGCTGCTGCCTGGTGCTGGCCGCCTGGACCGCCGTGCTGGCGCTGACCCTGCCCCGCTATTACCGGTCGGGTGGCTGGCGGGGTGCCTGGGTGGGCTTCGACTTCGGGCTGCTGGTCACGTTCGCGGTGACGGCCTGGGCGGCCTGGCGGCACCGGCAGCTGGTGATCATCTGCCTGGTGGTCCTGGCCACGCTGCTGTGCTGCGACGCCTGGTTCGACGTCACCCTGGACCTGCGGACCAGCGGGTTCCTGCTCAGCCTGCTGATGGCCCTGTGCGTCGAGCTGCCGCTGGCCACGCTGGCGGTGATCGGCGCACGCCGGCTGATGCGGCTCAACATCAGGTCGCTGGCCCGGTTCCGCGGCGCCGGGTTCGCGCTGCCGCCGCTGTGGAGGGTCCCGCTCTACGGCCTGGAGACGCGCGGCTTCCGCACCCTCATCCCGGCCGAGCCGTGCTTCCCCGAGGGGGCAGAGGCCGGCGAGGCCAGGGAGGCGGCCAGCGCGTCCGTGCCCCCAGGCTGAGGCCCCGGGTCAGGCGGCGGAGCCGGCGGCGGCCAGCTCAGCCGCCAGGGCGCCCGGCAGGCCGGGCTGGCTGAACTCGAAGCCCGCCTGCTGCAGCCGGCGGGGCATCACCCGCGCGCTGGTCAGCAGGTCACTCGTCACGCCGCCCAGCGCAAGGGACAGTACCGGCGTGGGGATGGACAGCAGGGCCGGCCGGTGCAGCGCGCCGGCCAGGGCCGCGGTGAACTCGGCGTTCGTCACCGGGTTCGGCGCCGTGATGTTCACCGGCCCGGACACCGCTTCCTGGCCGGCCAGGAAGCGGGCGGCCCGGATCCAGTCGGCCAGCGCCACCCAGCTCATGGCCTGGCTGCCGGAGCCCAGCCGGGCGCCCAGGCCGAGCCGGAACAGCGGCAGCACCTGGCCCAGCACGCCACCGCCGCGGGAGAGGACCACGCCGGTGCGCAGGGTCACCACCCGGATCCCGGCCTCCCGGGCCGGGTCGGCGGCGGCTTCCCAGTCCCGGACCACGCCGGCCAGGAAGCCCTGGCCGGCCGGGGCCGACTCGTCCACCTCGCGGCCGCCGGTATCCCCGTACCAGCCGACGGCGGAGCCGGACAGCAGGACGGGCGGGGCGTCCATGCCCGCCAGCAGCTCGGCGATGGCACGGGTGCCCGACACCCGGCTGGCCCGGATCTCCTCCTTGTAGGAGTCGGTCCACCGCCGGCCGGCGATCCCGGCGCCCGCCAGGTGCACCACCACGTCCACGCCGTCCAGTGCGGCCGGGGTGACGCCGCCGTGCGGCGCCACCGGGTCCCAGGCGATCTCCTCCCGGGACGCCGGGGTGCGCCGCACCAGCGTGAGCACCTGGTCGCCATCCCGGCGCAGGGAGGCGGCCAGGGCACTGCCGATGAGCCCCGACGCGCCGGTCACCGCAACTTTCATGCTGCCCCCGTCCTGCTGGCCGAGTTACCGTTGCCTTCAGGTGAGCGAATGTGAGTGCTCATCGTTCAGGCAGCCTCTCCTTGCGGAGGGGCGGTCCCCGTCTGGCCGGCGGCCTGATGGCCGCTGTGCGGGGTTGACGTTTCACAGCCGCCTGCCGTTACCGCTACCGCGGCTCGGGTCTTACGGCCGGCTCCGCGTCCTGCCACCGGGCCACTCCCGGCGGGCCTGCCTTCCACACGGGGCGTGTGCTCGCTCAGGCGGGCGAGGTTGGTCGCGGCGTTGAGGTCGCGGTCATGTGCAGTGCCGCAGCCGTCACACGTCCAGGTCCGTTCGGCCAGGGTCAGGTTTGGCTTTCGCCCGCCGCACGCCGAACAGGTCTTCGAGCTGGGATACCACCGGTCTGCGACAAAGAGGGCCGAGCCGTACCAGGTGGTCTTGTAGCCGAGCTGGCGCCGCAGCTCGGCCGGGGCGGCGTCGGCCAGCACCCGGTTGAGCCCGCGCCCGCCCTTGCCTGCGCCGGGTTTGCGGCGGGTCATGTTCGCCACTGCGAGATCCTCGACCACGATCACCTGGTGGCACTGGGCCAGCTGCGTGGTGGCCTTGTGCAGCGCGTCCCGGCGGATGTTCGCTGCCCGGGCGTGGACCCGCCCGATCCGCGCCGCGGTCTTGGTCCACCGCATGGAGGGCCGCTGACTGCTGCGCCGGTCCGGGCCTGCCTGCCGGGCCGCCTTGCGCTGCACCGCGCGCAGCCGGGCCTGCACCCGGGCCAGGGGCTTCGGCGCCGGTATCCGGGCGACCTCGGTGCCGTCGGGTGCGGCGGCCACAAGCAGATCCCGTACTCCGAGGTCGACGCCGACCACCGGGTGCAGGCGGCCAGGACCCACATGCGCCGGGGGGCGCAGCTCACGCCCGGCCTCGACGGTGAACGAGCAGTACCAGCGCCGCCCGTCGAAGGACACGGTGGCGGCCAGAACCCGTGCCTGCCCGGCGGTGACCTGGCCCAGCAGCGCGGTGGCGGGCTCATGGGTCTTGATCCGCCCGATGCGAGGCAGCACCACGTGCGACCGGTCATGGACGCGGATCGCGCCGGTGCTGAACCGGCACGACGGCCGCGCCCGGTGCCGGCCCCTGAACTTCGGGAATGCGATCTTCGGGCCGCGCCGCTTCCCGGACCGGGAGTCCGACCAGGCCTTCAGCCCGCGGGCGAGCGCGTCCAGGCCGCTGTTGTAAGCCTCTTTGGAGTTCTCCCGCCACCACGGCGCCCGCTCGTCCTTGACCTGGTTCCACCAGCGGCGCAGCGCCGGCAGCGACCACGGAACCTCGGTCAGCAGCGCGTCCGGCACGCCGTAGCTGCGTTCGGCGCCGCGCTGGTCCAGGCACCGTTTCACCTGCGCCAAGCCCTCGTTGAACGCCTTCCGCGCGGCGCCGCAATGCGACGCCAGCGCCCGCTGCTGCGCAGCGGTCGGATCCAGCGCGAACCGGTATGCGTGCAACACAATCAGGCCGCCTCGGCCTCGTCGCCGCGTTTGGCCGCGGTGACCGCCCGCATGGCACGGTTCCTCGCGCCGCGCCGCCCATACAGCCGGGCGCACATCGAGGTAAGCACCTCGATCATGTCCCGGACCAGGTCATCGGCCGTCTCACCAGGGTCTGCAATAAGTACCCGCCTGCCCGCAGCGGCCAGCGCAGACTCCAGCTGCTCCACGCCGAAACGGGCCAGCCGGTCCCGGTGCTCCACGACAATCACCGTCACCGACGGGTCCGACAAAATCCGGCGAAGCTTCGGCCGGTTCCCGTTCATCCCGGAGCCGACCTCGCACGCGACCTCGCTCACCTGGTGACCGTTGCTCGTGGCCCACCCGGTCACCCTCGCCACCTGCCGGTCCAGATCGGCCCGCTGATCGTGCGAGGACACCCGCGCGTACACAACCACCCGGCCGGGCTCGCCGGCCATCGCGGCGTCAACCCAGATCGTTCCCGAGGCCAGCCGCCGCGCCGGGACCGGCATCCGGTCCTCACGGAACCACCGGTACGCCGTCTGCGGATGAATACCGCTCACCCGCGCCCACTCGGCCAGCTTCACAAACTCATGCAAACACACGTTCGCTCACAGATGCTCACGACACGCCGAGCAGTTGCGAACCCCCTGAGTTCGTGACCCGGCGGCCCGGCGGATGCCCCCGGGCCGCCGCGGCCGCGGTCAGAGCCCCAGTTCGGCCTCGAACGCCCCCTCCTCGAGCCGGCCCTTCACGGTGGTCAGGAACCGTGCCGCGTCGGCCCCGTCAACCAGCCGGTGGTCGTAGCTCAGCGCCAGGTAGACCATGGACCGCACGGCGATCACCTCACCGCCCAGCGCCGCGTCGCTGACCACTACCGGGCGGCGCACCACCGTGCCGGTGCCCAGGATGCCCACCTGCGGCTGGTTGATGATCGGCGTGTCGAACAGCGCGCCGCGGCTGCCGGTGTTGGTCAGCGTGAAGGTGCCCCCGGCCAGGTCGTCCGGGCTGACCTGGCCGGCCCGGGTGCGGGCGGCCAGGTCGGCGATCTTGCGCGCCAGGCCGCCGACGTTCAGGTCACCCGCGTTGCGGATGACCGGGACCATCAGGCCGCGGTCGGTGTCCACCGCGATGCCCAGGTGCTCCGCGTCGTGGTAGGTCACCTCGGTCCCGTCCGGCTCGATGCTGGCGTTCAGCCGCGGGTGGACCTTGAGCGCCTCGACCGAGGCCAGCGCGAAGAACGGCAGGAAGGTGAGCTTGACCCCCTCGCGCGCCTCGAAGTCCGCCTTGGCCCGCTCACGGAGCCGGGCGATCGCGGTCGACGTCGACCTCGACCACCGTGGTCAGCTGGGCGGACGTCTGCAGGGACTCCACCATGCGGCGCGCGATCAGCTGGCGGGCACGGGACATCCGCTCGGTGGTGCCGCGCAGCGTGGACGGCTCGATCACCCGGCGCGGGGCGGCGGCTGCCGCGGGCGCCTGCGGGTCGGCCGGGGCCAGCGCCCCGGGGGCCGCGGCGGCCTGGCCGTCCGGGGGCGCCGCGGCGGCGGCTGCCTCGCGGCGGGCCCGGGCCGCGTCGATCACGTCCTGCTTGCGGATCCGGCCGCCGACCCCGGTGCCGGTGACGGCGGCGAGGTCCACGGCGTGTTCCGCGGCCAGCTTGCGGACCAGCGGGGTGACGTACGGGCCGTCGGCGGTGCCGAGCGGCGAGGCGGGCCGGCCCGGGCCGTCGCCGGCCGGCGCGGGCGGCGGGCACCGGGGGCTGCGCAGCCGGGGCCGGCGGTGCCTGCGGGGCCGCCGCGGGCGGGGCCGGGGGAGCGGGCGGGGGCGGCGGGGCCGCCTGGGCCCGCTGCCAGATGTCGGTGGCCGGGGCGGCCGCCTCGGGCGCCGGGGCGGCCGGCGCCTGCGCGGGCGGTGTCCCGTACCCGGCGGGCTGCCCGTAGCCCGCGGGCGGCTGGTAACCGCCCGGCTGCGGGTAGGCCGCGGGCTGCTCGTACGCCGCGGGCTGCTCGTACTGGCCGCCCTGCGGGTAGGCGGCGGGCTGCTCGTAGCGGGGCGGGCTGGCCGTAGCCGCCGGGGAAGGCCGCGGGCTGGCCGGCGTGGGCGGGGGGGTACGGGTACCCGGGCTGCTCCGCGGGCTCGGGCGGCGCAGCGGGCTGGCCGCTGGCCGGGCCGCCGTCCCCGGCCGGCCCGGCCGCGGGCGGCTCGGCGGGGGCCTGCTCCGGCCGCCGGGGCGCGCGCCGGGCATCCGCGGCGGGCGCGCCCTCGGCCCCGGTCTCATCGATGACGGCGAGCTCGGCGCCGACCGCGACCGTCTCGTCCTCGGCCACGGTGATCCCGCGCAGGATCCCGGCCACCGGGGAGGGGATCTCGGTGTCGACCTTGTCCGTGGAGACCTCGAGCAGCGGCTCGTCCGCCTCCACGCGCTCGCCCTCCTTCTTCAGCCAGCGAGTGACGGTGCCCTCGGTAACGCTCTCACCGAGCTGGGGCATGGATACGGAGACCGACATGGCTTCCCGTGACTCCTTCGTTGTCCGGCACTCCAGGTGCGGCTTGAGTTGGCAGGAGGTGCGCGCCCGCCCGGGCTGGGTTACGCGTGCACGTGGAGCGGCTTCCCGGCGAGCGCGAGGTGCGCTTCGCCGATCGCCTCCGACTGGGTGGGATGCGGGTGGATGAGCTGGGCGACGTCGACCGGCAGCGCTTCCCAGTTGTAGATCAGCTGGCCCTCGGCGATCAGCTCGCCGACCCTGGACCCGACCAGGTGCACGCCGAGCACCGGCCCAGGCTGGCCGTCCGGGCCGCCGTGCGCGGCCGCGATCACCTTGGCCGCGCCCTGGGTCTGCAGGATGACGCTCTTGCCGTTGCCGCCGAGGTTGTAGGTGAACTCGGTGGTCTCGATGCCGCGCTCGCGCGGCGGTCGCCGAGGTGATGCCCACCGACGCGACCTCCGGCTCGCTGTAGGTGATCCGCGGCACGCCGTCGTAGTCGATGGGGGTCACCGGCAGCCCGGCGACCCGCTCGGCGACGAGGATGCCCTCGGCGAAGCCGACGTGCGCCAGCTGCAGGCCGGGGATGAGGTCACCGACGGCGGAGATGGTCGGGACGCTGGTCCGGCAGTACTCGTCCACCGTGACGTAGCCGCGTTCCATCGCGACGCCGTTCTCCTCGTAGCCGAGGCCGGCCGATACCGGCCCGCGGCCGACCGCGACCAGCAGCAGGTCGGCGTCGAGCGTCTTGCCGCCCGCCAGGGTGACGGTCACGCCGGCGCCGGATTCCTTGACCCGACTCGAACCGGGCACCCAGCTCGAACTTGATGCCGCGGCGCCGGAACGCCCGCTCCAGCAGCTTGGAGCTGGACTCCTCCTCCGGGGGCAGCAGGTGCGGCAGCATCTCGACGATGGTCACGTCGGCGCCGAACGAGCGCCACACGCTGGCGAACTCGACCCCGATGACGCCGCCGCCCAGGATGACGGCCGACCGCGGCACGCTGTCCAGCCGCAGCGCGTGGTCGCTGGTGATGACCCGCTCGCCGTCGATCTCCAGCCCGGGCAGGCTCCTCGGCTCCGACCCGGTGGCCAGCACCACGTGCGCGCCCGTGTAGACGGTGTCGCCGACCTGGACGCTGGTCGGCGAGACCAGCCGGCCGTCGCCGTAGATGATCTCGATCTTCCGGCTGGCCAGGGTGCTCTGCAGGCCCTTCCAGAGCCGGTCGACCACCTTGTCCTTGTAGGCGTTGACGCCCGGCATGTCGATGCCCTCGAAGGTGGACCGGACGCCGAACGCCTCGCCCTCGCGGGCGTGGTCGGCGATCTCGGCCGCGTGCAGCAGTGCCTTGGTGGGATGCAGCCACGGTGCAGGCAGGTGCCGCCGACCTTGTCCTTCTCGATCAGCGCGACCCGCTTGCCGAGTTCGGCAGCACGCAGGGCGCAGGCATAGCCGCCGCTGCCGCCGCCGAGGATGACGATGTCGTACGACCGCTGCTGTCCGCCACAGATGCGCTCCTTGCTCCGATCAGTGTCGTCCCCGACCGCCTAACACCCGGCCCGGTTAGAGCCTTCCCTCGGCCGGCGTCCAGCGCGATCTGCACCAGTGTCCGGGCTGCCGCGCCCGTGCCGCCCTTGGGGGTATACCCGTGCGGGGCACCGTCATTGAATGCCGGGCCGGCGATGTCCAGGTGGGCCCAGCGCACGCCCGGCGGCACGAACTCGCGCAGGAACAGGCCCGCCACCAGCATCCCGCCGTACGCGGTCCTGCGCCACGTTGGCCAGGTCGGCGATCGTCGAGTCCAGGCCCTTGCGCAGTTCGGCGGGCAGCGGCATGGCCCAGGCCGCCTCGCCGGCCCGGCGCGGCCGCGTCCACGACCGCGTCCCGCAGCCCGTCGTCGTTGGCCATCACGCCGGCGATCCGCGGGCCGAGCGCGACGACCTGCGCGCCGGTCAGGGTGGCCACGTCGACCAGCACGTCCGGCTCGTCGGCCGCCGACCGGGCCAGCGCGTCGGCGAGCACGAGGCGTCCCTCCGCGTCGGTGTTGAGCACCTCGACGGTCTTGCCGCCGTACATGGTGAGCACGTCGGAGGGACGCTGCGCGGTCCCGCTCGGCATGTTCTCGGCGAGCGGGAGGTAGCCGACGACCCGGACCGCCGGGCCGAGCGCGGCGATCGCCTGCATCGCGCCGATGATGGCCGCCGCGCCGCCCATGTCGGACTTCATCGTCTCCATCGACTTCGGCGGCTTGAGTGACAGGCCGCCGGAGTCGAAGGTGATGCCCTTGCCGACGAACACCACCGTCCGGGCGGCGTTCGGCGGCGCGTACTCCAGCCGGACCAGCCGCGGCGGGTTCACCGAGCCCTGGCCGACGCCCAGGATGCCGCCGTAGCCCCGCTCGGCCAGCGCCTTCTCGTCCAGCACCTCGGCGTCGAGCCCGGCCGCCGCGGCGACCCGCTCCGCCTCGGCGGCGAGCGCGGCGGGCGGCAGGTCCGACGGCGCGGTGTTGACCAGGTCACGGGCGAGCGCCACGGCCGTCGGCCAGGGCCTGCGCCCGGCGCGGCTGCGGCGTCACCGTCCCCGGCACCGGTCAGCACGGTGATCGCGGCCGGGGCGGCGCCGTTCGCGCGGTATCGGGTGAACGCGTACCCGCCGAGCAGTGCGCCGACCGCGACGGCCTCGGCCTCGGCGGCGTCCCGCGCGGGCAGGGCGAGCGCGATCCGGGGCCCGTCACCGCCGGCCTGCCGGGCCGCGGCCGGCCCGGTGAGCGCCCGGACCGCCGCGCCCGCCGCGCGGCGCAGGGCCTCCGCGCCGGGGGTGCCGCCGTCCGCGGCGCCATCACCATCCGGGACCGGCCCGATCCCGACCGCGGCCACCACGGGGGCGGTGAGCCGGCCGCCGCCGGGCAGCCGGGTGACCTCCTCCGCCTGGCCGGTGGCGCCGAGCGTGGCCAGGGTGGCCGCGAGCCCGCCGCCGAGTGCTTCGTCGATGTCCGTGGCACCGGGGGCGAGGACCGGGCCGTCCGGGCCCTTCATCACCCCGATGACGACGGCGTCCGCGTCCGCGGAACGGGGCGGCGTGCTGCTGATGCTGAGCGTCGTGGTCACGGCTCTGATGCTAGCCCCTGCCCGGCCAGGGCGGTCCAGCGTCAGGCATGGTGAGCGGGCACGGTGCGGCGGCTGCCCCGACCGGGGCAGCCACCGCCGCGCGGTCAGCGGAGCAGGCTGCTGACGGCCGGTGCCCGGGCGCCGGAAGGCTCCGCGTACCGCGGCAGCCGGAGGGCCGCGAAGTCCGGGCGGGCGAAGTCGAACATGGTCATCAGGTTGCCGATCGCCGGCCGGCCGCTGGGCACGTAGGCCTCGGGCGTCGCGTTAGGCAGGTTGTCCTCGCTCTGCGCCGACAGCGGCCCGAGGTGCCAGTTCGCCTCGATGAACTTCAGGATCGACACGTGGTCGGTGTAGGTGTGGTCCACCGCGCCCGGGCCGCGTGTACGGGGAGACCAGGATCATCGGCACCCGGGGGCCGTCGCCGAAGAAGCTGACCGGCTGGATGTAGCCGGAGTCGTAGTAACCACCGCTCTCATCGAATGTGACGAAGATCGCGGTGGACCGCCACAGCCTGCGGTTACCCTGCACGGCCGCGATGGCCCGGGCGGTGAAGTTCTCGAAAGCGGCCAGGGTGGAGTAGCCCGGGTGGCCGTCGTCGTCGCCCGGCTTGAGGAAGGTCACCGCGGGCAGCGTGCCCGCCGCGGCCTGGGCGTCGAAGTCGGCCAGGCCGTGCTGGACGTTCTTGCGCAGTGCCGGGTTGGTCATGATGGACGCCGAATACTGCATCGGGTCGCAGATCCCGCAGTACGAGGAGTTGACCGTGCCGTTGCTGTAGCCCTCGCCGTAGTAGCCCCAGCTGATCCCGTGCGCGGACAGCGCGCCGCCGATCGTGGTGTAGTCGGTCTTCTGCGGCGGCAGCGTGTAGGGCGCGGTGTTCACCGTGCCGTCGATGTTGTAGCCGGCGTTGTAGTTGTTCAGCAGGTAGTAGCGCCCCGGCTGGCAGTTGTGCAGCACCGTGTAGGGCAGCGTGTTCAGGTACGCGTCAATCGCCCCGACGCCGGGCTGGGACGGGTCGGCGCACTCGGAGTAGCTGCCGCCCGTGTTCGCGGCGGCCGGGCTGCCGTAGCCGTCCTGCGTGTAGTTGTTGTTCGTGCCCGGCTTGGGGTCGGGGTTCTCGATCTCGCCCGCGGGCGGCGCGGCGGCCTGGCCGGCCGCGTTCTGGTAGGAGCCGGCGAACCCGGTGCCCAGGGCAATGTGGTTGGCGCCGGTGCCGCCCTGGACCGCCTGGTGGTAGTTGTCGCTGATCGCGCCGTGCCGGGCCAGGTCCGCCAGGATCGGGACGTCGCCCTGGGCCATGTTGTAGAAGCCCATCTGCACGCCGCCCTGGTGGATCGCGGCGGGCGGCTTCGCGCCGTTGTCGTCCCCGGCCGTGTTCGTCGTCCAGGTCTGCAGCTGGGCGTGGTAGCCCAGGGTCTGCTGGGTCATCTGGTAGAAGCGGTGCAGGGGGTCGCCGACGTAGGCGCCGTTGAACTCGCACTGGCCGTACTTCGAGTACTCGGCGTGGCTGTCGAAGTAGGGCACGTACCTGGTGATCTGGTAGGGCCCGCCCGGCAGCGTGGCGGGGAACCGGGCATCCGGGGAATCAGCCCTCTGGCCGTCGCAGGCCTGCGCCACCGAAGTGGTGTCCGGCTGCGGCAGGGCCTGGTACGCCCCGGTGATGGTGGGCGTCAGGGTGTAGGCCTCGGTGTTCGACGCGGTCAGCTGCTCGGCCTTCTTGTAGTCCGGCCCGGGCTGGCCGTCCTTGGTGACGATGCCCTCGGACAGCAGGTTCTGGATCCGCTGCCCAGCGGGCGGGGCTGTAGGTGGCGAACACGTTGTCGAAGCTGTGGTTCTCGCCGATGATCACGATGACGTGCTTGATCGGCGTGAGCGTGGGCGGCGCTAACACCGTCCGCGCGCTGGCCGGCGCGCTGGCCGCCACCGCGGTCAGCGCGGACAGGGCGAGGCTCGCGGCGCCGCAGGCCAGGCTGGCGCGCCGGGTCAGGTCTGGCCTCATGCGTTTCCCTCCTGTGCGCGGGCGCGGATGCGGGTACCCGCGCCCCTCGGGCAGCAGCCTGATGAGGTAACTGCGGCGCGACGGGGTGAACCCGGGCGAACTTCGGCGACGCGCCGGGAACGTCAACGCTGGGTGCCCGCGCGGCCGCCGGCCGGGCGGTCCGGCCGGGCCCGGGCCCGGCGGGGCGAAGACGTGGCACCCCGCGGGATCCAGCCGCAGCGCGACGCGCTCGCCGCGATCCGCCCGGGTATCGGCGAAGACGCCGGTCAGCCGGCCGTGCCCGGGGACGTCGATGGCGTGCTCATAGCCGCGCCCGCGGAACGCCACGTCGGCGACGGTACCGGCCAGGTGGTGCTCGCCCGTGGTCGTGCTGCACGAGCCGGACCCCGGTCGGCCGGATCATCAGCAGCCCGGCACGCGCCGCCGGACGGCCGACTGGCTGCCACGGGCGCGGAACGGCCGCGCCTGCGCGGCGCCGGACGGCTCGACCTCGACATGCCCGTCCCCGATGATCCGCCGGACCAGGACCGGCGAACTCGCCGGACAGGCCGGTGAAGCGGGCCACGAACGGCGTGGCCGGGCGGGTGTAGATCTCCTCCGGGGCGCCGAGCTGGACCAGCCGGCCCGTGTTCCAGCATGCCGACCCGGTCGGCCAGGGCGAACGCCTCGGCCTGGTCGTGGGTGATGTAGACGGTGGTCGCCCCCGCCTCCCGGACCAGCGCGGAGATCTCCAGCCGCATCCGTTCCCGCAGGTCCGCGTCGAGGTTGGAGAGCGGCTCGTCGCACAGGATCAGCCCGGTGTCGGCGACCAGGGCGCGGGCCAGCGCGACCCGCTGCTGCTCGCCCCCGGACAGCTCGTTGGGGTAGCGCTCGGCCGAGCGCGCCCAGGCCGACCCGCTCCAGCATGGCGGCGGCCCGGTCCCGGGCCGCCGCCCGCGGCAGCTTGCGGCGGCGCAGCGCGAACGCCACGTTGTCGTGCGCCGTCAGGTGCGGCCACAGCGCATAGTCCTGGAACACCATGGACAGGTCGCGCTGGTCCGGCGGGACGTGGGCGCGGCCGTCCGCGACGGTGCGGCCGCCGATCGCGATCCGGCCGGAGGTGATCCGCTCGATCCCGGCCACGCAGCGCAGCAGCGTGGTCTTCCCCGAGCCGGACGGGCCGAGCAGGACCAGGAACGTGCCCGCCTCAACCTCCAGCGACACGCTCGGACAAGGCCTGGTTGCCGCCCAGGTACGTCCTTGCTGACCGCCTCGATGGAAATCTGCTCAGCCACGGGTGGCTCCTCCGATCCTGCGCCAGCCGGCCGGCGCCAGCAGCCGGTAGCCGCCGAGCACGACCGCACCGCGGCCAGGGCGATGCCGACGGCCAGTACCGACTGGGCCATGCCGACGCCGAAGTGATAGTTGCTCAGGTTGTCCTCGATGGCGACCGAGGCCGGCGGCGAGCCGGGCGCGTAGAGCAACTGCGAGATCGGCAGCTCCAGGAACACGCCGCAGAACGTCAGCAGCCAGGCCATCACGATCGGCCGGGACACCACCGGCAGCACGCCGCGGACCCAGGCCGCCACCTCGCCGGCGCCATGGGTGCGGGCCGCGTCCTTCAGCGAGGGCTGCAGCTGGGAGACCGCGCCGACCAGCACCCGGGCGTTGGTCGGCAGGCTGGACGCCGTGTACGCGATGACGAGCAGCTGGGCCGTCTGGTACAGGTTGATGCCGATCCTGGACCAGACCGGCAGGTTGAAGGCGAAGATGTAGCCGGCCGCGAACACCACGCTGGGCAGCGCGACCGCGGCCAGCAGCAGGAAGTCGAGCGCCCTGGTGGACTTCGTCCTGGTGCGCCGCTGGGTGAGCAGCCAGGCGGCGATGAACCCGCCGACCACCGTCGACGAACGCGGTGACCGTCGCCGTAGCCGAGCGAGCGTTCCAGCGGGCCGATCTGCCCGGCCTCGTGGAGCAGCGCCCGGTAGTTCACCAGGGTCAGCGTGAACGAGCCGCCGTAGTCGCCGAGCAGCGACGCGCTGACCGCGCCGAAGCCGGGCACGCCCAGGGCGATCAGGTAGAACAGCCCCACCCCGGCCGCCGCCGCGATCGCCGCCGGGCGGCTAGCTGGCGCCGGATGACCTGCCGGGTCCGCCCGGACAGCAACTGGTAGGAGCGGCCGCGCAGCGCCCGGGCCTGCAGGGCCAGCGGGATGGCCACGGCCGCGACGAGCAGCGTGCCCATGGCCGAGGCGAGCGGGGAAGTTGGGCGGGAAGTTGCCGATCGCCGCGTACAGCTGGTATGTGGCCAGGGTGAAGTTGGAGTTGTAGGCCAGTGTGGCCGCCACCCCGAAGTCGCTGATCGACTCGGCGAACCCGATCGCCAGCGCGGACCAGATGGCCGGGGCGAGCATCGGCCAGATCAGCCGCAGCGTCCCCACCCGGCTGGCGCCGTGCACCCGGGCAGCGTCCTCGAACTCCTGGCCGAGGCCGGCCAGCGCGGCGGTGACGGCCAGGTAGGTGAACGGCACCGAGCGCAGGCCGAGCAGCAACACCACGCCGAACGGCCCCATGATGGCGTGGGTGACCCAGGGCCAGTCGAGGCCGACCCGGTACATCACGCCGTCCGGCTGCACCAGCCGCTCCCAGCCGAGGGCCGGCAGCCAGGACGGCAGCAGCAGCACCAGCCACATGCCGCCGGCGACGAACCGGCGTCCGGGCAGCGTGGTGCGGCCGGCCAGCCACGCGATCGGGAACCCGATGGCCAGCCCCAGCACGGCCGCGGCACTGCTCACCCACAGCGAGTTGGTGATGGCGATCGCGGTCGCGCCGGTGAAGGCCTGACGCAGGTAGGTCAGCGTGAACCACTGCGAGCCCTGGTCGAACAGCCGCGGCGAGATGGCCAGGAGCAGCGAGCTGGCGCAGGGCACCAGGATGAAGAGGATCAGCGCCGCCCAGAACAGCGGCATGCCGAGCCCGGCCGAACAGGGCCGTCAGCCGGTGCGGCGCGGCCGGGAGGCGCCAGCGCCGGCGTGCCCGGCCCGGCAGGAGCCGGGCCGGGCACGAGCACGTTCGGGCGGGGCGGTCACCGGGGCAGGCCCTGCCTGCCCCGGTGACCGCCCAGGCTGGTCCTCCGGCAACTCATCAGCGGACGATGTTGGAGTCGAACCAGGTGTTGATGGTGGCCTCCTTCGGCCCCCAGGTGTACGGGTCGATGGTCTGCGTCTTCACGCCGGCCAGCGTGGGCAGCGCGGGCAGCGGGCTGACGCCCTGCAGCACCGGGTAGTAGAGCGAGTCGCCGGTCGGGTCGCCGCTCTGCATGACCTTCTGGCCGGCCGGGGAGAGCACGAACGTTGATGAACTTCTCCGCCTCGGCCCGCTCGGCCGCGGGCGCCTTGGCGTCGATGCCGATCGCGCTGGGCAGCAGGGTGACCGGGTCCAGGTACTTGACGGTCAGCTTCTTGTCGCCCAGCGCGGCGCCGATGCCCGCGGAGCTCTGCACCAGCGCGAGCTTGATCTGGCCGCTGGTCAGCGCCTGCAGGGTCGGCCCGTTGGTCGGGTGGATGATCAGGCCGTTCGCCTTGAGCTTGGTGAAGTAGCTCTCGCCCGGGCTGACCCCGCCCAGGTAGTTCATCATGCCCGCGATGAACGGGTAGGTCGGGCCCGGACTGGGACGGGTCGTTCATGCCGACCATGCCCTTCCACTGCGGCTGCAGCAGTTCCTGCCAGGTGGAGGGCGGGTTGCTCACCTTGGACTTGTCGTAGACCAGGGCGGCCATCAGCGTGACGCCGGTCGGCGTGTAGCTCTTGTCGGAGGGCAGTGACTGCTGGCCGAGCGAGTCCCAGGACACGCTGGGCTCGAAGCCCTTCTGCAGCAGGCCCTGCTGGTCCAGGCCGGCGAAGGCGGTGGCGCCGTCTACCCAGAGCAGGCCCCAGTTGGGGTTGTTCCTGGACGCCTCGATCTGGGTGAGCAGCGGGCCGGTGGAGTTGTCGTCCAGCTTCACCGGGATGCCGGTGGCCTTGGTGAACGCCGCGGTCATCGCGTGGTCGTAACCCTGGGCCGAGTACACCACAAGGGTGGTCTTGGCCGCGGTCGTCTTGGCCGAGCTCGTCGAGCTGGCGGAACTGGAGTTGCTGGAGGAGGAACAGCCGGCGATGGCCACCACGCCGGCACTGAGGATGCCTGTGATCAGGAGGAATTTGCGTCGCCGTGTAGTGCGCTTCATGAGCCGCAGCGTGCACGAGCGAGTCGTACGCCGGATGTCTCGCCGGTGACCAGTGGGTTAAGCGTGTGTCACGATACAGATCTAACAGCTGTCACTTTTAAGATCTGACAAATGTTATCCTGACGGGGTTGACTGAGGCGGGCGCCAGGCAGCCGGATGGCAGGGGGTGCGGCGGGTAGCGGTGCCGCGGCGGCCAGCGCCGCGGAAATCGAGGAGGTGAACCGTGGCCGGTGGCGCGGAGGTCCCGGGTACGCCGGGGGCCAGCGGCTCAGTGGCCTTCTTCGTCGGCCGCGTACACCCGGGCGGCGTAGTCATCCAGCGACTGCTGGCAGGCCTCCAGCGCCTTCTCCGCCGCCGGGCGGCCGTCGGCCCCGAAGGCGTCGCGCTGGCGCACCCGGGCGAACCAGTTGCGCAGCTTCACCAGGTTGACTTCGTTCTCTTCCAGTTCGGCATAGGTGAAGTGGTTGGCGACGTACTCCTTGCGCACCTGGACCAGGAAGTCCTCGCAGCGATCTACGATCTCTTCGTACTCGTCGTCGCGGGCGGCCTGGAACGCGGCCCGTACCTCGGACTCACCCGCCAGCACCTGGCAGGACAGCAGCGCGGCGGTGCCTTCCATGTCCAGGATCTGGCTGCGCAGCTTGCGCATGGCGCGCTCGGCGCTGGGGCTGGCGGGCAGGGCCGCGGCGGAGTTCTGCAGGTAGATCGCGCCGAGGCTCTTGAGCCGCCGCCACACGGCGGAACGCAGCCGGCTCGGCTCGGACGGCACCCGGTAGATGAGGACCAGCCAGCCGCCGTCAGCCGCGCTGCCGACATCAGCCATGACGCCATTGTGTCAGAGAAGAAGCGTCATCCCGCGCTAGCAGCGGCGCGGCGATGCGGGACAGCGCCGCCAGCGGCGGCGCTCGTGGAGGTTACGTGAATGCCGTTGCCCTCGTGCTCACCGTGTTCATCGCCTGCGCGGTGGAGGCGGTCGAGGCACTGACCATCATCCTCGCGGCCGGGCTGACCAGGGAATGGCGGTCCACCTTCCAGGGCATGGCGGTGGCCCTGGTCGTGCTCGCGGCCGTGGTGGCCGCGGTGGGGCCCGCCCTCACCCTGTTCCCGATCGGCGCGCTCCGGCTGATCGTGGGCGCGCTGCTCGCCGTGTTCGGCATGATGTGGCTGCGCAAGGCCATCCTGCGCGCCTCGGGCTACAAGGGCCTGCATGACGAGGCGGGCATCTACGAGCGCCAGGTGGCCGCCGCGCGGGCCGCGGCGGCCGGCGGCCGCCACGGGGTCCGCGACTGGTACGCGTTCACCCTGTCCTTCAAGGGCGTCCTGCTCGAAGGCCTGGAGGTGGTGTTCATCGTGATCACGTTCGGCGACAACCAGGGCAACATCGGCCTGGCCGCGCTGGGCGCCGCCGCGGCCGTGCTGGTCATCGCCGCAGTCGGGGTGGCGGCCCGCGCGCCGCTGGCCCGGGTGCCGGAGAACGCGATGAAGTTCGCGGTGGGCATCATGCTCACCTCGTTCGGCACCTTCTGGGGCGCCGAGGGCGCCGGGGTCAAGTGGCCCGGCAACGACGCGGCGCTGCTGGGCGTCATCCCGTTCATCGCGCTGGTCACCATCGGCTACGCGGCGCTGCTGCGCCGGTCCCGGGAGGCGTCCCTGGTGCCGGCCCGGGTGGCCGCGGCCACCGCGGCGGCCAGCCCGGTCACGTCTGAGGAGGGGATCCGTTGAGCCGCTGGCTGCGCTCGTTCGGCGCGTTCTGGTACGACTTCATCATCGGCGACGACTGGCGCGGCGCGGCGGTCGTCGTGGCCGCGCTGGCGGTCACCGCCCTGCTGGTGCACACGGCCCAGGTGAACGCCTGGTGGCTGCTGCCGCTCGCCATCGCCGCCGGGCTCGGCTGGTCCCTGCGCCGGGCGACGGCCGGGAAGGCCTGACCCCGGCCGCCGCGCGCGGCGCAGGTCAGGCGTCGGCCATCGCGGCGACGACCGGGGCGCGGGCGGCCCGGCGGGCCGGCAGGACCGCGGCGAGCAGCCCGGCTCCGGCGCCGGCCAGCACGTAGACCGCGATCTGCGCGTACGGGACAGACACCACGCCGCTGCCCGCCGACGTGATGAACGCATGCACCATGGCCAGGCCGAAGCCGGCCCCCAGGGCCACGCCGAGGACCGCCCCGAGCAGGGCCATCAGGATGGACAGCCCCAGCAGCGGGCCGAACAGCGCCAGCACCTGGCCGATCCGGCTGGACAGGGTGCTCTTGTAGTCGGCGATCGAGGTCACCTGGAGCAGCGGGCCGGCCGCGGTGGCCTGGTCCACCGCGGCCCGGGACGCCGCCGGGCTTACCCCGTGCGCCGCGTTGACGTACACGGCGGGCCACCACCACCGGCCGCCTTCGAGGCGGTGGGCGCGGCGCGCTGAGGCGCCCGGCTCAGGCCAGGCCGCGGGCGCGGACCAGCCCGGTCTCGTAGGCGAACACCACGGCCTGCACCCGGTCACGCAGGCCCAGCTTGGCCAGCACCCGGCCGACGTGCGTCTTCACCGTGGCCTCGGAGACGAACAGCCGCTGGGCGATCTCGGCGTTGGACAGCCCCTGGGCGACGTGCGCCAGCACCTCGCGTTCCCGGCTGGTCAGGCAGTCCAGCCCGGGCGGGGCGGGGGAGTCGCCCGCCGGGAACAACGGCGCGAACCGGTCGATCAGCCGCCGGGTGGTGGACGGCGCGACCACGGCGTCCCCGGAGTGCACCGCCCGGATGGCGAACAGCAGTTCCTCCGGCGGGACGTCCTTGAGCAGGAACCCGCTGGCCCCGGCCTTGAGCGCCGCGTAGGCGTACTCATCCAGGTCAAAGGTGGTCAGCATGAGCACGCGGGGCCGGTCACCGGCCTGGCAGATGCGGCGGGTGGCCTCGATCCCGTCCAGCCTCGGCATCCGCACGTCCATCACCACGACGTCCGCGTGCCGGGAGGCGAGCAGCCGGGTCGCGGCCAGGCCGTCGCCCGCCTCGCCCACGACGGACATGTCGTCCTGGGCGTCGAGCACCATCCGGAACCCGGCCCGGACCAGTTCCTGGTCATCCACCAGCACGATCTCGATGCTCATGCCACCTCAGCCTGGCCAGTCCCGGCCGGGCCGGCGGGCGGGCGGCCCGCGGCGGCCGCCCCGTGCAGCGGGAGCCTGGCCGTGACCTGGTAGCCGCCCCCCGGCCGCGGACCGGTATGCAGCGTGCCGCCGTACAGCGCGACCCGCTCCCGCATCCCGGTCAGCCCGTGCCCGGCCCCGTCCCGGGCCGCCACCGCGCCGGCCCCGTCGTCGGTGATCTTCAGCACCAGCATGTCCTCGCAGTAGCGCAGCAGCACGGTGGCCCGGGCACCCGGGCCACCGTGCTTGCGGGTGTTGGTCAGCGACTCCTGCACGATCCGGAAGGCGGCCAGCGCCAGGCCGCCGGGCAGCGGGGCGGGCACCCCCTCGACGGTGAAGGACACGGCCAGGCCGCTGGCCCGGGTCTGCTCCAGCAGTTCGCCCAGCTGCTCTATGCCGGGCAGCGGGACCACGCCCGGGGTGCCGTCGTCGCTGCGCAGCACGCCGAGCATGCGGCGCATCTCGGCCAGGGCCTGCCGGCCGGTGCCCGCGATGGCGGCCAGCGCCTGGCGGGCCCGGTCCGGCGACCTGTCCAGCGCGTAGGAGGCCCCGTCCGCCTGCACCACCATCACGCTCACGTGGTGCGCGATGACGTCGTGCAGTTCCCGGGCGATCCTGGCCCGCTCGGCGGCCGCCGCGATCTGCGCCTGGGCGTCACGTTCGGCCTCCAGCCGGGCGGCCCGGTCCTCCAGCGCGGCGTAGTAGCCGCGCCGGTAGCGCATCGAGTCGCCGAGTACCCACGCGATCAGTGACGAGCCGGCGAAGGCGATCGAGCCGAGGATGAGCCAGTTCAGCAGGCTCGTCGCGGGCGGCCGCCAGCGGGCCATCGCGGCCGCCGAGCCGAGCAGGCAGACGGCCAGGCCGGGAACGGACAGCCGGCGCGGCCGGTAGGCGGCCAGGGTGTACAGCAGGACCACGATCGTCACGTTGAGCATGTTCACCCGGATACCGAGCGCCACCTGCAGGGCGCCGACCGCCACGGCCACGGCGAACGCGCCGGACGGATGAGCCCGGCGGAAGACGATGGGCAGGCACAGCCCGAGTGCCACCGGGAGCAGCAGGTACCGGCCCGAGGCGATGGCCGAGCCCACGCCGGCGAAGCCGAGGGCAGCCGCGAGCACGCTGTCCACCAGCCTCGGATGGCAGCGCAGCCAGGCGTACAGGGCGGCCACGGACCAAGCGTACGGGCGGGGCGCTTCCCCGCGAGTCATCCTGCGGGCTGGGCCGCCGTCATCCTCCCGGCTGAGGCCCGGCCGGCGGCGGGCTGAGGCGGCGGCCAGCCGGGGGACGGGCCGTTCAGGAATTCGCGGTGATGCTGGGCTTCGTGCTCAGGCGCACGCTGCCGCGGTGACCGGCCGGGGCCACCCGGCGGGCCCGCGCTGAGCGCGGGCCCGGCCGGACTGGCCTCCCCCTGGCCCCTTCCCCCTGCTTCCCTACTTCCCCCTGTCCGGGGCGGACGCGGGACAGGATCCGCACGGATCCCCCAGGGATTCCTCCGGCCCGCTCCGGGAGCGGCCCTTCGGTATCCCTGCCCATGCCGTGACCTCACACGGCACGGGCCCGCCAGCCGGCGAGCCGGCCGGCTCCCCGTGCGAGCCTTGTCCGCGCTCGCCCCGGACTACCCCTACCTAACCCGGATCCCGGAATACCGGCTATCCCCGGACTCCGGGATCCGGCTTGCCTCCCGGCCCGCCCTAGAATGCGCGCAAGGCGTTGATACGGGGCTACGGGACTGGCGCGCTCCGCACGCGAGGGAGCAGGAAGGCATGGCGGTGGAGCCCAGCACGGCGGCGCGGGTGGCGACGCCGTCTGGCCTGGTGGTGAGCCTCCCGGAGGGCGGCCGCCTGGTGTTCGGCCGCGGCCCGGACGCCGATCTGCCCATCGCCGCGGGCCGCGGGCTGTCCCGCCGGGCCGGCGTGATCACCGCGCTGGGCGACGGGGTGTGGATCGCCAACATCAGCCGCACCCACGCGCTGTACACCGAGGGGGAGGGGTACCGGATCCGGCTGCCGCGGATGGAGGACCAGGGCGAGCCGTCCGGCGGCTGGTTCCTGCGCGCGGGCACGACCCTGGTCGGCTCGCGGGCGATGCTGGACGAGGGCCAGCCGCTGCGGGTCATCGTGAGCGGCCGCGGCGGCTGGGCGGACGTGCCGGACGGCACCCGGGTCTGGCAGGACGGCGACGCCACCCTGCTCCCGCTGTACCTCGACCCGATGACCAAGATCTTCCTGGTCGCGCTCATGTGGTGCCGTCCCTGGCTGCTTGACGCGGCCGGCGCCACACCGCTGCCGCGCACCCCGGAGATCGCCAAGGCGGCCCTCGAGGTGACCGGCGCGTATCACGAGCTGGAGCGCTTCGATACCGACCCGGTGTTCCGCGACCGGCTGGCCGCGCGGGTGGCCGAGCACATCAAGGTGCTCCGCCGCAAGATCACCGACCGGGGGCTGGTCCGGGGCGACATGCGCCTGTCCGACGAGGTCGTGGTCCGGGTGCTCATCGAGCACGGCATCATCACCGCGGCCGACCTGGGGCGGCTGAACGACCCGGCCTGGTGCTCACGGCAGGAGGACCTGTGGTGGACGCAGGCCCCGTGACCGGTGCGGCCGGGCCGCCCTCAGCCCGGGGGCGGGGGCCCCGTCCCCGGCGGCACGATGACCGTGAAGCTGGCCGTGGCGTGGCGGCCCTGCGCCCCGGTCACCAGCACGGTGTACTGATCCGGGGGGATCAGCCCGGCGAAGAACTGGTGGCCCTGGTCGATGGCGTAGTTGAAGGTGCCCCTGTCGTCCACGAACGGCCGGTACCTGGATACCCCCACGCCGAGCAGCCTGACCCGCACCTGGGTCTGCGGGATGAAACCGCTGCCGTGCACCACGAAGACCGTGTACCCGTCACCGCTAGGCTGCCCCATCGTCAGTTCCGGCGGGCCGCTCGTGCCGTTCGGCAGCGTGGACGGCGGGAGGCCGCCGGGATCGAACGGCGTGCTCTGGGCGGTGCTGCTGGCCGACGCGGACGGCTTCGCGCTGACCGACGGGCTGGCGGCCGGCAACGGCGGGCCGCCCTGGCGGTACTCCGCCGCGCCGATCACCACCCCGGCAGCGAGCAGCACGGCCGCGCCGCCGGCCAGTGCGGCCACGGTGCGGGCCCGGGGCCCGCGGCGCCCGGGCCGGGACGGGAGGCTGCTGTTGTCATCCGGCGGGCGGCGCCGGCCGCGGCGGCCGCGCCAGCCGCGGGATTCCGGCGGGCGGGCCGGGAGCGCGGTATAGGAGCCGAAGGTGGCGTCCTCACCCTGCTCCTGGTCCCCGCCGTCCGGCGCGGCGGGCAGCGGCGTGTCCGGGCTGTGCCGGTAGCCATCGATCAGCGCCATCGCCGGGCCGGTCAGGTACGAGTGGGCGGCGCCGGGCCCGGCCGGGCTGCCGACGGACGGCGCGAGCTGGGCCAGCAGCGCCGCCGAGGTGGGCCGGTTCCGCGGTGAGCGTTCCAGGCAGGCGGTGACCATGCTGGCCAGGTCGGGCGGCAGGCCGCCGAGGTCGGGCGGCTCAGTCGCCAGCCGGACCAGGACATCCATCACCGTGTCGCCGTGGTACGGCGGGTGCCCGGTCGCCGCGAACAGCACGGTCCCGCCGAGCGAGAAGACGTCCGAGGCGACCGACGCCTGCCGGGTATCCCGGGCCTGCTCCGGCGCCATGTAGGCGGGTGTCCCGACCGCGCCGCGGGTCACCGTGAGCTGGATCCGCTCGGCGGCCCTGGCCACCCCGAAATCGATCACCCGCGGGCCGTCCGGCGACACGAGCACGTTGGACGGCTTCAGGTCCCGGTGCACCAGGCCCGCGTCGTGGATCGATTCCAGTGCCTCGGCGCACCCGGCGGCGAGCCACCGGACGGCGGGCACGGGCAGCGGGCCGGTGGCGCGGACCAGCCGGCTCAGCGACGGGGCAGGCACATAGGCGGTGGCCAGCCAGGGGACATCGGCCTCCGGGTCGGCGGCCACCACGGCCGCGGTGAACACCCCGCTGACCCGCCGGGCCGCGGCGACCTCATGGGCGAACCGGGTACGGAAGCCGGCTTCCTCGGCGAACTCGATCTTGATGGTCTTCACCGCCACCAGGCGGCCGGCCGTGGATCGTCCCAGGTAGACCTGGCCCATGGCGCCCGCGCCCAGCCGCCCCAGGAGCGTGAAGGGCCCGATCCGCTCCGGATCCCACCGGCGCAGCGGCGCAAGCGTCGGCTGCGGCTCCATCGTTGGCCTCCCCCCGGAATCCATGCGGCCCGGTTGACTATGATGCCTATTTCCCTGGCGGCGTGCCCCGGTTCCGGTGGCTGTGCCATAAATCGCGCCAGACAGATAGGCTGGGATGGCTTCGCGCGGGGGGGTGCCATTTGCGATTTCCGGGACATATCGTCACGGGTATGGCCGTGTGGTCCACCGGGATCCTGGGCGGGGAGCCCCGCGGCGCGCCCGGCGGGCTGGCCGCGGCCGGCGCCGTCCCGGCGTGAGCAGCGACCGGGGGGCCCGCAAAGCCTCACTCCGGCGTTTGATGGCCCGTTCTGTGAGCTCTGGTCCTCCGGCAGGGCAGGATGGGAGTATGAGGGATACCCGAACCACGGCCATCGGGCTGCGGTCAGCTATCGAGCGAAGTGGCTACTACCCGGGCCTGGTGGCGGATGCGGTGTTCTCCGCCTTGGGCGCGGAGGCGGTTGTCTCCTACGTGGTGCAGGCAGACGCGCTCTTCGACCCGGCCATGGAAGTGCGCCGCCACATGACCGTGCTGGTGCTGACGCCGACCCGGCTGATGTACTCACATACTGACGAGAACCCGTCCGAGGACGAGCCGGGCGCCCGGCCGCAGGCGGAGACCAGCAGCGAGGCAGTGCGGTTCTCGCGGATCTCCTCCATTGCCGTGACCCGGGTCGTGCCCGACCCGGCCTCCTACGTCCCGGGCGTGACGATGCCGACCGAGGTGGTCCTGACCATTGGCTGGAACGTGCTGTCCCACGTGGAACTGGAGCCGGCCCACTGCGGTGACGAGAACTGCGAGGCCGACCACGGCTACACCGGCACGATCACGGCGGACGACCTGACCATGCGGGTGAGCGAGGCGGCCGACGGCGAGGAAGCGGTCCGGCAGGTGCTCGCCTTCGCGGCCGCGCTCACAGAGGCGACCACCCACCCCGGCCACTGAAGGGGCAGGCGTGACCACTGAGCCTGTCACCCCGCCCACCGTGCCCAACTACGGCACCGGCAGCCTGCCCGACCTGGCCGGCTCACTGCTGGCCTCGCTGGGCGTGGACGGGGAGCCGGATCCGCTCCGGCTGCCCCCCACCACGCGGGCCTGCCTGCTGATCGTGGACGGCCTCGGCTGGGAACTGCTGCGCGAGCACCCGGCGGCGGCGCCGTTCCTGTCCGAGCTGACCACGACCGGGCGCGCACTGACCGCCGGGTTCCCGGCCACGACGGTGACCAGCCTCAGCTCGCTGGGCACCGGGCTGACGCCGGGCCAGCACGGCATGCTCGGTTACCAGGTGGCGGTGCCCGGCACCGGCCGGCTGCTCAACGGGCTGCGCTGGGACGACCGGGTGGACCCGCTCACCTGGCAGCCGTCACCCACCATCTACGAGCGCGCGGCCGCGGCCGGCGTGGCCGCCTACCGGGTGGCCGCGGCCGGGCTGGAGAAGACCGGGTTCTCCGCGGCGGCGATGCGCGGCGCCAGCTACCGCCCGGCCGACAGCCCCGGGGCCCTGGTCGCCCAGGCCGCCGAGGCGCTCGCCGAGTCCGACCGTGCCCTGGTCACGGTGTACCACGGCGACCTGGACGGTACCGGGCACGCGTTCGGCTCCCAGTCCGATGCCTGGGCCTACCAGCTGGCGTACGTGGACAAGCTGGCCGAGCAGCTGGCCGGGGCGCTCCCGTCGGCCACCACGATGCACGTCACGGCCGATCACGGCATGGTGGACTCCCCGCCCGAGGACAAGATCGACGTGGACACCGAGCCGGCGCTGCGCGAGGGCGTCGCGCTGCTGGGCGGGGAGCCCCGGGCCCGGCATGTCTACGCGGTGCCCGGTGCCGCCGCGGACGTGCTGGCCGCCTGGCGGGAAGTGCTGGGCGAGCGGGCCTGGGTGCTGTCCCGGGATGAGGCCGTCGAAGACGGCTGGTTCGGCTTGGTGGACCCCCGGTTCGCCGGCCGGATCGGTGATGTTGTCGCGGCGCCGGCCGGCCCGTTCGCGATCGTGGCGACCAAGGCGGAGCGCCTGGAGTCATCCCTGGTCGGCATGCACGGCTCGCTGACCCCGCGGGACCAGCTGGTCCCGCTGCTCAGCATCAGCACCATGTGAGCCGCCGCGGCCGTCGTTATCCACAGCTGCGTGGCCGCGTAGCCACAAGCTGGCCACGGTTTGTCCACAGGAAGGGCCTAGGTTATGCACAGGATGGCCGTGAGCCTGTGCCTGCCCGGGCGCAGCCCCCGTGCCGGGCGGGCACAGTGCCGGGCGGGCACAGTGCCGGGGGGGCACAGTGCCGGGACGGGCAGAGTGACGGGATGACCGCAGCGACGGGAGGAACACGGTGGCGGACGCGCTGATCGGCGCGGCGGCGCTGGCCCAGGCGCTCGGCGGTGCTGCGCCGCCGGTGCTGCTCGATGTGCGGTGGCGGCTGGGCGGCCCGCCCGGGCTGGACTGCTACCGGGCCGGGCACCTGCCCGGGGCTCGCTTCACCGACCTGGACCGGGAGCTGGCCGGGCCGCCCGGGCCGGGCGGGCGTCATCCGCTGCCCGGCCTGGCCCCGTTCCAGGCGGCGATGCGCCGGGCCGGGGTCAGCGACGGCCGGCCCGTGGTGGTGTACGACGAGGACGACTCGCTCGCCGCGGCGCGGGCCTGGTGGCTGCTGTGCTACTTCGGCCACGCCGGGGCCCGGGTACTGGACGGTGGCTACCAGGCGTGGCTGGCGGCCGGCTACCCGGTGGAACAGGACGGCCCCCCGGCGGAGGCGGCCGGCACGTTCACCGCCCGGCCCGGGCAGATGCCGGTCCTCGACGCGGCGGCGGCGGGACGGCTGGCCGCCGACGGGGTGCTGCTGGACGCCCGGGCGGCCGAGCGCTACCGCGGTGAGACCGAGCCGGCCGACCCGGTCGCCGGGCACATTCCCGGCGCGGTCAGCGCGCCCACCGCGGCCAACGTCACCGCCGACGGCCGGTTCCGCAGCCCGGCTGAGCTGCGTGCCCGGTTCGAGGGCCTCGGCCTGGGCCCCGGGCCGGCCGGGGAGCGGGCCGTGACCGGGGTGTACTGCGGGTCCGGGGTGACGGCCGCCCATGAGGTGCTGGCGCTGCACCTGGCCGGGTTGCCGGCCGCGCTGTACCCCGGCTCCTGGTCCGAGTGGATCACCGACCCGGGCCGCCCGGTCGCGACCGGGCCGACGCCCGGCTGATCAGCCGGATCTCGCGGCGCACCGGGCTGGCGATGGCATCGAACACGTCCGCGCCGGGCACCGGCCGCCCTCAGCCGCCCGCCGTGGCCTGGAGCACCAGCCCGTTGCCGTCCGGGTCGTCGAACGTCACGAAGCGCCCCCACGGCGCCTGCTGGACGCCGCCGTCGATGCGCACCCCGCGCTCGCGCAGCACCGCGACATCCCCGTCCAGGTCGTCGGTCTCCAGGACGGTGCCCTTGACCGCTCCGGCGGGCATGGTGGGGAACCAGGTGACCAGGGTGATCGAGGTCTGCGCGCCGGGCGCGCGGACCTGGTCACGTGGCGGCGGGAGGACGGCGATGACGCTGTGATGCCCGCCATGACGGTCCGTATTCAGCGGCCGCCCGGTCCATTTTCCGGAATGCGCCCCATCCAATACTCCTTTCCCTAAACCGGCGGATCCCGTTACCCTTGAGAACGCAGCCGCCAGGAGGTTCCCGCCGCTATGCACCCCGGCCCCGGCCAGCTCCACATGATGCGCGGGTTCGCTGACGATTCGTCGGTGACCAAGCAGCAGATCAAACGGGGGACCGTCCGCAGGATTTCCGGATATGCGCGCCCTTACCGCTGGGATCTCGTGATCTTCCTGCTGGCGGCCGCGCTGGACGCGGTGATCACGGTGACGATCCCGGTGCTGCTCGGGGTGGTCATCGACCGCGGCATCCTGCCGAAGCGGGTCGATATCGTGCTGGGAGTGGCCGCGGCCGTCGCCGGGCTGGCCCTCCTCGACGCGTGCCTGAACCTCGTCCAGCGCTGGTACACCGCGCGGGTCGGCGAGGGCCTGATCTACGACCTGCGTACGCAGGTGTTCGACCACGTGCAGCGGCAGCCGATCGCGTTCTTCACCCGGGCCCAGACGGGCTCGCTGGTCAGCAGGCTGAACAGCGACGTGATCGGCGCGCAGCAGGCGCTCACCTCGGTGCTGGTGTCCACGGTGTCCAGCGCGCTGCAGCTGATCCTGGTGCTGTTCACGATGCTCTACTTCTCCTGGCTGGTCACGGCCATCGCGCTGGTGCTGATACCGATGTTCATCGTCCCGGCCCGCCTGATCGGGCGCAGGCTGCAGCGGCTGA
This sequence comes from uncultured Actinomycetes bacterium, assembly GCA_963767385.1. Classification (GTDB taxonomy): domain Bacteria; phylum Actinomycetota; class Actinomycetes; order Streptosporangiales; family Streptosporangiaceae; genus RYN-230. The sequence continues at coordinate 100,207 of CAVYEA010000015.1, read as the reverse complement.
CCAGGGAGTCGATGCAGCTCGACGCGGCGATGGGATCGACGATGACCGAGCGGTTCAACGTCGCCGGCGCCATGCTGGCGAAGCTGTTCGGCCGGCCGGGGGAGGAGTCCGCCGTGTTCGCCGGGCGCGCGGCCAAGGTCCGGGACATCGGCGTAGTCCAGGCCATGTACGGCAGCGCGCTGTTCATCGCGCTGACGTTGCTCGCGTCGCTGTCCCTGGCGGTGGTCTACGGGGTGGGCGGCGACCTCGTCGTCCGCGGTGCCTTCCAGGTCGGCACGCTGGTTTCCCTGGCCCTGCTGCTGAACCGGCTGTACGGGCCGATCACCGCGCTGTCCAATGTCCAGGTCAACGTGATGACCGCGCTGGTCAGCTTTGACCGGGTGTTCGAGGTGCTGGACCTGAAGCCGCTGATCGAGGACCGCCCGGGCGCGGTCCCGCTCGCGTTCGCGGCGCGGGGCAACGGGTCAGGCCCCATTGCCGGGCCCGCCGCCGACATCGTCTTCGACCATGTCTCGTTCCGCTACCCGGCGGCGTCCGAGGTCTCGCTGGCGTCGCTGGAGTCCATCGCCCTGCCCGCCCCCGAGCGCACCGATGCCAGCCGGGGCGTGCTGCACGACGTGAGCTTCACCGCCCCCGCCCGGCAGCTGACCGCCCTGGTCGGACCCTCTGGCGCGGGCAAGACGACCATCACCCACCTGGTGTCCCGGCTGTATGACCCGGGCGAGGGCGCGGTGCGCATCGGCGGGTGCGACATCAGGGACGTGACCCAGGAGTCGCTGCACAACGCGGTCGGCGTGGTGACCCAGGACGCGCACCTGTTCCACGACACGATCCGGGCCAACCTGGCGTATGCCCGTCCCGGGGCGGACGAGCAGGAAGTGATCGGGGCGTGCCGGGCGGCGCAGATCTGGGACCTGATCTCGGTGCTGCCCGACGGCCTGGACACCATCGTGGGCGACCGCGGCTACCGGCTGTCGGGCGGCGAGAAACAGCGGGTCGCCCTGGCCCGGCTGCTGCTGAAGGCACCGGCCGTCGTGGTCCTCGACGAGGCCACCGCGCACCTGGACTCCGAGTCAGAGGCCGCCGTCCAGCGAGCGCTGCGGACCGCCCTGTCCGGCCGCACCTCGCTGGTCATTGCCCACCGGCTGTCCACCATCCGCGAGGCCGACCAGATCCTGGTCATCGACGGCGGCCGGGTCCGCGAGCGCGGCCAGCACGAGGAACTGCTCGCGTCCGGCGGGCTCTACGCCGACCTGTACCGGACCCAGTTCGCCCGCCAGGAGCCCGCCGGCGCCGGCGCTGGCCTCGGCCGGCCCGCCGGGCGAGCATTTCCCGCCGCCGCATCCGCCCCCGGGCGGTCATGATCTGGCCCTGCCGGGGATGCCGTGGCGCGGGCGGCCCGGCCCCGGCCCGCTGCCGCGCCCGTGACCTGGCCGCCCGCCAGCGTCAGCGGGTCATCAGCCCGTCAGGCAGGACGGCGAGTGCAGCCACTCGAGCATGTCGGGCGGAGCCAGCTGGGCGGCCCGCGCGTGGTAGGCCGCCATCTCCTGGTCGCTGAGGATCTCGCGCCCGGCTCCTGAGGTGCCCCGGCGGAAGAACGAGGCGGTGTCCAAGAAGATCCCCTGGGTGCCCGGGATGAGCCGGTCCGAGCGGTCCTTCATGCGCTCGAACGTGGCCGCCTGGGTGAGCGCGGGCCAGGCCCGCTCGGGAACGGCTATCCCGAGCCGCCAGGCGATGCCGCGCATCTGGCCTTCCAGGTCCGCGGACAGGTCGTCGTAGTGCACCAGCAGCACGTTCGGCTCGGCACGCCGGGCCCAGGCACCGGACAGGTGCCACAGGACGCCGGGGAGCGACTCCGGGAACGCGCGGGGATCACCGTCCGCCCCGATCCACCGCAGCAGGCTGTCGTGCAGTGGTTCGTCCGGGCCGGCCGGCGTGGCCTGGCCGGTCAGCTGCCCCAGCCGCGTCCCGTCGATGTTGTCGAGGTGGTGGCGGAGCGACACGAACATGTCGAGCGGGTGCCGGGCGGTCACGATGTAGGTGACGCGCGGGTCGAGCGGGATCCCGTCCAGCGGGGTGTGCGTCTTGATGAACCGCCGGTGCGGCTGCTCGGCCAGCCGGGCGTACACCACATCAGCTGGCATGATCATGTGATCCAGCCACGGCGAGAGGTGCCACAGCGGGGCCGGGAGCTCGGGCCGCTGGAAGATCAGTAGCGCGCAGATCATCTGCATCCACGTCGTCCCGGTCCGGCGCCGGGTGCTAATCACGATGTCGCCGGGGCGGAAGCGGAAGCCGAGCCACCGCGCGCTGTCCTCGTCATGCGACTGATAGCGGAACGGGTCGCTGGCCACGCCGCGAGCGTAGCAGAGAGGGTGGCGGGCGCCGTTGCGCGAGCAGGCTGGCCGGGCCTGCCCGGCCATTGCCGGCGCGTCCCCCGGCGGCACACCAGGAACGGTGCAGCACCCCTATGCCAACTTCTTCCCCAAATGATAACCTGATCCTCAGCCGCCACTCCAGTGAGCCAATGTGAGCGGCGGGCCTGTAGCCTATTCCTGAACCATGGTCCGGGGCGCGCCGATCGGTGGGGGCAGACATATACATGATTCGGAATGAGGATGTCCGCGAACTTGAGAGCCCCGAGGTTCGCCCTTTTCACCCCCCGGCAATACTGGGCGCCCCGGCAGCAGTAATCGCGTCCGTCGGGAGCGCATTCCCGGACACTGCCTATTCGCAGGAAGAGATCGGGGCGCTCCTCGGCGTGGAGAACAGGGTCGTGCGGAAGCTTCTCCGTGCGCCGCACATCGCCAAGAGGCACCTCTACCTTCCCGGGCGGGACAGCCGCACCGGCCGGCTGCTCCCGGAATCCGCCGCCGACCTCCACGCCAAGTTCCGGGCCGGGGCACTCGAGATCGGGTCCCGCGCGATCCGCAGCGCACTGGACGCCGTGTCCCTGTCCGCGGCGGACGTCGACTACATGCTGTGCGTCACGTCCAGCGGCTTCATGGTCCCCGGCCTCAGTTCCCTCTTCTCGCGGGAACTCGGATTTGACCGCAGGCTCCTGCGGGCGGACGTGGTGGGAATGGGATGCAACGCCGGGCTGAACGGGCTGAACCCTCTCGTGCAGTGGGCCAGGAACCATCCTGGCGGGGTGGCGCTCCTGGTCTGCTGTGAGATCAACTCCGCGATGTACGTCCTTGATGAGACCCCGCGCACCGGCATTGTCAACAGCCTTTTCGGTGACGGGGCCGCCGCCGCGGTACTGACCACCCATGCCGGGAACGGGACCGTGCCGCAGCCATCCGGGCCGGCGCCATGCGTGATCGATTTCGAGAGCTTCTGCATCCCCGAGCAATGGTCGGCCATGCGGTTCGACTGGAACGACGATGCCGGGAAGTGGAGCTTTTACCTCGACCGGGACATCCCCTATGTCATAGGCTTCAACGTCCGCGAGCCGCTGGAAAGGCTGCTGGAGCGGAACGGGCTGGATTTCCCCGCCATCAGGCACTGGGTACTGCACACCGGCGGCGGCGCGGTGATCGACTCCGTCAAGCTCAGCCTGGGGCTCGGGGAGCACGATGTCCGGCACACGCGCTCCGTGCTGCGCGACTACGGGAACATCTCGAGTGGCAGCTTCCTGGTCAGCCTGGAGCGCCTGCTGGCCGAGGGATGCGCGTCGGCCGGCGACCGGGGCGTCATGGTCACCATGGGCCCGGGAGCCCAGATCGAGACCGCGCTCTTCCAGTTCGGGCAGGCCGGCCCATGCTGACCGTGATCGATGAGGGGCACGGCGAGCGGGTGCTGACGGCCCGGATCCATGAGGCGGCGGTCGACGCCGGGCTCATCAGCGCACTGGAATCCGTGCTGCACGACGTCGAGCACGGCAGTATCGAGAACTTCGTGCTCCAGTTCAGCGGCGCCCCGGACTCGGTCACCGGGGACTTCCCCTCGTGGCGGCCCGGCCCGGCTCGCAGCGACATGCGGTATTTCGCCCGCTGGGACGAGATGCTGTCCCGGATTTCCAGGCTGAAGGCCAAGACGTTCGCGGCCTACGACGGCCGGGTCGGCGCGGCGGCTGTCCAGGCCGGCCTGGTCATGGACCTGCGGCTGGCCTCGGCGCACGCCAGGTTCTCGCTGGGGAGCCTGTCCGAGGGGCGCTTCCCGGGCATGGGCGCGTACTGGCTGCCCAAGTTCGTCGGCCTGGGCCAGGCGCGCCGGATCTTCCTGCTCGGTGAGGATCTGACCGCCACCCGCGCGTCCCGGCTCGGGCTGGTGGACGCCGTTGAAGACACCGTTGAGGCAGCGGTCGATGCCACGATCAAGGCCATGCGCCCGGTAACGCCGGAGGCGGCGTGCTTTACCCGCCGGGTCCTCGACGAGTGCTACCTGCTGGAGCCAGCGGCCGCGGCCGAACTGGCCAAGGCGGCCCGGTACAAGGTGGGAATGCCAGATCATGACGATTAAGCGCCGTGGCGAGCACCAGTGCGAGAAGGAGTAGTCAATGGCCGAAACTCTCAGCCACGGTTCCCCCCGGAGTTCGCCTTATACGGGCACTGTCCTTCCCGAGGGCCAGCCGTTCTGGATCGTTGACGGGCGCGCCTACGACTTCACCGAGTGGATGAAGGTCCATCCTGGCGGCACGACGTGGTTCGGGCCAAGCCAGGGCCGCGATATCAGCGCCCTGCTGCATACATATCACCGGGACCCGGCCCGGCTGCAGAAGATTCTCGCCAGGTACGAGATCGAAGGGTTCACCGAGAAGGACATACTCCCCAAGCTGGGGGTGCCGCCCTTCCTGCTGGAGCCGGATTTCGACGCGACGAGGGATCTGCCGAGGCTGGACTACAGCGACGCGGGGAGCTTGCTCGCGGAGATCCGCAGTAAGGTGAACGCCAGATTCTCCAAGCGGGCGCTGAGAAAATACGACCGCGCCTTTGACGTGGTGACGTGGATCATCGCCGGCCTGCACGTCGCGACGCTGGCCCTGCTGATCGCGGGGCTCATCCCGGCCTGGGCATTCGTCGTCATCATGGTGGTGACCCGGACCGCGCTGGCGGGATCGGGCCATTACCACCTGCACCGCAAGTGGAAAGACCAGCGCCGCTTCACGCTGCCGCTCGGGAAGGCGCTCTTCGACATCAACTATGTCGGCACGAGCCTGATCGGCGCGGACGGGCACGTATTACTGCATCACCCCTACCTGGGCTCCGGTGCCGATGTGAAGAAGACGTTCTTCGATGGCATGCTCCGCCTGCACCCGCTGCTCCGTATCCCCGGCTACACGCTGCACAAGCTCGGCATCTGCCTGAGCGGCCTGTCCTTGCGTGCACGCGAGCTCGCCAGGTTCGAGCGTCCCAAGGGCAAGGCCCCGGCCCGGGCCGACTTCTGGCTCATCCGCGGGTGGATCCTGGTGGAGTTCGCCGCGTGCCTGGCCACCGGCCACATCGTGGCCTGGCTGGTGCAGTTCTTCCTGACCTTGTGGTTCAACACCTTCCTGGTGGTCGCCAGCCATGACTTCGAGGAATCGGAGACCGAGGCCGAGCTGGCGGCGATCCCCGAGCGGCTGCGGGACGACTGGGCCGCGCGGCAGATCTGCCTGAGTTACGACCTCAGCGTGGTGGGCAACCGCTGGGTCGATCTTTTCCTCAGCGCCGGCCTGAGCCCCCACCGCGTCCATCACGTCCTGCCGTACCAGGGGTCCGGGTTTGCCAACCTCGCCACGGAAGGCACGGTCAGGCAGGTGTGCGCGGAGGCTGGCATCGCCTGGGAGCGCCCGCGGAACCTGATCTTCGAACGCTTCCCGGCCGTCATGAAGCACTATCTCCTCTGCCCGGTGAAGGCTTCCCCGCCGCGGCTGCCCCCCATGCCGCCTCCGCCCCGCAGCCAGTTCCCCGTGCAGCCACCGCCACCGCCACCGGACCCGGTCCTGGTGCAGCCTGCGTCATCCGTCCGGGGCCAGGTCGGCGAGTTCTTCCGCTACACGTTCGACGGCCTGCGGGGAGTCGGCGTGTGATCGCGCCGCCCGCACCGGGCAGCCAGCTAGCCGGGCGGGGCCAGGTCGTGGCGGGCGGTGCACAGCAGCCAGGTCAGCGCCCCGGTGATCAGCGCCGGGGTGGCGGGCTGCCAGCCGGCCACCAGCGCCGAGCCGCCCGCCACCGCCGCCGCGATCAGCACCCGGAGCGCCAGCACCGCCGGGCGTCCCCGGCGGATCCGGCCCAGCCAGGGGAGCCAGGCGAGCTGGCGGGCGCCGCCCGGGAGGATGGGCACCCGGGCGGGCCCGGTGGCTGTGTCAGGTTGTGGTCGGAAACCGCTGTTACCACGACGGTTCCTGGCCTCATCCGGCCCGGCCGGGCGCGCGGGGCGCGCCGGTCGGCGTCGTGGCGAGGGGGTGGCCAGGTCGGCGAGGGCCTCGCCGCGGCCGGACCGGGTGCGCAGCGCGGTGTAGGCCGCCGCGGCCACGGCGAACCGGTCCGGGTCGCCGCCATCAGCCCGGTCCGGGTGGGTGGCGGTGGCGACCCGGCGCCAGGCGGCCCGCACCTCGTCGTCGGTCAGGCCGGGCCGGGCGGGCAGGCCGAGGGCGGCGAACGGGCCGGCCCCGCCATCCTGGCCGCTCACGGTTCCGGCCCGAACGCGTCGTCGAGCAGCCCGCTCGCGTCAGGCGGCGTGCCTGCCACCGGATCACCGCCCGGCGGCGGGCCGGTGCCCGGTGGTGCCCCACTGGCCGGCCCCGTCACGGACCTGGAGGCCCCCGCCGCGCCCGGGACCGCCGCCGCGCCCGGGACCGCCGCCGGGCCCGGGCGGGGCAGTTCCGCGGGGCCCGCTACCAGCCGCTTCACCTGCACGTAGGTAACCCCGCCGCGGTAGATGTAGGCGGCCTGGCCGACCGCGAGGCCGCGGATCAGGTCCGGGTCCACCACCGGCGTGCCCTCGGCCCGGGACAGCCCCTCGTGGGCCCACAGGGGCACGCCGAGCAGACGGCGGGCCGTGTCCACCCCGCGCCGGGACCGGCCAGGGCCGCCACCGGCTCCGGGTGCGGGGTGCGCAGCAGCCAGATGCCGCCGTCCGCGGTGCTGGCCACCCGGTACCGCTCGTCCTCGTCGGCGGCCAGGCCCGGCCAGGATTGCGCGGACACCTGGACCGCCAGGCCCAGCGAGCGGGCCCGCTCGTACAGTTGCCAGATCGGCAGCCGCCGGGACACCGCGCTGAACTCGTCCACCGCGAGCAGGATCTCCCGCCGGGCGCCCTCGGCCGGGGCCGCGGCGTACCAGGCCAGCAGGTCAACCAGGGCCCGGGCCTGGGCCTCGGCCACGGCGATCTCCGCGGTGCCCTCCAGGATGCAGTACCAGGCGTCCGCGTCGCCGAACGCCCCAGGCCCATCCAGGCCGCCGCCCAGCCGGCGCAGCAGCGCGCGGTAGCGCAGGGCGACGTCGGTCACGTGCCGTCCCGCCGAGCGCAGCAGCGCCAGCTCGCCGGCATCCGGGGCGGCGGCGTAGGCCATCCGAGAACCAGCCGGCGTCCAGCCGGGCCAGGAAATCGGCTGCGGAGCGGGGCGGCCCGCACGGCGCCGCCACCGCCAGCCGGACCACCTCCTCCAGCACGTCGGCGTAATACGCGGCCCCGCCCGTGCCGTGCTCGATCATGTCCACCAGGGTGCTGGTGAGCCGGTGCGGCGGGAGGTCCCACAGCGACAGGCTGGCCTCATCCGGCCAGATGGCGGTGGCCGCGGCACCCGCCTCGCGGAGCACCCGGCGGGCCCGGTCGGCGATCCGCCGCGAATCGGCGCCGCCCTTGCAGTCGATGACGACCAGCAGCGGCCGGCCGCCGCCGGCCGCGTGCAGTTCCAGCCCGCGCCGGGTGAACCCGGCCCACAGCCGCAGCAGCAAGGTGGTCTTGCCCGTCCCGGTCGTGCCGATGACCACCTGGTGCGAGCGCAGCCGCGGATACGGCAGCACCGCCACGGGGCCGGCCCGGTGCCGCACAGCGCGGATGGTGGCCCCGGCTACCACCCCGCCGTTACGCGCCAGGAGCGGCACGGAACCGGGGGCCGCGATCCGGGCCTGGGCGGTATGCACCTGGTGCCGCCACTGCCGGGCGTCGAAGGCGGCGGGCGCGCTCGGGGTCAGCCCGCCGCTGCCGGTCTCCAGCGCGTAGATCCGCCACGACCAGGCCAGCCCGCCGGCGGCCAGGCCGAGCGGGATCGCGGCCGGTGCGATGGTGACCGCGGCGAGCGGGTACGCCCCGGCCACGAGGTCGTGCCACATGGCCAGCCAGGCCAGGTACGGCTGGGCGGCCACCCGCGGCCACGGCGTGCCGCGCGCGGCCGCCGCGGCCAGCCACGCCACCACCATCGGCAGGCACCACCCGGCCGCACGGTACAGCTGGCGCGGCGGCCAGCCGAGTAACCAGGCCAGCGCCGCCGCGTACCCGGCGACCAGGGTGACCGGCGCCGCGAGAACCATCAGCGCAACGAGGACCACCCACCGGGACAGCCGCAGCGCCAGCCTCACCGTCCCGCGCACCGCGAGGAAACCCAGGTACCGCCCGATCACGGCGCTGCGCTCCTGCTAGCCCGGGGGGACGACCCCCGGAACCCCCCGGCATTCCATCCCGGGGCAACGACCCCCCGGAACCCCCCGGCATTCCATCCCGGGGGGACGACCCGCCGGAACCCCCCGGCATTCCATCCCGGGGCAACGACCCCCCGGAACTCGCTGCGGTGATGAGTTCCGCGCCGGGGGGCAGGGTACGGATCTCGACCCGGGCGGCCAGGGCGGCGCTGAGCGCGTCGCGGGCCCGCTGCACCGCCGGGCGGGCGGTGGCCGAGCAGACGTACACCACGCGCGCGTGCCGCGGCCGGCGCCCGGGCAGCCGGGCCTCCGCCGCCGGGCAGCCGTAATCCCCGGTCCGGGTCAGGATCTCGGTCATGATGGCCACGGTCCGGCGCACCGTCTTGGGGGTGAGCTCAGCCTCGATGGCCCAGCATTCCCCGGCCCAGCCGGGGCCCGCAGCCCGGCCGCGGGCCCCGTCCGCCGCGGCCGTCTCCGGCCAGTGCACCTCGCCGTCCGGCAGGTGCTCACGCAGCGGCAGCCGGCCGCCGACCCGGGCCCGCAGCCGCCGTTCGCTTCGCCAGTAGCCGCCCGCCGCCGCGTAACCTGGGGCGGATTCGAGGGCCAGCCGCACCGAGGTCACCGCGCGCAGGTGCGCCAGCCGGGACAGGGCCGGGGTGGCCGCGGCGTACGGCAGGCCGCAGGCGGCCAGGCCGTCCCGGGTGAGCCAGACCCAGGGCGGTCCCGGGCCCAGCCGGGCCGAGTCCGCGTGGCCGCGATTCCGCCAGCGCGCCGCGGCGGACCGTGCACCGGCCGGGCTGAGGTCCAGCCGCGCGGCTAACTGATCGAGTTGCACGCCGTACATGTCGGCGGTGAATAACAGCCCGGCGATATCACGCTCGCTCACCCGCCCACTACATCACGGTGCCGCACTGTGCCGTTAGGCCCTATCTGGGCGGTTTACCGCCCGGCGCCGCCAGGAAAGAGCCAGGAATTGTGCTCCTGGCCTGGTGCTGACGTGCGCGGGTGGGGCACAATTCTTCGCGGAGCATGGATCTTCCAGGGGGGCAGCCAGCCCGCCGGAATGCGCCGCGCCATACTGGACGGTGCACAGGTTGTTGGCTGATGACCGGATTGCACACTGCGCCGGGCGAGGTCGTTGGGGAAGACGCACCTCGGTCGCTCGCAGGGAGGTCTGGTGTCAGTTCACGGCGTGCTGCAGGTCCATTCGGCGCCCCCGGCGCTGTGCCCGCATATCGAGTGGGCGGTGGCCGGGGTTCTCGGCCTGCCCGTAGATCTGTCCTGGGTGGGGCAGCCGGCCGCGCCCGGGTCGGTGCGGGCCGAGCTGAACTGGCGGGCCCGGCCGGGTACCGCGGCGTCCATCGCCTCGGCGCTGGTCGGCTGGAACCGGCTGCGTTTCGAGGTCACCGAGGAGGCCAGCCCGGGCTGTGACGCGGTGCGGTACAGCTACACGCCCGCGCTCGGCACCTTCTCCGCGGTCACGGGGGCCAGCGGGGACATCATGATCCCGGAGAACCGGCTGCTGGCCGCCATGACAGTGGCGGCGGGCGCCCGGTCCGGGGTGGCGGCAGCGAGCACCGTGACCCTCGAAGACGAGCTTGACCGGCTGCTCGGCCGGCCCTGGGACGCCGAACTGGAGCCGTTCCGGTGCGCGGCCGAGGGCGCGCCGGTCCGCTGGCTGCACGCCACCGGCTGAGCCCGGGCCCGGGTGAGCCGAGCCTGGCGGGCCCGTGCCTACCCGGGCCGGGGCGGCCGGCCTAATCTGGACCTGGGATGCCTGGGCCGCGGGCACGGGCGTGCTCCTGCCTGGAGGAACGATGAACATCGAGGTCACGGTCCCTGACACGTGGAGCCCGGAGCTGACCCTGACGGTGCAGCAGTTGCTGCAGCAGGCGGTGCGCAGCGGCTGGCCGCTCATCATCTGCCTCCGCCCGGACGTGACGGCCGAGCAGATGACGGAGATCAACGAGCGGATCCGGGCGCTCGTCCAGGACAGCGGCCTGGCCGCGTGAGGGCCGGGGCGGCCTGCGGCGGACGCCCGCCCGGATCATCCTGGACTGCGACCCGGGGATCGATGACGCGCTGGCCATCATCTTCGGCTGCGGTCATCCCGGGATAGACCTCGGCGGGGTGACCACGGTCAGCGGCAACGTGGATCTGGGCCTGGTCACCGGGAACGCGCTCAGCGTCCTGGAACTGGCCGGCCGCCGCGACGTCCCGGTGGTGGCGGGCAGTCCCCGCCCGCTGCTGCGCCCCGTGCTCGACGCGCGCGGCGTGCACGGCGAATCGGGCCTGGGGGCAGCCCGGCTGCCCCCGGCCCCGGCTGCCCCGGCCGCCGGGCACGCCGTGGACTTCCTGGTCGAGACGATCGCCGCGGCACCCGGCGAGATCACCCTGGTGGCGACCGGCCCGCTGACCAACATCGCGCTGGCCGTCCGGCGCGAGCCGCGGCTGGCCGGGTGGGTCCGCGACTTCGTGATCATGGGAGGGTCGGCCGGCCGCGGTAACGTCACCCCGGCCGCCGAGTTCAACATCGCAGCCGATCCGGAGGCCGCCGCGATCGTGTTCGGGGCCGGCTGGCAGGTGACCATGGTCGGCCTGGACGTGACCCTGCAGGCCCGGGCCACCTCTGATGTCCAGGACCGGATGCGCGGCCTGGGACGTCTCGGCGCGGACCTGCTGCTGCCCGGCCTGCTCGGGTACGAGGGGGAAACACTGCGGCCGGGGCCGGCCGCAGGCCCGCCGGTGCATGACGTGTGCGCCCTGGCCCTGGTGGCCGAGCCGGGGCTGTTCGGCTGCGAGCCGGCCCGGGTGGAGGTGGAGACGGCCGGCCGGTGGACTTCCGGGATGACCGTCACCGACTTCACCGCCGCGGCCGGAGCGCGTAATGCCCTCGTCGCCATGTCGGTGGACGTGCCGGCGTTCTGGGACCTGGTCCTCGGCGCCTACGTGCGCGTCCCGGCGGCCCGGGAGCCGGCCCGCGCGTGACACGCGGGCCGGGCCGGGACCGCGGTGGCGGCCGGCTTGTTTCACGGCCGGCCAGCCGGGTAGCTGAGGCGTTCGTGGCAGCGGAATCCTGGCGGTGAGACTGGTTCGGACTGGCCGCAGATCGGTGCGGGCGGCCGGGACGGCCGGCGGCTATCCGGGACGGCGAACTGAGGAGAGCATGTCCCTGTCCGGCAGGCCCCCCGGCACGCTGGCCGGCCGATCAGCCGGCCTGGAGCCCGGCCAGCCCGGCACCGCGCGCTGCTGTACCGCGGGCCGCGGGACTTCATGGGCGCCGTCGGGCCGTTCATCCGCGCGGGCCTCGCCGCGCGCCAGCCGGTACTGGTCGCGGTGCCGGCCGGGCGGCTCGGCTGGATCCGGCGCGACCTCGGCGCCGACTATCAGTCGGTGCAGGTCGCCGACGCGGCGGACTTCTACCAGACCCTGGGACGGGCCACCCGGGCCCTGGTGGACTGGCTGCGTGCGCAGGCCGCGGCCGGCCGGGCCGTCAGGGTCATCGCCGAGCAGGACCTGGCCCGGCAGGCGGGCACCGAGATCGCTGCCTACCTGCGCGCCGAGGCCGCGGCGAACGTGATCTACCAGCCCTACGCCGTCTCGGTCCTGTGCCCGTTCGACGCCTCGTCGCTGCCCGGGGGCGTGCTGCGGGACGCCCAGCGGATACATCCGGAGCTGGCGCGGGACGGCGTCACGGCGTCCAGCCCGCTGTATACCGACCCGGCCCGGTTCGTCCGGGAGCGGTCGGTGACCGCCGACCCGCCGCCGTCCGCCGCCTCGATCGGCTTCGGGGTTCCCGGGGACCTGAGCGCGGTGCGCCGTTTCCTGCGCGCCGAGCTGGCCGCCGCGGGCGTGGCGGGCGAGGCCGCCCAGGTCCTCGTCACCGCCGTGGGCGAGGTCGTCACCAACGCGCTGGCCCATGGCCGGGCGCCACGGCGGCTGTGGGTGTACCGGGAAGACGGGAAGCTGGTCTGCCACGTTCATGACGGCGGCCCCGGGCCGGACGACCCGCTCGCCGCCTACCTGGTCCCCGAGCCGGATGCGGACCGCGGGCAGGGACTGTGGCTGGCCCGGCAGGTTGCCGACTCGGTCGAGCTGGCCAGCGATGCGGCCGGGACCCACGTCCGGGTGGCGGCCCGGCTGCCCAGCCGGCCGCTGGCCGGCAACGGGGATCATCCGGCTGCCGCCCGCTGAGCGGCCCGGACCGGCGGCCAGCCCGCGGCCTGCCGCCGCACGGGGGGTGCCGCGGCCCGGCAGCCCGCCGGGGACGGTCAGTTGGCCTCGAGGGTCACCTCGATGTTGCCCCGGGTCGCGCTGGAGTACGGGCAGACCTGGTGCGCGGCCTCGGTCAGCGCGCGGACCGTGTCCGCGCCGACCCCGGGGATGGACACCTTGATCGTGACAGCCAGGCCGTAGCCGCCACCCCCCACGGTGCCGATGGTGACGTCCGCTTCGACCAGCGAGTCGTCGGTGTTCACTCCCTGGCGCCGGCCTACCACCCCCAGGGCGCTCTGGAAGCACGCGGCGTAGCCGGCGGCGAACAGCTGCTCGGGATTGGCCGCGCCGCCCGGGCCGCCCATCTCCTTCGGCGGCTGCAGGTGCACATCGACGATGCCGTCATCGGTGACCGCGTGGCCGGAGCGGCCCCCGGTGGCGGTGGCCCGGGCCGTGTAGAGCGGCTTGACGAGTGGCGTGGTCACTGTTCCTCCCGGCGGTCGGGGCATGCGCGGGCTGCGGTGCGCCGTGCCTCCCGGGCAACAGCCGTCCGGGCCGCCGGCATTCCGCCGCTAGGCCGGCCGCGGCACCGGGTGCCGGTAAGCCAGCCGGGCCAGGAAGGCGAGGGCGTAGAGGATGCCGACCAGGACGAGCAGGAACCGGTAGCCAGTGATGAGCGCGAGGTATTCCAGCAGGCCGCCGGCCATGGCACCGAGCAGGTTGGCCGCGAACGCGGTCGCGACCGTCTCCACGTCGGAGAACCGTTGCGCGAAGACCAGGTTGGCGATGAACACCGGGGCGAAGGCGAGCGCCCCGCCGGCCAGGAACCGGGCCACCACAGGCAGGCTGACCAGGTCCTCCTGCGGTATCACCCAGCTCAGCAGCAACGCGGCGATCAGCGCGGCGTACAGCACCGCAGGGGGAGGCAGCCGGACGTGGCGGGCCGTCTCCACCGCCAGGTAGACCGCCACCAGGATGGCCGCCGTGACCAGTGCGTTGACTAGCCAGGTGCTGCCGAACAGCAAGGCGAACTGGACGATGTTCTTGGTCTCCAGCAGCATGAACGCCGCGCCCATGAAGGCCAGGTCAAGGTACCCGCTCATCCGGCGGAACGAGCCGCCGCCCACTCGCACGAACAGCAGCGAGGCCAGCAGGATCAGGCCCAGCATCCAGTAGTAGGGCGCAGGAATCGTGTCGCTCACCAGGTAGGGGAACGGATGGTCGTCGGTGGCCGGGGTGACGTGCGTGCCGTGCCAGACGGCGGTGCAGTTCGGCACCGGGCCGGCGGGCTTGTCGGTCAGCACGGCCAGCCGCCGGCCGACCCAGAGGCGGCCCCACCTGGGCGCAGGGGGCATGGTGGAACGCCTGCTGCATGGTGGTGGCATACCGGTTGAACAAGTACCCCGCGTAGTAGTTGTACATGGCCATGGTGCCGCCCGGGGCGAGCCGGGACCGGGCGGCCCGCACCGATTGCTCCGTCAGCAGGTAGCTCTCGAGCCGCAGGCTGGACTGGCCGTTGACCGCGGTGAGCGAGTCGGGCAAGGCGAACAGGATCAGGTTGTAGCGCGTCGGCGTGTTCTGCAGGAAGGCCCGGCCGTCGGCGCTGTGCGTGGTCACCCGGGGGCTGTCATACGGGTGGTTGGGGTGCTCATTGCGGCCGATCCGGAGCAGCATCGGGTCGATCTCCACCGCGTCCACGTGCTGCGCGCCCTCGGACAGCGCGACGGCGACGTCGTTTCCGGTGCCCGCCCCGACGATGAGCACGTTCTTCAGTGAGGACCTGGAGACGTGCTGGTAGGGGTAGAAGTAGAACTTCTTCTGCGCATGCAGGACGGCCAGCGAGCGGGCCGCCTGGTAGGGGATGTTGTTCGCCGACACGTACAGGGCCGGGCTCTTGCCGGCCACCACCGAGGAGATCTTGTAGTACGGCGACCACACCTCGTGCGGGGCCGCCGACTCCACGGCGAGCATCGCCACCACGACCGCCGCGGCCGCGTACTGCCACCGGCGCGCCCCGCGGCCCAGCACCACCACGAGGCCGCCCGCGGCGATCACTCCCCAGGCCACCGGCGGCAGTTCCAGGAAGGACAGGAGCGTGAACACCGCGATCCCCGCGATGCTGCCGACCACGTCCAGCCGGTAGGCCCGCAGCGGCTCGAACGCGATGAACCGCCGGGCCACGGCCTGGCCGTCGCCGGCCATCACGGCGACGGCGAGCACGAAGATGACGCTGAGGCTCACCGGGCGCGGGAGGGCAGCCTGGCTGAACAGCCCCCGGTAGGGGCGCGGCCCGGACAGCGTGGCCAGGATCACGGGGAAGGCCAGCACGAACGCGACCAGCACGGCGAGCAGCAACGGCGCCCAGCGGACGAAATCACGGCCGGACTTGGCGTTCAGGAAGCCGATGCCGATGCCGAGGAAGCTGGCCAGGAGCACGAAGTTGGTCGCGTTGGTGACGTACACGTTGTTCGCGGCGGTCCACCGGATCAGGGCCAGTTCCGCGAACAGCATCAGGAAGCTGGCGAAGGCCAGCATGCCCGGGCTGGCCCGGGCTGGCCCCGGCTCCGGCCCGCTGGCCGGCGCGCTTTCCGGCTCCGCTTCTATCCCGCCGGAAACCGGGGTTGCGGTCTGCCTGTCGTAGCTTCCGGACGACCCATCAACTGCCATAGGTGGACGATCGTACGGGCGGGCCGGGCCGCGGGAGGCATGTTTCGGACGATGAGGGCCCGCTCAGGCCGGCAAAATCATGGTCGCGAGGTGATCCTGCCTTTACCAACGGCGCCGGATCCCAGGCCGGCCGCGAGGCCGCCGTCCAGCCATGCCGAGAACAGCGTCGCGGCGTCGGCCGCGGTGCGCTCCGCCGCCCCGGCCCAGCCGGCCCGGAGCCGGGCGGCCTGCCCGGCGGTCGGCGGCGGCTCGGCGGCCTGGCCCCAGCTTTCCGCGATGGGCTCGGTGGCCTCCGGGTGGAACTGCACCCCGGTGTGCGGGCCGGCCGAGTAGGCCTGCAGCGAGGCACCGCCGGTGGCCAGCGGGACAGCACCCGGGGGCAGCTCGAACGCGTCCCGGTGCCAGGCCAGCCACGGCCCCGGGGGCACTCCCGGATGCTGGCTGGCCAGGGCGACCCAGCCGATCTCCGGCTCCGGGAGCCGGTACAGCCGGGCGCCCAGCACCCGGGCCAGCACCTGCCCGCCGAAGCAGATGCCCAGCACCGGCACGCCGTCCCCGACCGCCGAGGCGACCAGGCTGAGCTCGGCGCCGAGCCAGGGCACGGTGTCGTCGAACGCGGTCTGCTCGCTGCCGAGCACCACGACGCCGGCGTACCCGGACGCATCCGCGGGCAGCGGCTGCTCGGCCGGGCGCACCGTGTGGCGCTCCAGCCCGCGCCCGGCAGCCCAGGGCCCGAGCAGCCCGGCGGGCGCGTTCCGTTCGTGCTCGACCACGAGCAGCCGGCTGACCTCGCCTGCCACGGTCAGAGCGGGATGTTCCCGTGCTGCCCGCGCACCTGCGGGGCGGCGGCGATGGCCCGGGCGATCACCTCACGGGTCGTGGCCGGGTCGATCACCTCGTCGATCACCCCGAGTTCCCGGGCCCGCTCCAGCCCGCCGGCCTCCTGCTCGTGCTCGGCGGCCAGCTTCGCCTCGGCTTCCTGCAGCTGGTCCGGCGGGACGTCGGCCAGGGTGCGCCGGTGCAGGACGCGGATCGCCGCGACCGCGCCCATCACAGCCAGTTCCGCTCCCGGCCACGCGAACACCCGGGTCGCGCCGAGGGCACGGGAGTTCATCGCGATGTAGGCGCCGCCGTAGGCCTTGCGCGTCACCAGGGTGACCCGGGGCACCGTCGCCTCCGCGAACGCGTGCAGCAGCTTGGCCCCGCGGCGGACCACCCCGTCCCACTCCTGGCCGACGCCGGGCAGGTAGCCGGGCACGTCCACGACGACGACCAGCGGCACGCCGAACGCATCGCACATCCGGACGAACCGCGCCGCCTTCTCGGCTGAGGTGGAGTCCAGGCAGCCGCCCAGGCGCAGCGGGTTGTTCGCCACCACCCCGACCGTCCGCCCGGCCAGCCGGCCGAGCATGGTGACCACGTTCGGCGCCCAGCGCGGGTGCAGTTCGATGCCGGGCTCGTCCAGCAGCCCGGCGAGCACCGGGTGCACGTCGTAGGCGCGCCGGAACGACTCCGGGAGCAGCGTGTCCAGGGCCGGCCCGGCCTCCTGGCCGGTCACCAGGCCCAGGTCCACCTGCTGCTGCCGGCCGAGGAGCAGCGCGAGGTCGCGGGCCCGGCTGAGCGCGTCCGCGTCCGTGGGCGTGACCAGGTGCACCACGCCGGACCGGCGGCTGTGCGGCTCGGGGCCGCCGAGCCGGGCCATGTCCACGTCCTCCCCGGTCACGCTGCGCACCACGTCCGGGCCGGTGACGAAGATCCGGCCGTGGTCGGAGAGGATCACCACGTCGGTGAGGGCCGGCCCGTAGGCCGCCCCGCCCGCCGCCGCGCCGAGCACCACCGAGATCTGCGGCACCACGCCGGAGGCGCGCGTCATCGCCGCGAAGACCATGCCCACCGCGTGCAGGCTCTCCACGCCCTCGCGGAGCCGGGCGCCACCGGAATGCCACAGCCCGATGACCGGCACGCCGCGCGCCACGGCCTCGTCGTAGGCCGCGACGATCGCGGCGCAGCCGGCGCTGCCCATCGCGCCGCCCTGCACCCGCGGGTCACTGGCGAAGGCGACCGCGAGCATCCCGTCGATCGTCCCGGTCGCCGCGATGGCCCCGCTGGTGTCGTGCGGGGTGAGCAGGCTCACCGACCCCGCGTCGAACAGCGCGTCGAGCCTCGCTTCCGGGTCACGGGACAGCACGGGCGCGCCGTTGGCCGCGGATCCGGTCCTGGCCGGCGCTGGCCGCGCCGCGGGCGGGCGGGACCCGGGCTGCTCCTTCTGGGCGGCTGCGGCCTGGCTCTCAATCACGGTCACGGGAGGTCTCCTAAGCTTGTGGCGGGAGAGCGACGTTGCTGGGGATGCAGGGTGAGCGGGACGAGGGCTGGCCCCCGCGGGCGGCGGGCTAGGCAGCGGTGAAGGCGAGCGCGACGTTGGCCCCGCCGAAGCCGAACGAGTTGTTCAGCGCGGCCATCGGCGCGGTGCCGTGCGGGCTCAGCTTCCGCGGCTCGGTGGCGATGTTGACCCGGGTGTCGTCTTCGGGGTCCTCGAGGTTGATGGTGGGCGGGGCGACATGCTCGCGCAGCGCCAGGATGGTGGCCACCGCCTCGACCGCCCCGGCCCCGCCGAGCAGGTGACCGGTCATCGACTTGGTGGCGGACACCACGACCCCGCTGGCCGCCTCACCCAGGGCCCGGGCGATCGACTGCCCCTCGACCACATCGCCGGCCGGTGTCGAGGTGGCGTGCGCGTTGACGTGGACGATCTGCGCGGCATCCAGGCCGGCGTTGGCCAGCGTCCGCGCGATGGCCCGCTCGATCCCGCTGCCGCCGGGGTCCGGCTGGGCGATGTGATGCGCGTCCGCGGAGTACCCGGCGCCGGCCGCGACGGCGTGCACTGCGGCCCCGCGCCGGGCGGCATGCTCCGCCGACTCCAGGACCACGATGCCGGCGCCCTCGCCGAGCAGGAACCCGTCACGGCCCTTGTCGAACGGGCGGGAGGCCCGCTCCGGCTCGTCGTTGCGGGTGGACAGGGCGCGCATGGCCGCGAACGCCGCGACGTTCAACGGCAGGATGGCCGCTTCGGTCCCGCCGGCCAGCACCACGTCGGCGCGGCCGGACCGGATCATGTCGATCGCGTAGCCGATGGCCTCGGCCCCGGATGCGCAGGCGCTGACCGTCGTGTGCACCCCCGCGCGGGCGTTCAGTTCGATGGCGATCCAGCCCGCGGAGCCGTTCGGCATCAGCATCGGCACGGTGAACGGGGACAGCCGCTGCCAGCCCTTGGCGTGCAGGGTGTCGTACGCGTTCAGGGTGGACGCTATCCCGCCGATGCCGCTGGAGACGACGACGCCGAGCCGGTCCGGGTCCACGTCGGGTGATCCCGCATCGGCCCAGGCTTCCCGCGCCGCCACCAGGGCGAACTGCTCGCAGCGGTCCAGCCGGCGCGCCTGCACGCGGTCGAGCACCGTCGCGGGGTCGACCGCGGCAGGCGCGGCGATCTGGACCGGCAGGTCAGGGGCGAAGCCGGCCGGGAGCCGCTGTGCCCCGCTCCGGCCGGCCAGCAGCGATTCCCAGGTGGACGCCACGTCCCCGCCGAGGGGCGTGGTCGCGCCCAGCCCGGTGACGACGACACGTGGTTGATCTGCCTGCACGGTGAACCGCTCCTCTTTCGCTCGCTGGCCAGCCGGGGGCACCCGGCCCGCCGCCGCGGCAGTGACTGCCGCTGGGTCAGGCCGACACCTCGGCGTTCCGGACGTAGTCGACGACGTCCTGCACGGTCTTCAGGTTCTTCAGCTGGTCGTCGGGGATCTCGACGCCGAACTTGTCCTGGGCCGCCACGGCGATCTCCACCATGGACAGTGAGTCGATGTCCAGGTCGTCGACGAAGCTCTTGTCCGGGGTGACCTGGTCTGCGGGAACGCCGGCCACCTCGTCCACGATCTCGCCGAGGCCGCTCAGGATCTCCTGGTCAGTCATGGCCATCTGCTTGTGTTCTCCTTCGTGTGTAGTGGTCGGCCCGCGGGGCGTGACCCCGCGGGCCGTGGCGCGGTCAGGGTACCGTGATGACCTGCGCCGCATAGCTGACGCCGGCGCCGAAGCCGAGCAGCAGCACCGGGGAGCCGGAGCTCACCTCACCGCGCTCGATCATCGCGGACAGGGCCAGCGGGATGGACGCCGAGGACGTGTTGCCCGAGTCGACGATCTCGGTGGCCACCCGCGCCTGCGGGGCGCCTATCTTCCTCGCGATCGCCTCGATGATGCGCAGGTTGGCCTGGTGCGGGACGAACGCGGCCAGGTCGGCCGGGTCCACCCCGGCACGCTCGCAGGCCTGCCTGGCCACCGGGTGCAGCGCGGTGGTGGCCCAGCGGAAGACGGCCTGGCCCTCCTGGACGATGAACGACCGGCGGTCGGTGATGTAGATCTTGTCGGCCATCCCGCCGTCGCTGCCCCACGCCACCGGGCCGATGCCCGGCGGCTCGTCGTCGGCGGCCGGGCCGACCACCGCCGCCCCGGCGCCGTCCGCGAAGATGATGCAGGTGGACCGGTCCGTCCAGTCCACCCACTGGGACAGCTTCTCGGCGCCGATGACCAGCACGTGGCGGGAGGTGCCGGCCCGTACCGAGTCGCTGGCCGCGGCCAGCGCGTAACAGAAGCCGGCGCACGCGGCGTTGAGGTCGAACGCGCCGGGCGCGACGATGCCGAGCCGGGTGGCCACGCTGGCCGCCGTGTTCGGGATCGGCGCCTCGGCCGTGCAGGTGGCCACGATCACCAGGTCGATCTCGGCCGGGGACAGCCCGCTCGCGGCCAGCGCCTTGCCGCCCGCCGCCACGGCCATGTCGGCCACGGTCTCTTCCGGGGCGGCGATCCGGCGCTGCGCGATGCCGAC
This sequence comes from uncultured Actinomycetes bacterium, assembly GCA_963767385.1. Taxonomy (GTDB): domain Bacteria; phylum Actinomycetota; class Actinomycetes; order Streptosporangiales; family Streptosporangiaceae; genus RYN-230. The sequence goes on along the minus strand of CAVYEA010000015.1, from coordinate 79,885 downwards.
CCGGCTGCGGATCCACTCATCGCTGGTGTCGACGGTCTGGGCGATTTCGTCGTTGGTGACCACGCGGGCAGGCTGGTACCCGCCGAACGCGAGGATCCGCGCGCCGGCCGTGCCCTCGGCGAGTCGCATCACTAGGGTTTCCTTTCCCGTCCTGCTCGGTGCCGTGGTTGCCGGGCCCGCCCGCCTGCGGTCCCCTGGGTGCCGGTCAGCCCGGCAGGTCCGGCTGCAGCCGGACCAGCGGCTGGCCCGCGCTGACCGGGTCGCCGTCCTCGACCAGCCACTCGATGACCGTGGCCGGGAACGGGGGCGTGATCACGTGCCGCCCGCCGCGCTGCTCTACGTGCCCGATCTCGGCGCCGGGGGAGAGCGCGGCGCCCGCGGTCACGAACGGGCCCTCGGCCACGGTCCGGAACGTCCCGGACAGCGGCGCCACGAGCAGCCGCCACTCTGGAGCCTGCCCGCCATCCTGCTGCTCATGCGCGCCGTGCTCGGCGATCACCGTCCGGGCCGCGTCCAGCTCGGCCGGCGTCTTGAGGCTGGTCAGCGACACGCCCGGCAGCGCCCGGCGGGCCAGCCCGGTGAGGGTGCCGGATGGCGGCAGCTCAAGGAACGCGCTGACCCCGAGAGCGGTCATGCCCTTCATGCACAGGTTCCACCGCACTGGCGTGCTGACCTGGGTGATGATCCGCTCCAGCCATTCCGCGCCCGAGGTGACCACCGCGCCGTCCCGGTTGGACAGCACCGGTACCGCGGGGTCCCGGACGCTGACCGTGGCCGCGGCCTCGCGCAGGGCGGCCACCGCCGGCGCCATGTGCTGGGTGTGGAAGGCCCCCGCCACCTGGAGCGGCCGCAGCCGGGCCCCGGCGGGCGGGTCGGCCGCGAAGGCGGCGAGCTGGTCCAGCGTCCCCGCGGCGACGACCTGGCCGACGCCGTTGATGTTCGCGGGGGTGAGCCCGTGCGCCTCGATCGCGTCGAGCACGCCGGCCTCGTCCCCGCCCAGCACCGCGGTCATCCCGGTCGGCTGCTCGGCCGCGGCCCGCGCCATGGCCTGCCCGCGGACCCGGACCAGCCGGATGGCGTCTTCCGGGCTGAGCACGCCCGCGATGGCGCCCGCGGCGAGCTCGCCGACACTGTGCCCGGCCACCGCGCCCAGCTGGGTGCGGGCCGAGCCCAGGCCGCCGAACAGCGCCTCCGCCGCGGCGATGGCCGCGGCCACCAGCAGCGGCTGGGCGACGGCGGTGTCCCGGATCTCCTCTGCGTCAGCCGTGGTCCCGTACCTGACCAGGTCGATGCCCGCCCGCTCGGACCAGGCCCTCAGGCGGTCAGCGAAACCGGGCAGCTCGAGCCATGCGGAGAGGAAGCCAGGGGCCTGCGCGCCCTGGCCAGGGGCAGCGATGACAAGCATGCATTCACCCTGCACTGTAGAAGTCCGCTAGATAGGTGAAGAAGAGCACGAAGTTTGACCCGTGGACGTTGTCGCAATGCTACAAACTATGTGCGCTTGTGCGCCAGGTGGCCCAGGACGATGGCGACCCAGAGGGTGAATCCGGCCCGGCCCTCGGACGGCACGAGGCCGGTCAGTTCGGTAACCCGGCGCAGCCGGTAACGCACCGTGTTCGGATGCACGAACAGCAGCCGGGCCGTGGCCTCCAGCGAGGACCCCTGCTCCAGGTAGGTGCTCAGCGTGTCGAGCAGCGCGGTGCCGCCCCGGCGGAGTGGCTCGTAGAGATCGCTGATGAGCTCCGTGCGCGCCATCTCGTCCCCGTCCAGGGCGCGCTCCGGGAGCAGTTCGGTGGCGAGCACCGGCCGCGGCGATTCGGGCCAGCCGGGGGCGGCCCGCAGCCCGGCCAGGGCGGCCGCCGCCGACCGGGTGGCGGCCTGCAGGTCAGGAACGGGCGGGCCGACGACCACCGGCCCGGTACCGAACCGGCCGGCGATCTGGGCGGCGGCGCCCAGCGGGTCGTCGGTGCCGCCGAGCACCACCACCAGCCGGGTGCCGTGCACGCCGGCCAGCAGGTCCAGCCGCGGCCGCCGGACGATCGCGCGGAGCTCGGAGATCAGGCCCTCCGGCTCGCTGCCGTCCGCATAGCCGACGATCACCGCCACCGGGGTATGCGACCAGTTCAGCGCCGAGGCCCAGGACTGGAGCCCCTCGCCCATCTCGCCGCGCACCAGCGAGTCCACCACCAGGGCCTCCAGCCGGGCGTCCCAGGCACCGCGGGCCTCCGCGGTCCGCGCGTAGACCTGCGCGGCGCCGAACGCCACCTCGCGGGTGTAGCGGAGGACCGCCTCCCGGAGCTCGGCCTCACCGCCGGGCACCGCGAGCTTGTCCACCCGGGCCTCGACCACGTCGATGATGACCCGCACCATCTCGACGGCCTGCTGCAGGCTGACCGCGCGGGCCAGTTCCCGCGGCGCGGTGCCGAACACCTCGACCGCCACCGGCGGGCGGCCGCGGCGGGGGTGCTTCACCCAGTCCACGAAGGCGGCGATGCCGGCCTGGGCGACCAGGCCGATCCAGGACCGGTTCTCCGCCGACATCGACCGGAACCAGGGCAGCCGCTGGTCCATGGACGCCATCGCGGCCGTGCCGAGCGAACCCATGGCCCGCTCCAGCCGCTGCACCGTCTCCGGCCGGACCCGGCCCGCCGACGGCACGGTGCCGGGCGGGGATGCGTCACCCCGGTCCGGTGTGCCGCCGGGGGAAGCTGCACCGCCGGAGGCGGGCGCGCCGCCGCCCGGGTCCGCTGCCGTCATGCCCCCAGCCTGCCATGATCAGGCTCGGATGCCGTGATCGGGCTGCGATGCCGTGATCAGGCTGGGATGCCGTGGCCGCCCGGGGTGACCAGCCCGCTTTCGTAGGCGATCACGACGAGCTGGGCGCGGTCCCGGGCGCCGAGCTTGGTCATGATCCGGCTGACGTGCGTCTTCGAGGTCAGCGGGCTGAGGAACAGCCGGGCCGCGATCTCGTCGTTGGACAGCCCCTCGGCGACCAGCGCCAGCACCTCGCGCTCCCGGTCGGTCAGCGCGGCCAGCACCTGGTCACTGGGCGGCGGCCGCTCCGGCCGGCAGGCCAGGTCGGTGATCAGCCGCCGGGTGACACGCGGCGCCAGCAGCGCATCCCCCCGGGCCACCACCCGGATCGCCTGGATCAGCTCGGCCGGCTCGGTGTCCTTGACCAGGAAGCCGCTGGCCCCGGCGCGCAGCGCCCGGTAGACGTACTCGTCCGACTCGAACGTGGTCAGGATGATGACCTTGACGCCGGCCAGGTCCTCGTCGGCGGAGATGCGCCGGGTGGCCTCCAGCCCGTCCACGCCGGGCATCCGGATGTCCATCAGCACCACGTCGGCGCGCTCCCGGCGGGCCAGGATCGACCGCCTGCCCGCCGTCGGTGGCCTCGCCGACGACCTCGAGGTCGTCCGCGGCCGTCGATCAGCACCCGGAAACCGGCCCGGATCAGCGCCTGGTCGTCGGCGAGCAGCACCCGGATCACGGCTGCCCCCCTTCCTCTGCCGCGGTGGCCGCGGCCGTGGCCGCACCCGGCCCGGGTCGGCCCCGCTGGCCGCGTCAGCGGCAGCCGGGCGGCGACCCGGAACCCGCCGCCGGGGGCGGGCCCGGCCTGCACGGACCCGCCGACCGCGGCGGCCCGTTCCCGCATCCCGGCCAGCCCGTGGCCCGGCTGGCCGCCCGCCGCGCCGTCGGGCTGGCCCAGCCCGGTGTCGGCCACCTCGATCTGGAGCTCCGCCGCGCCGTAGTCGCAGCGTGACCGTGGCCGCCGCCGGTCCCGCATGCCGGATCGCGTTGGTCAGCGACTCCTGGATGATCCGGTAGGCGGCGAGGTCCGCCGCGGCCGGCAGCGGGACCTGCTCCCCGGTCACCAGGAGCGTGGTCTCCAGCCCGGACCGGCAGGCCCCGGCGACCAGGGCATCCAGCTGCGCCAGGCCGGGCGCGGGCTGCGTCGGGTCAGCGTCGTCGGCCTGGCGCAGCACGTTGAGGATCGCCCGCAGTTCCCGCAGGCCGTCCTTGCTGGCCGCCTTGATCGCCTGGAGCGCCTCCGCGGCCACTTCGGGACGGGTCGGGCAGGACGTGCGCGGCCGCCCCGGCCTGCACGTTGATGGTGGCCATGGTGTGCGCGACGACGTCATGCAGTTCCCGGGCGATGCGCAGCCGCTCCTCGACCACCTGGCGTCGGGCGTCCTCCAGGACCCGGTCGTGGACTGGACGCGACGTACGCCCGCCGGTTCGCCACCGCGATCCCGGCCAGCAGCGCGGCGGCGCCCATGAACGGGATCAGGTCGAACCCGCCGCCGGTGATCCGGCCGAACGGGTTGAAGGCGGCGGTGGCCGCCATCAGCACGGCCACCGTGGCCAGGGCCAGCGCGGCCGCCCGCCAGACACTGACCTGGACCGCCACCGTCGTACAGCGCGATGGCCGGGGCGAGCATGGCCGCGCCGTTGACGTACCCGAGCAGCGGTGTAAGCCGGCCACTGCCGCGGTGGACACCGCCAGCACCCCGATCGGCCAGCGGCGCCGCCAGGCCAGCGCCAGGCAGGCCACCGCGACGAGGAGCAGCGCGGCCGGGGCGGGGTGCGGGATGTGGTGCCCCCGGAACTGGATCGTGTCCGAGGGTGACCCGGGTGGCCCTCGCCGTAGGTGCCGCCGACCAGGATGACGGCCAGCCCCGCGGCGACGATCACATCCCGCAGCGGCGAACTCAGCCAGCGCCGCCACGCCGCCCGCACATGTTGCATGGCAGCAGCGTAGGCGTGCATCCGGGGATGAGTCGCCCTCCCGGGGATGACCGTCCGGGTACTCCCCCCGGAGTACCCGGGCGGGCCGTGCTCCCCGCGTGGTACCCGCAGGTGCCGCCCGCTGCGGGACGACCGGCCGGGGCCTGCCGCGGGACGCTGGCGGCAGCCGGCAGACGGACTGCCGCCGCAGCCCCGGAGGTCGTGATGACCGCGCTCACCCGCTTCGTGCTCCGCCACAAATTGCTCGTGGTCCTGTTCTGGGCCGCCGTCACCGCGGCCGGCATCGCCACCGTGGGTGGCACCACGCACCGGATGACGAACAGCTTCGCCATGCCCGGCCAGGCGTTCCGGGTCGACAGCCAGATCGCCCGCCAGTACCGGAACGGCGGCTCGCAGGCGCCCTACGTGCCGGTGCTCACCGCGCCGGCCGGGCAGCGGATCACCGCGCCCCGACGGCCGCCGTGACCGGGCACGCGTTCGCCGCCCTGGCCCGCGCGGTGCCGGGGGTGCGGATCGCGGACTACGCGACCACCCGGGACCGGGCGTTCATCACCCGCGACGGCCGGTCCACGTTCGCCCTCGTCTTCACCGCCCCGGCGGCCGGGTTCGGCGGCAGCTCGACCTCGGCCCGGTGATCAGCCGCGCCCTGGCCGCGGCCGTGCCGCCCGGCTGGCACGCCGGGGTCACCGGGCTGCCGCTGCTGGCAAACGGCAAGCCGGCCGCGGCCAAGGGCACCGCGTCATGGCCGAGGCGATGATCGGGGCCCTCGGCGCGCTGGCCATCCTGGCCCTGGTGTTCGCCAGCTTCCTGGCGCTGCTGCCGCTGCTCATCGGCGGGATCTCGGTGCTCGCCACGTTCCTGGTGGTGGGCGGGCTCACCGAGATGACCGGGGTGAGCCAGATCGTCGAATTCCTGATCGCGCTGATCGGGCTGGGCGTGGCCATCGACTACTCGCTGCTGGTGGTCAGCCGGTGGCGGGAGGAGCGGGCGGCTGGCCGGGACAACGCCGCCGCCGTGACCGAGGCCATGAACCATGCGGGCCGGGCCGTGGTCTTCTCCGGGCTGACCGTGGCCATCGGGCTGGTGTCGATGATCGTCCTGCCGGTGCCAATGCTGCGCAGCGTCGGCTACGGCGGGGTGCTCGTCCCGCTGGTCTCCGTGGCCGTCGCCGTCACCCTGCTCCCGGTGATCCTGGCGACCGCCGGCCCGTGGCTGGACTGGCCGCGGCTGCGTACCGAGCGCCGGCCAGCCGGGTGTTCTCCGCCTGGGCGCGGCTGGTGTACCGGCACCGCTGGGCCGCCGCGCTGGCCGGGCTGGGCATCCTGGCCGCGCTGATGCTGCCCGCGCTGTCCCTGCACCTCGGCGAGCCGGGCAGTTCCGCGCAGGCCACCAGCGGGCCCGCGCACGCCGCGCTGGCCACCCTGACCGAGGGCGGCGTCCCGTCCGGGGTGATCACGCCGGCCGAGGTGCTGACCTCGTCCGCTCCCGGCCAGGTGGCCGGGCAGGCTGCCCGGGTGGCCCGGCATGTACGCGGCCGTGGCGCCGGGCACCCCCGCCTACCACCGGGCGGGCACGGCGATCGTCACCGTCCTGCCCGCCGCGGAGAGCGGCGTGCCCGCGGGCCAGGCGACGATCAGCCGGCTGGAGCAGGCCCTGCTGGCCAGCCCGCACGTGATCGGGCGTCGGCGGCGAGGGCGCCGTCGCTGATCGACTTCGACCACGCGGTGTACGGCGACTTCCCGCTCATGCTCGCGCTCATCGGCGTGGCCACCTTCCTGCTGCTGACCCGCGCGTTCCGGTCGGTGCTGCTGGCCGCCAAGGCCGTGCGTCTTCAACCTGATCTCGCTGGCCGCCGCGTACGGCGTGCTGACCTGGGTGTGGCAGGACGGCCATGGCTCGAACGCGCTGTGGGGCATCCCCGCCACCGGTGCGATCACGATGTGGGTGCCGCTGATGGTGTTCGCGTTCCTGTTCGGCCTGTCCATGGACTACGAGGTGTTCATCCTGACCCGGATCCGGGAGGCCTACGACGCCAGCGGGACGCCCGGCACGCGGTCATCGAGGGCCTGGGCCGGACCGGCCGGCTGGTGACCAGCGCGGCGGCGATCCTGATGCTCAGCTTCCTGTCCATGTCCACCGGGCCGCAGACCGACCTGAAGATCCTGGCCACCGGGCTCGGCGCCGGCATCCTGATCGACGCGGTGGTCATCCGCTGCCTGCTGGTCCCGGCGCTGGTCGCCCTGTTCGGCCAGGCCAACTGGTGGCTGCCTGCCCCGCTGGCCCGGGCCCTGCGGGTCCCGGCCGCGGCCGGCCCGGCCCGGCCGCCGCTGGCCGCGGAGCCCAGCCGGGATCCGGTGCCCGCCGCGGTGCGCTGACAGCGGGCGGCAGGCCTGGGCGGCTCGGGCCAGCGACCCGGCCGCCCAGCCAGGTCAGCGGCGGGCGTAGTTGCTGGCCCCGTACCAGTCCACGACCACGACCGGCTCGTCGCCGACCACCCAGGCGTCGTGGCCCTCTGCGGCAGCGCGGTCACGTCGCCCGGCCGGGCGTCGAACTCGGAGCCGTCCGCCATCACGATGTGCAGCGTCCCCTGACGTGGTACTGGAAGTGCGGCGCCTCGCACAGGTCCGTGCCGGCCAGCGGCTTGACGTGCTCGGACCAGCGCCAGCCGGGCTGCAGGGTCAGCCTGCCGATCTCGCCGCCGCCGATCTTGAGCAGCTCGAGTGCCCCGCGCTCGAAGCTCGCGGGTCTCGTCGGGGTGCTGAAGCTCTTCTGCTCCGCTTGGCGTGCTCATGGCAGCTGTCTCCTCTGCCTGGATCGGCCTGCGCTCCGTCGCCGCCATGGCCTCCGGCCCATCCGCGGGTTGCAGCAGCCTTGCAGCTGCGACTATGGCTGGCCGAGCACGGCGCGGCGCGCCGCGGGGTTTGATACAGCCATGAAGTCGCTGGCCGTGCGGGTGCTGGGCGACTTCGGCGTGGATGGCGTCGAGCCGCAGGCGCTGGGCAGCCGGAAGGCGCGCCTGGCGCTGCACGCTGCTCGCCCTGGCCGACGGGCCAGCCGTGCCCGGCCGACGTGCTCACCGACGCCCTGTGGCCGGACGCGCCGCCGGCCAGGCCCGAGGACCAGCTCGCCGTGCTGATGAGCCGGCTGCGCTCGGTGCTCGGCCGGGACCGGATCGAGCACTCGCGACAGCGGCTACCTGCTGCACTGCGACTGGCTCGACGCGCCGAGCTGGCCAAGCTCACCGACGAGGTGGAGCGGCGCCGCGGCGCGCGGGCAACCCGGTCGGCGCGGCGGCCGCGGCCAGGGTCGCGCTCGGCGCTGCTGCGCGGCGCCGGGCCGCCGCCCGCGCCCGGGCGAATGGGCCCAGCTGCGCCGGCCGAGCTCGACCGGCTGGCCGGCCGGGCCCGGCAGGTGGCCGCGGCCGCGCTGCTCGAGGCGGGCGACTGGATGGCCGCCGCGGACGCCGCCGCGGCTGCGCTGGACCGCGGACCCGTACGACGAGGCGGCACTCCGGCTGCTGCTGCGCGCCTACGTGGCCGGGCGGCCAGGTCGGCGGCGGCGCTGGCCGCCTACGCGACGGCCCGGCGAGCGGCTCGCCGAGGATCTGGGCACGGACCCCTCGCCGGAGACCGCCGCGCTGTACACGTCGATCCTGCGCGGCGAGCTGCCGACGCCGGCACCGCCGCCGGCCGCCGGCGGGCACGCAGCCTGGTCGGCCGCGACGACGAGCTGGCCTCCCTCGACGCGATCGCGCGGCGCGCCAGCGGCGGCGGCGACGGAGATCGTCGTCGTCGACGGCGAGGCCGGCATCGGCAAGACCACGCTGCTGCGCGCCTGGGCGGCCGGCGCCGTGCCGCCGGGCGACACCGTGCTGCTGGCGCTCCTGCGGGCAGCTCGACCGGACGATGCCGCTCGACGCGCTGCTCAGCGCGCTCTGCGGCGCTGCTGCGCCGTCTCGGCCCCGAGGCCGCCGCCGACGCTGCTCGGCGCCGACGCGCCCCTGCTCGGCCCGCTGCTGGAGGCCGGGCCCGCGCCGCGGCCGCTGCCGGCCTGGCCAGGACAGCATGCTCGGCCCGGCGGTGCTGTACGCGGCCCTGGACCGGCTGCTCGGCCCGCTGGCCGAGCGCGGGCCGCTGATCCTGCTCATCGACGACGCGCACCTGGGCGGCGCGGCCCTGCCCGGACTGGCTGCGTTTCGCGCGGCGGGAGAAACTGCCCGTCATGGTCGTCGCGGCGGTCCGCTCCGGCGAGGGCGAGCCGCTGCCCGCCACCGCGGCCATCCACCTGGACGTGCTCGACCGCGCGGCCGCGGCCGAGCTGGTCGGGCCGGACCGGGTCGACGAGCTCTACGAGCGGTCCCAGGGCCACCCGCTGTTCCTGACCGAGCTGGCGCAGCAGGCGCCGCGGGCCGAGCTGCCCGCCTCCCTGGTCGAGTCGGTGTCCGCCCGCTGCGACGAGCTGGGCCGCCGCGGGCGTCATGCTGCGCACCGCGGCGGTGATCGGCCCGGACCTGGACGTCGACCTGCTCGCCGCCGTGCTCGGCCGGCCCGCCGTGGCGCTGCTCGACGACGCCGAGCTGGCCGCGGCCAAGCAGTTCCTGGCCGAGCGACGGACGGCACCTTCCGGTTCCGGCACGACCTGGTCAGGCAGGCGCTGGCGGCGAGCGCGACCGCCGGGCCGGGCCGCGCTGCTGCACCGGCAGGCGGGCCGGGTGCTGGCCAGGCGGCCCGTACGCCGACCCGGCCATCGTGGCCCAGCACGCCCGGCTGGGCGGCGACCTGGAGCTGGCCTCCCGCGCGCTGCGCGACGGCGTCGGCCGGGCGGCCGAGCGCTTCGACCACGCGGCCGCCGAGGCGCTGCTCGACGACGCCCTGCAGCTGCATCCCGAGCCCGGCGGCTGGCTGGAGCCGGGCCCGGGTGCGCACCCGGCGCGGCCGCTACGACGAGGCGCTCGCAGGACGTCGAGCGCGCCGCGGCCGCCGGGGCCGAGTCGCTGCGAGGTCGGCGCCTGGGCCTGCTACTTCGGCCGCCGGTTCGCCCAGGCCGCGCAGTTCGCCGAGGACGGCGCCCTGGCCGCCGCCGACCCCGCGACCCGGGCGCGGTGCCTGGCGGTGGGCGGCCGGATCCGGCACGCCGCGGGCGATCTCGCGCAGGCCGAGCGCGCTGCTCGGTGAGGCGTTCGACGCTGGCCGACGGCGCCGACCGGGTCACCGCGGCGGCCTGGCTGGGCGTGCTCCGGGCGCACCAGAGCCGGACCGAGCGAGGCGCTGGCGCTGCTGCGCCCGGCGGCCCGCGGCCGAGATCGGCGTCGAGCACACCTCGGCGACGCTGCACGCGCTGCTGTTCACCGGCCACGCCCAGGCCCTGGCCGGGCAGCCGGGGCCGGCGCTGGACGCGTTCTCCCGGTACACCGCCGAGGTGGAGCGCCGCCAGGTGCCGCGCTTCGCCGGGCGCGCGGTGAACTTCGCCGGCTGGGTGCTGCGCAACCTCGGCGCCGCCGCGGAGGCACACGACCACCACCTCGAGGCGCTCGAGCTGGCGGCGCGGCACGGGGCACCGCCGAGGTCGCCATCGCCGCGCTGGAGGACCTGGCCGAGGCATGCCTGGACGCCGGCGACCCCGACGGCGCCGCGGCGCGGCTGGCCGAGGCCCGCGCGCTGCTGCAGCGGCGACCTGGTCTTCGGCTGGCGGCTGGAGCTCAAGCACCAGCTCATCACCGGCCGCCTCGCGCTGCTGCGCGGCGAGCCGGACCGGGCGCTGGCCGCCGCGGCTGACCTGGAATCGCGCGCCGCCGCGCTGGGCGTGCCCCGCTACACCAGCGTCGCCCGGCTGCTCCGGCACCGGGCCTGCCACGCGCTCGGCATGCCCGTCGACCTGGACGCGGTCGCGGCGGACCTGGACCTGATCGACCGTTCCGTGGCGCTGGAAGCGTGGTGGTGGACCGGCGATGCGGCGGCCGACTTCGCCGTGACCGCCTGGCATGATCGCGCGCTGGCGGCGGCCGGGCGGCTGGCCAGCCAGGCCGGCCCGCACGCCGGGCGGCTCCTGCGGGCGGCGCAGCAGCGGCGGTACGGCCTGCCGGCCGCGGCGGGCTGAGAGAGCGCCCGCTCAGCCCGCGGTGAGCACGAGCAGGGAGACGGCGAGCGGCCCGGCGCCGGCCACCGCGGACTCGGCGGCCTGGCGGAGCGCGGCCCGGCGCGGCGCGTCCAGGGACTGCACGAACGGCGCGATGTGCGCCATGCCGAGCCGCCAGGCGGCCAGGTCGGCGGGACGGGACAGCCCGGTCGGGACGGCGATGGTGCGCAGCCGCACGCCGGTGAACCCGGCGGCCGCCGCCTCCCGGGCCAGCACCGCCGGATCGGCGGCCCGCGCCGCGGCGTCCCGCTGCATCGCGGTGTACCACGGCGGGGGCTGGTAACCGAACGGGCGCAGCGCGGTATCCACGGCCGCCTTGGCCGGGTGCGTCCAGCCCGGCGCGAAGAAGCTCGCGGCCAGCCGCCGGCCCACCCGCCGGGCCTCGCCCAGGGCGGCCGCGCCGTCCCCCAGGTGATTGAGGCAGAACGCCGCCAGCACCAGGCCGAAGCAGCCGTCGCGGAACGGCAGGGCGGCGGCATCGGCCAGCACGGGATGGCCCGCCGGGGCGCACTGCCGGAGCATGCCGGGGGCGAGATCGACGGATACCACCGACGCCGCGCCCGCGGCCAGGGCGGCCCGGCCGGCCACGCCGGTCCCGGCACCCAGGTCGAGCACCAGGAGGCCGGTGGCCGGCCCCCGGACGCCGCCAGCAGCGCCCGGGCCAGCGGTGCGTACACCTGCTCGGGCCCGCGCGCCCACCCGGCGGCCGCGGCATCGTAGGCCGCCCCCAGGTCCGCGCTCAGCCCAGCAGCGGCGCGGCCTGGACCGCGTGCGTCTCCCACCAGGCCAGCTCCTCGTCGTAGCCCCCCAGGGCCTTCTCCCAGCCGAACTGGACCAGCGCGCCCAGCAGGCACAGCGCCAGCTGGCGATCCCACCAGTCCCCGGTGCTGACCCCGGCCGCCTCCAGCGCCTGGCGGTAGGCATCGATCGAGGTCTCCTTGGACTGCGGCAGGCGGCGGCAGTTGATCGCCAGGTACCAGGCCAGGTCGCTGAGCGCGGCCGCGCGCCCGGTCAGTTCCCAGTCCAGCAGGATGGTCCGCCCGGCGTCATCGGTGCCCAGGTTGTCCAGCTTCCAGTTGCCGTGCACGAACGTCTGCGGGGTGCCCGCCAGGGCGTCCACCAGCGGCCCGGGGTCGCGGGCCAGCGGGGTCACGATGGCGGCCACGGCCGGTGCCACCTCGGCCAGCTGCGGCCAGCCCTTGGCCACCAGGCGGGGGACCAGGTGCGCGGACCCCAGCGCGGCCTCCGCCTCCGCCATCCACGGGGACAGTTCCAGGTAGCGGTGCATCGGCGGGATCAGCTCGAATTCGGCGCCGCAGTCCCAGAACGCCGCGTGGAACACGGCCATGTGCTCCAGGAAGCGCAGATGCTGCTGGGTGCTGATCGGCGCGTCATCGGCCGGGACCAGCCAGGCGGAGACATCCCGCATGAGCAGGGCGCATCCGGCGGGCCCGCCGGGGCCGGGCCCGCCGGGCCGGCGCCGGGCTCGGTGCCACCCCGACGATCGGCTGGTTGAAGCAGTCCGGCAGCCGGGCCAGGATCCCCCGCTCCCAGAGCACGAAGGACGGGCTGGGCAGGCAGCCGGATGCGCGCAGCGTCCAGTCCACGGTTCGGTCCAGGTGCTTGAGCACGTAGCGCTGCCCGCCGATGCTGAGCCGCTCCAGCAGGGCCCCCGACTTGCCCGGCGCCCCGTCCAGCGCGGCCCGCCCGGTGGCCCCCGCGATGAGGCTCTCCACGCTGCCGTGGGCTCGCGGCGAGTCACGCATGAGCGGCCTCCATCTCGGCGAGCAGGCTGGCCGGCCAGCGCCCCCCGCAGAACACAGTATCGGCCGTGATGAGATCGTCCCGCACCGTGAGCAGGTGCATGTGGTGGGCGGCGTGCGGGATGCCGTTCTCGGTCCAGCTCAGCATGTACTCCACCACCTCGCTCGGGCCGCCAGCCACCGGGAACCGGCGCAGCTCGCTCATCCGGCCGGGGTCGGCGAACCAGCGCGCGTACTCGGCGCGGATCGCGTCCGGCCCGCAGACACGCATTCGCCAGCCCGGCACGGTGGCATCGAGCGTCGCGTCAGGATCCCACGCGTCGCAGCCAGGGATGGCCGCGGCCTCGACCGCGGCGAGGAAGGTGTCGATCGGTGATGAACCAGGCATGGCGGCCTCCTCAGGTTGGGACGGCCCCAGCGTGTCCCGCGCCCCTTGCAGCCTCCTTGCAGTATCGCCTCGGTCCGCCGCAGGCCGGGACAGGCGAGGATGGGGGCTGGGATCCCGCGGAGGAGGCGCTGGCATGGAGCCGGTGAAGGCGCTGCTGTTCGACGTGTTCGGCACCGTGGTGGACTGGCGGGGCGGCGTGATCCGGGACGTCGCCGCGCTGGCCGGGCGGCACGGGGCCAGCCTGGACCCGGGGCGGTTCGCCGATCAGTGGCGGGCGGAGTACCGGCCCGCCATGGACCTGGTGCGGTCCGGGCACCTGCCCTGGACCACGCTGGACGACCTGCACCGGCGCACCCTGGGCCAGCTCGCCCCGCAGGCCGGCCTGGGCGGGCTGACCGAGGCGGAACTGGGCTGGCTGAACACCTGCTGGCACCGGCTGGACCCGTGGCCCGACGCGGTCCCCGGGCTGGAGCGGCTGCGGCGCGGGTACATCGTGGCCGCGTTCTCGAACGGCAACGTCGCCCTGCTGGTCAACATGGCCCGGCGGGCCGGCCTGCCGTGGGACTTCATCGCCAGCGCTGAGCTGTTCCGGCACTACAAGCCGGATCCGCAGACCTATCTCGGGGCGGCGGGCCTGCTCGGCCTGGCCCCGGCCGAGGTCATGCTGGTCGCCGCGCACAACGACGACCTCGGTGCGGCGGCCGCCCTGGGCCTGCGGACCGCGTTCGTCAGCAGGCCCAGGGAACTCGGCCCCGGCCACGAGCAGAACCTGCGGCCCACCGGCGCCTACACCTGCGTGGCCACCGATTTCCTGGACCTGTCCCGCCAGCTGGCCGCCTGACCGTCCCAGCGGCCGCCCCGCCGCCCAGCCCCGCCCTGGCCGCAAGGTCGTGATCATGGCGCGGGTGCCGTCACGGACGGCAGCTAGGTCATGATCACGACCTGCGGGCCGCGAGGCGGGGACGCTAGATGTGGTGCGGGCGGCCGATGCGGTTGTGCCAGCCCTGGGTGGACGTGGAGGTGGACGTGGGGGTCGGGGTGGGCGTGGCCGTCGCGGGCACCCCGGGCGGGGTGGCGGTCGCGGTAGCCGTGGCCGTGGCGGTGGCCGTGGCCGTGGCGGTCGGGGTCGCCGTCGCGGTGGGGGTGGCGGCCACGCCGCCGGGCAGGGTGCCGACGGCCAGCGGGCTGAAGCTCGCCGCGATTGCCACCCCGTTGGTGTCCAGCGTCAGGTTCACCGGGTTGGGCGCGTTGAGCAGGGCACCGCAGCCCAGGTTCACGAACGACGCGGACAGCCGGGCGGCGAGGAACGTGAACAGGTTGCTGCCCGTGGCCGGCACCGGCGAGGCGAAGCCGCTGAACTGCTTCTCGTCCAGCGCGGTCCGGGCCATGCCGGTGTCCATCATGTCCTGGCAGTAGTTGGCCGGGCTGTCCGCGGTCTGCGCGCCGCTGACCGCGGGCTGGCCCACCCCGGCCCGGTACAGGTCGGTCTTGGTCACGCTCTGCTGGCCGTTCGCCAGCGTCATCGGGTCGTTCAGCGGGACCAGGGCGGCCGGCGGCGCCTGGTCGGCCGCGGCCAGCAGCTCGTCGGTGATCTGCGAGCCGGACGCGCCGGACCCGGCCGTGGCGTCCGGGAACTGGTACGGCGTGCAGCCCAGCGCCGGGTCCATGAACTTGTTGACCAGCGCGTTGTCGCTGCCGTTGTTGACCGGCATGGCGCCGCCCAGGGCGCTGACGTTGGCCGCCGAGTCCTGGGCCGTCTGGCCGCCCGGGGTGAGCAGGTAGGTGGTCACCACGTTGTCGCTCTGGTCCTGGTCCACCACGGCGAAGCTGCGGGTGGTGGGGCAGGCCTGGCCGTCCGAGCCGGTGCCCAGGCCGGGGACCTTGAGCAGCCCGCGGGCGATGTCCCGGTTCGCCGCGGCGTAGAACGCCGGGCTGTTGCAGTAGGCGACCTGGGTGAACAGGGACGGGCCCAGGCCGTTGACGCAGTTGCCCTGCTGCAGTGAGTCGCCGGTGCCGGTCAGCATCAGGGTGTTGCCGTTGAAGCCGAACATGATGCCGACCACGTCACCGCGCCGCAGCCGGGGCGGGACCGGGGGGGCCGCCGGGGTGGTGCCCTGGGTGATGACCAGCGGGTTGTACACGGTGATGGTGCCGGTCCTCCGGTTGATGATGTCGGCCTCCACGAATGCCTGCAGGCCGGCGTTGGACATCGCGCAGCCGTCGCCCAGCACGTAGGGGGTGGCCAGGCCGCGCGCGGTCAGCGGCTGGGCCGGCACCTGCAGCGTGCAGTTCATCGACGCGGCGGCCTGGGCCGGGGTCTGGCCCATGTTCATCGTGCCGCCGCCCCCGGTGCCGGGATCTCCGGGCCCCCGCTGCGAGTGCCGGTGGTGCCCGAGCCCGAAGCCCTGCGCCGACAGGGCCACCCCCGACTTCGCCGAATTGCTCTTCACCACGATGCCCACGATGAGGCCGACAGCCAGCGGGATCGCGATGAGCGTGGTGATGAGCACCGGCCGGGTCCTGGATCTCTGCTGCCACGCGTATCCGCGCCTGAACCGCATTGTCCGCGCCTCCGTGTCCGCTCCGAGTTCGCTCTCAATCGCTCCCGGACCGAGACGGTAGACCCCCCGTGACCAAAATGTAGCCAAACGGCTGACCTCACTTCTTACCGATTCATTACGTGGTAAGAGATCCGCCGGCGCGTCCCCCCAGTGCCTGATCATGATCAGCACACCAGCCGTTCCCGGCCGTTTCCACCCGTCTTACCTGGGCGAACCTTGATCATGAAGAACGGGGCCCGCGCCATCAGGCGCGAGCCCCGCTGTTAAGGTGCGTCCGGTCAGCCCGGTTACGGACCGCTCAGCTGTCCTTGGCCAGTGCCACGGCGACCGGGACGTCGAGACCGTATTTCTCGATCGCCTGGCTCAGCGACTCCGGCTTCACCTCACCGCGCCGGGCCAGCTGGCTGAGCACCGACAGGGTGATCGACTCGGCGTCCACGTGGAAGAACCGGCGGGCCGCGGCCCGGGTGTCGGAGAACCCGTAGCCGTCGGTGCCCAGCGAGCTGAACGGCCCCGGCACCCAGCGGGCGATCTGGTCCGGCACGGCCCGGATCCAGTCGCTGACCGCCACGACCGGGCCGGGCTGGCCGTCCAGCGCCTGGGTGACGTACGGCACCCGCTGCTCCACGTCCGGGTGCAGCATGTTCCACTCCTCGCAGGCCAGTGCGTCGCGGCGCAACTCGGTCCACGAGGTGGCCGACCACACGTCCGCGGTCACGCCCCAGTCCTCGGCGAGCAGCCGCTGCGCCTCCAGTGCCCAGCGCATGGCCACGCCGGAGGCCAGGATCTGGGCCCGCGGGTGCTCGACGTCCTGCTCCCCGGCATCCGGGGCGGGTGCGTACCGGTACAGCCCGCGCAGCACGCCCTGCTCCAGTGCCTCCGCGCCGCCCGGGTAGTTCTCCGGCTCGGCCGGCTGCACGTACGGCTCGTTGTAGACGGTCAGGTAGTAGAAGATGTCCTCGCCGTCCGGGTGGCCCTCGGACGGCCCGTACATCCGGCGCAGCCCGTCCTTGACGATGTAGCCCAGCTCGTAGGCCCACGCCGGGTCGTAGGACACGCAGGCCGGGCTGACCGAGGCGAGCAGCATCGAGTGCCCGTCATTGTGCTGCAGGCCCTCCCCGGTGAGCGTGGTGCGGCCCGCGGTCGCGCCGAGCAGGAACCCGCGGCCCAGCTGGTCGCCGAGCGCCCACATCTCGTCGCCGGTGCGCTGCAAGCCGAACATCGAGTAGAAGACGTAGACCGGGATCATCGGCGCGCCGTGGGTCGCGTAGGACGTCCCGGCGGCGATCACCGAGCCCATCGCGCCCGCCTCGCTGATCCCCTCGTGCAGGATCTGGCCGCGCTCGGACTCCTTGTAGGACAGCAGCAGCGCCCGGTCCACGGCCTCGTAGGTCTGCCCGGCCGGGGAGTAGATCTTCGCCGTCGGGAAC
The DNA here is from genome assembly GCA_963767385.1 of uncultured Actinomycetes bacterium. GTDB lineage: Bacteria > Actinomycetota > Actinomycetes > Streptosporangiales > Streptosporangiaceae > RYN-230. The sequence goes on along the minus strand of CAVYEA010000015.1, from coordinate 62,856 downwards.
AGCGAGTCCATGCCGAACGTGCGTGCCTCGTCCGGGATGATCGGCACGAACCGGGCGCCGATCTCGTGGTCCTTCATCAGGTCCTTGAGCAGCCGGACGAAGGCCATCGTGGTGGCCACCGCCTGCTTGCCCGAGCCACGCCGCAGTTCGGCGTAGACCGGGTCGCCGGGCAGCTTGAGCGGCTTGGCCCGGACCACCCGCTTGGGCAGGTAGCCGCCGAGCGCGGCCCGCCGCTCCTGCATGTACTGGATCTCGTCCGACTCCTCGCCCGGGTGGTAGTAGGGCGGCAGCGCCGCCTCCAGCGCCGCGTCCGGGATCGGCAGGTACAGCCGGTCGCGGAACTCCTTCAGCTCGGCCACGGTCAGCTTCTTCATCTGGTGCGTGGCGTTGCGGGCCTCGAAGTCCGGGCCCAGCGTCCAGCCCTTGATCGTGTGGGCCAGGATCACCGTGGGCTGGCCGACGTGCTCGACCGCGGCCTTGAACGCGGCGTAGACCTTGCGGTAGTCGTGGCCGCCGCGGGACAGGTTGCGCACCTCGTCGTCGGACAGGTGCTCCACCATGGAGCGCAGCCGGGGGTCGCGGCCGAAGAAGTGCTCCCGGATGTAGGCGCCCGGTTCCACCGAGTAGGTCTGGAACTGGCCGTCCGGGGTGCTGTTCATCTTGTTGACCAGGACGCCGTCGACGTCCTTGGCCAGCAGCGGGTCCCAGTCCCGGCCCCAGATCACCTTGATCACGTTCCAGCCGGCCCCGCGGAAGTACGCCTCCAGCTCCTGGATGATCTTGCCGTTGCCGCGGACCGGACCGTCCAGCCGCTGCAGGTTGCAGTTGATCACGAAGGTGAGGTTGTCCAGCTCCTCGCGGGCGGCCAGGCCGATGGCGCCGAGCGCCTCCGGCTCGTCCATCTCGCCGTCGCCCAGGAACGCCCATACGTGCGACCGGCTGGTGTCCTTGATCCCCCGGGCCAGCAGGTAGCGGTTGAACCGGGCCTGGTAGATCGCGTTGATCGGGCCCAGGCCCATCGAGACGGTCGGGAACTCCCAGAAGTCCGGCATCAGCCGCGGGTGCGGGTAGGACGGCAGCCCGCCGCCGGGGTGGGACAGTTCCTGCCGGAAGCCGTCCAGCTGGTCCTGGGTCAGCCGTCCCTCGAGGAAGGCGCGGGCGTAGATCCCGGGCGCGGCGTGCCCCTGGAAGAACACCTGGTCGCCGGACTCGCCGTGGTCCTTGCCGCGGAAGAAGTGGTTGAAGCCGACCTCGTACAGGCTGGCCGCGGACGCGTAGGTCGCGATGTGCCCGCCGACGCCCAGGCCGGGGCGGTTGGCCCGGGACACCATGACGGCGGCGTTCCACCGGATGTAGGCGCGGATCCGCCGCTCCACGTACTCGTCGCCCGGGAACCACGGCTCGCGCTCGGGCGGGATGGTGTTGATGAAGTCGGTGCTGCGCAGGCCCGGCACTCCGACCTGCTGCTCACGGGCCCGCTCCAGCAGCCGGAGCATCACGTACCGGGCCCGGGAGCGGCCACGGGTGCGCACGACGCTGTCGAACGAGTCGACCCAGTCCCGGGTCTCGTCCGGGTCGATGTCCGGGAGCTGCGTCGGCAGCCCGTCGCTGATGATCGAGAATCGCTGGCGTCCGGCAGCCACGGGATGTCCTCGCCTTCCGGATGGTCGGGCGGCTGGTGGCCGCCATGTCGGCACGGGCCCGGCCGGCTGATGACCGCCGGGGACGCATAAGTTGTCCAGACCAATTCTGGTCCCTGCGCGCCGGAAACGCACCTGGCTACCTGGGGGTAACCCGCCCCGGCCCGGGCGGGCTGCCCGGCCGGCCGGCCGCGCTGGCCGGCTGGACGGGACGTCCGTCCCTAGCCTGTGGCGATCTCCGGTGCCAGCCTGGGTACAGGGTGAGCGTAGGCGTGCCCCGGCGCGGTCTCCAGCGTATGTGGTCGGCCGCATCCGGGGCGAACAGCACGAGGAGGTGCTTGGGCATGCAGGCAGTGAAGGGTGACCGGCTGCACGTCCACGGCAATGCCGTGGGGCAGCCGGACAAGTCCGGGGAGATCGTCGAGGTACACGGGGCCGCTGGCGCGCCGCCCTACCTGGTTCGGTTCGATGACGGGCACACGGGGCTGTGCTTCCCCGGGCCGGACGCGGTCATCGAGCACCCGGCCAAGAAGCGGGGAGGCGGCTCGCGCAAGAAGGCCGGCTCCGCGTAGCCACCACCTGTGACCACCGCCCGGAGTGGCTGGCTTGCGCCGGGGCAGCCGCCCCGGGACAGTCGTTCGGTATGAAGACCTCGGTTGTGCGGGTGCGGACGGGCGCGCGGGAAGCGGTGCGGGATATCACCGGCGAGTGCGCCGATTTCGCGGCGGAGGCCGCGGCCGGCGGGGACGGGCTGCTGCACGTGTTCGTGCCGCACGCGACGGCCGGCCTGGCGCTGATGGAGCTGGGCTCCGGGAGCGAGGAGGACCTGCTGGAGACGCTCGGCCGGCTGGTGCCCGCGGACGACCGGTGGGTGCACGCGCACGGGTCGCGCGGTCACGGACGGTCCCATGTGCTGCCCGCCCTGGTTCCCCCGTTCGTTACCGTTCCGGTGCTCGGCGGGCGGCTGGCGCTCGGGACATGGCAGTCAATCGCCCTAATTGATCTCAATGTGGATAATCCGGACAGGCAGATAAGACTTTCCTTCCTCGGGTAGCGCCCCCGGCGGGCGGGGAAGATCAAACTGTGACATGGTTTTCGCTTCCACGGGCATTTGGCACTTGCGCGGGGGCCCGACCCAGTGTGGACTGTCCCAGCAAGTGGTGCCTACGCGGTAACCGCGGCACTCGGCGCGAAGCTGCGGCGGCATGCCAGGCCAGGCCGATGCGAATGCGGGGGCCGCGGGAAGGGATAAGAGGAGGACGTCAGTGAGCGCGACCGCGCGCCAGGCGCAGGATCAGCCGGGCCTGGCCGAGAGACTTGGCATCAAGCCGGGTCAGGTGGTGCAGGAACTCGGTTATGACGACGACTGCGACGAGCAGTTGCGCACCGAACTCGCCGGCCTCAAGGATGTTGAGCTGGTTGACGAGGACTATGACGATGTCGTGGACGTGGTCCTGCTCTGGTGGCGGGACGGCGACGGGGACCTCTTCGACGCACTGGCGGACGCGCTGACGCCGCTGGCCGACGGGGGTCAGATCTGGCTGCTCACGCCCAAGGCGGGGCGGCCGGGACACGTGGAGCCCAGCGACATCGGCGAGACCGCGCCCACCGCGGGCCTGTCCCAGACGTCGAGCGTGAGCGCGGCGCGGGACTGGCTGGGCACCCGGCTGGTCGCGCCCAAGGCGCGCAGGTGAGGGTGCCGTGGCCAGGGCCTTCGGGGGGATGAGCCGGGCCGCTGCCGCGCGGCGGGACCGGGCCGGATGGCAGAGTGGGCCCGTCCCCCGCGGAAAGGAACCGGTCAATGGCGGTTGAGGTCGGCCAGCAGGCCCCCGATTTCCAGCTCAAGGACCAGCACGGCACGCCCGTGCGGCTGTCCGATTTCCAGGGCCGCAAGAACGTGGTCCTGGTCTTCTACCCGCTGGCCTTCAGTGGCGTGTGCAGTGGTGAGCTGGGCACGCTGCGCGATGACTTCCCTGAGGTGACCGGAGACGACGTGGAGCTCATCACGGTCTCGGTGGATTCCACCTACGTGCTCCGGACGTGGGCTGACCGTGACGGATTCGCGTTCAGCATGTTGTCGGACTTCTGGCCGCACGGCGCGGTCGCGAAGCTCTACGGTGTATTCGACGCTGACAAAGGCGTGGCGACACGCGGCACGTTCATCATCGACAAGTCGGGCGTGATCCGGTGGATGGTGATGAACCCGATTCCCCAGGCGCGTGATATCGCCGAGTACAAGAAGGCGCTCGCCGACCTGAGCTGACGCGCACGTTAAACGGGCGCGTCCAGCCGCCGGGGTGAGCGAAGTCCCGGAGAGGATCGCAGCAGTCAACGATGCCCTGCTATCGATGCGGCGTGCGGCAGACCGATCCCGGCCGCGGGCAGAGCCCGTGGAAGCGTGGGGTGCGGCGGGAGAGCCAGGTGCTCATCTGCCCTGACTGCCAGTCTGACGCTGACTGGACGGCCGAACTGGACCGGTGTGCCCGCTGCTCCAGCGTGCACCTGGTCCGGCGGCTCGGCGAAGTGGAGTGCCGGGATTGCGGGGCGGTCGTCCCGCCCGCCGGCGGTGCTGACGAGGACCTGGGTGGCGAGACGGCGGCCTGGGAGGGAACAGCCGGGGAGGCGGCGGCGCCGGGACCCCTGGCCCTCACCGACACCAGCCGCAACCCGGACCTGTCCGAGGAGGTGGCCCGGGCCCTGGAGCGGGTACTGCGCCAGGGCCTGGTCAGCCAGAGCCCGCACCGGGCCAGGACCGCCGATTCCCGCTGATCCCGTGACCGATGCCGCGGTGGTGGGCCGGCTGCTCCGCGCGTACCACAAGCGCGGCGTCGCGGCGGCCGCGGTCCGCCGGCTGAGCGGCTCTGTGCACGGCGAGGCCGTCAGCTACCTGATCGCCCCGCCGGGCGGGCCGGCCCTCGTGCTGCGCGCCTGCCGCGCCGACGCGCCCGTTCCGGTCCAGTTCCGGGGCCCTTTCTCCCTAACGTCCCTCGACTGGCTGATGGCCCGCGCTGCCACGCTGGAGTACCTGGCGGCTCATGAGTACCCGGCGCCGCGGTTGATCCCGACCCACGCCGGCGATCCGGTGGGACTGGACGGGGCCTGGCTGACCCTGGCCACCAGCTTCGTCGAGGGGGCGGTGCTGCGGCCGACCCTGGGCGAGTTGCGCCTGCTGGGGGAGTCATTGGGGCGGCTGCATGAGCTTGCGGTGCCGGTGCCCTTGGCCGGCCTGGGTCGTGGGGCTGGCGCGGGGGCGGGGGGTGGCGGGCCGGCGCCGGGGCATGCCGCGTGGCATCCGGCGGCCGCCATCCCGGCCGCCCTGGACCGGCTGGACCGGGTCGCGTCCCTGGTCCCCGGCGACTGGCGGCCGCTGCACGGGCAGTTCCGTGACGCGGTGCTCGCCATCCAGCAGCGGCTCGGGGAACTGCCACGGGGCGCCGTGCACGGTGACGCCTGGCCCGGCAACGCCGTCCAGGCCGGCCCGGGCGGGGTGACGCTGATCGACTGGGAGACCGGGGGGGCGGGCCTGCCCGTGCTGGACCTGGGGCACTGCCTCATCGAGAGCCTGCTGGACGTGCCGCAGCGGGGCGTCCTGCCGCCGAGTGTCCTGCCGCCGGATGCCGCGCCGCCCAGTGCGGGGGCTGCTGGTGGTGCTGGGGCTGCTGAGGCTGCCGGGTCGTCTGAGCGTGGTTCTGGGGCTGCTGGGGCTGTGAATGGTACTGGGGCTGCGGGGGCAGGGGAAGCGCAGTGGCTGGTCCAGCCGGATGAGGACCGGATCGTGGCGGTGGCCTCGGGGTACTCCTCCTGGCGCACGCTCTGGCCGGCCGAGCGTGACCTGCTGCTGCCCGCGGTCCGCTTCGCGGCGGCCTGCATCGGGGCCATCCACCTGGAACAGGCCCTGCTGGACGGGGTGCGGGGAGAGTCCATGGACGCCCGCTGGGCTCGTCTCCGCAACCGGATCGAGGTCAGCGAGGCCGTCGCCCGGCTGGCATTGCCCCATCTCGCCGGCGGTCCCAAACCGGTACGCTAGGCCAGGTTGCCTGCACTGCAGGCGCGGGCGCATAGCTCAGTGGTAGAGCACTCGCCTTACAAGCGAGGGGTCACTGGTTCGAACCCAGTTGCGCCCACCAGGCGAAACGTCTTCGGGGCGATCTTCGAAAGCGGCGTTGACCACCAAGGTTGACCACAGTACCGGGGTCATTTGCCGCCGCCGAGCAGCTTGTTGAGCTTGGTCAGGGCATCGAGGCGGGCGACCCCATCGACGTGGGTGTAGATCTGCTGCGTGGTCGTGATGTGCGCGTGGCCGAGGATCACCTGGGCATCGCGGGCCGGAACGCCGAGATCCTTGAGCAGCGACGCGGTGGTGTGCCGCAGCGCGTGCACCCGTATCCGGCGGATCTTGCTGTCCTGGCAGATGCGCATGAAGGAGCGCACCAGGTTGCGCGGCTCGATTGGCCTGCCGGTCCTGGTGGTGAACACCAGGCCGGTGTCGATCCAGCAGCGGCCGAGGCTGGCCCGGTCGGCGTCCTGGGCCTGGCGGCGGGTGCCGAGCGCGTCTTTGGCCAGCCCGATCAGCGGGAGGTCACGGCTGCCAGCGCGGGTCTTGACCGGGCCGATGTGCAGCTGGCCCTGGATGCGCTGGATTTGCTGGCGGATGCGGATGATTCCGGCGCCGGTATCGATGTCCGCCCATCGCAGTCCGAGCACTTCACCGCGGCGCATGCCGTAGAGCAGCAGGAGCACGAACGCCGGAAAGAGTGGATCGTCTGCGGCGGCTGGAGGAAGGCGCATGGCCTCAGCCGAGGACCAGGGCACGATCAGGCCGGGCTCCCAGGTGGGCAACTCGACCAGGCGGGCCACGTTGCGGGTGACCAGTTCCTCGCGGACAGCCCGGGACAGGGCAGCGCTGAGGATCTGCCGCAGGATCTGCACGTTGCGCACCGACTGGCCCGACCGGAGTTTGTCATTCAGGAACGTCTGCACCGTCGGCACCGACAGCCGCTTTAGCGCATACTTGCCGAGGCCGGGCTTCAAATGCAGCCGGATATTGGTCTTATAGAGCGCATAAGTAGCTGGCCGCCGGCTGGGTTTCACCACGTTCTCGAGCCAGTAATCGCAGGTAAGGGCCGAGCTTCCAGGACTGCGCCGGGCCTGGGATTCCGCTGGCCGCTTTGGCCTGCTCCTCGCACCAACCGCTCGTGCGGCTTCCTCGCGGGTGCGCCCGTAGACGTAGACCCGTTTCCGGGTGCCAGCGGTGGTCAGCGCGTAGAAGGCGCCCACGTAGCGGCCGTCCTTGCGCGGGCCGGAGATTGTGCCCTCACCATTGAGGCGCTGGCGGCCGTGGCGGGGTCGGTCCTTCGAGGCATCACGCCGCCTCGGAGGCTTCGGCTTCCAGCAGGGCCACGTACTCGGCCAGGGCGTCGGCGGTGATGAACCGGCCGCCGCCATCCTTGACCGAGCGGAGCCGACCGGAGCGCATCAGGTCGTACAGCTTGTCGCGCCCGATCCCGAGCGCTTGGGCTGCCTCCTTGGGCCGGTACAGCAGCTTTTCCATCGCGGTGTTCCTTCGGGGGAGTGGTCAGGCGGCTTGGGTGTGGTCGCGGGCGGCCTGGTCGTGGTCGCGGGCGCGGGCGGCGGCGGAGAGGGCGAGGAGGGCGTCGCCGGTGGTGCGCCAGCCCATCCCGGCCCATTCCAGGTGCGTGATGGTGATGACGGCGGTCGGGTCGCCGTGCCCGGCTGCTGGGGTGTGGGTCGCTGGCGGCGGCGGTAGTCGGCGCGGGCCTGGCGCAGCGCCCGGAGGGTGGTGGAGTAGCGGCGGGATTTGGTGGCGAAGTGGCCGCGGTAGCCGAGCATGTGCGCCCACCGGCGCAGGGCACGGAAGTCGGGGGCGGTGTGGCTGCCGAGGTGCCAGGCGGCGCGGATCAGCCTGCCCTGATGAGTGTGCGGATCGCCGTAATAGGCGACGTTACCAGCGGTGATCCGGCAGTGATGGTGCCGACCGCCTCGGTCGATTTCGTGGCGTACTTCGCCAGGTACGACGCGACAGCGACGTTGGCGGCCTGGCCGCCGCCAGCCGGGAGGCGGATGGTGCGGGTGTCGAGCTGGGCGCCCCACCGGATATCCCAGCCCTTCGGCCGGGCCGGGTGGGCGACCGTGGCGAACCACGTCGAGGCGGCGGCGGCTGGATGGCGGCGAGCAGCTGCTCCACGCCGAGGGCGGGCGGGGCCAGCTGGCCGTCGGCGGTGGTGGTGTCGAGGCGGAAGATGGCGTGGAAGTGGACCAGGCCGCGGGCCTGGAACTCCGCCACCTTCGCGTAGGACAGCTGAACCTTCCCGGCCCCGGCGGCCTTGGCGGTCTGGGCGAGCTGGCGGCGCAGCGCGATGGTGGTGCGCCGCCACAATTCGGGGGCATGGGCGTTCCAGACGACGGCCGCGCCGTAGTCGTAGCAGTCCGGGCACAGCGGCCGTCCCAGGGCCGGGTCGTCGTCCTTGTGGCGCTGGCCGCAGGACAGGCGCCGGCCATGCTTGCAGGAGGCGGTTTTGCGGCGGGGACGGCAGCGGGCGGCCCGGCCGCCGGGCAGTGGCGGCGGGTGTGCACCGGGCCGAAGCCAGGGGCGGTGAAGGTGGCGAACACGCACGGATGCGCCGCCACCGTGGCGGGGATGCCTTTGCCGCCGGTGAGCCCGGCGCGGATCAGCTGGTAGGTGTCGCGCCGGTAGGTCTCGGCGCAGGCGGGGCAGACCGAGGCGCGGCGGTCCCCGCACGGGGTGTAGATCACCCGGTCCGGCAGGCCTCCGTGTCCACGGTGCGGACGATCTCGCCCGTGCGGGAGTCGATGTCGCGGATGGTGCCGCGCAGGCGGACGGGGCGGACGCAGCCGTCGGCGGCGGCGGTCCCGGCGAGCCAGGGTGGTAGTCGTCGCGGGCGGCCCGGTCGAGCAGCTGGCGTTCAATGTCGCGGTGTTCGCTCCGGTCCCCGTGCCGGGTCGATCAGCACGGGGGCCAGGGCCAGCGCCGGGACACTCATCCGGCCGGTGCCTTTCACGCCACGGAGGGCGCGGGCATCGGGCAGGGTGGCGGTCTGGATCACCGTCCAGGTGACCGTGCAGGCCAGGCACTGATAGCCGTAGGTCTCGGCCGCGCCGACGATGAGGGCGAACGGCTGGACTTCCTCACTGCCGCAGGCCGGGCAGCAGTCCTCACGCCGCGGGGCGGTCATGGCATGCCTCCGGTGATCGTGATGTGCAGGCTGGCGGTGATGTGACGGCAGGCCCGGCAGGTGACCAGGGGCGGGAACAGCCCGTCCGGGATATCCGCCCACGGGCCCGGGTGACCGCACAGGGCATCGCCGGGGTGGCGGGTCAGGAAGCCGACCTTGACGGCCTGGTGGGTGATGGCGTGGTAGGCCTCGCGGGCGCGGCGGCCGAACAGGTTCAGCCCGGCAGGCTGGTACTCGATATGCGCGGTCAGCCGGGCCGGTGTTCGCTTCTTATTCCGTACAGCCCGGCGGCGGTTCCGTACAGGCCGGGCGGTGGTCGGCGGGGCGGGTCATGCGGCGTCACCCTCACGGAACGGGATGACCTTGCCGCTACTGCCACTGGCGGGCTTCGCCGCGGTGCGCATGGCGGCGGCCTGGGCAGCCAGAGTCGAGGATGTCCGCGTCGGACAGGTAGGCGGCCTTGACCCGGCGGGGGATGCCGTCCTCGGCGCGCAGCCAGGACACCCCGCGGGCTTGGGGGTCGATGTCCTCGGCGGTGTAGCCCTTCGACGCCCACCCGTGCCCGAGGATGGTGTCGGAGCTGGCCTCGGTGGAGCACCGGAACGCCCACCGGTAGCCGAACAGGTCCCGCAAGCGACGTCGGGATGATGTCCGCGCGAGGGCCGCTGGGTCGCCTCGACGGCGATGACGCCGGGGGCGCGGCCGCGGGCCACGATGTCGCGGTTCAGCGCGCTGAATTTCTTCTGCTGGATACCGGTTCCCGGCGGTGGCGGAGTAGTAGGCGATCTCATCGACGGCGACCAGGTAGACCGGCAACCCCATGTCCGAGGTGATCTTCCGCAGGCTGTGATCGAGCAGCCAGTCGAGGCGCTCATCGATCTTGCCTTGCAGCCATTGCATGGTCTCGATCGCCTCATCGATCGACGGGCCGATGAACCGGGTCGCGCGCAGTGCGCGCCACAGGCCGAGCTCGACCTTCTTGCCGTCCACCAGGACCAGGCGGCAATCGGCTGGATAGTGCGCCGTGGGCGACGACGAGCTGGAGGGCGACGGACTTGCCGCCGCCGGGTTCCCCGCCGATGAGCATGTTCCGCTCGGCCAGGGTCACATGTACCTCGTGGCCCATTTCGTCGGTGCCCAGGTGCACCGGCTGCCAGATCGACAACGGCCCATCCGGCAGCACCTGCTGTGTCATGGCTGATCACTCCCTTTCGTTTCGGTAGCCAGGACAGGGGCGGGAGAGCCCCCGGGCCGGGTGAGGGTGGCCCGGGGCATCCCGGGATGCCGCTCCTAGGCGGCGGTAGTGGTGGTTCCGCCGCTGGCCTTCTTGCGGCACCTTGGGTGCCAGGCCGGACGCGACGACGAGTGCGCGCAGCGAGGGTGTCGCGGCGCACGACGTTCGACGATGACCAGCTGCGCCCACCGCGGCGACTTGGCGACACGGACCTCGCGGGCGTAGCAGGCGGCGGCGATCTCGCCGGTGTGGGCTTCCAGGTCCTCGGCGCAGATGCCAGCACGGCACCACACCCAGGCCCGCTCACCCACCTGTGTAGGCCGGATCCACAGGATCAGGGACAGGCGGCCCGACGGGTGTGCATGCGGGTCTCGAAGAACACCCGCTGCAACCGGTGCCGGGACACCACACACCAGGCCCGGCGGATGATGAACCGGCGCGGCCACGGCAGCGCGAAGACCGCCAGGACGAGGCCGGCCAGGATGGCCAGCGCCCAGATCAAGGACGCGGCACGGGCCAGGCCCAGCACGGCACTAGTGCCCGAGAGCGATGAGGACCAGTTCGGTGCGGAACCGCCACAGGGTCCCGGCCGCGCTGTGGTGCACGTGTGACGGCCAGCAGTCCAGCGCGTAAGGGTTGTTGCGGTGATTACGCGGGTTCGGCTTGGAGGGCATCAGGGCCTCCGGGTTCGCTCGATGCGGTGCCGCAGGCCGGGCAGTGACAGCAGTGCCCAGGGCGGAGATGCGGCCGGCGATGGCAGCCCGGGCCCACGTCGGGGCAGCCGGGACAGCCGTGTGCGGTGGTGTGTGGCGGCCAGCTGGCGGTGCAGCCGGGCAGCCGTCACGCGCCTCGCGGAACGGACGCGGATCACCAGGACGGTCACCAGGGCGGCCAGCGCCACGCCCACCAGGGCGGCGGCGGTGATGAGCGCGACCTGGGCGATGACCTCGACGGCGTGGATGAGCGGCCGGGCAGCGGCCGAGACGAGGGCGAGTACGGCCAGGGCGGCCAGGGCGATCCCCAGGCCGCTGCCGTTACTGTCGCCGGGGCAGCAGGAGGGCTTGCACATCAGCAGCCACCCCCCAGACGGGAGCGCTGCGCGCCGATGTGGCGGGCCTGGACGGCCAGCCGGATGCTGTTACCGTGGAACATGCCACGAACTCCTAACTTCTTTTGATCGGGTGGGTGGGGACGGTGGCTGGCCGGGCCGGAGGATGGGAGTCCTCCAGGCCCGGCACTCATGTCACCGGAGCGCGATCGGCTCCTCGGGCAGGTCCCCGTCGAGCCAGTGCATCGGCCGCCTCGTCGATGACGTTCGCGGCCTTGATGGCGCACTGGTAGGCGTCGCTCAGCAGGCGGCTGATCTCCTGCCTGTCCAGCGGCTCGCTGGTGCCCTCGTGGTCGAGATACCGGTCGCGGGCCTTGTCATGTACCTTGCGGGTCATGTGATCGGCCTCGCTCAGGGCCGACTGGGCCAGGCCCATCAGGTGATACATCTCGCTCTCGCGCAGCCGCGCGAATCCGTACACCGGCTCCGCAGGAGTCTCCTGCGCACGGTGCTCGGTGCTGGTGCCGCCGTTGGCGGCCTCGGTCTTGGTGTGCTGCTGGTCATGGCAGCGGTGTCCTTTCTGCGTAGTCATGCATGCGACGACGGTTGGGGGCGGGTTCCCGGCGTCACCGGGATGCCGCAGGCGAGCGCCAGGGTCAGGCGGCGCGGGCGGGCTGGGCGGGGTGGATCGCGGCGGCACGGTAGGCCACGCCTGCCTTGCCGTTGTTGTTCCAGGCGATCGCCTCCAGGGTCTCGAAGCGGACCTGCTGACCCGGGTTCACCTTGGGCTGGTCACCAGTCACCGTGACCCGGATCACCTCCCCGCGCTCGTTGTCCTGGGCGAGCACCTCCACCACCCACTGCGGGCGGCCGGTGTCGCGGTCCACCTTCTGCACGTCCTTGCCGAAGTCCTTGCGCGCCTCCGCGGCCCTGGTGACCTGGAAAGCCACCGCCGACGTGTCGAGCACCAGACGCATGACAACCACTCCTTCCGCAGCCCTCGGTGGGGCTGCATTTGGTGAATGGCCGGGATTGGCCATGCACCGAAGGCTCGCGTAATGGCCCATATACGGCTAGTGACAGGCCGGGTGTCAGGGGTAGACAGCGGGGTGACACCCCTGTGTCACCGGGCGTGTCACCCGTCCGTGGTCTGCGACACTCGAAGGACAGCCCGATTCCGAGGGGTGAGCGCGATGATCGAGGACCGGCCTGCCTGGGCCCGCCGCATGACCAACGAGCGCGAGGCCCGCAGCTGGAGCCAGGCCGACGCCGTCCGGGCGCTGAGAGCGCACGCGAGCAAGACGAAAAGCTCCCGTCGACGACGCCAGCCTGCTACGCCAGTGGAAGCGATGGGAGGCAGGCGAAGTCACGCCAAGCGACTTCTACCAGCCAATCATCGCCCGGACGTTTGGGACCGTGACGCATGCGATGTTCCCCGTGCCGCCCCGGCGCGACGCCGACAACGATGTGCTGGCGATCACCGGGATGGACACTCTGGAGCTGGTCAGCCGGTTGCAGCGCTCGGACCTCGACGATGCCACGCTGAACGGCCTTCGGGTCATGGCGGACAGCCTGTGCTCGGAGTACCCGTTCGCGCCCGCGGACCAGCTGCTCACCGAGGGCCGGGCCTGGCTGCGCCGGATCACCCAGTTCCAGGGCCAGCGGCTCACCTTGAAGCAGCACCGCGAGATCCTCGTCCAGGCCGGATGGGTCGCTCTCCTGCTCGCTTGCGTCGAATACGACACCGGCAACCGGCAAGCCGCCGAGACCACCCGCCAGGCCGCACTATCCCTCGGTGCGGAAGCCGACCACGCCGAGATCCAGGCCTGGGCTCAGGAGATCCGCGCCTGGATGAACCTCACGGCCGGGGACTACCACGGCGTCATCGCGGCGGCCCAGAGCGGAACCGAGATGGCCCCGATCCACGGCGTCACGGTGCAGTTGGCCGCCCAGGAAGCCAAAGCATGGGCGCGGATCGGTGACCGGCGGCAAACCGAGGTAGCGCTAGACCGCGGACGTCGGCTCCTGGACTCGATGCCCTACCCGGAGAACCTCGATAACCACTTCGTGGTCGATCCCACCAAGTTCGACTTCTACGCCATGGACTGCTACCGCCACCTGGCCGAAGACCGGATGGCCGAAAACCTGGCCGACGAAGTGATCCGCAGCGCCACCGACTTCGACGGCACCGAACGCGCACCCATGCGACTAGCCGAAGCCAGAGTCACGCTCGGCGTCATCGCAGCCCGCCAAGGCGACGTCGAACAAGCCATCCACCAAGGCGAACAGCGCTCTGACCGGACAGCGCAAATCGCTGCCCTCGCTCGCATGGTCAGCCGTGACCTGATGCGCGTCCTGAAGGAGCGGTATCCCAGGAGAGCCAGCTACCAAGTCATTCCTGGACCAGCTCCAGGCAGTCAGCCATGCAGCCGAGTTAGGCCGCCGAGGTAGCTAGCCCTACAGAAGCGGCCGCCCGACAAACTCCGCTGATGCGCCCCAAGCATGTTTAACGGAATAATCGTCGGGGTCAGAATACCAGGACTCTTGCCATACATTAGCCATGTTCCATTCCCACGAAACTTTCTTGTCCGGACTGATAGTTAGATCGAGTCGTCGGAAATACTCTTCGCTCATTTGATGGTCCCGCCCGGACTGGTGGAACTCGAGAGAAGAGCAAGCACCCCGGGACGCTCGATCTTCCCTTGCGCATCCTCAAAGAACTTTTACACCAGGATGATAGACAACATGGACTTCATGAGGTATCCCATCAACCATCCGCAGGATGCTCATGCCTAGATCGACGGCTTTAATTATCTCGCGCGACGGAACTGGCCCGGGCAAATGCAAGATAGAATTCCTGATGCTCCAAAATACTCGCAGTGAGCTGGTCAAGCTCTCAGGAAAATATCCTCGATCCTCGGTAGTCTTTCTCATCACTTCCGGGAAGTTTAGTGCGGGATCTATCGGGACCCAACCCGTTTGGGCCAGCAAATTCCTGACTTCACGTTCGACCGCAGCGGCAAGCTGCAAAAGTGTGGCCTCGGGATTAACCGCTACAGAATCGAGCAGATGCCTGTAACGCTCCACCGCCGATTTCGCTTCATCGGAGGATTCAAGCTCGGGCCGCACGGGACCCGGCGGGAGTTCCTTCTCGGCGATTGTAACCTTTTTCTCCAACTCTGCAAGCTGCGCCTTGAGGCCACTAGGTCCCAGTTCTAGCTGACCTGTCAGGCGCGGTAGCAAGGCACTGATCACTACCATGCCGCTCCCAACCACAATGAGTGCTATAGATGCTGAGCTATCTTTCCCGAGCATCACCACCAGGAGGCCAGGCAAGGACCATCGCGGTTCCGAGTATTGCCAACCATAGCCCTCTATTTGGAGCCGGTGGTTCTTCTGCCAAGTTGCGCTCCCCGTAGGATGTTCTCAGCTTCACAACACTGAATTAATGGTTAACTTCCTGCAAGCACGGCGATGCTGAGCGTCAGAGGTGCGAGTAGGGTACCGCAGATCGTTGGTTTCCGCACGCAGACTGGGAATGACGTGGGACCCGTTCCCCCACTCCAACTGCTATCTCTGGCCCCCTACGCAATTTGACCGGAGTGCGCCGGGTGGCCCTGCCAAGGCCGTTTCTATCTACCTGACCCCCTATCTAGACGTCCGGACTAGGCGGCCACGGACTAGGCGGCCACGAACGGTGAGTACTTTCTCTACGGTTTCAAGGGCGCGCAAGCGCGCCGGGCCCGGCCGCCAGGTGGTCGTCGAAGCAGATGCGCGCGAAGTGCGGTGCCCCCGGCGCGGCGCAACCAGCCGTCAGCACGGGGTGCGGTAAACCCGTGGGACCGTCACGCGCCGGGCGCCGAGACCGCTCTTAGGCCCTTCGGGCCACGGCGGCCCCGGCGCCGGTCTCAGCCCCCAGAAACCGGCCGCGTCAGCTGGCCGCCGCGATGGGCAGCGCAGCCACGCGCCGCGCAAACGAACCGGCCACCCTCCCGGCGCACCATCCAGTTGAACCGTGGAAGGTCCCCGTCAAGGGCGCACCTACGGCGCGTCACACGTGATGGCGCAAGCGCCACCCTTGACGGCGACCTTCCACGGCTCGATCAGCGCCTATCGGAAGGATGGCTCAGAGCGGTCGCTGCGAGAAGGCGGCGCATTCCTGCACCGCATAGGCTCCTGTAAGTTCACGGCGTGCAGCGATGATCTATGCGGCATAAAAGGATTTGACGATTCGCTCTGTACTACGCCAACGATATCAGCGATCTCGGATACAGTAAGACCGTTTTTTACCATGGCACTGGCAATGCTCTGGGCAAGCGCGGGCCTCTCAGGTGCCAGTTCTTCGCTGACGGGTTCACTCGTACGCCAGCCACGCGCACTCAGTGATTTGTAAAAATTCATTCGCTGGCCCGCGGTAATAACCTTACCGTTCCAAGCCCGCTCAATCAGGGCCTGCATCGAGACCCCCCACTCACGCTTCAAATCGATCAGCTTTGCCACCGTGAGATTCCTTAAGCTGGGGACGAATTATCTTCCCATGAAATCAGAAACTCGGCAGCAAACATATTTGCCTGCTCTTCCAAGTCCTCTGCAACCTCGTGCGCATGAAGGCAAAGATGACCCAAGCTCACTGTGCGAGGGTGAGACGTTTGCGGTCGGAGGGCATATTCACATTCAGCAAAATCAGAGGGCATTCGTCGATCCACTCAGATAGCCCATCTACCCCCCGGGTACGGAGAGATCCCTCTTCTATTACTACCGACATCCAGCTGCCTCAAGCCATTGAACCAGAGCAGACAAACCGGTACCAGTTTAGGGCATCCACCACTGCATCCGCACCAACCGTGCAGCGCTGCTCGGATCTGTTTCGGACTGGATCAAAGTCAGGCAGACGCTGTTCTGTGCGGACCGCAAACACCTTCGAATACTCGCCGGGCATGGATACCGATGAGACATTAAGTTGGGCCTCCAGGCGCCGCCAGTCACTGGGCTTGGCCGTTTTACGCCTACGCATGTGCGCGTCAACGGCGACCGCGCCCCGCACCTTGCTGGCGTGCCTCAGAAAATCAGCGGTGAGGCCAAGAACAGCAGCAATCCGGGCAAGAGCGTCATCATCAGGATCGCGCGTCTCGTTTTCATAGCGAGACAAAGCTGCCTGTCGGATGCCAACAGCGTCGGCCAAATCTTGCTGTGTCAGTCCTTTGGCTCGCCGCGCTGTCTACTAGAACAACGCCGAGGCCATTCATGTGGGATTCCTTTTTTTTACCCTTGTCTTTCAGAGCGCTCGTGTCGAATCGTAGCGGAGGCTTCGGCGTGGGAAGTGAGGGTACACCGGGAACGCGCCGCCGCCGCCCTGCTGTCTTTGGGTAGAGGAAGAGTCTCATGTCCCGAGACACTGATTATCGATGCCATCCCCCGGCAGAGAAAAGCACGCCAGCTATTATATCTCTGGTGCTCTTGTCCCAGCGATAGCCCGCGATCAGGTGAATTTCTTCTAGTCCTTCGAGCGTGTCAGACACCGAGGAGGCTGGGCCATAAAGTCAAGTGCTGCTTGCGTAGGGTATGTACTTACGCAGCTATTCGCAATGGTGACGCTTGACCCGCAAGCGGTAATTGACACCGACATATACATCCCGTTTCGGCTCCTTGTTCATCGAAGCTGACCCCTTCGATGTCCGTCAGAAGCGCCATGAGATGATCCCAGTGACGATCGTGGATCCAGTTCGCCAGGCTGGTTGTTGACTGTGTGCCGCAACCCACGCCGGATGTTGCCTCCGGTAGGCAAGCAGATCTTGCTTGGCCAGCAGCGCAGACCGACTCGAAGCGGATCGGTGATCTTGTCACCCAGCGCGGCAGAGCAGCACGCATCCGGCGTAGGGAACGATTTCATACCGGATTTTATACCAGCTCCCAACCGGGTGATGCAACTGGAACGGGTGAGGCGCCCGAGTCGCAGCCCGACTACAGCACCAGCTACCTTGCGGAGCAGCAAGGGTGGTGGCCGGGGATGCCGGAAGGATTCGAACATAGGTACGAATCTTGTCATCCCTGAGGATCGAGTACTCATCCCCCGCGGAGAGCTGACCACCATCTCTGACCACAACGAGTCCGGAGTTCTGCCGATTGATGCAGCCACACCTGTAGCGGGCACATGCCCAGGCAATAGGACGAGGTCCGACAACAAGGGCGTACCTTACAAGCGAGGGGTCACTGGTTCGAACCCAGTTGCGCCCACCCCCAGGTCAGAGTGTTGCCAGTGGCCTTCGGAATGCTCGCCGCTGGCGGTGCGCTGCAGGTCTTTGGGCTGGTCAACGGCGTGGCCGGAAGGCAGGCTCTGGGAGCCCAAATGGGAGCGAAATTCGAGAGAGCGCTCTCTCATCGGGTATTGAAGGGGCCAGCCGCGCGTCTCGAGGCGGGACTGCCGAGCGCGGCTCGGCACCTTGGGCTTGATCGATCCGGCTCCTTGCGGTGACTGCGCTGTGTCGCCGGCAGGTCTGGCGGACATCCCGGTCTTTGACCGGGCCCCTGGCCCCGGCGGCGTCGGCGCGCTCCAAGCCCGCGCACCAGCCGCGCAGTTGAAGGTCGCAACGAGGCCGCGGAACTGCGCCGCGCAGGAGGCTCCCATCGTCCCGGCGGCGGGGCCACGGCGAGTGCCGGAGGCTGTCAGTCTCCGGTGAGCTGCCGGATCATGGCTCCGGTGTCCATGACACCCCCGTGCTCGACTGCCATGCCGTCGCCGATCCGGCTGCCTGCCGCACTCCGTCCCATGTTCCGCGGAGGACTGTAACTGCTGGACCGCGAGGAATGTCCCGGCTCTCGCTAGTCGTGGACCTCCGCGGCTAGGTAGTGGCCGGTTTCTGGCTGCGGGTCGGACAGTGCCGCGGCGTCGTCGTGGTACTGCAGGTCGGTGCCGGTTTGCCGCTCGCGGTGCTGCCTGAGGTGTTCTTCCCAACTGGCGACGCTGAACAGCTCGATGAACACGCGCGGGTTCTGGCCGTCCCGGTACAAGGCCCAGTCCGTCGCCCCGGTCCGGAGCCGTGACTGGCGCAGGCTGGCCATGGCCTGCAGAAATTGCTGTTCCTTTTCGGCGGCGATGGTGTAGGTGGTCCGCACCAGGACCAGTCCGCCGCCGCGATCAGCGCTGATGAGCAGTTGCGGTTCGGGCCAGCGGACCAGGCTGCGGTCCATGTCCGCGATCTGCTGGAACGGCCAGAACCAGAGGGTGGCCGCACCGGCGGCCATGACGGCGGCGGCGATCACGAAGGCTGGCACCAGCCCCGCGGTTCCGGCGACGACTCCCCAGATGGCCGCCCCGGCGGCCTGGGCACCGAACAGGACCATCTGGTAGACCGACAAGCCGCGGGCGCGTACCCACCTGGGCAGGAAGAGCTGCAACGCGGCGTTGACGTTGGACAAAAAAGCTATCCAGGCAACCCCGGCGGGCAGCAGCGCCAGGACGGTCAGCGCGAGGCTGCGCGACGCTGCCACCGCGACCAGCACGGCTGCGTAGGTCAGGCTCGCGACGGCCACCAGGGCATTGGCCGAGAGCCTGGCCCGCACCTGCGGAAGGATGAACGCGCCGCCGATGGCCCCAACGCCCAGGGCACCCAGCAGCAGGCCGTACCCGTCTGGCCCCAGCCCGAGCCGGCGGGTGGCGATCAGGGGCAGCAACGCCCAGAGCGCGCTGCCCGGGACCAAGAACAGGGCCGCGCGCAACAGGATGCGCTGAACGACCGGTGCGTGGCGCACGTACCTGCCGCCGGCCCGCAGCCCGGGGATGAACCGTTCCGGAGACTGCGGAGTCCCGCCCAGCTGGGGATGGCGCGCCACCACGATCGCGTAGAAGAGGAAGGTCGCCGCGTTCAGGCCGAACACGGCGGCCACCCCGATCCGGGCGACCAGCAGCCCGGCGATGGCCGGGCCGACAGCGCGGGCCAGGTTGATATTGATCGAGCTAAGAGCAGAGGCGCTGGGCACCAGCGGGCGGGGGACCATGTCCGGCACCAGCGACTGGTAGGCGGGTGCGACCAGGATGGCGCCGGTACCCAGCACGAAAGTAAACATGAGCAGCAGCGCCGGCGGCATCCGGTGCGCCGCCGTCAGCGCGGTGAGGGCCCCGCCTGCGGCAGTCATGCCAGCCAGAACCGCGACGAGCAGCTTAACCCGGTCGAAAATGTCCGCCAGCACCCCGCCGACCAGCGCGAACAGGACAGCAGGCAGGGCGTCAGCGGTCTGCACGAGGGAGACGAGTACAGCCGCATGAGGGCCATGGACCAGCAGCCACTGGGCGCCCACGGTCTGCATCCAGGTGCCCACGTTGCTGACCAGCACCGCGATCCACAGCGTCCGGAACAGCCCGATGCGCAACGGTGCCCAAGGCGACGAAGCCGGTATCGAGTCAGCCATGCCCGTTTCAGCTCCCCATGGGCAATGCCTTCGGGCCTGACCCGGCAGGCGTCAGCCGGTAAGGCCAATCCGGTGCATGAGTCCGCCAGGGCGTAACGGTAGCAATAAGTCTCCCCGGCGATCTGGCCGTGGACTAGCTGGCTGCGGTGGGTCGGCGGTCGCGCCAGGGATAGCGTGGCCGAGGGCGCCCGAGACCGGTGAGCGCATGGCGTGATAGTTCGGAGGGAGACTCAGATGGCTACGGAGACCCCTGGTGAGAAGGTACGGGTCGCGGTGCTGGGGACCGGCATCATGGGCTCGGCGATGGCCCGCAACCTGATCTCCGCCGGGCTGCGCACCACGATCTGGGATCGTTCATCCGCCGCGACCGCGCCGCTGTCCGATGCCGGGGCGCTGGTGGCAGCGTCGCCGGCGGAGGCGGTCCGGGATGCGCAGGTCGTGATCACGATGCTGCCGACCGCCGACGTGGTCAACTCGGTGATCTTCGCTGGCGGCGTGGCCGAGGCGCTGCCCGGGGGCGCGGCGTGGGCGCAGATGGGCACGATCGGCCTGGCGGAAACGACCGGCATCAGCAGCCGGCTCGGCCAGCTGCGGCCCGACGTCATGTTCGTGGACGCGCCGGTATCGGGCAGCAAGGGCCCCGCCGAGGCCGGCCAGCTGCTCATCCTGGCCTCCGGCCCACCGGCAGCGGAAGCGGCCGTGCGCCCGGTGTTCTCCGTGATCGGCCGCAAGACCGTATGGCTGGGCGAGGCCGGCCAGGGAAGCCGGATGAAGCTGGCCGTCAACGCCTACATGTCCATCTTGATCGAGGGCGTGGCCGAGGCCCTGGAACTGGCCGGCCAGCTGGGCATCGACGACTCGAGGCTGGCCGAGGCCATCGAGGGCGGCCCGCTGGACGCCCCGATCGCGGACGCGAAGCTGCACAAGATGGAGCGTGGCGATTTCGCGCCCGAGTTCCCGCTGGAGTGGGCACTCAAGGACGTGGACCTGGCGATCGGGGCCGCGGGTGACGGCGAGCTGCCGCTGCTGGCCGCGCTGTCCCGCCAGTGGCACGCTGCCGTTGACGCCGGACACGGCCGGGAAGACGTCAGCGCCGCCCGCCTCGCGCTCGGCCGACACCAGCAGCCCTAATCTCCTAGCCCACAGCGGGCGCACAACCCAGCGATTGCGGCCCTGGGCGGCGCAGCGGCGGCTCAGCCAGGTCCGTGTGGCCGGGGTGGCGAAGAGCCGCTGCTGGGCGAGGTCCCGAAGACCGTCGCGGCGGGACGGATGGTCTCGCGGTACGGTGTCGGCCGCGGCGGAGGCACGGGTAGGCGGGGACCTGCTGGAGGTCGTCTCCAGGGAAGGTCACCCGCGCTGGCTCGTGGGGGACACGTATGGCAAGGGAGTGTCGGCGGTGCGCCTGGCCAGCATCGCGACCACCAGCTTCCAGGACGCCTGCGCCCAGCCGGACTTGTCTCTGCCCGAGATCGCCTGGGTCCCGCGCGGCTGGCTCGAACTCGTCATCTGCGGGCACCCGCCGGGCGCTGCGGCTGGCCGCGGACGGCGGCCTGCAGGCCATGACTCCGGCCGTGTACGCGACACCACTGGGCCTGCACCCCGAGATGAAGGCATCGACGTTCTCGGTCCACCCGGGGGACCGACTGATCTTCTACACCGACGGACCACTCGAGGCGCGTGACCGGGCGGGCCGTTACTTCCAGCTGGAGGACTGCCTTGACCTGCTCCGCCTCACCGATCTGGACGTGGCCGCGGACCAACTGCTCGACCGTCTCCTGGCCCATGCGGGCGGCAGGCTTGACGATGACGTTGCAGTGCTGCTGTTCGAGGCGATGCCTGCGCCGGACCGCTGGAGGACGAGGCCGCCGCGAGCGCGGCACCAGCCCGGGACGCCCTGCCCGACGACGATCTTCTGGCCGCGGCCCAGCGCTCTTGAGCCAGGCGGCCGCGCACACGCAGTGTCGGCCCGCGGCCTGGTCTATTCAGCGTGGGCGCAGGTGGGTGGCGGACGTCGCCGGTGAGATCAACGCTGACTTGTCGTTCCAGGAAGCGCCACTGCCCGTCGCGACCCTGAAAGCGGTCGCGGTAACGGCCGCTGGCGATGGGTTGCAGCGGCAGGTCGGGCAGCGCCTGGAGGGCGGTGAAGTACGACCGCGAAATAGCCGTTCCCGGCTCCTCGTCAACCTCGATGATGACGTTGGTGGTGATATGCCTGTCCGCGGGGTGCCGTCCGCGTAGACGATGACGGTGTTCCGGAACATCTGCTGGATGGCGTCGGCGCCGCTCACCGGCGCGCCGCCGCCCGTGAACGTGGCCGCGGCGATCAGGGTGCCGAGCCCCGCGAAATTGCCGTCGTTCACGAGCTCGGCGTAGGTCATGATCAGCTTCTCGATGGCCCGGTAGCTCGATGATGGGTCGGCAAGGCCAGGGGTCGGTGCGGACATAGTCACTGCCTCCAGGGGATCGGTCCATCAGAGCAGCCTGAGCCACATGATCAACAGGCGCAGAACTTATCGCGCATCGCGGAAGCTAATTAGTCACTCTGTGTTACCGCTCCACGGAAGCCCCTTATGCGAACCCTTGTCCAAGTTTCCGCCATCGAGACGAGCCACGCGGCCGCCCGGGGCCCATAGTCGTGACCATGAACTGGGAGCGGCCAGGGGGTTCGCACGTGGTCCGGCGTGGAGAAAGTGTGAGAGGGCGCCGTCGGAATCGAGTACCGCGGATTCGGCGAGGGTGCCTATCCGGTAAGGGACATAACCCATGTCGGTGATGAGTTCCTCGACCATCTTGTCGGCGGCCGGGTCGTCAGCGGCGTAAATGCCTGGCTCGGTGGTTGCTTTGGGGGCGAAGTATTGCCAGTCGATGTGGGAGAAGGCCCGGACGATAGTCATGCCGGGAACGAGCGCGGCCATCCAGGTGCCCTCGGTGAGCGAGGGCGACAGCCCCGCGGCTTCGTAGTCTTCAGGTATCCAGGCGTTGTTGCTGCTGATCAGGATTTTGCCTGCAAGTTCCGTGGCGAGCGAGGCGAGCACGTCTTTCGCCGCGAAGGGCGATGGCCATGAAGACGATGTCACAGCTGGCCGTCTGGCGGAACGAGGTGACCATGACCGCAGCCGGGAGCGCGGCCGGCGTGGGCGCGTGCGATCGGCTCGTGCCCAGTGTGACGGCGTAGCCGGCGCCCGATAGAAATGTCGCGAATCCTTGTCCCATCGGGCCTGGTCCCCGGCTTCGGGTGCCTCCCGCTACGCGGGTCAAGTCTGCGCACAACGGAGCGGGCGGGCGCGCATTCGCTGCAATTTGGGACTTACGCCCTATGGACTGCCGGGGTGCTGGCCGCGCTGGCCGTTCGGCCCGTTTCCGTCATGCGTTATCAGCATAGCACGCGGCGTGAATGACCAAGCACCCAACGACGTGTGCCCAGGTCAGACTGCCTGTAGGTGCCTTTCCCGTTCGAAGCAGGCTATCGTCGGCCATGGACGGGTGTGGATCAGCTCTTTCTTGTAAGTCGCGAAGAATGATTCCGATGCTCCGGGCGCTTCTTCGCTCTGGTGCAAGTGTGCGGATCTTATGTCAGCTCCCTGGGTCTGTCCGCCGCGGCATGGCGGCGGAGTCCGCGGGGGTGCTCACTGGTTCATCGCCTCGGGGTTTTGGTCTGGGTGCGGTACCAGGCGACGGTCGCAGCGACGGCGTCGGCCAGCGGGGTGCCGGCCGCCCCGAAGGTCAACTCGTATTTGCTGGTGTCCAGGACGAAGGGCTCGTCGAATTCGTAGGCCATCTCGGCCAGCTCGCGCATCATCGGGTTGACCAGCCCGAGGGCGCGCACGGCCAGCTTGGGCACCGAGCGGATGGCGACAGGATGACCGAGATCGGCGGCCACCAGGTCGAGCAGCGCCCGGGTGGTGACGGTCGGCGGGCCGGGCAGGTGCCACACCTGCCCGGCGGCCCGGGAGTCGGTACCCAGGGTGGCCAGGCCGGCGGCAATGTCGGGTACGTAGCTGTAGGTGTGCGGCAGGTCAGGATTTCCGATGAAGTCGGCGCGCCGGCCCGCCAGGGCGTTGCCAAAGACCCGCTCGCCGAGCGTGGATCCCTCGGTGACGCCCGGGCCGAAGAAGTCCGAAGCCCGCCCGATGGCGACCCGGACCCGGCCCGCATCAGCAGCGGCCAGCAGCTCCGCGGTCATGGACGCCCGGATCCGGCCCTTGACCGTCGTCGCGGCCAGTGGGAGGTCCTCGGTTATCGGCCTGCCTCTGGTCGGGCCGTAGCCGTACAGGTTCTCCAGGCTCACCAGCAGCGCACCGCTGTCTTCGGCGGCGCCCAGGACGCCGTGCTGCAGCGGCGGGAAGAGCTCCGGCCACTGCGTGTACGGGGCGTTCAGGCACTGATAGATGACCGACGCGCCCTTGGCCGCATCACGTGCGGCTTCGGGGTCGGTCACATCCGCGGGCCGCCACTTAACGCCACCGTCTAGCGCAGGTGGCTGATGGCGTGACACCACCCGGACGGCCAGACCCAGCCTCGCCAGGTGCGCGGCCAGGGCCCTGCCGACCTGGCCGGTCCCGAATACCACATGCAGCCGGTCCTCACCCACGGGTGAGGCCGGTGCGGCGGTAGCGTCGGCGGGACCTATGCCCGCGGAACCGTCAGGCATCGGGGCAGTCCCCGGCTTCAGGCCGATGCCGGGCTGGATGTAACCGGGCCGGCCGCAAGCCGACGGCCGGTACTCGCAGGCCCTGTGCCGCAGCCCCGCAGGATACCTCGTGCGCCGTACACGGAAAGCTGGAACCGCTCACAGAAAGGTACTGCCATATTGTCCCTCGGTTACCTGCGCGCTAGGCGCCACCGAGGTCCGGAGCAGCCGGAATATTGATCTCGTTTACACGTGGATAAACGAGCGCGACTTCCTTTTTTGAAGCTACGCCCGATCCACCGTCGAAACAAGGAGCCCGAGGAGGCGATAGCCGGGTTACGGGCCGCCACGGCCGAAGGGCGCCTGGGCGGCCGGGGCAGGCCACAACTGCTGCCGGTCAGCGGATCCCGGGAGCTTGCGGCTCTGCCTCCCGGATGCTGCTGGCGCCAGGGTCACTCGGCCCGGGCTGCCTGGTGCTGAGCGGTTTGCGGGCCGGCCAGGAGGTCGAGGACTTCGCCGATGGCGAGTGCCCCGTCGCCGCCCTCGGGTAGCGGCAGCTGGGCCTGGATCTGGTAGCGGTTGCGGCGGCCGTCCTTCTGCTTGATCACGTAGCCTGCGTCGGCGAGATCGTTGACGATGCCATGAACGGCGCGCTCGGTGATGCCCAGGCTGGCCGCGATGTCGCGCAGCCGCGCACCCGGGTCGCGGGCGATGCACACCAGCACCCGGGCATGGTTGGTCAGGAAACTCCAGCTCGCCACCCCGAAAGCATACCGTTAATTCACGAAATATATTGCCAGTATCGCATTTCAGGCGTAGCCTGCCGTCAGGCAGCGGGGATCAGCCGCCAACGGTGGCCAGCTACCCCGTGGCCATCAGGAGATGGTTCGCATGAGGGACGGCAACGGAACCAAGGTGCTGATGCGCAGGCGGGACGGCCGGATGCTGGCCGGGGTGTGCGCGGGCGTCGCCGACTACTTCGGCCTCGATGTGACCCTGGTCCGGGTGATCTGGGCCGTCGTATCCGTCATTACCGGAGGCGCGGGCGTCCTGGCCTACCTGGTGGCGTGGATCATCATTCCCGACGAAGGCCAGAAGAGCTCGATCGCCGAGAACATGGTCGGCAAGAAGCAGGACTCCTATTCAGGCTGACGGTCCCATGACGGGCATCTGCCGCGCGTGGGCGTGTACGGCCTGGCGTGATCCGGCCTGAAGCCTTCGCGGGGTCATCGATGGGGCGCCTCGGCCTTCACCGGACGTTCAGGCCCGTTACATCGCGCCGGGTCGCCGGCCAGCATGAGCCGTGACAATAAAGCATCACGGTGCGTCAGAACAGAACATTTCTCCCAGCCTGCAGGTCCAACGCCTTCATCTACTCTTCTTCCTTCTCATCAGAAGCGTCGTTCAGGCGGTGGGGTCGAGAAGGTCGGCAGGGTAGGTGACGTGGATCTCTGTGATGGCTGGCGGGAAGTCGCGCTGGTTATTGGTGATGAACCGGTCGGCGCCCAGGCTCACCGCGGTGGCCAGGTGCGTGGCGTCGGCCGCCCTGAGCCGGTACCGGCTCGACAACGCTGTCGCGAGCTCGGCCGTGGCCCGGTCAACCGGGCGCAGGTCCAGGCGGGCGAGCAGCCCAGCCAGGGCGCGGACCTCGTTGGCAGAGCCGTCGCGGAGCGGTTTGCCGAGTACCTCGGGCAGCAGCAGGACCGAGCCAGCGCCCGCCAGCGCTCCCACGCCACCGATGCGGAACAGGGCGGCTACCCGCCGGCCGAGCGGGTGACCCGGCACGGCGGCGTAGATGAGTGCGTCAGAGTCGAAGGCATCCATCACCGGGCGTCGCGGCTGGCCCGGATACCGGCGATCAGCTCCTCAGCGCGCTGCACTGTCAGCCCCGCGCCGTCGGGCAGGTCAGCTGCCGCGGCTTCGCCGAGCAGGTCGTGGATCCGCGCGGCCTCCTCCAGTGCTGCCGCTGCCTGACGGCTTCTCAGCGCATCAGGGCGGACGAGGACGGCCACGGGCAGGCCATGCCGGGTTATCGTGACCTCCTCGCCGTCCTCGACGCGGCTGAGCAGTTCTGGCAGCGCGGCTCGGGCCTCGGAAACGGTCATGGAAGTCATAACAGAATTGTACGTCACTGTACGTCGAAGTACGGAGTGCTGTTGCACCCATGTCCAGCCCACCCACATGACGCCAAGCGGACCGAGCCCAGACGGTCTGGTAGGACAGGTGGTAGCGAGGGCTACCGCCATTGCCCAATCCGACTCCAGGTTCGCAGCCGCCTGGCCCCGACCCGCCGACCTGCTTCCATTCCTTCTCGGTGAGGTAGGGGAGCCCGGTCAGGGTGGACATTTTGGTACAGGCGAGAAGCTGGCTGGCCATCGCAACTCGCTCGCACTCGAACGGTGCCTCCGGCGCCGGGCATCGCGGTTCATCCCCCACCGCGGCGCAGCCGGAGACGGCAGCCCGGCCCGGGATCCCGGCGCTGCCGGCCAGCGCCATCAACCCAAGTGGGGGCGGTGGTCTCGGGAATGGACTTCACCGCGGAAGCGGGCGCGTCTGGCGTGGCGCTGGTCCCACCATGCTGGCTGGCGTGGCCTTCCTGGTTCAGGTTGTGCTCGTGGAGGTGTCCAGGGGTGGCCGCTCACCCGCGGGGGGTTTGAAGATAGTGTCCCGGATATCCCGGATGGCCTGGTCCAGCTTGTCCACGGCGTGGCGGATCTTGCCGTCCGCGGGGTGATTGCCCATTAGTTCCAGCGCTGCCTGGAGGTCTTGGCCTGCGCTGAGCAGTCGGCGGACCACGACGTCGTTCAGGCCCGCGGCCATCCGTTCGCGATCTTCAGCCTGGCCCGGGAGGGCTTCGGCTGGGCCGGTGGTGCAGCCGTCTTCGGGCGCTTGCGGGCTGCCCGGCGGGGGACCGCGGGTCGGCTGTACCCGGGGGACAGCCGGCGCTGATGTTGTGGTCGCCGCGGAAAGAACACCTGGTATGCGGTACATCGTGGCTTCTCCTTGTCTTTGCTGAGCCGTGCTGCCAGGGTCCGGAGCGGCGAGCGTACGTACACCTGCACGAGCCTGGTGCAGGGCGGTATCGGGAGCTGGTCAACGTAAGCAGAACCGGCTCACCTGGGGGACGCTGTGCCGCTGGCGCCATGGTCACTTGCCCGGGCTGTTCGGCTGCTAGCGGGTTGCGGGCCGGCGAGGAGGGCGAGGACTTCCCCGATGGCCACTCCCCGTGGCCAGCCTCGGGGAGTGGCAGGTGGGCCTGGATCTTGTAACGGTTGCGGCGGCCGTCCTTCTGCTTGACCACGTAGCCCGCGTCGGCGAGATCGTTGACGATCCCAGGGGCGGAACGCTCGGTGATGTCCAGGCTGGCCGCGATGTCACGCAGCCGCACACCCGGGTCGCGGGCGATACACAGCAGCACCCGGGCAGGGTTGGTCAGGAAACTCCAGCTCACCATCCCGAAAGCATACCGCTAACTCTAGAAATACATTGCTAGTTTTGTAGTTCAGACATAACCTGGGGTCAGGCAGCGTGGATCAGCCGCCCACGGCGGCCAGCTACCCGTGGCCATCAGAGGATGGTTCGCATGAGGGAAAGCAACGAAAGCAAGGTGCTGAGGCGTACGCGGGATGGCCGGATGCTGGCCGGGGTGTGCGCGGGCGTCGCTGATTACTTCGGCCTCGATGTGACCCTGGTCCGGGTGATCTGGGCCGTCGTATCCGTCATTACCGGAGGCGCGGGCGTCCTGGCCTACCTGGTGGCGTGGATCATCATTCCCGACGAAGGCCAGAAGAGCTCGATCGCCGAGAACATGGTCGGCAAGAAGCAGGACTCCTACTCAGGCTGACGGTCCAGCGACGGGAAGAGATCATCATGACCGCGATCAAGACGGTGAGCGCCGCACCTCGAGGGCGCACCTCACCACAGAATGGCCTGCCTGAGCGTGTGCCATATGTTTACGGTCAGCAGACGCGCCGGAACACCTATGCCGCGCGTATAGCTCAGCGAAATGCTCAAGGATGGTGGCAGCCGCCTGCCGATTTGCCCAAACCAAACCTCACTCGGCCGCAGGTTCCTGCTTGAACTGCTCTGTGAAATAACCTCCTCCGCTCGGCCAGCGGGTGGGCTGAGATTCTCACGGTTACCCCGCGGGGGACTTCGTGGCGTCGATCTGCAACTGTGCCGGTCCGAGCGCGTTCCGGCCGCGCGCGGCGCGGCGCAAGGACGGCAGCATGTACACGCGGTTCTAAGCCGCGATCAGCAGGGACCCCTTGAGGAAGATCAGCGGTGAAGTCCGCAGCTGGCGGCTGCACAGCAAGGTCAACTACACCTTCGCCGGGCTCGCCAGGGCAATCAACCCTGCCGTGGCGGGCTGGATGCACTACTACGGCCGCTTCCGGCGGTCAGCAATGTATCCGCTCCTGGCGCGCATCAACGCCTACCTGGTGCGATGGATCCGCAAGAAATACAGGCGACTATAGGGTTGCTCAAGGAACAGCTGATAGCAAGAAGAATGTCGGCACACCGACCGCTCCCCAGCGTCATCGGGCTGACCAGCGATAACGGCTAGCCCGTGGTCGTGGAGTCAACGAGGTCGCCAGGCCGAACCCGGGCACATGGGAGGCACATCACCTTGCGATCCGCCGGGAATTGATGAGAACCGCTGAGATCGCAGCCCTCTGGCCCGCCCACATGCCGTTGCATCAGCCGAGGTCAGGGACGCCCTCGCACAAGACCCGGCCTACAGGCCAACGCTTGCGGCAATTCTCGGTGCGCCGGTGGCGCTATACGATCTTGGGCAAGCCTTGGTCGGCCGCTCTGCGAGTTAGTTACCCTGCGTTATTGTCCACCCTGAAGCGGACGGGAGAAGCCGCTGGTCGGTGGAGTGGTGGTGACAATCCTTACCAGCGAGGGGTCACTGGTTCGAACCCAGTTGCGCCCACCCAGGTCAGAGGGGTGCGTGAGGACTCTCCAGCCCCCGGAGGGCTAACTGGGAGCGCAGTCGGGAGCGCACGGCGCGCGGAAGAAATCGACCGTGCCGCCGAGCAACCTTTACCACGCTGAATCCGCCAGCAGCCGGCTCGCTCAGTACGCGCTCCAGGAGCACCATGCCGGGACCGTGGCTGTGCCGTGCCGGGTCCACTGCCGTCCACCGGGGATGGCGGGTCCCAGCTTGCCCATAGCCGGACGGCAATGAGGTTCGGCGCGGCTGTTCGTCCCCTTGGTGCTCGGGCTGATGATGGCCTAGCCAGTGCGGGCGACGCCTACGATGACCTGGCCTTCGCGGGGCGGGAGGTGCACGGGCTGTTCCCAGTCCGGGCGCCACTCCCGCGCGTCAGCCACCCCTGGCGGGACCAGTTCCAGGGAGCCGAAGAAGCTGACGAACTCCGGCACCGGGTGATTATACACCCGCGTCGCCCCCGCGGAATAGGCGCCGAAGCCCGAGTCCGCCCTTTCGCTGTCGCCACGCCCGGCGGACAGTACGACGTAGCTCCCAGGTGCTAGCGCTGCGGCATACCCGGCTACCAGGTCCCGCGCGGCGTCAGGCGTGAAGAAGTGCAGCAGGAACCCCATCAACAGGCAGGCCGGCGCCGCCAGGTCGATGCCCGCGGCGACGGCGCTCAGGATCGCGTCTGTCTCGCGCACATCGCCGTCCACCACGGTCACGCCGGGATTGCCCTGGGCGGCCAGCGCGCGCAGGTGACTGAGCACCACCGCGTCGTTGTCGACGTATGCCACCCGCGCGCCCGTGGTGATGGCCTGGGCCGTCTCGTGCGTGTTCGGCGCAGTGGGCATGCCGCAGCCCAAGTCTATGAACTGCTTGACGCCGCGGTTCGCCACCCACGTCACGGCACGGGCCAGGAACTGCCTGTTCTCGCGCGTCACCTCGGCCGTCAGCGGGGCGACGGCCAGCAGTCGTTCCGCTACTTCCCGGTCGGCAGCGAAATGATCCTTCCCATTCAGCAGGTAGTCGTAGACCCGGGCGATGGACGGCGTGCGGGGGTCGAAGTCGGCCACGGCCCCTACCCTAGCGCCCGGCGATTTCACCGGCTGTGCCGAGCACGTAGGCCAGAGGCAGCTCGTCAAGGCTCAGGGATTGAGGTTGCTGTCTTAACCGCTCACCCCGAACCTCAAAGAGCAGGCCACGGACCGGCCGAGGGTGGGCTAGGTGGCGGTGGGGCAGAGTAGAGGTCGTAGTCGCAGGGCCGGGGGGCTCGGGTCCGGCGGGGCCGGTGCGCACGTAGGGCTCGACCCGGCGGCCTGTGGCGGTGATGTGATCGTTGCGTTCACGGCTGCGCCGCCAGGCGTTCACGTTCGCGCGGACCGCGGGCGGCGCCCACGCCGCACGACGGGGCACTTCCTGATCGCGAGGGCCTCTTTCACCGGAGCGGGCTGAGCCGCAGCTGCGGGTTTGGGTGCTGCCGGAAGCCCGCTATCACCCAGAACGGATGACGACACATGTGATCCATCGCGCCCAACATCGGTCTGGGTGGAGGCCTCGGCCTGTTTCGGTCAAGCCGACCGTGAAGAAACGAAATAGGGAGTCTCAATGGTTTCCGGTGAGTCGCCAATGGTTTCCGACGAGTACGGTGCGCCGTCGCCCGCACCGCCTGGGGTAATGGCCGGAACATGGCAGGCGACGTTGTTCCTCGGCGTGCTCACGCTGATCCTCGGGGTGATCGTGAGCTTCCACCCGACGGGATCGCTGAACGTGCTCGCGGTGCTGCTCGGTGTCCTGATGATCTTGTCGGGGATCTTCCACCTGATCCGGGTGTTCGACCCGGCCGAGCCGCACCGGGTCTGGCTGGGCATCGCCGGGCTGCTGTTCATCGTGATCGGGGTGGTCCTGATCCGCCATCTGCACCTGACCAGGTCGCTCATCGGCCTGGTTATCGGCATCACCTGGATCGTCCAGGGGCTGGCCGCGCTGATCGGGGGGATCTCCGGCGGTGCCCGCGAGGGCAGGGCCTGGTGGATCATCTTCGGGGTGGTGAGCCTCATCGCCGGGATCGTGGTCGTGGCCGCCCCCGCCTCCTCGCTGACCGCCCTGGCCGTGCTGCTCGGGATCTGGTTCATCATCATGGGCATCTTCGAGATCATCGGGGCGTTCGTGCTGCGGCACGCCATCCGCGCCGCGCAACTGACACCGGCATGACTGTGTGCCGCCTGGGAGCTCGCGGGAGGTTCACATGTCTGTCCTGACCAGAAAGCGTGAGGCTGAGGCCCCGGATACGGGCGGCCGCGTGCTGCAACTGGCCCGGCACGGCGCCAGGGGTGCCGCGACGTGGGCTGCGCCGCGGGTCAACGGGGCGCGGGCCTGGGCCGCGCCGCGCATCGAGCGGGGCGGCCTGGCGATCAAGGACACCATCGCGCCGAAGATCAGCGAGGTGTTCGTGGTCACCGCGCGCCGGGTGGATGTCACTCCGCCCCGGCGGCGCTGGCCGAGGGTAATGGCCGGAACGGCCCTGCTGGCGGCCGCTGGTGCGGCCGTGGCTATCGTGCTCCGCCGCCGGGCTGATGACGGGACGTGCGGAGCGTGCGGGGGAGCAGCCGACGCAGGCACCAGCCCGGAGAGGGCACAGGATGGTCATCCGCGTGCCGACGCCGACGCCAGCGATGCGGAAGATGACCTCAACGAGCAGTCCCCGGCGACCTGACGAGGGGCCGCGAGCCTCGCCAGCGCATGTACCACGAGCGGTCCAGCCGCGCGTTCCGGCAGTAACCGGGGGAGGGTCCCGTGACTGCCGAAACGCCCGGCCTCACCGCGGTGACGGTCTCCGGCGCGGCGGGCAGTCTCCAGGTGCTGTGGATCTTCCGGGCCAGCTTGAGACGGTCATGGTTCGGTCCGGGAGCACATGCTTGTCGCGTCCCCGCGGTTGGGTCGCTGTGATGCGCGCAGTTTCCGCAGGCGGCATCCGAAGGATCTAGTGGCCGATCGCCTACCAGGAGGCGGTCTTCGATGGCGCTGTGCATCGAGGTGGTCAGGCCGGCGCTTGAGGCGATGGGCGGCAAGATCGTGGCTGCCCGGTTTCGCCGGGTATCCGCGCCGCCGCGGTCATGACAGGTGCAACCCGGGCATATGAACACACAGCCGGCCGACCCGGCGGCCACATTTCAGGCGAACATCTGATCACGCGTTGTCACTGCCGGGAGCCGCTGGCCGGTGCCCTGGTGCCGGGTTCTGGCTACTCTCCGTCCGCACTCTGCCGGTTGGCTGCGTCCAGGAGCTGTCGGGCCACCGCTGCATCAGTGGGTGGGACCAGCACACGCACCCCCTGCGCCTGCAGCTGTGGCTCTTGCCCTCCGGCATCGTCGGCGGACACCACTGCCCTCAGGTCGTTGTTGCGCAGCATGCCGGCGATCAGTTCTGCCTCGGTGCGGCTGGTCACGACCGCCACGGGTACCGTGGCGCCGCCACGGCCGGCCAGGGACCCGGCCTCATGCCCAGGCCCGGCTTGTTCTTGCTCGAGGTACGCCGCATACCAGTCCGGCCAATCCGGGTCCGGGTGCCCGATTTCCTCCTCGTACTGACCATGGGCGTCCGCAGCGCGGCGCAGCGCGCTGGCGAGATCGCTCGCGGAATCAAATGTCAGTGTCACGACTCTCCTTCTTCCCGGAACCGCCACCATCATGGTGGCAGCGTGCCTCGTAGTGCCGGATTGCCGCTGACGCAGATCAGGCCATCGGGGCCTGGCCTGCAAGCATCTCGAGCGAAACGTGCCACAGCCGGGCGGCTTTCTCAGTATCCAGCGCATAGGAGGCCACGCCGCGGCGTACACCCTGCGGGGCCATGATGCCGGCGTTGTTGACCAGGATGTGAAGCGGGCCGTCCCGGGTAGCCAGGCACCTGCGCGAATCCATCTGGTCTTCCGGTAGGCGAGCTGACCTTAGTGGCGAGGATGTGTGGTCCGTCATGGCGCCCTCCCGGATATCCACGGGTCAAATGTGGCCGACACCACTACGATCACGCTTCGCCACCTCCTGGCGCGCCCGTGGAGCCCTGGCACGGCCCCTGGTCTGGGCAGCATCTGGCAGAAGTTCAGGGCACGGGGAGCCATCGGATTGACCTAAGCAACTTTCCCTGCACGGCTGAGCCGGACCGGCGGAGCGTCGATGGCGCAGTGCAGCAGGGGCACGGCCAGTCGCTGCTTCGTTGCCCCGGTCCCCGCTGGTGCTGGGTTGCGAACGGTGAAGAAGCCCAGCACGCCGCCGGCCATGCACAGTCCGGCCGAGATGAGAGATGCCGTGTGGAACCCGGCTGAGAACACCGGTGGGTCACGGTAGGAGTCGCCAGTGATGCCGCCCGCGGCCGGCAGCAGAGCCACGGCGATGAGGGCGGCCGCGCGGGCCACGTCATTGTTGACCGCCGACGCGATGCCAGCCCGCTCGGCGGGGGCTGCGTCGAGCACGGTGGAGGTGAGCGGGGCCACGGTCACGGCGAGCCCGAACCCGAAGACCGCCACCGCGGGCAGCACCTCGCTCAGGTAGTCACCGGACGGGCCGACCAGGGTGAACAAGGCCAGGCCTGCTCCGACCAGGACTGGTCCAGCGGTCATCTGCAGTCGGGGGCCGATCCGGGCGGCGAGTGCGCCGGACTGCTGCGACAGCGCCAGGGTGATCACCGTGACCGGGAGCAGTGAGATGCCTGCCTGCAGGGCGGTGTACCCCGACACCTGCTGCAGTTCGATGGGCAGCAGGAACAACACCCCGCCGATTCCGCCGTAGACCACGAACGTGATCAGGTTGGTCGCGGTGAACTGGGTCGAGCGGAACAGGCTGAGCGGCAGCATCGGTGCGGCGCTGCGGCGCTCCTGCCAGACGAAGGCGGCCAGCAGCACGCATCCGGCGGCCAGTGCGGCCAGCACGCGCGGGCTGGCCCAGTGGCCGGCCGGTCCTTCGATCAGCCCGAAGGTAAGCCCGATGAGGCCCAGGGTGACCAGCGTGCCGCCGGCCACGTCGATCCGCCCCGTGGCGGCCGGGTCGCGGGACTCCGGTACGTGACGCATGGTGACCGCGACCACCAGCGCGGCCAGCGGCAGGTTGATGACGAAGATCAGGCGCCAGGACACGGCCTGGACGAGCCAGCCGCCTAGGAACGGTCCGATCGCGGTGCCTACACCGGCGAATCCGGACCACGCGCCGATGGCCTTGCCCCGGTCATCGGGCCGGAACACGGCCTCCAGGATGGCCAGGCTGCCCGGGGTCAGCAGCGCCGCGCCCACGCCCTGCAGGGCACGGGCCAGGATCAGGAAC
Source organism: uncultured Actinomycetes bacterium (assembly GCA_963767385.1). GTDB lineage: Bacteria > Actinomycetota > Actinomycetes > Streptosporangiales > Streptosporangiaceae > RYN-230. The sequence goes on along the minus strand of CAVYEA010000015.1, from coordinate 28,433 downwards.
GTGACGTCCGGCGCCACTCCGCACAGCAGGGACGAGACCGCGAACCAGATCACGCCGATCAGGAAGACTCTCCTGCGGCCGTACTTGTCGCCCAGGGCCCCGCCCAGCAGCAGCAGCCCGGCCAGGGTCATTGTGTACGCCGTGACCACCCACTGCAGTGCGGCCAGGCCGACGTGGAAGTCACGGCCGATGGCGGGCAGCGCGATGCCGACCACGGTGGCGTCGATCGACGCGACCGCCGATCCCAGCACGGTCGCGAGCAGCACCCAGCGGCCTCGGGCGCTGGCCAGCACCAGCCCGCCCGCGGTGCCTGGTGCCGTCGCCGGTGCGCTCATCGCACGGTCAGCGCGGTCTTGCCCGGAGGCCGGGGCCGGTACCCGCTCTCGAACCCTCGCGCGTCCACAGGCGCCTCCCCGTGCTCGGCGCCAGGACCAGCGTCAGCCCGCGAGCGAACTGCTCCGGGCCGCCCGGGGTTTGACCGGCACCGCCATCGTTATGTCCATCTCGCGACCTGCCCTGTCTCTTCCGCAACGAAAACACGTCTGCGAAGCCAACGCATGGCCAGGAACAAGCCGGGCTCGCCATGTGCTGGATTCGAATTCATATTCGATAACGGTATGAATCGTGGACCTGCGCCCTGCGGCTGCGTCTGTACTGATGTCAGCCGTCGCGGGGGTTTCCCTCAAGTAGCCGCCCCCGGCTGCCAGCTGCCGACCTTCCGCCGAGTCTGGTGCCGGGCCCCTCGCCTCGGTGCCCGCACGTGGCAGCGCGATCTCCGCATAGCGGCCGCTATCCGGCGCCGATGACCTTGAACTCCTGGTTCACGAAGACGTGGTGGGGCCAGTTGACGCCGATGTAGTGCACCTCGTACTCGCCGCTGCCCAGCTTGACGACCCGGTCAACGATGGCCCCCGGGTAGGCGGCCAGCGCCGCTTCCGTCGCCTTATTGGCGGTCGTTCCGCTGACGATGGTGCCCGACCCCTCGGTGTAGTTCGCCGGGATCTGGCCGGCCTTCTTGGACATGGTCGGTGTGCCTCGCCGGAAGGGGATCACCTCGGCGGAGGACGCCGTGTATGCGCTGCCGGCCGGTTCCACGGTGACCTGGGTCGCCGAGATGGTCGTGCTATCGGCCGTCCCCAGGACGAGGACGGGCTCGCCGGCGGTGATGGCACTTACCGACGCCGCGCTTGCCCCGTTCTGGTAGGTGGTGGAGGGCGCCTCCTTGACGGTCACTTCCTGGCCCGCTGATGTCGCCAGCGTGAAGCCCGACGAGGACAGGCTGCTGACCGTGCCGGCTGCTCCGCCTGCGGCCGGCCCGGACCGGGCGTTGGATCCGCCCGATCCGCGAGCGTGAGCGAAGCCGCTGCTGGACGTGGATGAGCTGCTGCTGGCCGCGGCTGGGCTGCCGCTGGAGGCGGCGCTGACGATCCCGTAGGACCCGCCCGCGACCGCGATGGCCGCGGCGCCGACGATGATGACGGACCTAGTGAGGTTGCGGGAAGACATTTTGCCGAGTTCCTTCCTCAGGAAATGGGCTGCTAGGGCCGGCCCCGATGATCAGCCGGCCGTTTTCCATCAGGCCGGTTCGCTGGGCCCGGGCCGCGACGATGCTGTCGTGGCTGACCATGACCAGCGTCAGCCGCAGCTCCCTCCAGAGCTGCTCCAGGAGCGTCATGATCTCGTCTCGGGTGCCTTCGTCGAGGTTGCCGGTTGGTTCGTCGGCCAGCAGCACGGTGGGCTGCTTGACCAGGGCGCGGGCGATCGCGACGCGCTGCTGCTGCCCTCCGGATAGTTCGGAGGGCAGATGCCTGGCCCGTTCGGCCAGGCCCATGTCAGCCAGTGCGCGGTGGGCGCGGGCCTGCCGCTCGGCCGAGGCCATGCCGAGAGGGACGAGAGCGGTCTCGACGTTCTCCTGGGCGGACAGGGTCGGGATGAGGTTGAAGGACTGGAAGATGAAGCCGATCGAGCTGGCGCGGACCTGGGTCAGCTGGCTCTCCCGCAGCCGGGCCAGATCCTTCCGTCGAACTGGACCGTGCCCGAGGTAGGGCGGTCCAGCGCCCCGAGGACCTGCAGCAGCGTGCTCTTCCCGTGGCCAGTGGGTCCTTGAATGGCGAGCCAGTCGCCGTCCTCGATGACCAGGTCCACGCCGTTCAGCGCGTGGACCGTGTCCCGGCCTTTCCGGTAGTCCCTGGTGACGCCCGTGAGCTGATACATGCGGTTTCCCTCCGGATCGGACGAGCTGCGGGTTAGACAACCCGGGCCAGCGCCGCGGCCGGGCGGAGGCGGACGGCCCGCCAGCCGCCGAACGAGCCGGCGACGAGCCCGCCGGCGAGGGCGAGGGCCACGGCCAGGAGCACGGCGCTGAGCGTGACCGGCGCGGTCAGGTGTACGGAGACGGTGTGCGCGGCCGGCTGCGCGGCGCGCGCGAAGCCGCCGCCCCCGCCAGGACCGCCAGCACCGCCCGGTCCAGCCGCTGCGCTGGTCTGGGTGGTGGCCGTCAGCGGCGGGGCGAGGGCCTGGACCAGGGCCGCGCCGGCGAACCCGAGCGCGACCCCGGCTGCGCCGCCGATCAGGCCGATGGCCAGTGCCTCGCCCATGATCTGGCTGAGGATCCGGCGGTTACGCCAGCCGAGGGCCTTGAGCGTGCCGAACTCCCGGACCCGGCGGGATACCGCGGACACGGTGAGCAGGCTGGCCAGGCCGAACGCGGCCACGAGCACGGCGACGGCCAGCCACTTGCCGAGGTTGTTGGCCAGGCTGGAGGCGCTGGACAGCGAGCCGGTGACCTCGCTGGCCAGGTCGCTGGAGGTGGTCACGGTGGCCTTGGGCAGGGCGCCGGAAATCTCGCTGGACACCGCGCTGATGTCTGCGGCGCTGGCCGCGGACACGTAGATCGTGTTGACCTCGTTCGTCATGCTGGCCAGGGCCTGCGCGCGGGCGAGCGGGATATAGACGTCCGCGGACGTGCTGCCCTGCGCCACGCTGACAATCCCGATGACGGTGAACTTCTTCCCGGCGACCTTGAATGTGGAGCCGGTCTTCAGGTTCTGCGCCTTGGCGTAGTTGGCGTCCACCACGGCGACATTGGACGTCGAGTCAGCCGAGCTGAAGTTCTGGCCCGAGGTGATCGTCCCGGAGCTGAGCGGCCCCAGGGACCCAGTGGCCAGGTCCACCCCCGTCACGGTGAAGCTGCTGCTCTTGATGCTGGACCTGCCGCCCGACGCACCGGCGGAACCGGCCTGGCCGGTGCCTGAGCCGCCGGCGTTGATCGTGCCGGACAGTTTGAGATCGGTGAGGGTGAGCGCGCCGGCCGCCGCGGACACGTTCTTCAGGCCGGAGACCGTCGTCACCGCGGAGGATTCCAGTGTGCCCAGCCCGCCACTGGTCAGCACGCTGCGGCTGAAGCTCGTGCCCGACTGGGGCTTGCTGCCCGAGTTGCCGCCGCCGAAGCCGAACCGGGTCGGGCCGCCCGAGCCCGCCGTGGGCGTCTGGGTGACGGTGATGTCGGTGCCCACGCCGTAGAGCGAGTGCAGCACCGTCTCCTGGGAACTGGACACGCCCGACGAGGCGGCGGTCACGGTGATAACCAGGCCGATGCCCAGGGCCAGGCCCAGGGCGATGAAAATGGCCTGCCGCATCCGCCGGCGCAATTCCCGCCGCAGATAGGTGATGAACATGCCTTTTAATTCCTTTCCTCAAAAATGTCGCCGCTGGTGCCATCCGGACGGCTCAGCCGGCCGCGTTGCCACCCCGCGGGAACCCGCCGCCACCACAGGCCTTCAGGGCCTTGCGGAACGCGGACGCAGCCGGTCCGGTCGGCCGGGCCTGCGGCCGGCCGCTGCCCGGCGAGGGCCGCCCCTGCGGCAGGCTGACGCCCTGCCGCTGCAGGCACTGCCTGAAGCTGGCCTGGCTGCCCGAACCAGACGAGCCAGATGAGGCCGGAGTGGGCGTGGCGCTGCTTGCGCTGCAGCCGGTGGCCAGGGCGCCGGCCAGCAGCAGGGGCCCGAGAACGGGCAGCCAGGCCCGGTGCCGGGCCGGGTATTGGGACGGGCTGGTCACCATGTCTCCTTCGAGGTGAACGGCAGGCCCCCGAGGTGCCCGCCGGGCGGGCCGGCCAGCCCGTCGCCCTGTAGTCAATGGCGCACGCCTTGCGATCTTGTTGCGGTGGGCTGTGAGGTCCCTGGCCGGGGCGGCATCAGCTCGCGGGGCACGAAGAGGGCAGGAAGGCACCCAGGCCGGCCCCGGACCCGGCCGAGGCCATGTCGCCTCTCAGACCGCGGACGGTCAGAGGCGCCCGGTCTTCTCGCTGGCCACCGAGGCCAGGGGCAGGCTGACCTGGAAGGCAGCGCCCCGGCCGGGCTCCGCGTCGATGGAGATGGTCCCGTCGTGGGCGGCAGTCAGGGCGGCGGCGATGGACAGGCCAAGGCCGGTGCCGCCCCGGGCGCGGCTGCGGGCGCCGTCGGTGCGGTAGAAACGCTCGAATACGCGGGACGCCTGGTCTGCGGTCATGCCGGGACCATGGTCGGCCACGGTGAGCTGAGCTTGCCCGGCCTGATCCTGCACGGTGACGGTGATAGCTGAGTCCAGGGGAGTGTGCTGCAGGGCGTTGCCGATCAAGTTGTCGGCGACCTGGCGCAGCCGCTCAGCGTCCCCGTCCACGATGACCGGGGCATCGGCGTGCAGGCTGATCGGCCGGCCAGGCTGGATCAGGCGGCCGGCCAGGACCGCCCGGGCGGCGATGCTGGACAGGTTGACCGGACGCCGGTCCAGCGGACGATCCTCATCGAACTGCGCGAGCAGCAGGAGGTCCTCGACGAGACGGCCCATCCGGGTGGCTTCGGTGCGGATGAGCGTCATCAGCCTGAGCAACTCCGCAGGGCTGGCGTCCGTCCCCTGCTGCAGCGAGAACTCAGCCAAGCCGCGCACGGACGTCAGCGGCGTGCGCAATTCGTGGCTGGCATCGGCGACGAACCGGCGCATCCGGTCTTCGGAGTCCAGGGCACGCGCTTCGCCCTGGGCCCGCGCCCGGTAGGCGGCCTCGATCCGGGCCAGCATCGTGTTGAGAGACTCGGCCAACCGGCCCACCTCAGTGCTGTGCGGCGGGTGGTCGATGCGCCGGGACAGATCTCCGGCCGCGATCGCCGCTGCCGTGTCCCCGATCTTGGCCAGCGGCGACAGGCTGATCCGCACCAGGGGAAGCCCGATACCGGCCAGGAGCACGATGGCGACAGCCCCGGCGACCGCATCGGCTATCTCGAGGCGGGTAACGGCGCTGTTCAGGTTGTCCAGGCTGAACGCGATGATGGCATGCCGCCCGCCGGGCAGGGTCCGGACCAGGACGCGCCAGGAATGCGCGGGATCGCCCGCGGCGGGCGCGGTGAACGGTTCTTGCGCACGGCGCAGGCGGGAGGGGGCGATCCGGGGGAGGGCGGCGTGGTGCAGGGGCGCCTCTGTCACCGAGACCCGGCCGTCGGCGCTGATGGTCTCGATCAGGAACTGGAAGGGCTGGCTGGGCAGGCCAGGCTGGCGGCCCCGGGGGAGCCGCGGCATCCCGGCGGCCAGGTTGCGGCTGGCCACCGCGGCGAAATCGCGGAGTTGCTGATCAGCCCGGCCGAGCAGGTACCCGTGCAGCAGGGTAGTCCCCAGCGAGCCCATCACCACCGAGGTGATCGTGACCAGGAACGCGGCCACGGCCATCACCCGGACCCGCAGCGACGCATTGGCCAGCGCCGTCCGCAGCCGCCGGGAGGGCGGGGATCTCACGGCGGCGGCACCCGCAGCATGTAGCCCACGCCGCGGATCGTGTGGATCAGCCGCGGCTCGCCCTGGTCAGCCTTGCGCCGCAGATAGCTGATGCACGGCTCGACCACATTGCCGTCACCGCTGAAGCTGTAGTTCCAGACATGGTCAAGGATCTGCGCTTTGCTGAGCACCTGGCCGGCGTTGATCATCAGGTACCGCAGCAGCTTGAATGCGGTCGGCGTCAGGGCCACGGGTGAGCCTTGGCGCCGCACCTCGTGCGTGTCCTCGTCAAGTTCGAGGTCTCCCACGACCAGGCGGGAACTCTCCGCCTCAGGGCCGCCGGAGCGCCGCAGCACCGCGCGGATCCTGGCCAGGACCTCGTCCAGGCTGAAGGGCTTGGTGATGTAGTCATCGCCGCCCAGGGTCAGCCCGGCCACCCGCTCATGCACATGGGTGCGCGCGGTCAGGAAGATGACCGGCACCCGCGGCCCCCCGGCCCGGATCGCGCGGATCACGTCAAAACCATCGCCGTCCGGAAGCATCACATCGAGCAGGATCAGATCCGGCCGCGACGCCGTCGCGGCCCGCAGTGCTTCCCGGCCGCTGGCCGCCGTCAGCACGTCAAAGCCCGCGAACCGCAGGGAACCGGACAGCAGTTCGAGGATCGTGGGCTCATCCTCGACGACCAGCAGCCGGGCCTCGAGGCGGCCCGCCCGTATCTCCGCTGCGCTGGCCGAAGAATTCATAGTCCAACGTTCGCCGCACAACCTTGCGATTTCACGACTGCCCGCTGAAAACGCCCTGTCCGCCGGCATCTGTGAACTAGCTCGGACAATGCCGCCTGACGGCAACGTTCCTTGCTGCGGAGATTCACATGGACAGCGGCATTCCGGCCCGGTCATGCGCCGAGTCAGCACCGTCCAGGACGCGCCGCCCCCGGGAGAGGCGAAGGCGGGGCCGGGCGCCCGCCGTCAGGCGTCGGGCTTCCACTCGCCGGCCGCGTCGGGCTTCCACGCGCCGGCCACCTGGCGGGTCGCGACGTTCAGCCGGTTCCAGAGGTTCTGGTTGGCGATAGCGAGGACCAGGCCGGCGAGCGCAGGCTCGTCGAAGTGGCGGACGGCCTCGGCCCAGATCTCGTCGGGGACCGGGTCGGGCTTATCGGCGAGCCGGGTGACAGCCTCGGCGAGGGCCAGCGCAGCTCGCTCGGCGGCGCTGTAATAGGGCGCCTCCCGCCAGCCGGGCAGCGCGAAGAGGCGCTCGTCTGTCTCCCCAGCCGTCCGCTGGAAGCGCCAGGCGCCATCGAGGCACACCCCGCAGCCGTTGATCTGGCTGATTCGCATACCGACGAGATGGACCGTGGAGTGCGGGACCCCGCTCTTGCCCACGGCGTCCCCCAGGGCCTGCAGGGCCTCCATGGCGCCGGCAATGCTCACCGCGGGGTTAGTGATCCTTGTCTGCATTGGTGATCTACCTCCAGTTTTCTTCCCCGCCCGGACGGGCGGGTTCCGCGTCTGCGGCGCCCCGGAGCCGGTCTACCGGCCCCGGGGCGCATTGCATTGACACGTGACATCGACCGGATGTGACAGATGGACGGCACCGAGTGGCTCGCAAGCGGGGTCGAGCGGCGCCATCACCCACCGGCGCGGCCCACCGCAGGGCAGAACCAGCTGTCCAGGGCCTCCGGAGACGACCAGCCGGGCGGCCTGATGTTCCGCCTGGCCTGGCTCTCCAGGGGGCGGCCAGTCGCGGCGGGGTGCCGTGCGGCGGGCGTGCGACAATCACATCCCGTGGCGTTGCTGATCGTGGTGACCGGCCCGCCAGGCGCCGGGAAGTTGACCGTCGCGCGCGCCCTGGCCAGCGAGTTCGACCGCAGCGCGCTGGTCGAGGGTGAGGTCTTCTTCGCGTTCATCGCCCGCGGCGCCCTAGCGCCGTGGCTGCCCGCCTTCGCCGCCGCCGCCGGCGTGGAACACTTGCACTACGCCGTGCTGCTGCCCCCGGCCAGGCAGTGCCTGGAACGGGTCGCCAGCCGCACCGGCCACGGCTTCACCGACCAGCACGCGGCCCGTCATATGCACGACCAGTTCGCCAGTTCAGCTATAGACCCCCGTCACGTGCTGCCCAACCCCGCTGAGGAAGCCAGCAAGACAGCACGGGAGATCCTGCGGCGCACCCGCGCCGGAACGCTCAACTACCCCTAGCCACGGGACCCCGGTCACACATCCGCTGTTCTGCGCGTCGCGCAGGTGGCGGCGCGCTCGCTGTGTCGGGCGCAGAATATGCGTTCCTGGTGTTGCGGGGCGTGTGGTGTGTAATGGCTGGCATGGCGGAGCGGGTGACGGCGCAGCTCGGTGCGGTCCAGGAGACGCTGTTCATCACGCTGGCCGGCCGGGCGCGCGAGACCCGCAAGAGGCGGCCGGTGCTCCGGGATCCGAAGGCGGCCGAGATCCTCGCGTCGGTTGACTTCGACGTGGATAAATATGGCCACGGCTGGGGCGGCGGCGTCACCGTCCTGCGCACCGTGATCTTTGACTCCTGGGTAAGCGGCTTCCTCGCAGAGCATCCGGGCGGGACGGTCGTCGAGATCGGCACCGGCCTGAACACCAGGTTCGACCGGGTCGACAACGGCCGGTGCACTGGATCGACCTGGACTTGCCAGACACGATCGAGCTGCGGCGCCGGTTCTTCGCCGATTCCGGCCGCCGCCGGATGGTGGCCGCCTCGGTGCTGGACCAGGACTGGCTGCCGGCTGTCCAGGACAGCCCGGGGCCGTATATGTTCGTGGCCGAAGGCGTGCTCGCCTACCTGGCCCAGGCGCCGCAGGTCATCGGCCGCATCGCCGGGCGGTTTCCCGGTGCGCTCATCGCCTTCGACACCTACAGCCAGCGGACGCTCGGACAGCAGCACCGGATGGCGGCGAAAAAGAACATGGATGCGCGATGGGCATGGTCCTGCGACGATCCCCGCACCCTGGAGTCCCTTGGCCTTGAGGTCGTGCAGGCGGCCTCCGTGACCCGGCCGCCCCGCGCGGTGCGCGCGCGGCTGCCGCGCCGGCACCGGTACTTGCTGCCGGTGGCCAGCCGGATCGCGGGTGACCTAGCCACCGTGACGCTGTTCCGATCCGGTTCGCGCTAGCCATCCTTCTCAGGGAACATGATCGCCACGGTACTGCCAGGAACCGGGCCGGCAGCGTGGCGCTGAGTCTGTCCTCAGCTCACCGCTTTCTTCACCAGCGCGCCGATTCTTGCCTCGTCGGCGGCGGTCAACTCCTTCAGCGCGAAGGTGGTCGGCCACATGGTGCCTTCGTCGAGGTTCGCCTTGTCGCTGAAGCCCAACGTCGCGTACCTCGACTTGAACTTCTGCGCGCTTTGGAAGAAGCAGACGACATTGCCGTCCTTGGCATACGCGGGCATCCCGTACCAGGTTCTCGGCGAGAGGGCTGGCGCGCTGGCTTTGATGATGGCATGGAGCCGCTCGGCCATGACGCGATCCGGTTCCGGCATCTCGGCGATCTTCGCGAGCACGTCGCTTTCCCCGTCCGCCTGGCCTGCGCGCGGGCCGCGGCGCGCGGCCGCCTTCAGCTCCTGGCCGCGCTCCCTCATCGCGGCTCGCTCCTCGTCCGTGAATCCCCCGGACGCCTTGCCGGTGGTGCTCTTGGCCGACTTCTGCGTGTCCTTCATGGCAGGTTTCCCGACGCGAGATCTGATGGGACGCCCCTCACACTAGCGAGCCACCGCCGCGGCGGCTTCTCCAGAACTGATCGATCGCTTGCCCGCGGAGGCGAGATTCTGTCTACCCCGAATGGTGCAGCAGGAATTCCAGGGTGCGCTGGTTGAACCCGTCCACATCCTCATAGATCGGGGCGTGCGCGCAGTCCTCGAACACCACCAGCTCCGACCCGCTGATCGCCTCCTTGAGTGGCTCCGCGAAGCGGGTGGACGTCACCATGTCCCGCCGCCCGAAGGTGATCAGGGTGGGTGCCTGGATCGATTCCAGCACCTCCCGTGCGTCATGGGCCAGCACCGCCTCGGACTGGCGGAGGAATGCGTCTACAGGTGGCATGGGGCGGCTGCGCACGAAGTCCGCCAGGGAGTCGATGTACTCAGGCCGCGCGGCATACAGCTCCGGGGTAAGGCACCAGGGGAAGATGCCCTTGACCGCCATGTCCGCCACGCTCCCGAGCGCGCCCGCCATGATCCGCCAGCCCTCGACTACCACGCTCAGGTACGGATCCGTGCTGGGCCAGGCACTGTGCAGGGACAGCGATTTCACCCGGGCCGGGTACTTCGCGGCCAGCCACATGCCGGTCGCCGCTCCGAGGGACAGCCCGGCGACATGGGCCCGGTCCACGCCGGCTGCCTGCATGAACCCGGCGATGTCGTCGGCCAGCAACTCCGTGGTGTACGTGCCTTCCGGCTTGCCGGACAGGCCAGCACCACGCAGGTCCACGGTGAAGCAGGTGAACTGCTTCGCGTACTCCGCGACCTGGAATGCGTAGCAGGCCTGATCAGCCGCCAGGTAAGGAATCAGGACGAGGGGCTCACCCTCGCCCTGCATCTCGTAGTAGATCTCGATGCCGTTCGCGTGCACCGTGGGCATTCCGGCCACCTCCCCGGGCAGCGCGGCCCCGTTGCCGCCCGCCTGAGTCGATCGTGCCCCCTCACGCGGCCCTTACGCGCAGCGCAGTACCGCCTCTGCCGGCGTGGGCCTGATTTGGCACGCCCCGGGCCTGCGGGAGCCTGCTGTGGCCTGGGCCGGTTGCCGCGAGTGTGTGATCGTTGTGGTGGCGTACGCTTCCCGCCAGTGGTGCCGCTGGCTCTGCTCAGCTGATGCATGGGGAGATCATGGATTTGTTTGACCTGTCGGGGAAGACAGCCGTCGTCACCGGGGGCAGCCGCGGCATCGGGCTCATGATCGCGCGTGGCCTGCTGGAGGCCGGGGCGCGGGTATACATCAGCTCGCGCAAGGCCGATGCTTGCGCGGCCGCCGAGCGGGAACTCACCCGGTACGGCAAGGTCGCTGCCATCCCCGCTGACCTGTCGGCGGAGGCGGGATGCCTGCGGCTGGCGGATGAGGTCGGCCAACGTGAGCACGCCCTGAACGTGCTGGTCAACAACGCCGGCGCCACCTGGGGCGCGCCAATCGAGGAGTTCCCCGCCACGGCCTGGGACAAGGTCGTGGATCTCAACCTGAAGGCGCCGTTCTTCATGACCCGGGCGTTCCTGCCGCTGCTGGAGGCCGGCGGGACACATGATGACCCGGCGCGGGTCATCAACATCGGCAGCATCGACGGGCTCCGGGTGCCGCCGTTCCCGACCTATTCCTACTCCGCCAGCAAGGCTGGGCTGCACCACCTGACCCGGGTGCTCGCCCGCGAACTCGGCCCCCGGCGGATCACCGTCAACGCCGTCGCCCCCGGACCGTTTGAGTCCAAGATGATGGCCGCGACCCTCAAGACGTCCGGGGACGCCATCGCCGACGCGGCTCCGCTGAAACGGATCGGCCGCCCCGACGACATGGCCGGCGTCGCGATCTACCTGGCCTCCCGAGCGGGCGCCTACGTCACCGGCGCCGTTATCCCCGTTGACGGCGGTATCGGCACCACCGTCTGAACCAGTACCCCTGCGACCGGCAAGCTGGCGGGATGGCGTGTCTCAGGCGTTGAGGTAGGCCAGAACGGCCAGCACGCGGCGGTTGCCGTCTTCGGCGGGATACAGGTCAAGCTTGGTGAAGATGCTGCCGATGTGCTTGCTGACTGCTTTCTCCGTGACCACCAGCCGGGCGGCGATGCCGGCGTTGGTACGTCCCTCGGCCATCAGCGCGAGCACCTCGCGTTCCCTCGGGGTGAGACAGCCCAGCGGCCTGTCCCGGGCGTGCCGGGCCAGCAACTGCGAAACGACCTCGGGATCCATGGCGGTTCCGCCGCCGGCGACGGTACGAACCGCCTCGATGAACCGCTGCACGTCCGAGACCCGGTCCTTGAGCAGGTAGCCGACGCCTCCTGCTGCCGTGGACAGCAGCTCCTTCGCATAGAGCGGCTCGACGTGCTGGGACAGGACGAGCACCGGCAGGCCAGGTACCTGAGCGCGAGCATCGATCGCCGCTTTCAGCCCCTCGTCAGTGAAGCTCGGCGGGAGCCGCACGTCCACCACCGCCACATCGGGGCGGTGCCTGACCAGCGCGCGAACGAGCTCCGGCCCATTGTCCACGGCCGCCACGACGTCCATGTCATAGGCGGTGAGCAGCCGGATCAGCCCGTCCCGCAGGAGGGTCAGGTCCTCGCCAAGGACAACTCGCACGGCAGCTCCATGGTGACGAGGGTCGGCCCGCCGGCCGGGCTGGTCACGGCCATCACGCCGTCGAAGGCGGCCAGCCGCTGCTCGACGCCATGCAGCCCTCCGCCGGCCCTCGGCAGCGCACCGCCGGCACCGTTGTCGCCGACGATCGCGACCAGCCTGCCGGAATCGTATTCAAGCTGCACCCAGGCCCGGTTCGCGCCGCCGTGCTTGACCACGTTGGCGAGGGCCTCGGCAACGGCGAAGTAGACGGCCGACTCCACCGGCGCAGACGCCCGGCCGGCCAGGTCGATATGCAGGTCCACCGGCAGGGGCAGGCTGAGCGCGAGCGCCCGCACGGCCCCGTCGAGGCCACGTTCCGCCAGCACCGGCGGGTGGATGCCGCGGACGAGGGTGCGCAACTCGGCCAGGGCCTCCCCACTCGATGCGCGGGCCTCGGCGAGGAGGGACAGCGCCAGGTCGGGGTTGTCCCGCAGGACCTGCTCGGCGAACCCGATGTTCATGCCCAGGGAAACCAGCCGGGCCTGCGCCCCGTCGTGCAGGTCCCGTTCGATCCGGCGCAACTCGGCCGCCGAGGCGTCCACCGCCTGGGAGCGCGACTCGGCCAGCCGGCCCACCTGCGCGGCCATCGCCTCCCGGGTCGGGGCCAGCAGCAACGAGGCGACCTGGGCATGCGCCTTCAGCAGCCACGGCCCCAGCAGGACGCCGAGCGGCAGCGCGCTCAGCAAGAACAGCTGATCCCAAAAGCCCGGCGGAGCCGTGTTCCACCATCCGAACAGCAAGGTTCCGCCGTCGGCCACCACCGTCCACGTGCCGGCCACGACCAGGAACGCGGGCATCAGCCCGAGCCCCACGCTCGCCGGCACGTTGACCAGCGCCCACAGCAGGTCCCGCCAGGTCGCGGGATCAGTCAGCACCCATTTGCACCGCTGCAGCCGCCCGATCAGCCCGTTGGTGATCTCCACCGGCCGGGGCCGGTAGGGCGTCGCGATCCGCACCCGCGACCACTCCAGCGCGCAGCGGCGCTGCCTGCTGGCCAGCCGCCGCACGGTCAGCAGGCTCTTCGGCGCGAGCAGCACCCCGATCCCCGCGGCCAGGGAGAGTACGGAGAGCACGGAGGCAAGGAACAGCAGGAGGCCAGCCAGCGAAACCGTCGCCTGGACCAGCCCGCGAACGCAGGTCCGCAAGGTCAGCCTGGTCAGCCCGGCCGAAGGCACTTGCGCCATCACTCATCCCTACCTCCCGCTCCGGGTCCTTCCCAGCGCTCCCATAATGCGTGCCGGCGCTCCACATCTCGGTGGAGTTAACTCCACCATCTGGCCGCCCGTGGCCCGCGGTTTGCGGGCGGGTCACCATCATGCCGGCGTGGAGGGCTGGCATCCAAGCCGCCGCATCAGCCCGGCTCAGCAGTTCTCGTTGGTCAGCATGCTGCGCCGCGAGCCTGACCACCGTGCCTGACCACGACGTGACCCGGACCTGGGCTACTTCCGCCGTTCAGGGCGTGCTCCCAGGCCGGCGATGGCTCCGGCGGCAGGGGCCGTGACGCAGCGCGTGGCGGCCGCGGTGCAAGATCGACAAGCGGGCCGGCTGGCGCGGCGGGCGCCGGGTGGTGGCGGGATGGCGTTCAGCGTGGTTGTCTCGTGGCGATGACAGGAGCACGATGAGCGGCGACGGGCCTGCAGGGGTTGTCTTTCCGGCGTCAGCGGACGGGCGCAGGAGCACGACGGCGGTGGGCAGGGCCGTGGTTGCTGATGCGCTGCGGCGGGTCGACCCGGTCGGGGCAGGCGACGCGGAGCGGGATGCGAACTGGCGCACGGGCTACGTGGTGCACTTTCGCCGGCTGGTCGAAGCTGGGCTGGCATCGAAGGAGGCTGCGGTATCGGTGGCCCGCGACGGGCTGGAGTCGCTGCACCGGCGGATGCATGTCATGCACGCGGGTGGCGAGGAGGCCGGGCTCGGCACGCTGCTCTCGGCGCCTGCGCAACGGGCTGTTACCACGGTCACGGTGCCGGGCACCGGGCAGGCCGACGACGGCCTGTCACTGCCCTACCACGGCGACGGGCTGCGCGGGAGCGCTCTGCTGCGCAGGCTGGAGACGTGGGTAGACGACGGGGTGATAGAGCCGTCATGCGCCGATGCGGTCCGGACGGTCGCGGCGCACCCGGAGTGGCTCCGGCTGCCTGGCCACACGGTCGCCGTGCTCGGGCCGGCGCCGAGGTGGGTCCTCTTTCCCCTCTGCTTGGCTGGGGAGCCCGGGTGGTCGCTGTGGACCTGCCCCAACCCCCGATCTGGGAGCGCGTCCTGGACATCGCACGGCACAGCGGGGGGATACTGCTGGTTCCGGTCGCTGCGCAGGAGCCCGGCCAGCACCAGCCCGGAGGCAGGAGCGAGGCCCTCCCGCAGCGCGCCGGCCTCGACCTGGCCAGCGACGTCCCCGCCGTCGGCGACTGGCTCGCCAGCATTGACGGCCCGCTGGTGCTGGGCAACTACGCCTACGCGGACGGCGCAGCCAATGTGCGCCTGTCTGCCGCCGTTAACGCCCTGACCGTGCGACTGCAGGCCGAGCGCGACGATGTCACGCTCGCGTTCCTCGCGACGCCAACCGACGTGTTCGCGGTCCCGGCGGACGCGGTCGCGCAGTCCATGCACGCCTACGCGACCCGATCACCAGCGGTGAAGCTGGCCAGCCAGCCGCTGCGGGCGCTGTCCGGCGGGCGCCTGCTGCGCCGCGCCTACCTGCCCGGCGCTGACCCCGGCATCAACGACAGCCTGGTGCCGCAGCAAGGTCCCAACTATGCGCTCGCGAAGCGGCTGCAGCGCTGGCGTGCCACTCTCGCCCGGGAAACAGGCACGACTGTGTCGATGAACGTCGCCCCGCCGACACGCACCAGGTCGGTCGTGAAAAACCGGATGCTGGCAGCGGCATACGCCGGCGCGCACCGCTTCGGTGTCGAGGTCTTCGAACCCGCCACCTGCAAGGTGCTCATGGCAGCGCTCCTCGTTCATGACCTGCATACCGGCGGTGGCCCGGCGCACGCGCATCCCTGGCAGGACGAGGCGCACGCAGCCGCCCATGGCGGGCTGTGGCGCATCGCGTACACCCCCCGCAGCGCGCTCACGCTCGCAGCAGCGCTGGGCTACCGCGCGACCAGAAAATGATGCCCCCCACTCACGGTGGCCGGGGGCGGGATAAAGCCGGGTCCTGTGATCGCTTCCGCCGGTGGCGCCGATGCGGGCCTGGTTGCGCGTTACCGGTTCACCCGTTGGCCACGTGGTGCGGGGCGGCGGGTGTAGCGGGCAGGTCAGCGGGTGGCGTGCTGCGCAGCAGGTCTACGAGATAAGCGGCGATTTCGCCGGCGCGGGGGTCGGGCCACCATCCGGAGTGCCGGTGCATGGGCGGCGGGGTGGGCTCGGTGTCCGGGGCGAGGATCACCGGGTCCCAGCACAGCTGGTCGAGGTGTTCCCTCAGGTTCTGCCGGGTCCGCGAGGGCTGAGGCGGGGAGGATATCCACGATCCGATGAAGTCGCTGCGGCGCACAGCGTTCCGCCAGTATTCGACGCCGTCATGGCTGAGGAGGCTGCGGAGTTGTTCCAGATGCTGCTGGCCGAAATAGCAGGGGAACGCCCGCCCGTAGAGCCGCCGGGCCGGGCAGGCCAGCGTGAGCAGGGCGAGGCCTGGCCTTTCCAGCACCTGTGGCGGTAGCTGCGCGGCGACCGCGAGAGCGATGATCGAGCCCTGGCTGTAGCCAGTCAGCAGAACCGGGCCGCATTCCACCGTAAGCCGGTACTGGTCAGCCAGCTCCTGCTGACCGGGAAAAGCCCGGCCGGGCCCGGGCGGGCCCAGCAGCAGCAGGACCCGGTTGACGACCTCAGGTACCGCGCGCTCGCCGTAGCACGGCGGGGCGAACGGGTGAGCGGCGCGCGGCCAGAACGTCGCCACGTCCCACAGTGCCCCGATCGTCTTGCGCTTTGAGGAATTCGAGTAGGCGGAGCGCAGCAGGCCGACCAGCCACCCCGCCAGCGCCACGGTGACGAGGCTGACAATTGAGGCGATCTGGTGCAGGAAGCCCACGGTTGTGGGCAGGCGGTCCGCCAGGGCAGCCATGACCAGCGCCGTGGTCTCCACAGCAAGCAACACGATCAGGCCGCCGCCCGCCAGCCACGCAACGGCGCGGGCCGCATCGTCAGCTAGCATCCCCGCGGCCCAGGCCTTCGCGACTTTCCTGCTGTTCCCGGGGGCGGCGCCAGCGGCCTCGTCTCCGTAGTCGCCCGCCACCAGCGGGAAGACTCCGCGGCTGGCGGGCGGTTCAGTACCTGCGGGGCCATTGAAGAGCTTCCAGTTCTTGCGGTACCGGAGGTAGAGGATGGGGCCCGCCATCAGGGCACCGGCCAGCGCGCCGATTGCGGCCGCCCCGAATGCGTATACCGGCCAGGGCACGTACAGCGAGTTGCCCGGAGCGGGTGGCAGCACGAGCCTGCCCGGCACCGCCGTGCCCAGCAAGCCGGCCACCCCGAGATTGAGGGCGGCGGACAGCAGCCCGCCGAGCAGGAACGCCAGCAATGCGATCAGTGTGGCAAGGTGCCCGCCCAGGTAGGGCCGGAACCCGTCACCGGGTGCCGGCGGCGGCGCCCGGTGGGCGAGCAGAGCGACAAGGAGCCCGAAGGCCAGGAGCAGCGCCAGTTGCGCGATAAGCAGCCAGAGGAGGAAGCCGCTCGTGCCCGGAAACATCCGGCGCTGCGGATCACTGGTGTGGTCGGTCCAGCCGCTCACCGCTGCGGCGCCCGCAATGGCGACGACGGCAGCGGCGAGCAAGGCCCAGCACCACCAGCCGATCGGGGCGTCATTCTCCGGGCCGCCGCTGGCCACGGTGACCTTGTGCCGGTCGGATAGCGGCGAAACGATGACGATGATCGCCGCGGCGAGGACAGCCGCCGAGAAGACCAGCGCCGTCCGCTGCGCCCAGACCGGGTGGCTGGCCGGGCGCGCTACCAGCAGCGCGGCGGCGGCCAGTGCCGCCGCCGCATGGATGGCACGCTGGCGGCGCACCAGCAGTGAGCCCCTCCAGAACCCGGGCTCAGACAGCCGCCAGTTGCCCGGCGCCGTGCGGCTCCCCGTGCTTGTCCGCGCCTCGTATCGCTGGGCCGTCACAGTGCTTGCCACCCACAGCAGGCCCACCACCGCGCCGACCGACAGCAATGCGATGGCAACTCGCCAGCCCGGGGGACGATGCGTGTACCAGCTCATCCATTGGGGCAGCGCGCCGGAATGGCCGGCGGCCTGCCAGGCGACGGTGCTCACGATCACCGTCGCGATCGCGGTGATGAACTGAACGGTCGCCGCCAGCGCCAGCAGCCGCAGCACCGCATGCGCCATCTGGTGACCCCAACCCCAGCCTGGCAGTGCCGGCTCCCGTTCCGTTTCCGTTCCCGGTTCCGGTTCCGGTTGGGGTTCTGCGGGCAGCATGAAATGGGCCAGGTTGTACATCATGAAGGGTGCCAGCAGCACCCACGATGCCGACGCCAGCGGCTGCTCGGTCAGCCCACCCCACGAATACGCTTCCAGCTTCCAGCCAACGCTGGGCCGCCCCCCGCCGCCCGGATTCCACCGCCGGTAGAACCCCGTGATGGTATCGCCGGCCACCTGCAGCGCCGTCGGATGCTCAAGCATCGTCGGGCCATCCGATCCGGAAACCCCGTGAATGCGTAGCTCGGTGACCCGCTCACAGGTCGGGGTGCAGTCAATCAGCGCCCCGGCCCGCGCCGCTTTGGCCGGACTTGTCTGATCGGCTGGCGCGAAGGCCCAGGCCGCGGTGCCCAGCCCGAGAACCACGCCAGCGCTGGCAACATCCTCGGCCATCGTCCCCCCACCCGCGCATAGGTGCCCGCGGCGAAAACATGGCGCTTTAGGGCCGCCACATCGCAGCTTGATAGCAGTGTCGAGGAATCAGTGCGATCCGTCAATATGCGTCCCGTAGCCGGCGCGCCCAGGCGCGTTGAGGAGATTGACCTGATGGCCGCAGGCGGTTAAGGCGACGGCAGCCGAGCGGATCATGCTGCCATTTAGGTGTCCTGCCCGCGCCTTTAGGGATTCCCTGCCATCCCGTCTTCTTTACGGCCGTCAAGACAAAGCTCGTAGACGGTCACGGTGGGCGACACCCGGCGGCCGGGCACGGGAAGGCCGAGGAAAGTAACTTTCACTCTGGCCGATGCACTCCGCAGACATTAAGCTGAGGTTCACGGGGATGGAGAGTGATGAAAAGAATCATCTTGATGGCAATAGCGGCCATGACAGCTCCCGTTGTCCTGAGTGCGGCTGCCACCACAGCGAGTGCTGCCAGCGCGCCGGAGCGCGACGCGCTGGCCCCCCGAGGGCCCGACGTTGTTCTGGTCAATCAGCCGGCCAGCACGGTTTGCGTCGGGAAGAAGTTCACCGTCGGCGTGTGGTACCAGCAGTTCTCCGGGGGATCGCGGGCCTACCGCATCCATGTGTACAACCCCAACTGGACGCTAATTTTCTATCGGCACGGCCAGGCATCCCCGGCGGCCTGGCAACTTTGGCACATCCGAGCGGGACGGGTCGGCAAGTACCACACCACGTACACCCTTAAGAACAGCAGCGGGCAGTGGTACAAGTATCGCGCTGTTACCCGGTCCCGCCACTGCTAAAGAGCCACTGCCCGCCCTCACGCAGGAGCGCGCGGCCGGAACGCATGCCCGGTGGGCACGTGGAACCGCCGTTCTGCGCGGGCCCCGGCTCTTCAGTGCTCGTCAATCCCGGCGTGCAGATCAGGAGTTCTGCACGTGGCCGCTCCCTCGCACCGCGCCAGGCGCCGGACCATTTCGGCATGCGGGGGATCACCTTCCGCTTGGTGCCAGGTCCTGCTGCGCTAGGGAGACAGCAGCCGTTGCATGGCGGCCAGGGACTCCGCGGTATCCCGGCGCATCCTGTGCGCGAGCAGCCGGAGCAGGGGCCCGAATCCGCCTTCCACCTCTGCTCTCTTGACCACCCGGACGTGTCCCTGGCCGGCAGGCTCAATCAGGTGGTCGAAGATCACCTTGCCCATGGGCACCGGGCATTCGGATACCCAGCGCCGCCCGGCATCCACCGCAGTGATGGTGAAGGAGCCGCCGAGGTTGCCACGTTGCTTGGCCCAGCCGCGGGCACCCGGCTCAAACGGGCCATCCACCCGCGCGATCTCCTTGGTGACATCCCACTCGGGCCAGCGGGCCACGTCGGTCCACACCTTCCAGACCGCGTCCAGCTCGGCCTCGAACGTCGCGTCGCATTCAAATAAGTACATGTCTGCCTTTGGTGAACTCAGCCGATATGAGGAATCTAGCCCGGTATGCGTCCTGGGGGCACCCGTTCCCTGGTGATTAGATACGGGCCGACAGCCCAGCCGCGACGGCGCTACGTGATCGGTACTTGTCCCGGACGAGGCGCGCACCGCCGCCGATCGGCGCCGAGGGCGGCGCGATGCGGGTCAAGACGACCGCCGCCCTGACCGCCGAAGCAGCCCGCCAGGCCCTGGCGGCCGCAACCCCACAGCAGACCACCAGCTGGTGCGGCTAGGGCCACCATCGGCAGGCCCGGGGATCGCTTCGCTTCCTCCCCAGGGTCAGCCAAGGGGCTGGCCAGCGTGCGCGAGCGTGAGCTCTGCGATGCTCTGTTCCCCGCGCAGATCACCCGGGCGGCCAGCGGTAGCCTCTGGGTATCGGTGCCGGCCTGAGGGTTGGCATCGATCCGGATGCCGGCCCGGCAGCGGACTCGGCGCGGTCCATCCATCATCGACGAGGAGCAGCCCGGCATGAGCCTCTTCCAGCGGGCCCACGAGATAGTGCAGGCCAAGGCCAACAAGGCTCTCGATGCCGCCGAGAAGCCTGACGAGATGCTTGATCTGTCCTACGAGCAGATGCTCGATCAGATCACCCAGGTCCGCCGAGGGCTGGTGGACATCACTGCATCGCGCAAGCAGATCGAACTGCAGGAGCAGCAGCTGCGGCAGTCGGTGGCCCACCTCCAGGACCAGGCCAGGGCGGCGCTGTCCCAGGGCAACGAGGATCTGGCGAGGGAGGCCCTGTCTCGCAAGGCCGCTGCCCAGGCCCAGATCGACGCGATGGAGCCCCAGCACCAGCAGCTCACCGACCAGGAGGAGAAGCTCGAGCACACCCTCGACGCCCTGCAGAAGAAGGTGAACACCTTCCGGACGCAGAAGGAAGTGCTGAAGGCCCAGTACACAGCGGCGAAGGCCGAAAGCTCGGTGGGCGAGAGCGCCGCGGGCATCTCGCGTACCGCTGGTGATCCGGGAGAGGAGCTCCAGCGGGCCCAGGACAAGATCGCCGGCATGCAGGCCCGCGCTAGCGCCGTCGACGAGCTGCTCCAGTCCGGAGTGCTCGAAGACGTCGGGGGCGACACCGACGACATCCAGCAGGAACTCGACGAAGCCGGATCGGCCGCCGGGGTGGATAAGGAGCTTGCCGCGCTCAAGGCCGAGATCGGCCAGGCCGGCTCACCAGCACCGCCGGAGCTAACTGCCGGGAGCTGACACCTGCGGCGGCCCAGGAAGAACCTCGCCGGACGGCACCGCCGCACCCGTCATGTCCAGTCTCGCGGGCTGCCGTGCAGAAAGGCGCGCGCCCGCCGCCGAGGGCGCCAGGCCTTGACATTGGCTGAGGGCAGAAGGACGCTTCGTCAGGCACAGGCCGTGCTTGGGGGAGGGTGCGATGATGCAGCACGGGGGCTCGGTACCGGTAGGCAATGAGCCAGCACGGACTTCATTGCGCCACAACGCAGAGATGGAACTTTGGTGAGTTCGCGCACCTAGCCGCGCGCGCTCCATAGCCCTGGCTTTGCTGTCTTCGTTGCCGCCGGTGCATTGCGCACGGCTGGAGGAATTCGCATGATCGAGCAGGCATTTGACCGGGATTCGGTGCGCCAGTACGTGGAAGCCGTACGCGGGCTCCTCGGCTCCGACCAATTGCGCGAAGCAACGGCGCGCGCCGCACAACAGATTCCCGGAGAGGGCGACGCTCCGGCCAAGGTCAGCGCAGCGCTCCCGGGCCCCGACGCGGCCGAGGCCTCGTCGGGAGGGACGCAGGCCGGGCCGGTTCCTTACCTTTCACGCGACCCGGTGGTTAGCCTCGTGCAGAGTGCTGTCGAGAGCGCCTTGCGGGAGCAGGGAGTGATCGATGAGACGCCAGCGGACCGTGGGGCCTGGGCGAGGATCGTCCATACTGCGGAAGGACTCCTGCACCCTGGGACCTATTCTCCGACGGACCCGGACTGGGTCATAAAGATCGCGGAATCCATGCTTGAACACCTGGCCAGGGGCAACCATGCGTTCAACCCAAGGCCGGCTGAGCACGTTATTGGCGACCGGGCGCGGCTGGTCATGGTCGGAGACTGGGGGACCGGCCTTCCGAGGGCGCAGGCTGTGGCCTCGTACATGGCGGAAGAAGTTGCTGATGCGCTGGAGAACGGGCGTGAGGCTCACGTCATCCACCTTGGAGACGTCTACTATTCCGGGCTGCCCAGTGAAGTCGAGCGGCACGTGCTCGCCTACTGGCCCGTTACCCCGGATCAGGCAAGAGCTGGCGTGACGTCGTGGTCTCTGAACGGCAACCACGACATGTACAGCGGCGGCTTCGGCTACTTCGAGACGCTGCTCGGCGACCCGCGGTTCGCTGCCCAGCACTCGGCGGATGGCGAGGCCACGAGTTTCTTCCGCCTCGTCGCGCCATCATGGGACTTCGTGGCACTCGACACCTCGTGGGATTCCGACGTCTTGTCGAAAGGGGCTGTCGGGGTGCTCCGGGACCCGCAGGCGGATTTCGTTGCGTCAGTGGCTGGCGCATCCGACAAGAAACTCGTCCTCCTGAGCCACCACCAGCTGGTCTCCGCCTACGACGAGGCCGACATCGGCCCGGAGCTGAATGCCAAACTCGGGCCAGTACTGGACAGCCGCCGTGTCACTGCCTGGTGGTGGGGACACGAGCACCGCTGCATGGGCTTCGAGTCCCAACAGGGAGTCCAATTCCCGCGCTGCCTGGGAAATGGCGGTGTTCCCGTCCTGCAGACACATGCGATCGACGCGCCAATTCCTCCGCCTGGGGCATGGGAGGCCCGCGGCTTCCTGGATTCCGGTGGCGACCGCTGGGCGCGCTTCGGATTCGCAGTCCTTGACCTCGATGGCGAACGAATGGAGGTCCGGTATCGAGATGACACCGGGATGCTGATCAGGACTGAGGTGATTGACTGAGGCCCAGACGATTGAGGCGTGCCCCGCTAGCGTGAGGTGCAGGTACGGATGGCGGCGATGCTCCGGTCGATGTCGTCCTCGGTCGTGTTCCAGGAGCTGATGCTGACTCGCATCGCCATGCGGCCGCGCCAGGTGGTGGGGCCGCACCAGCAGGTGCCCTCTTGCTGGATTGCGGCGATGACGGCGGCGGTGTGCGCCGGATCGCCGAAATCCACGACCACCTGGTTGAGCACGACATCGTTGAGAACGCCGTAGCCCGCTTCCCGCATGCCGTCAGCGAAGCGGCGTGCCAGCCGGCAGGTGCTGTCCACGAGCTGGGCCACGCCGTCGCGGCCAAGGGTGGCGAGCACCGCCCACACCTCGGCACCTCTGGCACGCTGGGAGGACTGCGGGGCGAAGTGCATGGGCTCCCGGCCTGCGTCAGCGGGGAGGTAGGCGGCCGGTGCTGCCATGGCCGACCGCAGGGCTGCCGGATGGCGGACCAGCGCGATACCGCAGTCGTAGGTGGTGTTCAGCCACTTGTGGGCGTCCGTTGCCCAGGAGTCGGCCTCGGTGAAGCCCGTGACCTGCCCGGCGGTGGCGGGCGCCGCAGCCGCCCACAGCCCGAAGGCGCCATCGACGTGAACCCAGGCGCCATGATCGCGGGCCCAGGCAATCAGCGGCACGAACGGGTCGCTGGCACCGCTGTTGACATTGCCGGCTTGCAGGCACACCAGCGCCGGGCCGCTGAGCGCGGAGAGGGCGCGGGGATCGATCCGCCCCTGGTGGTCCGCAGGCAGTACCGTGGCCCGGTCACGGCCGAGGCCCACCAGGCCGAGCGCCTTGCGGACGGTGGTGTGTACCTCGGCCCCGACCACGACTGTGACCGGTGGCGCACCGACGAGCCCCTGCCCGGCGGCGTCCCATCCGTGCCGCGTGAGCACCGCATCCCTGGCTGCGGCCAGGCAGGTGGCGTTTGCCATCGTGGCGCCGGTGACGAAGCAGCCGCCGGTGCCGGCCTGCAGGCCGAGCAACTCGCCGGCCCAGCGCAGCGCTACGGCATCGAGTAGCGCGGCCGCCGGGGACATCACCCTCAGAGCCGCGTTCTGGTCCCACGCGACGGAAAGCCAGGCCGCGGCCTGCGCGACGGGCAGCGCCCCGCCGGTGACGAACCCGAAATACCTCGGGCCAGCGCTCGCCACCGTGGCGGGAGAGCCGAACTCATCCAGCAGCGTGTTCGTTCCGGCGGTGCAGCATGGCTCGGTGGGCCCGTCCTGGGCCGCCGGGCCGACGCCGGGCACCGCCATCCCCGTCCAGCGGTTCTTCATCGCCACCCCTGGCGACCCGGTGCCGGTGATCAACGCGGCGCTGGCCCGGGGGCAGGACCTGATCCTCACCCCCGGCGTCTACGACCTGCACCAGACCATCGAGGTCACCCGGCCGGACACGGTGGTGCTCGGCCTCGGCTTCCCCACCATGGTGCCAGCGAACGGCATCGTCTCGATGCGGGTGGCCAGCGTTCGGGGCGTGAAGCTGTCCGGGATGATCTTCGCTGCCGGGCCGGTGAGTTCCCCGATGCTGCTGCAGGTGGGCAGCCAGCCCGGGCTCGGACCCGCGGACCCGGCGGACCCCACCCGGGTGCAGGACGTGTTCTTCCGCATCGGCGGTGCCGCGCCGGGCCGGGCGACCACCAGCCTCCTGGTCAACAGCTCCCAGGTGATCCTCGACGACATCTGGGCCTGGCGGGCCGACCATGGCAACGGGGTCGGCTGGACCGACAATGCCGGGGACACCGGCGCAGTCGTCAACGGGGACCATGTGACCGCCTATGGGCTGTTCGTCGAGCACTACCAGAAGTACGAGGTGATCTGGAACGGGAAGGACGGCACGGACATCTTCTTCCAGAACGAGATGCCGTACGACGCCCCGAGCCAGGCCGCCTGGATGGCCAATCCCGCGACCGACGGCTACCCCGCGTTCCTGATCACTCACCGGGCGGCCGGCTTCCATGGGTACGGGATGAGCAGTTACAGCTTCTTTAACCGGGGCGTGCCGGTCTTTGCCGCCAGCGCGTTCGAGACCGCCAGCCCCCCGGGCAGCGAGCTCCACGACCTGCTTACGATCTTCCTTAGCGCCGCTGGGTCCGGCGGGATTAGTCACGTGGTGAACGGCACGGGCAGGTCGTCGACGGCCGCGAACCCCGACACCTCAGTGGATGTGGTCCGTTATCCGTGATGCGCTGGCCCTCTGCCTTGCCGGGACTTGTTGATCAGGCTGCGGCCGCGTGCTCACGCGGTCCGATGGCTGGGGTGCCCGGGGTCATCGCGACTGCTTTCGTTCCAGTTGCCTCTGCTTGCGCTCAAGTCGGCGCCGGGCGTGTTTCAGCATCCCCCGGAAGGTGCGCCCCACCATCCATCGGCCCTTGCGCTCGAACCCGGCAATGATCCCGACGTCTCTTACCGAGGTGGGCGCCGCGCCTGCCCAGTCACCTGGCTGTGGTGCAGGAGCCCGCAGGTCGTGCAAGATCGTTGCAAGTTCGGCGTCAGTTCCGGCGGCATAGGCGGCGGCCACCCGCTCCTCCAGCTCCGGCATCGTCAGCCGGCCCTCAGCGAACGCCGCTTGCAGCGCGACCGCGACGCGCTCGCGGTCGCCGTCAGACGCCCGGACAACCGGTACCACTGGGCGATTCGCAGGCCCCCCGGCCTCAGGCACGTTCTCCATTTTCCACCCAGATCTGTGGGGTCACTGGCCAGGGAGCAGATCGCGGGCGGCGGCCGCTATGTGCTGGGCGTCGATTCCGGCCGCGGCCAGCAGCTCCTTGCGCGTGCCCGAACCCGGCATCTCCCGGACGACAGATGGGCGACTGCAGCGTCTGCGTCCCGGCGGCCACCAGGGCATCCGCCACCGCTGACCCGAGCCCTCCCTCCGGGTGATGGTCCTCGGCCACGACAAGTCGGCCTCGCGTGACGGCGCGGCAGCAGCGAGCGTGTCGGCTGTCGACCGGCTTGACGCAGTAAAGGTCGATCACGCGAGCGTGGATACCGTCATCGGCCAGCCGGTCAGCGGCGGCCAGGCAGGCGTGAAGCGTGACGCCGGCGCCGACTAGCGTCACGGCGTCTTTCGGGCTCGACCGCAGAACCTTCGATCCTCCGATGGGGAAGGTCTCGCCCGGTGGCGTAGAGGACGGGATAGGCGCCGCGGGTGGTCCGCAGGTAGCTGATGTCCGGTCGCTCGGCCATGGCGGCCACCAGCGCCGCCGTGCTGGTGGCGTCGCCCGGGTAGAGCACCGTCGATCCCTGCACCGCGCGCATCATCGCCAGGTCCTCGAGCGCCATCTGCGATGGCCCGTCGGCGCCGATCTCGACGCCCGCGTGCGAGCCGACCAGGCGGATATTCGCGCGCGAGATGGCGGCCATGCGGATGAAGTCGTAGGCCCGGGTGAAGAACGCGGCGAAGGTGGAGGCAAAGGGGACGTAATTGCGCACGCTGAGCCCGACCGCCGCGGCAACCATCTGCTGTTCGGCGATGAACATCTCGAAGTAGCGATCAGGATACGCCCTGGCGAACTCATCGGCGTAAGTCGAATTGCTGACCTCGCCGTCGAGGGCGACAACCCGCGGGTGGTCGGCGCCGAGCGCTGCCAGCGCGTCACCGTAGGCCTTGCGGGTCGCGACCTTTTCGCCCTTGGAGTAACCGGGCGCCACCGTCGTCGTAGCCGCGCCTGGCGGCCCGGCGCCGGCGCGCGCGGCGGCGCGCCGGCGCTGCTCGGGCAGTGGGCCGCGGACGGTCAGGTTGCGCTCCCCGCCGAGTTCGGCGATGGCGCGCGCGGCCATGTCGGCAGGGAAGGGCCTGCCGTGCCAGCCGTTCTTGTCCTCGACCTCGGAGAATCCGCGCCCCTTGATGGTGCGCGCCAGCATCACGGTCGGCTTGTCCCCCTTCCCGTCCGCGGCGCTCGTGAATGCCTGGTCGATCTTCGTCAGGTCATGACCGTCGATCTCCAGCACGCGCGCGCCGAAGGCCTCGGCGCGGCGGGCGTAGGCGTCCAGGTTCCACTCGAGCTCGGTGGGCCCGCGCTGGCCGAGCCGGTTGACGTCGACGATCGCGATCAGGTTGGACAGCTCGGTAATACGCCGCCTTGTCGAACGCCTCCCAGATCGATCCCTCCGCCATCTCGCTGTCCCCGCACAGCACCCAGACCCGGTATGGGCCCGGTCGAGGTACTTGCCGGCCAGCGCCACTCCCGACCGCCGTCGGGCAACCCCTGCCCCAGCGAGCCGGTCGCCACGTCCACCCACGGCAGCACCGGGGTGGGGTGCCCCTCCAGGCGGGATCCGAACCGCCGGTACCCCGACATCAGCTCGTCGTCCGAGATCACCCCCACCGCTTGTAGATGGCGTACAGGAGGGCGAGGCATGCCCCTTCGAGAAGATCAGGTGGTCGTTGTTGTCGTTGCCTGCGGGTCATCCCAGTCGTATTGAGTGCCGGCGACCAGCACCGCCAGCAGATCGGCCGCGGACATGCTCGACGTCGGATGGCCGGATCCCGCGCTGGTGCTGGACCGGATCGAGTCGACGCGCAGCTGTGGGCCAGCTCGCCGACGGCGAGGTCGATCCCGGTGAGCGCGCCAGGCTCGCCGGAAAGGTGCGGGTGCGGTCATCTGATGGGTCCTCCTCCCCTGATGGGCACGTGCCCGGGTGCGCTTGCCAGGTCCCGACGCTGCCAGGCTAACCGACCCCGCTGCCGCGCTACGGTGCCGTCCGGATGCAGGCCGCGGCGTCAGCCCGTCGGCGCGCACCGACTGGGCGGGCGGCGGCCTGGCTGGACAGCGGGGTTATCCCGGCGGTATCTCCTAGCAGGTTTCGCGACCAGCGTCTGGCCCAGGAGTCGAGGGATTCGAGTGCTGGCCTGAGTGCCGTCCCGAGGTCGGTGAGCAGGTAGGCGCCGGCTTGGTCACGGGCGAGCAGGCCCGCGGCGGTGAGTTCGTCCAGCCGCTCGTACAGCACGCTGGTGGACATCTGGTCGCACCGGTTGCGTAGCGCCCGCGCGCCGAGCGGCTTGTCGCGCAGTTCCCACAGGATCCGCAGTGTCCAGCGCCGCCCGAGGAGATCCATGGCCGCCATCAGCGGCCGCCCGGTGGCCGATCCCCGGACCGGCCTGCCGGGGCGGGGCAGCCGTGCGGTCATGGCACCTCCTTGCGTTCCGGTATCAGAAACGATACCTTAGTCAAGGTGTTCCGGAATCAGAAACGGTAAGGGGGACCTCCATGGCCACCCGGGTTGAACCCGTCCGCCCGCCGTACTCACCCGGCATCGCCGGGCGGCTGGGCGCCATGATGCCGCCGGGCGTGCCGCCGATCCTGCTGTTCCGCACCTTCGCGCGGAACCTTCCGATGACCGCCGCCATGAGCGGCTGGGGCAGCTACGAGCTGAGCAAGCGGCTCTCGCTGCCGCTGCGCGACCGCGAGGTCATCATCGGCCGGACGTGCGCGCGCTGCCGCTGCGAGTACGAGTGGGGAGTGCACGTGGCGTTCTTCGCCGGGGAGGCCCGCCTGTCTGGCGAGCAGGTCACCTCCCTCACGCATGGCGGCGCGTGCGATCCATGCTGGACCGGTGAGCGGGACCGGCTGCTCATCCAGGCGGCCGATGCCCTGCATGACACCGCCGGCATCGGCGAACACCTGTGGTCCCGGCTCGCCCGGGTGTTCAGCGACGAGCAGTTGCTTGACCTGATGATGCTCGCGGGCTGGTATCACGCCATCAGCTTCACGGCCAACGGCGCCGGGTCGCCCTCGAAGACGGCGCGCCGCGCTTCACGGACGTGCTGAGCCCGCCCGGAGGTGATCCGGCGTCCCGGAGCCTGGTTCAGCCCGCTGAGGTGGTGCGGAACAAGGATTGATCACTGGATCCGGATCGACAGCAACGGCATCCGCCGCCAGGACCAGCGAACCCAGTTCCTCACCGACGACGGGACGCAGATCCTCATGCGCTACGAGGCCGCCCGGACACGGGGCGGCGAGGAGTTCACCCAGCGCGGCAGCATCGCGGGTCACCTTGTCGGCGGCGCCGCTGTTGATGCTAGATGCACTCGGGACGCCGCCCCGGCCGCACCGGCCGTGCTCCAGCCTCCCGGCACATCGATAACAACTTGTGATCGCATCAGG
>CAVYEA010000014.1:0-48080 GCA_963767385.1 uncultured Actinomycetes bacterium | reverse complement strand
CAAGTCGGTGATTGCCGGCGACCAGTTCGAGAACGCCGTATCTCGATCCCACAGTCCACACTGGAGCCAGCCAGGAGGACGCTTTGGGCAAAGGCCCAACGGTTCCGGCCGAGGGTCGATATTTTGAGCGCCTGGAAGATTTTCGTTGAGAATTCGCTAAAGCAATTTTAGGATGAGTGTGCATCCGGTGCTGCCAAGATCGGCATCAAATGGCTCCCCCTCAAGTCGAACGAACAGGCGTGGCCAGGATGGACGGGCGTCTCAAGATTCTGAGTGGTCCTTCATCGGGACAGATGATCCCGATTCCTGCGGGCAAGCTGATCATTGGCCGCGAAGACGACTGCCATTTAAAACCCCCGAGTGAATTCGTCAGCCGTCACCACTGCGTCCTACTTCTTGACGAGTACACGCTGCGGATTCGCGACCTCGGGAGCAAGAACGGAACGTTCGTCAACTGTCATCGCATTGGCTCGGGCGAGACGATCCTGTCGCACGAGGACATCGTTTCGTTTGGCGAAATGGTCTGCCAGATCAATCTCACTTCGGGAACGACCGACGCACCATCTGGACCCAATGCGCAGCGAGCGGCGTGCGCGCAATCTTTAGAAGGGACCGGCATCTTCCAGGGTGATACGGTTCAAGCCGAGGGGCCGGGTGTCGTTTCGCCTTCGTCGGCACCCCGCGCTCCGACGCCGGTTGTCCCGTCAACGTCGTCTTCGCCGCCCCGGTCTTGACTCCAAAGAAGCGGCGTTGCCAGGACGTCTATGTCGGAACCCGCAGGTCTAACGGGAACCGCGCGCCTCTCTTGTGACTCCGGACCATTTGCTTTCCACGGAGCTTGAAAATTTCGCACCCACTCGACTCTAATGAACAAACACTCACGCAAATGCTCACGCCCCAGCCGGTAGTCGGCATGCGGCGCGCGGTTGGTCAATTCCCAAACTTTTCCTTGCTGGGTCCGCACTGACGCCGATGGCTGCAAACGAGGGATACGCCCAATCCGAACGATCCGACAATTCTATGTCGTTGGCATCGGAAACTGACCAGCCGCTGGCCGACGCAATCGAGCCCGAGAGGAACTCGTCGGCGACGGCTTCGTTGCCCCTGCGCGAGCAAGAGCGCCTCGAGGGATCGGTGGGATATCTGAAGCTGCTTTTCGAGGCAGCGCCAGCGACAAGGATTGCAACTCGCCAGCCGCGCGCGACGCACATGCGCGAACGATTTCTCCTCACAACACGGGTCGAACGGTCGACCAAGCCGAAGGGGACCCATGCGCCGCTGCGATCGCCGGCGCACGATTGGGTCGCTTTGAAGTGATTCGCAAGATCGGGCAGGGTGGCCACAGCGTGGTGTTCCTCGCCCACGATCCCATTTTGAATCGCGATGTGGCTCTCAAGGTTCCGAGGCCGGAATTTCTGCTCACGCCCGAAATGGGTCGGTTTCTGCGAGAAGGTCAGGCGGTCGCGTTCTTAAACCACCCCAATGTGCTCGCCGTCTACGAGGCCGCTGAGATCGGCCCGGTTTGTTACATCGCAGAAGCTTACGCCCCGGGAGGGTCGCTCGCCAATTGGCTCGCCGGCCAAACCGAGCCGGTTTCGCCGAACACGGCGGCTGCGATCGTCGCGGACCTGGCTGAGGGTGTCGAGCATGCGCACTCTCGTGGGATCTTGCATCGCGATTTGAAGCCGAGCAACGTGCTGTTGGAACCGCGCGAAGATTCGGCAGGCGAAGCGGCGCGAGACCAGGAGGCGGTCCTGGACTTCGTCCCGAAGCTCGCAGATTTTGGAATCGCAAAGATCCTCGAAGGCGAAAGCAACGAGACCCGAACGGGCGCGGTTCTCGGTACGGCGTCGTACATGTCGCCCGAACAAGCAACGGCGCAAAACGACCTGGTCGGCACGGGATCCGATGTCTACAGCCTGGGCGCGATTTTGTACGAGTTGCTCACGCGCAAGGTCGTGTTTGCGGGAGGTTCGTACCTGGAGACCTTGCGGCTGGTGACGCAAACCGAGCCGACGCCCCTCGCGAAATTGCGAACCGGGATCCCGCGTGACCTCGACGCAATTTGTATGAAGTGTCTCGAAAAGGATCCCCGCCGGCGATATCCCTCGGCTTTTGCGTTAACGCAAGATTTGCGGCGTTTCCTGGCCGGCGAACCGACGGAGGCGCGGCCAGTCGGGACCTTGGAACGATTCGTCCGCTGGGCGAAGCGTAAGCCGACGACGGCGGCACTCGTCGGAGTCTGCGTTGTCGGCGCGACGGCGCTCTTGTCTGTGTGCCTCTGGTACAACGCACGCTTGAGTCGGCTCCTTGTCGAATCCGAGGCTGACCGTGAGCGGGCCGAAGCGAGTGAACGGCTCGCGCTCGACCGTGAAGACCTTGCGATGGAGCACGTCTATGTAAGTCGGATTGCCACGGCCCAGGAAGCGTGGAATCAGGGCAACATGTCCGACGTCGAGGAGATGCTCTCCGAGTTGACACCGTTGGCCGGACAACGTGATCGACGCAGCATCGAGTGGTCGTACTTGAGGGGCCTGGTCAATAACGCGTCGACGCGGTTGAGCGGACACCGCGGACGTGCCGCTGCTGTTGAATATTCCGGGGACGCATCGCTCGTCGCGTCGGGCGGAAAGGACGGCACGGTCCGATTATGGAATGCCGTCACACACCAGCCGATTCGGGTTTGGAACGTGGGCGAGAAGAACGAAGTCAACGCGGTGACCTTTTCGCCAGATGGACGGACGCTCGCCGCCGCGAACAGACGATGGCACGGTAATCCTCTGGCACGTTGAGAACGGGGCGGAAAAGGGGCGATTGCAGAAGCAGCCCGGATGGGTTGCCGACGTGACGTTCTCTCCGGACGGCAAGTTAATCGCCTCGGTCGGCAGCGACAAGACTGTGCGCCTTTGGGACTCGGCGACGCTGCGCCCCCAAGGCTGCATTGGCAGGACACCGCGATATCGTCCGCGGCGCCCGCTTCTTGCTGGGCGGAGCACTGTTGGCCACAACCAGCGAAGACCAAACTCTTCGCTTGTGGGATATGGCCACGATGCGGTGCGTGCGCGTCGAGAAACTCCAGCCTCCGAAAGGCCACGACAATGCCCGTACGACGAGCCTGGCCGTATCCACCGACGGCAAGAGTTTGGTCGTCTGCATGGGAACAGTGAGCATCTGGACCGTCGAATCGCCCGACCTGCTGAAGCCGGTCACCGCATTCTTCGCTCCCGCCGTTCGCTGCGCCAGACATTTTCGCGAGATGGGAGGTCCCTCCTGATTGGAACGGACGACGCCAAACTTTGGAAATGGGAGATCGCGAAACAAGGAGTTCTCAGGAGTCCATCGCGGCCATCGGGAGCAGATCCTTGCCGTCGCTGCCTCGCCTCGCGCCGACGAAGTGGTGACGGCCTCTCGTGATGGCGACGTGCGGATTTGGACGGACAAGTCGGGGCAACCGTTTCAGACGTTGACCACGTTTCGCTGGGAGCCCGTGGCCTTCGATGTCTCACCAAGCGGCGAGTCTCTGGCACTTATGGGAACACAGGGAGAAATCGTCATCGTTGATTCGGCCAACGGCACTCGCCAAGGTCATTGGATCGATAAGCGAAACGAGCGTGGCAGTGTTGCGTATTTCGCCAGTGGGCACCGACTTCTAGTCAGCCGCGAAGGCGCGGGTTGCCGCGTTTGCGACGTCGCGACAGGAAAGTGCGTCGCTGATTTTCCTGAGCTCTACGGGCGGGCTTTGCCGACGGTCGAGGGAACCAGGTTCGTCGCCGCAACGGATAAATTTCTGGAAGTGTTGATTTCGAGACGCGTCAACGACTGGCTCGATCCAGTTTTCGAGCACCGTAACCAACGTTCGATTCACGTCCGATGGTCGCCATCTGGCAGTCGGCGGGCACGCAGGGGAGATCTCGATCTGCGACGGGCAGACTTGCACGTGGAACGACAATTGGTTGGACACCGGGATCATGTCTCGAGCCTTGTCTTCGCGAAGAATCATCTCTGGCTTTGCACGAGGAGTGACGACTATTCCGTGCGCCTTTGGGACTGGCAAACGGGCATGACTTTGCGAACTTTCACGAATGAATCGGGTTCGGCCTCCCCCTTCGAATTCACTTCCGATGATCGAACTGTGATCGGGGCAACCGGCAACGGGTCCGTCCTGACTTGGAATTCCGCGACCGGAAGAAAAACCCTGAATTGGCAATTCGCCCAGCCAACCGTCGCAAGGCTCTCGCGCGACGGACGCAAAATCTACGTTCTGAACTGGTCTCCGGACCAGGGTACGGGAGCGATTCACGTCATCAACATCGGTGCGACTCCATCAACGTGACCGCGGCGTCGGGACTTAGGAACGCAATGTTCTCTGGGACGAGCTGCCGAGCTGCTCGTCTCGACGCGCTGAAGTTCGACGACGCTCGTTGCCGCCCTCCCGAAAACTCAACCCTTCTCCGGCAACGCCGTCAAACGACCATTTTCTCGGAACGCTCCAACTGGTGCCGAAAAACGTGTGCCGGAAGATTCTGACACTTTCCGGCCGTCGTCAGCGTTTGGTTTTCTCCGCACGGGTACCGTTTCCTAAATCGGTGCGAAATGCCCGGTCGAAGAATTCCGGTAGGCCGCCGGGATAAACGGCCCGTCGGAGCTTGGTCCAGGTCGCGCTGATCGCCGACGCTGTAGTAGAGATACGTCTTTCCGTGAAACTCCAGGATATCCGGGTCCGACGCATTCACACCGTCGTCGAGACCCGGCGTAATCAACGGATTTGCCGCGCCGCGCCCAGGATTTTAAGTTTGAGGCGACCATGCCGACGCCGACTGTACTCGACGATAGACCCTGCGAATCAAGCGATTTCCACGAGGTCACATAGCGTACAGTATCCCTCGTTAGACCACGGTTAGTAGGAATGGGGTAGGAACAGAGAAAGTCTTGCTTACCAGGTGTCGATGGACGCGCGAACGCCCGACCAATCAGAAACGGCTTTGACGACTGGCCGGCGGACCTGGGTACCCCGTGTTTTCCGACCTTATTTCGCGTCGGCGTCCAAGGATGAGGATCAAGTCGTTCCGACCCAAAGAACGCGTCCCAGGTCCCCAAAATCGTCGTGAGCCCCGTGCCTGAGCCATAACCAACGGCGAGGCTGACCGGAGGCCCCAGCGGCCGCGAGAGCGACCATCCCAGACGCCCGTCGATCGATGGTTCCGCCTGCTCAAGATCCTCGACCGTGATCGAGCCCCGTCGACAACCTGGCGGAGCCGCGGCGCTGGACACGATGTCCGCCACAGTCGCTGTCGTAGCAGCTGATCGTTGCCGACTGCACGCGCCGCGCGTGACTCCAGTAATCGATAATGAGTGCATTGTGTCGTCGCTCATGCCGATCGGAATGCCCCCATCTGATCAGCCGCTCTCTGACTGTCGTCATCTAGTCGCGCATGCTGATCATTGATGTGGCGTCGTTGTGTGCCCTGGTCGAATCCCCGTGTCGATGAACAAGCCGACGCAGTCGGTGGCGCTCATCACCGTGGTGTTGACCTGGACCGTGAGCCCGGCGCCGACCAGGGCGCGGATGGCGCCGACGGTCTGCGCGAAGTGCCCGGCGATGCCGCGCACCCCGTCGTGGGTGGCGGCACACGCCCCGTCCAGGCTGACCGATACGGCCCGGACGCCGCTGGCCGCGATCCGGTCGATCATCCCGGGGGTGAGCAGCGGGGTGACCGACGGGGACAGGCAGACGGGCACCCCCCGCGCGACCGCGTACTCCACCAGGTCGAACAGGTCCCAGCGGAGCAGGCAGTCCCCGCCGGTGAGCACCAGGATCGGGTAGGGGCGGCCGAACCCGGCGACCTGGTCGATCAGGTCACGCCCGGCGGCGTGGCCGAGTTCGCCGGGTGGCGCCTCGGTGCTGGCGCTGGCCCGGCAGTGCCGGCAGGCCAGCAGGCAGGCCCGCGTGGTCTCCCAGAACACCAGCATGGGCCGCTCACGGAAGTTGACCGCGGGCCGCGGGCGTGCCGGGCTGGTCGTGGGGGCCGGGGCAGTCATCGGGCGCTCGCTCCCCTGGGTGGGCAATGGATGGCACAGCCAGCCTCACCCGGCGGGTTGCGGGCCGCCCAGGGACCTAGGTCCCGGTGACGGGCCGCAAAGGGACTCAGCGGGACCCGCCCGGCGGCCCCCCGGGACGGCGGTGCCCGGGACGGGATGGCCGGGCGTGCCTGCCCGTCCCGGGCGGGGTGCGCCGGTACGCTGGCACGGTGATCCAGCCCGGTACGCCTGCCGCCGTGGCCGCGTGAGCCGCGGCCCGCGCCGCCTGCCCCCGGGTACCCGCCTGCTGGCCGCGGCGCTGATCACCGGCGGCCTGGGCCTGGCCGGGGCGGCGGCCCCGGCCGCCGCGGCGCCCGCGGCGGCGCCCGGCGGCGGGTCCTGGACGGTCTACCACGGGGACGCCGCTGGTACCGGGGTGGCCCGGTCCCCGGCCCACGTGGACACCTCTGCCGCGGCGTGGGCCTCGCCGCGGCTGGACGGGGACATCTACGGCGAGCCGCTGGTGGCCGGCGGCCGGGTGTACGTGGCCACCGAGCGGGACACCGTCTACGCGCTGTCCGCGGCCACCGGCGCGGTGGCCTGGTCCCGGCACCTGGCCACCCCGGTCCCGGCCAGCTCGCTGGCGTGCGGCGACATCACGCCGACCGTGGGCATCACCGGGACGCCAGTCATCGACCCGGCCCGCGGGGAGATCTTCGTAGTGGCCGACGAAATGGCCTACGGCAAGCCCGCGCACGTGCTGATCGGGCTGTCCACCCGGACCGGCGAGGTCCGGATGAAGCGGGACGTGGACCCGGCCGGCGCCGACCCGGCGGGGCTGCTGCAGCGGACCGGGCTGGCCCTGGCCGGCGGCCGGGTCGTGTTCGGCTTCGGCGGCAACGACGGGGACTGCCCGCCCTACCGGGGTCATGTGGTCGCCGTCCCCGAGGCGGGCGGCCAGCCCGCCGTGTTCACCGTGGACGCGGCGCGCGGCCAGGCCCAGGGCGCGGTCTGGATGGGCGGGGGCGCCCCCGCCGTGGACAGCGGCGGGCACGTCTGGGTCACCGCGGGCAATGGCTCGGTGCGGAAGAAGTCCCGCGGCTACGACTACAGCGACTCAGTGCTGGAACTGTCCCCCGGGATGCGGCTGCTGCATTTCTTCGCCCCGGACACCTGGGCCTCGGACAACGCCACCGACCAGGACATGTCCACCGAGCCGGCGCTGCTGGGCGACGGCCAGGTCGTGGCGGCCGGCAAGCAGCACACGGTGTACCTGCTCAACGGCGCGCACCTGGGCGGCATCGGCGGCCAGCGGGCGATGCTGCCCAGCGCGTGCCAGGCGGACATCGACGGCGGCTTCGCGGTGACCGGCCGCACCGTCTACCTGCCCTGCCTGAGCGGCATCGTGGCGGTCCGGGTCACCCAGTCGCCGCCGTCGGTGCGGCTGCTGTGGAGTTCCCAGGCCGGCGGCGAGCCGCCCATCGTCGCGGCCGGGCTGGTCTGGACGATGGACCGGAACGGCATCCTGTACGGCCTGGACCCGGGCACCGGCCAGACCCGCCAGCGGGTCTCGGTCGGCGCCCCGGCCAACCACTTCGCCACCCCCAGCGCGGCCGGCGGCCTGCTGCTCGCCGCCTCGGCGGACCGGGTCACCGCCTTCCGCAGCGGGCGCGGCGGCAGCACGGCGGCCGCCCCGCTGGCCAGCGTGGCCCCGTCCGCCACCCAGCCCGGCGCGGCCGCGAACGGCGGCCGGGACGGCGGGCTGCCCGGGGCCGCCATCGGCGGCATCGTGGCGGGCGGCCTGGTCCTGCTGGGCGGCGCCGCCTGGCTGGCCTGGCGCCGCCGGCCCCCGCCCAGCCTGGCGTCCGCCCCTAGCCCCCGCCGGCTCCTGGGTGTCAGAGGTCGTCGTTGCGCGTCCCGGGGACTTCCGGGCCGTACCAGCCGGCATCCCGCTCGATCGTCTCGACGTCCTGCTCGGCCGCGCGGTGGATCCGCCGGCTGTGCCTGGTGCGCAGCCGGGGACGGAAGGCCAGCCGCTGGGTGCGCCGCCCGACGACGGCCACGATCACGCCGAGGACCACGATGACGATCACGAAGATGACGACCGCATCCACGACCGTGAACGCGGTGGTGGCTGTAGCGCTGTGCGCCTGGATCAGGCTGGGACTGATTGTCATCGGCCGCCTCCGACCCCTCGGAGCCGCCGCGCCTGGGCACGAGCGGCTCGCCCCTCCTAGTCTAGAGCGCAGTAGGCTACTAGTCAGTAACATTAGGTCAATAACATTAGGCCAGCCGAAGGAAGCGCGGGATGGCACAGCAGGTGCGCCAGGCCGACCACCAGCCAGCACACCAGACCGGCCGTGGCCAGGTGCCGCGGCTGCGCGGCGCCCTGCACGCCGTGGCCCTGCCGGTGGCGGCCGTGGCCGGGGCCGTGCTCATCGGGACCGCACCCACCCCGCTGGCCAGGCTGGCCGCGGGGATCTACGTGGCCACCTCGCTGCTGCTGTTCGGCGTGTCCGCGGCCTATCACCGGGCGCGGCTGCCGCCCCGGGCGCGGGCCGTGCTGCACCGCTGCGATCACGCCAACATCTACCTGATCATCGCGGGGACCTACACGCCGATCGCCCTGCTCACCCTGCACGGCAACGTCCGGGCCGCGCTGCTCACGGTGGTCTGGGCCGGGGCCGCCGCCGGCGTCGTGTTCCGGGTCGCCTGGCTCAGCGCGCCACGCTGGCTCTACACCTCGCTCTACCTCGGGCTGGGCTGGGCCGCCCTCGCGGTGCTGCCCAGCTGGCCCGCGGCGCGGGAGCCGCGGCGCTGGGCCTCGTGCTGGCGGGCGGCGTCCTGTACAGCCTGGGCGGGGTGGTCTATGCCCTGCGCCGTCCCGACCCCAGCCCGGGCTGGTTCGGCTTCCACGAGGTGTTCCACGCCTGCACCATCCTCGCCTACGCGGCCCAGTTCGCCGCGGTCGCGCTGGTCATCCAGCGGGCGGGCGGCGGCTGACCGCACGGGGCGCGGCGGAGCCGCCGGTCAGGGCGGCCGCGGAGCCGCCGGTCAGGGCCCCGGCCCGCCCCCGGCCGGGTGCAGCACGGCTGAGGCGAGCCGCCGCGGGCCGCCGCCGCACAGCCAGACGGACAGCCGGCCCTTCCCCGGCGCGGACACCAGCCGCGGCTCGTCCCCGGGGAGGATGGGCCGGTGATACTCCATCTCGGCGCAGGCCGGCAGCCAGCCCAGGCCGGGCAGGACGTCTTCCACCGCGGCCCAGTGAATGCTGTTGTTGACGTGGCCGGCGGTGTCGAAGTCCGCGCCGCGCAACGGCCACGGCCGGCCCGCCGCGGCCGCGGGCGGCCCGGGATGGGACAGCCGCGCTGAGACCCGCCGCCCGCCGGCCGCGGGGCCGTAACGCTCCTGGAACGCCGCCCCGAGCGGGACCGGGCCGCCCTCCGCCCGGTCGACCGCGACCCAGACCGCGGTGGCCTGCATCAGGTCCCCGGCGAGGCCCGGCCACCGTGGTGGTGCGCTCCGCCCAGCGGGGCCCGGTCCCGGAGCAGAAGGTGCGCAGCGTCACCCGCTCGCCGTGCGCGGGGTAGCCGCGGACGGCCACCGCGGTGCGGCGCACCAGCCACGTGTACGGCTCGGCCCAGCGGGCGTCGGCGAGGTCGTCCTCGGCGGCCTGCTGCAGGTACCGGGCGAGCGCGTCGAACCGGAGCCGGCCACCGGGGGTCACGTCGGTGCTCCGCACCACCCGGGACGCCCGGAACAGCCGGCCCTGGGCGGGGTCGGCGCGGAACGACGGCCGGGCGGCCGGGCGGCCAGCGGCGGCGGCGGCGGGGTCTCCATCCCCGGCATTGTCGCCGACCGGGCCGGGGCCGCCCGAACCTGGGGGACGCGAACCCCGTGCGGAGCCCGCGCCCGCCCCGCCGGACCGGCCTGAACCAGGGTTACGGACACGGCAGCCGGGACCGGCCTGGCCCGGCCAGCCGGCGGGCTACCCTCGCGAAGGACGGCAAGACTTGCGACGGAGGGCAGCATGACTCAGGCGGGCAGCGCAGACATCGGCGTGACGGGACTGGCGGTGATGGGCCGGAACCTGGCCCGCAACCTGGCCCGGCACGGGCACGCCGTCGCGCTGCACAACCGCTCGCCGGAGCGCACCCACGTCCCTGGTCGCCGAGCACGGCGATGAGGGCACGTTCCTGCCGTCGGAGTCGATGAAGGAGTTCGTGGCCAGCCTGGGCCGGCCGCGGGCGGTCATCGTCATGGTCAAGGCCGGCGAGCCGACCGACGCGGTGATCGACGAGCTGGTCCCGCTGCTGGACGAGGGCGACATCGTCATCGACTGCGGCAACGCGCACTACATGGACACCCGGCGGCGCGAGGCACGCGCTGCGCGAGCACGGCCTGCACTTCGTCGGCTGCGGGGTGTCCGGCGGCGAGGAGGGCGCGCTGAACGGGCCGAGCATCATGCCGGGCGGGTCACCGGAGTCCTACGCCAAGCTCGGGCCGATCTTCGAGTCGATCGCCGCGCAGGTGGAGGGCACCCCCTGCTGCACGCACGTCGGACCGGACGGGGCCGGCCACTTCGTCAAGATGGTGCACAACGGCATCGAGTACGCCGACATGCAGCTCATCGCCGAGGCCTACGACCTGCTGCGGGCCGGGCCTGGGCGCGCCCGCCGCGGACATCGCCGGGATCTTCCGCACCTGGAACGAGGGCGACCTGGACTCGTTCCTCATCCAGATCACCGCGCGACGTGCTCGCCCACACGGACGCCGAAGACCGGCCAGCCGTTCGTGGACATCGTGCTCGACCAGGCCGAGCAGAAGGGCACCGGCCGGTGGACGGTGCAGAGCGCGCTGGACCTGGGCATCCCGATCACCGGCATCGCCGAGGCGACGTTCGCCCGGGCCCTGTCCGGCCACGCGGACCAGCGCGAAGCCGCCCGGGCCGCGTTCGGCACCGCGCTGGCGCCGCTGGGGATCAGCGACCGCCGACGCGTTCGTGGACGACGTCCGCCGTGCCCTGTACGCCTCCAAGGTGGTCGCCTACGCCCAGGGCTTCGACCACATCGGGGCGGGCAGCGCCGAGTACGGCTGGGACATCGACCGCGGCGCGATGGCCACCATCTGGCGCGGCGGCTGCATCATCCGGGCCCGCTTCCTGGACCGGATCAGGGAGGCGTACGACGAGGATCGCCGCGCTGCCCAGCCTGCTGGTCGCGCCGTACTTCGCCGCGGCGGTGCGCGACGGGGTGGACAGCTGGCGCCGGGTGGTCGCCCAGGCCGCGCAGGCCGGCATCCCCTCGCCCGCCTTCTCCTCCTCGCTCGCCTACTACGACGGGCTGCGCCGGGACCGGCTGCCCGCCGCCCTGATCCAGGGGCTGCGGGACAACTTCGGCGCGCACACCTACCACCGCGTGGACGCCGAGGGCACCTTCCACACCGAGTGGGCGGGCGACGGCCAGGAGCACCCGGCCTGAGCGGGGCGGGCCGCGCCGGGCCGCGACGTCAAGAATCGGCAACGGGACCGCTGCGGGCACCCGACGAGTCCACGTCACCGGCGGATCGCTCGTATCCTGTCGGGCATGCCTTCTCCCGCCAGTAGCGCGTGGCATTCCCCGCGCCTCCGCGTAGTGGCATGCTTGCTCACGGTGATGTCCGGCCTGGCCGGGTGCGGCGTGTTCACCCCGGCGAGCTCGAAGACCGTGTCCCAGTCGCCGGCCGGCGACCGGACCTCGTCCTCGCCGAGCCCCAGTGCGCCCCCGTCCCCCTCACCGTCACCGTCGCCGACCGCCTGCCCGGCCAAGGTCGCGCCCGGGTTCTCCTGCACAATGCGCGAGCAGATCCGGATGGCCCGGCAGTACATGCAGACACTGCCGGGCTCCCTCGGCATGGTGCTGCACGACCGGGTCACCGGGGCGACCTGGGAGTGGGGTAACGCCACCACGCTGTACCCGGCGGCGTCCACGATCAAGCTGGCCATGATGACCGACATCCTGCAGCGCGGCATCACGCTCACCCCCGCGGCTCAGGACGAGATGTTCCAGGCCCTGTTCACCAGCAACGACAATGACGCGGACGACCTCTGGTACGCCTACGAGGACGCCAGCTTCATGAACCGGATCCGGGCCTTCGGCATGAACAGCACCCAGTTCACCAACCAGGTGTACTGGGGCAATGTGGACACCACGGCCCAGGACCTGGACAACCTGATGAACTACGTGCTCGGCAGCGCCTCGCCCAGCACCCGGAGCTACCTGGTCTTCCGGCTGCGGCACGTCAGCGGGATCGATCAGCAGTGGGGCGTCTGGGGCGCCGGGCCGCAGAACCACCCGGGCAACAAGGACGGCTGGGAGCAGGACCCGAACGGCTACGGAGTCTGGTACACCAACACCGTCGGGTTCGCCTGCCCGGCCGAGCGCTACACCCTGGCGGTCATGTACGACATGGGCAGCTTCGGCGAGAACGGCAACGCCGGCTTCAGCTACGGCACGAACGCACTGACCCAGATCTCCTCGCTCCTGTTCCAGGGCCACCACACCGCGCTCGCGCCCGTGCCGCAGGCGCTCCGCGGTTCCCTGAGCGAGTAGCCCGGGCATATCCGGGCATCACTCCCGCATGCCGGAGACCGTGCCGTGACCTCGCCGGGCGCGTTCGCGGACCTGGGGGCGCTGCGCGCCTGCTGGCACCCGGTGGCGTTCGCGGCCGGCCTGGAGGGCGGCCCGCAGCACGCTGACCTGCTGGGCGAGCCACTTGTGCTCTGGCGCGGCGCGGCCGGCGAGCCCCGGGCCAACCTGGATCTGTGCGTGCACCGGGGCACCGCGCTGTCGCTCGGCTGGGTCAGCGGCGACGAACTGGTCTGCCCCTACCACGGCTGGCGCTACCGCGCCGACGGCCGCTGCGCGGCCATCCCGCAACTGGCTGACCCGGCCCGGGTGCCCGCCAAGGCGCGGATCCCCGCCTTCCGCTGCCAGCAGCGGTACGGGCTGGTCTGGGTGGCCCTGGACGAGCCGCGCTGGCCGCTGCCCGAGGTGCCGGAACTGGAAAACGGGCAGTGGGCGGTGCTCACCGCCGGGCCCTACCGGTGGGCCTGCGACGCGGGCCGCCAGGTGGAGAACTTCACCGACCTGGGCCATTTCCCGTGGGTGCACCCGGGGCTGCTGGGCGACCCGGACCGGCCGGTGGTGCCGCGCCACGAGGTGCGGACCGAGGGGCATGTGCTGCACTACACGATCACCCGGCCGGAGGCGGCGAACAGCGAGGACTTCCCGGTGTTCGGCAACGAGCAGGCCGGGCCGCCGGACCGGACCAGCCGCTACGAGCTGCACCTGCCCTACACCATCGCCCTGCGGCTGGGCTGGGGCGGCGACCGGGGCATGGTGTACTTCTTCGCGGCCCAGCCGGTGGACGGCGGGCACTGCGCCGGTTACGTGGTGATCGGCCGGAACTACAACCTGGACCAGCCCGGCCAGGTCCTGCAGGACTTCGAGGACACGATCTTCGGCCAGGACCAGGTCGTGGTGGAGTCGCAGCGGCCGGAACGGGTGCCCTTCGACCTGGCCGCGGAACTGCACCTCAAGTTCGACGCGGTGGCCGTCGCCTACCGGAAGGCCATGCGGGCCAGCGCCCTGGCCCGGTAACCCGGGTCAGGAGGCCCGGGCCTGCGCGGCGGCCGGGGCGGTGTCCGGCAGGCAGTCGCAGTCCACCTCGGCGCAGGAGATCACGAACAGGTGCAGGCGCGGCGGGCAGCCGGCAGCCGGGGTCATCCGAGCAGTCCGCCAGGCCGTCCACGTGCATGATCGCGGTGCCGTGGCAGTGCTCCAGGTCCTCGCGGCAGTCGGGGCACGCATCGGCGGTCTGAGCTGGCTCGGGCATCATGCCTCCCTCCCGAGTCAGCTCTATCACCGGGGGCCCGACAGCCGTCCGCGCGACAGGCCGGCCGGGGGGAGATTGCTAGGAAATCTTCCGTGGGCGGCGCTTCGGCGCGGCCGGCGGCCGTGATCGCGTCGATCAGCTCGGGCTTGGACATCCTCGACCGGCCGGCGAGGCCGAGATCGGCCGCCCGGCTGGCCAGGTCGCCCTTGCTCAGCCCGGCCAGGTCCTCCGTCCCGCCCGCGGCGTCCCCGTCCCGCCGCCGCGCCCCGCGCGCCGGGGGCCGGCGGCGCGGGGGCGGCCTCGCGGCCCTTCTCCTGGCCGCCCATCGACGCGACCGAGGCTTCCAGCGCGGCCATCAGGTCGATGACGTTCGACTTCGGCCGTTCCTCCTCGAAGACGACCGACTTGCCCTCGCGCTTGCGCTCGATGAGCTCCATCGACCCGGTCCCGGTAGGTGTTGTGGTATCGCTCCGGTTCCCACTGGACCGTGAGGGACTCGACGAGCTGCTTGGCGATGTCGAGTTCCCGGTCCCGGATGCTCGACGTCCTGCGGCAGCGTGTCCAGTTCCTCGCGCGGGCTTGCGGATCTCGTCCGCGAAGTACATCGTCTCGATGATCAGCACGTCGGCACCCGGCCGGACCGCGACCAGGTGCTCCTTGTCGCGCAGCACCATGGTGGCGATGCCCACCTTGCCGGCCTCGTCGCATGCCTGGCGCAGCAGGGCGTACGCCCGGTCCGCGCCCTTGCCCCGCGGGGCCAGGTAGTAGGTCTGCCGGAAGTGGATCGGGTCGATCTCGGCCAGGTCGACGAAGTCGCTGATCTCGATCGTCTCCGACTTCCCGGGTGCGACCCCCTTCAGCTCGTCGCGGGTGACCACGACGTACTCGCCGTCGCCGAGGTCGAACCCGTTGACGATCTCCGAGTTGGGCACCTCCTCGCCGGTCACCTCGTCGACCTTCTTGTACCGGATCCGGTGCGAGGTGCCCTTGTGCAGCTGATGGAAGTGGACGGTCTGGTCAGCGTGGCGGGATACAGCGCGACCGGGACGTTCACCAGGCCGAAGCTGAGAAATCCCGACCAGATCGAACGCGCCATGCTCTTCTCCCAGTCCCCCGGGCCGCGGCAGCCGGGCCAGCGGTCCCCCTGCCCGGCTGGTCACCGCAGCTGCCGTGCCCGGGGCGCGGCCGCTGAGCTGCACTGTCGATCTTGATTCTATGCAACGGCGGCGGGCCCGCCCAGGCCCGGTAGCTGGGGATTCACCCGGCCAGCGGCGGAGCGGCCGGACGGCCGGGCCAGGGCGGGGCGGCTGGGGGCTGCGGCGGCTGGGGCTGCGATCAGAGCGGCGGGTCCTGGTAACGGCCCTGCGGCTCGTGGTACCGGCGCTCCTCGTAGATCTCGGTGGCCGCCCCGTCCACCGGCAGGCGCCGCCGGGCGGTCATGAAGGCGAGCGAGATGATCAGCCCGATGATCCCGCCGATCATCACGATCAGGCCGACGAGCCGCAGGTTGACGTAGGCGGGGGAAAAGCTGATGGCGAATCGTAGGATCGCGCCGATCACGATGAGCGCGATGCTGCCACCGATAGTCATGTCAGCTACCTCCTGTCGCCCCGCGAAGCACGGCACCCGCGCCCCGGGACGCGACTAGACCGCCCGGCCGGTGGGGGCGGCCAGGCCCAGGGACGTCAGGTTCCCGCGACGCGCCCGCGCACCTCCCGGCCGGAATCGGCCACCAGGGACTCACCTGGCGGGCAGGCGTTCCCCGGGGCCAGCAGCGGGGCGTCCACCGGCACGGTGCCGGGGTACTTGAGGCCCGTGCCGGTGTTGAGCACGACCACCTCGTCCTGGGCCGACAGCCAGCCGGCCTCGCGCAACTGGCCGACCGCGGCGACGCAGGCCGCGCCCTCGGGGCAGATGAGGCTGCCCTCCAGGCGGGCCACCTGGCGCTGCGCCGCGAGCAGGTCCGGGTCATCGACGGCCACGGCGGTCCCGCCGGTCTCGCGCACCGCCCGCAGCACCAGGAAGTCGCCGAGCGCCCGCGGCACCGTGATACCGAACGCCACGGTTCGCGCCTCTGCCTCCGGCCACGGCTCGCTGTGCTCCGCCCCGCTGGCGAAGGCCGCCACGATCGGCGCGCACCCGCTGGCCTGCACCGCGACCAGGCGGGGCGGGGCGCCGGTCACCCAGCCCAGCTCCCGCAGCTCGTGCAGGGCCTTGTGGATGCCGATGATGCCCACCCCGCCGCCGGTCGGGTAGACGATGACGCCGGGCAGCCGCCAGCCGAGCTGCTCCGCGATCTCGTACCCCATCGTTTTCTTGCCCTCCAGCCGGTAGGGCTCGCGCAGGGTGGCCACGTCGGCGTACCCGGGCCGGCCGGGCCGGGCCGCGGCGACGATCGCGGCCGCGTCCCCGATCAGGCCGTCCACCAGGTAGAGCTCCGCGCCCGCCGCGGCGCACTCAGCGCGGTTGATCGCGGGCGCGGCCGCGGGCATCACGATGAGGCTGGCCAGCCCGGCCCGCGCGGCGTAGGCGGCCCAGGCGGCACCCGCGTTGCCGTTGGTGGGCATGGCCACCCCGGCGGCGCCCAGCTCGGCCGCCCG
Source organism: uncultured Actinomycetes bacterium (assembly GCA_963767385.1). Taxonomy (GTDB): domain Bacteria; phylum Actinomycetota; class Actinomycetes; order Streptosporangiales; family Streptosporangiaceae; genus RYN-230. Next base: position 31,587 of record CAVYEA010000014.1, on the reverse strand, counting down.
GGACACCCCGACGGCGGCGCCGCGGGCCTTGAACGTCCCGGTGGGGATGAGGCTCTCGTCCTTCATCAGCAGCCGGGGCACACCCAGGGCCCGGCCCAGCCGGGGCACCGGCAGCAGCGGCGTCATGCCCTCACCGAGGCTGACCACCCGCCCGGGGCCGGTCACCGGCAGCACCTCGTGGTAACGCCACAGGTCCGGCGGCCGCGCGACCAGGTCCTCCCGGCTCGACCTGGCCGCGGACCCGGTCCAGGTCGTAGCGGGCGAGCAGCGGCGCGCCGCAGTGGCAGGTGCCCTGGAGCCGATCGGCGTCAAGGCGCGCCGCGCACCGGGAGCACTCCAGGTGGGACAGGGCGCTGTAGCGGGACGGCACCGGGTTCCTCCAGTCGGCCGGTCAGCCGGCCAGCGCGCGGACCGCGTCCGGGGTGAGCTCGGCCAGGCTACCGAGCACCAGGGCGGCGGACGCCAGCGCCGCCGGCCCGGGCGGGTACTCCGGGCGCGGGATGGCGATCACCCGCAGGCCCGCGGCCGCGGCCGACCGGAGGCCGTTGGCGGAATCCTCGACCGCGGCGCACCGGCCGGGCGGGCCGCCGAGCGCGGCCGCCACCGCCAGGTAGATGTCCGGGGCTGGCTTACCCGCGGGGACCTGCTCGGTGGACATGGCGGCCCGGAAGCAGCCGCGCAGCGACGACGCGTCGAGCACGGCGTCGATGAGGGTCGGCGGCGAGGAGCTGGCCAGACCCAGCGGCCAGTGCGCGGCCAGCGTGCGACCGCGTCCGCCGCGCCGGGCAGCAGCGGCAGCCGCTCCGTGTACCGGGCCGCCATCCGCTCGATGACCACGGCGGCGGCCTGCTCGGGCGGGAGCCGGGCGCCGAGTTCCGCGGTCAGGTAGCGGGCCCATTCGGGGGTGCTCATGCCCATCAGCCGGTGCTGCGCGTCCGGGGGCCAGCGGCCGCCGTGCTCGGCCACCAGCTGGCGGCGCACCTCCTCCCAGACCGGCTCGGAGTCGATGAGCACGCCGTCCAGGTCGAACACGACCGCCTCGATCATGCGCCCACCCTGCCGGCTGGCGGGCCGGGCGGGCAAGCCGCGCCGCGCCGGCCGGCCACGCGCCGCGGCCCGCCGCCGCGCGCGGCCGGCCGTAGCGCCCGGCTAGAGGATGCCGTCGAATTCGCGCAGCAGCGCCGCCTTCGACCTGGCCCCGACGACCTGCCGGACGAGCTCGCCGCCGCTGAATACGTGCACGGTCGGGACATGCAGCACCCCGTACCGCGCCGTGGTCTGCCAGTTCTCGTCGGTGTCCACGGTCACCAGGTTGACCTGCCCGGCGTGGTCGGCCGCGATGGCGTCCAGCACCGGGCCGAGCTGACGGCACGGGCCGCACCAGCGCGCCCAGTACTCGACGATGACCGGGCGCGGGCTGCCCAGCACCACCGCGTCGAAGCTGTCGTCGGTGACCGCGGTGGCCGCGCTCAGCTGCTCGGTGCTCATGGTTTCCGTCCTTCCTGTGGGTCCTGGCCGCCGGGGGTGGCCGCCCCGCATCCGGGCTCCGTGACGTGCAGCGCCAGGCAGTCGTCGGCGCTGCCGGACTCGCAGACGTGTACCAGGCGGCGCAGCCGGCACTGCAGCTGCCCGAGCTCAGTGATCTGCTCGGCGACGTCGGCCAGCTTGCGCCCGGCGGCAGCCACGATGTCCCCGGTGGACCGGGCCTGGGCCGGCCCCAGCAGGTCGCCGATCTCGGCCAGGCTGAACCCGAGGCGCCGGGCCCGGCGGATGAAGGCCAGCCGCCACTGGTCGTCCTCGGAGTACTCGCGGAAGCCGGATCCGCCCCGCCCGGGCGCCGTCAGCAGCCCGCGCCGCTGGTAGAACCGCACGGTCTCCACGCCGACCCCGCCGGCTTCGGCGAACTTGCCGATCGTCAGTCCAGCCATGCCCGGACGCTAACAGCCGTACTCCGGTACGGAGTCAACCCGCACGGGCGCCAGCCCGGGCCGAGGGCGCCGGGCGCGGCCCGGAACCCCGCCAGCCAGCGCATTCCTGGGCGCCCAGTTGGTGCGGGGCGGCCCTTCCGTCCACAATGTGAACCATGACCGCTGCCGCCAGCTACGCCGGGGAGGCGGCGGCGGCCGAGCTGACGGTCTCCGGGCTCGGGGCCCGGTTCGGGCCGCTGACCGCCCTGCACGGCGTGGACCTGACCGTCCGGCCCGGTGAGCTGGTCGCCCTGGCGGGCGAGAACGGCGCGGGCAAGAGCACCCTGGTCCGCTGCATCGCCGGCGACATCGCCCCGACGTCCGGGGTGGTCGCGCTGGACGGCCGCCCGGTCCCGCCCGACCCGATCAGCGCCAAGCGGCGCGGCATCGAGGTGGTCTGGCAGGACCTGGCGCTGTGCGACAACCTCGACGTGGCCTCGAACGTCCTGCTCGGCCGGGAGCAGCGGCGCCAGGTGTTCTCCGAGGTCCGGATGCGCAAGGACGCCGCGCGGCTGTTCAGCCGGCTGGGCGTGCCGCTGCGGGATCCGGGCCGCTCCGTGCGCTCACTGTCCGGCGGCCAGCGCCAGCTGGTGGCCGTGGCCCGGGCGATGGCGCAGCAGCCCCGGCTGCTGCTGCTGGACGAGCCGACCGCCGCGCTGGGCGTGCAGGAATCCGCGCTGGTCGAGGAGCTGATCGCCCGGGTCCGCGAGCAGGGCACCACCGTGGTGCTGGCCTGCCACGACATCAGCCAGATGTTCCGGCTGGCGGACCGCATCGCGGTGCTGCGGCACGGCCGGCTGATCGCCGAGGTCACCCCCAGCGAGGTGCACCCCGGGGACGTGGTGGCGCTGCTGTCCGGCCAGGAGGTGGACTCCTCGGCCCGCCGCCAGCTGACCCGGCTGCACGGGCTCACCGACCGGCTGGTCTCGGCCGACCCGTCCAGCAGCCTGTCGCTGATCCTGTCCGCGCTGGGCGCGGCGCTGGGCAGCGAGCGGCTGTGCATCCACCTGGCCGCCCCGGATTCCTCCCTGGTCTGCGCCGCGTCACTGGGCCTGGAGCCGCCGCTGCTGGCCGCGTGGGCCCGGCTGCCCCGCGGTCCGGCCGGCGGCCCGGTCGGCCTGGCGGCGGCCGCGGAATGCCCGGTCATCGAGGACAACGTGCAAGCGGGCACGGCCTGGGCGCCGTTCGCCGGCCTGGCCCGGTCGGCGAAGGTGGCGAGTTCCTGGTCGGTCCCGGTGCTGGGCCCCGGCGGCCTGCTCGGGGTCATCACCGTGTTCCGGGCCACCGCGGGCAAGCCGCGGCGGGACGACCTGGACCTGGCCACCTTGTACGCCGGCTACGCGGCCAGCGCGGTCGAGCGGGACCGGCTGCTGGACGAGGTGACGGCGCGGAACCGGGTCCTGGAGACGATCCGGGAGATGCTGCAGACGCTGGCCGGGCCGCTCCCGGTGGCCGACGGCCTGTTCCCGGCCCTGCAGGCACTGTGCCGCGGCCTGGAGGCGGACGAAGTGGTGCTCGCGGTCGGCGAGCCGGAGGGGCCGCCCGGGTGCCGGGCCGCGGCCGGCCACCGCGGGCAGGCGGCCGGGACCGCGGCCGCGCTCCGCGCCGCCGAAGCCGTCCTCGGCGCGGGCCAGGATGGGGTGCCCATGCCCGGCACCGACGCCGGGGGCGAGCACCTGCTGTCGGTGGCCTTCCCGGCGCCCGGCGGCCGCACCGCGCTCGTGGCCCGGTGGCACGCCGCCCTCCCGCCGCCCGATTCCGCGGCATTGCTGGCGGACGCCGCCCACTCGCTGCGGCTCGCGCTGGAGCGGGAGGCCGCGTGGTTCGCCATCCAGGAGACCACGGCGCTGCGCCGGTCCGGGGAACTGCAGCGGGGGTTCCTGTCCCGGCTGAGCCACGAGCTGCGCACCCCGCTGACCGCGATCAAGGGCTATGCGTCCAGCCTGCTGCAGCCCGACGTGACCTGGGACGCCGCCTCGCAGCACCGGTTCCTGACCACGATCGCCGCGGAGTCCTCCCGGCTCAGCCGCCTCGTCGACGACCTGCTCCGGTTCTCCGCCATCGAGTCCGGGATCATGCAGCTGCAGCCCGACTGGTGCGACATCCCGCTGGTCCTGGAGGCCGCGGTGGCCTGCCTGCCGCCGGCCAGCGCGCTGCGCGTGGACGTGCGCTGCGCCGCCGACCTGCCGCCCGTCTGGGCCGATCACGACCGGCTGGAGCAGGTCTTCGTGAACCTGCTGGCCAACGCGACCGGCCACAACCCCGCCAGCACCCGGGTGACGGTCACCGCCGGCCGGGAGAGCGCGGACACCGTGCTGGTCACGGTGGCGGACGACGGCGTCGGCATGCCGCCCGACGTGGCCACCACCCCGTTCGAGCCGATGCGGCGGCGCCGGTCACCGGGATCCGGGTCCGGTCTCGGGCTGTCCATCGCCCGCGGCATCGTCGCCGCGCATGGCGGCCAGATCGAGCTGGACCGGCCGCCACGGGGTACCCGGTTCCGCATCCGGCTGCCGGTGGAGAACACGGCCATCTCCGCGGCAAGCGCCCCGGCACTGGAGGCCGTCGCCGATGGTTGAGCCGGCGTCCACCACCCGCGCCCTGGTGGTCGAGGACGATCCGAACATCGTCGACCTGATCCGGTCGAACCTGGCCATCCGCGGCTTCGACACGGTGGTCTCGCTGGACGGGCTCCGGGCGCTGAACCTGCTGGAAACCGAGGATCCGGACATCGTCCTGCTGGACCTGATGCTCCCCGAGGTGGACGGGTTCGAGCTGTGCCAGCTCATCCGGGAGCGCTCGCCGGTCGCCATCATCGTGGTCTCCGCGCGCGGCGGGGAGCGGGACAAGGTGACCGCGCTGAACATGGGCGCCGACGACTACCTGACCAAGCCGTTCAGCATCGAGGAGCTGCTGGCCCGGATTACCGCCACGCTGCGCCGCACCCGGCCCGCCGAGCCGGCCCCGGCCACCCCGCCGGTGATCACCATCGGCCCGCTGGAGATCGACCTGGCCGGCCAGCAGGTCCGCCGGGACGGCACCCCGGTGCACCTGACCCCCACCGAATTCGCCCTGCTCCGCGAGCTGGCGCTGAACCGGGGCAAGCTGCTGACCCACGCGCACCTGCTGCGCCGGGTCTGGGGCCGGGGCTACGAGACGGAGACCGAGTATGTGCGGGTCTACATCCGCCGGCTGCGGGCCAAGCTGGAACCGGAGGGCAGCGCGCCGTTCATCCTTACCCAGCCCCGCGCCGGTTACCGAATTGCGGCCGATTGATTACCGAATTGCGGCCGATTGATTAGGCCTTCCTGGCCCGGCGCCTTACCGCATCCGCGGCTCGCTGACCAGGGCTTTCTGGCCCTCAGGAGGGCCTCGCGCCAGCCCGGCAGCACGCCCGATTCCCGTGTTAACGCTTTTTTCATGGTGTTACGGGGATGTTTACGGCTCTGTTTACCGGCGTCGGCTTACTGTTTCCCCAGATAGATGGGGGGAGGCCTGCGGCTACCGCGGGCGGGCCTGCCCGGCATCTGAACTCCAAGAAGATGTCCCCCGCCACAGTGAGGTGGTTCCCTTGCGTTCCTTCACCCGGATAGCAGCGCTGACGGCAGTCGCCGGCAGCGCCGCCCTGGTCGCCGCCGCCTGCGGGAGCAGCGGCAGCTCATCGTCAGGCTCCTCCAGCAGCAGCAGCAGCAGCGGCGGTTCGGTGCCGCAGCTGTCACTCAGCCAGATCAACAACTCGTTCAGCGCCATGGCCACGCTCAAGCCGCTGGTCGCCAAGGGCAAGGGCACCATCGCGGTGATCCTGCCCGACACGGTGTCCTCCACCCGGTACGTGGAGTTCGACGCGCCGTACCTGAAGGAGGCCTTCCAGAAGGCCGGGCTCTCGTCCTCCCAGTACGTCGTGCAGAACGCGCTGGGCAGCGACGCCACCCAGTTCAGCGACGCCCAGACGGACATCTCCAAGGGCGCCACCGTGCTGGTCGTGGACGCGCTGGACTCCGGCGTCGGCGCCCACATCGAGTCCTACGCCAAGGCGCACGGCGTGGCGGTCATCGACTACGACCGGCTGACCCTCGGCGGCAGCCGCAAGTACTACGTCAGCTTCAACAACGTGCAGGTCGGCAAGCTGATCGGGCAGGGCCTGGTCAGCTGCGTGGCCGCCTGGGGCGTGAAGAGCCCGCAGGTCATCGTCATGAAGGGCGCGCCGACCGACAACAACGCCACCCTGTTCGCGCAGGGCTACGACGCCGTGCTGGCCCCGAAGTTCGCCAGCGGCTGGAAGGACGTCAGCAACCCGGCCGGCACCTGGGACCCGCCCACCGCGCTGAGTGAGTTCCAGCAGCAGTACACCGCGCACCCGAGCATCAACGCCGCGCTGATCCCGAACGACGAGAACGGCGCGCCGATCATCCACTACCTGCAGACCAAGGGCATCAAGGCCAAGACCTTCCCGACCACGGGCCAGGACGCCACGCTGACCGGCCTGCAGAACATCCTGACCGGCTACCAGTGCGGCACCGTGTACAAGCCGATCTACCTGGAGGCCCAGGCGGCGGCCGCGCTGGCCCTGTACACCCGGGCCGGGATCACCCCGCCGGCCAGCCTGGCCAACGGCACCACCCAGGACACGACGGCCAAGGTGGCCGTGGCCTCCGCGCTGCTGAGCCCGACCTGGGTGACCACGTCCAACATGAACTCGACCGTCATCGCGGACAACTTCGTCCCGGCCTCCCAGCTGTGCTCGGGCAAGTACGCCGCAGAGTGCAAGGCCGCCGGCATCTCCGGCTGACCGGGGAAGAATAGGAAGAACAGCCGGATACCCGGCAGTGACAGGTAGCTCGGGAGACGGAGCCCGGCCCGCGCCCGCGGGCCGGGCTTCGTCCGGTACCAGTGAAGGAACCGCAGCCATGGACGGGCCGCTCCTCCAACTGCGCGGCATCGGGAAGAACTTCGGCCCGGTGCAGGCGCTCAGCGGAATCGACCTCGATGTGCCGGCCGGGCAGGTCACTGCCCTGGTCGGCGACAACGGGGCCGGCAAGTCAACCCTCATCAAGACGATCTCGGGCATCTGGGAGCCCACCCACGGCGACCTCATCTGGCAGGGCCAGCAGGTGCACTTCCGCAGCCCGAAGGATGCCACCGACGCCGGGATCGCCACGGTCTACCAGGATCTCGCGCTGTGCGACAACCTGGACATCGTGCAGAACATGCTGCTCGGCCACGAGGTGCGCAGGCACCTGCTGCTGGACGAGGTGTCCATGGAGACCACCGCGGCTCAGACGCTGAGCGACCTGCGGGTCACCACGGTGCACAACATCCGCCAGCCGGTCGGGTCGCTGTCCGGCGGCCAGCGCCAGGCCGTGGCGGTGGCCAAGGCGGTCATGCTGGACGCCAAGCTGGTCATCATGGACGAGCCCACCGCCGCGCTGGGCGTGTCCCAGACCGAGCTGGTGCTCGACCTCATCACCCGGCTCTCCGGGCGGGGCATCGCGGTCATCGTGATCTCGCACAACCTGACCGACGTGTTCCGGGTCGCGGACCGGCTCGCCGTGCTGTACCTGGGGCGCCTCGTGTCGACCGGCCCGATATCCGAGTACGACACCGGATCCGCCGTGCACCTGATGACCACGGGCAGCGCGAACGGGGACGGGGATGCCAGCCGGCCTGCCCCCACCCCTGACAGTGGCATGGAGGGCTGAGCCGTGGCAACGAAGAACCCGCCGCCGAAGCCGGGCGAGATCACCGCCGAGACCGGTCCCGCCAGCACGGAAGAGATCGCCCTGGCCACCGGCGCGCACACGGAACTGCTCGCCGGATCCATCGGGGAGTACGGCCGGATCTGGGTCAAGCGGCTCCGCAGCGGTGAGAGCGGCGCCCTGCCGGTCATCATCGGCCTCGTCGCGATCGTGATCTTCTTCCAGATCAAGAGCTCGGTGTTCCTGTCCGCGGGCAACCTGGTCAACCTGATGACCCAGGCCGCCTTCATCATCACCCTGGGCATGGCCGAGGTGTTCGTGCTGCTGCTCGGCGAGATCGACCTGGCGGCCGGGTACACCGCGGCGTGCGGGGCGGTCATTGGCCTGTGGATGGTGGCCAAGGGTTACCCCTGGTGGCTGGCCATCCTGGTCACGCTCGCGGCCACCGGCGCCTACGGGGCCGTCCAGGGCATCCTCATCACCCGGCTGCGATTGCCTTCGTTCGTGGTCACGCTGGCCGGCTACCTCTTCCTGTCCGGGGCGCTGCTGTTCCTGATCGACGCCGCCGGGAGCATCGGGAACGGCGGGGTCATCCGGCTGAACAACAACGTGCTCAACGACATCGAGGCGGGCGCGCTCAGCCCGGCGGCCAGCTGGATCGTGACGATCGCGCTGGTCGTGGTGGCCGGGGCGATGATGTTCCTGCGGGACCGGCGGCGGCGGGTCAACGGGCTGGTGGCCCCGCCGCAGTCCATCACCCTGCTGAAGATCGCCGCAATGGCGGTGGCCGGCATCGTGGTGGTCCTGATCGGCAACAGCAACCGCGGCACGCTGTTCCTGGCCGTGCGCGGGCTGCCGTGGGTCGTGCTGGTCGTGCTGGGCGTCCTGGTGATCTACACCACGCTGCTCGGCCGGACCCGGTTCGGCCGGTATATCTACGCGATCGGCGGCAGCGCCGAGGCGGCCCGCCGGGCCGGCGTCAACACCAACCGGATCCGGGTGCTGGCGTTCGCGCTGTGCGGCCTGACCGCCGGCATCACCGGCATTATCTACTCCTCCTACCTGGGGTCGATCTCCAGCGGCGTCAATGGCGGGCAGAACGTGCTGAACGCGGTGGCGGCGGCGGTCATCGGCGGCACCAGCCTGTTCGGCGGCCGGGGGAAGATGCTGGACGCGGTGCTCGGCGGGCTGGTGGTGGGCGTTATCGCCAACGGCCTCCAGCTCCTCGGGCTGACCGCCTCCGCGCAGCTCATGTGGACCGCCCTGGTCCTCGTCGCGGCGGTCACCGTGGACGCCCTCACCCGGCGCGGGCGCAGCACCGTCTGACGCCCGCCCGTGAGGGAGCCGACGCCCGGTGACGGACAGGCCCGGGCGCCGGCCCAGGCCGCTGGGCGGGACGGGACATCCGCAACCCGTCCCGCCCAGCGTGCCGCACCGGCGGGCCGCTCAGTGCGGCGCCGCCGCTGGCGCGCCGGCCGCCCGGCCGGTGCGCCCGGCCCGCTCCGCCGCCGCGGTGATGTTCCGCACCATGCCGCCGAACACGATGCCGTGGAACGGGGAGATGGACCGCCAGTAGGCATGGCCCGCCAGCCCGCGCGGCTGGAAGACAGCCCGCTGCCGGTACATGGTCCGCCCGGCGTCGTCCCGGCCGGCGGACAGCTCCAGCCAGGCCAGGCCAGGCAGTTTCATCTCCGCGCGCAGCCGCAGCAGCGATCCCGGCGTGATGGCTTCCACCCGCCAGAAGTCCAGCGCGTCCCCGACCAGGAGCCGCCGCGGGTCACGGCGTCCGCGCCGCAGGCCGACCCCGCCGGCCAGCCGGTCCATCAGCCCGCGCGCCGCCCAGGCCAGCGGGAAGGAGTACCAGCCGGTCTCCCCGCCGATGCCCTCGATGACCCGCCACAGCGCGGCCGGGTCGGCCTGGACGAGGCTGCTGCGCTCGTCCACGTAGAGCGAGCCGCCCGCCCAGGACGGGTCGCTGGGCAGCGGGTCACTGGGCGCGCCGGGCGTGCCCGCCGAGGACCACCGGGTGGACACGTCGCCCTCCCGGGTGTGCCGCAGGGCCAGCGAGATGGCCTGGTCGATGGGCAGCAGGCCGTCCGGCGGGTCCGGCACGTACTGGGCGATGTCGTGTTCCGCGCACACCACCTCGTTACGAAGCGATTCCACCAGCGGCATGGCCAGCCCGGCCGGGACCGGCGTGACCAGCCCCACCCAGAGCGAGGACAGCCGCGGGGTGAGCAGCGGCACCGGGACCAGCACCCGGGGCGGCAGCCCGGCCACGGCCGTGTAGCGGCGCATCATGTGCGCGTAGGTCAGCACGTCCGGGCCGCCGATGTCGAACCGGCGGTTCACCCCGGCCGGCAGCCCGGCGCAGCCCACCAGGTAGCGGAGCACGTCGCGGACGGAGATGGGCTGGATCCGGGTCTCCACCCATTTCGGGGTCACCATGACCGGCAGCCGCTCGGTGAGGTAGCGGAGCATCTCGAACGACGCGGACCCGCTGCCGATGATGACGGCGGCCTGGAGCGCGGCGGTCGGCACCCCGCTGCGCAGCAGGATGTCGCCGACCTCGCCGCGCGAGCGCAGGTGCGGGGACAGCTCACCGGGCGGGCCGGAGACGATGCCGCCCAGGTAGACGATGCGCCGGACGCCCGCGTCCGCCGCCGCCTGGCCGAACAGCCGGGCCGCGTCCCGGTCCCGCTGCTCGAACGAGGCGCCGGTGCCGAGCGAGTGAATGAGGTAGTAGGCCACGTCCACGTCCTGCAGCGCCCGGCGGACCGCCCCGGCGTCGGTGACATCGGCGGCCGCGATCTCCACGTCGCCGGTCCAGGGCCGGTGGCCCAGCTTCCCGGGGTCGCGGGCCATGCACCGCACCCGGTACCCGGCGGCGAGTAGTTCTGGCACCAGGCGGCCGCCGATGTACCCGGAGGAGCCGGTGACCAGGCAGCGCAGTGAGTCAGGCATGTCGCCGAGTGTGGCACGGGCCATGACCAGCACTCATCCGCCCCGGTGCCGCCCGGCCGGCGGCACCGGGGCCCGGGCCGGGGCCAGGAACGCCTGCCCGATGGCGTCCGGCCCGTCCGGGTTGACCGATCACCGACTGGTAGGCGGCGGTGAGCTGGCTCAGGCTGGAGCACGAGTCGGCCAGCTCGGCGCCGGGCTCCCCGCCGAACGACACGATGGGCTGGGCGCCGTCCGCCTCCGCGGTGGCGATCTCGCCGGTGACCGCGGAGTCGCTGGTCACCGGCAGCGTGTCCCCCCAGATGGGCGTGCAGCCAGTGCCGATCACGAACGCCGCGGTGAACGCCTTCAGCCCGGCTGAGGTGGCCGCCTGGTTCAGCATGGGCTCCTGGTTGCTGGTCATGTCGGCGTACGGCGCGACCGTGAAGCCGCCGCCGCCCCCGCTCCCGCCGCCGGACGCCGTGGCCGCCTGGACGGCGCCGGACGGGGCGGACTCGCCGGCACTGTTGTAGGCGGTGACCGTGAACGTGGAGCCGGTCCCGGCGGCCAGGCCGGTCACCGTGGCCGAGGTCCCGGTGACCGAGGCCACCCGGCTGCCGCTGGAGTACACGTAGAAGCCGGTCACCGTCCCGGCCGGGGCGGTCCAGGCCAGCGAGACCGAGGAGGAGGCCGTCGCGGTGACGCGCAGCCCGGCCGGGGCGGACGGAGCCGGGCCGCCGCCCCCGCCGCCGGACCCGCCCGGCCCGGCCAGCGACAGGTCGTCCGCGTAGTAGGTGCCCTGGCCGTACCAGCCGTGCACGTACACGGTCACGCTGGTGGCGGCGGCGCCCGTGGTGAACGTCGTGGTCAGCTGCTGCCAGCCCGCCGCCGAGGCGGTCCAGGTGCTGGTGTCGGTACTGCCGGTGCCGGTGTCGCCCAGGAAAACGTAGTTCCCCCGGACCCACCCGCTGAGCGTGTAACTGGTGCCCGGCTGCACGCTGACCGTCTGGGCGCACTGCGTGTCATCGGCCGGGCTGGCCGCGCCGGCCAGGGCGTACGAGCCGGAGTGCACCGGGCTGCCGGTGATGCTGTCCGTGGCCGGGCAGGTCCACCGGGACAGCGAGCCGGCCTCGAACCCGGGGTTGGCTTACCGGCTGGCGGCGGCCGCCGCCGGGCCGGCGGCCCCGGCGGCCCCGGCGGCCAGCAGGACGGTCGCCGCGGCGGCGGTGGCGGCGCGGCGCCAGGCGTGCTTCATGCTTCCTCCCGCGGGGGCGGCCGGGTGGCTGTGTCAGCGCCACTACTAACAGGAAACTTTCTTAATTATCTTGATGAACGTAAACCGCCCCGGGCAGTGCGTCAAGAGGCTCCGGGGCCGGGCGGGAATGATCCTGGCGGAGGGGCCGTTGCGCTAGATGTAATATTGATCCGCACGCAAACTTAGATGCTCTGCAAAGTTGTAGTGAGTGCAAAATGAGCATAACTGAGACCCATGCTCCCCCGGAGCCGCGCATGCCGCTGCGGGAGCGCAAGAAGCTGGCCACCAGGCGGTCGCTCCGCCGGGTGGCGCTCGAGCTGATCACGCAGCGCGGGTTCAGCCAGGTCACCGTGGAGGACATCGCCGAGGCCGCGGACGTCTCGCCGCGGACCTTCTTCAACTACTTCCCGTCCAAGGAAGCCGCCCTGTTCGGCGCCGACGCGGCCCGGATCGCGGCGCTGCGGGACGGCCTGGTGCACCAGCTGCCCGGGGCGCCCGCCCTGGATGCGCTGCGCGTGGTCCTGGCCGAGGACGCCCGCGCGGTGGCCGAGGAACTCACCGCGCTCGGCGGCGACCCGGCCGTATGGCTGCGCCGGGTCCGGGAAGCACGGGCCGACCCGCACCTGCGGGCGGCCCAGTCGGCCCAGATGGCGATGGTCGAGCGGGCCATCGCCGACGCGCTCGCGGAGCGGCTCGGCACCGATGCCGAGCGCGATCCCTACCCCGCGCTGCTGGCCGCCGCCGCCACCGGGGTGCTCCGCGTCTGCACGACGTTCTGGGCCACGGCCGGCGGCACCATCCCGCTCGATCAGCTCACGGATATGGCTTTCCGCGCGCTCGGTGACGGGCTGCCGGAGAACTGCGCTATGCGCCAGGTCACCGCGACCGCGGTGCCCAGAAAGGACGATGACCACTAATGGCTTCCGCTGCTTCCGGGCCCGCCGCCGCGCGCGGGCCGCAGCCACCCGCCGCCGCTGAGCCCGGCAACGCCCTGCCCGGCCTGAGCCGCCGGCGCATCCTGCTCATCATCGGCGCGCTCATGCTCGGCATGCTGCTCGCCGCGCTCGACCAGACGATCGTGTTGACCGCGCTGCCCACCATCGTGGGCGACCTCAAGGGCGGCTCGCACATCGCCTGGGTCATCACCGCCTACCTGCTGGCCACGACGGTTTCCACGCCGCTGTGGGGCAAGCTGGGCGACCAGTACGGCCGGAAGATCTTCTTCCAGGCCGCGATCGTGATCTTCGTCGTCGGCTCGATCCTGTCCGGCATCAGCACGTCGATGTTCGAGCTCATCGCGTTCCGCGCGGTCCAGGGCCTGGGCAGCGGCGGCCTCATGGTCGGCGCCCAGGCCATCGTGGGCGACATCGTCTCACCCCGGGAACGGGGCCGTTACGTGGGGCTGTTCGGCGCGGTGTTCGGCGTCTCCAGCGTGATCGGGCCGCTGCTCGGCGGGGTCTTCGTGGACAACCTGTCCTGGCGCTGGATCTTCTACATCAACGTGCCCATCGGCATCGTCGCCCTCGTGGTGGTGGCCAGCCAGGTGCCCGGGGCGCTGAGCCGGGTGCATCACGTCATCGACTACCTGGGCACCCTGGTGCTGTCGGCCGCCGCCACGTCACTCATCCTGCTGACCAGCCTGGGCGGCACCACCTACCCGTGGAAGTCCGCCCCCATCTACATCCTCGGCGCGTGCGGGATCGTGCTGATCGGGCTGTTCGTCCTGGTCGAGCGGCGCGCGGCGGAGCCGGTGCTGCCGCTGCACCTGTTCAAGCTGCGGATCTTCTCGGTGACCAGCCTGGTCGGCTTCATCGTCGGCTTCGCGATGTTCGGCGCGATCACCTACCTGCCGGCCTTCTTCCAGGTGGTGCGGGGCATCTCGCCGACCATCTCCGGTGTCTACCTGCTGCCGCTGATGGTCGGGCTGCTGACGGTCTCGATCGGGTCCGGGCAGATCATCAGCAGGACCGGTAAGTACCGGTTCTTCCCCATCGCCGGGACGGCGATGATAACGCTGGGCATGTACCTGCTGCACCTGATGGGGGTGGGCTCGTCCACCTTCCAGGACGCGGTCTACATGCTGGTGCTGGGCATGGGCATCGGCGGCGTCATGCAGGTGCTGGTGATCATCGTGCAGAACGGCGTGCCGCACAGCGAACTGGGCGTCGCCACCTCCGGGGCCACGTTCTTCCGGTCCATCGGCGGCTCGTTCGGCACCGCGATCTTCGGGGCGATCTTCGCGAACGTCCTGGTCGGCAACCTGGCCAAGCATCTGCACGGGGTCACCCTGCCGTCCGGGTTCAGCGCGTCGGACGCCACCCCGGCCCTGCTCAAGCACCTGCCCGCGGCGGTGCACGCGGGCTTCGTGGCCGGCTACGCGGAGTCCATCCAGACGGTCTTCATCGTGGCCGTGCCGATCGCCGCGCTCGCCTTCCTGGCCACCTGGCTCATCCCGCAGGTGGAGCTGAAGCAGTGGCCGGAGGCCGGATCCGCGCCGGGCGGGACGGACGGCACCGCCCCGGGCGAGATCCCGTCCGAGACAGCCATGTCCGTGCCGGGCGCCGCGGTGTCCGAAGAGGTCCTGGACGACTGCGTGCGGGCCGCGGACGCCCGCGCCGCGGAGACCGGGGCTGGTGCCGCGGAGACCGGGGCTGGTGCCGCGGAGACCGGGGCTGGTCACGGCCGGGCCGGGGACGCCCCGCTCCAGGAGGCGCTCGACCCGCAGGACGCCCAGGGGCCGCCATCCCGGGGCTGACCGGAGCCGGGGCCTCGCCCCTCACGCTGGCCGTGGCCTGCCGCCCAGGTAGGCCGCGGCCAGCCGCTTCGGCACCACCATGCACCACGCGTCGGTGACGAACTCGCGCATCTCCGGGACGCTGAGCGCGGACATCCGCGCGTCGATCCACTGATAGCGCTCATCGCTGGCCCGGTCCAGCAGGAAACGGCCCGGCTCGGCCGCGATCAGCGCGGCCCGTTCCTCGCGGGGAAAGCCGAAACCCAGGATCGCCTCGTCCCGGGACAGGGCGGCGTACACGATCCGCCCGACCCGGAACTTGACCCGGTCATGGATCAGGTGCTCTTCACTTCGGGGCAGTGACAGGGCCACGGCCCGCACGTCAGCCACGGTGACCATGAGCCGATGATGCCGCGCGGCCCGGACATTTCCCGGCCGGCGGCGGCCATGACACGCTTCCCATCCCGGCCGGGGAATTCCCGGCCGTGCAGAGAGCGGGCCCAATATCTATAATGCCGGTCTGTTTTATCTCTATACCGGGCACCAAGGGAATTGGCCAGCCCGGCTGGCGGCGGCCCGCTTGATGCCTATATTTGGGGGTAGCTTTCTAGGGAATTGGGCCAGGTCGCCGACGAGAAAGAGGAGCTGGTGAACCTCAACCCGTACATCGTCCTGGGCAGCGCGGTCGTGGGCCTGCTCGTCGGGCTGACCGGCGCCGGCGGGGGCGCACTGATGACGCCCATGCTGATCCTCCTGTTCGGGGTGAAGCCGTCCGCGGCAATCTCCAGCGACCTGGTGGCCGCGGTGCTGATGCGGCCAGTGGGCGCGGGCGTGCACCTGCGCAAGGGCACGGTGAACCTGCGGCTGGTCGGCTGGATGGTGCTCGGCTCGGTGCCGATGGCCCTGCTCGGGGCGTACCTGCTGCACCTGCTCGGTAACGGTGCCGCCGCGCAGAAGAACGTCGAGGTGGCCCTGGGCGCGGCCCTGCTGGTCGGGGCGGCGGCCATGGTGTTCCGCTACTACCTCGACCGCCGGTCGGGCCTGGAGCGGATCGGCACCATCCAGGCCGTGACCGTCCGGCCGCTGCCGACCGTGCTCATCGGCATGGTCGGCGGCGTGATCGTCGGCATGACCTCGGTGGGCTCAGGCTCCTTGATGATCGTCTTGCTGCTGTTCGTCTACCCGCTGCTCAGCGCGGGCCAGCTGGTCGGCACCGACCTCACCCAGGCAGTCCCGCTCACCATGGCCGCCGCCCTGGGTGCCCTGCTGTTCGGTCACGTGGAGTTCGGCGTGACGGCGTCCCTGGTCGTGGGCAGCGTGCCCGCGGTGCTGATCGGCTCGTTCCTGTCGTCCCGCGCGCCCGACCGCTACATCAGGCCGGTGATCACCTTCGTCATCTTCGCGTCCGGGCTGAAGTACGTGGGGGTCGGCACCACGACACTGGGCTGGATCCTGTGTGCCGTGGCCTTGGCCGGCGGCGGGTACTGGCTGGCCCGCGCCCAGCCCTGGCGGAACGGCCGCCAGGCCCTCACGCGGGCCAACGGGCACGAGGTCAGCCAGCGCACGCTGCCCCGGGGTCGCGAGCCAGCGAACTGACATGCCCGGCCGCGAGCCGGCGAACTGACCGGCTGACGGCGGGACGGCGAACTGATCACGCCGCGGGCCGCCCTCGTCCGGGGGGCGGCCCGCGGCGTTTTGTCGGCACCCGCCCGTATGGTCAGCCTCAGCCCGCCCCACCTGGCGGGCCGCCTCCGAGCCGGAGGCCAGGGGCGATGCCGGAGGGGACGAAGCCGTGGCCGGTTGCCTGGCACGAGTCCCTTGCCCCCGCCTCCCTTGCCCCCGCCCCGGGCCGGGCGGCATCCTGGAGCCCGGCGGCCCGCGCATCACGGCCGACGGCCGGCTGGCGGGGGTGGTCGCCGGCTCGTAGTGTTCCCAGGTCACTGACCAGATGCGCACTGGCTCGCCAGTTTTCGAACACATGTTCTTAGGCTATCTCGCTTCACAGTTGACTCGTAACTGTGTTCTAATAGCCGACATGCCAGAGGTCACTCGTGCTGCCGGTCCACGGCCGGGGCCCCATCCTGCAGCGGCAGGCCCGGGGCTCAGTCCGTCCGGCTTCCCCCACACGGAGCCGACCTGCTACCGGATGACCTGGCATGGGCAACCTCACAGCCGCGTCTGCTCCCCAGGTCTCCAGTGGCGGGTTCATGACCAGCCCTTAAGCACTGGACATGCCTGACGCAGACCCCATCGCTGGAGGTGACACCATGAGCACGGACTTCGAGCGCATTATCCGGCTGAACAGCGAGCGCCTCGCCGACCTCAGGAAGACAACCGCGGACATAGAGCGGGACGTTGCCGCCGCCCGCGTATCCCTGGAACGTGAATTCGCCCGTGCCGTGCGCACGGCCGAGGAGAGCCCGGCTTATTTCCGTGGTGCGTGCCAGTGCGGCGCGGATCACGGGGATCCGGAAAGGGACCCCGCGTCCAACTGGACGCCATTCCCGGCTCCCCGGGAGGCGTTCGACTACGAGGCACCCGACCCGGAATGCCCGGTGCATTCCGCGGAGGAGCGCACCACGGTCCTGATGAATTCCGGCCGGAGCACGGCGGGCCGCAGGAGGCTGCCGAGGGCCGGCGTCGCCGCGATCGGCGCCTTTGCCGCCACCGCCCTCATCACCATCCTGGTGGTGGCCCTGGCGGGCGGCGGGGCCGCCTGGCCGGCCAGCGTGGCCCGGATGCAGGACCAGATCAGCGCGGCGTGCCGGAACCCGGACGTCAAGTCGGAGCCGGGCCAGGTCAACTTCGCCTGCGCCAAGTCCACCCGCCCGATCCTGTGGGTATTCGCGCTGGTCACCAGCGGCGGCAATGCCAGCTTCGCGGACTCGAGGACCGGGCGGGTCGGCCTGGAACCGATTGCGCCCGCCCAGGGCGGTGAGGTGGCCGCCTCACTGAACCTGCACCACCCCTACGATCCGACGAACCCGGTGGACAGCCTGCAGGTCGCGGCGCGCGCCATCAACGACATCGTGGGTGGCGCGACGCTCACCGGCGCCAATGGGAACCCGGTCGTGCAGCCGGGCCTGGAGAGTTCCGCGGCCAACTGCGCCCGTTACACGGGCTCGGCGGCGCTCAGCGCCCGGCAGGGGTTCCCGGACATCTGCGCCCGCCCGGTGACCAGCGCGGCCGGGCAGGCCGCCCTGGTGGCCGACATCTTCCGCAAGTGGATGGTCGGTGCCCCCGCCTCGGCCGCGGCGGACGCCGCCGTGCTTTTCGGGAGTGCGAATAATCCCGGCAGCCCGCAGGTGCGCGCCATTCTCCAGCACCTGCCGCTCGCCGGCCTCGCGTCCTGACCCGGGCCCGCGCCGCCGGCTCGATCTCATCGTGCCCTCAGGAAGGAGGCGGGCTTGTTGCGTTCCGCCGGCAAGCCGTGGTGGCAGCAGGCAACAGCGGTCGTCAGCCTGAGTGCCGGCGGCGCGGTAACCGGGTTCTCCTTTGCCCCCAAAGCCACCGTGGACATCACGTCGCCGGCCAGCCTGCCGATCAGCCTGCTCGCCCTGGGCCACACGGTGAGGCCGGCACCGCAGGCAGCCGAGGGTGACTCGGCCCTGCGGTCGGCCATCGTCAAGGTGGCCAGCTACTACCTCCAGATGGCCCAGGACAAGACGCCCGCGGAGATGGAAGCGATTATCTGGCAGCACGACAGCCTGGACGGGGCCGATCATGGGCCGTCCTGTGCGGCGTTCGCCAGCATGACCCTCGAACTGGCCGCCCAGGTGGTCGGCGGCCAGAGCTGGGTGATGGGCGGGAGCTCCTATCCCTGGCCGGTGCATGCCTGGGCCGACGCCCGGGTGGACCCCAACCCGGCGTCGCCCGGCATCACCTCGATCCTGCAGGACGCCGAGGCGCACCAGCGCTGGCATCCGCTGGGCGACAGCTACCGGCCGATGCCGGGCGACTGGGTGCTGTTCGACCAGCACGTCGAGGTGGTCACCGGGTATTCGGGCGGAGTCCTGCACACGATCGGCGGCGACTCGCTGCCGAACTTCTCGGTCAACGCGCACCAGTATCCCGGCCCGCTGGCCGCGCAGGGCGTGGCCGGCTTCGTCAACAACGGTGCGCTCACCACGGCGGGGCTCCCGGCCGCGGCATCCGGCACTGGGGCGCCCGCTCAGCCGGACGCCGCCCGGCCGCCCGGATCCGGGCCGGCCCAGGCACGGCGGCCAGGCGGCGCCACGGCCGCGGGCTCCGCGGTCCAGCTGGCGGCCATCCCAGGCAGCCAGCGGCGCCCGGCCGCTGAAACGCAGGCCGCCAGCCCCCCGGGCACCGCGGCCATCCCGGGGACGCGGGTACCCGCTCCCCGGCCCGCGCAGGACGGGGCACCGCCGCCGGAGCGTGCGGCACCGGCCGAGGCCGCGCGCACCCGCAGCCTGGCCCGGATTCCCGGGGTGCAGGCGGCGGCGCAGCCAGGCACGGAGGTCCCCCAGGCGCCATACCGCCGGCACCACGCGCAGGCCACGGTCCCGGCGGCGGGCGACGCCACCACGAAGCAGGAGTTCATCAGCGCGGTGGCCCCGGGGGCCATCGCGGCCCAGCGCAAGTACGGTGTCCCGGCGGCGGTCACCATCGCCCAGGCCATCGAGGAGTCCGGCTGGGGGCAGAGCAGCCTCGCCGCCAAGGACAACAACCTGTTCGGCATCAAGGGCACGGGCCGGCCGGCAGCGATGAGCTGCCGACCCAGGAGTACCTGAACGGGCAGTGGGTCAGCCAGACGGCGCCGTTCCGGGTCTACCACACCGTGGCCCAGAGCATTGATGATCACGGGAAGCTGCTGGCGACGAGCGGCTACTACACCCGGGCGATGGCGGCCCGGCGGTCGCCGAACGCGTTCGCCGCCGCCCTGACCGGGGTCTACGCCACCGACCCAGGCTATGGCGCGACGATCATCGGGCTGATGCGGCAGTACAACCTCTACCGCTACGACGCCGGTGTGGCGTCCAGCCCCTCACTGAGCGCCGCCCCGCCGGCTCAGGCGGGCGTCTCGGCGCTGGCCGCCCAGATCCCGGGGGCCGCCTGGCCCGGCTCCGCCACCGCCAGCCCGCACGCCACCGCCAGCCCGCACGCCACGACCAGGCCGCCGGCGCCGCAGGTCACGGAGACGCCGGCCGCACCCGATCCCAGCACCACCCCGGCCGCACCCCCGGCCACCGCCACCCCGGCCGCATCCGATCCCAGCGCCACGCCAGCCGCCTCCGGAGGCAGCGCCACCCCGGCCGCACCGCGGGCCACCGGCACGCCCGCGGCACCGCAGCCCACGGTGACGCCCGCCGCGCCCCGCGCCACCGCCGCGCAGGCCGCCCCGAGCCCGGCCGCGAGCTCGGCGGCGGCCACGCCGGCGGTGACAACCCCCGCGGCGGGCCAGGCCGCGGCCTCCCCCACGGCCCGCCCGGTCACGACGGCACCGGCGGATTCCGGATCCGGCCTGGCCGCCATCCCCGGGATCGCCAGTTCTTCGCCGTCCGGGCGGGCCAGCGGGATCCCGGCGCAGGCGACCACCCGGGCCGACTGGATCGCCGGGGCAACAGCCGACATGGCGGGCCGGGCGGCGCACTCCGGCACCGGCATCGAGCTGACCGCCGCACAGCTGCCGCTTGCCCCGCCGTCCGCCCGGCCGCCCGGCCGCCCTCCGGCCAGCCAGGCGCCCGCCACGAACGCCGCCGCCCCCGCGCCCGCCGCCAGCCGTCCCGCCATCTCCCGGGCGGCCGAGGAACGGCTCGCCGACCTGCAGGCCGGCCCGGGCCAGCCCGCCACCACCCGGCCCGCCGCCACCGCGTCCGCCGCCACCGGGTCCCCCAGCGCCAGGCCGTCCAGCACCCGGCCGGCCGTCTCGCGCGCGGTGGAGGACCGCCTGGCCGACCTCCAGCAGCCGCCGCGCCGCCAGGCCAGGTCGCGGTCCGCGGCCACGCGCCGAACCACCCCGGCCGCCGCCACCGGCACCCCGGCCGCTCAGGCCAGGGCAGGCACGGCCGTAAACCGGCCGGGGGCGGCCAGGCCGGCCACGCCAGGCACCCGGCCGGTGCCGGCCAGGGCCGCCACGGCCCGGCTCTACCAGCCGGATATCCCGCCGTCGGTGCGGAACGCGTTCATCACCACCGCGAAGGCACCCCTGCTCCGGGACGAGCTGCTGTACCGCGACGTGGCCAACCAGGCCGGGATCAGCTGGAAGCTGCTGGCCGCCTGCGACTGGATGCAGTGCCAGGCCAGGCCCGGCTACTCCGCGGTGCACAGCGAGAAGCTCGGCACCGTCAACGAGGACGGGACGGTCTACCTCACCCGGTCGGCCGGGCTGCGGCAGTGCGCCGACGACCTGCTGCACCTGGCCGATTCGGTGTACGGGATCGACCTGACCGCCCGGGTCTGCCTGTCCATCGCCGACCTGGCCAACGCGTTCGCGGCCTTCCGGTGGGGCCAGCTCCTGTCCACCCACAACACCTCAGCCATGGAGTTCCCCTACTCGGTGGCCGGCCTGACCGCACAGCACCAGCACATGCGCTGGCCCAGGATCCCTGACGCACCGGCGCCGGATAAGCCCGGCGCACGGTTCCGCAGGCCGTTCGGCGCCTTGCCCATCGTGCTTGGCCTTCATTACCCGGCGACGGCCTGACCCGGCCGGCACAGCAGGAAGGTGACTCATGCTCCGCTTCATACTCGCTCTCGGTGCACTGGCCGTGGGCAGGCGCAGCCCGCTGACCCAGGCGTGGGTGCAGGCGCCCGCGCTGGGCGGCCCAGCCACTCAGGCCGCCGCCGCCGGATCGTGGCCGCCCGGACCGCCGCAGCCGGTACTGGACCCGCCGCGGCCGCCGGCGGCGGGCCTGGTGCCGGGACCGGTGGCGCGCCCGGCACCGGGCCCGCCTGGCCAGGGGGCTACCCGGGCGGGCCGCCGCGGCGGCGCCGCCGGATCCCGCTGTCGGTGAAGTGGGCGGCCGTGGCGGCGGTCACCGTGCTGATCTTCCGGCGGGCGATCGCCTCGGTGCTGCTGACCGCGCTGTCCGCCATGCTGCACGTTGTCGGGGTCAATGTGCATCTGCCGAGCGTGAGGTTCGGCTGGCCGTGGCAGGGGGTGGCCACCGGGACCACGAGCACCACCGACCTGGGCCCGTGGGTCCTGCAGAAGATCGAGGGGATCTCCCGCCCGGCCCTGGGCCAGGCGAACTTCGACTTCGTGTTCACCCGCAAGGTCTCGAAGAGCCTGGGCATCTGGCCGTGCTGGTACGCCAGCACGTTCTACGCGGTGGGCCACGCCTCGGCCACGGTGGACCTGAACCCGGGCCCGTCCTGGTGGGCACCGGGCACCGGCCATTACCGGCTCCAGGTGCTCCGGGCACCCCAGGGCGGCCAGCCGGGCCGGGTGTCGGTGTCGATGACGCTCCCGCCGCCCCAGCTTCCGCAGTCCGCGCACGAGGTCGTGATCGACAACATCCCGTCCCGGCCGATCGCCACCCAGCACAGCTGGACCTACCCGGGGCTGGGCTGCGGGATGCTGATCAGGCCGCAGTTCCCGGAGTCGGTGCTCTACGCGCAGGCCCAGCAGATCGCGTTCTACAAGGCTGTTCATTCGCCCCAGGTCACCCGGCCGCTGATCGCGAGCGCGGAAACCCAGTCCGTGCGCATCATCCGCGACAACTTCGTGCAGCCGACGGTCAACTCCTTCGGCTACACCCTGGAGCAGTTCACGATCCGCTGGGCAGGCCGCTGAGCGCCCGGCCCGGGAGGCGGCCCGCGGCGGGCCGGCCCGGCCGGGCCGGGCTCAGTGATCCGGGCGCGGCACCCCGGGCTCAGGCGGCGGCACGGGCGCCACCCAGGGCGCGCCCGTGCTCCCGCGCCTGCTCCTCGGCCCGGGCGCGCATCTGGTCCGCCAGGTCCCGGAACTGGTCGAGGGCGGGGTTCACGCCCACCAGAGTGAACTCCGACTCGACTACCCGGAGGTCGAGTTTCCAGACGTCGGCCAGGATGCGGCGCATCCAGCCGGTGGCATGGTCCCAGCCTTCCCGCGGCGTCCCGGCTCCGTACGCACCTCCGCGCACCGTCACCAGCACGGCCGGGCGCCCCGCCAGGACGGGCTCGGTCCCGCTGGCCATCCGCGGGTCGGTGATCACCAGGTTGACCCAGGCCTTGAAGTGCTGGGACACCCCGAAGTTGTAGAGCGGCACGGCGAACAGCAGGGCGTCCGCCTGCACCAGCTCGCCGGCCAGTGTGGCGGCTAGGGTGACCGCGTCCCGCTGGCCGGGGCTGAGCTCCTCAGCCGGGACGCCCCGGGCCGACACCGCGGCGGCCCAGGCGGTCGCCGGCACCGGCTCCAGCCCGATCAGGCGCCGGGTGACCGGCTCATCCGGGCGCCCGGAGCGCCACTCCTGTTCCACGATGTCGGCAATGGCCCGGCTGTGCGAGCCCTGGGCCCGGATGCTGGCGTCGAGGCGGAAAAGGGACATCAGGGATCCTCCCTGGTGGTTGGTGAGCCGGAGAAAACTTGCTGCTTGCCGTAGGACATGTGCTAGGAAAACACAAGTGCTAGGAAAAAGCAAGCTACCAGCTCCCGGCAAGTCCGGACTATAGTTGGGGGCATGACCGCGACCCCGCGGCACGGGCCGACATGCGACACCTGGCTGCGGCGCGCCTTTGACCTGCTCGGGAAGCGGTGGAACGGGGTCATCCTGGGTGTGCTGAGCCACGGGCCGGCCGGCTTCTCCGAGCTGCGCCGCGCGGTCGGGACGATCACCGACTCCGTGCTCTCCGACCGGCTGGCCGAACTGGCGGCCGAAGGGCTGGTCGAGCGGTCGGTCACGGACACCAGGCCGCCCGGGGTCAGTTACGCGCTGACCGACGCGGGGGCCGCGATCCTCCCGGTCCTGGAGCAGCTCGCCGCGTGGGCCGCCTGCAACCTGGCCCCCGAGTGCTCCCCCCGGGCCGGCGCTGGGCAGGTGACCCCGGCCCACCCCGCCCCGCTGCGCCGCTGAGGACCCGGCCGCCGGCGGCCTGCGGCCGCCCCGCCTCCCCGCTGCAGCCCGCCCAGCCCGCGGCCAGCGCGCGGGAATGACCCCGCGCAAATCATATTCTCCGCGACATTTTTGCGCGCGCAAAATCACGCCAGGAGCGTTGCGGCATTGACGCATGCACGAGTACGGTTTTCCCGGCTCGTTTTTCCACGGCACACATACATGCCATTTCAGCGGTAATTCACGCCCATCAGAGAAATGCCCCTTCTGGGGCGGATAGGGGATTTCGCATGCGAATAGTGCGCACTTTGCTCGCCTGCGGCTCGGCCGCCGTGCTGACCGGCGGCCTGACGCTGACCGCCGGTGCCACCTCCGGCCTGGCCGCGACCCGGGCGCCAGCTCACCCGGCGCATCACCTGTCGGCCCGGTTCCTGGCCGAGGCGCGCTCGTCCCTGGTCAAGTACCTGGGCCAGCATCCCCTGGCCGTGCTGGTCCACCAGGGCCAGCAGCACCGCGCCGGGAACACGGCCGCCATGGACAGCTACAACTGGTCCGGTTACGTGGACCAGGCCACCAACCTCCTGCCCGCGTTCAGCAGCGTCAGCGGGAGCTGGAACACCCCTACGGTCACCTGCACCAACGAGGACACCCTGGCCGCGGAGTGGGTCGGGCTCGACGGCTTTTCCAGCCAGACCGTGGAGCAGGACGGCACCGTCGGCTGGTGCTTCCAGGGTGTCGCGACCTACTTCACCTGGTGGGAGATGTTCCCGGCCAACTCGATCCAGGTGGGCTCCTCGGTGCAGCCCGGTGACGCGATCAGCGCCTCGGTATCCCGCAGTGGCACGATCTACACCCTGGCCGTGACCGATGCCACCCACCCGGTGAACAGCTTCACCCAGCACGCGAACTGCTCGGTCCAGTGCGTGGATAGCAGCGCGGAATGGATCATGGAACGGCCCGCTTTCTCGATCGGAATCGCGCCGCTCGCCAGTTACGGCACCTGGACCGTGCATAACGCCGCGGAAACCTACCGCGGGGTGCCCGGGAACATTTCCAGCTACCCGAACAATTTCCCGGTCGACATGCAGGATGCGACGCAGACCTACGACCTGTCCACGCCGGGAGCGTTGTCCGGCGGCAACAGCTTCACCACGACCTGGCTCAACAGCTACTAGCCGGTCATCCGGTGCGCCGGGGCCCGCGCATCCGCGGGCCCCGGCGACACCGCCGGCGGTACCGGGGCCGGGGCGGCCACCGGGCGGCCGCTACGATGCGCCGCATGAGGTTCGCGATCGCGATTCCGCAGTTCTACTCCGACGGCGAGTTCGACCCGGCGGCGTTCCGCAGCTACCTCCAGCGGGCCGAGGAACTGGGCTTCGAGAGCGCCTGGGCGCAGGAACAGGTGCTGGGCTCCGCCCCGCAGCTCGGCCCGGTCGAGACGATGACCTACGCGGCGGCGTGCACCACCACCCTGCGGCTGGGCTGTGTCGTGTTCGTCTCCACCCTGCACAGCCCGGTCCACCTGGCCAAGAGCCTGAGCACGCTGGACCAGCTCAGCGGCGGCCGGACCGAGATCGGGGTCGGTACCGGCGGGCCCGGGCGGCCGTTCGCCGCGTTCGGGGTGGACCGGGACCGCTACGTGGCCCGCTTCAGCGAGGGGCTGGCGCTGATGAAGGCGCTGTGGACCGAGCCGCGGGTCAGCTTCGACGGTGAGTTCTGGCAGCTGCGGGATGCCGCGATGGAACCCAAGCCCGTGCAGAAGCCCTACCCTCCGCTCTGGTTCGGCGCGAACGGACCGGCCGCCCTGCGGCGTGCCGTGCGGCTGGGCAACGGCTTCTTCGGGGCCGGGTCCACGCCAACCGCGATGTTCGCCGGGCAGGTGCAGGCCGTGCGGGAAGCCCTGGCCGCCGCGGGCCGCCCAGCCGGGGAGTTCGGCATCGCCAAGCGGGTGTACATCGCCGTGGACGACGACGGGGCCCGGGCCCGCGGCCGGATCGACGGCGCGCTGGAGCGGCTCTACGGCCAGCGGTCGGAGCAGATCGAGGCGGCCGCGGTCGCGGGGACGCCGGCTGACTGCGTGGCCGCGCTGCGGGACGTGACCGCGGCCGGCGCCAGCCTGATCCTGTTCACCCCGCTGTTCGAGCAGGCCGGGCACGCCGAGCGGCTGGCCAGCGAGATCATCCCCCAGCTGGGCTGACGGTGCCCGGCGCCCGGCCGCCCGCGGCCGCCCCCCAGCCAGCTCCGGCGGCCGCCCGGCGCCCCGCGGACAGCCGGGCGGCCGGAATCGGCCCGACCGCGGCCGCCCGGCAGCACCGCCCGGAACACCATCCCGCCGGCCCGTCCGGGCCGGGCAGTCATACTCGGGTGATGGCCGATCATGAGCCTCCCGGCGGCCCGGCCGGCCGGGAAGCCCCGGGAGGCGGGCCGCCCGAGCCCGAGCCCGGGATCCCGCTGCGCAGACTGCCCGCCGCGGAACGCAACACCATCCGGGTCACCCGCATCCTCGACGCGGCGGGCCGGCTGGTCGCCGAACGCGGCTACGAGAAGATGACCACCTCCCAGGTGGCCCTGCGGGCCGAGGTCTCACCGGGTGTGCTGTACCAGTTCTTCGCCGACAAGCGCGAGATCGTGCACGCGCTGGCCAGCCGGAACCTGGACCGGTACCTGGAGCAGATGGACCTCGCGGCCCAGTCCTGTGACCTCAGTGACCTGCATGACACCGCGGATGCGGCCATGGACCTGATGGTCGCCATGTGCCGGGAAGATCCCGGCTTCCGGGTGGTCCGCTTCGGCGACGTGGCCGACGTGCGGCTGCTGGGCATCACTGCCGACAACGACTCCGTGCTGGCCGGCCGTCTGCGCGCGGTGCTCGCCGCTCAGCTGGACGACCCGGCGGAGGTGCCCGGCGAACGCGCGCTGATCATGGCGATCAAGATCGCCGACGCGCTGGTCCGGCTCGCGTTCGCCGTGGCCCCCGACGGCGACCAGGGCATCATCGATCATGCCAAACGGCTGATCAAGATCCATCTGGACCTTTCCGGCCCGGCAGCGCCACCGGCCGGCCCGGCAGCGCCACCGTGATGTCCAGGCCACCGCCGCGCTGGCTGCGGGCCGCCACCCGCCCGCCGTGCGCGGCGGCCACCGACGAGGCGATGGACAGGCCCAGCCCCACCCCGTCCCGGGACCCGGTCCGCGCCGCCATCCGCCGGAACGGCTCGAACAGCCCGGGCACGGCGTCGTCCGGGACGAACGGCCCGCTGTTCGCGATGTGCAGGCAGCCGCCCGGGGCGGCGGCGCCGGTGCGCAGCCTGATCCAGCCCGACGGCTCGTTGTGCCGGATGGCGTTATCCACCAGGTTATGCACCATCCGTTCCAGCAGCTGCCGGTCCCCGGATATCTCCGCCGGGTCCAGCTGGGCCTCCACCTGCAGGGCCAGGCGCGCGATGGCCGGCTGGGACGCGTCCAGCGCGTCTTCCGCCACGGTGGCCAGGTTGACCGGTTCAGCGCCGTCCAGGCCGCGGTCGCTCAGGGCCAGGGCCAGCAGCGCATCGATCATGGTCTCGGCCCGGTCGATGGACCGGCGCACCCGGACGGCCATGTCCTCCAGGTGCTGCGCGGTCCGGCCGGGCTTAGCCAGGGTCACGTCGATCGCGGTGCGCATCATGGTCAGCGGGGTGCGCAGCTCATGGGAGGCGTTGCCGACGAAACGGCGCTGCGCGGCGAACGCCCGGTCCAGCCGGTCCAGCATGCCGTCAAACGTGTCGGCCAGCTCGGTCAGCTCATCCGCCGGGCCGCCCATCGCCAGCCGCTCGCTGAGGTTGCGCTCCGACGCCCGCTGCGCCGCCTCCGTGATCACCCGGACCGGCCGCAGCGCCCGGCCGGACACCAGCCAGCCGAGCGCCCCGGAGACCACCGTCATCGCGCCCAGCCCGGCCAGCGAGTACAGCAGCAGGCTGTGCAGCGTCTGCTGCTGCCCGCTCTGCGCCCCGGCTTTCTGGATCTCGTTGGCCACCTGGTTACACCTGGCCTGGGTGCCTGGATCGGGGTTCGGATGCTTGCAGGCGGCGCTGAGCTTGGCCAGCTGATTCTTGGTGCTGGCGGGGAGGGCCGCGGACCCGTGCGGCAGGCTGCTGGCCACGAGCCCGTAGGTGAGCCCGAGCAGCGCCGACCCGGCGGCGAAGAAGAGAGCCGCGTACAGCAGGGCCAGCCGGGTCCGGATCTTCTGCGGCCAGCAGCGGCGGGCCCAGCGCAGCGGCGCGGAGTGGTTCACGGCAGCCGGTAGCCGCTGCCGACCACCGTCTCGATCGGGTCCGGGTCGCCCAGCTTGCGGCGCAGCCGCGCGATCGTCACCGTGACGGTCCGGGTGAACGGGTCCGCGTTCTCGTCCCACACCCGCTCCAGCAGGTCCTCGGCGCTGACCACGGCGCCGTCGGCGGCCAGCAGCTCCTCCAGGACGCCGAGTTCCTTGCGGGTGAGCGACAGCGGCCGACCGGCCCGGCTGGCCCGGCGGCGGGCCCGGTCCACGATCAGGTCGCCGCGGATCAGCACCGGCGCGGCGGACGGGGCCCGCCGGGCCAGCGAGCGCAGCCGGGCCACCAGTTCCTCGAACGCGAACGGCTTGCCCAGGTAGTCGTCCGCGCCGAGGTTCAGCCCGTGCACCCGGTCCCCGACAGCGGCGGCGGCGGTCAGCATCAGGATCCGGGCCGGGCAGGGCGCGCCGGCCAGGGTGGCGCACACCGCGTCGCCGTGCACCGCGGGCAGGTCCCGGTCCAGCACGATCACGTCGTAGGCGTTCATCAGCGCCTTCTCCAGGGCGGCCGCGCCGTCGTAGGCGACGTCCGCGCCGATGCCCTGGTCGCGCAGGCCGTCAGCGATGTCATCGGCCAGCTCCCGCTGATCCTCCACCACCAGCACCCGCATGCCCACATGCTGCCGCAGCCGGGGTCACACCGCCATCACACGCGCGGCCCCGGGCTTCCGCCGGCTTCCATGATCGTGGGGTGTTTGTGCCGGGTAACACCCCGGATCCCCCACGATCATGGAAACGGGCCGCCCCCGCCGCGGGCCGCGTGTGATGCCCGGGTAACTGGGCGCGGCGTATCTCTGCACTGGGC
This sequence comes from uncultured Actinomycetes bacterium, assembly GCA_963767385.1. Classification (GTDB taxonomy): domain Bacteria; phylum Actinomycetota; class Actinomycetes; order Streptosporangiales; family Streptosporangiaceae; genus RYN-230. The sequence continues at coordinate 2,888 of CAVYEA010000014.1, read as the reverse complement.
CGGATCCCCCGGCCCCCGAAAGGCAGGGATCATGAAACGCACCACGCGCCCGGCCAGCCGGTGGCTGCCCGGGCTCCTCATCCTCGCGGCGGCCGTGATGGCCGGCTGCTCGTCCGGGGCGCCTCCAGCCGGGCCAGGCAGCGCGCCGGTAGCCAGCCTGCCCGGCCACGCCGGCCACGCCGCCTCCGAAGGCGCGGCGCTGACCCAGGCCCAGGGCGACCGGGACATGCTCGCCTTCACCCGCTGCATGCGCGCCCACGGCGTAGCGATGCGCGACCCCTACCACCGGCCCGGGAACACCGGGCTCACCCTGGATCTGCCGCCCACCCCCGCGCCCGCCGCGACCCGCGCCTGCGACCACTTCATCGCGCCGATCGTCCAGGCCAAGGAGAACGCCGCCGCCGCGATCATGTCCCCGGCCCGGCTGGCCGCGCTGACCCGGTACGCGCAGTGCATGCGCAGCCACGACATCGGCATGCTGGACCCCGACCGGTACGGTGGCGTCGCGCTGGGCGCGAACGACCAGTTCAGCCGGAACTCACCCCAGTTCCACTCGGCCGACGCCGCGTGCCGGCACCTGCTGCCGGCCGGGGTGCACGACGACGGGACCGGCCCGTGAACCGCCGGCGGCTGGTGCTGCCCGCCGCCGTCACCGCGGCCGCGCTGGGCGGCGCGGTCACCACCGTGGCGGTCCGCGGCGCCCCGGCCACGCCACCGTCGCCCGCCCCGCCGGTGTCCACCATCCTCGTGGTCCGCACCAACCTGGCCACCAGCATGCTCACCCCCGGCACCCTGGGCTACGCGCCGACCCGGCCGCTCATCAACCAGCTCAACGGCACGTACACCTGGCTGCCCGCGCCCGGCTCCCGCGTGCTGCCGGGCCAGCCGCTGTACAAGGTGGACAACCTCCCGGTGATCGCGATGCACGGGGACGTGCCGGCCTGGCGGCCGTTCACCGCCGGCATGACCGACGGCCCGGACATCCGCCAGCTACAGGCCGGGCTGATCGCGCTGGGCTACGCCACCGGGCTGCTGACCGCGCCCACCGGGGTCTACGACTGGGCCACCGAGGTGGCGGCGGAACGCTGGCAGACCGCTGCCGGCTACCCGGTGACCGGGGAGATCGGCCTCGGGCAGGTGGTGTTCCTGCCCGGGCCGGTACGGATCGGCGCGCCTTCAGTCACGCCGGGCTCACCGGCCACCCCGGGCCAGCAGCCCTGCAGGGTAACCACCGAGAGGCGGGTGGTCAACGTCCCGGTCACCGCGGACCAGCCCCCGGTGCATGTCGGGGAGGCCGTGTCGATCGACCTGCCGTCCGGGCCCCCGGTGCCGGGCCGGATCAGCGCGCTCAGCGCCGCGGCCGCCGCCACCGGGACCAGCGGCAGCGGCACGGCGGGCGGATCGGCTGGGTCCGGGAACTCCGGGACCGGGTCAGGCGGATCGGGCGGTGCGGCCGCGGGGGCGCTCACCGTCCGGCCCGCCCACCCGGCCGCCACCGGGACCGGCACCGGGGTGGCGGTCCAGGTGTCGCTGCCCACCCAGTCAGTGCGTGACGTCCTGGCGGTCCCGGTGACCGCCCTGCTGGCCCTGGCCGGCGGCGGCTACGCCGTGGACATCGTGGCCCGGTCCGGCGGGCACCACCTCGTCGGGGTGCGGACCGGCCTGTTCGCCGGCGGCCAGGTGGCGGTCACCGGGCCGGGGATCAGCCCCGGTGTCCGCGTGGTGGTGGCCCAGTGAACACGCGGAGCGTACCCGGGGAGGGCCTGGTGCTGGCCGGCGTCACCAGGGCTCCACCCGGGGCGCGCGCCGACCCGTACGTCAAGGCGCACCCCGGCTCACCGCCGGTGCTGGCGCTGCGCTCGGTGACCGTCAGCATCGGCGCCGGGGCGTTCGTCTCGGTCACCGGGCCATCCGGGTCCGGGCAAGTCGACCCTGCTGGCCGTGGCCGGCACGCTGGAGCGGCCCACGTCGGGCTCGGTCCGGGTGGCCGGGGCCGACGTGCAGGACCTGCCCGATGCCGCCCTGGCCGGGATCCGGGCCGCCTCGATCGGGTTCGTGTTCCAGCAGTTCTTCCTCATCCCGGCACTGACCGCGGTGGAGAACGTGGCCGCCGGGCTGCTGTACCGGGGTATCCCGGCGGCGGCCCGGCGCCGGGCGGCCGCGGCCGCCCTGGAGCAGGTCGGGCTGGCGCACCGGGCCGGGCACCGGCCCGGCCAGCTGTCCGGCGGCGAGTGCCAGCGGGTCGCCATCGCCCGCGCCCTGGTCGGCGAGCCGGCCATCATCCTCGCCGACGAGCCGACCGGGAACCTGGACACCGAGACCGGCGCCGGCATCCTCACCCTGCTCACCGGGCTGCACCGGGACGGGACCAGCATCGTGCTGGTCACCCACGATCCGGACGTCGCCGCCGCCGCGCCGCGCACGCATCCGGCTGCGCGACGGCGAGATCGTCGCCGACACCGGTGATCCCCGGTGACCGGCCTCCACCCCGGCCGCGGCCCCGCCCGCCCCGAGGGCCCGGCCACGCAGCCGGATGCGGGCCGCGGACGCGCTGCCGCTGGCGGCGGCCGGGCTGGCCAGCCGGCCTGCCCGGGCGGTGCTGTCCGCGCTCGGGATCGCCCTCGGCATCGCCACGATGGTCGCGGTGCTGGGCATCTCCGCCTCCAGCCGGGCTCAGGTCGTCGCCGAGATCGATGCTCTCGGCACCAACCTGCTGACGGTGACCCCGGCGGGTCGTTCGGCCAGCAGAACGTCACATTGCCCGCCGGGGCCCGGCCATGGTGGCGCGGATCGGGCCGGTCCAGGACGCGTCCGCGGTCGGCGACGTGAGTGCCAGTGTGTACCGCAGCGACTGGGTCCCGGCCGCGAACAGTAACGGCATCACCGTG